>CAWBVA010000012.1:0-1025091 GCA_963792125.1 uncultured Methanocellaceae archaeon
TTACCTATTAAACCTTATGTAATCTAAATCGATTTACATGCGCCAGGTACAGTCGCCTATTAGTCGTAGGTAACGATGCCCGGGAGCTGGAACATGCCCGTAAACACGCAGGCCAGCAGGATGACAAATAAGACAACGGCCACCGCCAGGACGACGAAATCGGCCGCCGCAAACCGGCTGCGGCGCAGTGTAGTGCGCCACGGCCTGATGCCGAAAGCCCGGCCTTCCATGGAGATGACCAGCACATCGACCTTGGACAGCGCCGAGACGACCAGCGGCAGCAGCGTATAGCGTGCAGAATTGATCAACGCCCGCAGCCCCTGCCCTTCGATGTCCAGTCCCCGGGCCTGCTGTGCGCACCGGACGGTTCCGGCCTCCGACTCGAACACGGGAATGAACCGGATGGCGGTGACCAGCATGAAGCCGTAGCGGTATGGAACCCCTGCCCGGATGAGCGCATAGGCAAGCTCTCCCGGGTCGGTGGTGAACACGAAGATGGCGCTGGCCAGGATGATACAGACGAAGCGCAGTGCCAGCACGATGCCGACCATCACGCCGTGCGACGTTACCGGAATGGTGAACAGAACGAGAGGTATCGAGAAGTAGACGGTACACCCTAGTTGAAGATCACCTCCACCAGGAAGAGCAGCACCGCGAATGACAGCAGGAACCGGGAGGTAAGCAACGATGCAAGACTCGACCTACATTGCTATGATGGCGACCAATGACAGGAAGACCAGCAGCTCGATCGGTATGCTGGCGAAGAGGAAGATGCCGACGCTGAACAGTACAAGCACGATCAGCTTCGTCAGCGGGTTAAGGGCGTGCAGGAAGGTGTCCCCGCCTCGTACTTGACCCTCACGGGCATCCCCCCGGAAGGTATTCTTTCATGCCCAGCGCTTCGATCTTCAGCCGGGCGGCCTCAGGCGCGTCGTCCACCGCTATCCGGCCGTCGAGGAAGAGCACCACTCGATCGCAGTGCCGGTATACCATGTCGATGTCATGGGACACCATCAGGACGGTCTTGCCCTCTCGCTTCAGCGTCTGCAGCTCCTCAGTCATTGCAGCCACGTTGAAATAGTCCTGGCCGACGAAGGGCTCATCCAGCAACAACAGCCGTGGCTGGTGCGGGAGTACTGAGCAGATATTAAGGCGACGCTTCTCGCCGAAGCTGAGCCCAACGGGTCCGGTCCGCGTAACGGAAGCCCGAACCGTTGCAGCTCGTCGTCCACCCGGCAATCGCGCGTCTCCCGGTCGATGCCAAAGTTATTACAGGCGAACCCCGCTTCGCCCCGTACGGTACGCTCGAAGATCTGGTGGTTCGGGTTCTGGAACACGTATCCGGCCATGCGGGCGAGACGAGAGACCTTTCCGGCCTTCGTGCTTTCGCCGCAGACCGTACTGACCCCTGCGCAGGCTTGTGTATCCCGATCAAATGCGCCAGGAACGTAGTCTTACCCGAGCCGTTGGGCCCGATAATGCCGACGATCTCCCCGGTGCACGCCTTAAAGGAAATGTCATGCAGCACCTCTTTGCCATTATAGGAAAAACGCAGGCCTTCGACATTCACCAGTTCCTCGCAGGGCGTACCTGCCTGGCGATTCTCGTGGGCACAGCGCCATTCGGCCCCGGGCTCTGCAGGCAGCCTTATGCCCATCGCTTTGATGCGTTCCCGGTAGAGACGGAGGACTACGTCCGGCTTGCCGTCCATGACAATACGGCCGCAGTCCATGACGAGCAGCCGGTCCGCGAGCGGCATGATGCGGTCCAGCTTGTGCTCGATCACGATGATGGTCAGGCCTGACTCCTGCCGCAGCCGGGCGATGGCTGCCAGCACTTCCGCCGTAGACGTGGGGTCCAGGTTAGAGGTAGGCTCGTCGAGGATGAGCACGCGGGGCTGCATGGCAAGGATAGAAGCGATGGCCACTCGCTGTTTCTCCCCGCCGGACAGCTCATAGATGTCCCGTCCACGGAGATAAGTCGCATCAACCAGCGCAAGCGATCGCTCGACACGCTTCCGGACCTCGTCGAGGGGCAGAGCCAGGTTCTCCGGGCCGAAGGCGACCTCGTCGTCGACCTCCAGGGTACAGAGCTGCGATTCCGGGTCCTGCTGCACGATGCCGACTATCGTAGAGAGGTCGGCCAGGCTGGCACTGTCGGTGTGAAGGCCACCGGCGACGACGCTGCCTTCCAGTTTTCCCTCGATGACATGCGGTATGTAGCCCCCGATGGCCATGGCCAGCGTCGACTTCCCGCAGCCCGACGGGCCGGTGATTGCCACAAATTCGCCTTCCGGGATGTCGAGGCTGATGCCGTCCAGCGCCCGGCGATCGGAGTTATAGAAGGAGAAAGAGAGCCCGCTGACGGATAAGACGTGCATTGCAGGGGAGGTCATGGCTTCAGTACACCCTGATCTTGTTGACTTTTCTCACCCACATGCCGCCCGCGAACTCAGGGGCCACGAGCCGGATATACTCCGAATCGCTCTCCACGTCAGAGATGTTCAGCAGCAGGTTTTTCCCGCGGATTTCCGAGAGGTTAAAGGTCTGGTAATAGCCGTCATTGGCAATCACATCGATCTTCGTCGCATCTGCGCTTACTCGCGCGTCATCGAGCAGGTAGTCGAGCGACAGCCCGGAGTAATCCTGGGCAGGCGTAATGTTTATAGGTCCCGTCCATGGGTGTATTGACGGTAATGAAATCCGACCGGTACGTCGGCAGGTAATAGTCTTTCGGCTCGACGATCTTTCCGGTCACATGGACCACCATCGGATCTTCTCTCACCTGGACCAGCGCGAAATAGTAGATCGCCGAGAAGAGGATAGCGACCGCGAGCACCAGCGCGAACGCTTTGGGAATACTGAACGACAGGATGCTCTTTTTCGATTTCTCCCGGCGCACGATGCCCGCGTCCTCGAGGTTATCCACGATGCCGCCGGTGAAGTAGCCGGCCATCACGGCGCCCGAGACGAAAGCCAGTCCGCCCCAGATGCCGAACAGATAAACGTTGCCGTAGGAGTTGTAGAGCACCTGGAATACGAGGACATTGGCGAACGCGCCGAGGCCTCCGCCCAGCATATAGGCACCGTGCGATACTTCCGGAGTGGCCAGTAGCCTAGCTCGGCGCCAAGGCCCTCGATCATCGAGATTAGCACGACGATAATGCCATGCGGGTTGCCGGTGATGAACTCCACGAACCCCTTGACTGCCCCGCCTATCAGCCCGGCGCCAACCTTGCGGGTGATGGCGATCATCAGGAGCAGCCACAGGACATGCAGGCCGGCGACCACGTTCCCTGCGCCGAACGGGACGCCGACGAGGTGGTTGATCATATTAGCGAGGTAGCTGACATACGTCGACAGGACGCCGCCGAGCGCTGCGAGCACGGCAATGACGAGAAGGTCCCGGGTGCTGAAGTAGTATTTGCTGGCCATCGAGATCACGTAGTAATTGTTTTTAGTTAACAATAACTATTTTAGTAAAGTGTTATACTTATACAGGCTGGATATATAGGTTTTGAGGATGGGAGATTGCAGCCGGAACAGGCTTTACTGATCACAGGCGCAGCGGCATCTGGCACATTTATCATTTCCATAGTAACCTCCCATAGAAGATATGCGAAATATTGCGGGTTTGTCAGCTGCGCCGTGATAATATTAGCGCTGGCGTTGCGGTGGTATACCACTGGGCGGCCGCCATGGGCAGAGCTCTACGAGTCCGCGGCGCTGCTGGCGTTGATCACCGGCCTGGCCGCAGCCGCATTATACCGTAAGGATGAGCCGGCGCCACTCTGCCTGGGACTGTCCGGCTTATCGATCCTTCTATCCCTCTTTTCGGCGTTTCTCTGGGAGCCGAATCCAGTGCTGTCAGAGGCGCTGAACAGCGGCTGGCTCCTGGTCCACGTGCCAGTAGTCATTGCAGCTTACGGCCTGTTCGCCATCTCGGCAATGGCATCGGCTGCAATCATTTATTTCCTGCTGAAGGGCAAAAGAGACGCCCCGGCGTTCGCGAGGCTGGACAGGATAGCCAGCATATCTGTCTACACAGGCCTGACATTACTCATTGCTGGTACGCTCATGGGTGCGATATGGGCGAATGCCGCCTGGGGCTCATACTGGTCGTGGGACCCGAAGGAGACCTGGGCACTGATCACTATTGTCATATATGCGCTATATACAGGCTTGCGTCTCCGGGGCATGAAAGGCGAGGACGCCGCATACATTT
The DNA here is from genome assembly GCA_963792125.1 of uncultured Methanocellaceae archaeon. GTDB lineage: Archaea > Halobacteriota > Methanocellia > Methanocellales > Methanocellaceae > Methanocella_A. Next base: position 4,225 of record CAWBVA010000012.1, read on the forward strand.
CCATGCTGGGCTTCCTGTCAGTCATTTTCACTTATGTCGGTGTGTCGTATCTGATACCGGGCCTGCACAGCTATGCATGAAAAAGCGCTAATAATGACAGTAAGTTATATGTATAATTAATAATAATGACATATTATCGCATTAGCATAGTACCTCTGTGCTCGTTCTACATGTGCTTCTGTCCCGTCTAACAATGCAGAGCACTCACGCACACTGTATCCTGCCTGCGGGTCAATTAAAATGCCGGTGAAAAAGATGTTAAAACTTCCAGAACGGATAAACAGCGGAATCATCGTGGCTACGGGAGCAATAGTGTCTATCACAGGGCTTGCCGGATGCGCCATCTTTTCAATTACTCCTTCCGGTACAATAGGCCTGCACCCGGTATTTACGGCAATCGCTATGATCGGCATAGCGATCGTAATCAGCAGCTCGTTCGTCGAAGCCGGGGCCGTAAGAGAAAAGCCAGGATTCTGACAATTCATACTGAGCATTAAAATGCCCCCTAAAAAGCATAGACCGATCACACCCAGTATAAAGGTTGCAGGCAATACCTATCCAGTTTCAATAAATAACTTGTAATTAACGCTTTTTTAATAAATAAAATCATTATATGCCACTATATTCGATTACGAGATGATATAGCGCTCTAAATGAAAGTATATATAATATCTGCCCCTCTTTTCGTTATTGTATGACAGATTGGCCTTATCTGCCCCGGAATCGGCAGCGATCACGGGACAGGCTGGCGACGCCCGTGGCGTTTCCGGAAAGGCCTCCACCGATAAATGCTACAGATATTATCTGAGGCGACTGTATAATGAAAAAGTTAAGCATATTCATGATAGCCCTCGTGACGATAGCCGCAGTCGCGCGGGGAACGACTGCCCGTGCCGAACCGGGGAGCCTGTCGGCAGCTTTCGTGGCGGACGTCAACACCGGCGCCGCCCCGTTGACCGTGCACTTCACCGATACCAGCGGAGGCAGCCCGGCCGGGTGGCAGTGGGACTTCGGCGACGGCAGCTACTCGACGCTGCAGAACCCTGTTTATACCTACAACACCCCGGGCAGGTATACCGTGGCGCTGACAGTGACTGACGGCGTGCAGTCTGACACGATGAGCGGTGACGTCGTCATAACAAATCCCCTGGTCACCACCCCGACACCAAACCCGGCCAGGACCCCGGTAATCGTACGGCCGATACTGGTGCCGGTCAAAAACCCCACCACAGCGGCCTCCGCACTACGAGCAGCCACCGGCAGAGAAACAGCCGATATACAAGGACCAGCCGGTAAAGAAAGCTCCGGTGAAGACGCCGATAAAGTCACCTGATAAAACTCCGGTAAAATCCCCCGAAAAGACTCCGCAGAAGACACCTGTAAAGTCGCCGGATAAGACGCCACAAAGGTTCCGCAAAAGCCCGGAGAACACCCCGGGAACCGGACGGGTCACCGGAAATAGCCGGGTATACGATCAATCCAGCCGCGTGTGGCCTGACATAAGTCTGCTCGCCACTTTTTTGATCATTTCTTTTTACTCTTCTGTATTTTTTGGTCAGAAATAGTATAGGCTGGCACGCACTACGCTGCGCTTGCGGCCACAAAGACACTAAGGAAATGAAGACACAAAAGACGGAAGACACGAAGGACGGTAAGACACAAAGGGTTTAACATAAAATCCTTTGTGTCTTAATCGTCTTTGTGTCTTCCGTTTTAATCTTTGTTCCCTTTCGTCTCTTCGTGTCTTTGTGGCCGCAAGCGCAGCGTAGTGCGATCCGAACCAACGATCCAAAAAAATACAGAAGCACCTTCTTTTTAAAGAGCGCTAATGATAACAAACGCGACGATGAAAATGGTCATGGTCAGGTATAGCTGGCGGGTTTTTCTCCGGCCCTCTGCTATGGTCTGGCTTGTCAGGAGCTTACCCGCAAAGTACAATATAGCGAGGCCCATAGGGACTAAAATGACAAGGTAGACGCTTTCGAGCCAGCCCATGACGACAGGGAGAAAGCTGACCATGACCATTAATACGAATAACAGGCTGGAAACGCGCAGGGCATACTGTTTACCGTGCTGCCTCGCAATGCTCCGCACTGATCGCCTTGCATCGCCTTCCATGTCCATGGCGCCGTTGGCAATCTCCTCGCCGAGGTCGAAGATAAAAGCCAGCGTGGCGAAGGTCCACAGGACAGCGTTGAACGGCTCGCCGGCCGCCACTCCGCCGCAGATGAACGTCATGGCCACCGATAGCGCGACCATCATGTTCCCGGGCAGCCCGGTCTCCTTATACCGCCAGTTGTACAGGATGCTCACGATCCACATCGCCACGGCGATGCCCAGGGCAAGAGGGTTTAGCAGCCCGGCTGCCACGAAGCCGGCGACGGAAAACAGGGCGATGAGAAACATAACTTCGGGCACGGAAATGCGGCCGGAAGGCAGAGGCCTTTGAGGCTGGTTCACCCGGTCCACGGCGAGATCGAAATAATCGTTCGAGATCATTGCGGCGCCCGATATGAAAAAGCCCGCAAGGAACCCGAGAAGTCCCGTGGCAACCGGAGGCAGATGCCCGGATGCGATGATTTCGCCTGCGACGACACAGATGCCTGCTGCACAGGGTAGCTCAGGCTTCACAAGGTCGGATATTGCCCTCATCCTGGCCACATAGCCGGCCCTTGAGACTTTTTCCTGCGCCACGCGATCTCCCCGAACAGTGCATTAATGAGAAAGGCTGCAGGTTAATAACGTTATTGTTATGCCCAGACCAGTCTATTCGATGATCTCATCGATGTTGTCCAGCACTATCCAGTCGTCGTCATCACCGTTGCCACGGGCCGCGATGGTGAACGGCACCACAGGGTTGATCTCTTCCAGCTCGATCAGTGTCAGATATTTCTTGACCGACCACTTGGCCATTTCCACATCACTGAGCTGCAGCTTGCCGGCATGGTCCGCCAGCAGGCATTCCGGCTCGATTCCCGGTAAGTTTCGGCGAGTCGAACACGTCTCCGGCCGAGGCCGCCGCTTTCACCACGTTCCGGCTGCTGTTGCCCGTAGCAAAGAAGAGCCTGTCCCCGACGCTGACCTTCCCGTAGGGCAATTTCTTGCCAAGGGAGCCACGCACCAGCATAGACCGTCCTCCGGCAATCAGCTTATCAAGCTCTTTAAGCGACCTGCTGACATATACGACATGATCCATAGTACACCATCCACAATGTTCTCACAACAGATCGTTTCTTATATAATAGGCTGACGGTGCATGCATAATGAAAGTAATTTTAGAAAAGGTGTCGGGAAAACCTTTTCCAAAAAGGTTCCCCTGAACGCTTGTTAAAAAATATAAATAGATTGCACAAAGTATAGTGATTTGTGTAACTTTTTGGGCATGCCGGCACCTGACACAACGTACACGACGGCCACGACGTACACGACGTTCGTTAAGGAAACGAGCTTGTGTTAATCTATTAAATAAACATTGTGTACGTCGTGGCCGTCGTGTACGTCAGATTCCCCGTGCATGGTTTGTGAGCGATTGTCATCGTGAGCGTGCGTCCTATTCTTTTTTGTTCTATGCGTCTAGTCACGAAAACACGAAACTACCTTTTTAGATATTACACGAATAACGCGAAATGCACGAAGGGCACGGCTAAATCTCTAAGAACACTAACACACGATTAATGCACGAAGACACCAGGGGCACGGTCTAAAACACGAAGAAGCGTCACTAAAGGACTAAGACACTAAATCTAAAACACGAGAGGACGTTGTCGATACATTCTGTTACCATCGGGGTGGTCAAAGGATCGATAGTCATAGACAGAAATGGCAGTGGGTGACAGGGCCAGCGTTCTTTTCTGTTTTAGATTTGGTGCCGTTCGAGTCTTTGTGTCACTTGTTCGTGTTTTAGACCGTGCCCTTGGTGTCTTCGTGCATTTAATCGTGAATTCGTGCCATTCGTGAATTGGCCGTGCCCCTAGTGCATTTAGTGACTTTCGTGTAATATCTAAAAAGTAGTTTAGTGTTTTCGTGACTAGACGCACAGCCCGACAACCCGTTACCACCAGAAGCACGGGAAATCTGGTACGTAGTGTTCTGTGCCGGTGAGCCTGTACAAAACATTTCAGGAACGACTATACAAGATGGACGCAAAGCCGCCTTTTTGTCAATTTCCGCAGATATTGTGTCATTTGGGTCCTATATATCCCATGTGTAAAGTTTTTAGCACGTGATGACATACATGTCATTTATGGCCCGGTTCATCATAGCGTACAACAGCACGACAGGGAACACGAAAGCCATGGCCGATGCCATCGCGGAGGGGGCGAAGTCGCTGAAGATCGACGCGGAGACCATGGACGCTTTCGACGTGAAGATCGACGACATTCTTGTCGCGGACGCCATAGGCTTCGGGGTGCCGACTTTCAACTATCATCCGGCGAAACCTATCCTGAAGCTGCTCGACGACCTCGCAGGGCGTGACGTGAACGGCAAGATCGCGGTAGTCTTCGGCTCCTATGGCTGGAGCGGCCAGGGCCCGGTGCTGGTGGCAGAACGGCTGCGGCAGATGGGTTTCACTGTCCTCGACCCGGTGATCAGGGTGAAGTACCAGCCCACGGAGAACGAGCTGTTCGGGTGCAGCCTGCTGGGCAAGGACGTCGCCATGCAGCTGAAGAACATAAAAAAGACCGTGAGCCTTGAGGCATGACCTTTAGATAGTAGCCGCCAGGCGGCTCGTGCGCGTAACTGCTTGCCCGGCTATTTTTTCCCGTGAGGGCAGATGTACAGGCACATGCCACAGACCGCCAGTTTTCCTGACTTTTCCATCTGGTTGAAATAAGCCTCGCACTTCCTGGCGTCATACCTTGCTTCCCGTGGCTCATCCTCCCGGAAATTGCGCCCGGTGAACGCGGATATGGGGCAGATGTCCACGCATTCGGTGCATTCGCCACAGGCCGTGTCCATCGGTGTACCTGTCTCCAGCGGCGCATCGGTCAGCACTGTGATGAACCTTGCCCTCGGGCCGGCCTCCGGCGTGATCAGCAGGCAGCTCTTGCCTATCCAGCCCAGCCCTGCGAGATGTGCGGCCAGCTTATGGGAGAATACGGCACAGATGCGCTCGTCGTCAGCCCGTTTCGACGACGGGACAGGGTACGCCCGGTATCCGGCCCGCTGGAGCTCGCTGGCAATACGCGAGGCGATATCGTCCAGGCGGTCGTTGATCACGTCGTATAAGTGGTGACGGTAGCTGACAGCTACAGCCCGCTGTTCCCGGTCCGGTAGCTGGTCAACGATTTCGTCGAAGAGCCTTATACCGATCGAGATCGCCCGCGGGTACGAGGCGATCTTCTCTCCGCCCTGCCGCAGGACCTCGGCCTTTGCATGCGCCAGGTCCGCTACACCGAAGAAGTCCGCGCCGCCCGATTCTGCTATCTGTCGTACTTTATCCTGGATCGACATATGGCCTGACTCCATGAACAGGTAGTCACGGCTGATATTTTTAAGCTGCGCTTTGAGAGGTCACCGAGGTTTCGGGAGGGCACGGAGACTACTTTCACCACAGAGGGCACAGAGGACACAGAGGTATTCACAGAGGATTTTATAGAAGATGGCTGATGCGAGAAAGCCCTATCATAAAACGTCCTCTGTGAATACCTCTGTGTCCTCTGTGCCCTCTGTGGTGAACGTCTCTGTGGCCTCGTGAAACCTCCGAGGCCTCCTGGTAAATTAATAAATATTTTAACGACAGAATAATATTAATGGTCGTGTCCCCATGGATAAGTTCGATGTTATTGTGATCGGCGCCGGCGCCGGGGAAAACGTGGTCAACGATGCCCTTGCGGAGGGTGTAAAGGTTGCCTTGATCGAAAAAGGGCCGCTGGGAGGGACATGCCTGAACAACGGCTGTATTCCGTCCAAGATGCTCATCTACCCTGCAGATGTGATCAGGACCGCGCAGGATGCGAAAGCCGTCGGCGTCACAGCGACGGCGAAGCCGGACTTCCGGTTCATCATGGACCGTATGAGGGCATTTGTCAGGGAGGAAGAGCAGGAGTCGGAAGAACAGCTGAAGACGGTCAAAAACCTCACCATGATCCGGGAAGTGGCCGAGTTTACAGGAGATCATACCCTCGTCGCAGGCGGAAGGACCATCACCGCGCCGAAGATCGTCATCGCCACGGGGGCCAGGCCGCTGGTTCCACCTATCCCGGGCCTGGAAGAGGCGGGATTCCTGGACAACATCACGCTGCTCGACTTAAACAAAGCGCCGGAAAGCCTGATCATTATCGGCGGCGGCTACATCGGCTGTGAGTACGGCCACTTTTTCTCGGCCATGGGAGCGGATGTCACTATCATACAGCGGCCGCCCGTGCTGCTGAATGACGAGGACCCGGAAGTCGGCGATACAGTCACAAAGGCGCTGGCAAAGTACATGAAAGTCCGCACCGGCCATCAGGCCGACCGGGTGGCTGTGGAAAACGGGAAAAAGGTCGTCTACGCAAAGGACTTGAAATCAAGTGACACGGCCAGGTTCGAGGCAGACGAGATTCTACTGGCCCTGGGCAGGAAGTCTAACTCCGATCTGCTCAAGCCGGAGAAGACTGGTGTCGAGACGGATAGCAGGGGCTGGATTAAAGTCAACCGGTACCTGGAGACAAACGTGCCTGGCATATGGGCCCTGGGCGATGCCACCGGGAAGGACATGTTCCGGCATGCCGCCAATTTCGAGGCGGGCATTGTGACGCACAACATGTTCCATGGACAAAAGAGGGAGTATGACTATCGCACGGTACCTCATGCAGTCTTCACCCACCCTCAGGTGGGCCATGTGGGAATGACGCTTGCCGATGCCAGGGAACGAGGGCTCAAGGTCATGGTAGGCAAGGCGATGTACTCTGGCACAGCCAAAGGCGTCGCAATGGCCAACGAGGACGGGTTCGTCAAAGCCGTGGTGGCAAGGATAACGGGCAAAATCCTGGGCTGCACGGTCGTCGGCCCGGACGCAGCCGTACTGGTCCAGCAGATAGTCTACCTGATGAACTGCGGCAACGGGGACATGGGCCCGCTGTACCGGTCGATGGTGATACACCCGGCCATCAGCGAGGTCGTGATGAACGCGTTCGCTAACCTGCAGAACGTAGACTAAAAAGTGATTTTAACTGCAATTACAATGCAATGGCAAGCCAGTACAGTTATAGGCCGCAGAGATCGCAGAGGGGCGGAGAGAACGCAGTTTCACTTTTAAACAGGGCTAAGCGTAAAACATAAAAGTAACTGCGTTCTCTGCGCCCCTCTGCGATCTCTGCGGCCTTTACGACACCCGGCGTTCCGTCACATATAGCATGACAACCGGCCGTTATTCATCTTCAGTTATCCGCAAAATTCCCGCACGGTAGCCAGCACGATCTCGTGACACTGCTCGACCGATCTCAAATCCACCCACTCGACGTCTGCATGCAATCCCTCGCCTGCCGGGCCGAAGACGACTGCAGGGATGCCTGCCTCTGCCAGCAGCGCCGAGTCCATCCACCCGGCCATGCCTGCGAGCTCTGGCATGTCGCCAGTGATGCCCTTGTATTCCCTGGCCAGTGCCTGCACGATGGGCGCATCCTCCGGCACTTCGAGCGCGCCTCTTGCCAGTGTCCTCTTCACGGACGCCCGGAAAGACGGGTCGCCCGCAGCAATGCTGTCAATAATGCCCTGCATCTCTGTGTCTATTTCCGCGATGTCCTCGCCAGGCAATGTCCGGCGCTCGATGCTAAGTCTGCACCGGGACGGGTAGCTGGATAATTCCTGTCCGCCGCTGATGACCGAAGCATGGACAGAGCCGGCGCCGAGCAGGGGATGAATTGTCGATCGGGACAGTCGGTCTGCCATCTGCTCTACGGCTGCGAGCACCTTGCCCATTTTGACGATGGCATCGACTCCGAGGTCGGGTCTCGACCCGTGTGCAGCCGTGCCATAAGTCTCCACCTCGAACCAGGCAAAGCCCTTGTGGGCGATCACCACCCCGAGATTGGTCGGCTCTCCGACGATGGCACTGTCGGCATGCCACTTGCGGGCCAGGGCTTCAGTGCCGAGGCTCCAGTACTCCTCGTCGATGACCGCGGTAAGAATGACGTCGCCGCGCAGGCCCATTTTAGCCGCACGAGCCGTGGCCAGCATGAAGGCTGCCAGCGCGCTTTTCGTATCCAGTGCACCACGTCCGTACATGCGGCCGTCTTTGATCAAAGGGTTGAACGGCTCGCTCATGCCACTCACGCCTACCGTGTCCATGTGGGCGTTCAGCATGATCGACCGGCCGCCGCCGGAGCCCCTTGCGACGGCAACCACGTTGGGCCTTCCGGAGGCGACGTTTTCCACATGCACTTCCAGCCCGCGCTCCGCGAGCCATGCCGCGACGAATGCGGCGATCTCCCCTTCACCCCCGGCCCCGGGCACAAGGTCAGGGTTCACTGAATCGATGGACACCAGCCGGCCCAGCAGGCCCGTAAGCTCGTTCATGACAGTCATAGATCGGGTAACCTTAAGCGTATGATCGCCGGGATGGTATTTATCGCCACCGGCATAAGCCAGGCCCATGTCCCTGCACTGAAAACCGCAGGGAGATTTATATCTTGCATTTTTATAAAATTGTGTGATTATGATAATTATACAGGAAGGTGCGTGACAATGATGGAAGGAAGCAGGGGGTTGAGCAAGCATGGAGTACCTGGCCGGGCAGAGTCTTACTGGATCGCGTCGACGCCGGATACCTCTTACCCGACACTGAAACAGGACCTGAAGGCAGACGTGGCCGTCCTGGGTGGCGGGATCACCGGGATCACCACGGCGCTGCTGCTGAAGAAGAGAGGGCTGAAAGTTGCACTGGTCGAAGCAGGAAAGATCGTGAAAGGAGTGACCGGATATACGACGGCACATGTCTCTTCCGCACAGGCAAATTATTACCGCGACCTCATTAGCATCTACGGAGAGGATAAGACACGACAGTGCGCTGACTCCAGCCAGGCGTCCATCGAGCTGATCGCCAGCCTGACGAAAGAGTACGGCATCGACTGCGATCTCGCCCGGCGGTCGGAGTACGTGTACGCGGCCAGCCCCGACCAGGCGGATAGCCTCAAGAAAGAGCTGGAGACCGAGCAGCGCCTTGGCCTGCCCGTCAGCTATGTCGACCGGGCACCACTGCCATTCGAGAATTACGGGGCCATCCGCTTTGACAATCAGCTCCAGTTCCACCCGCGAAAGTATCTCCTGCCGCTGGCAGAGGCAGTCAATGGCGACGGCAGCTATGTGTTCGAGGACACCCGGGCGCTGGACATCATCGACGGCGAGCCTTGCACGGTAAAGACGAACCATGGCAAGCTGCTGGCAAACGACATCGTGCTGGCCACACACATACCGTTTACCAACATGGATCTCATCCCTGCTCAGAATTACACCTGTGATGTCCTACGTCCTCGGCGTGAGGCTCGAAGAAGAGATCTCCACGGACATGTTCTACAGCATGGAGGAGCCCTGCCACTATATCCGCACCCAGCCGTCGGAGCACGGGCAGCTTGTGATCGTTGGCGGCGAGGACAACAAGGTGGGAAAAGTGACCGAGACGGAACAGAAGTACAAAAAGTTGGAGCAGTACGCGAGAAGCCACCTCAAAGTGAAGTCCGTCGAGTACAGCTGGTCGACACATGACAACTATACGTTCGACAAGGTGCCGTTCATCGGCAGGTACACCACCAGCAAACACTTCTACGTCGGGACGGGGTATAAAGGCACCGGCATGACCTACGGCACCGTCGCCGCCATGATCCTCACGGACGAGCTGACCGGCAAAAAGAGCCCGTACGCCGACGTCTACAGCCTGTCACGGATCGAGCTGCCTGGAGCGGCCGACTTCCTGAAGGCCCAGGCAGACATAGTGAAGATGTTCACGGTGGAGCGGCTCCAGAAACCTGAAGACATCTCGAAGATCAAGCCGGGAAGTTCCGGCCTGTCAGAAATCCATGGCCACAAGGCAGCCGTATACAAAGACGAGTCCGGCAAAGTGCACGCCGTATCGCCCCAGTGCACTCACATGGGATGCTATGTTAGCTGGAACGACGGAGAGCAAACCTGGGACTGTCCGTGCCATGGGTCCCGGTACAAGGAAGAAGGCGCCGTGTTCCACGGCCCGGCCGTGTACGACCTCAAAGACAGGACGAAGAAGGAATAATCATAAAAAAATGTCTTCCTTCGGGAACCTGACCTTCGGCATTGGCTTGTCTGCAGGGTACCCTATCGGCACAAGCATGGTAGGCACCAGGTTGGCCGGAAGCTTCAGCACCTTCGCGTAGCATGCCGGATCGAACCCGGCCATCGGACAGGAATCGACGCCCAGCGATTTCGCGGCATAAATTGCAGTCATGGCAGCCAGGTACACGTTCTTTTGAGCCTCAGCCAGCCGCTGTTCCGGGGTGAGCTGGCCGATATAGCCATGGAGGAAACTCTCCATATCGCTGATGTCCTCCTGCGGGACTCCGGCCGCACTCATGCCTTCAAGGACCTTTAGCGCATGCCCGTGCAAATCGGTATCAGCACAGAAGACCAGCAGGTCAGAACAGGTAGTAATTTGTTTCTGCCCCATGGAGCATGGCGATAATGCCTGTTTGGTGCTGTCGTCGCGGACTACCTTGATCTTCCAGGGCTGCAGGTTGATGGCCGAGGGTGTCAGCCGTATCATCTCCAGGATGCTGTCCAGCTTCTTGCCCTCTACTTTCCGGCCGTCGAAGACCTTGGTCGCATACCTCTGCCTGAGCAATTCTTCGAACTCCATGTTCCCGTCCTCATGATAATCGTATGACATGATGGGCATTAAAATGCCGCATATCACTGGCTATTTCACACGGTAAGCCGCAGAGACCGCATTCCGTCGAGGTCGGTCCTCGCTCGTATGTACTCGCCTATCAGGACTGACGCAGGATACAGTATGCGCTTTTCGTGCTCCAGGAACCGTATTAGTTGTCGGGCCAGGTCACGGTACTCCGGCTTCCCCTCGGTCGTGGCGGCATCGGCCAGCCGCTCGAGTTCCCCGATGATCATGTCATTCTCCTCGACCAGCGACGGAAGCTGGCGTTTCAGCCTGCTGCACATGGTCTGTATCCGGTCGATCTCGCCAGTGACATTGCCAGCGGCCACTGTGGGCAGCAGCTTCAGCGGCGGCAGCGCGTACTCCTGGTCTTTGAGGTAGTGCGGCTGCAGTTGCCTGAAGGCGGCCATGGCCGTGCGTCCAATCTCGCCCCTGACGCGGGCCGCGGCGTTCAGCCGTTCGTAGAGGTCTTCGTACTCTTCCTTGACTGCTCCGGGTATCTTTGGCCTCATGTTGATCACCTGCCCGGCGGAGCCCGTTACCGCGGCTGCGCAGGACATTATTGTCACCAGCCTGTCATACGATCTGTGCGGAAAAAACATAAGCCTGCGATCGTGCCAGCCACGTGACCATGGATGCCCGGTTTAAGCGGCGTCCGCCAGTGCCGGGAAAAGGGAATAATAGAAAAGCCGTTTTTAAGGCGTTACGTTTGCCTTCCAGGCATGATCCGGAAGTCGTCAGGGACGAAGCACATCTTTATCCTGCCTTCCTGCAGCCGGACGAACCGGTACTCCTTGCCGTTTTGGACAAACATGAGGTAGTAGCAGTCCGGGTCGTAGCCGCGGGTCGCACTGGAGTGGGCCAGGTAGTTGTATTCGAACTCGCCCGGTAGTAATCGAGCGTCCAGATAAGGAAAATAACGCTAAATCAGCCCTGGTTGTTCGATGATTCCCGGGATTGTTTATATATCCGGAGCCTGCGGCACCATATAGCCGGGATTCTGTATCCCGGCCTAAGGTGATACATGGATGCTGTCAGGAGGTACCTTCGCAGGCGTCCGTCGTGATATGCCCGGCCTGTTGCAGCATTCGCAGGGGGAATTACGCCTGGCATGGCATGGCTAAGATCACATGCCAGGCATAGCCGCACAGGGGCCGGCAGACATAATGAGGATATACACATATCCTCATTATGTACATATTAAACATAGGTATATGCATACATGACCATTACGTATCATTTTCACGGAGGAACGGAGCTACGCTGCGATAATACGCGGCTGAGACTCAACTGAGCCCGCCAGCCGCGTATGACAGGTATAATGTCCGGTTATGTCACGTTTATTGTCAGCATGTACACAGTCTCGTTGCCGGCAGGCTCCTCGAACGGCCGCAGTAATGTCGCCTTGAACTTCTGCTCGCCGGCCCACGATGCCCTGATCATCCACTGGCGGACGCCAGGCTCCCCGATCAGGCCTTTTTCGCCCGGGACATACACGCTGCCGGGTACATCAAGCCCCCGGGTGGACGTGATGTTCCACAGGTACCCGGTGCTGCCACCATTTTCGGGCAATACTATCAGGAATTCAGTATTTTTCATCATCCGGACGGTCGTCCCGTTCGTGCTCATGTTATAGACGTGAATGCGCTCCCCGCGATCGGGAATAGTCACGTTCCCGTCGCCGGTATTTTGCTAGGCCGTTGCCTTGAGACTGTACCCGGCGACGAAGCCGGCTACCAGCGTGATGACTACCAGCACGATGATAGTCGTTAGTGTTTTGTTGTCCATTGGTCTCACCTTTCAGTTGCCTTTTCAGGTTAAGGCGAATAGGCCAGCCGCCCATTAAAAACATCTGCGGGAATCGTCGAACAGACAGGCTGGCCCTGACAGGCGCGAACAGATGGGAACATTTTTAATATCACCGTGCGCTGTTACTATCTGTGTTCTTATGCCGGAGAAAGACGTGCTGGAAGAGGTCCTTGTGCCCTGCCCGAATTGCCGTAAGGTGCACAAAGTATCCGTAAAGGAAGCCCGTGAGAAGCCCCGGGTGACTGTCGACTGCGGCGCCGTGATCGGGAGCGCCGGCGTCCTGAGACGTGCGGACGAGATGGAAGAGCGGATCAAAAAGCTCAAGAGCACGCTGTACAAGCTCGATTAATTATAAGATGCCAAGGTTCAAGAGGAGGCGCCAGGCGCCACTTAGCAACCGAAGGTTTCAAGACGCCAAGCCATTTTTTAGTTTCAAGATCTCAAGTATCAAAGTCTTAATACGGCGATTTTTAATATGGCTCTTTATATCCTGGCGTCTTAAATCTAAAAAATACTTGGCGCCTTGAAACCTCGTGCTAAAAGTGGCGCCTTGGCGCTCTCTTAGAACCTTGGCATCTTGAATCAGGCCGTTACCTGCGGCGCCGTGGCCGGGACGGCCTCGGCTGACCGGGGCACGATAGTAATCCGGCTGTTCTGTATCTTCGCTTCCAGGCTCTGCTGCATCCGGTCGATCACCCGCTGGATGTCGCCTATCGGCCGGCCAGCCTCGAACTCGAGGATGATCTCGACGAAGACTATGCCGCCCGACCGCCGGGAGCGGACGCCGAGTATCTGGGTGTACTCTTCGAAGAACTCCGCCAGCGCCCGCACAATGAGTAGCTGCATGGACTCGTCCAGCGTTTTATCCAGCAGATCTGTCATCGAGCTCGACAGGATGGAATAGGCGAAGATGAGGATGAAGCCCGAGAGCAGTACCGACATGACAGGGTCAATGTAGGGGCCGAACCAGAAGCCGGCCAGCAGTACCGAGAGCAGCACGGACAGGAATGACCCGGCGTTCACGATGACGGAGGCGTTGGTCGCCTTGTACTGGGACCAGAGGACCGGAGATCGTTCGCCGCCGGAAAGGATTCGCCTGATGCGGAACCACCGGTATATGTTGCCGCAGGTGAAGAAAAACGAGAAGGCGATGGCGATCTCGGCGCCGACAGGTGTCAGCTTCCCCGGGTTTTCCAGCCTGCTTATCGCCACGTAGATGATCAGCACGAACGAGATCAGCAGTGCCGCGCCTTTCACTACGCTCGAGATGCTCTCCAGCTTGCCATAGCCGTAGTTGAACGCGTCCGACTCGTCCTTCGACGCGAACCGCATGCACACCCATGCGATAAAAGCGGTCAGCAGGCTGATGACCGCCCTCGCAGCCGTAGTGTACATGGCCATGGAGTTCGAGAGGACCGACACGCCGATACGGATCGCGACGACAATCAGGTCGATGATAAAGAAATTGAACAGGAGCTTTTCCTTGTTGACCGGCGATTTTTCATCCGTCCTGTCCGGTGCCGTGAAGGAAAAACGACCGGACCTAGAAAAAACCGATTTCCTCCGCCCGTTTTCTTATGCCCTTCCATACACCACCGGCCTGCCCATAACGTAAAGCGGCCTGTCCCGTAAAGTATTGGACAACGGCTATTATACCTTTTTGGCCTGTCGGCCATATATATGCAAAAGCGATTTAATGGATGAAGATGTAACCGGAATAGTCAGAGATCGGTGGGCTATGGTGAAAATCGGGGAGAAAAAGGTGGGAAATACCACGATCGTATTACTGGACGGCAAGATCGATTCGACGTCGTCGATCGAGGTCGAGAAAAAGATCAATGAGCTCATTGACAGGGGCGAGAAGTACCTGCTCGTGAACCTGTCTGGCACCGAATATATCAGCAGCTCGGGCCTGCGTGTCATGCTGTCCTCGCTGAAGCGGCTGAAGAAAGTAGAGGGCGACCTCAAGGTGTCGTGTACGAGGCCGCTGGTACAGAACGTGTTCAACATGGCCGGATTTACCCAGATATTCGAATTTTACGACCGCGATGAAGATGCGCTGTCGCGATTCAGCATGAAAACCTGACACCAGGGTGACCATGGACATCACGCTTCTGGACCTGCTGCTCGCCCTGCTGGAAAACACCTGCGTCATAGCCGTCTTCGCTTATCTGCTCGTCCATTCGATATATTTTAAGGATTTCCTGGAGCGCCGGTTCACGCTCATGAACGCGTCGGTGCTCATCCTGGCCTTCGGGCTCATCTCTGTCCTTGGCACCCTGCTGGGCATCACGGTGAGCGCCGGCGCCATCGCCAACGTCCGGGACGTAGGGCCGATGATCGCGGGGCTCGTCGGCGGCCCGGTCGTAGGCCTGGGCGCGGGGCTGATCGGTGGGCTCCACCGGTACTCGATGGGAGGCATCACGGGCTTCACGAGCGGCACCGCTACGATCATTTCCGGCACCCTCGGCGGGATCGTGTTCTACCTGAATCGCCGGCGGTACATCGGCGTCGTCGGGTCCGTGGCCTTCGTGATCATCGCCGTCGGTATCAATCTCGGTCTGGGTCTGGCCATCGCGCAGCCCCACGACCAGGCGGTTACTATTATCGCACAGGTGGCGCTGCCCATGGTCGTTGCCAACGGCGTGGGCGCGTTTGTCTTCGCCTACATTATCGACAATATGCTCTGGGAGAAGCGAGTATCGAAGGAACGGGACGACTTCCATGGCGAGCTGGAGCGCAAGAAGACCGAGCTGAACATAGCCCGGGACATCCAGCAGAGCTTCCTCCCCGAGACCATACCAGCGCTGAAAGGCCTGGAGATTGCGGCGGCCTGCATACCCGCGAACGAGATAGGCGGCGACTTCTACGACTTCATACCGATCGATGGCGACCGTACCGGCATAGCCGTTGCCGACGTTTCAGGCAAGAGTGTCTCCGGAGCCCTGTTCATGGCTCTTTCCCGGGCCGACCTTCGCGCGAACGTGCGGTCAGGAGCAGAAGCGGCAAGCGCAGTTGCCCTGACCAACGACCTCATCGCACAGGACTCTAAATCGGGCATGTTCGTCACACTGTTTTACGGTGTCCTTGACACGAAAGACCGCTCGATGACATACGTGAATGCAGGCCACAACCCGCCCGTAGTGCTGGACGAGAAGAGCGGCACAATGCACACGCTGGACGGGACCGGGATAGCCCTCGGCGCCCTGGAGGACGCGACATATGAAGAGAAAAAGATGCCTCTGCTGAGCGGGACGTCGATCGTGTTCTACACGGACGGAATAACAGAAGCGTGTAACATGGAGGGAGAGCTGTTCGGCGAGGAACGGCTTAACAAGGCGATACAGGCGAGCGCCGGCCTGAAGGCCGGCGAGGTAATGGACCACATCAAGGCCGCAACGCTTGCGTTCTGCGGGGGCGCGCCGCAGGCGGATGACATGACGCTGATGGTGGTGAAGGTGCTATGATGGAGACAGGAAAAAAGTACGATATCAAGGTGGAAGGCACGATGGATAACCTGCCCGTGCTAGCGAATTTCGTCGAGTCGGTGGTCGCGGGAGACAGGCCTCGGCAACCCTCCGGCCTATGACATCCTGCTTGCGACAGACGAAATAACCACGAATATCGTGAAACATGCATACGCAGAAAAGAAGGGCAGCATATGGATGACATGCTACCGCAAGGGCGACAGGTTCTACATGATCATAAAGGACCAGGGCCCGCCCTTCGACCCGTCGACGACACCGCCTCCTGACCTGACCTCGGAGCTGGAAAAGCGGAAGGTCGGCGGGCTGGGCATCTACTTCGTGCGGAGGGTCATGGACTCCATTTCCCACGAGTACCGGGACGGCATGAACGTCGTGACGATGACTAAAAAGATCAATTGACGGGCAGTGCGACTATTTGCGCCCGAAGAACTCTTTAGCCCTGCCCGTCAGGCCACTGAACGTGAAACCCCTGGCGAAGCCCGTGTCGCTCACGCCTTTGAAGATGTCACTGCCAAAGCTGCCAGTCGAAAAGCCTGTATTCGATGATTGAACGTCCGACATCGCAGGCATCTTCATCTTACCGAACAGATTCGTCATACCGAAACCGTTCGACGCCTGTTGCAGCGACTGCAGGCTGCCTGTCTCGATCGTTGCCGCATTTGTACTCCGGTCAGGGTCTGCATGAATGATGTACCGGGTATTAGGGGCAGCCCTCAGGATACTGTCATCCGATGCCGTCGGAGGCCTGCTCGTTGAGTAGCCGGTATAAATGCCGACATTAGTAAAGTGCTTCGCCAGCTCGCCATAAGCTTTTAGCAGATTTTCCTGCGTATCCTGTGTCCCGTCGTACATGACTACCATCTTTCCATCGTCCGCAGGGAAGTATGTGTAGTCCTTGAAGAAGGTCAGGAAGAGCTTGAGACGCGGGTCATAACTGTTGATCCTGCCGGTCCAGGCGTCTCGCTCCTGGTCGCTCGCATGCTGTGGAGTCCCGGTCATTTTCCACTCCAGGTCGACATTAATGCCGGCAAGACATCCGTGATGGCCGTACCGGTCAAGGATGATGCCGATCAGGCCGGTTATGTCGGCGTTCATGGGCTGGATCGATAATATGACACTGATGCCTTCGGAGTCCAGCCTGCTAAGATATGGTTCCAGTAAGTCGGTGTCGCTGACGCTGCGGAGAGTGCCACAGTCAGAGAACGGGAACGGAAGGGCCGCATATCCGTCACGGGCCTGCGCGACGGCAAGGTCTATCACGGCAGCATCACCGCCATGAGAGCGTGCGGCGGATGCCCAGTAATCAACCGGCTTGCTGTAGTCGAAGTTATCCCAGACCCCGGCAGAGTAGCTTGCGGATGCTATGCCTGCACAACCAGCCATAAGGGCCATTTGCACAAAAAGTAAGATCAGCAACAGCCGGATATGGATAATAGTATGTTTGCCATTCACTCAATAACCCGCCCCTTAATTCCTGTAACCGATGATCCGACGATAGGGGTTCTATCGCCATGCCCACCATGTAATTATTTATTTGAATAATATATAATTATGAGTCGCGGACTTAACGGTATGTGCAGGACCAGTATAAAAATGGGCATTGACATACAGGCATATTGTGCCGTGCTGTAGTAGCTCGGCAATAAGAAGGATGAAACGGGTTACGGGCCGTTTCAGGACAGCCCTTCCGTGATCATTCCCAGCAGGAGCCGGTCCGCCGCGACCATGCCCGGATTGTTGAGCCTGCCCAGGTTCTCGAACGTTTTTTCGATCGTGCCACCCAGCATGCCCATGCCCGGAGGAATAAAGGCGCCGACGAGCGCGAGATAGCTGAACTGCACGGCCAGCGCGACAGAAGAGCTGAGCTTGAATGCGCAGGACTCCTTGGCCCCGTCGCAGACCATGCCGGCCAGCGTGCCGATAACCGACTGCATGGCGTTGACCGAATCACTGTAGCCGCCCCCCAGCAGGTAGACGCTGGCGGCCGCTACGCCTGCGGCTGCCGATACGGCACAGCCGCAGAAGGCCGACAGCCGGCTGGCATAGCCTTTAATGACAACAGTGACCGTCGAGCTGATCGCCAGCGCACGGGCAAAACGCTCTTTCGGACTGTCGAGCACTTCGGCTACGGCGAGGACGCCGAGGAAGTTAGCAATGCCGTGGTTGCCACTGCCTGCGATGGCAATGACGGGCACCGGCAGGCCGGACATCCGTGCCTCGCAGGCTGCGGCTGTCAGGCACTGTGCACGAGTGGCTGCCTTGAACGGGGCGGGAAGGTTCTCCGGCAACTGTGACAGTGCGATGCCCAGGCGGACCGATGCCGGGCTGGCGAGGCCTGCATAGGCCGCCTGCCGGTTCACCTGAGCGGCGTCCGTCAAAAACGCCAGATCGTCGGCTGTCATCGTGTCTATTACTCTGAAAAGTGCCTCCAGAGAATAGCCTTTCAGCGATTCCTTCACAATAATACTGCCAGCTACGGCCGCAGTAGTAATGACCCTGCCATCTACGGCTACTTCGACCACGTTAGTATAGTCGTTAGCAATGATAGCGTGGGCACTGTGCCCGTCAGCCATGACATACGCTTTGATGTACAACGGGTCATGCGTTTCCACGTGTCCGATTGTTACACTGCCCTGCGAGAGAAGATTTTTAGCTTCGGCAAGGTCTCCTTCCGACACGCGATCGAGCATCGTGAGGCCGGGCTCTCCGACAATGACTGCCCCGAGCGCTGCGGCGATTGAAAGGCCCCTCATGCCAGTCCCGGGCACGCCCACGCACATGCCGTTCTTGTAGACGTTCGGGCTGACCGTGACTGTAATCTGTTCAGGCTTCTGGCCCAGCGCCATTGCCGCATGGCGCACGGCCAGGCAGACTGCGCCGGGGTCGGTACATCCGACCGATCGGTCGATCTCGCTCTTCAGTACCTTGATTAACATTGTCTTATCCATGCCGATAACGCTCCGCTCCCCGATTTCACCCTGTGTCACCGACAGGCTACTCCCGGATGACGTAAAGCCCTTTGCTTGTCTGGAGACACCCTGTGTCTGTGCCCCGATATATCGTTAATACGGGCATCGTCGAACAATCGCATCGCACCGGAAAAAAATGGCGGGTTGCAGGCCGTGTCCGGGCGGTGAGTAGTGGTATGCAGGAATGGTTAAATGGCCGCAGAGAACGCAGTTACACTGTTAAAGAAGGTAGGGCGTAAAACCTGAAAGAAACTGCGCTTACTGTGTTTCTCTGCGGATAGCCACAGGTGTAATGTTTTATACGCTCAGCAGGCACCCGACACAACGTACACTACGTACGATAGCGTGTAATAAGACCATTGTCCGCCGTTTTTTAAGGATTCGTCATAGTTTCGGCAGACGAATACGGCAGCGTAACCACAAACTACGATGTTCCACCATGCTCTGACAGGCCATATATTATTTGTACGTATTCAAATCAGCAAGATATATTTTTATAGCATAGGCTTGAACATTTAATGATAGGGTTATAAATTTGGGATGCGGGCACTTATGAGAGGATTTTTTTGCAAGCCAGAAGGGATGTGGGTTTCGTTCGCGATATTATGCATATTAGCGATATCGATGTCAGTCACCGGTACCATACAGGGCGCTCAAATAGTCCCTGACTCGACGTATGATCAAGGGACCTTGCTCCTTGCTAGCCGGCAGTACTATTGTGCCGACGACGCAACGCCGGGGGATTACCGTACACCGATATCTGTTGCTACGCCCACGCCGCTCCCTGCGGTCGTCCGGAATACCACGGTCGCGCCGGTTGGCCAGGTGAACGTAAGCCTGGCCTTCAACCCGAAAGACGGGTTCTACACTGGCTCGCAGCTTCTGTACGTGGTCACGGATAAGAACATTACCGTGATCGAAGCAGATACCAACAAAGTCGTGGACGTCATATACCTGAATAAATACTCGCCGCAAGGCATTGCCGTGTCCCCCGACTGCAGGAAGCTTTACGTACTCTACCTGGCTCACCCTGACCCGAAACTGGTGTCACCCGGATACGATGATTCGTATTGCGTATTTCTCGCGACCGTCGATCTCTACACCAAGCAGATCGTGGCCGATACGTATTACCTCAACGATTATCATTACCTGATCTACGGCTCGCCGGGCAACCTCGTGATATCGCCCGACGGCAGGTATCTGTACTTCGCGTCGAACACCTATGACTCGGGCATG
Organism: uncultured Methanocellaceae archaeon; assembly: GCA_963792125.1. Taxonomy (GTDB): domain Archaea; phylum Halobacteriota; class Methanocellia; order Methanocellales; family Methanocellaceae; genus Methanocella_A. The sequence continues at coordinate 24,564 of CAWBVA010000012.1, forward strand.
ATCTTGCAGTACGACACAGTCCTAAAAACGTACACACGTGGCATCGAGACCAGGAAACTCTATAATCCCGAGGGCTACTTCAGCAGCAATGCACGGGACCTGACGATCGGCAAGGATGGTAAACACCTGTACTTCGCAGACTCGATCATGAACAGGCTGACAGTTCTGAACCTTCCGGACCTCTCCCTGAACGGTTATTTCCACACTATCGACATCGATCTCGAGCCAGTATACATGGCTATTAACGACCTGGAAAGCCAGCTATATCTCTCGGGCGACATTTCCGGCGAGCCGGGCTGGGGCATCATGTCCATCGACCGGGCCGCTTATGACCCGGTACATAAGACTGGCGAGTCGACCTGGAAATTTTCTGGCCCGGTAAATCGTATCAGGGTAGGTCCTGACCAGCAGAGACTGTTTGTGATCGAGCCATCGGAAATGCGGGTGCTCGCCTATGACGTGAGTAAGCCCTGGGAGTACGCGACCTACCCCATGGATGCCCGCGCAGTGGACTTCCAGTTCAGCGCAGACGGTACGAAGCTGTACACATGGTGCCCGGGCAAATCAATGATATACGTACAGGACCTTAAAACACGGCTACAGGCCTCCGGATCGCCCATCGTTGTCGGCGCCGACGATTATAATGCCCAGTTCAGGAACGGGGATTATCTGGTAATGGGCCCCGTACCCCAGACAGACGTGTTCGTGAACAATTCCGCCTACAGGACCCACCAGTTGCAGGAAATGCCCAACCTGGCCATGACAATCTCGAACGTCCGCTATGAAGGAAGCCTGCTTTCCAACAAATCCGCGAGGGCCAGCGGGTCGTCTTTCTACCTTGACCCCGACACTGGAATGACAGTTTTCTACAACCTGCGTGTAACCGCCACGGCAACGCCGATGCCGAAACGTGCAGGTTCCATCCCCCTGCCAAAGGTGACGATGATACCATTCCCGCTGTCTGGAGTAAACACCGGCACGCAGGAGAACCAGTCGCAGCAGATTGCGACTAACGCATCTCCCACCCCCGGGTCGCAGCCGAATGCCAGTAATGCGTCTCCGACACCAGGCAGTGCGAGTGCCAGCCCCGGAACAACGACGGAAGCCAAGCCTGCGCCAGGGCTGGATGCGGCCATATGCCTGACAGGTCTGGCGATGGTGGCCATTGCTGCGGGGAGAAAAGTGCGATAGTCCGCAGTCAGCTTTTCTCTTCCCATATTTTTACTATCTCGACGATCGTCTTCACGGCCATCTCCATGTCCTGCACCGCTACCCATTCGAGCGGGGAGTGGTAGTTGTGCGCGCCGTCGAAGATGTTAGGCGTCGGCAGGCCCATGAAACAGAGCCTCGCCCCGTCGGTGCCGCCCCGGATGATGTCCCTCTTCGGGGTGATGCCCAGCCGATTCATCGCCTCGATCGCATAGTCGGTCACCTGCGGGTAGGCGTCGAGCACCTCTTTCATGTTGCGATATTGCTCTATAATCTCAAACTCCATTTTCGATCCCGGGTATTTTCCGACCGCATCGGCGGCAAGCTTCTTCAGCAGGTCCTCGTAGGCCTGGAGCTTCGGCGTGTCGAAATCCCGGACGATGAACTTCACCCGGGTCACCTCCTCGTTGCCATCAATGGACAGGCAATGGACGAAGCCCTGGCGACCGTCGGTCGTCTCCGGTGAAAGTTTATCCTTCGGCAGGCTGTCGATAAAAGCGCCTGCGACCTTGACCGAGTTGATCATCTTGCCTTTCGCGTAGCCCGGATGGATGCTCTTCCCGTAGAACCGGATGGTCATGGCGTCGGCACTGAACGTCTCATTTTCGACTTCGCCCCGGCTGGAAGCGTCGAGCGTGTAGCCATAGTCTGTACGGAGCTTGCTCACGTCCAGTTTTTCCGTGCCCCGGCCCACTTCCTCGTCGGGAGTGACCAGCACCTTTACCGCCCCGTGCTTCACTTCCGGGTGTGTGGCCAGGTAATTGATCGCGTCCACGATCTCGGCCACCCCGGCCTTGTCGTCCGCCCCGAGCAGCGTGTCTCCGCTGCTGGTGATAATGTCATAGCCGATCATGTCTTTGAGGTCAGGGTTCTCGCCCGCGGCAATGACCAGACCGTTAGGGAGCATGATGTCGCCTCCCCGGTAGTTCTCGTGCACGATGGGATTCACATCCGCGCCAGAGACCTGGTCGGAAGTGTCTGCATGGCCAATCAAAGCAATGGTCGGTACGTGCTTTTTAGTGTTCGCCGGCAGCGTGGCTATCACATAGCCCCATTCGTCCATGTGGGCGTCCTCGAGGCCGATAGCTTTCAGCTCGTCGGCCAGGGCCTGAAGCAGGACTTTCTGCTTTTCCGTGCTGGGGAAAGCGGTAGCGTCTCCATTGGACTGCGTATCATACCTTACGTACCGTAAAAACCGCCCTGCACAGGTGAAACTGGTAATTTTTATCGAACATTGGGAACACCGGATAAAGAAGTGTCGATCAATCGCACTGCCACGTCTATGTACCTGATTTCCTAAAAATGTTCTTATGGAAATCAACAAAATCAGGGAGTGCAGGCCATGAACTTCCGTTCGTCTGACCTGCAGACTATTCCTACGGCACACCGGGCCGGTTTATGGCCTTTAAAAGAAAAAGGGAAACAGTCAGCCCTTCAGCGGGAACAGGATAAATGTCTGCAGCTTCGACGGCTCTGTGTCCATCGGGCTGTTGTAGTACGCCTCGTAGACTATGCCGGTCGGTTCAAGTCCTTTTTCCGCCAGGAGCTTAGTCAACGCCTCATAAGCCGCCGGCATTTCCTGGTACGGGCCTGTGTACAGGCAGGTGCCCATCTTCCCGCCAGGTATTCGGCTGGCCTTGATTTCGCCCTTACCGGGCAGTTTCTTGCCGACCGGGAAGCCGATCTCGATGTCCAGATCGGACATATCCATGTTATAGTAGGCCACATATGGCGCTCCTGCAGGCGGCTGGCCGATCTCTCCGAGGTACTGCGCGACGGTGCCGAAGCCATGGCCTATCGTCTGTGGCAGGTTCTCCAGGGTCGTCCTGACACGGATCGATAAAGTCGGTTGAGCAGGCTGATCCTTAATCTCGCATTTATATGTCATATTACACTTCCTGGACAAGCACTTGGCAGGGTATATAATCAGGTTTATGGTAGGGCTTCATGAAAGTATTACCGATAAAAGAATTACGGGGGCAATATTGCCCCGTGCACCTATCCGATTACAGTTTGGCAGGCACCGTGTCTACGGCCTTTTGTCCTCTGCGGTCCTTCCTGCGCCATACCAGGATAAGCAGGGCACTGAACAGGGAAATGGCAGCCGACACGGCGTACGGGAGTAACATGCTCACTGAATAGGCCAGGCCTCCGGCGATCGGTCCTGCAGCCCTGCCTGCGCTGTTGAACGAGCCCAGTAATCCCATTGTTACGCCCTGTTGCTCATTATCGGTCCTGTTCGACACCGCTGTGTTGATACTCGGCATCAACAGCCCGATTCCAATGGAGATCAGGAGAGCGGCTACCAGCAGTAAAGCCATCTCCCATGCGAACAATAGCGTGATCGTCCCGGCCCCGGCCAGTATGAACCCGAGCGCAATTGTGCGCACTTCGCCGGCAGTTTCCATCAGTCTGCCTACGAGCAATACCTGTGTTAGCACGCCAGCTACCCCAAAGAAGAGGTATGCGATGCCCAGCAGGTTAGTGCCGGTCAACTCGACTGTGATCCACAGGAGCGGCATGGGCGACGGCGTTTCCGAAAGGCCGAAGCGGTCCATGGCGAAGAAGCCCAGCGTCGACTCCAGCGAGGCCATCGCCATGCACACGAACAACATCATCAGGAAGAAGATGATCAGTCCTGGCTTCAGCGCCGACAGCCATCCGGGTGTACGCGCACCGGTATGAGACGCGGCCTGTAGCCGTGTTTCAGGAAGCCACGCCAGCGAGATCGCCATCGTGATCAGCCCCAGCGCCGCGGCCGCGAAGTATGGGACGTTCAGGCCAAGGAGCGCGATGAGGCTGGCGGATACGGGGCCGATGATGACGCCCATCCCGGAGGCGGCGCCCAGCAATCCCATGTAACGGCCACGCTGCCCGGGCTCCGTCTGGTCGGCGATGCTGGCCATTACCGCCGGGTAGATGCCTGCGGCGAGAGCCCCGGCGAATATCTGCGAAGCATAGAGCATCCAGAGGCTCCCGGACAGCCCGGTACAGGCAAACGCGATGCCGAACCCCAGCAGACCGATCACGATCACAGGCTTGCGCCCGATGCGGTCCGAGGCTTTTCCCCAGACCGGCGCCAGAAGGAGCTCTGCCGCAGAGAATGCGGCCATGAGAATGCCAACGTCGACGACAGTACCGCCCAGGCTCTTCGCAAAAAACGGCATGATGGGCACCGTTATTCCGAACCCCAGCGTGAAGATGAACATCGACAGCATCAGGACGGCCATCTGTTTAGATCTGATCTCCATTTCATTCATCCCATACTAACCCATTAATCATACTTTTTTACATCGTGCCTGCGCTCGTCGGTAATAAAATGACTTATTGAAAGTCAGTTTATTAAGCTTAGCGAACGATCTTTCTTTGTTGGCAGACCCTCCAGAACGGATTGACCATTAATCGAGCAGGCCGATATCAGGATCTTTTATGCCGAGAGCCTTTACGACGATCAGCTCGAGGGCACGGATTTTCCGGTAATAGACCTCGTTACTCTGTGGCACGCTGAACGTATCGTCCAGCCCCTCGAAGATATAGCTCAGGTACTCCACGGTTTCCCGGGGGTATTTGATCTCGCAGTAGCCTTCCCGGATGCCCTGCTCGGCGATCTCGACGAACAGCGGGTTGAGGAGCTCCCGTGACTTCCGCGAGTAATCCTTGTGGAAACCGAGGTTGGACGGACGGTGGAAATACTCTGTCAGCCGGTCGCAGCTCATAGTCTTATATGAGTTAATCGACGTGTTCAGGATAGCCTTGAGCTTTTCTTTGGCGCTCATGTCCCGGTCATCCGCCAGGCCTTTCACGAACCTGACGTTCATTTCCAGGAGCACTTCGATCACGTCCTGTATTATATCGTCCTTCGACTTGTAGTAGTAGAAAAACGCGCCATGGGACACGCCCACCTTTTTTGTAATGTCGGTGACCGACGTCTCGTCGAAGCCTTTCGTGCTAAAAAGCTCCAGCGCGGAGTCTATAAACTCCTTTTTCCGGATTTCCGGGTCCTTGGCCTTGCGTCCCATATGTAAACCTCATATTTTGACTTGCGGTTAGTTAATAAATAATCTCAAGTGATATAAAGGTTCCTTTCTGTACATTAAGGGTATGGATATTGTATGCAATAAAACGCTTTTTAGATGCCCGGCGGATACTTATTAATAGCCGGCGAATGATGGAGCTTGAAGGATGAGCGAGATCGTATACTCTAATATGGCCGACTGCCCGGAACTCAAAGGCCTCGTAGCCCGCTGGCTGTGGAGCTTCTGGGGCGCGCCGGGTAACTTTGAGTTCTACCGCAGCATGACGGAGCATTGTAAAAAGGATGGCATTCCGGCAGTATACATAGCCTTTATCGACGGCATGCCAGTCGGCACTGTCGCCCTGTTGCGGGCTGATCTCTTTTCCCGGCAGGACCTGTACCCGTGGATGGCAGACCTCTATGTGCCCCCGGAGTACCGGAACCAGGGTGTAGGCTCCGCGCTACAGGACTTCGTGCTGGCGGAGGCGAAAAAGCTGGGGTTCCGGGAGATTTACCTGTATACGCCGCTGAAAGGATACTATGAAAAGAAGGGCTGGGAATTCATGTGCGAAGAAATGGACAGGGATTGCCAGATCGTGCGGATATACTCGAAGCAGCTTTTTTAATTGAAGGCGGAGAGCGATTATCGCTGCGCCGGAGGCATGACATCTGCCTCGGTCCCAACGCCTTGTTCGAAGTACATCCTGGTCTCGTGGGCCACGACGCCGCTCAATACAGCCAGCGCGATCAGGTTCGGTATGGCCATCAGGCCGTTGAACAGGTCGGCGATCTCCCACACGAGCCCTACCCCAAGCGCTGATCCCAGCACCACGCTGGAGAGATACAGCACTTTAAAGCCGCTCCTGTAACGTTGCCCGAGGACGTAGGCGGTAAACTGCTCCCCGTAATAAGACCAGCCGATGATAGTCGCATATCCGAACAGGATGGCAGAGAACAGGACTATTGCCGTCCCGGCCGGGCCAAGCGTTTGCGAGAAAGCCTCGATGGTCAGGGCTGTCCCGGTGAGGCCGTCGTCCCAGAGCCCGCTGGACAGCACCACAAACGCCGTCACGGAGCAGGTAATGATCGTGTCGATGAACACTTCCAGCATGGCCAGCAGCCCCTGATCGACCGGCGATCTGGCCTTCGAAGCCGCATAGGCGACCGGCGCAGTGCCAAGGCCCGCCTCATTGGTGAATACGCCCCTGGCGACGCCAAACCTCATCGCCTCGGCTATGGTGTACCCGATGGCCCCGCCGGCAACGGCATACGGCGAGAACGCGTGCTGGAAAATGAGCGCGATGACCCCGGGCAGCTTCTCATAGTTGAGCGCCATGACCAGCAAACCGCCCCCGACGTAAAGCACCGACAGGATGGGGATCACCCACGAGGCTACCCGGCCGATACGCTTAATGCCCCCGACGATGACCAGTCCCGTCGCCACCGCCAGGACCAGCCCGATCAGGATGCCGATGCCGGACACCTGCCCGACCAGCGGCACAGCGACAGCCCATTCGATACCGAGCCCGGACGTGATGCCCTGGGCGATGGAGTTGGCCTGGGCCATGCCTCCGCCCCCGATCATCGCCACGGTCCCGCAGGCGGCAAAGGCCAGAGCAAGCCAGCGGCTCTTCAGGCCGCGCTCTATGTAGTACATCGGCCCGCCGGCCATCGTCCCGTCGGCGCTCCGGGTCCGGTACTTGAGTGCCAGCACCGCCTCCGAGTACTTGGTGGCCATGCCGATGACCGCGGTCATCCACATCCAGAAGATCGCGCCCGGTCCGCCCAAGGACGATGGCCGTGGAGACGCCGGCGATGTTCCCGATGCCCATAGTGCCAGACAGTGCCGTGGTCAGCGCCTGGATCGGGGAGATGTCGCCCTCCCGCCCCTGCTCACTCTGGCCGACGGACCGGGTCAGCCGGGCGATGGCCAGCGGGAAGAGCCGGACCTGTATGACACCCAGGCGAACAGTCAGCAGAAGCCCGACGCCAAGGACCATAATGAACAGGGGCACGCCCCAGAAGATGCCATTAGCTGTCACTATCAGACTTTCGAAGGACTCAAGGATACCCATCAGTACACCTGGAATCAGATAGTCTGCCGGTAAAAAGATATAATTGTCGATAGCAGGACGGATGCATTTACAGGATGCCCCGACAGACCGTCCGGACAGACAAGGATTAATCCATTGATTACGATCACGACGGGTAATCCTGAAGGCTCTTGCATCAAATGTGCCTGCAGACGTTCACCAGTTCACTTAACGGATGAAGGTCCATAGTCTCGACCGGCCGCAACTCCACAATGCTCACGCCCACCAGTCGGGAGCGGGATTTGAGATCGCGTAAAAGATATATCAGAGTATCGAAGCCCAGCCCGTCAGGCGTGAGGCATAACGCCCACGGGCACTTGCCGGAGTCCAGGACGTCGAGGTCGAGCGCCATTGATTATCGGCCACTGGCAGGCAACGAAAGCTTGACGTGGGTAAAACTCCATGCAGTTATGTGATTACCGGATAAGTAAGCTGGTGATGTGTAATGTCCCCTGAAGAAGGCATCCAGATATCCATCGGCAAGTTCTCGCAGATAACGAGCCTTTCTCAACGAGCCCTCCGGCTCTACGAGGAAAAAGGCCTGATCAGCCCGAAGCGCGATCGGTTCAACAACTACCGTTTCTACACGTCGGACCAGATCGAGACGGGCCTGAAGATCAAGACACTGAGCTGGATGGGCTTCAGCTGCGCGGAGATCGACCAGATACTGGCGTACCTCGAAGACCCGGCCGCCAACGAGGCCAGGATCGAGCAGCTCTTCAAGCAAAAGCTGGCGCAGACCCAGATCGAGATCCAGAAGCTGAAGAAGGTCGAGGAAGTCCTGCAGGGGAGAAAAGCGATAGAGGTGTTATACATGACCAGTACAGAACCAGTCGTAAAGGAAATCCCCGAAATCCGCGTGATCAGCAAGCGTGGTGCAGGCGAGCCGTCGGCAGTCATCCCCGGCCTGATCGGCGCGGTGATGCAGCAGATATTCAGCCCGGCGAACCAGCGCGGCAACGTGAACATCAACGGGCCGATCACACTGCTGTTCAACCACGACACGCTGACGAAAACGCCCGAAGAGGGAGGCATCGGCCACATGGAGTTCGAGATCGCCGTCCCCGTCGTCGGCCGCATCTCGGTTGAGCCGGGATTCGACGTCAAGTCCCTGCCGGGCGGAAAGATGGTGACGCTCATCTATACTGGCCCGTACCACGAGGTCGGTGGGGCGTACACAAAGGCGCTCGAATACGTCGGCAGCCACGGGCTGAAGATGAACGGCCTCTGCAGGGAGATGTACCTCAACAACCCGCAGGAAGTGCCGGAGAGCAAGCTCATGACCGAGATACAGATACCGGTGGCTTAGATATTCCATTAAAAATTTATTTTTCCCCTCAATCCTGATCTTCATTATAGACCAGAATAACCGCGGGCAATTTTACATTCAACTAACTTTTTAATCCATAACAATTGACAATCTGATTATGTCGACGGAGCAGCCTGCCTACGAGACATTAAAACGTGACGGCGATTTCGAGGTGCGGATGTACAATGGCTACATCCTGGCGCAGGTCGACGTCAAATCGGACTTCGACGATGCCCTGTATAAGGGCTTCATGGCACTGTTCGATTATATCACGGGCCATAACAGGGTGCGGTCTAAGGTCCCGATGACGATTCCTGTCACAGAGGAGATCGTAGAGGGTCACCAGAACATCCCGATGACCGCGCCGGTTACAGCCGAGACGACCGGCGAAGGCATATACAGGATATCATTTGTCATGCCAGGCAGATACACGCTCGAGACGCTGCCGCAGCCGGACAACGAGGACATTCATTTCAGGGAAGTCGGAGATCATAATTCCGCTGTCATCCTGTTTTCCGGACACTCCCACGAGCCCAGGGTGCGGGAAAAGATCCGGCAGCTGGATGAATGGATGCGTGCGAACGGCATGGTGCCGAAGTCCGGTTTCCGGCTGGCCAGGTATGACCCGCCGTGGGTGCCGGGGTTCATGCGGCGAAACGAGGTTATGGCGGACGTGTGATGAAATCGCGGACCGACTACCCTGAAGTCGGGGCTCAGTCGTCTGGGACCGATGCGCGGTATAATTTTATATCACCGGCATGATGTGACATCCGTAAAAAATTTACTTCAGGTCGAACTGGCAGAGGTTCTCCCTTTTTTCCGGATACGCGACGTGGGACCTCCGGACAATGAACGAGCCGTCGAGGTCTTCGCACATGCCGATCGCCAGCTTTACTGGAATGCCGAGACCCATCAGATTTTCGGGGAACCAGCGGTTGCCGGTAGGGTCCATAGGTCCCAGATACGCAGATTCCGCGGGCGCTTTTTCTGCCATTCCTGAGGGATAGGTAATCCATGACGCGCAGGTCGGGCCCCAGGCGGCCAGCACCGGGCTGAACGGGTCGGCGCGCCGGAAGTGTACCAGGGCACACAGGTTGCGTATCTGCTCGCTGTTGCCGAAACACAGGACGGACCTGACGCCCGGGTCGCTGTCGAGGTCGGCGCATGGCCTGATGACCGTATACGTTCCCGGGGGCGTGATGGTGCCTGCGGCATCCTTTGAACTCCGGACGATCTCGGGGCTGGCTTTCAGGTACTCGGCCTCGCCGTCCCGGAACGTCGGAGTACCTGTGGACACGAAGAATTCCAGCGCCGGGGCCAGGCGCCCGTACCCGGTCCAGCCGATGCCGCCGGGGCAGCAGCCGCTGATCGCGCCCTTGCCGAAATACAGAGGCGGCACATTATCGCAAAACGAGGCCGAAGCTATGGCCTTTGCCAGGCAGCGGTCGGCTGAAGCGATCGGCTTTCCGCCCTCCGGGACCGTTTCAGATCCGTAAACGCACAGCGGTTTTGACTTCAGCCTTCCGGCCGTCGCAATTTTTTCTCCGATCTCTTTGATTGACAGACTGGTAATAACCATCAACTCCCCGCACGGTAACGGATAAATCAGAAGGAATTACTCAGTTTGGTTACAACATCGTTGATCTGATTTTCCCGGTCCTTGCTCCCCCAGAACACCATTCCGGTCCCGACAACCTTGCCACCCTTCGACTCGACTCCCTTCGTCAGATTCTTGATCGCCTGGTTGCCGCCCGTGAAGGCGAGAGCGAGGCCCTTGGTGACGAACACGACGACTTTCTTGTTGTTTAACGGGGGAAGCTGATTCATGTAGGACGCCATGACCCGGGAGAGAGAAAAGGCCTGTACAGGCCCGGCGAAGGCCAGGGCATCGTAACCAGACAGGTCCGGGAACTTCTCGATTTTCGCCTTAGCCGGGTCAGTCTCGCCGCCGACCGTGGTCAGGCGTTCGAGGTCCACCGTGTGGCCTGCGGCCGCCAGTTTCTCTTTCAGCTTCTGTGCCACGGAATACGTATTTCCGGTCTGGGAATAGACGATGATACCGATTTTCATAAAGAGTCCCATAATTATTAAACGCCTGTATATAAAATATTACCGGGATGCACCCCTGAGATTCATAGTGCGATAACGTCGATAGCTCGGTGCCGACGCGGCGCTGTCACAACAACACTGGCCTTGATCTCTTTATCTGTGTCACGATAGGATGATAATGAAACATGGTAATATTCTCTGATGTTCGGTGACTTTTATGGTGAAAGGCAGGCAGTCTGCAAGGCAGCCGCTATCGGCCCGGAAGGCTGAAAAGACTGCACCACGATTGATCCGGCCGGTGAGCACGTACAGCATTGTCGCACGTGACATGGCAACAGGCGAAATCGGCGTGGCCGTCCAGTCGCACTGGTTCTCGGTAGGTACAGTGGTACCGTGGGCGGAGGCTGGCGTGGGCGCGGTGGCGACGCAGGCTATGTCTGATCCGGCATATGGCCCGCTGGGCCTGGCGGCGATGCGGAGAGGCCGCAGCGCGCCGGATGCGCTGAAAGAGCTGCTTGCAAAGGATGCGGGGCGGGAGCTCCGACAGGTAGCGATGATCGATGCGACGGGGCGGGTGGCGGGACACACCGGGCGCAGGTGTATCAAGCCCGCGGGGCATGTCACGGACCCGGAGGCCCAGTTCAGCGTGCAGGCGAACATGATGTCGAACGATCGCATCTGGCCTGCGATGGAGAAGGCGTATCGTGGTGCGAAGGGAGATCTGGCGGACAGGATGATAGCGGCGCTGGAGGCGGCAGAGGCGGCCGGCGGAGATATCCGCGGCCGGCAGTCGGCGGCGCTGATCGTAGTGGGCGCACAATCGACGGGCAGGCCGTGGGTCGATCGCAAGTTCGACCTGCGGGTGGAGGACCATCCGCAACCGGTGGATGAGCTAAAGCGCCTGGTGCGGTTGCAGCGTGCCTATCAGCACATGAACGCTGGCGATCTGGCGATGGAGAAGAACGATACGGCGACGGCGAACAGCGAATATACCGCGGCAAAGCAGTCGGCACCGCACCTGGCGGAAATCCCGTTCTGGTGCGCGGTGACGCTGGTTAATGGCGGTAAAGTGGAAGATGCGCTGCCGCTCTTTAAAAATGTGTTCGAGCGCGAGAAGGCCTGGGCGACATTGATCCCGCGGCTGGTAGAGTCGGAGATGTTGGTGAACGATCCAGCGGTGATTAAAAAGATACTGGCGTTGGTTCCCTAATTTGTTGTCGAGACCCGGGAGGCTTTTAAAAAGCATCTATGAGCCCCTTCAAATGGTACATAAATTTTGTTTATAAAAGCGTACAGGGGAACCTTTTGGAAAAAGGTTCCCCTTGCACCTCTCCAAAACGATCTTAAAATTGGTGCCTTCGGCACTTGTGCCGGTGTCGAGACCCAGGGGAACTTTTTGGAAAAAGTCCCCGGGAGCCCTTCAAAAACTTTTAGCGCCGTGGGGGAGATTTGAACTCCCGAGCCCTCACGGGCACAGGTTTAGCAAACCTGCTCCATACCAAGCTTGGATACCACGACAAACAAAATGCAGTGGCTGTTATCTACTTTTATAGTATTTAAGATTTTCCGGTTTTAGGGACGCCAAGGAGACTAAGGTGCCAAGGATTAATCGAAAACTATTGCAGGGATCGTCGCTGGCCATTGTATAGTCATGCGCAGCGGTAACGCCCGCCAAGATCGCCAAGACCAATATCGAAGGCAGAATGAATACAATAGTATAATTGTAAAACTTGGCGATCTTGGCGGTACTTGGCGATCTTGGCGGGCTTTAAAAACTGTTCCGGGCGTTCCTTCACGCATTGTATAAGCAACAATAATGCGGCGTAGCCATAAATCAAAAAAGGTCCTGGCGGGCTTTAAGATTTATAGCTGATCGACGTTCAGCGTCAGCCCGACGGCCTGCTCCGCGGACCCGTCCTCCGGTACGAAAAAGACGTACAGCGGCGTGGTCCCATCCCAGGTCATCTCCTTGACCGAAGCGTCCTCCAGCTCGAGCTGGAAGCCGACAGCCAGGCCATGTTCCGGCGAAGCGTAGGCGGCGCTAATGAGCATCTTCCCCGGCGCCGAGGCCATGGAGAACGCCTTGCAGTACAGGCTCGGGTTTTTAATTAGAAACTTGACGGCATCGACCGACGCCTGGTCGGTGGCCGCGAGCACGTAGTTGCCGGGCTTAACGGAGTGCTCCAGCGTGACGCGGGACGGTTCCCGGATGAGGGTAATCGTCGTGCCCCAGGACATGGCCTGCAGCGTCATAGCCATCCGGCCGATGGCGCGGAACATGGGGGTCTTACCGGCGCTCAGGATGAAATCCATCGCCTCTTTCCGGGTAGTCTCGTCCAGCAGGGACTCTGCGGCCACCCGGGCGGGGATGGACAGGTCGGCCGGGCCGTCCATGATCATGTTATAGTAAATTTCGTCGGCCGCGAAGGCGATTGCCTGGTCGACGAGCAGTCCCGTGTCTCCGATGAGCAGGTCATGGTCGTCGAGCCTGAACACGCTGCATGTCTGCTCCAGCATCGGGTACCGGTGCCGGATGAAGTCCTTCATGTGGCCGGCCTCGATCTCCGGGGAGCGCATAGGGTATGCCCGGCACGCGAAAGGTCTCGCGGTATGGACGCTGCATAAATTGCCTTCCAGGAACGGGCAGCGGCCTTCGGTCGTGCGGATGTACATGTGCTTCTGGGCGTTGAGGCTGGTCTCGGCGACGGTGCAACAGCGCTCGAACAGCTCCAGGGGAGCGACCTTGAGGTAGTCGGCCAGCACGTACAGTTCGTAGGACGTAAGCTGGATGACATCCTGGTTGGCGCAGCATTGCCCGCAACAGGCGCACTCGAACGTGCTCGTCGGCTTCATCGTGTTAATCTCTTTGAATCGATAGTATATTCTCGCTGAAATAGTTTTGCGGTCCTGCCGGATAAAGTCCCGGGGCAGGATGTGGTCACTGTAGGTGGCAACAAATTTAATATAAACTAATCAAACGGTTGCAAATTAATTAATATCTTACCGGCCGATTGTCGGGTAACCCTTATATTGTCATAATTACAAAATCATAAGTATGACAGATTATCAGGAGCAGATTGGGGAACAAAACGAGAGGATGCGCGACGAGCTGAACGTCGTGCTGGAAAGGCTGAACCGCAGCAGCGAGCAGCTTTCGGACGTGAAGAGACAGGTGGCGATCACCGGCAAGGTCATCGACCTGTACTGGCAGCTTGAGTCTAAGAGCATTACCGCCGAGGACTACCCGAAACAGCTGATGTGCGTGCTGCAGGAATGGTAAACCCCAGGGTTTGCCATTAAATCACGGTTTATGGCCCGATAATCTCCCAGGCCTTTTCGACGAGTACGCATTTTTCGTCGACGGTGAAGGGAAAATCGTCCAGCGTGCACGTAACACTGACTGCGTCAGCCTGCAACTCCTCGTTTGTCATGACCACCACGCCGTCGACCGCCGACGCCGTCCGTATGTCGATAATGCTGCGTATCCGACCCACGAGCCGGGTCAGCGCGTGCTTCGTCGTCTCTTCGCCGTACTTTCGCACTACTGATGGAAAATCCATACGTTTGTGTCAACGAAATGTACAGTTAAAACCGTATGTCGGAAAAAATGCGCACCGGGGAGGTCTCGGAGGTTTCTGGAGGGCGCGGAGGACTTTCACCACAGGGGACACAGAGGCGCACAGAGGTATTCACAGAGGACTTTTTAAGAAGATGGGCTCTCACTGCGCATCAGCCATTTTCTATAAAATCCTCTGTGCCGTCCTCTGTGTCCTCTGTGTCCCCTGTGGTGAAAATAGTCTCCGTGGCCTTAGTCTCTCGTGGCCTCACGAAATGAGGCCTCTCACTTAACGAGTTCCATCAGGCAGCTCTCGTCGAAATTGTCCGGGCTGCAGACGGCGCATGACCTTTTCTGGGACCAGCGTTTGTACCGTTTGACTTCCCGGCCACAGTTACGGCAACGATAGATGGTAATTTTGGGGCTCACGTGCGCCCGGAACTCGTTCAGCGGATAGGTAGTCTGCTCCGGCGTGACCTTGATGAGCATCGTCATGTCGGAACGTTTCCCGCAGTCGCAGTACTCCACGCTGCTGAAAGGCCGGTACGTGCTGAACACCTGCCCGCACTTGCGGCAGCGGTAGTACCATTTCTCCCGATCGACGAACAGCTCGTTCGTGCGGGCAGTAGGAGATACCTCCATCAGCCGGCAGGCGTTGCGGAAGTTCGGGCCAAGGTGACCGCGCTCTCCGTAGAAGTGGTACGAGTATATGTGAGCGATCTCGTGCTTCAGCACCTCGTCCATCACTTCCCACCCGTACTTCCGGAGATAACGGTAAGAAAGGACTACTCCGAGCGGATTGCTATGCGCATATCCTATGCGGCTGCACAGGCGATCGCTGATCCGGAGCATAATGTCGGGGATCCTGTTGTCAAAATAAGACTCGTTGACATAGCAGAACCGTTCCCGGGTATCGTTCAGATAGTTGTTGATGATTTCCATCCTCAAAGCGCGGTCATTCTCCATCCACTCACCTTTCTATGCTGGAAAAGCGTATCATCTGTCATGACGCGGGCCCAGGGCCTCAAGCGTACTGTGCGGCAATTCCGTCCACAGCTCGCTCAGCCGGGAACCATCCCGCCTGAAAATTACATATTGCAATATCTGATATTAACTTTGTCGTCAGACAGGGTTTAAAATACTAAATGGTGAAAAAATATAGTCCTAAATGATAAATAATTCTATTTACTGTGATAGTTTTAAATATAATGAGTTTAACGGCGTCACAGCGCTTTGATCTGGCGTAATCGCTTGTTGTTCATGCATCAGGGCTCATTTCGAGCGAGCTTAAAGTGCTCATAATCGCCTGCCTGGCGCGGAGCACACTCTGGTAGTCGTCGAGTTCGATGATCATGCGTTCCTGCCCGTCGAGCTTGCAGAGGTCGAGTATACCGTCGCCGGGGCAGAGGTGCTGGTCCTTGCTGCCATGGTTGTCGTTGACGTGCAAATAGGAAATACCGTCCATCTTGAGGAACTCGTAGGGCTCCGGGCAGAGTATCGCGTGCCCGACGTCGATGGTGATGCCGCAGCCGCAATGGCGCTGGAAAGCCAGAAGCTCTTCCGGGCTGTTACAGAGGTATGTCGGCCGGTACGGCATGTTCTCGATGGAGAGCGTGACGTCACGGGTACGAGCGTAATCGGAGACCTCGCCCAGTAGCTGCATCGCATACTCCGAGCAGAACCCTCGCACTTTGTCCTTGTGCACGACGCCGGGATGTGTAGTCACGAAGCGGGCGCCGATGATCACTGCCATGTCTACTGATTCTCGCAACTGGCGTTCCGTCTCTTCCCGTATGCCGCGGTTCACGCTGGCCGGGTTCAGGTCGATGGTCGGGGAATGCATGTACACTTCCAGCCCGCGGCCCTGTAAGCTGTCCGCAATGGCCCGGGACGGGGCCTGCCTGGGCCAGTTGGGGCCCTCGCACAGGATTTCCAGCGCGTTGAACCCGTCGCGTGCGGCGGCATCCGACCATTCGGAGGCGGACCTCATGAACAGCGACAGCGTGGAAAAGCCTATCCGCTTCTGCATGGAATCGATATATGAGACTGATGATATAAAACGGTTCGGCGTCATTTGCCCGTGCCGGAAGCGTGGCATTCGCTCATTTTGCGGGTCAACCATTTTTACATATAATCCATAACAGTCAGGCGTGACTGAAGAAAGCAAGAGGGCAATGACGGCTGTCACTGTCCTGTTCGCCGTGATCATCCTGGCCGCCGCCTCATCAGGGTGCGCCAGCTCGGTGCAGGACGACAGCAAAGTCCAGTCCGGGCAGGACGCTTACCTGAGAGCGTATATCGATGGCATGGACCATCACGGTTGGGCGCAGGACTATTTCAACAACGGCACCTTAGCCTGGGAGAACTACGATTTCCGGCAGACCATCGCTGACTATGCGAACGCGAGCATGGAGTACAATGCGGCGGCCAACAGCTATGGCCAGATGGCCCGTTATGCCGGGAGCCCGCAGGAGAAAGAGTTCGGCGACAGCCTCCGGGGCTGCACGTTTAACCTCAGCCTCGCGGCGGACAGCTTCATGAACGCGGCCATCTCGATGCAGAAGAACGATACGGAGAAAGCCTACGTGCCTGTTCGAGGATGGGCTGTCGCGAGTGGACAGCAGCGACGCGATGCTGAACCGCTCCATAGAGCTTACGCCCGGATGGATGCTGAACATGACGTCAGGCTGAGGTCTCGACCTCGACGGCCGGCTGCTCTCCGGCCTGTGCCATGGCCGTCTCGTGGCCCCGGAAGAACCGGTAGTAGAGTACGGATGCGATAGTGTAGAATCCGCAGGCAGCCAGGTAGGGCATCGTCTGCACTCCCCAGGTCATGAGCACGCCGGCGATGAACGACCCTGCGGCAAGGGCAAAGCAGTTTGCCGTCGAGGTCAGGCTGGACACGGACGCCATCTCGTCCCGGCGCACGATCTCCATGGAGAAGCTGCTGCTCACCGGGGACGACATGTTCATGAAGAGCATCCTCAGGATATAGGCGCCACCGGCGAGATACAGGTTTGTCGTGAATGCGAGCATCAGCAGGAACGGCAACGACACTATATACGTCAGCGAGATGGTTTTCACCTTGCCGAACCTGGCGGCGATGTATGGCACGACAGCCGCCCCCACGACCATCGAAGCCTGCGCCAGTGAGAAGATGATGCCGATCTGATCCGGGCCCGCCTGCAACGTCTTGTTAAAATACACGTTGAAGAAGGGCACGATCAGGCCCGCCCCGATGCCGATCAGGCAGCTGATGAGAACAAGCTGCCGGATGGTCCGGGACTCGACAAGCTTGCGCAGGAACGCTTTAGTATCGGTCCGTATCGGGCATGTATGTTTCCGCTCCTTGATGAAGATCAGCGGGACCACGGACAGCGCAGCTACGGCAAGGGAAACCATCAGGGTATAACGGTACGCTTCCACGCTCATCTCCGGCATGCCAAAGAACATGGCGCATACCTGTGGCAGGTATCCGCCGAGCGACGTGCCGATGACCGTCGCAAAAACGAAGATGCCAAAGTTGACGCTAAAAATATGAAGGCGATCTTCCTGCGTGCTGTTCTCCATCAGGAAGGGTACTCCTATGACAGTAGGAATGGTCGCGAAGACTCCGTTCAGCACGCTCAGCGCCAGCAGCAGCTCCATGGAAGTCACCGTATAGAGAAGGTACATCGAGACAGCCGTGAGCAGCCCTGACGTCACCAGGCACATGCGGCTGCCCATCCGGTCGCAGCACCGGGCCGCCGGGAAGGCGAACAGGCCGGTGGCGATCAGCGAGGCGGAGATGAGCAGCCCTATGGACTGCTCATTGTACCCGAGCTTGAGGATGTACAGGTTGAAGATCACGTTGGAGATGCCGACGTACAGCGACAGCAGGAACGTGAAGGTGAGGTATACCCGGGCGTTCAACGTAGACCTCATCATTGTCCGCACGTAATCGTGTATCAAGAATCGCCCCACCGAATTATGATTCACGAATAACGTTGATTAACATGTTTTGTGTTTTTAGCACATGAAAGGACTAAATCGTAGAAATTGAGCAAAATAGACCGCTAATACCCGTCAACAGGCGGTGAACAGGCGTATTTCCGGGCCTGATTACTGCGGCAGCCTTCGTTGCGCCGGTTTTACCGGGACAATCCCCGGATTCCCGGACATACGGTGCTGTCACGGGTCCATGAACGGGCTGCCGCCGTCCATATAGTCCGTGGAGAAGTGATGAACGCCGTGACTGCTTTTTCGCGCCCGGCTTTTCACGATGATGGCCGGCCCGATGTCAGGGATGGGCGTTGACAGGCGGGAGCGCCCGGGTATCTTCTCAACGTCCTTGAAGAAATAGTATAGCAGCGCTGCGGTGACGAGGTATCCGGCGCAGGTGAGCAGGTACGGCACGGTGAAGTTGCCGTTTGCGATCAGGATGCCGCCGATGAAGGAGCTCGCCGAGACCGCGAGGCAGCTCCCGGTGGACATCAGCCCGACAGCGTAGCCCTGTTCGCGGGGATGTATCTGCTCCATCTGGAAGCTTGTGGTCGCCGGCCCTGCCATGTTAATCAGGAACATGTAGGCGACATAAGCCCCGGCTACCAGCATGAAGTCCGTCGTGATCGCCATGACGATGAGGAACGGCGCTGAGAGTATCTTTGTCGCCACCGCAGAACGGACCTTGCCGATCTTCGAGGTCATGTATGGGGTCAGGATGAAGCCGACCACCATGAAGGCCCCCGCAGCAGCCGAGGTCAGGCCGATCTCGAACACGCTCATGTTAGCCACGTTCATGAAGAAGATGTTGAAGTACGGCACGATCATGCCCGTAGCTACTCCGAAGGTGACACTGGTCAGCATGAACTTGAGCACCATCCCGGACGGGCGCAGTTCCTTGAGCGATAAAGGCTTACGCTTGCGGGCAGTACGGACGGGGCAGGGCTTGCCGGCTTTCATCAGCGCGAGGATGAGACAGCCCACAATGAGAAGCACCAGCGACGACAGCAGTGTAAGCCGGTAGGTGTTCCCCGACGCGTATCCCGCCCACAGGCCGGGCAGGATGCCTCCCAGCGCGCAGCCCATGACCGCCGCGATCCAGCCCAGGGACGCGTTCGCACTGAAAACGTGGACCGTTTCCTGGTCACAGTTCTCCGCCAGCACCGGCGTGAGACACACGGAACTGATGGAGCTGAACACTCCGTACAGGGCGCTGAACAGGAGCAGTGCGTACGGGGAATGCATGATGAAGATCGGCACGACGGCAGCGACAGATAAAGCGCTGGAAACCAGCATCAGCTTTCTCCGGTCGAAGCGATCGCATAAAATACCTGCGGGGATGGACACGATGGAAGAGGTGAGCAGCGAGACCGAGAGCAGCAGCCCTAAAAAGTCCGTGCGGTAGCCCAGGTCCAGGATATACAGGTTGAAGATGATCCCGTAGACACCCGCATAGAGGCCCATGATGATCGTGCGTAACAGCAGTAGCTTGATATTGACGTTGAAGCTGGATAACGCGCGAATGTAACTCTTGATTATTTCCATCCCTCCTCTGTGCTAGAATAGCAGGTGTCCGCATGCAAGTTTAAAACCTTCTGCCTGCCTTTAGACCACACGGACTCGTTTTTCCGGCGGCTGCCCTGTAACCGCAACAGAGGACTCTTTCGCAGTTCGTTCATTCTCCCGTATCGTGCGGCGCTGGCGGCGTGTGGAGCAGTTGCCGGGGTACCGGCGTGGCCGCAGGCCATGACTGACCTTCTTCACGGCCGAAGTAATAGTACATCAGCCCCGCCCCCAGGATATAGGACAGGCAGGTGATCGTGAAAGGCAGTGTATAGTTATCGCCGGCCATCAGCAGACCGCTCGCGTAAGTGCTGGCGGCTATGGCGAAGCTCTGGCCCATGGACATGAGCCCTACGGCGTACCCGCGCTCTTCCGGCCGGATGACCTCCATCTGCAGGCTCGTCGTCGCCGGGGCGGCCATGTTCATCAGGAGCATGCGCATGACATAGGCGGAAGACGCGACGAGGAAGCTGCTGGTGATCGCCAGCAGGACAAGGAACGGCAACGAGGCGATTTGCGTCAGGACGGCAGATCTGGCCCGGCCAATCTTCTCGGAAAGCCACGGGATCGCGATGAAGCCGGCCACCATGAATATGCTGGCGACCGCGAAGACGAGGCCGGTGCCGAAGACGCTGGCGTGGATGATTTTGGTGAAGTAGACGTTGAAGTACGGCACAATCATCCCCGAGCCGGCACCTATGATGACGCTGATCAGCATGAACTTCATCACGACTTTCGAGGGCTTCAGGTTGAGCGGTGTGCTGCAGGTCCGGTGGCTGGTGTGCTTGTTCCCTTTAAGGAAAAGCAGCATCGTCCAGCCGACGGCGAGCAGCAGCAGCGAGAACAGCATCGTGAGCCGGTACTTGTCGCCGGAGACCTGCAGGTACGGCCACAGGTAAGGGAGAATTCCCCCGGCAGCAAAGCCTAGCACTGACGCAGCCCATGACAGGGCCGAGCTGGCGCTGAAGACGTGGGTCATCCCGCCCTTCTCGCAGTTCTCCGTGAGGAAAGGCGTGGCGCATACGAGGCTGATCTGCCCGAAGATGCCGCTGACGGCGGCGGAGACCAGCAGCACGGACGGGGACGAGGAGACGAACAGCGGCAGCATAGTGACAATGGACAGGAGGCCGAAGATGACCAGGATCTTCTTGTGGCTGAACCGGTCGCACAGCATGCCTGCCGGAATGGAAGCGAGAGCGGACGCGAGCAGCGTCACTGAGAGCAGCAGGCCTAGAAAACCTGTGTCGAAGCCCATGTGCAGCACATACAGGTTGAATACGACACCGTAAATGCCCGAGTAAATGCCGGTGACGAACGTCTGCGCCAGGAACAGCCGGACATTCGTGTTGAAGCCGCACAAACTTCGTATGTAGTCTCCTATCATGGTCACCTCAGGGTACCTCCGACATTTTCCGGTATATGGTTAAAGCCTTCTGCTTGCTTTTATAAGACAAATAAAGCCTGTACAAGCACTTAAGATAAAATTACATCTGTAATACGCGCCATAACGGCAAAATCAGGTATTAATACGGTTTTTTATACCCTAATTAGCCTAAAATGTAATGAATGTTTATATTTATAAAAATGGTATGATACATTAAAGTTGGTGATACAATGGATGGTCTTATTTGGTTAGCCGTGGTGTTTTTAGTACTGGCGCTGGTCGCGTATGTCCTCGGAGCCAGGGGTATCGCAGGTTTCAGCATGGAGATCGCCAAGTGGCTGGTCATTATCTTCGTGATCCTGGCAGTCCTGGTAATCCTCTTCGGCGGAAGGATACTGCTCCCGGCGATGCTGTTGATCTAAAAGCCTCTCTTTTTTTATTTTGGTTGCCTTAGCCGTGGCCATCTGCCTGCTTGCCGTTTCTGCCCGGCGGTCCGGGGCTGCATGCGGCCTGCAGCAGGGACCTGTATACCCGGACAGTAGGTCGTCTACAGGGCTGGCGCTCCCCCAAATACAGACAAGTACAAATAGTGAGAGATGTAATTCATATTCGAACCGCAGAGAGTGGTATCTCTGCAACACGGGGAATCGGCATATCATTCGCCGATAATGGGATGGATGGAGCAATAAAAAGTGTTAGACAGTACTCTATTGTTATGGATCCTGCTGATCCTGGGGCTGGGCAAGCTGCTGGGCATGATCGCCGAACGGTTCGGGTCCCCGTCAATCATCGGCGAGCTCCTCGTAGGCATCCTGCTGGGCCCGATGGCGCTGGGAGTGATCACTCCGTCGGAGGCCAATATAGTCAACTGGGAAAACCTCGGAGTGCTGGCTAACCTCGGCGTCATGTTCATGATGTTCATCATGGGGCTCTCGATCAACATGGAGACGATACTCAAGAACAACGCCCGCAGCGCCTCAGCCATCACGCTCATCGGCGCATCCCTCGTCTTCCTCGGGGCCACGGCTGCCACGCTGGTCATCGACCTGGCCATGGGCCAGGAGCTGTACTTCTCGCTCGCGCAGGCGTGCATCGTGGGCGTGGCGCTCACTTCGACGTCGACAGTCATCGGTTTCAGGTATTTGAGCGAGATCGGCGACCGGTTCTCGAACGTGTTCAAGACGCTCGTCGCCGTCGAGGTCACGGACGGCATCTTCTCCATCGTCCTGCTTGCCGTATTCCTCTCGGTGCTGGGCGCCTACACGAGCATGGTCGAAGGGGGCAGCCTGGACGTGGGCCAGTTCCTCGCCGTGATCAGCGGGAAGGCGTTCACTCTACTGATGCTGGTAATCGGCTTCATGATCTTCGTGATCAAGTTCGGAGGTGCGGTGGCGAACTGGCTGCTCGGCGTCTCCCGGCGTACGAGCGAGGACCAGTCGATCATCACGCTTTCGCTGATCATCCTGTTCGCCGTGGCAGCCCTGAGCGACTGGCTGGAACTCACCGCGGTCATCGGGGCATTCCTGGCCGGTGCCATCCTGGCAGGGTCCCCGTTCAGCGAGACAGTGATCGCGCCCAAGATCAAGGCCGTCGGCTACGGCTTATTCATCCCCATCTTCTTCGCATTCACCGGCCTGCAGATGGACTTCGGGGCCATCCTGGGCGGCGCGGCACTCCAGTTGCCAGGCGGCTTCGGCATCCCCTATTATCTCATACTGTTCGTCCTGCTGCTGGCCACGGTCATCGTCTTCAAGTACGCCGGTGCGATTACGGGCTGCACCTATGCAGGCGGCTTCAAGATGAAAGACGCCCGCAAGATCGGCTGTTCCGCCATATGCGTCGGGGAAGACACACTGGTCATCGCCCAGATAGGCGCCATGGTCATGTTCGCAGCCGGCATGCCGCTGATCACCCCGGCCATTTTCTCGGTGCTGGGCATGCTCATCATAGTGACCTCGATCCTTACTCCGTTCCTCCTGAAATGGGCTTTCAGTGTGAACGAGACGCCCGTAATGGCCACGCCACGGGGCGGTAACATGAAGAACAAGCGAAAGAGTATATAGTCCACGGCTGCTGGCGTTTTCCACGACGCCCCGGCAGGCCGCTGCGCGCCTACGGGGCGAAAATATTATATGCCATCAGCGCAATTAGGATTCTGCGTCACAGGTAATGCGCCGGTAGTGTAGTGGTTATCACTATGGCTTGCCAAGCCATAAACTCGGGTTCGATCCCCGACCGGCGCATAGATTGTTTTGAGGGGCTCCCGGGGGCTTTTACAAAAAGCCCCCTGGGTCTCGACACCGTACACATGTGCCGAAGGCACCGTTTTAAGGATCGTTTTTGAAGGGGTGCAAGGGGGAACTTTTTCCCAAAAAGTTCCCCCTGTACGCTTAGCCCTTGAAAAGCATATTCTCCGCGTCTCGATCTTGGCCATGCGTCGATAGAGCCCCGCCCGCAGGCCTGCGTCATCGCCCCGCGGCCCCTCGCGCGCGTGTGTTTGAATCAGCGTTCATACAAGTTTATTATGATGGAAAGATGAAGATATCCCTGTTAATACAAGCGTACAGGGGGACTTTTTAGTAAAAAGTCCCCCTTGCACCCCGAAAAACTATCGCAGTTTGTGCCTTCGGCACTGACGCCCGGTGTCGTGACCCAGGGGGGCCTTTTTGGAACAAGGCCCCCCGGGAGCCCCGCGAAAACCAGCAGCCAGCACAAATTTATTATTACCCAATCGCCTTTTAGTGTGCGGTGGTTTAGCTGAAAATTGCAGTGAGCACAAAGACAACGGTCGACGGCGAGACGTCCGTAGACTACAGCAGCAAACTCGAGATGCCGCCCAGCGCGGACTTCGACGTATGGGTGGACAACGGCGGGCTGGTCATCAGCGCGCTGAACGAGGTAGCCAACAGCAGGAAGAAGACTAAGCGCGACATCTCAGTAGAGATCATCTTAGATCGCGAGCTGAGCATGAAAATCGCAGCAGCCTGCAAGAACCTGCCCACGCTTCCGAAGTGAAGCCTTACCTGTTTTTATCGTGGAGTCGGACGGCCGTTTAGTCGTCAGTATCACTGGCGGTTTCTGGCGATCATGTCGATAATATTTTTAATTATATTGCACGTATTATAGATAGAATATCCCTGGTGAGCCGCTTGAAGAAGAGTACGTTAGTTTCCATCGTCAGCACCGATGATCCCGTCAACGGGCCTAAAACCGCACTGGACCAGATCCACGCAGACGACATCCTGCGCAATTACCAGCGCGTGCTGATAAAGCCGAACTACGTAAATGGCAGCCACCCTTCGACCGGCGTGACCACGGACCCCAGAGTAGTCCGGTCGATCGCCGAGTACCTGCTGGAGCACGGTTGGAGCAGCCGGGAGTTCGCGGTGGGTGAGGGAGGCATGGCCAGCGTGAACACCATGGAGTCATTCAGTACCAGCGGCTTAGTCGACGAGATGAAGAGCCTGGGCATCAAGCTGATTGACCTGAACGCGGAGCCTCATGTGGACGTGAACATCGAGGGCGGCCGGTCGCTGAAGACGGTCCGTGTCGCACGCTCCTTCGTGGACTATGACTGTATCCTGTCGGTGCCGAAGCTCAAGGTCCACTGCTGGTCGCTGTCGACGCTGTCCATGAAGAACATGATGGGCGGCATCCTCCCCAAAGGCATCATGCACGACGACCTGGCGCAGAAGATCGTCGACCTGAACCGGGTCTTCGGGCCGGAGCTCACAGTCATCGACGGCATCATAGGCTGCCAGCGCCACGAGCTTGCCTGTGACCCCATCGATTCTAATGTGATCATCGCCGGCGAGGACTTCGTGGCCACGGACGCCGTGGGCTCTTTCCTGATGGGCCTGGCGCCGGAGGATGTGCTGTACCTGCAGCTCGCCAAAAAGGCCGGGCTGGGCGAGAATGACATGGACAAGATCCAGTATACAGGGGAGAGCATCAGCAAACTAAGGAAACACTACAAGATGTAAGCATCGGACACGGAGGCCACAAAGGGCAAAAAGGACTATGTGCATCCTCCGTGCCCTTTGTGTCCAATGCTCCTCCGTGTCCGATGCTTATATTAAGCGCTTGTGCAATTACCCTATAACGCTATTAGTCAAGGTGTGACAATGGAAGCTGTATATTATTACGAGGACAAGAACAAGAAAGACGTTGAGACGCTCCTTTCCGATGAGTTCTTCAAGCGGCTCGGGCCCGTCGACCGTGAGGCTAAGCTCATGGGCACGCAGCGCAAGACTGGCTATTATCTCTATGTCCGGGCGGAGAACCCGGATAAGTTCAAGACGGCCGAGGACAAGATCGCCGAGTCCAAGATCCCCATGACGAAACTGGCCGGTGACGAGGAGAAGGCGGTAATCGACGCCGTCCACAAGGAAGAGGACGAGGCCGCAGAAGGCATGGGCGCTATCTTCGGGTAAGCATCGGACACAGAGGGCACGGAGTTAAGAATCGTAGAACTTCCTGGCCCTGTTTTATCTATTTTTAATATCGCCATCGTCTTTACTATCATGAGTTTCCTGTGGCTCCGGGAGCACTTGCCGGAAAAGTAAAGGATATCGCACTGTCTGAAAAGACAGTCGTACGCCCGCCTGGCCGCTCACGCACACGCGTTGCCCGTGCACCGGCCTGCCTGTGACTATTTAACAGCAACGACGTAAGCCTCTTTTTTCTCAGGCCGGATCACTTTCTCAATCTTCAGCCCCTTGCTTTCGAGTAACTCTAAAAATGGCTCAACGTCCTTTATTTTATCCAGCTTCAGCACCTGCATGACCCGGCCGCCCTCTTCAGCAGCGGCAGGAACCGGGCCGATAATCTCGATGGACGCAGACGGCTCGACAGTCATATCGTTGAGAATAACGTCGAACCCCGCCCCGAGTTGAGATAAATCCATGTTAAAGGCATCTCCGAAGACAATGCTGACGTTGGGATGCTCTTCAGCGACCTTTGAGAGTTGCGGCCGGAACTCTTCGCTGTACTCGATGCCGACGACCTTTGAGCTATAGTCGACGCATAGATGAGGAAGCCCCCGGCACTCGACCCTATGTCCAGGACGGCGTCGCCGGGATGCAACAGCCCTGACTGCTCCTGGATGCCTTTCAGCTTGAAATAGCCCTCCGGCTGGTCGGCTTCGGCTATCTCGATGCGGCTGCCGGGCGCTACTTTTTTAGACTGTTTGGTCGCCACGACGCCGTCGACTTTGACGAGCCCGCGCTCAATATAGCGCTGGGCCCGGCTGCGTGAGGCGATATAGCCCTCGGAAACAAGGTATTCGTCGAGTCTCATCTTCGCTCTAAGGTTATTGGTCAGCGCATTGAATGAAAAACTTATCGGAAATATTATTATATAAATTACTCCCATTTTATTCGTATTAGCCCCGTAATCGAATTTTTTCTCGCTGAAAGCATTAAATATATATTCCATGCATGACAATTAATCCTGGTGAGTATTACGAAGCAGTGAACAGGTCATAGACCGTTTATTCGTATTCACATCATATCGGATTGGGAAAATTTTTAAAAAAATTATCGCGAGGTATAGTACACAATGTCAAACGAAACCCCGGCAGTCAAACGCTATGACGCTTCGAGCATCCAGGTGCTCGAGGGCCTTGAGGCCGTAAGGAAAAGGCCCAGCATGTATATAGGCTCTACGGATTATAAGGGTCTGCACCACCTGGTCTACGAGGTAGTGGACAACAGCATCGACGAGGCGCTGGCCGGCTATTGCAATAACATCGAAGTATCCATCAACGAGAACGGCAGCGTAACCGTCACAGACGACGGCAGGGGCATCCCGGTCGAGATGCACGAGAAATACAAGAAGCCTGCGCTGGAGATCGTCATGACCATGCTGCACGCGGGCGGCAAGTTCGACAACCGGACCTACAAGGTCTCCGGCGGCCTGCACGGCGTGGGCGTATCGGTTGTCAACGCGCTCTCGAGGTACCTCGACGTCGAGGTCAGCAGGAACGGGAAGGTCTACTTCCAGCGCTACGAGCGGGGAAAGCCCGTGGAAGAAGTGAAGGTCATCGGCGAGTCAGCCCACACCGGCACGAAGACCACGTTCATGCCGGATAATGCCATTTTCGAGACGCTCGAGTTCCAGTACGACATCCTGGCCAACAGGCTGCGCGAGCTGGCCTACCTGAACAAAGGCATCAAGATCACGCTGACGGATAAAAAGGCCAACAGGAGCGAGCTGTTCCACTACGAGGGCGGCATCGTCCAGTTCATCGATTACCTGAACGAAGGCAAGAACGTGCTGCACCCGCACCCGATCTACTTCGAGCGGGAGAAGGACACGACCAGGGTCGAGATCGCCATGCAGTACAACGACGGCTACAGCGAGGCCGTCCTGGCGTTCGCCAACAACATCAACACGCACGAAGGCGGCACCCACCTGAGCGGCTTCCGCTCGGCGCTGACGCGCTCCGTCAACGACTACGCAAAGAAGAACAACCTGGTCAAAGGCGAAATGGTCCTCTCCGGCGAAGATATCCGCGAAGGACTGACCGCCATCATCAGCGTCAAGCTTACCAGTCCTCAGTTCGAAGGCCAGACGAAGACCAAGCTGGGCAACAGCGACGTAAAAGGCATCGTCGAGACGCTGGTCGCCGACGGCCTGAACGACTACCTGGAGGAGAACCCCTCGGACGCGAGAAAGATCATCGACAAGACTGTAATGGCGTTCCAGGCGAGGGAAGCGGCACGAAAGGCGCGGGAGCTGACCCGCCGTAAGTCGGCGCTGGAGGGCTCTACCCTGCCCGGCAAGCTGGCGGACTGCTCGGAGCGGGACGCCAGCAAGTGCGAGATATACATCGTGGAGGGCGACTCGGCAGGCGGCTCGGCCAAGCAGGGCCGCGATCGCCGGAACCAGGCGATACTCCCGTTACGCGGCAAGATATTGAACGTCGAGAAGGCGAGGCTTAACAAGATCCTGCAGAGCGAAGAAATCAGGAATTTGATTACTGCGTTCGGCACAGGCGTAGGCGAGGATTTCGCCCTCGACAAGGCCCGTTACCACAAGATTATCCTGATGACCGATGCCGACGTCGACGGCGCGCACATTCGCACGCTGCTCCTGACGTTCTTCTTCCGCTACATGAAGCCGCTGGTAGAGGCAGGCTACGTGTACATCGCCCAGCCGCCCCTGTTCAGGGTCAAGAAGGGCAAGGAGGAGAAGTACGTGTACAACGAGGCCCAGCTGGCCGAGACGCTCGAGCAGATGGGCAGGACGGGGGCCGGCATCCAGCGCTACAAGGGCCTGGGTGAGATGAACCCGGAGCAATTATGGTCGACGACCATGGACCCGGAGCAGCGTACCGTGCTGCAGGTGACGATGGACGACGCGATCGAGGCGGATCGTATCTTTACCCTGCTGATGGGTGACAAGGTCGAGCCGACGCCGGGACTTCATCGTGAAGAACGCCAAGTTCGTGCGCAACCTGGATGTGTGAGACGATGGCCGAAGAGAGACAAAAACAGAAACACGAGACGGTCGTACCGACAAAAATCGACGAGGAGATGAAGCGCTCCTACATCGACTATTCCATGAGCGTCATTGTCGGCCGGGCGCTGCCCGACGTACGGGACGGCCTGAAGCCGGTGCACCGCCGGGTGCTCTACGGCATGTACGAGCTGAGCAACACCCACGACAAGCCCTACAAGAAGAGCGCGAGAGTGGTGGGCGACGTCATGGGTAAGTACCATCCCCACGGCGATGCGGCGATCTACGATACCATCGTGAGGATGGCGCAGGACTTCTCGCTCCGCTACCCGCTGGTGGACGGCCAGGGCAACTTCGGCAGCGTGGACGGCGACAGCGCCGCTCACATGCGTTACACCGAAGTCCGCATGGAGGAGATCGCCGAGGAACTGCTGGCGGACCTCGACAAGGAGACGGTCGACTTCGCCCCGAACTTCGACGAGACGCTGAAAGAGCCCACCGTGCTCCCGGCGAAGCTGCCGAACCTGCTGATCAACGGCTCTTCGGGCATTGCCGTCGGCATGGCCACGAACATCCCGCCACACAACCTCAGCGAGGTCGTGGACGGGACGGTAGCGCTCATCGACAACCCCGCGTCTGGAGCCCGTCGACATGCTGAACTACATCAAGGGGCCGGACTTCCCGACGGGCGCCTTCATCTATGGCCGGGACGGCATCAAAGAGGCATACCTCACCGGCCGGGGCAGCATCCGGCAGCGGGCTAAGACGGAGATCGTCGAGGAGGGCGGCAGGAATGTCATCCTCGTCACGGAAATCCCCTACATGGTGAACAAGGCCAGGCTCATCGAGAATATCGCCGAGCTGGTCAAGGATAAGAAGATCGAAGGGCATCTCGGACCTGCGCGACGAGTCGGACCGCGAAGGCATGCGCATCGTCATCGAGCTGAAGAAGGCGGCCAATGCCAACGTGGTGTTGAATCAGCTGTTCAAGCACACCCAGATGGAGACGACCTTCGGCGTGAACAATCTCTCGCTGGTCGACAACGTGCCGATGACGCTGAACCTCAAGGACACCATCGGCTATTACATCAAGCACAGGCAGGAAGTCGTCACCAAACGCAGCCAGTTCGAGCTGAAGAAGGCCCAGGCCCGGGAGCATATCCTGGCCGGCCTGCTCATCGCGCTGACCAACATAGACGATTTCGTCCGGATCATCAGGGCATCCGCAAACGCCGACGAGGCAAAGACGGCCCTCATGGCCAAATACGGCCTGTCGGACGAGCAGTCCAAAGCGATCCTCGACATGCGCCTGTCCAGGCTGACGGCGCTGGAGCGGCAGAAGATCGACGACGAGAGAGCGGAACTGCTGAAGGAGATCGAGCACCTGCTCCAGGTGTTGCAGAGCCCGCAGATGGTGCTGGACATCATCAAGAGCGAGCTGCTGGCGCTCAAGGAGAAGTATGGCGACAAGAGACGGACTATCATAATGGACTCCGCCGGCGATATCGTGGACGAGGACCTGATCCCGGTGGAGAACGTGGTCGTCTCGATCACGAATACCGGCTACATCAAGCGGATGCCGGTAGACACGTACCGCACCCAGCGCAGGGGCGGCGTGGGCATCATGGGCATGGAGACCAAGGAAGAAGACTATGTAATCGACGTCTTCGTCGCGTCCACGCACGACACCATGCTGTTCTTCTCGAACAAGGGCAAGGCGTACGCGCTCAAGGTCTACGAGATACCGCCAGCCGCTACCCGGCAGACCCGTGGCAAGGCGATCATTAACCTGATCAACATCGAGCCCGGGGAGCAGATCAACGCTTCGATACCAATCAAGGCGTTCGACGACCAGCACTTCCTGGTCATGTGCACCAGGGAAGGCACGGTCAAGAAGACGGTGCTATCGGCCTACCAGAGCATCCGCAGCAGCGGCATCATCGCCATCGGCCTGTCCGAAGGCGACGAGCTGATCGCGGTGAAGCTCACCAGCGGGGAGCAGGAAATCCTGATCGCCACCCGCAACGGCAAGAGCAACCGGTTCTCCGAGAAGGAGGTCCGGGAGATGGGCCGGCCTGCGCAGGGCGTCATCGGCATCCGGCTTA
This sequence comes from uncultured Methanocellaceae archaeon, assembly GCA_963792125.1. GTDB lineage: Archaea > Halobacteriota > Methanocellia > Methanocellales > Methanocellaceae > Methanocella_A. The sequence continues at coordinate 55,289 of CAWBVA010000012.1, forward strand.
CCGAGAACGACAAGGTGATCGGCATGGAGATCGTGGACCCGGAGCAGACGGTGCTGACCATCTGCGAGAACGGGTTCGGCAAGCGAACGCCTATATCTGAATACGGCATGACCCACCGGGGCACGCAGGGCATCATCAACATCAAGACGACGCTCCGCAACGGCCCGGTCGTGTCGGTCATCGGCGTCACCGCCGACCACCAGATCGTGGTCGCCACCAAGGATGCGATCATGATACGCATCAAGGCGACGGAGATACCGGAGATCGGCCGCAACACCCAGGGCGTGCACATCATCAAGCTCAAGTCTGATGACAGGGTCATGGCTGTGGCCCGGCTGGTGTCCGAGAAGAAGGAAGAGGAGATATAATCGCACCACTGCGTGCGGTTATCTCTTTACTTTTTTTAATATTTTGTCACAGATACAGGCGCAGAGCTAGCACAGAGGCCACAAGGCACAGAGGTCATTTAAGCAAAGGCTAAGCAGCTCTGCTGTTAATCCTCTGTTCGTCCTCTGTGCCTTTGTGTCAGGTGAAGCCTGTGCCTTCCGAAACCTTGTACCTCAAATCATTGGCAAAATTTAAATATATGGATAGGACATAATGTTGCCTACCATCGGCATTTATATAGGTGAAGCCGGAAAAGAGTTGAACACTGTATGAGGACTACTTGCAGCCAGCAGGACCGCTGTTCGGTGAGGGATCGGCCTTGAAATACCAGCGCGATCTCGAACACATACCGTCGGGGTGTGCCATTTCGGGCATCCTGAACCGGAAGGGGAAGCGCATCGACGGGAGGAAGATCATTAAGTCCATAGCCCTGATGCACGACCGGTCCAACGGGCTGGGCGGTGGCTTCGCCGCATACGGCATTTACCCGAAATATAAAGATTATTACGCGTTCCACGTGATGCTCGACGACGAGGAAAGCAAGAACCAGTTCGAGTGCTACGTCAACCAGCATTTCACCGTGGAGCACGACGAAAAAATCCCCACGGCGAAGGTCGACGGCATCCACAGGCCGCCTGTCCTCTGGCGCTATTTCGTCAAGGTGGGCGAGGGGAAGCTGGAAGACGGCATCAGCGCCGAAGAGGACTACGTCGTCCGGCAGGTCATGCACGTCAACTCGAACATTCCCGGTGCCTTCATCTCGTCCAGCGGCAAGAATATGGGCGGATTCAAGGGCGTGGGCTACCCGGAAGACATCGCGAAGTTCTTCAAGCTGGAGGACTACAATGCGTATCTCTGGACCTCGCACGGCCGGTTTCCCACGAACACGCCCGGCTGGTGGGGCGGCGCGCACCCGATGACACTGCTGGACTGGTCTGTCGTCCACAATGGGGAGATATCCTCGTACGGCATCAACAAACGCTACCTGGAGATGTTCGGCTACAAGATGGAGCTGATGACCGACACGGAGGTCATCGCCTATCTGTTCGACCTCCTGGTCAGAAGGCACAAGCTGCCCGTCCAGGTAGCGACAGCCGCACTGGCCCCGCCGTTCTGGAAGGACATCGATGCCATGCCCGAGCAGCAGCGTAAAGCGTATACGGCGATCCGCGCCGTATATGGCAGCGCACTGATGAACGGCCCGTTCTCCATCCTCGTCGGCTTTACCAGGGGCATGATCGGCCTGAACGACCGCATCAAGCTGCGCCCTATGATCGCCGCCGAGAAGGGCGACTACATGTACATGGCCTCCGAAGAGGCCGGTATCAGGATCATCGAGCCGGAGCCGGAGAAGGTCTGGGCCCCGAAGGCCGGCGTACCCACTATCGGACTGCTCGACGAGGGGGTGGAGTGATGGCTACCCAGGTCCCCCCGGAATTCACGGTCGACATCGACGAGCGTAAGTGTGCCCGTTGCAAGCGCTGCGTCACGGAGTGCGGCTTCGAGGCACTCACCTACAGCAAGGAATACGACGCCATCATCCCGGATGACGGAAAGTGCGTAGCGTGCCACCGGTGCGTCACCATGTGCCCGAAACATGCCATTCGCGTGAAGGACAATTCGCTTGCATACAAGGCCAATGCCAACTTTACCGACATTCACCGCAAGAATATCCTGAAGCAGGCAGAGACCGGGGGCATCCTGCTCACGGCCATGGGCTGCGACCAGGACTACCCGGTCCTCTGGGACAACATACTCATCGACGCCTGCCAGGTCACCAACCCGTCCATCGACCCGCTGCGGGAGCCCATGGAGTTGCGGACCTACATCGGCCGCAAGCCGGACCGGCTGGAGTTCAACACGGATGACGGCATCCTCAAGCTCAAGACGGAGCTGGCGCCGAACCTGAAGCTGGACTTCCCCGTCGTGTTCGGCGGCATGTCCTACGGCGCGGTCAGCCATAACGTGCATAAGTCGCTGATAATGGCTGCCGAGCGCTGCGGTACCTTCATGAACACGGGTGAAGGCGGCCTGCACCGGGAGTTCTATAAGTATGGCGACCATGTCATCGTACAGTGCGCTTCGGGCCGATTCGGCGTCCACGAGGATTACCTGAACGCCGGTGCCGCTGTCGAGATCAAGATCGGCCAGGGCGCCAAGCCGGGCATCGGCGGCCACCTGCCGGGCGAGAAGGTCAGCGAGGACGTGTCGAAGACCAGGATGATCCCGCAGGGCACGGACGCGTTATCACCTGCGCCGCACCACGACATTTATTCCATCGAGGACCTGTCGCAGTTGATCTATGCGCTCAAGGAGGCAACCCGTTATAAGAAGCCGGTAGGTGTCAAGGTCGCGGCCGTCCACAATATTGCGGCGATCTGCAGCGGCATCGTCCGCGCCGGTGCGGACTATATCGCCATCGACGGGTTCAGGGGCGGCACAGGGGCTGCACCCCGGGTAATACGGGACAACGTGGGCATCCCCATCGAGCTGGCGCTTGCGGCCGTCGACGACCGGCTGCGCCAGGAAGGAATCCGCAATCAGACATCTATCATCTGCGGAGGCGGCATCCGGCAGAGTTCGGACGTCATCAAGGCCGTCGCGCTGGGTGCGGACGCCGTCATGATCGGCACGAGCGCGCTCGTTGCGCTGGGCTGTCGCATCTGTCAGAAGTGTAATACCAACCGGTGCTCCTGGGGCATCGCTACCCAGAACCCGCGCCTGACTGCCCGGCTCGACCCTGAGGAGGGGGCGCAGCGGCTGACGAACCTGCTGAACGGCTGGAGCCACGAGACGCAGGAAGTGCTCGGCGCGCTGGGCGTGAACGCCATCGAAAGCCTGCGCGGCAGCAGAGAGAGACTGCGCGGCGTAGGGCTGGACGAGAAGACACTGGAAATACTGGGCATCAAGCCCGCGGGGCGATAACATGACGGAGATCGACGCCACTGACGTGCAGTACAGGGACCTGAACGAGCGCATCCATAAGCTTGTGGACAACGGAGAGAAGCACATAGTGCTCCGCAACGTCTGCGGCCAGAAGTTCATCGGCGACGCCCTCAAGGGCAACCTGAAGATCGACGTCTACGGCATACCCGGCAACGACCTGGCAGCTTTCATGAACGGTCCCGAGATCGAGGTCCACTCCAACGGCCAGGACAGCATCGGCAACACGATGAACGCAGGCAAAGTCATCATTCACGGCCACGCCGGCGACGTCATCGGATACGCCATGAGGGGCGGCAAGATCTTCATCAAGGGCGACGTCGGCTACCGGGTCGGCATCCACATGAAGTCCTATAAGGACAACGTCCCGTACATCGTCATCGGCGGCTGCGCCAGCAACTTCTTCGGCGAGTACATGGCCGGCGGTGTCATGGTGCTGCTCGGCATCGGCAACGATGGCCAGCCCGTTCCGGCCAACCGTCGCAGGCGACTACGTAGGTGCTGGCATGCACGGCGGTATGATATACGTCAGGGGCGACATCGACGACCGCTACCTCGGACGCGAGGTCAAAAAGCTGGAGCTGGACGAGGATGACCATAAACGCCTGTCCGGGCTGGTCAAAGAATATTGCCAGCACTTCGGATGCGACTACGACGAGATCATGGCGAAGAAGTTCATCAAGCTGGCGCCAAAGTCTCACCGGCCTTACGGCAACCTGTACGCCCACTAAGGCCTTACTTTTTCTTGCATAAAATATTGCGTTTACAGCGGGCTTTTACCATCGAACGTCTTAAGCTCAAGCTTCCCGTCGATGATCTTAATATAAGTGTTCTTCGGGATACCCGGACTTTCCCGTGGGCCGGAAACCCAGCTGCCTGTGTTTGCAACGAAATTATCCTGGCTGACGAACGGGTCGTGGGTATGCCCGAAGATGAGCTTCTCGTCCGGGCGTATGCCAAGCGGGACATCCTTGCCTCCAGACAACGCCAGCCTGCGTATCCGGTCTTCGTAGTCGGGGTTACGGCGCCCCGTTTTTATTGCCCGGTAGCGCCACCAGGACTCCCTGCGGTTCTCTATCCAGTTCCACAGGTTGCTGGCATACTCGCCGAAAATATCTTCCGTATAGCACATGCGCTCACAAAACTTTTCATAGGCCTCGACACTGAGAGGCTCGAAATTTGCCAGCACCTCGAGCTCGTACCCGTGGGTGAAAAACAGCCTGGCGTCATCGTCTGACAGCCGTAGCGACTGACAGACGGGGAACTGGTAGCTGTGCTCGTAGCGTTTGCTGCGACACAGCAGGCTGTAATCGTGGTTGCCGATCACGTAGTGGGTTTTTTTAGCCTTCAGTCCCTCGATCCGTTCCAGCACGTCCGAGCTCTCGACGATCACCTGCGCATTGTTGCAGCGCCAGAAGTCCATGATATCGCCAAGCAGCACCAGGTGATCTACATCCGTGCTGTCGCACAGGCTTAAAAAGTCCATAAACGCGTCCCTGTGGCTGCCCTCGCAGCCCAGGTGGACGTCGGAAACAGCTATGATCATAGATTGCCCCGTGAACCCTCGCTAATTAGAAGTCAGAGGTAATACGGGAACAGGATTGAAATAACTTTTTCTCGTTGCACGGAGGGCACGGGGGAACAGAGGGTATGATAACATTGATTCTGAAATCGAATAAAGAATTGTACAGGCAATTGTCAGGGGAACTTTTTGGTAAAAGGTTCCCTGTGTGCCCTCAAAAACTATCGCAGTTTGTGCCTTCGGCACATGCGTCCGGTGTCGTGAGTCAGGAGGGCCTTTTCTGGAACAAGGTTCCCCCGACAGCCCTCACGAAAACGCAGCCCCGCGAAAACCAGCAGCACAAAAACAGTAAAATAGGACATCGGAGATATTACATTCAATTGTCGGGGATGCAATTGTTCGAGCCTAAGATTTATAAAAAGAACGGGCTGGAAGCCTTTCGCCTGTTAGGCAGCGACGGCAGCGAGTTCTTCTATGAGGGCGCCATCGACTGTGACGAGAGCGAGCTCTTCAAGGATGCCGTCGGCCGGATGTATTATATGGTCACCTCCAGGGTAGGCGGCCCTGTAAAGTACTACGTGGAACTGGACCCGCAGGTGCCCCGGATACCGCTGGCCGGGGAAGTAAAGAAGGAAAAGGACATCTCGCGCCTGGTCAGTGCATCTCCCCGGATGGGAGCGTCGCTGCCGGACGACATTTACGTCGTCGCCGGAAGCCCCTCATGCCGAAGCGACTGAGGAGACGGTGCCGGAAGACGTCCCGGAGAGCGTTATTAACGTCATATATAAAAAAGCTCCCGGGCAGCCAGTGACAACGCCGTTGCCAGTCCCGGAAGAGACACCTGTCATGAAGCCAGTGACAACGCCGTTGCCAGTCCAGGAAGAGACACCTGTCATGAAGCCCGAGGCTTCCGAAGCGATTCATGCGATGTTCTCGCCCAAAGTGGACATATTGCACCCGCCCGGAGCGCAGCCCGAGAAGACAGATGCTGATGAGAAATATCCTCCGCCGGGAGGAGCCGGGAAAAAGCGGTCGCTCAAATGGCCTGCCGCCATCGCCATATTCATCGTGCTGGTAGCGGTCATTGCCACAGGCGTATATGTCGTGAGGCCGGACGCCTACGACGGGCTGCGGTCACTGTACGCGCACCCGTCGGCTACGCCCCAGCCCACGCCGGTCCCGACTGCTGAACCGACACCGACACCGACGCCCGTCCCCACGGCAGCGCCGGACCAGACTATCACGCTTGACGACGTTTCCAGGCTCATCGATCCTGAAAGTCCCGTCGTGCTGGCATTGGCCCGGGACCACACGAACGTGTCTTCGGACGGGGACATGGTCATGCAGGCCTGCGATCTGTTCAGCTACGTGAACGCCAGGTGGAATGATTCGGATAACTACACCGAGCCGCGGAAGGCCAGCGAGATCGCCGGCTCCCTTGAAGGCACGCAGAAGGACTACACGGTCCTGATGTACGCGCTGATGCAATCGATACACGTCGAATCCAGAGTGGTCTTCTCCTACAACGGCGATCTGCTCCGCTACTACCCGGAGGTGTTCGCCTCCAACATGACAGCGGGATACAACGCGGCCGTGCAGGAGCTGAATACCAGGTACGGCGTGACCTCGCCGCAGGGACACTCGGACGATACGGGCTACTGGATTTCCTTGAGCATGGGCGACTTCCCGGGCGTCAGGCCTGACGGTGCCACGCTTGAGTATGCCCTCTACAATGGCATGATCAGCCCGATCAAGACCAGCTAAGACGCCGGCTGTGCCGGCCGGAGATCGGCAATGGTAAACATAGAGCGCAAGCACATCCGCGAGTACGCGATGAACCTGCTTATCATCGCAGCCCTCGCGGTCATTATCATCGGCCTCTATTTTCACGTGATGCAGGCACTGCTGCCTATAGCGGCGCTCTTGCTGGCCCTGGGTATCTTCCTGACAAGTACGGATGCAAATGTCCGTAACCTGTCGGGGATACTATCATTCTATTTCGGTGCCAGCACGCTGTCCAATGTAGCCTGGTATCTGGTCCCCGCCATTGTCGACAGCGACCTGGTGCAGACGGCCGACTATTATTACGTGACCGGCATGTTCTGGCTCTTAGGCTATGTGGGGATAGCATATGTGCTGCTCAACATGAAAAACTCCATGCAATGGTATATAGACCACAGGCTCGACCGACTGATCACGGCGATTGCCGTGATAGGCTTCTTCCTTGTAGCGCTCCTGGTCTTCCTGAACATGCGATGGGACAGCCCGAACGTCATCGACATTCTCATACTGCTCGTTTACCTGTGCTTCGACATGATCATCCTTATGATGGCGCTGAAGCTCATCTACATGAACCTGAAGAGGAAGCTCAGGTTCCTTGTAAACGCGGTCCTGCTGTTCTTCGGCATCAATATGCTGGGCGACCTGCTCTTCGAGTGCCGGTGGCTGTTCAAGCTCAGCAGCATGATGTCATTCAATATTGTGGGCCTCGGGTGGGCGCTGAACATCAGGAACACCACCGACCTGGTATACGAGGTGGCGCTGCTGCTCATGACCGGCTGCCTGTTCCTGTACCTGATCGACCCGTTCCGCAGCAGGGCGCTCGATGACGCCCGGAGGCGACTGAAGGATACACAGCTATTTGTCGACGATCTCGTGGCCAAGTCGCCTGACGCAACCTGCATCTTCAGCCATGAGGGCCGCCTGCTGCTGGTCAACGACTCGTTCCTGCGCACATTCGGCCTGGACCGGAAAAACATAAGTAACGCTTTTAATATGTTCAGCCATGTGAGCCAGATCATGCCGGAGGAACGGATATTCCAGCAGATATCCATTGTAAGAAACGGCGAGACAGTGATCATTCCCAGGATAAAAATTTCCGGCATCACGGGCGGGCGACAGGGCGACTTCTACATTAACCTGAAGGTGTTCCCCACATTCGGCGCCAGCGGCCGGATCATCAACTACGTGATGATCATCGAGGACATCACCGACCGGGTCCGCCTGGAGGACGACCTGCTGAAGGCATACAGCAGCCTCAAAGAAGAGTACGAGCGCAAGACGGACTTCACCAACGCGGCCGCACATGAATTGCGGACGCCGCTGACGCCGATCATCGGCTACACAGACATCCTGAAGTCGGAGATCGAGGACGAGCGCCACCGGGGATACCTGGAGATCATCGAGCGTAACGCCATCAGGCAGAAGAACATGGTGAACCGTATGCTGGAGCTGGCCAGCCTGGACGCCGGCATGGCTCACGTCAACAGTTCGGAGTTCCCGGTCCTGCCGCTGGTGAACGAAGTGGCCGACAACTACCGGACGGTCAACCCGGACATCCGGGTAGACGTGCCCGAAGGGCTCCGGGTAACGTCAGACGCCGACGTCATCCGTCACGTCCTCGACAACCTCGTCTCCAACGCGGTGAAATACAGCACGAACGGCGGGCAGATCGAGATAAGGGCTGTCGAGGACGGCGATCATTACCGGTTCTCGGTCAAAGACCAGGGCGCAGGCATCCCGCGGGACGAATGGGACCGCATCTTCGAGCGGTTCTACATCGTCGGAGGCGACAAAGACAACCGCACCAGCGGCCGCGTGGGATTGGGCCTGGCGCTCGTAAAGGCGTACGTCAACCTGATCGGAGGTACGGTCTCGCTGGAGAGCGAGCCGGGCAAAGGCTCCACCTTTTTCTTCACGGTCCCTAAGGTGAACCAGACGGCTGGCCAGGCAGCTAACGTTTAATAAGGGTTAACGTCCTGTAAGGATTATCGACAGGTTAGTGTGTGACCGCCAATGGCGTTAAAAAAGATCTCGTTTCCTGCATTGAAGGTCCCGGATGACATGGCTTATATCCTGGGATTGTTCGTTATCACACGGATCGCCCTCACAGCCGTCGGCCACTTCGCGCACGTCGTCCTGTGGAAGCAGTCCTTCAGCGGCCTGGAAGCATTCACGAAAATATGGACCGTCTGGGACGGGTGGTGGTATATCGGCATAGCCAGAGACGGGTACTCTGCGCTGCCGGTCAATAGTGTAGACATGGCGAACTACGCCTTTTTCCCCCTGTACCCGGCGCTCGTGAGGCTGGCCTCGCTCGCGGTCGGCGACTATGCGCTCTCGGGAATCATCGTGTCCAACATCTGCCTTCTCGTGGCCTGCTACTACATCTACAGGTACGTCGGGCTTGACTCGGACCAGGCGACGGCAAAGCGATCGGTGAAATACCTGATCCTCTTCCCCGCCGCGTTCGTCTTCTCGGCGGTGCTGACGGAATCGCTGTTCGTGGCCCTCGTGATCGCATGCCTTTACTATGCCAGGAAGGGTAACTGGCTGGCGGCCGGAGTACTGGGGTTCTTCGTGCCGCTGGCCAGGCTGCCCGGCCTGGCCATCGTCGTGCCGCTGTCATACGAGTACGTGAGGCAGAACGCCCCGTCGCTCGCGGCGCTCAAAGATCATGTATTGCAACGCCTGGCGAAGCCGGATGTGCTCGCGCTGCTGATGCCCACTGCTCGGCCTGGGGCTATTCTCGGCCGGCAACTATTACCTGACCGGAGACTTCCTCGGGTTCCTCCGCATACAGTCGACCTGGGGCGGCCACATGGTCCTGCCGCCCGTCGAGCTGCTGACCCGTCTCGACCCGGACAATGGCGCCATTTTCACCGGAGCGATCTTCACCGTGGCAGCGCTGGCGCTGATGCTGCTGTTCATCCGTAAGGTGGACTTCGGCGCATGGACGCTGGGCATCATCCTGATACTCATCCCATTATTCTCCGCCCAGTCCTGCTACAGCATGCTGCGCTACCTGGCGGTAGTCTTTCCGCTGTTCATCATAGCCGCAAAAGTGACCAGGGACAAAAGAGTCGATACAGCCCTTACTATAGTGCTCGTCATTATCGAAGGGATTTTCATGGCCCTCTGGACGACGTGGAGCTCGCTGATCGTCTAAAACAGATTAGCATGTTCAAGGCTTTGTGTCCACAGTCACATCCGCAGCAGGAAGCACGACTACGAAACGGCTGCCGGCACTGCGATTTCCGGAGACACGGTCCTCGACCCACACCTCTCCGGAATATTTGTCCAGTAGCGCCCTGACCAGGTACAGCCCCAGGCCACTGCCATGTGCCCTGGTCGCTCCCCGGCGCAACCGGTTGAATATCTTTTCCTTCATTTCATCGGGGACGCCCGGCCCGTTGTCCTCTACAAGCGACCCGGTAAGAGGCCTGACCCGTCTTTACACGTTTCTTTCAAGAGCTTGATATTGATGGTCACATGGCCGTCAGAGTGCTTGATGGAATTGCCTACCAGGTTGGTAAACACGTCGGTCAGGAGCTCGTTCGCCATCACGAAACAGCCGTCGACGGGGGTATAGTCGATGGTCACCTGGCTGCCCGGGATATCGGAGTAGCTGTCCACCACTTCAGAGAGCATCGGGCCGAGCTCGATCAGACTCTGCCGCATCTCGCCCGATTTGACCCGTTGCAGCTTTCTTACATTGTCGATCAGTCTCGAGCTGGCTATGAGGTGGTCCAGCGGCTTTTTCATGAGCTCCTTAGCCTCTTCGTCATGGTCGATCGATTCCAGGGCCAGCTCCAGGAAGCCCGAGGCGATGTGGTTCATATTGTTGATGTCGTGGGCCATCAGGTCAACGTACAGCTCAGCCTGGGCCTTCGACTCCTTCAGCTCGGCCTCGGCATGTTCGCGCTGCTCGATTTCCTCGCGCAGCGACTTGTTAGCCTCGGAGAGCTCCATGGTCCGCTGGATGACTCGCATCTCCAGCTCGTTGTGCGCTATCCTGACCGCATCCTCCAGCCGTTTCCGCTCGATCGCATAGCGAATTGAACGGGCCAGCATGTCAGAATTAATGGTGTCCTTGACAATATAGTCCTGAAGCCCGCTCCGCAACAGGGAAATGGCAAGCTGCTCGTCGTCCAGGCCGGTCAGTATGATGACCGGCATATTCGGTACATGCCTGACCAGCTTTTCGAATGTCTCCGGGCCGCTGCTGTCAGGCAGCGTAAGGTCAAGCAGCACAACGTCGACCGGGTTGTTTTTGATGTAATCGATCCCTTTCGAGAGCCGATCGACCCATGCCAGGTCAAAAGTAGATCGCTTGGACTTCAGCCAGTATCTCCCGGATGAGCCGGGCATCGCCGGGATTATCTTCGACCAGCAGTGCCTTGATTAAATTTTTCTTCATTTGCCAGTGACCTTCGGCAGCGTTACAATGGAGACCCAGAAGTCCTCGATAGCCTTGACGACCTCGATGAACTTATCAAGGTCAATGGGCTTGACGACATAGCAGTTAGCATGGAGATTGTAGCTTTTAACGATGTCTTCCTCCGCCTTGGATGTGGTCATGATGACCACGGGTATGTGCATCAGGAGGGGGTCCTGCTTGATCACGGCCAGCACCGCTCTGCCGTCCATCCTCGGCATGTTGAGGTCGAGCAGAATCAGGTCGATGTCCGGGGCGTTCGCGAACTTGCCCGTTTTCCTCAGGGCTTCGAGGGCTTCGATGCCGTCTTTGGCCACGGTCAGCCTGTTCTTGATCTTCCCTTCTTTCAGGGCTTCCATTGTCAGGCGTACGTCTGCCGGGTTGTCTTCGACCAGCAGAATATCTACAAACCTACTTTTCGAATCATTGTACATTTCTTGTCACCCACGTTACCCACGCGCCGGAATCGTGAACAGGAACGTCGAGCCCTTGCCGGGCGCCGACTCCACCCAAATGCGACCACCGTGGCGCTCTACTATCTTTTTACATATGGCTAAGCCAATGCCGCTGCCAGGGTACTCGGCCCTGGTGTGCAGGCGTGAAAATATGATGAATATGCGGTTGAAGTACTCCGGGTCGATGCCGATGCCATTGTCGCTCACTCCGAATCGCCACGTGTCCCCGTCCCGGGTCGCGGATACGTGGACCCGGGGCGGCACGTCCCCCCGGAACTTGATGCCGTTGCTCACCAGGTTCTGGAAGAGCTGCAGCATCTGGAGGTCGTCTGCGGTCACCGTCGGCAACGGGTCGTGCGTAACGGTTGCATCGTTCTCGTTAATAGAGACCTTCAGGTTATCCATCATGACTGCGAATACTGATTCCAGGTCGACGGCCTCGAATGGCTTGCCGCGTGTCCCGACGCGAGAGTATGTCAACAGGTCGTTGATCAGCTGCTGCATGCGTGTCGAGCCCTCGACGGCATAGCCAATGAATTCTTTGGCGTCCTGGTCCAGCTTGTCGCCATAGCGGCGGTCCAGCAGCTTCACGTAGCTTGCCACCATCCTGAGCGGCTCCTGCAGGTCGTGGGAGGCCACATAAGCAAACTGCTGGAGTTCGGCGTTAGAGCGCTCGACCTCGATCATCTTCTCTTTCAACGCATCCTGGGCTTTCTTCTGTTCGGTGATGTCCCGGGCTGCCGCAAACACACCGATGACCCTGCCATTCTCGTCTTTATACAAAGAAGCGTTGTAGATGACCGGAGTAATATGACCGTCGCTGTGTAAGATTTCCAGCGGGTAATCCGTGACGGAGCCTTGCTCGAACACCTGCATGTAACCTTACGGGCTTTCGCCGGTTCAGTGAAGTAGTCCGAGAAGTCAGTACCGATCAGCAGGTCCCTCGAGAATCCGGTGACAGCCTCGGTCGCGACGTTGACATCCAGTAATTTTGCCGTCAGGAGCGATAATGACAATATGCCGATGCGGATCTCCAGCGGGTAATCCGTGACAGAGCCGTGCTCGAACACCTGCATATAACCTTTACGGGCCTTCGCCGGCTCTGTGAAGTAGTCCGAGAAGTCCATGCCGATCAGCCGGTCCCTCGAAAATCCGGTGACAGCCTCGGTCGCCATGTTGACGTCAGTAATTTTGCCGTCCGGCGAGATGGTGACCAGCGGGTCCAGGCTCGCCTCGATCAGGCTGCGGTTATAAGCGCTCGCCACTTTGAAAGCGTCCTCGGCCCGTTTCCGATCGGTAATGTCCCGGGCTGCCGCAAACACACCGATGACCCTGCCATTCTCGTCTTTATACAAAGAAGCGTTGTAAATGACCGGAGTAATATGCCCGTCACGGTGCAAGATTTCCAGCGGGTAATCCGAGACCATGCCCTCCCGGAACACCGTGAGGTAGCCTTCCTTCGCTTTCGTTGGCTCCGTGAAATAGTTGGAGAAATCCGTGCCGATCAGCCGCTCTCGGGGGTAACCGGTAACGACTTCCGTAGCCCGGTTGACATCGGTAATCCGGCCGTCCGGGGCAATAGTGACAAGCGGGTCCAGACTCGCCTCGATCAGGCTGCGGTTATAGGCGTTAGCAAGCTCGATGGCTTCTTCGGCCTTCTTCCGCTCCGTGATGTCTCGCGCTACCGCGAAGACGCCGATGACCGCACCAGCCTCGTCACGATAGACGGACGCATTGTACAGCACAGGCGTTATGCGCCCGTTACGATGCCGGATCTCCAGCGGATAGTCCTTTACCGATCCCGTCTCGAATACTGTCTGGTACCCTTTGCGGGCCTTCACTGGCTCGGTGAAGTAGTTGGAGAAATCCGTGCCGATCAGCTTCTCCCGGGGATACCCGGTAACGGCTTCCGTAGCCTTGTTGATGTCTGTGATATGGCCGTCCGGCGCGATAGTCACCATCGGGTCTATGCTCGCCTCGATCAGGCTACGATTGTAGGCACTGGCATGCCGTATTGCCTCTTCGGCCTTCTTCCGCTCGGTGATATCGCGGGCGGCCGCAAACACGCCGATGACCTTCCCGGCATCGTCACGATAGACGGACGCATTGTACAGCACAGGAGTCAGATGGCCGTCCCTGTGCCTGATTTCGAGAGGATAGTCAGTGACAGAGCCTTCCTCGAAAACACGTTTGTAGCCCTCGCGTGCTTTCTCCGGCTCCGTAAAGTAATCGGAAAAATCAGTCCCTATGAGCTTCTCCCTCGGGTATCCGGTGACAGTTTCCGTGGATTTGTTGACGTCGGTGACCCGGCCGTCAGGCGCGATAGTAACAAGCGGGTCCAGACTCGCCTCGATCAGGCTACGGTTATAAGCACTGGCATTTGAAGGGCTGTGGTCCCCGTAGTTTATTTTATGTGTCTTACCCGTAACAAAGCGCCTCCCAAGGTTAGAAACCTGCTTGAGTAGGATGATATTTTGATCGTTAATAAAAGATATATTTAGTGGTCACAATAGAAATAAAATAAAATAATTCTATGAATAAATGAAACAAGGTAGATTTAATCTATTTTACTGACCGTCGCTGCACAGATATCGGTGATAGGTTAAAAACGCGATTCGTACGCACGCAGGTACATGCGAGCGCCCGTTCGTCCGGCATGCGACGATAAGCATAACATTTTCGTCATACGGGCAGGCTGGCCTGGCAAAAGACTCCCGGGCCATGTCCTGCTGCCGCAAAGTTACGGCGTGAGCCGCACCCGGTCCCTCGGGAACAGCACGGCCTCACGCACGTTGTTCAGGTTCAGCATCGTCTGGACAAGACGCTCGGCACCAAGACCCCAGCCTGCATGGGGAGGCATACCGTAGCGGAACGCGTCCAGGTAGAAGGTAAAGCTCTCTGGGGCCAGGTCTCTGGCTTCCAGGTTCTGGACCAGTTTTGCGTACCGGTGCTCGCGCTGCGCTCCGGAGGAAAGCTCCATGCGGGGGTGCATGAGATCAAACGCCATGCATATCTCCGGGTGGTCGTCATAGGCTTGCGTGTAGAAAGCCCGCAGTCCGGTCGGCCAGTCCATGATGAAGTAGTGCTCGCCGATGGCAGCGCCGACCGCGTGTTCCGCAGTGGAGTCCAGGTCGTCGCCGTATTCAATGCTCGCGCACTCAGGGTTCGCCTTCGCAATGGCGATAGCCTCCGCGTACGGGAGGCGTCTGAACGGAGTTTTCGGGACCTGCAGGTCGATGCCCAGCTCGCCCAGCTCGCGGACACAGTTCTCTTTGACGTGCTGATAAACATAAGCGATCGCATTCTCCAGCAGGACCATGACGTCCTCCATGCTGACGAAGGAAAGCTCGACGTCGATGGAGGTGGCCTCGTTGAGGTGTTTGCGCGTCGCGTGCTCTTCCGCACGGAAGATGGGGCCGATCTCGTAGACACGGTCCATGCCGGCGGCCATCATCATCTGCTTGTAGAGCTGCGGGCTCTGGTTGAGGAACGCCTCACGGTCGAAGTAGGATATGGGGAACAGCGCGGTGCCGCCCTCGGTAGCCGTGGCCACGATCTTGGGCGTGGCGATCTCCAGGCAGCCGTTGGCGCTAAGGAAGTCGCGCATCGCCTTCATGGCCCGGGCACGGATGACGAAAACTGCGGTCGTCTGCGGGCTCCGCAGGTCCATGAACCTGGCGTCCAGCCGGGTGTCCAGCTCGGCCGGGACCTTGCCGGTCGGGTCGAGCGGCAGCGGCGCATCCGCCATGGACAGCACCTCGATCTCCGTCGGTATGAGCTCGTAGCCATGCGGCGCTTTCGCCTCTGCCTTGACTGTGCCCCCCACCGATACGACAGACTCGCGACTCAAGCTCCTCGCGATGTCGACGATCTCTTTCGGCACTTTCTTCTTCGGCATGGTGACCTGGACCAGGCCTTCCCGGTCCCGCATGATAAGGAACGACAGTCCCCCGAAGTCCCGTATCTCGTGGACCCAGCCGCTGACAATGACGGGCTGGCCGTTCATCTCCGGCTTGATCTCGCTGGAATAGTGAGTCCTCTTCATCGCAATACCTCTTTTTCAAATGATGTGATTAATCGAATCTTCTTGCCACCGACTTTGCATGGGCATCGAAACCCTCGATGCCCGCCAGCGCTATGATCGTGTCTTTGATGCTTTCCAGCCCTTCCCGGTCGATCATCTGCACACTCGTCAGTTTCAGGAACTGCATGGTGTTCATGCCCGAGAAAGTCTTCGCGAAGCCGCCCGTGGGCAGCACGTGGTTCGCGCCGCTCGCGTAGTCGCCTGCGGCCACAGGTGCGTATTCGCCGACGTAGATGGTCCCTGCGTTCTTCACGCCATTCAGGACCGGCAGCGGGTTCGCGGCCATGATCTCGACGTGCTCCGGGGCGATCTCATTGCATGCGTCGATGGCCTGCTTCAGGTCGTCCGCCACGAAGAACACCTTGCCGGCCTTTTCGATGATCTGCTTCCGTGTCGCCGTTTCAGTCTGCCGCTTTACCTCGGCCTCGACAGCCATAGCGAGATTCATGGAAGGCGTCAGGAGCACGGCCATAGCGTTGACGTCGTGCTCGCACTGGGCGATCATGTCGGCAGCCACAAGGACAGGGTTCGCACTCTCGTCTGCGATGATCGCCACTTCACTGGGCCCCGCCGGCATGTCGATCTCACATACGCCGCGGACATACATCTTGGCCGCAGTAACGTAGGCGTTACCAGGGCCGATGATCTTCTCCACCTTCGGGATGCTCTCCGTGCCGTAGGCCATGGCGGCGACAGCCTGTACACCGCCGACCCGGTAAATCCGGTCGGCCCCGGCCATGGCGAGCGCCGTGATAGTTAGCGGGTGCACTGTGCCGTCCTTCCGGGGGGGCGTACATGCGATCACATCTTCCACACCCGCCACCTTTGCGGGCACAACCAGCATGAGCGCCGACGACGGGTAAGAGCCCGTGCCACCCGGCACGTAGGCGCCGACACTCGACAGCGGTGTGTACTTCATCCCCAGCCGTATGCCCGGTGATATCTCGGTGAGCCACATGTCCCCGGAAGGCATCTGCAACGAGTGGAAAGTCTCGATGTTGACGATGGCGTTCTCGAGATATTCGATGGTCTCCTCGTCGATGAGCTCCATGGCCGCATCGATCTCGTCTTCCGTCACCTCGAAGCTGCTGAGCTCGACGCCGTCGAACTGTTTCGTGTACTTGCTCACGGCCGCGTCGCCGTTCGCTCTCACGTCGTCGGCGATGCGTTTCGCCGGCTCCATGGCCGACTCGATGCTCGTCCTCCGCTTAAAGACCTCGTCCAGCGCGCCGGGGCTGGAAAGCTTCCGTATCATCCGGTTCCCTCGATTAATAATGGCCTGAAATGCCTGTGCATAATACATACTGAATGGTCATTAAACTTTGTGTAGGGAGGCCACGGAGGTTTCAAAGGGGTATAGCGTCGCAATCTGGAGACGTTCACCACAGGGGACACAGCCTCACGTGCCACGAGAGCTGCCGGGGCTGGCGACACATATCGAACGCCCAATATGACAATTGTTTTAAAGAAAGTACAGGGGGCTTTTTGATGACAAGAGTCCCGGTTGACCTTAAAAACAAACCTCTGTGCCGTCCTCTGTGTCCCCTGTGCCCTCTGTGGTGAGACGTCTGCGTGCCTTTTCCAAAAAGGCCTCCGAGACCCTTCAACAAATACCAAAAACTATTTTCACACGAACCAGCTATGGTACAATAAATTCTGTGATAATTATGCTCGAAAAAGCAAGGGAGATCACGCCCCGGGTCAGCATCAGGCCGGCCGGGACGAGAGACCTCCCCGGGATGCAGCGGCTGGAGCTCATGTGCTTCGACACCGAGGCGTTCTCCAAGTTTCAGTTACGATACCTGCTGGGCACCCGTACGGCCATTTCGCTGGCCGCGGAAGTGGACGGATACATGGCAGGGTTTGTCATCGGCATCATGAACAGGAACCGCTTCGGCACCTACGGGCGGATTTACACCCTGGACGTGGACGAGAGCTACCGGGGTCATGGCATCGGCTCGCAGCTCACGAGCACGTTGCTGGAGCAGTTGCGGCTGGCCGGATGTGAAAAATGCTTCTTAGAGGTGCGGGTCAACAACTTCAGCGCCATTAAACTATATGAGCGCCTGGGCTTCGAGAAGAAGAACATGGTCTTTGATTACTATGCACCGGGCGTGCATGCGATCAAGATGAAGAAAGACCTGCAATAAACCGTTTTGTGGCGGCCGCGACGCGGACGTTTTTACCTTTGACGGCGTAGCATATGCACGCAAGATTAACGGCCACGATCAATAGCGACAGTGCAACAGACAGGCTGCCGACAGTCGCGTAGATGGTCGAAATGTCAGTACCGGGACTGTAGTTGAGCGCGTAGATCGACGTCCTCGCCGCCAGGAACGCAGCCAGCAGGCTCTGGCCGGCGATTGCGAAGCCAATGGCAAGTAACGTCGTCACGCCGATGCCGGCGACATTGACGAGAACAATGTCGGACGTATCCGATATTACTGTATGCTCGGTATAAGCATCAGTCCCGAAGACGTTGACGTAAATGCCATAGACATGCCCGCCCGTCGAGTCGATTACGGCCGCATGGGCCGCCTCATGGGCCAGCCCGTAGCCGCAGTTGGCGACAAACAGCAATAGCGCGGCAGTTATGACAGTCCGGGCTAAACGTAAACGTCCATCCATCTCTTCCCACCATATCTAACCGGTGGGGACATAATTTTAAAAGCTTTTTCCTCTTTTCGACAGATTTTTCATTTTTCAGGGGCCCGTGCGGAGAAACTTCAACGGGATAGTGATACGACGATAAAAACTGTACTTCAATGCTATACTGCTGACGGACATGCGCCATCCCTGTGGAATCGGGCATCCCAGCCACGTCGTTGCATTCAGGCAACGATGTCTTTATATCCTCGCAGATCAGAGTGGCAACGCGGGGATGGATTTATATAATCCCCCGGTATTATAAGGGTAATATCCGGGTAATACCTATGGCGAAGATTTGCGTGGACGTCCCCCAGGAGCTTCTGGACGACCTGATGACTCACGTGGGAGAGGACAAGAAATATGTCAACCAGTCCGATGCGGTCAGGGCTGCTATCCGGCGGCTGCTGGACGCGCTGGACGACATCGACGAGCGACGCGGCCGGACGGTAAGGAGACCGAAGACATGACATCTATTGCGTTATTATCCAGCGGGCTGGACTCCGTGGTAGCGTTCAAGAAAGAGCTGGACGCACACGGCGTCGCGCTGGCAATCACATTCGATTACGGGCAGCGGGCGGCGGCCAAAGAGATAGAGATGGCCAGGCTCATCTGCAAGCGGTATGGCGTCAGGCATCTGGTGATGGAGCTGTCCTGGCTTGAGGAGATCACCGGGACGTCGCTGGTGAACCGTGGCGAGAAGGTACCGGAGCTAAGCGAAAAAGAGCTTGACGAGACTACGGGAAAGGCAAAGGAGACCGCCCACCTCGTCTGGGTGCCGAACCGCAACGGCCTGTTCATCAACATCGCCGCCTCCTATGGCGACGCGTTCGGCTTCGACCACATCGTGGTCGGGTTCAACGCCGAGGAAGGCGCGACTTTTACGGATAATTCCATGCCGTTCGTAGAAGCGATCAACAAGAGCCTCAATTTCTCCTGCGAGAAGAAAGTGCAGGTGGTGGCCCCGGTCGGCAACATGGACAAAGAGGAGATCATCAGGGAAGGCCTGAAGATCGAAGCACCGCTGGACCTGAGCTGGAGCTGCTACTTCTCCGGGGAGACGCCCTGCGGCAAGTGCGAGAGCTGCCTTCGGCGGGCTCGTGCGTTCAAGCGTGCCGGCGTGAAAGACCCGGCCACAGGAGGGAAGCGCAGATGAAGTGCATCATACCGGACAGACGCATCGACTACGACGGGAGCCAGATCTCGTCGCTCTGGGCTTATACGCTCTTCAAGGTACAGGACGACAGTATCGTCTGCTTCCGCGGCAGCTGCGACGTCTCGGCATTCCATATGATCGACCTGGAAGACCGCATGAACGAGGAGAAGATCGAGTCGCCGGACATGATCCAGTTCATCGTGGAGCATTTCGACTCGACGTCGCTGTCGCTTGCTTATACCCGGCAGCGGCTGCTCTCGTGTATCGCCCTCGAGGCGCTGATCGACCGCAAGGTCCTGGCCACTCGCTCGGGCGACGACCTGTATCACGACGGCCAGAAGATGTCCATCTCCATCGCCTCGGCAAGTCCGGTGAGCCAGAAGATACACTTCGGCATCAACGTCCGGTCCGACGAGTGGGGCAGCCTGGAGAAGGCGGGCATCTCCGAGTCCGAGGCCGATGCGCTGCTCGCCGAGATCGGCAGCCGGTACGCCTCGGAGCACGACGACATCGGGCGGGATATGCGCAAGTCGAGGCCACTGGGGGTATTTACATAAAAGCCCCGGTCCGCGAAATGTTCGTGAGCATCCAGGGTGAAGGGCCTTACGTAGGATACCGTCAGTTGTTCGTCCGGTTCCCGAAGTGTAATCTCAGCTGCATTTACTGCGATACGCCAAAGGACTGGGAGAACGACAAGAAATGCCACGTGGAGAAGGCCCCGGGCTCCGGCGAGTTCGAGGAGATCGACAATCCGCTGTCGGTCTCGCAGGTGACCGATATCATCGCCGCACAGAAGCGCTTGCACTCGGTGTCGCTGACAGGTGGCGAGCCGCTGATGTACGCGCCGTTCATCAAAGAGCTGAAAGGGTCCAGGGCCCCGCTGTACCTGGAATCCAACATGACGCTGCCCGAGGGCGCCAAAGAGGTAAAGGACGTGGTCCGATACGTGTCCGGCGACTTCAAGCTGGAGGGACAGTGCGATTTCAAAGGGCAGTACGAGAAGTACTTCAACGCGACCGCCCGGTCGTTCAGCATCCTCCGGAAGACCAGCTTCCGGGACTGCTTCTGCAAGGTCATCGTGACAGAAGGCCTGGACAGCAAAGACATGATGCACGCGCTGGACCAGATAAAAGGATGCATTTCCACGCTGATCCTGCAGCCGGTGACACCGTGTGGCGAAGCACGGGCGACCAGCCCGCAGCAGGTGCTATTACTGCAGGACATGGCGATGGACTTAATCGAAGACGTGAGAATCATACCACAGACGCATAAGCTCTGGGGGTGCCTGTAACATGAGACTTGGTGTGACTGAATATTTTGACAGCGCTCACTTCCTGCCCGGCCACAAGAAATGCGGCCAGACCCACGGACACACGTATACCGTTGAGCTGATCGTGGAAGGAGAGAAGAAGGGCGCAGGCATGGTAGTAGACTTCTACGACCTGAAGAGCGCATTGAAGAAGGTGCTGAGCGAGTACGATCACAGGCTGATCAACGAGATCATCGAGTACCCCAGCGTGGAGAACATCAGTCAGTCGATCTACGAGAAGCTGCAGGGCCAGATCGAGCTGCCTTATATGATCCGGGTCTGGGAAGGCCGTGGCAAATGGTGTGAAATGGGCGACCTCTGACGTCGTAAGCCGCCAAGAGGTCAAGAGAAGACGCCAAGGCGCCACTTTTAGCAACCGAAGGTCTTCTAAGGCGCCTTGGCGCTCTTCTGTGGCATCTTGGCGGCTTTTGTTTTGGTCAATCGATGAGCAATATCGCCATGGGCTCTGGATTCCTGCCGATGGGGAACGTGATGGCCATATCAGCCTCTGCGGCAGTCTTTTTCATGTTGATGCCGACCGCATGCTCCGGGATGCGGGCCATGTTCGGGTGCAGGCAGATGCCGTTCTCCAGGTTGCACTTCTCGCACAGGCGACAGGAACCATTGGTGAACGCAATCGCAAAGGTGTAACCCTCGTTGAACGCCGATTTCTCCAGCTCCAGCATTGCCAGCAGAATACGCTTGCTGTCCCCGAAGTAATCGGACCAGAACTTCGCCGCGTTTTCCCTTGCTTCCTGCGGCGCTGCCGGGTCGAGCCAGTTCCGGTACGTCGACAGTCTGGTGGCCTCGTCTGCTTCTGCAGGCGACCTGAACTTGACAAGTAGCGCATAACGGTACTCGCTGAGAATCTTACGGAACTCGTCGACGGTCGGACAGTGAGGCGGACATGTCAGCTTTTTGCCATACCCGACGCACCCCACCTTGCACTTGAGCCTGACGCGGTCCTCGACGAACACCTTTTCTGCAGGTATTATTCGGGCATCGGCTGCACCAAGGTCCACGGCCTTTTTTGCCAGGAAACCAAGCTTTTCCGGTTCAGCATTCCTTTGCATGCCATCACTGAAGAGAGCAATATGACTTTAACTTATTAATAGATGCCCGCAGGCAGATAACCTGTTATTTACGAGTATCTGCGGCCGGTCGTCCCGGGGGATAGATTATCGGTGCATGCATCTGTATATGCTGATAGCCTTATATCCTATTAAAGGTAAAAATTATTGAGGGATATGCTATGGAAGGCGAGGAAGCCAGCAACCTGATGGTCGATGCGATCAAGTACGGCTTTACGAACTGGGCAGCGCTGCTGATCGGAGGCTTGCTCTTTGGCATATACGTATTACTTTACCTGTTGCTCACCCTCGTCCCGATTGTCCTGTGGTACGACGGCCTGAAAACATTGGCCATTGTCACACTGGCGATCCTTGCCATCCCCGCGCTGATCATGACGTTCTTCGTGGCAGGCTACATTGTCCGCTGCATGCGTTCCGTGATACGCGGCAACGATGTGCTGCCATCGCCTCTGGAGCATATCCCAGGCACGCTTAAGCTTGGCATTACGGGCTTATTGATCTATCTGCCTTATATCATCATCATGATGCTACCGTTGCTGGGATTGCTGGTCATCTCCTGGACGGCATTACTCGCGCCAGATAACGTTTTCGTTGTCCTGTTGTTCATGGCAGCCCTGATGGCAGTCTCCGTGGTCCTGGCTATCTGTCGGCTTTATCTTAATACTGCTGGTCGTGAACTACGCGGCCACGGATAATTTCTTAGAGTCGCTCAACCCGATGACTGCGATCAGACTTCTGCGGAAGAATCCGTTTGACTTTCTCATATCGGTCGTAATCTATTATGTGGTCACGCTGGTTTTTTCGATAGCGGCATTCACGATTGTGCTTTACCCGTGGGCATTCTTCCTGACCGTGACGGCAATGTCTTTTATCATGGCGAAGTATTATCGGAGGGTTACTGCGCCGGCAGCAGAGGCTTGAGAGCATCTATATTCATAGTATCCTTCGTGGCCAATGCAACTATAAGACCATTACATTGCTAGGGCAATTGTCAGGGGAACTTTTTGGTAAAAACATCCCTGGCTCTTCGTTGCTGGCCGGAAAGCGCCCGCGCACGCGTGCGCATGGCCTTGATGGCCCGCAACTACTTTTTCAGGCACAACATTCATGGCCTTCGTGGCCTTAGTGCCCTCGGTGCCCTTTGTGTCTCCGGTTTTTCACGGTTAAACCGTTTATAGGAAAAAGGTGCAGATTCATCCGGGGGATGATAGATGGGACTTATCAGCAGGATGGGGGCTATGATCGAGGCCCGGATCAGCATGCTTATCGACGGTTTCCAGAGCCCGGGAGAGGCGCTTGACTACTCCTACCGGCGGCAGCTCGATCTCAACTATAAGATCAAAAGAGGGATCGCCGGCGTCGTGACCTCGAAAAGGCGGCTGGAGATGCAGAAGAAGTCGCTCGAGGAGGACATTACAAGGCTCGACAGGGACGCCAGGGAAGCCATGGCGGCCGGCAGGGAGAACCTGGCCGAGATCGCGATACAGCGCAAGGTCCAGAAGAACGATCAAATCAAGTCGCTGGGCGAGCAGATCGAGTCGCTGAAGAAAGAGCAGGAGCGGCTCACGGACATGAACCGCAAGCTGGAGTGCCGGATAGAGTCCTTCCGTACCCAGAAAGAGTCGATCAAGGCACAGTACTCCGCAGCCGAGGCGAAGGTCAGGATCAAGGAGGCGACCTCCGGGCTGGGGAAGGAGATGGACTACATCGGCTATGCAGTCAGGCTCGCGCAGGACAAGACCCGGGACATGCAGGCCCGCAGCGAGGCGCTGGACGAGCTGGAAGAGTACGGGACCATCGACGACATCACAGGGAGCAGGGACGTTGTCGAGCGGGAGCTGGCTAAAGTCAGGGGAGAGGAAGCAGTAAAAACGGAGATGGAAAAGCTCAAGACGGGCGTAAAGCACTGATCATGTCTCCGGCCGATATCACCTTCGGCGGAAACTGGCGAGAGTGCAGCGTTAGAACGGCATGCCCCAGAGCGGATACCATTTGCTGACGGCATTCTCTACAGGCAGGATCGCCGGAGACGACATCTTTCATATGCAGCTCGAAGCGGACGTCATGCTCATTGTTCTCCGGGGCAAACGGATAGAAGCGCCCGTCCCGGTCATATATCCAGTAGGCCTTGCGGCCCTTTTCCGCGAACTCAAAGGCGATGCAGAGGATGTCGCCTCCGTATCTCGCGTCGTTCAGCAGCCGGCACGTCGTGGTCGCCGCCGTTGCGACGCTGCGGAGATCGCCCTGCAGGACGACCCAGGTGCAGCCGTACTCGTCACTGGCCAGCTCGTAGCGGGCGGGCAGTGCAGCGCCAGCCAGCAGTCCGGTCAGGTCCAGCTTCGACGGCCCTGCCCGCCCGCTTCCCGGCGCTTTAAGGCATACGCCCGCTTTTCCGGAGAAGTCGCAGCCCTGCCGACAAAAGCAGGGAGCCGGCCGCCGGCAGCGAAGAAATGCCTTCGAGAGGCAATGGACGCCGTTTTCGGAAGATTGCGTCCAGCAGGCCCATTACCGTCCCATCGTCTGTTCCATGCGCTTCAGCTCGCGAATACGCTTCTCCAGCGACGGGTGCGTGGAGAAGAGCTCGAAGATCGACCTGCCCCGGATCTGGGGAATGATGTAGAACTGGTTCATGGCCCCGCCCCCGCCTGCCCGCAGGTCCCGTGTCGGCACCTGCTGCATGACGCCGCTGATCTTGAGGAGCGCGTTGATCAGGTGCGAGGGCTGGCCGGTGATGATCGCGGAGCCCCGGTCCGCCGCCAGTTCCCGGTAGCGCGAGAGCAGCCTGACCAGCAGCAGGCTGACGATATAGACGACAATAGCGACCGGCAGCAGCAGTATGAGGCCACCGGTGTTGCGCCGGTCCCTGCCCCCGGTACATACCGCCGAACATGAACGACTGCATGATGAACGCCGCGACGGTGGACAGGAAGCTGGCCAGCGTAATCACCGCCACGTCCCGGTTGCGCACGTGGCTCAGCTCGTGGGCCAGCACTGCTTTGACCTCGTCCGTGTTCAGCCGCTTCATCAGCCCGTTCGTGACCGCAATGACGGAGTGGTGCTGGCTCCGGCCGGTGGCGAACGCGTTAGGCACATCGGTTGGCACTATAGCTACCCGGGGCTTCGGTATGCCTGCCTCGGATCTGCACAGTTCATCCACGATCTGGTGCAGCTCGGGCGCCTGTTCGGGCGATACGACCTTCGCCCGGGTGCTTGCCAGCACCATTTTATCGGAGAAGAAGTACTGGATGCCGAGCATAACGGCGGCAATGATCATCAACATCGTCGGGTCTATCCCCAGCCAGTACAGGAATGCCAGGAACGCCAGGTAGATGACGCCAATGAGTAACAGCGTCAGCGCCATCCGTATCTGCAGGCCGAAATCGGCGGGCCATCGTCTCATACGTAAATAGACTCCGGCCACGCCAATAGGCGTTATTCCTATTTAATGAAGAAAAACACGACCGCCATCATCACATAGAGCGCGATGAGCTGGACGCCTTCGAGCCAGTTCGACTCGCCGTCAGAGGATATCATGTTGGCGATGACCACGGCGGCGATCACCGCGACCACCTCGAACTCGTTGAAGACCAGGTTCATCGGCGTGCCTATCAGCCAGCTTATGAACACGAGGACGGGGGCGATAAGCATCGCGATCTGGGTGCTGGAGCCCATGGCTATGTTCATGCTCAGGTCCATCTTGTTCTTGATGGCCATGAGGATGGCTGTGCTGTGCTCGGCGGCATTGCCGATGATGGCGATCACGATCACGCCGATGAACAGCTCGGTGAGGCCAAGGGACTGGCTAACGTGCTCGATGGAGCCGACCAGGATTTCACTTTCCACACCTACGGCGATCGTCGCCAGGGTCAGGATCACTGCAGCATATTTTATCGACCACTTCGGCTTGCACTCCTCCGGTTCCTCCTCGCAGTCGTAGAGGTGTTTGTGCGTCCGTAGCGAGAACAGCAGACTGCAAATGTAAGTGATGACCAGGACGGCCGAGATGCCCAGGCTGAGGTTTTCCACGTCCTCGAACTTGAGCACGTGCGCCGCCAGCGCCGGGAGCACCAGCCCGATGGCCGCGATCATCAGCATGGTCGAAGAGACGCCCTGCGCCGTCTGGTTGAAGGACTGCTTTTCCCGCTTCAGGCCGCCGAATAACATGGCACAGCCCGTGATCAGGAGGACGTTGCCTATGATGGCGCCGGTGATGGAGGCCTTCACGACCTCGAAGAGGCCTGCCTGGATGGCGAAGAAGGCAATGATCAGCTCCGTGGCATTGCCGAACGTCGCATTCAGCAGTCCGCCGATACCTGCGCCCACCTGCTTGGACAGCTCCTCTGTAGCCTTGCCCATGAAGCCTGCTATCGGGACGATCGCCATCGCTGCCGAAAGGAAGATAATAATCGGGTCCACGCGCATAAGATCGAGAACGATACTGATCGGTATGAAGACGAGCAGGACCGCCAGGATACGGTCAAAGCTGAGCTTTAGCATAGCGTGAAAATAGCCGTGGCACCAATATATAGCTAACTATCCGCAAAACAATCGGCTTATTTATATATAAATATATAATATATTATTGTCACATCAGTCAGGGGTATTTTTCCATGCTGGCAAAAAAAAGCGGCCGACAGACGGCAGGGAGCATAATAAGCGACCTCGATGCTTACGATCGTCTGTGCGTCCCCGTGCTTACCGTGGGCAGGGACTTCAGGATTTTGCTCATGAACGAGAAGGCTTGTGAGCTGACAGGCTATTCCCGGGAAGACGGACGGGAGAAAAAGCTGTTTGACATCGCGAGCCCCGGCGACCTGAAGAGCCAGATGCTGCGGGTGTTTAAGGGCAGGGCACTGGCCGGCGACTTTACGGCCGACGGCACGCTAGTGACAAAAAACGGCCGCATCAGGAAAGTGGAATGGCAGTGCCGTATCCGGTACGAAGGAGCATCGCCCGCGGGAGCGATCATCACGTTCGTGGACCTGACCGGCGCCGGGATGGCAATGGAGCTGGCAAGAGTTGTAGCAGGCAGTGGCACCCTCGAGGAGACAGCCTGCAGGTTCATGGACCTGCTGAGCGACCCGCTGAACCTGAAGATGGCCAGCATCAGCCTGTACCCGGAAAAAGGGGAACCCTGCACTTATACCAGGGCATATCCCCACGGGGGAGTGCGCAAGAAGCCAAGGCATGCCCTGCAGGACAGCCAGCCCGCGCTCTCGCAGACATATACGCGGATATTTCCGCTGACATCGGGCAACCGCAAGATCGGCAGGCTCGAGCTGAAGACTTACGGGGGATCACCGCTCATGGCAGAGGATGAGGCATACGTCAGCCGTCTTTGCGAGACACTGGCCGACGGCATTGCCCGCCTGATGCCAGGAGAGCGAAGAGCAGAGCATCCGCCGTCAGCTGGCACAGAGCAGCCATCACAGGAGCCGGGCATGACACAACCGTCCGGCCTGGATGCCGACGAGAGCCGCGACATGATCAACCACCTGATGAACATGCTGCCTCACGGCGTGATTATTTGCGGCCGGGACGACCGGGTCACGATGGCCAACGAGGCCGCCGGCCGGATACTGGGCGTCGACAGACAGGGCCTGGAGGGCCGCACAGTGCTTGAAATCGCCCGGGACCTGGGGCAGGAGCAAGCCAGCGGCAGGCCGGTGACTCGCAGGAATCTCGCCGTATGCAGGGCACTGGGCACCGGAAATCCCGTCCACAACGTGCGATCGACCATACTGGTGAGTGGCTGGCGCCGGGTGATTAATACCAGCGCCATGCCGTTGCGTAATGCGGCCGGCAAGGTCACCGGGTGCATGTCGACTATGAGGGACGTGACCGCAATGGAGTCCATTGTCCGGCTGGGCCACATGGCCGTGAAGGAGCGGAACGTCAATGAGCTCATCGAAGAGTCGCTGGATGTCATCCTGAACGCCTCCGGCCTCCGGCTGGCCAGCCTGTATCTCTGGGATGGCAGCACGTTACGGCTCAAGGTACAGAAAGGCGAACACCGGGGCATGCCAGTGCCAGTCTGCATGGACGAGCCGGACCTCCAGAACCCGACGATACAGAGCCGTGTTTACCTGAGCGGCAAGCCGCTGATGATCAAGGACTACCGGCGCTGCGCCTCAGTCCGGCTGTTCGACCCGCTGGCCCGGAAACGGCCGGTGCAGAGCATGGCGGGGATACCGCTGCGCACTGACCGGGGCGTGATCGGGGTGCTGGTCGTTGCCACTGGAGAGAAACAGCCGTTAGCCGAATCCCACGTGACTGAGCTGACCGCCATGTGCAGCCAGATGGCCGCCGGCATCGACCGGGCCTGGAGGCTGGACATTTAAGCTGCAAATTGACGGAGCGGCGACAAAAGGACCTGACATTCGCGCAAAGCCGTGGCGATACTCGCACCGGCGGAGGGTACCGTGCTGCTGGCGTCGGCATCCGGGGTGCTGAAAGAACGGTAAAAAACGGCTGTTTTTAGCTAATAACATGATAATGGTTTAGCCAATGCGCTCAGACTATCTTCGGGGATGGAATTTTGACATTGAAACGCACTAAATTACTTTCAGTGCTGTTAGCGGCAGCCATTGTGTGTACTGCCTTCGCGGTAGCCTTAGAGGCCGCCAGCGGGCAGCAGTATGCAGGCCAGGGCAGCCTGGCGTTGCCCGGCCTCAACCTGCAGGGCTTCACCAGCGACGGGAATAACATCTGCCTGTCAGTGAGCGTCGCCTCGCAGGAGGGCTCGAGGACCTATTTCCTCGTGAATAAGATCGCAGTCTATGGCCAGGGCGCCACCGCTGCAACGCTCTATGAGCTCAATGGCGCGCTGCCTGGCGTGATGGACACGAAAGATAACAGCTTCCAGATCGACATGAGCCGGCTGTCCTCGTACGTCGGACAGCCGCAGCAGGTCAGCATCGACGATCTCTACCGCGTCATGAGACCGGACGTCAACACGCTGTTCTTCAGGTTCGTCACGAACTCGGCCAGCATACAGGGCGGGCAGGCGGTCTTCCGTGTGACAAACATCGACGTGATAGCGCCGGACGGCGGCATGCAGACATATACCATGAGCCAGCCGGTATCGCTGGTCTACGACCAGTCCTCGTCGAGGATATACACGGTAGGCTTCAGCCAGATGTACGACTTCTTCAATACGTACATTACGAACGTGCAGAACAACTACTACACGACGGTCGTCTATAACATCAACGTGATCGGCACCGTGCCAGTTACTCCGGCTATTGTATACCCGGTCCTGACGCCGATCGTCTTCCCGGCGCCGTTCCCCGTCTACTATCCGGTGCCGTTCCCGGTGCCGTTCCCGACGGTGAAGCCTTCGGTCACGCCGACCATGAAGCCGACGGTAACGCCAGGGCCGACAGCTACAGTCAGCCCGAAACCCACGGCGACCGTATCTCCAGGGCCGACAGCCACCATGAAGCCGACGGCGACAGTTACGCCAAAGCCGACGGCGACAGCGAAGCCTACCGTGACGGCCAGTCCGAAGCCCGGCGTGACAGTCTCACCCAAGCCAACTGGCACGCTGAAGCCGACGCTCGCACCTTCCGGAATGCCTACGGCGACTATGAAGCCGACAGGGATACCGACAGGCACGCTGAAGCCGACGTTGAAGCCAACGTTCAAGCCAACCCTCAAGCCGACAGGGATACCGGCCGGAACTCTGGTACCGACGTTCAAGCCGACGACAAAACCGGTCGTCACGGCAAAGCCGACAATGGGCATGCCGACGAAATCGCCGGTTTCGACCTTCAAGCCGACATCGAAGCCCATTATGCAGCCGACGGGCAAACCAATCGGGCAGCCGACCTTCAACGCCCCGAAGATGCCCACGGCCACGATATCGCCAGGCATGTAAGGCATGGGTCACCCATGCCTCTTTTTTACGGTTCTCACTTGGTAATTAATAATTGCTAAATCGTTTCCGGGTAGGAATTCTATTTATAAGGAAGATTTCAATAGAATAAATGCTTGCAGAAGCTCTTTATGCGCCTGAATATGATGCTGAGCGGCTCTGCGGAGGACCAATGAACCTGAAAGTGCTGTACCAGACGCCTGTGCTGAAGCTGATGAATATCCTGGTATTTGTCGATTCGTTCATACTCATTTCAATAGGCGTGGGATTACAGGGCAACCAGGGGTTAGCTTTCGGCGCGGTCTACGGCCTCCTGGGCGGCATCACTGCGGTACTGGCGTTCAACATGGTCGTGGTCGCGATGATTATGATGAACACCCGCACGCAAAGCAAAGCTTAAAGGCATACGCAACCATTATTCTGCTGATGATCGAGCCCGAGTTCAAGGACGGGCTGCTGCCGGCCATCGTGCAGGACGCCGTCACCCTCGAAGTACTCATGTTCGCCTACATGAGCCCCGAGTCCTTACGGCTGACGCGCGAGACAGGCATCGCCCACTACTACAGCCGGAGCCGCGGAAAGCTCTGGAAGAAAGGCGAGACCTCCGGACACCTGCAGCACGTGAAAGAGATACGCATCGACTGCGACCGCGACTGTCTGCTGTTACTTGTGGAGCAGGACGTTGCAGCGTGCCACACCGGGTACCGGTCATGCTTCTACCGCACCGTCGACGGCAGGACAGTGGGACACAAAGTCTTCGAGCCAGGAGACGTGTACGGGAACCACGAAGACACGAAGGGGACAAAAGTATAAAGGAATTTTAATTTCTCTGTACCTTCGATACTATTGTGCCTTTGTGAGACAGTTTTTTATGCTGACAATTTAATTTAAGAGTGTGAGAAGATGCCATCAGCCATGAAGTTAGTGCCGGATACCAGCACGATCATTAACGGCAGCATTACCGAGCGCGTCGAGTCTGGCGAGTTCAAGGGCGCGAACATCATAGTTCCCGAGGCCGTCGTATCGGAACTGGAGGCGCAGGCGAACAAGGGCCGGGAGATCGGCCACAACGGCCTCGAGGAGTTGCGGAAGCTCCACGACATGGCCGTGAACGGGGAAATCACGCTGCAGTTCACCGGGCCGCGGCCGACGCTGGAACAGGTCCGGCTGGCCCCGGGAGGCGAGATTGATTTCATGATCCGGAGCATCGCGGTCAAGTACAACGCGAAGTTCGTGACCAGCGACAAAGTGCAGGCGAGCGTCGCCCGCGCGACAGGCATCGAAGTGATCTACATCCAGCCGGAAAGGGAAGAGCGCAAGCCCCTGTCCCTGATGAATTACTTTACGCCGGACACCATGTCAGTGCACCTGAAGGCCGACGTGGAGCCCTATGCGAAAAGGGGAAGCATCACCGCCATGCGGCTGGAGAAGATCGGCGATAAAAAGCTCAATAGCAAGGACCTGCTGCGCATGGCCCACGAGATACTGGAACACGCCAAGACCGACCCGAACGGGTTCATTGAGATGGAAAAAGGCGGAGCGACCGTCGTACAGCTCGGCTCGCTGCGCATCGCCATCGCCACCCCGCCGTTCTCGGACGGCGTGGAGATCACGGCCGTCAGGCCCATCGCAAAGCTCAGTCTGGAAGAGTACGCGTTTAGTAAAGCACTCAAGGAACGGATCATCGAAAAGCGCCGTGGCATCCTCGTCTCCGGGCCTCCGGGCGCAGGCAAGTCCACCTTCGCCCAGGCCATCGCGGAATTCCTTTATGAGCATGATTTCATCGTCAAGACCATGGAGTCGCCCCGCGACCTGCAGCTGCCGGAAGCGATCACCCAGTACGCGCCGCTGGACGGCAGCATGGAAAACACTGCCGACATCCTGCTGCTGGTGCGGCCGGACTACACGATCTACGACGAGCTTCGCAAGACGTCGGACTTCATGGTGTTTGCAGACATGCGCCTGGCCGGCGTGGGCATGATCGGCGTGGTGCATGCGACCAGGGGCATCGACGCAGTGCAGCGCTTCATCGGCCGCATCGAGCTGGGCGTGATACCGCAGGTGGTCGACACCATCGTGTTCATCGACAGAGGCTCCATCGAGAAAGTCTACGATCTCATCTTCACTGTAAAGGTGCCCCATGGCATGCAGGAAGCGGACCTGGCCCGGCCCGTCATCCTGGTGAAAGAGATGGAGTCCGGCAGGCCCGAGTACGAGATTTACACATACGGCGAGCAGGTCGTCGTGATGCCGGTTGGCGCCGAGTCGAAGAAGCCGAAGGCGGTCCAGAAGCTGGCCGCGAAGGAAATACAGAAAGAGATCGGCAAGTATGTCCGGGGCTACGTCGAAGTGGAGATGCAGACCGACAACAAAGCCCTGGTCCGGGTAAAGGAAAAGGACGTCCCCGGGCTGATCGGCAAGGCCGGCAAGACCATCGACGAGATCGAGCGCAGCCTGGGGGTACACATCGACGTGAGGCCGCTGGAGGAAGCGCCAACCTCGCCGAAGGCAGTATTTGCGAAGACGGCAGGGACGAAGAAAGGCGAGGAGATCACCGTCCGCATGGACGAGACCAAGCGGCATGTCGTCCTGGACCTCGGCGACCGGTACACCGGCCAGACCGTCGAGATTATGGCCGGAGGCAAGTACCTCTTCACCGCCACCCCGGGCAAAGGCGGACAGATCAAGGTGCCCAAGGGCTCCACACTGACCGACCGGCTGCTGAGCGCCGCAGGAGAAGGCGAGGAGATCACTGCAAAGCTCGTATAGTATAGCCATTCGTGGACTGTTGTAAACGCTAAGAAGGCACCTGACACGAAGTACACAGAGGCCACGAGGTACACAACGTACGTTTAAAGAAAAGGTCACCGTAGCCACCTCCCTATCCAGAACGTCGTGTACTTTGTGGCCATCGTGGCCTTTGTGTTGGGTGCCTTCTCAGCCTGTATAAAAACCTCTGTGCCCCGCATTATTACTTTCAAGGCGCTTATTGGAAAAGCTTTTATGTAATAATGTGAAAATAAGTATTGGCCATCACCTGACAAACAATGGCCTGGTTATGATATCATGGTTTACAGATTCGAGGACATCGTCGAGAAAAACGTGGACGACCTGATGAGCGTTTGCGGCAATACCCCCGGCATCGACCGGAACCCGAACTTCCTGGAGGGACGGGCGGCGAGGCGGCAGTGGCTGCTGGAGACGATCGAGAAGTTCGGCACTGCCGGAGTGCTGGCATATGAAGAGAGCCGTCCGGTAGCGTTCGTGGAGTGCTCTCCGGCACACGCCCACCCGCTCGGGCCCTTCGCTGCGGACCCTGCGAGGACGGCAGTCATCGACTGCGCATGGTACCGGCAGGACGCAGGGGTTGCAGCCAGGAAGGCAATCCTGGACGACATGTTCGCCCGCAAGTGGTTCGATAAGCTGCTGGGCAAGAAGTGCAGGTACGTCGATGTGCTCACGATAAAGAACGCGCCCATCATGCAGTACGATTTCTACAAAGAGTACGGCTTCCGGGACGCCATCGAGCTGCAGGGCCATGCCACCGTCCGGTACCTGCTGCGGTACCCCGTAAAGGGCGAGAAAATCGAGCCCCGGACAGAGCAGATCAATTTCTGCGATGCAGGGAAGAACGTGCTGGTGCTGGGCATCTACCGGCAGTGCCACATGCCGTTCATGATCGCGGGAAAAATCCGTAAGGCCGTAGAGGGAATCGACGGGCTCACCGTCAAAGTGGTGGATTACTGGTCGACCGGCAACCCGGTGGTCTGCGAATCCGCTATCAATGGCAAGCCTGCCTTCGACGGGCCGGTCTTCTTCATGGATGACGAGCAGATACGCGAGTCAGTGAAAGCCAAAATGGTTTGACGCTAATGGCACATAGATCTCTGTAAGAGCAAAAGAAAAAATATTACAGGACACAGGACATCAGAGCAATTTGGTCATTATATACTAACCATGCCAGTGGTGTCCTTATGTCCTTTGTGTCCTTCAGGCTAATTCAGGGCCTGATGATGGGCCGTTCGGCTGGCTTACCGGCCAGCATGAGGTAGAGCGGGTAGATCAGGTAGATCGCCGCAAGGCCGACGACGATGTAGATCAGCTTCGTTATAATGCTCGCCGTCACCGAGCCGAACAGGGCCTCTACCAGGTTGAACCCGAAGGCCACCAGCAGCCAGTTGATGCCGCCGATGATCGTAAGCACCAGCGCTATTACCGTAAGTGGGTCGTTCCTCACATCCATAAAATCACCAACTCAAGGTAATGACAATGGATATTTATAAATTATTAAAAATATTATTAGTCCCCGTCGTACCGGAGCAGTTTAAACCATTTTACCGCCAGCAGAAAGCGCGTATGCAATGGCAGATATTGCGATAGCCATGAAGGAACCGGCAGAGATATCATATCTGGAAGAAGATGAGATGGCCGTCATTCGCAGATTTTATATAGCAGGATGCACATTTTAGATTCGCCTATTCTGGGCGAGTGGCCTAGCCAGGACATAGCGCCGGCCTCCTAAGCCGGATACCGTGGGTTCGAATCCCACCTCGCCCGCTTGTTTTTCTTATCCATTTTTACATATGCGATCTGCCGGCCGGGCCTATTACAAAATATTTATATTCATGGATATTAGCTCTATTTCTACAATATTATTATCAACCATCATCGATAAAGTAACAAATATTTATTATCCGGGGCATTATGGCAAAGAAGAAGGCACGCGTGGCAGGGTCCATGGATATATACCGCGACATGGTCGACAGCGTCAACAGTATTATTATCCGCTGGGACATGGACCTGAACTTCACGTTCCTGAACAAATACGCCCTGGACTTTTTTGGTCTCACCCCGGAAGAAGCGCTCGGCAGGAGCATTATCGGCACCATCGTGCCCGAGACAAGCACGGCGGGACGGGACCTCACTGCCATGTGCCGGGACATTGTCCGTCACCCCGAACGGTATGTGACCAACCTGAATGAGAACATGCGCCGTAACGGCGAACGCGTATGGATATCCTGGACCAACAGGCCGATCCTCGACGATAAGGGGAAGGTCGTTGAGATTCTCTCCGTGGGAAACGACTTCACCGCCCGGAAAAAGGCGGAGGAAGCGCTTAGAAAAAGCGAGATCAACCTCTCTAAGGCGGAGAGCATTGCCCATCTCGGGTTCTGGCTGTGGGACATCGATAACGACACGCTCCAGTGGTCCGACGAGACATACCGGCTGCTGGGACTGAAGCCCGGCGAGGTGGCCCCGGACTACTCGACGTTCCTGACATTTGCCCATCCCGAAGACCGGAAAATGGTAGATAAGGCGGTGAAGGACGCGCTGATCGGGGTGAAGCCCTATAACGTCGAGTGGCGGGCCCTGACAAAGGATGGCGCCTTACGCTACATGCACAGCCAGGGCGAGGTGGTGAGCGAGGACGGCAGGCCGGTGCGGATGATGGGCACCATGCTGGAGATCACGGAGCGCAAGCGTATTGAAAAGGAACAGGAGCTGACGGTCGAGTTCCTCCGGCTGGTTAATAACAGCAAGGGCACCAGGAACCTTGTCAATGCGGCCACCGCCTTCTTCCGGGAAAAATCCGGCTGCGAAGCCGTCGGCATCCGGCTCATAGAGGGCGACGACTATCCATATTACGAGACCCGTGGCTTTCCGCCGGAGTTCGTCATGGCGGAGAGTCATCTCTGTCTCCGCGACGACGCCGGGCGGCCTGTGCGTGACTGCACGGGAAACCCGGTCCTGGAATGTATGTGCGGCAACGTTATCCGGGGACGATTCGACCCGTCCATGCCGTTCTTCACTGCCAGGGGAAGCTTCTGGACTAACAGCACGTCGCAGCTGCTCGCCACTACGACGGAGGCTGACCGGCAGGCCCGGACCCGTAACCGCTGCAACGGCGAGGGCTATGAGTCGGTGGCCGTGATCGCGCTCCGTCTCGGGGGCGAATGCCTGGGCACCCTTCAGATGAACGACCACCACATCGGGCGTTTTACACATGAGAGCATCGCGCTGTGGGAGAGACTGGCGGACTACCTGGCTGTAGCGCTGGCGAAGTTCCGTACAGACGATGCGTTGCTGGAGAGTGAACAGCAGTATCGCTCGCTATTCGAGAACATGATGGACGGGTATGCATACTGCAGGATGCTCTATGACGATAACGGGGAACCGGAAGATTTTGTCTATCTCGACGTCAATAGCGCTTTCACCCGGCTGACAGGGCTGGAAAATGTCGAGGGAAAAAGGGTCACCGAAGTAATTCCTGGCATCAAGGAGATGCATCCTGATCTGTTCCGGATATATGGCCGGGTGGCCAGGACAGGGACGCCTGAGAGTTTCGAGATAGAGTTCAAGCCTATCGCGGCATGGCTCTCCGTCTCAGTCTACAGCACGGAGAGGGGATACTTCACCGCCGTGTTCGATAACATCACCGGGCGTAAGAAGGCAGAGGAAGCGCTGCGGGCCAGCGAGACTCGTTTCCGGGCGCTAATCCAGAATTCGTCGGACATTATCAGGATCATAGGCAAGGACGGACGTATCATTTACGATTCTCCGTCCTCGGAAAAAATTTTGGGATATGCCCATGGCGTTACGACCGGGAAATCGCCGTTCGATTTCATCCACCCGGACGACCGGGAAAATGCCAGAAAGGACATGGATGAAGTGCTCAACAAAGAAGAACCCGGGAAAGCCTACCGCGTTCCGGATCAGGAAAGCCGACGGCAGCTACCTGGACGTCGAATCGATCGGGGTCAACCTGATCGGCACGCCGGGGGTGGACGGCATCGTGATCACCACACGTCCGATCACCGAGCGAAAGCGAGCCGAAGAGGACATTAAAAAAGCCAAAGAGCAGGCGGAACTCTACCTCGACCTGATGGGCCATGACATCAACAACCTCCACCAGATCGCCATGGGATATCTGGAATTTGCCCGGGAAATGGCAGGGCCGGAAATCGGGCAGAATGAGTTTATAGAAAAGCCCTTCGAGGTCCTGCGCCGGGGTGCCAGGCTGATCGACAACGTGAGAAAATTACAGAGGCTCAGCGAGGGTGCATACGCAAAAGGCCCGGTAGATGTGAGAGAGGTGCTCGCTAATGCGCTTGACGAGTACCGGGACATGCCCGGCAAAACGATCAGGGTAGACTATCATGGCAACAGGGACTGCAGCATCATCGCGAACGACCTGCTGTCCGACGTATTCTCCAACCTGGTCGACAATGCCATAAAGCATGCCAGGGACAATCCGGACATTTCGGTAAGCCTCGAAAAGGTGAGGGAAAGCGGCCGCGATCATTACCGGGTGGCCGTGGAGGATAACGGCCCGGGCATCCCGGACTCCATGAAAGGTAAGATATTCAACAGGCTCCTCGAAGGCGATTCCCACTCCCGGGGCATGGGCCTCGGCCTGTATATGGTGAAGTCGCTCGTGGAGAGCTATGACGGCAGGGTATGGGTCGAGGACAGGATTGCCGGGGACCATGCCAGAGGCGCCAGGTTCGTGGTGATGCTGCCAGCTGCTGATCAGATAAGTGCCGTATAACATTCGCAGCCACAAAGCCGGCTGTAGCCTGGTTGCCAGGCGATGGCAACACACTCGCTTTTCTTGTGGCCATCCCGGGCTTTTCGGCCTGCATCTACATAATGACAGAGCGACATATCAACTATGGCGATGTCGCCGTATGTTGACAGGAGGCCGTGGCATGTCGGAAGAGGATAACAAGGCACTGGTTCGCAGGTTCTATAACGAGTTTTACGGCAGGAAGAATGTCGAAGCCATGGACGACGCTTATTCCCCCGGATATGTCCATCACATACCGGACGTCCTCGGCAACAGTATGGATTTCCATGATTACAAAAAACGCCAGACGCAATTCCTTGAAGCTTTTGAGGATTTCAGCAGGGAGATCGAAGACCAGATAGCCGAAGCAGACAGGGTCGTGACACGATCGGTCCTGCGAGGGACACAGGTCGGCGACCTGCCCAATCTGCCCGCCCGGGGCCGGAAGATCGAAGTGCAGTCCATCATCATCAACCGGATAGAGGACGGAAAGATCGTCGAAGGCTGGGAATCGTACGATTCGCTGGGCATGATGATGCAGCTCGACGTCGTCCACATGGTCAGCACGCTTAGCAGGGAGCATCATATGCGCGGAAATGTCCCGCCCCATATGGAGTGGCCGGAGTAACCGCTGCCCGTGATTCGAGAGGTCTCGGAGGTTTCAAGAGGGCACAGAGACTACTTTCACCACAGAGGACACAGAGGACACAGAGGTATTCACAGAGGACTTTTTAACAACATGGCTCTTCGCATCAGCCATTTTCATAAAAATCCTCTGTGCCGTACCTCTGTGCCCTCTGTGTCCCCTGTGGTGAGATAGTCTCCGAGCCCTCGTGAAACCTCTGTGACCTCCGACAGCGAAGATATATCTATCCTCAAGGCATACGCTTCTTTCTGACACAGGCAACGAGGGTGTTCCGCAAATGTCTTTTCACGTGATGATAGTCCCGACGTTAGGCTGCCCGGCCAGCTGCAGCTACTGCTGGAGCTCAGACAAAGGCTCGCCGATCATGAGCATCGAGACGGTGAAAGAGACCGTCGAGTGGCTCCGGGAGTTCCGGCAGGACTCGGTCACCATAACTTTCCATGGCGGGGAGCCGCTGCTGGCCGGCCCGAAATTCTATGCGAAAGCGCTGCCGATCATTGCGAAAGGCCTGGGCGGACAGGGAGTCTTGTTCGCGATGCAGACCAACCTCTGGCTGATGACCCCGGAACTGGCGAAAATCCTGGCGAAGTACAACATCCCGCTGGGCTCCAGCCTGGACGGGCCGAAGGAGCTCAACGACACCCAGCGGGGGAAAGGCTACTACGACCGTACCATGAAAGGCTATAAGATCGCGAAGGAAAACGGCCTTAAGGTCAGCTTCATCTGCACATTCACGGGACAGTCTGTTAAACGCAAGGAAGAGATATTCGACTTTTACCTCAATAACGGCTTTAACCTCAAGCTGCACCCGGCACTGCCGTCGCTGCGCGACCATGTGCGGGACCGGTGGGCGCTGGAGCCGGAGGAATACGGTGACCTGCTGCTCTACCTGCTGAACAGGTACATGGAAAACATGGGCCGGATAGAGGTGATGAACATCGACCACCTTTGCAAGTGCGTCTTCACCGGCCGGGGCACGGTCTGCACCTTCGTGGACTGCATGGACAGTACTTACGCAGTGGGGCCGGACGGGAGCATCTACCCGTGCTACCGATTCGTCGGCATGCCAGAATACGTGACAGGTAACGTCAGGGACCGCCCGACTAAGGCGGACCTGCTGAACTCACCTGCGGGGAAGCTCATGCAACAGTACAAGAAGCACGTGGACAAAGAGTGCAAGAGCTGTGCCCACATCAGGTACTGCCGCGGCGGATGCCCTTACAATGCCATCGTGCCATCCGGCGGAAAGATCAACGGCGTGGACCCTCACTGTATTGCCTACAAGCGGATTTTCGACGAGATCCGGGACCGTCTGGACAAAGAGATGTTCGGGTCGTCCTCCCTCGAAACGGCGACCTTCGGCATGGCGCCTATGAGACTCTGCCCGGACCGGGATCATGTCCATCATGGTGAAGAAGCTGGAGCAGGACTTATAACATCTTCATAGCAGGGGGTTCATCGCGCATGCGCGATGGCGGCCGCACGGATGCCTTATCCGCGGCCAGGATTGATCCGGCGCCTTTCCAGCAAGGCTATGGAATAATATTATATAGTAAATAAGCGTATTTTTATAAAAAAATAGCGGCGTTACGCTGGCACGTCCTGACGGTGACATTCCGGCAATTGGACGATCCGGCGATAAAAGATTTATAGGCTGCTGCCTATTATTCGCCCGAGAAGTGTCAACATTAAAGCTGGTGATTATCAATGACAAACAAAAAAATGCTTATCGCTGCGATCCTGCTGGTATCCGCCGTCGTGCTGATGGCCGGATGCGCAGGGCAGTCTAAAACGGTAAAGGCAGGAGATAACGTGACCGTCGACTATACCGGCTGGTTCGACGACGGCACCGTCTTCGATACGTCGAACGCGTCAGTCGCGTACCAGGCAGGCATCTACGACCCGGCACAGACGTACGCGCCCATCTCGTTCATCGTCGGCCAGAATGAAGTCATCAAGGGATTCGACGACGCGGTCGTCGGCATGAAGGTCGGCGAGTCGAAGAACATTACTATAGAGGCGAAAGATGCCTACGGTGAATATGACACGTCGCTGATCATGCCGGTCAATATGAGCGACCTGACTGCGGCCAACATCACGCCGCATGTCAACGACACGCTGTACTACAACATGAACCCGGTCACCGTAGTCGAAATCCAGAACAACACCACTGTGATGATCGATTTCAACAGCCCGATGGCCGGCAAGCGGCTGCACTTCCTGGTAACTGTGCGGAGCACCGAGACGCCCGCCGCCACGCCGAAGTCGAGCTGAAGATCAGTACCCTGACTGACGCTATGGCTGTGGCGTCAGTCGACGACTTTTTTTAGGCTTGCCTGCACATTAACACTACGTACACAACGGCTACGATGTACACAACGTTTTAATAAAGGGCTACGTTGCAGATATTATAAACGTACGTTGTGTACGTCGTGGCCGTCGTGTACGTAGTGTCTGGTGCCGGCTGAGTGTCTAAAAGATTATACTTTCAGAGCTTCTTCACGTGTGGAGCGATGGGTGGCACCTGCACTTTGCGCAGGTTGCCCCGGGCCAGGGATAAGGCGACGCCGATGACGCACAGCACGGCCATGATCACGAAGGTCACCTGTATGCTCTGCATGAGCAGATCGTAGGGACCGGTCTTCGGTATCTCGGTATGCCCCATGAACGCGGTAAAGATCAGGTTGGCTATGCCGAGGCTCAGCATCTGGCCGATGAGCCGCATGGTGCTCACCATGCCCGAGGCCACGCCGAAATCGCGTTTATCCACCGAACTCATGATGGCGTTGGTGTTGGGGGAGGAGAAGAGCGCGAACCCGAGGCCGAGGAACATCAGGCCGGCGATCACCATCCACAGCGGCGTCCCCGGGCCGATCAGGGCGAACAGCACCATGAAGATGGCCGCTGAGAGCATGAAGCCGGTGACCACCCAGTTCAGCAACGCCTGGTCGGTAACCGAGAACTCCGTGTTGATGGTGGGCAGCGCGATGTTGACGGACGATGCCAGGAAGGGCGTAATGAAGGCCGTCATACAGGTGATGAGAAGGACCACCCGTTTGTCGTTCGGAGAAGCCATGTGCCGGATACACCCGTCTGCCTCAGCTTTTTTACGTCACGCAATCGCTGAAGCCGTAAAGACAGGGTTTTCCTGCACTGTATATATACTCCTCGCTGCCCGGGCGGCCTGCCTAAAACCGCGTGGTGATCCGGGTGCCGGACAGGGAGCATGCCTTGACGTCGCTACACAGTTCGCCGATGCACTGGTGGCGCAGTGTGTTTATCTCCACCATGTGGTGGGGATGATACCGCGTCTTCGCCTCCCGCAGCCCGGCGACGCCCATGTCGCTTTCCCGGTTGATGTACTCGAAGTCCTTTGCCAGCACTGCGGCGGTCTCCGCGTTGATCGCCTTATAGATGCCTTCGTAGTCTTCGAGCCCTTTCTCGAAGTGCACCAGTGCGGTGTCTGCATTCAGCGGCTCGAAGATCGACATGGCACCGATCTTCCCGTCCACCCGGACGATGAGGCCGGAGAGCTTCAGGTCGGCGAAATGATCGACGGCATAGATGACTGCATCCTTTTCGTTCTCCAGCACCTGGTCGCCCTCGCACTGCTTCCACTCACACCACTGGTCGAGGAACTCTTTTACATCGTTGCTGTTCCCCGGCGATATGGGTTCTACTGTGTAGGCGTAGCTCTTCCGGAACTTGTTGAGCTGGCGACGGGTCGAGTGGTACGTCCCGTTGGGCAGCTCGGCCAGGTCCTTCGCGAGGTAGACGTACTCGAAGTGGTCCCGGTCGGGAATGATGTCCACCGGCCCGAAGGTGGCCTGCATCCATTCGGCGGTCGGCCCGTCGATCAGCACCATGGGCGTGCAGTCGCTCACCTCGTTCCCCAGCCTGATCAGATCGGCCATCAGCTCCGGGTCACGGGGACCGACAGGGGGACGGAACCGTGTCACGCCGTCGATGGTGCTCGCGATGATCACGCTGTCGTTCACCTGCGCATAGCTGTAGTGTGCGTAGTGGTTCCAGCAGGCCATGTTGGTGAAGGTATTATCGCTGTGCACCTGCGGGTACTGCGCGTAGAGCGCGGTGAAGAAGTCCCGGTCCTCGAGGCGGACCGGCCGGAAGTCGTTAAGAGACAACATTCAGGGGCTCCCCGAAAAGAGCATGGGGACGTGTCCCTGCATGACCCTGAAGCCGAGGGACTCGTAAAAGCGTTCCGAGCCCGGCTCGGCGATCAGCCCTATCCAGCTCACGCCGCGTGCCTTGCAGGCCTCGACCAGCGTGGCGACGATCTTCGTACCGATGCCCTTCTCCCGATAGCCGGGCAGGACGACGAGGTCCTGGATATAGCAATCGGAGACGCCGTCCGAAAGGACCCGGCCCATGCCGGCCAGCCGCGACGTCTTCCGGTCGATGGCGACGGCGAAGGCGAAGCTCCCCTTCATCAGCGGGATCAGGCCGGATACCTCGTAGGTCTCCTTCCACCAGCCGCCGGCCCGGTAAAGATCGGCGATCTCCTCGACATTCCAAACGTCGACGAGCCGGATTTCGATGTCGTGCATGTCGATACCTTCAGCCATGGGACGGAAATATCGTAATGAAACCTTAAAGCCCTTGTGGCTTTTATTCACGAAGTGCTGAACAACTTTAAGGAGGGTATCCGGACGCTCTGCCCGGGACTGCAAAGACATGAAGGGAGTGGGGTACATGTAACGATTATAAGAGCTCTCGTTTTTCCGGATAAGTCCTGTCTGCGCGTTTTACCATGAACGAACGCCCATAGTCCCCGCACATTTTCTCCGCCATGCCAATCGGTATGCCCAGCGCCAGCAGGTCGGGCGGGAACCAGTCGTTTCCGTAGGTAGCCATCGGGCTGATAAAGGCGGTATCCTTCGGGGCGCCCTCCGCCAGCCCGGCAGGGTATGTGACGAACGTGGCACAGTGAGCGCCCCAGGCTGCAATCACGGGGCTGAACGGGTCCTGCATGCCGAAGTGTACCAGCCCGCAGAGGTTTCGTATTTGCTCTGCCCCGCCGAAGCAGAGGACGGATAGCGGCTGCAAGCCGTTGTCGGATTCAGGGCACGGGCTCATGACGAGATATTTTCCCGGTGGCGTGATCCGGCCCAGACGATCGAGGTTCGCCTGACAGGTCTCCGGCGTGTCCTTCAGGTAGTGGGCGTCGTGGTTGCCGTCGCCTTTGGACACGGACGCATACAGGTTTTTCATCATCGGCGGCATCTTCATGAAGCCCAGCCAGGCGGATGCGCCGAAACAGCACTCTCTCATGGCGTCCCGGCCGAGGTATACCGGAGGCATTCCGGGACGCATTGACATCTTCAGCAGCGCTTTTCCCAGGCACCGGTGGCCTTCGGTGATCACGCCGGATACCGGGACGGCATCATCCGGGACATGCATCGTGGCATAGACAAAGACGGGCCGGAAACGTAGCGGGCCAGCCCGTATTAGCATGTCGTTGATTTCAACGGTCGAAAAGCCGGACAAAGACAGTGACCTCTTCAACCCATATTCCTTTGTCGATTTGCTTAAAGATTACTGACGGGTCACGCAAGAGACAGCAGTAAATAGCTTCTTATTAAATGACAGAAGCTGTTCAACCGCAACCATGGCAGGCAACTTAGCGCAGCTTCATATATGATGAAACGTCATGTAATATCGCAGATTAATTTAAAATGGCGGGACAACTTCATTTTTCAAGTGTAGTTATCCGCCGCGTGATGGACATCTCGAAAGTGC
Organism: uncultured Methanocellaceae archaeon; assembly: GCA_963792125.1. Lineage (GTDB taxonomy): Archaea > Halobacteriota > Methanocellia > Methanocellales > Methanocellaceae > Methanocella_A. The sequence continues at coordinate 98,948 of CAWBVA010000012.1, forward strand.
CACAAAGCACGCATCTGTTTTGAGATTTCCCGGCACGGACTCGTGACGGAGCCATTCGCAACAAGATTAAGGAGATCGTGAAACATTGAACAGGCCAGGTAATAATCCTTATAACAGGAACGCCGCCATAGGCGAGCCAGTGACGAGGGTAAGGACTCCTAACAGGAACGAGCGCGAGGTGCTGGGCACGGTTACGGGCATGCTCGGCGGGAGCCGGGTCACCGTCCGCTGCATGGATAGCGTCACCAGGATGTGCCGGATACGGGGCAAGATGAAGAAGAGGACCTGGGTCCGGGAAGGCGATATAGTCATCGTTGTGCCATGGGACTTCCAGGATGAGAAAGGCGACGTGGTCTGGAGATACACCGGGCCGCAGGCCGACTGGCTCCAGAAGAAAGGCTTCCTGAGAGAATAACCCTTAATTTTTCGCGAAGACATTCGGGCATCGCGCAGGAAGCGATGTCCATGACATCATTCTTTTCTACAGCTATTGCCGCATGCACGTGACACTTGTATTAAATGGCGTTACGTTGTGCAAAATGTGAATTAACCTGATATCCGCATCAGGTAAAATCATCCCTGATACTGTATGGCAGGGGTTACTCATGAAGATTAAAGACATCATGACAAAGGAAATTGCGTGCGTGGACGCCAGCTCCACTGCCGCCGACGCGGCGAAAAAGATGAAAGACCAGAACGTAGGTACCATCCTGGTCATCGACCAGAACCAGCTTAAGGGGCTGGTGACGGACCGGGCGATCGCGACCAGGGCCGTGGCTGAGGGTAAAGACCCGAAGTCCCTACCCGTGACCGATATCATGACGAAGGACGTAGTCGGCTGTAGCGAGGAAGATGATGTGTTCGACGCCCTCAAGACCATGGGACAGAATAAAATCAGGCGGATGCCAGTCGTTAACGACCAGGACCATCTCGTCGGCGTAGTATCCATGTCAGACATCGCCGAGCAGATGCGTTCGGGCATCAACAGCATGTTCGACGAGATGAGCAAAGCGATCAAGTAAAAACATTGAGCACGGAGGGCACTAAGGTCAAGGAGGCCACAAAGGCCACGGAGTCCTCCGTTTCTCTCAAGGACTTTTACATTTTTTAGACTTTTTGTTGATATCCGGAATTTTATCCTTTGCATCCGCTATGCCCTTTGGGACCTCCGTGTCCGATGCTACGGAAAGAATTTGAAATCCCGCACAAGAGATTTGTTAAGGAGATATGTCATTCATGAGCGATCCCGGGCTCGACGAAGAACTCGATACGCCGCCCGGCATCAGGGCGATCACCGAGGTGTACATCGACCGTGGGGGTGTCAACTATGACGACCTTCTGCTGGCGAGGACATGCCGTCGCTGCGGAAAGCTGCTGTTCGACGCCGACTCCACGGACATCAGTGACAGGGAGTCCTACCGGGTAATCGTCAGGACGCCGGACACGAAGATGTATGTGCTCAAGGGCTCTGAGCTGTTGACCGCTCACTGTGATTGCGGCTGCTTCTCGGCAGTCGTCATATATGGACCCGTATTGCACGAAGGCTCCGGCTACTCTGCATACACTATCGTCGAGCTGAACGGGCTCTCAAGGATGATGGCATGTCGGCTGCGGGACATGAGAAAGCTTGGCGACGAGCCCGCCGACGTTAGTGAATGGATTAGCAGCGAGACCGTGCGAGGCACAACAAAGGCCGTCCGGCGGACAGCCAGGAATATGTTCGAGAGCGTCGTCGACGACTGGAGCGGGTCCATGTACAGCTCCGGCTGGATAAGCCTCTGAAATGCAAAGGAACGAAAATAGTAACTGATAAAAGGGAAAAGAGCACACACGGCGGGAGCGTCCCCTTCGTGCCCCCCGTGCCCTTAATGCCCTCCGTGTCCAGTGTTTTACTTCTTCTCCTCTTCCTCGCCCTTCTCAATGAGCTCCTTAACCTTCTGGCCACCCTTGTGCCCGATCTTAGAATAGAATTCAGGCCCCTTCTCCTGCGGCGACTTTCTCGCCGCCCTTCTGGCCGATCTTCTCGTAGAACTCGTGACCATGAGTCTCAGCGGTCTTCTCGCCGCCCTTCTGGCCGGCTTCCCTGACGGTCATGCCGCCCTTCTTTCCCTCTTTCTTAGCCATAATAACACCAAAAAAATGCTGGGCCCGTATCAATAAAACCATACTGGCAGATATTCGCAGAGAGTCTTTCGATTAGCTTATAACGGAGCGATATGAATAATATCTGCAGTTATTACCGACGATTTTAAAAACCGGGCTGATTTTTACCGTATTTGTGCTTGCAATGGATAATTAATGCCCGAATATCCCGACCGGACGGACTTAAACGACACGAAGAACACGAACACCCGCTGAAAGCTGCCGAATGAAAAATGAACACGTCGGAGCACCATAGCCTTAGTGCCCTTTATACCCTCGGTGCCCTCCGTGCCCTTTGTACTCACTTTAACAGGAGTAACTTTTTTGGCACATGTCAGGGGAACTTTTTAGTAAAAAGTTCCCCGTGCGCCCCTCAAAAACTATCGCGATTTGTGCTTTCAGCACAGGCGCCCGGTGTCGAGACCCGGAGGGGCCTTATTGGAACAAGGCCCCTCAGAGCCCGCGAAAACCAGTTGTTTACTTCTTCTCCTCTTCCTCGCCCTTCTCAATGAGCTCCTTAACCTTCTGGCCACCCTTGTGCCCGATCTTCGAATAGAACTCGGGACCATGGGCCTTTGAGGTCGCCTCGCCGCCCTTCTTGCCGATCGCCTCATAGAACTCCGGGCCCTTCTCTTCTGAGACCTTCTCGCCGCCCTTCTTGCCGATCTCCTCGTAGAACTCCTTGCCATGGGTCTCGGAAGTCTTCTCACCGCCCTTGTGGCCTGCCTCCTTGACGGTCATGCCACCTTTCTTCTCCCCTTTCTCAGCCATAAAACCACCAAAAAATGCTGTACCCCCGTAAGTATAAGAACGCCGGCTATTATGAGCAGCGAGCTTTATTGACACGCTCCATTTAATGCAGGAGTCCTGCTGGCGCGATGAAATGCATTACTCGCCAGCAAAAACGGCAGACAGTGGAGCAATCAGGCTCGTCGTTGCGACGGTACCCGGAGAAAAACGTAAGCTGTGCTAGAGGGTTCACGTAAAGAGCGTAGGCCGGGTGGCGGTGCCCGAGACTGAGTCGATGGCGTTGATGATAGTCTGCAGGCTCGACGGCTTTTTGATGAACAGGACAGCCCCTGACGCCAGGGCCTCCTTTTCGACATGCGCATCGGCGCTAAGGAAAATGATCTTCACGCCAGGGTCGATAGACATGATCTCCCTTGCGACGATCAAGCCATTCTTGACAGGCAGGCGGTTATCAAGCAATATGACGTCTGGCCTTGGCAACGATCTCCGGAACATCTCTACGGCGTCATTGCCGTTGTAGGCAATATAGCAGACAGGAATCCCGCGGATGCTAAAAAACTTTTTGAGGATATTGACTATCTCGACTTCGTCTTCGACTATTGCGATTCGTATCTTTTTCACAGGCGTGATGCGATCCCTCAGTCAATAATTATTGTACAGGTCTAATATGTGTAGTGGGATATATGTTTATTCGATAACTATCCTAATTATAATAATTTAAATACTGTTTTGTAAATTTCATTGTATGAAATATTCATAAGGATTGTTAATGAATAAACATTATATACGAAAAAAACTAATCACTTATATGATGAGAAACTTGAAGCCTGACATAAAATCTCTGGCCGCGACAGTCTTCCTCGCGGCGTCCCTGTATGTCTTTGCCAGGGCGGGACAGGGTTTTCCGGTCAACGCGATCATCGAGGTCTCGTTCATGATAGCCATTGTCGTATGCCTCTATTTCTCCTACCGACTGATACTCATCGTCAATGATGTGATCTGAACGAATGTTACAAATTTGTAATAAAGATATTAAATACTAAAATAACCAAATATAATTGGTGAGTAATATAGGAGTCAACGTCAATTCCCTGATGGCAAGCGCTTTCCTCATCTCTTCGCTGTATGTCTTATATCGTGCAGGCACCGCCTCAGTTGGCACTGCAATCATTGAACTCGGATTTATCAGCGCCATCTGCATCTGCGTATATTTCTCGTACCGGCTGATCATTGTGATAAACCGGACTATGAGTTAAATAATATGCCTGACGCCGGAACCAAGGCTGACTCATAGCATGCCGGTCTCTTCTTTTATGGGCAAAGGCATAGTCCCTGTTCGGGACATCGAGCTAATCCGCAATTGACTTTAACTGTACTCTGGCAGGGTTGATCGAGTGCCAGTAAGTCAAAAAGTTACACGGATTACTATACACGCACCAGTCTCTGTCGCCATGTCCCCATGTATATTACCTGATTCCGTCATAACTACAGGCCATACTTATGTACACGCGAGATTTACATGGCAATATTAGGTGATTCTGTTGAGCGGAACTGATATCCCGGGAATGCCGGGTTTCCAGAACATGCCGGGCAGCGCAAGTCCCACAAGTGCTCCCATTGAGCTAATCGATGTTGTCTTCGCCCTCTCAAACGTCAAGCTGGTCAAAGAGATTGTCCAGGATAACCTAAGGCAGCTTGATCAGCTTAACGTGATGGGAAAAGGCCAGACGGAAGGGCTCAAGTCGATGATCCTCCAGAAACAGCAGCAGGCGCTGAAAGACCTCAACGGCGTCGAAAATGTCCTGAATGGCATCGTGGAGTTGAGCCTGAACCCGGAGAAGACAGCCGCCCGGCAGGACGTCAGTCTGGGACCGGAGCACTCGAAAGCGCTGATATATGCGATTTCGTTCGCCATCAGCCACCTGATGAAGTTCATGCCCCAGCCCGGGATAGGCGGCGGAGAGATACCCGGCACGATCATATAGCCGCAAAGACAGGAAGTGAACGAAGGCACTAAGATACGGCGAAATAGATAAGACTAAAGTCGGGACACGATGTGCCGTTTTATTCGGTTCATCATCTGTACTTCCTCTTTGTGCCTTACTTCCCTTAATGCCTTTGTGACTATGCAAACGTTTTTTAAGGCCTACCGACTACTGTCGTTCATGGTCGGATGCACGCAGTGCGGCGAGTGCTGTAAGAAGCACGGTATGAGACTGGAAGCTACCATCACTGGACATCGCACGCTGGACCTTTGACGGACGGCAGGACATCCTCGCCCGCGTGGGCATCCAGCGCGAGGGCGCAGAGGTCACTGGAGGCGTGCTGTGGGTCGGCACGGACGGTTGTCGTGTCAGCGTATGCCCTTTTCTGGAGCTCAGGACCGATGGCAAATATTACTGTGGCATACAGGAGACGAAGCCGGAAGCCTGCACTGCACACTGGTGTAAAAATTACATTGACACCTGATAATATTTTTATCGTTTCAATTGAAAAATTTACTGGTATCGAAATTTATCATTTACAATGCACCACGAGGCATATTATGACAGATGGCAGCCAGATTCATACTGACCTTGCCTTCATTGCCTCGACGATCTTCGTGACGCCCAGCGCATAGGCTGCAGAGTACATGTCGGTGTGATATTCCAGGGCAGCATCATGCACTTCCTTGTAGGCCCGCTTCATGATCTCCTTCAGCTTGAGCGAGACCTCGGAGCCATTCCAGTACAGGCCTTCCCGGCCCTGCACCCACTCGAAATGGCTGACGGCCACGCCTCCGCCATTAGCCAGGATATCAGGCACCACCAGGATGCCCCGGGCGCCCAGCATCTCCGCACCCTTGCGGTCGATGGGGCCGTTCGCAAGACACAGCACGACACGCGCATTGATGCGGTCTGCGTTCTTCTCGTTGATCTGGTCCTCTTTCGCCGCCGGCACCAGCACGTCCACGCCCAGTTGCAGCAGGTCCTCGTTGTTGATGTTGTCGGTGCCCGGGAACCCGACGACCGATCCGGTCTTTTCCTTATGATGCATGACGGCACGGATGTCCAGGCCTTCGCCCCTGAAGATGCCACCCTTCGAATCGCTCACTGCCACGACTTTCCGGTTCTTGTTTTGCAGGATCAGGGCCATGTTGCCGCCAACATTGCCAAAGCCCTGGATCGCATAGGTACGATAGTGCTCGCCCTGGGTACGTTCTACTTCCTCCATGACGTAGATGCCGCCCCAGGCGACCGCGGTCACCCGGCCTTTGCTGCCGCCGAGCACCGGCGGCTTGCCGGTGAAAGAAGCAGGTACGTGGCGGCCGGCCAGACGCTCGTACTCGTCCGTCATCCAGCCTATGGCCTCCTGTGAGACATTCATGTCAGGCGCAGGTATGTCCGTCTCCGGGCCGATGACAGGATAGATTGCCCGGACATAGCCGCGACAGAGACGCTCCAGCTCGCCCTTCGAAAGCACGTTCGTGTCGGCAATGATCCCGCCCTTCGCGCCACCGTAAGGCAGCCCCATCACGGCGCACTTCAGGGACATGAGCATCGACAGCGCCGACACCTCGGCTTCCGTCACGGCAGGGGCAATCCGTATGCCGCCCTTCAGCGGCCCGCGGGCTGCGTTGTGCTGGAACCGAAAAGCCCTGATGACCCTGAGACTCCCGTCATCCGCCTGCAGCGGGTACTCTACGGACAGCCTCCGGGCGATGCTGGTCAAAAGGAGCCGGTGCCTGTCATCGATCTTCGCCAGGTCGCAGGCCGAGCCGATGAGGTTGAGAGTATCAGTGAGGAAGTCGCCACCGTCTTTCATCGATCAATGGTTCGCATTCCAGGGTTAAGAGGCTTTCGTGAGGTTTCGGGAGGTTAGAGGACTCGGAGGTTTTTGAGGACACGGAGACTTTCACCACAGAGGGCACAGGGGACACAGAGGTTTGCACAAAGGACGTTTTAATGACAGGGCTCTTTCGCATCAGCCATTTTCTAAAGAAATCCTCTGTACCGTCCTCTGTGTCCCCTGTGCCCTCTGTGGTGAAAGTCTCTGTGCACTCCCGAAACCTCTGTGCTCCCCCTTTTGTAATTACAAATCGGCAAGCATCGGCGTTGCTTCCGGTAAAGTATATATCACATGCATACGTTGGTCTCAACGATGGAAGACATCCCTGATCTGGAACTGCGTAACCTCATCCGTAAGGTCCACAGTCGGACCGGCATCGACCTCGGGCAGTACAAGGGCAGCTACATCGCCCGGCGGCTATCGACTCGCATGAAAGTGCTGGGAGCCCCGACGTACCGCAGCTATGCCCAGATGCTGGACACGAACGCCGACGAGTACGACAAGGTCGTGGACGCCTTCACCATCAACGTCTCAGAGTTTTTCCGGGACAAAGATGCGTTCAAGGCGATCAGGGAAAAAGTCATACCCGCCATAGTGGCCGAAAAGCGCAGCACCGGACGCAGCAGCCTCAGGATATGGAGCGCAGCATGCGCCTGCGGCGAGGAGATCTACTCGATCTCCATGATATTGCACGACGTGCTGGGCAAGGATTATGACAAATTCGCGATCCGGCTCTACGCTTCGGACATCGACGACCCCTGCATGAAAAAGGCACAGGAAGGCCTGTACGACCCCGTATCGCTCAAAAACGTCGACAAGCCGTTCCTGGACCGGTTCACGACCACCACCCCGACAGGCAAGATCGCAGTGACCGACAGCGTCAAGCGCAACGTCACGTTCCGGCACTACGACCTCATCAACGGCGGCCCTTTCGGCGGCTACTTCGACCTCATCCTCTGCCGCAACGTCATGATCTACTTCTCCGAGCCGCAGAAGAAGAAGCTTATCGCCCACTTCTACGACGCGCTCAATCCGGGCGGATACCTGGTCATCGGCAAGACCGAGACACTGACGACCGACACCAGAATCGGCGTTCGTCTCGGCATACGGGCTCGAACGGGTCTACCGCAAGCCCGAACGCAGCCTCGTTTAAGGCGCCAAGGTTACTAAGGAAGACACCAAGGCGCCACTTTTAGCACCCGAAGTTCAAGGCGCCAAGTTTCTTTTATTAAATTTCAGGCGCCAAGGATCCGTTTTAAATTGTTAACAGCTTGGATCCTTGGCGTCTTAAATTTAAAAATGACTTGGCATCTGAAACCTTCGGGTGCTAAAAGTGGCGCCTTGGCGTCTTCTCTTGGCCACTTGGCGCCTTGGCATCGGGAAAGTTTTGTTACCTTCCGGTGCATACGTTCCTTTATGCAGGTGAAATACCTCCGGTGCGTGCGTTGTGGCCGCAAGTACCCGAAGGGCGAGATTCGCTACAGGTGCGACTGTGGCGAAAGCCTAGAGATCGTTTACGACTACGACCATGCGAAGGGCAGGATTTCATGGGACGAGATGCGTGACCGGCCGTTCAGCCACTGGAGATACCGGGAGTTTTACCCGCCGCTGAAGGCGGCCAGCATCGTCACTATGGGCGAGGGAGGCACGCCGCTGATACGGTCGCGGAACCTGGAAAAAACGATTTGTCCGGGCGGGGAGCTGTACTTCAAGACCGAGGGGACGAACCCTACCGGCTCGTTCAAGGACAGGGGCTCGACCGTCGAGATATCGGAGGCGTATGACTTCTTGTGTGACCACGGCGAGGAGTGCAGGAACGAGATCGTCTGCGCGTCCACGGGCAACATGGGCGCCAGTGTCGCGGCTTATTGCGCGAGGGCCGGCATCGTCTGTACGATTTATGTGCCACACGATACGCCGCGGATCAAGCTGCTGCAGATGACTGCCCACGGCGCCATGATTGTGAAAGTGCGCGGCGACTATACGATGGCCATGCTGACGGCCAAGCACGAGTATGAGAAGCACGGCCGGTATCTGGCAGGCGACTACCCGTACCGGAGCGAAGGCGAGAAATCAGTCGGGCTGGAGATCATGGACGCCTTCGACAACGACATCGACTACATCGCCTGTCCCATCGGCAACGGCACGCTGCTCCACGGCATCTGGAAAGGGCTGAAGGAGCTGAAGACGCTGGGGCTTGCGAAGAAGCTTCCGAAGATCATCGGCGCACAGGCAGAGGGCTGCAATACAGTGATCAAAGCGTTCGAGAAGGGTACCGACGAGATCATCCCGGTCGAGCCGCCTCGCACTCTGATGGATGCGGTAGCCTGCGGTGACCCGCTGGACGGGCTATGGGCACTGCATGCTCTTCGGGAGTCAGGCGGCTGGGGCGTGGCGGTATCCGATGCGGAGGGCGCGAGAGTCAGGGACATGCTGGCTAAGAAAGAGGGCGTTTTCGCCGAACTGTCGGGAGCATTGAGCATGGCGGGCGTGATAAAGGCGTGTGATGCGGGCATCATAGAGAAAGATGCAAGAGTTGTTGCGGTCGTGACGGGCCATGGCCTGAAGGAGCCTGAGACGTTCGCGGACGAGATGAAGAAGATAGGCGAGATGGGAAAGCAGTAACCTCGTATATGGCTCTCCCATCGTTGAAGGCCGGGACAATATACAGGAAGTATTCTCACTGTTATGTCGGCGCCACCGCGACCTGCTGCATGAGATCGCCGTTCTTGAGCACCATGATTGTCATTGGTTTCCCCTGCGGTATCCCCGCCTTCACTGTGTTGATATCCGCCACAATGCTCTCATCGTACTCGAGGATGGTATCGTTGTCGGTCGAGCCGTCTGGTTTAGCCCAGTCCATTTGCCTCAGGGTCCAGACGTTATCGTACGTTTTGCCGTCACAAAGGATGCTAATGGTGAGCTTATTGACCTCCTGGACTGCCGCGCCGGGAGATAGCTTGAACATTACCCGGCTTTCTCCGGTAGACCCCTTCAGGAAGGCACTTATGAGGAACGGGCCATCGTTACTGTAGACCTGACCGGTGGTTGGCGAAGGCAGCGGTGTCGCAGTCGGGACCGGCGTCACTGTGGGAACATCCGAAGGCTCCGGCGTGACGGTCGGCACGGGCGTCGCGTTGCCGGGGCCTTTGTTGCCCAGGGCGGTGATAGCGATGGCGGCCAGTGCGATCAGGATAACTATGAACAGCCCTATGCTGACACCGATAAGCAGGAGTTTCTTGCGGTCCGGCCCTTTCGTGCCTGAAAGGGAAGGATGATGACCCGGTTGACGATTCGACAGTGGCGTCTTCATGATCGTATGAATGCCCTTCGTGTTTTAAGTCTTTCTCTCACAATAGGTTAACAAGAGTCTGGCTGCAAATACACAAGCAGAAAAATCAGTTCCGCCTGACTCTGCGGAGGTACAAGAAAATGCCGGCAAGGCAAAGGCCGGTGAGAGCGATGACAGACTTATAGCCCGGTATGCTCTGCCGCGGCATTATCCTGTCTCCCAGAGACGGCTGTGTCGTCGTGTCGGCGGTGATGACATTGTCCCACAGGACGCCTCTGCCGTCGACGTTTTCTGTCGCGTTCTCGCCGTACCGGTACCTGTCGGCGTCGAACCAGACGACCCGCTGGTTTTGCAGGTCGCTGACGTATACCCTGCCGTTCCCGTCGGTGGCGACGCCGAACGGGGTGGAAAATCTGGCCGGACCGCAGCCATCCCATCTTGCCATGACAGTGCCGTTATCCGCCAGCTTATAGACGCAACCGTAGGTCGATTCGGTGACATACAGGTATCCATCTTCGCCCGCCGCCACGTCTACCAGCCAGTTGCCAGTGCCTTTATCCTTGCCCGCAGGCGTAATCGTGCCCCTTCCGCCATCCGGGTAAATTGCACCGATGTAGCCGCTGTTGTTGGCTATGTAGATGGTACCGTTCCCGCTGACCGACATTTTGAACGGCCGGTCCATCGGCACGGGCGGACGGCCTTCGATAATATCCATCACCGTCCCGTCGGGGCTTACTTTCAGAATACAGCCGCTGACACTGATGGCAGGATTTTCCGAATAGTTAAAGTCGCTGATATAAACCGTCCCGTTACGATCGATCGCGATATAGTTGAGGAATCGGTTTGGACGGTCCTCGCGCCAGAATATGACGGAACTGCCGTTCTTATCTGTCCGCTCCACGTAATTTCGCCTGATGCTGGACAAATAGAGGCTGCTGTTGCCGTTAATGGCTATGTCGCCGTAATCGTTTGCAGTGTACGAAATAATCTCTGTGCCACCGGGTGCATAGACGTATACGCCTGCTTTGACGGTGCCGCCTATAGCCATCATGATATAGACGTTGCCGCTGCCGTCGACCGCGACCTCCATAGGCTGGTAACGCGGGGTGTCTGCGAGGGACGGCAGAGAGAAAAGAGTGACCATCAACGCTATAAGCGTTAATATCAATAGTACGTCGGACCGTCTCATGATACCTGCCCTGACCCCACAGAGATATGAGCAGGCTGTTTTATGCCTCTTTCGGTCATGAATGCCCCGGGTCGCCTTGCATACGCAGCAAATACTCGACGTTTATGAGGTAATCGAAAAGATGTCATTTTACAATACTATCAGCATCGTTTAAACGTGCTGCCGGAGCAGCTCCATGGCCTTATTGACATGCTCCCGGTGCTCGTCTTTAATGGTATAGCCATACCCACGATCGTTACCCGGTACCTGCTCGATGAGGCCCCGGCGGGCCAGCAAAGTGATGTCCCGGTGAGCAGCCGTCGTGGACACATTCAGCTTCTCCGCCAGCTCCGGCCCCGACAGCCCGGGCTTTTCGGCGATGGCGTGCAGCGTCTTCCGCAGCGGATCCCGGCGCATCAGCGACAGCAGCGTCTGCTCCTCTTTCGAGTACGTCCCGGCGTTGGTAAAGTAGCGGAGGTACTTATTGTCGGCTTTGTAGGTCACGACCCTGTGATTCATGGTAAGGATGAACAGGTGGTAGCGTATCGTGCCGATGTTGACGCGCAGGCCCTTTGCGATGTCAGTGGCTGTGGCGCCGGGGTTGTCGACGATGTATTGCAGCACGGTATTGCGGTTCTCGTTCTTGTTCAGTCGGCTTTTCGCCCGGGCGACTGCGCCTACCATGAAGAACCGCAGGAACATGTAGGCGAGGGCGGAGATCATGGCGATCCCGGCCGCTAATTACAGTGTAATAAAAAAAGGGGGGCCTTGCGGCCCCTTGCACTTTACCTGTGTGGTGGATAGTAGGCTGGCTCTTTACTTATAGCAATTACGACGGCGTCACAGTCACTTGCTGTAACTCCGCGTTGTCCTGGAGGATTTTAATCGTTATGGGCCTGTCCTGCGGGATGCCGTGCGCAGCAGTGTCGATCTGCGGGGAGAGCGCCTCGCCGAACTCGATCAGCGTGTCCGAGTCCGAGCCGGTCCAGTCAGAGGCCACGGGGCTCCACACTTTGCGATAGGTCTTGCCGTCGCACACGATGTCCATGGTAAGCTTACTCGTGTCAATCGGCGTAGCATCCTTATTCAGCATGATAGTGACAAGGCACATGCCGCTGGTCCGGTTCAGGTACCCGCCCACGTAGATCGGGCTGGCCACAATAGTGCCCGGACTGGTGGTAGGCGTTGCCCCGGTCGTGGCGCCTGGCGCCGGGGATACGCTGCTGCCCGACGGGGACGGGCGAAGGTTCTGCCGACAGTGTTCCATTAAAGAGGTTGAAGGCGACCGCCGCGATGGCTACCACGATGACGGCCACCACGATGACGCCAATAGCAATGGTAAGGGATTTCTTGAGGTCCATTTCGTTTCACACCCACAGGCCGAAAGAAAATAAACGGCCGGTATCTTTCTTATGATATTTCGATAGACCTCCTGGTTATTAGGCTTTCTCTCATGAAATGTTAATTAATAGCAGCTGGTTTTCGTGGTGGCTTCGGGGGAACTTTTGCAAAAAGGTTCCGCCCTGATTCCAGAAGTTTTTGAAAGGCTGTTGGAAAACCTTTTCACAAAAGGCCCCCCTGACTCGCGAAGTACCGGAGGCCTAGGTAGGAGACCTGAAGGCCAAGTTATGCGATAGTTTTTGAGGGGCGCACGGGGAACTTTTTACCAAAAAGTTCCCCTGACACATGCCAGGATAATAAGAAACAAAGGCCACAAAGGGCACGGAGGATGATGGGTGCAACTGGCTTAATGACGTGAACAGGTTACCAGGCGGCTGTGGTCGCCATATCCTTCGTCTACATACCCGCAATAACATTTGCAGGCTTTTGCGATTGTGACATAAGGTATATTTAAAGCGCATAGCTATGCTTTGAACGGTGATGCGATGGACAGGGGAAGGATGTTCGAGGCGACATGGTGTTGCTCATGCTCGTCCTGTGTGCATTACTTTATGCAGGGGTGACAAGCGGCAGTGTGCCTGCAGCGAAGGAGCAGTGGAACATTTCCACCATCAGCCCGACAGCGTATACCTATGCCAGCGACGACGGGCGGCTTTTCATCTTCGACGGCAACGACGTATATGCCATCAGGGACGGGGCGCTGCAATGGCAGTACACCGTGCCGGCCGGATGGTCGGTCATCAACCTGTTCTACGACATCGACTGGGACCCGTATATCCGGCAGTATTATAAAGGCCCGGTCTTCGAGTCGGCAGGAGACACACTATACCTGTACGCCATGCCCGACCCGTACGTCACCGGCCCGTGGTTCGAAGACAGTATAAGGAAGTCCTGGGACGGCAGCTACAATGACTCTAAGTCAGACGAGAAACTGATGGCCATCTCAGATGGCAAACTCCTCTGGGAGCAGCAGCTGCCCAAAGGCACGCACGAGTATGACGCATTCGGGGGTACCAGCTATGATAACATTGGCATTACCGCTGTCGGCGACAGGCTTTACCTGTATCATCCAAATAACCTGACAGTCATGCAGGCAGATGATATATGAGCTGTGGTCGATCGGTGACGTGTCCTGTCCGCCTGCAGTGGACGAGGAAGGTAACGTCTACGTGGTAAAAGGCATCCCGATCCCGGACGATGAGACCTACCGGGGCGCTTACCCTGATTACTTGCCATACCCAGGGTACATGGTGCCGTCCGGCGTGGTCGAGGCGTACTACCCGAACGGCTCACTCAACTGGCGTGAGGATATCGGAGAGCCTGCCCGGCGACCGGTGATCGACCCCTGCATAAGCCGCAGACGCCAGACGCTGCCGCTGTATAATGACGGCTTGCTCTACGTGCCGCTCTCCAACGGAGTAGCAGCGCTGGGCCGGAACGGCAGCATCCTATGGGAGCGCCAGTTCAACAGCAGCGTCATGCCGTACGACAAAATGCCCTTCGACACGGAAGGCAACATTTACCTTGCGGACGACGTTTCCGGCTACCATACAGTCTATCCGCCGGGCGATACGTCGAAATATTTCCACGACTACCACCCGCCGACCAACCGTAAGATATACGCAATCGGGCCGGATGGCACGTATACTTCGATCAACGAGAGCCATAAGGGCTTGCTGCCGGTAGCTGCGTCCGACGGCATCGCCTACTATGTGACCTCGGCACTGTATGACCCGGACCGGTCGTCGCTGGACGACCTGTTGACATGGACGATCACAGCCGTCGACCTGAACAAGGGAGACACACTCTGGTCCTGCCACCTGGACCCGGGAAAGGCCAGCCAGGCGATGGTCAACGAATCCAACATCGGCTGGATATTCTACGACAACACGACGCAGGTCAAGGCCAAAGGCGTACTACGACTGGCACCCCACGGCATGGCGAGACCAGTCGCTACGGCTAAAGGTCTGCGGGGACGCTACACAAATAGAGGCGCTGCCCCGCGGCAATACCATTTATATCAGCTACTATAGCCTCAACTACGAGTACCCGACGAACTACGAGACCATGGGGCCGATATGGCTGCAGCGTTATCCGGGCGATCTCGAAATGATCGACGTCACCGGACGGCCATACTTCGCGATCATTAACCGGTCGCGCTGCGCCTACGCGTCGGGCATCCTGGCCCTCGGGAACGATGGCCGGCTGCTCTGGCAGACACCGACCGGCTCCTACGTGACCGGCATGGCGGCCAACAACAGTACGATCTTTTACGGTACGAAGAACGGCGGCCTTGCCGCGATGGACCGCAACATCGCCGCAGGTTTTGCTATCCTGGCGGCTGCCTACGTGTTCATGCGATTTCTTCCTCTTCGGCACCGTGTCAAGGGCCCGGAGCAGGCTGGAACAGAACGAGAACCGCAACGCGGTCCTGCGACTGATAAAGGAACGACCCGGCAGCACCATGCGGGAGATTATCTCGGGAGCTGGACATGAACCTGGGCACCATGCGGTACCACCTCCTCATCCTCGCCATCAACCACAAGATCAAGGAGCACCGGGATGGAAAGTACGTCCGCTACTTCGCCGGCACGAGCACCTATACAAGCGAAGAGCTCGAGATCATATCGCTGCTGCGACGCGAGCCGGTCCGGAGACTGATGGCCACCATCCGGGGGAAGCCCGGGATCTCGAACGGGGAGCTTG
Organism: uncultured Methanocellaceae archaeon; assembly: GCA_963792125.1. GTDB lineage: Archaea > Halobacteriota > Methanocellia > Methanocellales > Methanocellaceae > Methanocella_A. The sequence continues at coordinate 114,235 of CAWBVA010000012.1, forward strand.
CGGAAGCCCTGGGATTGTCTGAGGCCGCCATAAGCAACTACATGCGGGAACTTTCAGGAAAAGGCTTCGTGGACAAAGAACCGACGAAAGACGGTCACGTCGCGTACTTCATCAAGAGGGAACGTGCTGAAAAAATTATCAGTTCAATGGATCGCTCATGAATGTGCGGCTGCATCGCCCACGTCGGTCGCGCAACGAGCGCTTACGGTTTTTTAATTTGAGTCCGATCACCCATGGCTAACATATCCGGCCGGACCTTCTTGATATAAGCGACGATGTACCCGGTGACGAACGCTTCCACGACGGCCATGGCGATGTTGGCTGCCGCGAGGACTGAAAGCTCGGAAAGCACCACGGATTCCTTGCCCTGTATGCCGGAGACGAGGATGATGACCATCATGGCGACGTTGCCGAGAAACAGCGCCAGGAACGCGGCGATGCCCGCGGTATACATAGTTTGGATTTTCGTGGATGTGCTAAGCCACCAGTAGACTAAAAACGCGGCGATGACCTCGACCATGTTAATGAGCAGGTTAGCTCCGATGATGGTCCAGCCTTCGTGGCCGATAGCGGCGGAGAAGATGTTGACGATCAAAAAGATGATGCCGCCGATCGCCGGGCCGGCGATGATGCCCACCAGCGGCGTGAGGCTCAGGTGAACGCCCAGCACCGGTATCTCGATCTGGAACACGGCAAAGGCTGCTGCCGTGAGCAGCCCTGCCAGCGTGATCAGCCGGTTGTCGGCCTTTCTCACGTTCCTGAGCCAGTAGAGGCAGATTACGATGACGGCAAGTGCTACGATCGACCATGCGACGGCCCAGAACAGGGTGAATGATCCGTCCTCGAGATGTATATGTGCCATGTTAATCCATTCCTTTGAGTAAATACCAAGTTTGCAGTTCAGTATACCGGTTTATCCTTTCCGATGCTCGGGGTCGGCCATATGGCCCGCCCATTGAGTCAGCTGTTCGATCGTAATGGGCCTCTGGACTACGGGAGCACCGATCTGCGCGCATAAAGCCTCGTAGATCGCAGCGATACGGGGCTTCTTCAGGCCTGCTTCCGCGAGCAGTGCGTCGTCGTAGAAGACTTCCTGCGAGCAGCCCTCGGCGATGATGGAGCCGGCCTTCACCACACAGACGCGGTCGCACAGCCGGGCGGCCATATCCAGGTCGTGGGTGGCAATGACGATGCTGATGCCGTATTTTTCCTTCAGGTCGCGGATGATCCGTTCCACAACCTCTGCATGCAGCGGGTCCAGGTCTGAGGTCGGCTCGTCCATGGCGATGACCTTAGGCCGCATGGCGAGGATGCCCGCGATGCATACCAGTCGCTGCTGGCCTCCCGACAGATAGGCTGGAAGCTTCTGCGCGAGATCGGCAGCGCCAACGGCATCGAGCGCTTCGAGCGCGGCACGGCGGGCGTCCGCAGCGCTCATTCCCATGTTCAGCGGCCCGAACATCACGTCATCCAGTACCGTAGGTGCAAACAGCTGGTCCTCGGACCGCTGGAACACTACGCCCACGTCCTTCCAGATCATTTTCCTGACCTGGCCGTCAATGTCCCGGCCCATGACGGAGACACTGCCCTTCGATGGCTCAAGCAGACCGTTCAGGTGCTCGATCAGCGTTGACTTGCCGGAGCCGTTGGGCCCCACCAGCGCGACGATCTCGTGCTCCAGCACCCGGAAGCACATATTGTGTATCCCCACGCTGCCGTCGGGATATACGTGGCTGGCACAGTCGACATGGATCAGTTCCCTGCCGGTGTGGTCGCACACAGTGGTGTGCGCGCATACCAGCTTTTGTTCCGCATACCTTTGTAGTGTCATGGTTTTACCACCCTCTTAGCATTGCCAGCCCTATCAGACCGAAAGATGCGATGACAAACGCATAGTCTGCGAGCTTCATGGGAGGGATCTCCGTAGCTGCGATGTACTTGCCGCTGAACCCCCGTGATTCCATAGCTTTACTGACCCGGTCGGCCCTGTCGTAGGACCGGATGAAGACGAGGGCGAAGACCTCCGCGAAGAGACGGCCCTGCTTCAGTGCGCTGGCGATCAGTCCGCTGCCCCGGGAGTGCAGTGCCTTGACCATGGAGTCCACCATTTTCAGCGTGATGAAGATGAAACGGTAGGACATGAGAAATATCTGGTCGATGGGAGAGGGAAAGACCCGATAGATCATCGTGGAGAAATAGTTGTACCTCGTGGTCATCAGGAAGAAGAGCGAGAATGAGACTGAGATTAGCGCCTTTAGCAGCAGCCGGACCAGCATGAGCACGCCATTATCAGTCAACGTGGCTTTATAGCCGAATGCGCCCAGAGAAAAAAGCTCCTTCCCGGGCACGTTCCAGATCATCAGCACGACGAGGGAAAGCACGAAGAAAAGCGGCAGGAAGTACCATGCGAACAGCCGCCGTACCGGAAGCCCTGCGGCTGCATATATCGCCAGCACCGAAGCGTATAGCACAACCAGCAGGACAAGACTTTTCACGATAGTGATGAACAGGACAATGGCCAGCAAGGCAATCGCCTTAGTCCAGGGGCTCATCCGGGCGAAGACTGTCCGGTTGTGCTCGCTGTAAAACGTAATCAGGTCGATGTCCGGGATGTGACCGGAAATGGCGCTCACGCGATCACTCCTCGTCCTTCGGGCAACAGCAGCACGTATCATGCGTGATCCGGCCGCAGGCGCTCATGATCGGGTGGCCCAGCGACGAGCATATCTTGTCCACTGCCTCTTTGGACACATACCCCTCGAACCGCGTCGCCTCGCTGCATGCCTCGTCCGGCGAAAGACCGTGCTGCGAGAGCATCAGGCCCAGCAGCCGGTGCCTCCGGACCAGGAACGACGCATACTCCCGGCCGCTCTTCGTCAGCGTGATGCCCCGGTAGGGCACGTGCCTGATCAGCCCCGTCGCGGCCATCTCGTTGATCACTTTGGTGATCGTGGAAGGGTCCACGTGGAACCGGCTGGACAGGTCGGTGGTCCGGGAATAGCCGCCATGCTCCAGCAGGAACTTCAGGTACTCGCCCTTCCTCGGGCTCAGCTCCAGACCGTCGATGTCTCTCATGGTTGGCCATTATGCGCGGCATGGATATAAAAGTTTGGGGTGATACCAACTTTTGAGGTTTCAGAGGTTCCAAGAGGTAGTAGACTTTCACTTTGGAGGTACAGAGGTCACGAGAGGTAGCAGAGCTTTCACGAGTCACGAGGTCACAGAGGTGCACAGAGGCTTTTTATAAGATTGAAATTTCTTGACTAAAGATAGTTTATTTATAACTTGATTACAATATAGTGTAATAAAGTAATCCATTTCGAGGAATTATATGATAAACAAGTAGGATTCGTTAAAAGTTCTTAATGAACTTTCGGGAAATGTTATTAATGCTGCAATGGAGGTTCATACATACCATGGACCAGGATTGTTTGAGAGCATGTACATTGATAGTCTTGTCATTGAGTTAAACTTAAGAGGATTAAAGTAGAGACAGAAGTATCTTTTCCTGTAAGTTATAAAGGGTCCCATTAAATAAACATAAAAACGTTGATATGATTGTTGAAAATGTAATTGTCGTGGAAGCAAAAACTGTTGATACAATATTGCCAGTCCACGAATCACAGCTTTTAACCTATCTGAAAATAAGTAACTGTAAATTAGGTCTCCTGTTAAATTTTAAAACAAAACATCTGAAGGATGGCATCAAGCGAATAATAAATTAAATTATCTATAGCTTAGTAAATCAATCTATCGAAACCTCTGTGACCTCAAATAAAAAAGTCCTCTGTGCCGTCCTCTGTGTCCTCTGTGTCCTCTGTGGTGAAGCTCTGCTGGCCTCCTGAAACCTCTGAGACCTCAAAGTTCCAGGCCGCTGCCGTCAGCGTACCTGACATGTATCTTGCCGGTATTGAGATCGAAGCGCATGGTGCGGCCTGTGCTGCCCAGGACTTCCTCGCCGGTGATCTTGATACGTGCCTTCTTGAGGAACTCGTGGCAGGCGTTCACGTTGTTCTCCCCGATGTTGAACATGGCGGAAGTGCCGGTGGAGCCGGAGATGCCGCTGGCGGTCTTGAACATGCTGGCGCCACCGACGAGGCGGGCGGTCATCCACATAGGGTCTGCGCCGTTCTTTTTCATCCGGTCGAGCAGGATCGTCAGGCCGGTGTCGGCGAACTTTTCGCGGCTGGTGGTATTCCTGGACTTGCTGCTGTCCGGCAGCATGATGTGCGCCAGCCCGCCGATGCGCTCCTTCGGGTAGTAGAAGGCTACGCCTACACACGAGCCAAGGCCGATGATGGACAGGACATCGGGCATGCGGGAGACGGCAATGTCGCCCATTCCCACTTTGATGTCGCTGCCCGTCCGGGTGACTGGCAGCGCGTCGTGCGACTGCGTCATAGTGGCGTTGGTGACGCCCGGCTTCGCTTTATTGATCGCCATGAGTTTTTTCCTCTAGCAGCTTCAGTATGCTGTCGAGCGTCTCGGGCTCGGGGAGCAGGACTATATAGCCCTTTATCTGGTTGGTCGCGTCGGTAAGCGACGTCTTGAATACGATGGCCCGCGACGTGGGCTTGCCCACCTTCATTGCGACGCCTTCGATCAGCTTGCGCGCCATGCCGAAACGGTAGGTCGGCGGCGACGGCATCATGGTGACGCCCAGCAGTCCGGCGGACGCGTCGCCGAAGGACGAGACGAGAATGTTGCCTACCTCCATCAGTGCGGACCGCTCGGCGGAAGTGATGGCCTTCGTGGACCCGATCTCTTTCGAGAGCAGCATGTCGGACATCTTTTTCGCGCTGTCTTCAGGAAAGATCAGGTAGATGTGGCCGTTGGAGCTAGTGTTGCCGTCCAGCAGCAGGAAGTACAGGCCCACGGCTGGCCCGTCAGGGTCGACGAACGAGCTGACAGCCGACAGCGGCACGACTTCCAGGTCGGGCACGCACATCTCGATCTCCTGACAGATCATCATGGACAGCGATGTGGCCGCATGCGCCGAGCCGATGTTGCCGAACTCCCGGAGTGCGTCCATCTGCGTATCGCTAAGTTGTGGCTTTCGTGTTCATGATTGTCACCTCGGTCAGCGAGGCGACGTCAAGGATGGGCACGACACGGCCGTTGCCCATGATTGTTACGCCCTCGAGGCCTCTCGCGTTCTGCAGCAGGCCGGTCAGCGGCTTCACGAAGATCTCCTGCTGGCTCTCGATGGAGTCCACCAGCAGGGCCACCTTCTGCTCCGCCTTCTCGACAATGACGGCCGTGTATTTGCCGTTGGCCCCGTTCCCGGGCACGTGAACAGGTCGTGCAGGCGGTAGAGCGGCAATATGGCTTCCCGGAGGACGATCGCTTCCCTGCCGCCGATAGTCTTTATGTCTGCGTTGTTCACGTACTCGGTCTCTACCACGTTGGTGATCGAGATGGCGTACTTCTCGCCGCCGACATTGACCAGCAGCGCCTGGACGATGGCGATGGTCGGGGGCAGCTTCAGAATGGTCCTGGTGCCCTTGCCCGGCTGCGTCTCTATGCGGACCAGCCCGCCGAGGTTCTCCACCTTGGTGCGGACGATGTCCATGCCGACGCCACGGCCGGAGACCTCCGTCACTTTTTCCGCTGTGGAGAGACCGGACTTGAAGATGAGCATGACCGCTTCGTCCTGCGACATCGACTCGGCTTGCGCCTCGGTGATGATGCCGCGGTCCACCGCCTTTCGCTTGACCCTCTCGACGTCGATGCCTTTGCCGTCGTCGACGATCTCGATGACGACGTTGCTCCGCTCCCGCCGGGCGATCAGCCGGATGGTGCCGCCTGCCGGCTTGCCCGGCAGCCACACGCACCTCGGGCTTTTCGATGCCGTGGTCGACGGCGTTCCGTATCAGGTGGTTCAGCGGATCGCTGATCTCGTCCAGCACGGTACGGTCGAGCTCGGTGTCCTGGCCTTCGATGATTAGCTCGATTTCCTTGCCCTCCTTCTTGGCTATGTCCCGGACGATGCGAGGGAACCGGTTGAAGACGTTGTCAACCGGCAGCATCCTGATGCGCATGACCTCGTTCTGCAGGTCCGTGATGGAACGGTCGAGCATGGTCATGGTCTCGTTCATCTCCATGAGGCCTGCGACGGTGGCTGATCTCGAATAGTCGTCCCCTGCTGATGACCAGCTCGCCGACCAGGTTCATGATGGTGTCGAGACGGTCGATGTCGATACGGACACTGTGGATGGCCTTGTTATCTTTGCCGCCTTTGCCCTCTTTGCCGGGCTTCGGCGCAGCCTGTGCATCCTTCTTCTCGCCTGGTACCTTCGTCGCCCGTGGCGTGACCTGGACAGTGGCGATCTCGGCGACACCCATCGCCTTGCGCTCCACCTCCCGGGCGTCTTTGTCTGTGCTGAGGACGATTGTGACGTCAAAATCGATCTTTTCGCTCTCGATGTCCTTCATGTCGGGGACGGTGCTAACGACCTTGCCGATCTCCGCCAGGTTCTGGATGACCAGGAACGCCCGGATGCTGCGGAACTCGCAGGTCCGGTCCATGGTCGCCCTGACCTCGAACTCGTTGGCGCCGGCAAGCGTATCGCATAGAGACATCGCTGGCGTATCCTCAGGCTTCGATCTCGGGGGCGGCTGGCCGGGCTGAAGCCGGGGCTGCTGCAGGAGCCTTGCCGGCGGCAGGCGCCACGACTGCGGACTCGCTGATGCGCTCGATCTCCGCGACCAGCGCCGAGACATCCACAGGCTCGTCGACGCCCGACTGTATGCGGTCGATCATTATCTCCAGCGTGTCCAGGGCCTGGAACAGCAGGTTGGCGACTGTGCCGTCGATGACAAGATTACCGTTGCGGATGCGGTCGAGCAGGTTTTCCATCCGGTGGCACAGCTTCTCCATGTCTTTGAACTCCATGGAGGCGGACATGCCCTTGAGCGTGTGCGCGGAGCGGAAAATTTCCTGTATGACATCCGGGTCGGACGGTGACTTTTCCAGGGCCAGAAGCGACTGGTTGAAGCTCTGCAGGTGCTCTCTCGCCTCGCTGACAAACATATCCCTGTACGCTGACATATCCATTTTTTAGCAACTCCCTATAGCATGCTTGTTATCTCGCCTGCGATATCATCCAGTGCCGTCACCCGATCCACGCAGCCCAGTTCTATGGCAGCCTTAGGCATGCCGAAGATGACACTGGTCTTCTCGTCGCACGCGATTGTGCGACCCCCCTGCTCCTTGATATCCTTCAGCCCGAAAGCGCCATCGCTGCCCATGCCGGTGAGCACGACGCCCACGATGGGATGACCCGAAAACCCGGGATGCGGATTTCATGGTCACATCGACCGCGGGCCGGACTCTGTGCACGGGCGGCTCCTGGCTCATGGACACGATCCTGTCGAAACCCACGCCCTTTCTCACGATCATGTGATAGTTCCCGGGCGCGATGAGGGCCCGGCCGTCGAGGATGGCGTCACCGTCCTCCGCTTCCTTTACGTCGATCGCTGAAATGCGATTCAGCCGTTCGGCCAGCGACCGCGTGAAACCTGGCGGCATGTGCTGGACGACCAGGACGCCTGCGGACAGGTCCTGCGGCAGCTTCGAGATCACCCGCTCCAGCGCGCCCGGCCCTCCGGTGGAAGACCCGATGACGATCACCTTCTTCGACCTGACAAGGGACGCCTTCCGGGGCACCTTCTCGCGCTCGGGGATCGACGGCAGATCCAGCAGCCTGCTCCGATTCGGCTTGCAGACCATCCTGATTTTTTCCAGGAGGGTCTCTTTCACGTTGCCGATGTCCAGGGAGATCGAGCCAGACGGCTTGGGCACGAAGTCAACAGCACCGGCCGAGAGCGCCATGATCGTCTGCCATGCGCCCTCCTTCGTGACTGCGGAAAGCATGATCACCGGCACCGGCCGCTCCTTCATGATGGAGCGCAGCGCCGTGATGCCGTCCATCTTGGGCATCTCCACGTCCATGGTGATCACATCGGGAGAAAGCGTCCGTGTCATAGCGATCGCTTCCAGTCCGTTTTTTGCAACGCCGACCACGCATATCTCGCCCGGGACATTAAGCATGTCCGATACGATACTGCGCATCAGGATCGAGTCGTCGACCACGAGTACCCTGATCAAAAGGATGCCTCACGATCCCAGCACTTTCTGGACTTCCTCTAGCACCTTGGGTGCCTGGAACGGCTTCACGATGTAGCCTTTCGCCCCGCTCATGATGGCGGTCCGTACCATACTTTCCTGTCCGACTGCCGTGCACATGATGACCTTCGCGTTGGGGTCCATGGCCCGGATCTCCTTGAGCGCATCGATGCCGTTCTTGTTGGGCATCACGATGTCCATGGTGACCAGGTCAGGCTTCATGTCCTTGTATTTTTGCACGGCGACCGCGCCGTTCTCGGCCTCGCCTGCGATCTCATAGCCCTTCGGGAATAGGATGTTCTTCAGCAGGGTCCGCATGAACGCGGCGTCGTCTACGATCAATACCTTTGCCATTTATTCGTTCTCCTCACTACTTCTCAACGTTAGTATTTACGTTGCTCATCACGTCTGTGACGAACTTAACCCCCTTGGGGGTCAGCTCAAGCTCCCGACGTACCCGGATGACCTTGGCCATACCCAGGCCCAGGAGCTTATCGTAAAACGTTTCGATGGTATTATTGTCAATCCCCAGCATCGACTGGATGGTGTTGGAGTCCACGCCGCTGTAGATGAGCGTGGCGATCTGGCTTTCGGTCTCGGTCAGCCGGGTATCGTTGCCGAGGCCGTTGTACCGCTCGATGAGGCCGGACATGTAGTTCTCCAGCATGTCCATGGTGCTGTCCGGGCAGAGCACCAGGCTCCCGCTCATCTCGCCGTTGTCGAGGTGATCGATGGCGAGCACGTGGCGCTCCTCGCCGCTCAGCTTGCGGACTTCCCGGTTAATCTTGGTGATGTTGTTCAGCCCGATGCGAGTCTGCTTGTCCTTGGTCATGAACCAGATCGATTTCTGGGTGGCCAGGAGCAGGCCCTGCTCCCAGCGCGGGTTTGTCACGACCACGCCGCCGCGGCTGGCAGGCGAAATATAGTATATGCCCGGTCTTGAACGAGTCCGAGATGAACTGGATAAAGAATCGCTTCAGGCTTTCGAGTGTCTTGGGCGATGCGGACATTGCGCAGGAGAGGAACTTGCCGTTGTTGTAGCGGGTCAGGTACATCACCTGACGGGCGCCGATCGTGCGTTCCTCTACGTCCTCGAGCCCCTTGAGCGGAAAGTCATGGTTCGTGGTCCCGGATGTCAGGCGAATCTGCGTGCTCATGACGGTGAGCACGCCCCCTTTCAGCCACGTTTTCTCGTCGGGCTGCGCATCCTGGTCCGCCGGATAGATGAAATCGACGTTAGTCCTTGCCACGATTGTTGGTGAGCTTGCGTTTTCTGCCATGATCCCGACCTGCAGCTGCGACTAAACAAGGCAATCGGTAGTATTGCCTGAGATTAGTAATAGGCAATAGGCTGTTTCGGCTGAATAGATTAAAAATATTTTGTGCGAGTTATAGAATTATTCAAAGTAAATTACAAAATAGAATGTCTCTAAAATCCCTAAAATGCCTTTTAAAAGTTGATTTCATATAAGTGGAAAATATATTTTATTGACTGATGGGGCTTACTAAATAACCATATATTTATTATACCCCCGCTATTTAAGCGGCATATTATAACTACGAACCGGTTCGTGCCTTAAACAATCTTTTTATAGCTACCGGCCAAATGAAAAGAGACCGGTATGATAACGATAAAAGACCTGACAAAGGTCTATGATGGAGTCCGGGCAGTGGACTCGGTTAACCTGACCATCGAGAAGGGCGAGGTCTTCGGGTTCATAGGGCCCAACGGCGCCGGAAAAACGACCACGATCGGCATGATGGTGGGTCTGATCGAGCCGACGGCGGGCAGCTGTTTCATCGATGACATCAACGTCACCAGGAACCCGCTCCAGGCCAAGCGCATCACAGGCTACCTGCCTGATGGTGTGGGATTCTACGGCAACCTTACGGGCAGGCAGAACCTGAAATATTTCTCGCGGTTCTATGGCATGAAGGATGCAGAAGCCGACGCCAGGATTGCAGGCCTGCTGGACCGGGTTGGACTCGGCAAGGTGGAGAAACCGGTGGGCGCCTATTCGAGAGGCATGAAACAGCGGCTGGGACTGGCCCAGGCGCTGCTCAACGACCCGGAGTACGTGTTCCTGGACGAGCCCACCAATGGCCTGGACCCGGAGGGGGTCATCCAGTTCCGGGAGATCATCAGGGAACTGGCGGGCAGGGGCAAGACCGTCTTCTTCTCATCGCACATCATCGGGGAGGTGCAGAACGTGTGCCACACCATCGGCATCATCTCGAAGGGGAAGATCGTGGCCCACGGCACACCGGACGAGATCAGACACAGGATGCGCAAGGACAGCGAGTTCACGATCAAGGTCCAGGTGACCGGAGGCCCGATGCCGAAGCTGATCGACCCCCGCATCGTCAACGTGGTATACAATAACGGGAGCGCGCTCGTGAGCGCGTCCGCCGACATCAGGGAGAACATATCCGAGGAGCTGTTCAAGGGAGGCATCCGCATCAAGGAGCTGACCCTGGTCGAAAAGACCCTGGAGGACCTGTTCCTTGACACTATCTACAGGGGTGAGGCGTAATGAGACCGGAGCTAATCGTCGCCGGCAAGGAGTTCAGGGATCACGTCACAAGCAGGCGTTTCATAGTTATCTTCGCCGTCCTGCTGCTGATCTCGGCCTACTCCATTGTCACAGGCATGGACCAGTACAACAAGTCGCTGGACATGTACAAGGAAAACCAGCAACAGGACTGGTACCAGCAGCAGATCAAGGACCTCCAGACGCAGATCCAGACGGCCCAGGCCAACGGGGATTCGCAGGAGCTGATCGACAGCCTGCAGGCCCAGCTCGACTCGATGATAAACCCGTGGATGCCGTCGGTGATGTCGGTGTTCTACAACCTGATGCAGATCTTCGTCCTCATCGGCATAGCGCTTGGTATTGCGCTGGGCTTCGACCTGATCACCAGGGAGAAGGAAGAGGGCTCGCTGAAGTCGCTGCTCTCGCACCCGGTCTACCGGGACTCGGTCATCAACGGCAAGACCATCGGGGCGATCACCGTCCTGGCTACAAGCATGGGCGCGATGTTCCTGATCACCATCGCCATCATGCTGTTTTTCGGCGTGATACCGTCAGGCGATGACTTCCTGCGCATTGTAGCGTTCTTCGTCATGGCGATGCTATTCTGCCTTGCGTTCTTCGCAGTGGCCATGGCGGCGTCCACGCTGGCGAAAAATTCGAGCATGGCCGTGCTCTACGCGCTGGGCATCGTGATGGTACTCTGGGTGTTCGGGATGTACCAGTGGCAGATCGTGGACCTCATTTCCGGGCCTGCGCCTGAGACCGGCCCGATCATCTATTACAATGGCGCGGAGGGCGACGTCATGGTCAAGGGCGCCGTCGCAGGGATATCTGCGTCTGTCAACAGTTCTGATCCGACAGATAGTTCTTCGGCGCCTGATGCCACGCCGGGGACGACAGAGCCCGCAGTGGATTTGCCGAGGCCAATTATGCCTGGCGGCGGGTCCGACGAGTGGCAGAAGTACTACGAGAAGCGGGAGATGATCAGGAAGGCCGTCGACGCCATATCGCCGATCTCGAACTTCCAGAATAACATCGCCACTGCACTGATATCCGATACGACGATCACGCCGTTGCTCGATTCAAAACGGTCGTACTATGGCGGCACAACCAAGACTACTGTCTGGGACGCGTTAGGATCGGTGTGGGTGAACATCCTGGTGTTGATCGCGGAAATCCTGGCCGCCTTCGCCGTGGCCTATGTAAAGTTCCTGAGAGCTGATATCCGATGAGCCTTAGCAAACATGTGTTACAGATCGCGATCGTCTGCATGGCGCTTTTCTGCCTGCAGCAAGTCGCAGTGACGACAGTAACCGCAAACGAATACACCTCTATATACACGGGCCCTGTCGACAACGGCACCCTGAACACATACGAAGGCTGCTTCGTACGGTTTGATACTGGGGGAAAGCAGCAGTGCCCGCGTAACTATTAACTCCCCGAACCACGACCCGCAGGAAGTGACCATATCGCCCGGGCATTCCACTTACTATTACGACGTGCTCAAGGTCTATGTATCGGAGATCAACAAGACCTCCGGCAAGATATGGGTCGACATAGCGAAATATACGCCTGACGGAGGTTCCACGCCGACGGCCCAGGGCACGAAGCTGACCTGCGAGACGCCCGGGCTGCAGGCCCTGGCCGGGGACATCGTGACCTTCCCCATAACGATACAGAACAACAACGACGAAGACAAGACATACACGCTCTCTGCCTCCAGCGGCACGGGCTGGGCACTGCGGTTCGTATCCGGCGACAAAGGGCTGTACAAGCTGTACGTGCCCAGCAGGTCGTCGAAGACGGTAACCCTCGAGGTGAGGACGACGGGCGCCACTGGCATCGGCGAGAAGAAGATCACCGCCAGCGTGGACAGCCAGAGCATCGACGTGTACGTCCTGATTACGAGCGTGAACCAGTCGGCGGAAGTGTCTGCGACGGTGTCCTCGAAGATCGCGGCCATCGGCGACAAGATCACCTACGACATAAAGATCAGGAACCTCCAGACGCAGGAGAATATCTACCGGCTGTCAGCCTCCGGGCTGCCGGAGAACTGGTACTACCGCTTCAAGGAAAGCGCAAGCGGCCAGGAAGAGCTGTCTGAGACCGTTGTTCCGGCAGGAGGGGAGAAGAACCTGGTAATTGAGATTGTCCCGCCCTATAGCGTAGGCGCCGGCGACTATAACTTCACGGCCACCGTGACCGAGCCGGGAGGCAACGTGATCAACAAGGACCTGATGCTGCGGCTCAAGAGCGGCGTGGGCATGACCATGCAGAGCTCGAAGCAAGGTTACGAGGCGAAGCCGGGCCAGACGTTCAACATCGACGTGTTCGTGACCAACAGCGGGAGCGGCACCGCGCTCACCAACCTGTACCTCGAGACTGACGCGCCGGACGGATGGACAGTGCAGGTGACGCCCAACAAGACGGCCAGCCTGACCGCGGGCAATACCCAGAAGTTCACCGTCAAAGTGACGCCGCCGGGCAACATCGTCGCCAGCGACTATGACATCACCATCAAGGCCATCAGCGACCAGGCCGGAAAGGAGAAAGACTACCGGATAAGTGTTACCGTAGACTCCTACATCCCGTACATCGGCGGAGCTATTATCCTCTTCGTCGTGGGCGGGCTGGTGCTGGTGTACCGCAAATACGGCCGCCGGTAGTTTTCGAAAGGGTGTCGGGAATAGTTTTAGAAGAGGCTGTCGGGGAGCCTGTTCCAAAAAGGCTCCCCAGACTCGCGACACTGCCACAAGCCCATTTTATGGGCAATATTCAGGATCGTTTTTGAAGGGGTGCAAGGGGCAACTTTTTGGCAAAAAGACCCCCATGCGCCTCTCAAAAACTATCGCAATTTGCCCCTTCAGGGCAGGCGTCCGGTGTCGTGACTCAGGGGGCCTTTCTGGAACAAGGCCCCCGGGAGTCCCTCGAAAACTATCACCCTCCGTGTATCGATAAGCGTATATACTGTCAAGGCACTATTCCGGTTATTAGACCTGAGGAGACCCGGGATGAAGATTGTTATACCCGCCGCAGGGGCAGGAAAGCGCCTGTACCCGCACACCTATAATAAGCCCAAGCCCATGGTGTTCGTTGCCGGTAAGCCTATCATCGGCCACATCCTCGACAAAGCAGTCGCCATGAGACCCGAGGAAGTCGTCGTTGTAGTAGGGTATATGAAAGAGCCGCTGATATCGTACGTCAGCGAGAACTACACGCAGAAGTTCAAGAAGATCACTTTCGTCAGCCAGGACCAGCAACTCGGCCTTGGCCATTCGATCTATGTAGCCCGCGAGGCCGTCGGCGACAGCCCGATAATGATCGCGCTGGGCGACATGATCTTCAAGGGCGGCTATGAGGAGTTCGTCGAACTGCACCGGCGCAACGGCACGTGCTCGGGCTCCATCGGGGTGAAAGACATCGACAACCCGCGGCACTACGGCATCGTATCGCTGGATACGGACGGCCGGGTGAAGAAGCTGGTGGAGAAGCCGAAGCGGACGGCGTCAAGGCTGGGCATCGCCGGCGTCTACTTCATCGAGGACACGCCTGCCCTCTTTCGGGCACTCGGGCATATCGTGAGTAAGCGGGACGAGGGCGAGGTCCAGCTGACGGACGGGCTGCAGAGGGCGGTCGAGGCCGGCGCGGACTACCGGACGTTCGAGGTCAACAGCTGGTACGACTGCGGGCGACCCGCGTCGCTGCTGGAGGTCAACCGGCTCCTGCTGGCCGAGCTGAAGCCCAAATGGAAGCTGGTCGAGCACTCCATCGTCATCGACCCGGTGTCCATCGGCAAAGACGTCTTGATCGAAAACTCGATCATCGGGCCGAACGTATCGATCTCCGACAACTCGACTATCTGCAACTCCATCGTCGAGGACAGCATCGTCGGGTTTCACTCGGAGGTCCGGCACATGATGCTGCGGCAGTCCATCATCGGCGACGGGGTCGTGCTCTCGGGAAAGGCCAACGCGCTGAATATCGGCGACTCGTCGACCATAGAATTCTAGGTGAAGATCATGCAAACATCACTTGTGGCTGGCGGGTCAGGCTTCATCGGCTCGCACCTCTGTGAGTACCTGCTCGGGAAAGGGGAACGTGTCATCGCCGTCGACAACCTTGGCAGCGGCCGGAAAGCTAACATCGAAGGACTTCTCGGCAATGATCGTTTTTCGTTCATCGAGCACGATGTACGCGAGCCACTGAAGATCGACGGCAATATCGACTTTGTCTATAACCTGGCTTCACGTGCCTCACCCGTGGACTTCGCGACCGAGCCCGTGGAGATCATGATGACCAACAGCCTGGGCACATATAATCTAATCAACCTGGCGAAGGCGAAAAACGCCAGGTTCCTCATGGCGTCGACGTCGGAATGCTACGGCGACCCCGAGGTCAGCCCCCAGCCGGAGACCTACTGGGGACACGTGAACCCTAACGGCCCCCGGAGCTGCTATGACGAGAGCAAGCGGTTCTCGGAGGCGCTCACCATGACGTACGTCCGGCATGAGGGGCTGGACGGCCGCATCATCCGGATTTTCAATACTTATGGGCCGCGCATGCGGCTGGACGACGGCCGGGTGGTCCCGAACTTCGTCACCCAGGCGCTGGCCGGGAAGCCAATGACCGTGTACGGCGACGGTCTGCAGACGCGCAGCTTCTGCTATGTGTCCGACCTCGTCAGGGGCATATACCTGATGATGCACGCCGATACCAGGGGCGAAGTCGTCAACCTCGGCAACCCGGTAGAGATGACCGTGCTGGAGTTCGCAAAGAAGATCAAGGCGATTACTGGCAGCAGTGCGGAGATCGTATTCAGGCCGTTGCCGGAGAACGACCCCATGCAGCGACGGCCGGACATCAGCAAGGCGAAAAGGCTGCTGGGATGGGAGCCGGAGGTCGGGCTGGACGAGGGGCTGAAGATGACGATCGAATGGTTCAGGAAAAAAGTTTAACGATGCCTGCCAGCGGCATAAGCAATTTTTGATACCTTACAGGAACTTCTGACTGAACCGTCTCCATCCGCTGCCCTTATCGAGGTGCCACGTCTCGTAGATGGCGGACGCGTTCCCGTCGGTATAACGGTACAGGGCATAGTTTCCGCTGTGCAGGACTGGTTCCATGGCATTTGTGGATACGAACGGCCCTGCGGCGTCGCGTTTTTCCATGTCATCGCTGGTCAGCACGTAAATTTCGGCCGAACGGTAGTCGAACCAGGCCACGGATGACACCCACTCGTAAGGCTATAAGGTCGAGTTGTCTGCGAAAGCCACCGGGCGCACGATCACCTGCTCGCCGGAGAGGTACGTGATGATGTTCGCGTTCCAGTAGCCGGTATACGCGTAGGTGATATTGCCGGCCTGCATATCTGCGATTAACGCATGCTCCTTTGCATTGGGGTGCCAGTCCAGGCCAGCGGCTGCCGTAATGCCGCCTGCTGCCCCGGCAACCAGCAAAACCGCGATTAGACAGGTGAGCGGGCGGGTATGCGAGTGCATATGCATGTCTGCCTCGCATAAAATTGTCTTAGGGCCCTTCCTGCAGCAGTCGATTACCTATCGCTTGATGCTGCCGGTAATAATTATATCGCCGTTGAGCCGGTCCCTGGCGATTTGCCTGAATCGGCTCGCCGGATAAGCCAGGGTTTTTTAAACGGGCCTGATTGCATGATATCTGCCGCCATGGCGGGTTTCATGTCATCGTACAATGCTGCCCGTTTCGCCTGCTGTTCGAGGGCATCGATATACAGCATAAAGATATATCGCCTGGCTATCCCGGGTAACCGGGCGCTATACTTTCGCAGCTCTGTGTCATAGAGCCAGCGGTTTATTTTTTTAAGCCCGTGGAAATGATAAAAGATCAACGGCGGATCATCGATCATCAGTTTGCCTTCCTGATGAGCGAACGCATAGCGGGCTATGTTCCACGGGGACAGCCCGCCGCACTTGTGCTGAAGGACGGCTACCCCTGGGAAGCGGTCAGGCCATTCATCCAGGTATTTTTATTCCGCAAACCTGTCGCATCCTGGCGGGGCTACTATTTCCTGGTCTGGGCTGCTGATGGGCTCGAAAGTCCACGACCACCAGTGCGGCTTGAAGGGCTTTAACAAGAAGTCTGTGATGCCCTTGCTGGATATTGTCCATGATAATCACTGGTTCTGGGATACGGAGCTGCTGATGATCTGCCAGAAGTGCAGGTTGCAGATAGGCGAGTTCCCGGTCACATGGCTGCACAATGGCGGCAACAACCTTAACGCCTCCAAGGTTAAGGTGTTTAAGGATGCAAAAAATATGGGTATCCGCCGGATAAAGCTGAAGTACCGTATCGTGATCAAGGGTCTTCCCGGGCATACCGATTTACTGCAAAATGCGCTGATTGCGGACCTGTCAAAGTTAAAAACATTGAAAGCGACGTTATATATGATTCGATCCCTCGGGCTTGCCCTCATGCATTACTTTTTGGCCCGTATAGCAGCATGCTCATCCCGATAGCGAACGATATACCGAAATGGTCTCCCTGGCACACTTTTCCCAGGAGAAGCACGCGAGCCGTTCGCGTCCTCTGGCGATCATTTTTTCCCTCAACTCTTCGTCGTAAATAATCCGGCTAACCGCATCCCGTATCGAGACAGCGTCTTTAGGGTTGAAGTAGGCCGCAGCATCCCCGCCGACTTCGGGTAACGAGCTGGTATTACTCAGGACTGCAGGACAGTCGCAGGAGAATGCTTCCAGGACCGGAATACCAAATCCCTCGTACAGCGAGGGATATACGAAGGCACGCGCTCCCCGGTACAGGCTGGCCAGCGCGTCGTCGCTCGCCTGGCGGTATTCTACCTTGCCGTCCAGGCCGTTGTGTTTGAAGAAAGTATTTTCCGGGTCTGAAGAACGGCTTGCCGCCGACACATACCAGACGCAGCCCGGGATCGGCCTTCAGCAGCGGAACAACCGATTCGGTAAAGAAATAAAAATTTTTGTAGAGTGACCGATCGCCTACGAATAAGAGATATTTGTCCGGTAGCCGGTTGTTTGTGGAAGATCTGACATCCCCGGCCGGAAAGAGAGGATTGCCATGGTAAATTACGCTGATCTTTTTTCCATCTATGTCGTACAGATTCAATAGGTCCTTTTTGGTATTGGCAGATACAGCGACGATATGGGATGCCCGGTCCAACAGCTCTTGTTTCCACGCGATGACCGGGTCGTCCAGAGGAAAATGTTCCGGGAATATCTCGTGGATCATGTCATGCACGGTAACAACAAGCGGTTTGCTGCCGAGTCGTTTCAGGAAATATGGATCATAATAGGTGGGGTGAAATACGTCATAATCTCCCCGGGAGACTAACCGCAAGCTTTCCTTTACGTTATGGTAATTGGTGTACCTCTGTAAAATTCTGCCCGGTTGCCTGTTTTCAATATTTTTTATCCTTAGTTTACCGGGATTCCTTACCATCAGGTCCTTAAGGTAATAATTGCTGGAATATATCGCCGGGAGCTCGTACTGGATGTTTTTCTGATCGAACTGGCCGAAG
Source organism: uncultured Methanocellaceae archaeon (assembly GCA_963792125.1). Taxonomy (GTDB): domain Archaea; phylum Halobacteriota; class Methanocellia; order Methanocellales; family Methanocellaceae; genus Methanocella_A. Next base: position 132,425 of record CAWBVA010000012.1, read on the forward strand.
AGCATGCTAAAGTATCTCGATATGCCGCCGTATTTCTGGGCTGTAAAGATCTGGTGGTCAAATAGTATTTTCATGGACAGGCCCTCCGGGTCTTCAGCAAATCCGATGCGAATTCCGAATAGCTCAATGTGAACTTTTCCCTTGTATGATATGACCTGGCGTATTCCCACGATTTTCTTGACATTGACTGCAAATCTTTTTCAGGCATATTGCTCAATTGCATTATGACAGATTTGACTTCCTGGATAGTAGAATCCTGTAGTGTGAAGCCAAAATCCCCGACATCAATCCCCGACTGATAGCTTATGACCGGTATAAGGCCTGCGTGCAAACATTGCACGACACTTCCCGACTGGCCTTCCGATGCCGAAGGGAAGATGATTCCCACACAGTTATTCACAATATCTAGAAATTCCTGGCTACGGACGTCTACCCAGCCCACGGATTTGATATTTTGAGACTTATACAGCTCGTCATAGTAAGCAGTTTCAAAGTCTTTTTCTTGAGCGATTGGCCCACACACGTATAAATGGCAGTCCGGTAATTCGGAAAAAGCTTCCAGGACAATATCCAGCCCTTTTAATACCAGGCCTGCACTCCCGAACCATAAAAAATTCTTTTTACAGTGGCTAAAGTCTTTATTTTCCGGATAGGGGAACTCCTGGACAGCCGTAATATTAATTTTGCGAATCTCCTTTTTTGAGTAGGCGAATGTGCTCCGGGTAAAATCGTTGCCTATAGCGAGCGCACAGTCAGCATATTCAATACCCCGGCTGGGTTCGGCAAGCCTGCGGGGCATTAACGTGAAGCCGCGTCTTTTTTGTAACGATAACAGCCTCTCGTATTCCGCTTTATTCTGGAAAAGCCAGTGTGAACCGGTTATGTGCAAAATTGTTTTACAGCCCCGATTCAGCAGAGGCGCGAGCCGTTCCATATTGCCGTGAATATCGATGAAAAAATCATAGTTTTTCTTAGGCCTGAAGGTTTTATTATCCCAGTTGATAACGTCGACTGTATAGCCTAAATCCACCCATATCTTCGCAATCTCGTGGCATTCCCACTGGTTCGAGTGCAAATGAGATGATCGCTTGCCCCGGGACAGGAACGGTTGTAATAAATAGGAAATTAATACATTGCCCTTACTTGTGCCATCCGGACGTAAAGTGATTACTTGTGGGGTAAAATGATTATATACGTTTTTTAGCCAAATTCTTCAGGGTCGATTTTGACAACATTCTCATTTCCCACACTCATGGCCGGTTGTTGCTTTGAAAATGAACGGCGAAAGTGCGAGAGTATTATCCCGGAGAGCGGTCGATACCGTAAAGGGGCCGTCATACGGGCCGTTAATAAAGTTCCAGTCGACTTTTCCGTGTTCTCGGGCGATCGCATCGAACTCAGGATAGTTCCACTCTCGCAGATGCCAGTAGTTCATGGGGGAACCATCTTTATTCGTGTATTCAGGGCGCCTGCTCGGGGTACTGATAAACACACCCTTCTTACAGACGCGCATCATTTCGTTTATCAGGCGATGGTAGTCCTCCACATGCTCGATAACGTCCACACAGGTTACGACATCAAAGTGATTATCCGGAAACTGGAGTTGATAGCCATCGTAAACGTTTAAGCTTGTCAGCCGGGGATTGCGGCCCATTACCGTACTCATGCAGTATTCATAGACTTTTTTATCGACATCCACACCGGCCAGTTCTCTGGACTTTATTGCCAGAATGTTAAGGCCATAGCCGAGACCAAAACCGACGTCCAGCACAAGCGAAGATTCACCCACATATTTATTCAGAGCCAGAAAGTAAGCTTCGATCTGTACCGGGACCACCGATCCTTTGCCTACTATTGTGGAATACTCTCCGGGGTCGGGTTTTTTCTTGATAAAACCATTTTTAATGGTAGCCAGTGTATTACTAAATTTTAAGGGCATCGAAATCACGTGATGGTTTATTTGTTCTTAATCAAGTTTGTCTATGAATTTTCTAAACAATCCTATCAGCTTTCCGAACGATGAACTTGGCAATATTACATCAATACACGATTGATCTAATATAATATTTGGTGTCACGAACTTCGGGTGAACCAACCGATTAGTATCTATCGGCCGTGTAGCCATTCCGGTAAATTGCCTTTCGCCCCCCGCCTGGTCATGGGTTCCGCCGGCATACCCTATGTTTTTAACCAGGTTGTATCTGGGAACGATGCAAAGCCCGTTCTGGAAAATGCATGTATAAACCCACTGGTAGTCCCAGGTGTCGATCTTCTTTTCGTATACCAGATCGAAAGCAGATTCAAAGTGCTTCGCCAGCCTGGCATCAGGATATATCGTACTTAACTGACGGTTTTGTTTGAATTTGGGCCAGTCAGACATATGTTTATCATATAAGCCCCAGGCCCTTTTCCATGTCGCCCATCCCCATATGGGGTAATATTTGGAAAAGTAATAGCTGTCCTCCGGTTCGAGCCTTGAAGATACGTAATTGGTGCCGCCGATCATCATTACCCGCGTATCATTCCGGTAGTAAAGCAGGAGGTCCTGGCAAAAACGGAAGAAGCTCGGGTCCGGCAGGCAATCGTCTTCGAGGATTATGCCCTCGTCGACATTATCAAAGAACCAGGTGATGGCCGTGCTTACTGCTTCTTTACATCCCAGGTTCCTGTCGCGATAAAGCGCGCGTACCTCGCAGTCCCAGGTAATATTATCGACAATTTTTCTTGTTTGTGCACACAGTTCAGCTTCTTCCGGCCTGTCCTGACGGGGGCCGTCTGCAGCGATAAACAGTTTTGCCGGCCGCGTCTTTCGGATCTCTTCGAAAACGGCGCTAGTCGTGGCAGGCCTGTTGAAAATGATAAAAAGCACCGGCGTTTTCAGCTCACTGGAATCCATGTTTTAACCTTCGAGTCGACCATTACTATGATTAATCCGATCCTGTCTCATACCGCTCCCATTTGATGACAGGGGCGAGCGGTACCGGCCTCTTTACCTGCCAGTAAGGCGAGTTGCTCACACGGTTTGTGATACTCAAGAAATACCGCCGGCGAGCTTACTCCCGGCTGGAATAGCCACTGTCGACAGTAGAGACTGCCTGAAAGCTCTAACCGGTAGATACCCTCGTTGAGAAGATTCTCAGGTATTTTACTCCTCAGGACACATTTGCCTGGCTTTATTTCTGGCCATGCCTCTTCTTTTTTGATCCGTTTGATAAGTGATATAAAGGGAGACACCGTCTTCAGTGAACAGATTGTATCCCAGCTCAAGCGCCGGGTCTGTCTTATTTATCGTTCCTTCGACATAGACCCAGACATCAGAGCTGTTAGGAACCGAAGTCTCGAGCTTGCGGCCATGCTCGTCCCCGACGTAAAAACGGGTTGGTCTAAACCATGGGTTGTCAAACCGGGTTCCATCGTTGAGCCACTCGGTTATCAGCGTCGTATCGTCGCCGGCATACTCGTATTTTTTTATTACGGAAGGGACATTCCTCGAATCGTCGATGATTTTACCGCCGTCGAGCAGAATAGCCCTTTTGCACAGTTTTTCAACGGCGTTCATCTGGTGGCTGACAAAAAGGACAGTCCGCCCCTCATTCGCAATGTTACTCATCTTCCCGAGGCATTTTTTCTGGAAAGCAACGTCGCCGACGGCTAATACTTCATCCACAATCAAAATTTCTGTGTCCAGATGTGCGGCGACGGCAAACCCAAGCCTCACCTGCATTCCGCTCGAATAATGTTTTAACGCCGTATCGAGAAATTTCTCGGTGTCAGCAAATTTGACGATCTCATCAAATTTTGCCTCAATCTCAGATTTCCGCATACCTCAGGATTGATCCGCTTAAGTAAATGTTTTCGCGCCCGCTCAGCTCCGGGTGGAAACCCGTCCCGACTTCGAGTAGCGAGCCGATTTTTCCATAGATTTCCGCATGCCCGTCGGACGGTTCCGTTATCCTAGAAGAATTTTTAAAAGCGTGCTTTTGCCTGCGCCGTTTCGGCCGATAATACCGACGACATCACCTTGCTCGACGTCGAATGATATATCTTTTAACGCGTAAAAATATCCCTGACCAGAAGCCTGGTTCGCGCCCCTGAACCGTTTAAAAGGCACGGATAACGTGTCAGTGATAGCGTCACGGAAGGTCCGGTATGGTACCTTGTTTTCTCCGTACCGGTACTGTTTGCTGAGGTCGTGAATACTTATTGCTACTTTCCCCAATCTCACACCTCGTCGGCGAATTTTTTCTGTGCATGACTGAAGTAGAAGCTCCCGCTTATCAGAAATGCGATCGCAATGATTGCCGATACGAACACGATGTTGCCGGGCGCATTTGTGCCCAGTAAAGCCCAGCGGAACCCTTCGATAACGCCAGTCCATGGGGTTTAACCCGTATAATAGCTGGAACGATTCGGGTACCATCGATGCGGGGTATACGACTGGTGAGGCGAACATCCATATCTGGATCATGAAGGGTACCACATACTGGAAATCACGGTACATGACATTCAGAGCGGAAAGCCAGAGGCCGATCCCCATTGAAGTAATCACGGCCATCAGAATAAATAGCGGGAGATAGAGAAGGTTCAACGACGGTACGATGCCGTAGTAGACCATCATCAGAATCAGTATTGTAAACGCTACCGCAAAGTCGACCAATGGCGACAGGACGCTTGAAACCGGGAGCGCTATTCGAGGGAAATACACTTTCTTGATGATGTTAGCGTTCATGACCATAGTAGTGGTAGACCTGTTGATGCTCTCCGAAAATAGCGTCCAGGGCAGGAGTGCAGTGTAAGCAAAGATGGGATAAGGGATGTTGTCCGAAGGTATGCTGGCAAGCTTCCCGAAAAATATTGTGAAGATTAGCATGGCACATAACGGCTGGATGATCGCCCAGGCGAAACCGAGCGCCGTCTGCTTATAGCGGACCTTGATATCACGCCAGGTAAAAAAGTACAGCAGATCCCGGTAGTCCCATAGCTCCCTCAGATTAATGGGTAGCCATCCATGGGTTCGCTCAATAATGGTCACAGGGACTGACGCCTGTGAGGATGAATCTACAGCTTTATCGCTTAAAGCCACCATAAATTATCTCCCATGGCCAAACCACATCTCATCGTTTTGAAGGTATGATAACTTCAGGATACCGTAAATTAAGCTATTTTAGTCCTGTACCAGTCGATCGTCTTTTTCAGCCCGTCCCGGAACTCGGTCCTGGCCTCGAACCCGAACTCGTCTTTCGCCCGGCTCGTCACCAGGCACCTCCGGGGCTGCCCGTCAGGCTTGCTCGTGTCCCATTTGATCTCGCCTTTAAAGCCGGTGAGCTCGGCAATGATCGTGTAGAGCTCCTTGATGCTGATTTCTCGTCCTGCCCCGATGTTTACCGGCTCGGACTTATTATACTTCTCCGTCGCCATCACGATGGCCTTTGCGGCGTCATCGACGTAGAGGAATTCCCGGGACGCCTTGCCGGTGCCCCAGGCTTCGACCGTCGGGTCGCCGTTTTTTACCGCGGTCAGGAACTTGATGATCGTGGCCGGTATGACGTGAGAGTCCTCGGGATCGAACTTGTCACCGGGGCCGTAGAGATTAACGGGTAAGAGGTATATCGAATTAAAATTATACTGCTGCCGGTAGGCCTGGGATTGAACCAGCAGCATCTTCTTGGCCAGCCCGTAGGGCGCATTGGTCTCTTCCGGGTAGCCTTTCCACAGGTCCTCTTCGTGGAACGGCACCGGGGTAAACTTCGGGTAGGCGCATACTGTCCCGAGGATGACACACTTTTCCACCCCTTCGAGACGGGCTGCTTCTACAAGCTGGATGCCCATGATCGCGTTATCATAAAACAGGCTGCCCGGATACTTCCTGTTGTAACCAATGCCACCGACGTTCGCGGCCAGGTGGATTACGACGTCCTGGCCTTTGACCACGTCGACGCAGTTATCCCATTTCCGGAGGTCGGTATCCCGGCTCCGGGGGACGTAGATGTCACTTTTGTTCACGCCCCGTTCCACCAGCTGGCTTACGACAAACGAGCCCAGAAACCCAGCGCCACCTGTGACAAGGACCTTTTTATTATCCCAGAACGCCATATAACGCCTCAACTGTTGCTGTTATCATTAAGTCAAGGTATATAAAAACGTTGGTGTCGCATCAGGTACTCAAAAAAATGCGGGAAAACCTCCCGTAAAGGCAATTTGCCGGTTCAACCAGTTATCCCTGAAGATATTTTTTCATCAGCCGCTTAACATTATGATACTTCAGGCCTGACGGATTCATGCACATAAGCATGACGAACAGTATGATCGATCGCCTACGATGGCCTTTATCTGATATGTTATACGCAATGTTGTACATCTCGTCCTCGACGACGGCGTCGATCGATCGATCGGTCACGTATTGCCGAAAGCCATCGTACTGGCTGACGTAGCAGGTAAAAAAATTGTGCAAATATTGCCTTATCGATTTGATATCGGCATACCTGATATCCTTGTTTACCAGACCTGACTGGTAGTCCGCCAGCTCGAGGAGCTTGCGCATTTTTACGTGATCATCCGGTTCCAGGTATTTCTGTAGCTTGTCCATCCGGTTAAACTGAAACCCCGGAAGGATGGACTGCATGTTTAAAAATATTGCTTTTTCGACGCCAGCCGGAAGGCCGCCATCTTTCAGGAGCCGATCGAGAATGATCAGTATCTCGATCAGGAACAGGTCATTGCTGGAGATGGTCTTCGACTCGCCATGCAGCCGGAACTGCGCAATTGTGGAACCGACGTGCCTGACGTTGTGTTTCACGGCCACCCTGATCCAGAAGTCATAATCCATGACGTAGTGGAACGCTTCGTCCAGGTACCCGATATCGTCGAAAATTTTCCTTTTGAAGAACACGCTGGGCTGGGATATGCGATTGGTGAGGAGCAGCTCAGGGAGCGTGAAGTCGCCGGTCGGGACGTTTTCCATCAATTTGCCGTGCACGTCGATAAAATCGATATTGCCATGGACCATGTCGACATCCGGGTGACCGGTAAAGAATTTTACGATGCGCGACACCGCACCTTCGACGTACAGGTCATCCGAATTGATCCAGGCGACATATTCTCCGGTGCATCTCCTGAACCCTTTGTTGATGGCATCGGACTGGCCATTGTCTTTTTCACTGACCCAGTACGCGATTTTGTCCTCGTATTTTTTTATGATTTCCTTGCTGCCGTCCGTCGACCCGCCGTCAATGATGATGTACTCGATGTCGGGATAATCCTGGTTGATCACCGAGAGAATGGTCTTTTCAATAAACTGAGCCTGATTAAATGAAGGCGTTACGATCGATACCCTGGGCACGTTCATTATATCGTACCTACATTAACATGCCACCCTTTAAAAGCATTTCCTCAACGCTTTTTGGGCCCGGCGGCTCGATCGACGATAGTTCCAGGATGCTCGGGGCCAGGGCAGCCAGGGCACGGGAGCAAACTATATATGAAATCGTGGCAAGCATAAATTTCAATTATTAAAATGTTACTCTGTCACGGGCAGGGTGGTCTTCCTGGATAACCCCAATATATCCATTGTCTTGCCGACCTTTAACCGGCCGGTCATATTGAGAGAGTGCCTGCGATCCGTCATTGCCCAGTCGTACAAAAGCTGGGAATTGATCATCGTCGACGATTGCTCCCCACTGCCTGTAGAGTCTAATATCAAAGACCTGCTGGACAGCGATCCCCGGATAAGGTTCGTCCGCAACCCGTTCCGCCGCACGACCCCGGCTTCGAAGAACATCGGCATATCCCTGGCCCGACACGACCTGGTGCTCTTCCTGGAAGACGACATGGTCCTGGACCCTGATGCCATAAGCATTTTGATCGGTACATACCAGTTGTTGAGCGTGAAAGACCCGAAGCTGGGTGCCGTGGCACCGAGTATTCCCCGGGTCCAGTACGCGGACCTGAAGAGCCTTGGCACAATCAAGGAGCGACTGGTCAATGAGAAGCCATCCCCGGGCTCGACGCCGCACCGGATGAGCCCTCTGACCGGCGAGATCAGCATCGACTTCACCCCGAAATACCGGGATATCATGGAAGTGGAGGACGTCCATGCCTGCGTGCTGTACCCGAAAAAAATACTGGCCGAAGCAAAGGGGTTCAGTGAAAACCGGTATAAGGGCAACTTCAGCCGCGAGGAGACCGACCTGTCCTACCGGCTGAAGAAGCGCGGTTACCACTTTTATTTCGAGCCCCGGGCCATCTTTTTCCACGTTTACGTCCGGGAAGGCGGGAGCCGGGTAAGCTACCCGGAGTTCATGTATTACACGATAACGAATCACACTAAGTTTCTCTACCATAACCTGGGCTTGGTAAAAACAATGTACATGGCTCCCTTGTTCGTCCTTTGGTCCCTGAAGGGCGGGGTAACCCGGCTCGGGAAACGCATTGCGAAGCCGTTCCGCGAAACGCGGTAAGTAATCGTATTCAGGGTTTTCCGTCTGCGTCCAGTATCAGGTTAATATATCTTTCCATCACGGAATTGATATCGTAGGACGAAGCTTTCTGTGATGGCTCTGGCAGACAGCGGACTCATATGGTCCGCTTTTGTCGAGAGCGAAGTGACTGAACGGACAAGCGCGCCCGACATCGCCCGATCTATAGATAAGCGCCTGCGCCATCGCCGGTCTCCGGCATGGCGGTGACGTCCGGGACGATCACGGGCTTGCCGCAGTGCCATGGCCTCGACGACCGGCACGCAGAAGCCCTCATGCTCGCTCGCGGTCACCCATGCGTCGCAAGCCCGGTAGTAGCCGGGCAGTTCCTCGTCGGGCGACACGTCCTGCGAACTTCACCCTGTCCTTCACGCCCAGCTCATCGGCCAGCGCCTCGAGCCGCTCCCGCTCCGGGCCGCCGCCGACGATAATAAGCGCAACGGGCATCTCCTTCATCATGGCCATCGCCCGGATCAGGTTATCGACCCGCTTGCCGCTGGCCAGCCTGCCCACGTACAGCAGTATGAAAACTGTCGCCTGCGCCGAACGCAGCCCGGACAGTGTCGCCGGTCCCGGGAGAGAAACGGGACAGGTCTATGCCGATCGGTATCACCGTAACCTTTGACGGGGTCGATGCCCCGGCCCGCCAGCTCGTTCTTCGAGTACAGGCTGTCGGTCTTGATCCGGTCGCTGTGCTTCATAGAGCGCACGTAGGCCGCCCTCCTGACCCGGGTCAGCAGCCTGTCCATTTTGCCGGTCAGCTGCTCCGGCGGAGTCAGGCCGTGGTATACCCATACGAGCTTAAGTCCCGGATTATGCCTTTTCGCGAGGTGCACAGCCGGCAATGCCCCGACGTCAGGCCCTGCCAGCACCAGCCGGTCAAACGTCGCCAGTTCCTTCGCAGTAGTAAATGTCCGGAGGAGCGCCTTGAGGTTCGTCCTGATGCCGTGCCGGTTCACACCGCCGAGGAACCGGACCTCGATGCCGTGACAGTCGGCCGCTCGCAGGCGAAGGTGTAGAGCGCGACCCGGCCTTTGCCTGCATCTCTTAACGCCTCCAGCGTGGCCGCGGTAAAGTTGCCCTGCGCGTCTCGATCGACGATGCGGGTGGTGACGATAGCTACATCCATGCGATCACCGACGCTCCTGGATAATTTCTTCGATGATCGTCATGTACTGCCGTGCGATGATCGGCCAGTCGAACTGCCGCTCTACTCTTTCCCGGGCCGCCAGGCCCATCGCAGCCCGACGCCGGCTATCCGTGGCCAGGAGCAGAATCTTCTCTGCCAGCGCCTCCGGGTCCGCGGGCGGCACGAGAAAGCCGGTAGTGCCGTCGGCTACTGTGTCCCCCATGCCGCCGATCCTGCTGCACAGGACAGGGCGCCCGCAGCCCATGGCTTCCAGCACGGCGATCCCGTATGGCTCCACGATGCTGGGCTGGACGTAAATGTCGCAGCTCGAGTATACGGGGGGCATCTGTACGTTGGGCACCGGCTTCTCGACGAACCGGACGACATCATCCAACGCCAGCTCTCCGATGAGCTTTTTAAGATCGGCCTCAGCTGGCCCGCGACCCATAATGTAGAGGACGATACCGGGACACTTTTCTCTGGCTATGGCCATCGCTTTGATAAGGTGCTCCAGGCCTTTATATGGATGCAGACGTGCCACGGTCAGCAGCTTGATTTCGCCATCAGCCAGCGGCGTCGGCCCGGCCGTCGGCTTGAAAAGGCCTGCGTCGACGCCCACGTGAACGACCTGCACTCGCCCTGCAGGTACCCGGAGCTCCTGCTGCACAAAATCCCGGGCAGCACCGCAGTGCGCGGTGTATACTGTGACACCACGTCGCAGCATGGCGTTCAGCGTGACATCGAAGGCCTTCAGCGCCCAGCGCTTGTAGCCGGGCGGAAAATGAGTGCGCTCGGTCGAGAGGACTGTCGGGATGCCCAGGCGCCGCGCCGCGAGGTAAGCCATATGGCAGATAGGCTGATAGTCCTCCTGCAGGAGCAGCACGTCATAGCCGCCGCGCCGGACTTCGCCGCAGACTGAGGGCGTGAACGGCAGCTCGCCCGCATCGAGCGGCGTATCCAGGTACGCGACCTTATAAGCGGATTCGCCGTCAGCCTGACTGTCGGCAGTGATCATCTTCTCGCGCAGTGCCCGGCCTTTCGAAGCGATGACGGTGACGTCGGCGCCCATCTTTGCCAGGCTGTCGGCCAGCCCGAACTCGTTGCCCCGGACGTATCGCGCGAAATAGGGGACGACGATGCCGATCTTCATGAGCCCTCCCCGTAGACGGCCAGCATCCTGGCGGCGACCTCGTCCCAGTCCGGTATCTCCTTCGCGTAAGGCGCTCTCGTCGTGGCCAGTATCTCGACGGCCAGTCGCTCCGGGCTGACGGGCAGGTCGACCCCCCTGCACAGGCCGCCGTCCACGAACTCCGCGAGCGACGAGGACTTCGCCACCACGCAGGGAGTCCCGGCCATGAGCGCTTCCGCTACCGTGATGCCATAGGACTCGTAGCTCGACAGCATGACGAACGCGTCGGCGGTGGCGTACCATCGCAACAGGTCGCCCCTCGCCAGGCCCTCCAGGAAGGTTACCCGTCCCGAAAGGTCCGCGTCCTCCACCTGACGCTTGAGTCCGGCTTTGTAAGGCCCCCGGCCGATCACGACCAGCCGGTAGCCCGGCAGGTGCTGCAGCGCCGCCACGGCGTGCTGCACGCCCTTGTACTCCTCGAGCCGCCCCGCGTACAGCAGGACCTTTTCATCCTTCGGGAAGGGCATCAGTCCTGCGAACTCCTTTTTGTCGATGCCGGGAGAAATGACCCGGGACTTCCCGCAATGCGCCGGGAAGTCCCGGCACACCAGGCTCCGCTCGAACCCCGAGTTGCAGACGACCGCGTCGGCTTTGTCGAACACCCTGATGCCTGCCAGCCGATAGGCCTTCAGCAGCACGTTCCGGAACGACGTGTGGCCTTTGCCGTGATAGTAAGGATTGAACACAAGCCTGCGTGCCTTGCAGGAAGCAGCGAACAGCGCCGGGAACGCATGGTAGCTGTGCGCATGGACTACGTCGAACGATGCTTTCTTCAGGTAGTCCCGCAGCTGCAGTGAAAAGTAATAGGCGTCACCAGGGGCGTATGCCGGAAAGCGGAACACTTTGACCCCGTCGATCGTCTCCTGCCGGGGCAGCGAGCCCGACGGATCGGTGGTGATCACTGATACGTCATGCCCTTTTGCCGCGAGCCTCCTGCTTATCTCCTCGACGACAGTCTCGACTCCGCCGATGTGGGGCTTATAGCGAGGGCATACCTGTGCGATTTTCATGACTTACGACCGGTCCTCAATACACGCTTCGTCCGCTGGTGCTCGATACCCATTTATCAAGTCGGCTTAAATATATTTCGTTTCCACAGAGAGACACGAAGGGTACAGAGGACACGAAGAGAATACATTTACATGAGCCATCATAACGTCCTATGTGTCTTCGTACCCTTCTGTGTCTTCTGTGGAATCAGTTTTACGTTCACATCACAAACGTTATAGCAAAGGAACAATGTAAAGTGATTAAAACCAGCGGTCAGGCGTGGGATGTCCAGGACGAAAGTATGTGTTGTGGGGCCGTCGAAGAAGTTCTTGAGCGGCATCAGCTATTATAACATCAGGCTCGCGAACAGCCTGACTAGCCAGTATGACGTATCCGTCCTCTGTTTCAGGAACCTGCTGCCGAAGCGCATGTTCCCGGGGTACAAGCACGTGGGCAAAGACCTCGCCGACGTCGATTACAACTCTGATATCAGGCTTTTCGACGGCATGGATTATAACAATCCGCTGACCTGGTACCGGGCTTTTAAGTTCCTGCGGCAGGAGAAGCCTGACGTCATCATATTACAGTGGTGGACCTCGTCGGTCGCCCACATGCACATGCTCATCAGCCTGATGAACTCGTTCCGGAAGGCGAAGGTGATCATCGAGTTCCACGAGGTCGTCGACCCGCTGGAGGAATCGATTCTCCCGATCAGGCTTTACTCGCGGGTGATGGGCCGGTGGCTGATCAGCCGCTCGTACATGTACGTGACGCATTCCGAGTCGGACCGTAAGCTGCTCGTCGAGAAGTACGGGATGGACTCCGGACGCATCCATGTGCTGCCCATGGGGCTGTACGACCACCACAGGCACATGGACAAAGCCGAGGCAAGGGAGGCACTGGGCATCGACGGGGAGAACACCATATTATCCTTCGGGCTCATCAGGCCGTACAAAGGCATCCCGTATCTGATCAAGGCCTTTGACAGCCTGCCTGCGGACGAAGCGGGCAAGTCGAGGCTGCTGCTGGTCGGCGAAATCTGGGAGGACCGGTCATCGGTCGAGGACGCCATCGCAGCCTCGCCGTACATGGACCGCATCACGCTGGTCGACCGCTACGTATCCGACACTGAGGTGGCAAAGTATTTCTCGGCCGCCGACATTGTGGTGCTTCCCTATCTCCGGGCATCGCAGAGCGCTGTAGCCCACGTGGCAATGGCCTTCGGGAAGCCGATCGTCGTCTCCAGGGTGGGAGGGCTGCAGGAGTCCATGGCAGACTATAAGGGGACTTATTTCGTTCCCCCGGCCGACCCGGCGGCCATCAGGGATGCCATCCTGCGTATCCGCAGCGAGCGTCCCGGCCCGTTCGAGCCGCCCAGGCGCGGATGGGAAGAGATCGCCGCCGGCTACCGGGCAATCATTTCGGGAGAACGCCGGTAGCAGGTACACGGGCGAGCACAAAAGATATATGTAAAATAGCGTTCATTCACGCATAGTCCTTTGAAAAGGTGAGCGAATGGCAAAGACAGGTAAGGGTGTAAAACAGGCCAGAAATAACATTGACAAGCCTAAATCTTCAGGCAGTCAGTGAAACTGTAAAGCCTCAGGTAACATCCGGGCAGAAGCCCGAAGCCGTTAAAAGCAACGGCACAGCTACCGTTGAGAAGGTCATCGTCGACGGCAGGCCCCTCGCGGTCGAGGAGACGCCTTCGAAGCGGCCGTTCGACCTTACAGCATATTTCAAGTCCTTTGCGTGGATATATCCGCTGATATTGATCGGGCTTATTATACTGATGGCCTGGATACGCGTTGTGCCCTCCTACGACAGTGTGTTCACTTCGTGGGACGGAGGCTACGTGAACGTGGCACAGGACGATGCCGTCATGCAGATGCGCCTGGTGCACAACACGCTCGCCCACTTCCCCGACCGTATCATGTTCGACCCGTTCACCCACTTCCCCTTCGGCAGTAACATCCACTTCGGCCCGCTGTTCACGCTCACCATAGCAGCGGCCGCAATGATCGTAGGCCTGGGCAACCCCAGCCCGGCGCTCGTCGACACGGTAGGGGCTTACATCCCGGTATTGCTGGGAGTCCTCTGCATACTGCCGGTCTATTTCATAGGCAAGAAGCTGTTCGGCCGGAACGCAGGCATCGTCGCAGCGGCTACGCTGGCGCTGATGCCCGGACAGTTCCTCGGCCGGTCGATGCTGGGGTTCACTGACCACCACATCGCTGAAGTGCTGTTCTCGGCCGCTACTGTGGCGTTCCTGGTGTTCGCGCTGGATGCGGCGAAGAAGTCCGGCCTGAGCCTGGAGAAGATCAGGCAGAAGGACGGCGGAGCCCTGAAGACACTTGCATACTCTGCGCTGGCCGGCGTCGCCTTCGGCTGCTACATGCTCAACTGGCCCGGCGCGCTGCTCCTCGGCTTCATGCTCTTCATCTATTTCGCGGCCCAGTCCATTATCAATCACATGAGAGGCGAACCGCTCGATAACGTACTGATCGTGGCGTCGCTGCTGTATCTCATACCGGCGATCATGGTGTTGCCGTACTCGCTGCAGGACATGAGCCTCCAGCTCATGTTCTATTCCATGACCCAGCCGCTGTTCCTCTGCCTGGCCCTGGTCGGCATAGGCGTTATATACACAGTGTCGGCGCTGCTCAGGCAGAACAAGGCCGAGACATGGACGTTCCCGGTGACGCTGGGCGGCATCGCCGTCGTCGGCCTGCTCGTCGCCTACATCGTGTTCCCGAATATATACGGGCTGACCATGCTGGGCTTCAACGTCTTCGTGCCCCAGGGGGGCATGCTCACAGTCGCGGAGGCAATGCCCACGATCTTCGAGCGGGGCACGAGCGGCAACTTCGACCAGCTGACTACGGACACTCTGTGGTACGGGTTCTACTGGTCCATCGCCATTTCCTTCGTCGCCATCGTCATGCTCGCTTTCCGGGTGCTGAAGAATAATCGCCCGGCCGAGCTGCTGTTCCTGGTGTGGAACCTGATCATGCTCCTGGCCACAATCAGCCAGATCCGTTTCACCTACTACTTCGCGATAAACGCGGCGCTGCTGACCGGCTACTTCGCCTTCGCCATGTTCCGGGCCTTCGACTCGGAAAAGTTCATGGAAGGCTTCAGGGCCAAAGTCAAAGGTATGGACAACGCCGGAGAGTACCTGGGCAAGCACATAGGGCAGACGGCGATCTTCGCGGTCATGTCCGTTATGTTCCTGTTCATCATTGTCTATCCGGCCACATCGCTATCACTGCAGCCGGGAATGGACCCGACGTACAGCGCCTCGTTCATCGGCGGCGAAGTGATGGCGCAGGCTAGCGGCGGCCCGGGCATGGGCATCGAGTGGTTCAGCTCGCTTACGTGGCTGCGCGACAACACGCCTGACCCGCAGGGCAAGGTAGTGCAGTCAGGCTTCGACTATGCCAACGGCACGTACGCGAAGAATCTCAACAGTAATGGCACTTACGTGTATCCGGCCAGCGCCTACGGCGTGATGAGCTGGTGGGACTACGGGCACATCATAGAATACGTCGCCCACCGTATCCCCAATGCCAACCCGTTCCAGGCAGGCATCATCGAAAATAACGGTACCGACGGGAGCGCGAAGTTCTTCCTGGCCACCGACGAGAGCGACGGATACCGGAACCTGCAGGACATGGGCAGCCGGTACGTGATGATCGACAACCAGATGGCCACAGGCAAGTTCGGCGCCATCCAGCGATGGGTCGATGACACACAATACTGGTACGCACAGACAGCATTAAACTTAACCTCAGAGTACCAGGTACCCATCATCACCGACAGCGTCAAGTACAGGAGCGCCATGATGAGTCGCCTTTACTATGACGACTGCAACGGCATGGACCACTTCAGGCTCGTATACGAGAGCCCGGGCAGCTACTACGTGTCCACGAAAATAGCAGATCTGAACAATTACCAGCAGGGATATCCATACGTGCCCTTCGACGAGAGGTACTTCATACCTTCGGAAAACTATACGGAAATGTATGATTTATATATCAATACCGTCAGCCCCATGCCGCTGAGCCAGACGGATTCTCGCAGTTCTTCTACGACAGCCGGCCGCCCGTGAAATACGTGAAGACCTATGAGGTCGTGAAGGGCGCGAAGATCACCGGCAGCGCACCGGCGAACAGCAGCGTTACTGCGACGATGACACTGGGCATCGCCAACCGCACGTTCAACTACACGCAGACTGCCGCTGCAGACGCGAACGGCATATACTCGATGACCGTGCCCTATTCGACAGATTCGATGAAGGGAGACGGCTACTCGTCTGACGTGAAACCGCTGTCACAGTACACCGTCACATGCGGCAATTCGACGGCTACCGTCGCCGTGCCGGAGCGGGCGGTCATGAACGGCGAGACCGTCCAGGTGAGCGAAAACCTGAAGGGGTAACTGGCAAGGGTAAGCTATGAGAGACAACGTCTGCATCCTGATTCCCGCCCTGAACGAGGGAAGGACCATCGGCCGCCTTGTAAAAGCGTACAGGGAGCAGGGCTTCAGCGATGTGCTGGTCATCGACGGACACAGCACGGACAATACGGTGGCTGAAGCCACCGCCGCAGGCGCGCGCGTGGTAGTGCAGACCGGAGCGGGCAAAGGGACGGCCGTCCAGCAGGCCTTCAACATGATCGACAAGGAGATCACGGTCATGGTCGACGGGGACGGCACCTACCTGCCGGAGGAGGTGGACTGGCTGATCGATCCCATCGCCAGCGGGATGGCCGACCAGGTAATCGGGCAACCGTTTCGCCAACTACGACAAGGGGGCATTCACCGCGCTGAACCACCTGGGCAACAAGCTGCTCAACTGGGCGTTCAACTTCACTTACCACGTCCGCTACAGCGATCTACTGACCGGCTACCGGGCTTTCAACAGGAAAGCCTTGAAGATGATGAATCTCAACCAGAGCGGCTTCGGCATCGAAACGGAGCTGACCGTCGAGTGCATCAAGAAAGACCTGCGCCTCTGCGAGGTGCCGATCACCTACCAGGCACGCCTGCTGGACGCACCGACGAAGCTGAACCCGCTGAACGACGGGGTCAAGATCGGCTACACGATCTACAGCCTGGGCAAGACGTACAACCCGATGCTGTACTGCACGATCTTCTCGTTCCTGTCGATGGGCATGGGCATTCATCCTGGGCATTTACATCGTCTATGATCGATTTTTCGTGACGCCGCCCATCGACCACCTGCCGCTGACGATGCTCGCGATGCTGCTTATCATCATGGGCCTCCAGGTGTTCATCTTCGGCTACCTGATCGACATGATCTTCCTTTCCCAGCGCGAGATGCTGCGGGAAATCCGAAAGCGCTGATACCTGACGCCAGTAAGACATGTGCCTGATGTGCAGGCAATTTTTATCTAAACGGCAGATGTGACGGTCATCAAAAAGTATATCTTACCGCAGGTATTAATCAGCGAGAGAATACGCCGGGAGCGCCTTATCATCGGCATCCTGCGAAGACGTTCGCTGGTTTCGCCGTCGATCGACGTCTCACAGAAGGGATTTCAAGTGGCTGGATATAGGTTTAACATGATGGCTGCAGCGGTTATCTGCGGCCTGATCGTCGCCTGCTCGCTGTTAGCGCTAACTATCTGCGATGCTAAAGCAGGTAATGCGACTGCTACGCCGGTAAACAATTCTACGATCACTCCGACGCCCGCGATTACGCCTACGCCCATCCCCGCCCAGCGGCAGGTCTTCTTCGACGCCCGGTGGGACACGGACCATGTATCAGTCCAGGTGAACAACAACGGCCCGGCGATCACGGTCGAAGCTTCCATCGGCTCGCTATCCAACAAGATAACAACCCAGGTGGATACAGGCTACAATGTGAAGGTGCTGACGCAGGCAATAAACGCGAAGAACGGCGACATCATCAGGTACTGGTTCAAGGCGTACGAAGGCAGCACGCTCATCGACTCGATGGAGGGCAGCGTACAGGTGGAGGCAAAGCCGACGGTCCCGCCCGAGACCGCCAAGGTCAGCGGGATCGTGAAGGATTCGGTAACGAAGGAGCCAATTGTCGGCGCGAAGGTCGTCTTCAAGTCCACTAACTATTCCAAAGAGTACGATCCGATATATACCAGCGAATCGGGCAGGTTTACGACGCCATACCCGATGTATCCCGACACGTTAGAGGTCACCATAGATAAATCCGGATATGACGAACTAATCACCAACGTGTACGTTCTTCCCGGAGGTACCCAGGATATCACCGAGCCCCTGTACCTGAACAAAATTGGCGGCCAGGCATCCACGACACCTACCCCGACACCCGGCCCGACACCCGGCCCGACACCCGGTTCCCCCGTGGATGCGTGGGTGAACCTGCTGTATAACCCGACGGTCTGCATAAGCACGTTAGCTCTGACATTAGGTGCAATCGTCAGTGCCACAGCCATCTATGAGTGGATGCTGCGGCAAAGGGAGCGGCGGAAGAAGGAAGGGGAGAAGAAATAAGCATTGGACACGGAGGGCACAAAGGGCTCCGTACCTATCCTGATTCATATTCCTTTTTAAAATTTTGTGATATGTTAAATTGCAGTTTCAATATCCATGCCCCTTTGTGCCCTCCGGGCCTTAGTGCCTTTCTTCCAATGTCTATAAAAAGGTTCAAATATGATTAATTGCATTGAATCTGACAGGAATCATCCATGGAAAGAAGGAATCGTTTTATTCTCTGATGTCAGATTTTTTGACACCACGTTGAGAGACGGCGAACAGACCCCGGGCGTCAGCCTGACCCCGGAGGAAAAGGTCTGGATCGCCCGGAACCTGGATGCCCTCGGCGTTGACGTCATCGAGGCCGGCTCTGCGATCACATCGAAGGGCGAGCGCGATGGTATCAAAGCCGTGGTGAAAGAAGGCCTGCGGGCAGAGATTTGTA
The DNA here is from genome assembly GCA_963792125.1 of uncultured Methanocellaceae archaeon. Taxonomy (GTDB): domain Archaea; phylum Halobacteriota; class Methanocellia; order Methanocellales; family Methanocellaceae; genus Methanocella_A. Next base: position 151,150 of record CAWBVA010000012.1, read on the forward strand.
GTTTTGCGCGAGCACTTAAGCCTGACATAGACTACGCCATCGAGTGCGAAGTGGACTCTGTCCACCTTGTCACCCCTGTCTCAGACCTGCACATCCGGGAGAAGCTGAAGAAGGACCGGGCTACCGTCACGCAGATGACCGTCGACATGGTCGAGTACGCGAAGAAGCACGGCCTGATCGTCGAGCTGTCCGGCGAGGACGCGTCGCGGGCCGACCTGGACTATCTTGAGTCTTTGTACAAGGCGGGCATCGATGCGGGCGCTGACCGGCTCTGCTTCTGTGACACGGTAGGCGTCCTGGACCCGGAGCGCACCTGCGAGATTTTCTCGCGGCTGACGACGAGCCTGAAGGCGCCCATCAGCATCCACTGCCACAACGACTTCGGGCTGGCGACGGCGAACACGATCGCAGCGCTTAAAGCCGGAGCCGCGCAGGCGCACGTCACTATAAACGGCGTGGGCGAGCGTGCGGGCAACACGGCGCTTGAAGAGGTCGCGGTCGTGCTGAAGTCGCTTTATGGCGTTGACACGCGTATCGTAATGGCGAACATCTATCCGACCTCGAAGCTGGTCAGCCGCCTCATGGGCGTGCCGGTCGGTCTCAACAAATCGCTGGTCGGCGAAAACGCGTTCATGCACGAGTCGGGCATCCACACCCACGGGCTGCTGGCTAACACAGCGACCTACGAGCCGATCACCCCGGAGAGTATCGGGCGCAAGCGGCAGATCGTGCTGGGCAAGCACGCCGGAAAGACGTCGGTCATCATGGCGCTGCGGGAGATCGGCCTGGACGGCGACGGAGCCGCAGGTCGACGAGATCACCCGGCAGATCAAGGACCTGGGCGACAAGGGCAAGCATGTCACGGATGCCGATCTCATGTCCATCGCGGACAGCGTGCTCGGCCTGAAGACAGAGGCCCGCATCAAGCTGGTCGACTGCACGGTGCTCTCGGGCAACCGGGCGACGCCGACGGCTTCGATCAAGCTGACCATCGACGGGCAGGAGGTCGTAGACTCCGCCGTGGGTCTCGGCCCGGTCGACGCTGCGCTGAATGCGTTGCGGCGATCAATCTCGGGCGTGGCCGACATCCGGCTGGACGAGTACCGCGTGGAAGCGATCACCGGCGGGACGGACGCCATCGTGGAAGTATGGGTCAAGATGTCCCGGGACGGCCGGATGATCAGCGCCCGTGGCGCAGGCCCCGACATCATCATGGCCTCCGTGCTGGCGTTCGTCGAAGGCATTAACCGCCTGATACAGGAGAAGAACGGCATAAAGGCAAAAGTGTAGTCTGGCGGGAGTCTAGTATGAACAATAATGATAAAATATTAATAAGGGCAGATGATTACCTGTCATGCACATTTAACGGATCAAACTTAAAGGAGGTAAGCAGGTGAGTGCTAACGAGTCCACGAGGCTTTCCGGCGCAAAGGCGCTGATCAAGTCTCTAGAGCACGAGGGCGTCGATACTATTTTCGGCTACCCTGGTGGCCAGATACTCCCCGTGTATGACGAGCTGTACGACGCAAGCGTCCGTCATATACTGGTGAGGCACGAACAGGCCGCGGCCCATGCCGCCGACGGCTACGCAAGGGCGACGGGGCGAACAGGCGTATGCCTGGCCACGAGCGGCCCGGGGGCCACCAACTTAGTAACCGGCATCGCGACGGCCTACATGGACTCGGTCCCTATCGTGGCGATCACCGGACAGGTGCCCACGGCCATGATAGGCAACGACGCCTTCCAGGAGGCTGACATCACCGGCATTACCATCCCTATCACCAAGCACAACTACCTGATCAAGGACGCCAATGACCTGCCACGCATCGTGAAAGAGGCGTTCTTCATCGCGTCCACCGGCCGTCCCGGACCGGTGCTGATCGACTTCCCGAAGGATATCCAGAACGCGACCTTTGACTACGCATACCCGGAGAAGGTCCAGCTCGTGAGCTACAAGCCTACGTTCTCGGGCCACCCGCTGCAGATCAAGAAAGCCTGCGCGCTTATCGAGAAGGCCGAGCGCCCTGTCCTGTACGTCGGCGGCGGCGCTATCGCGGCCAACGCGAGCGAAGAGGTCAAAGCGCTCGCCGAGATGATCATGGCGCCGGTGACCACGACGCTGATGGGCAAAGGCGCGTTCCCCGACGACCACCCGCTGTCACTCGGCATGCTGGGAATGCACGGGACGCGGTTCGCCAACTACTCGATCGTCGACTGCGACCTGCTGATTGCGATAGGCGCAAGGTTCGACGACAGGGTGACGGGCAAGCTGGAGAGCTTTGCCCCTAACGCGAAGGTCATCCATATCGACATCGACCCGGCGGAACTGGGCAAGAACGTCAAGGTCGACGTGCCCATTGTCGGCGATGCTAAGATCATTCTCAAGAAAATGATAGCCACGCTAAAAGTGAAGATGCCCCTGTCTGCCGATTGGCTGCGCAAGATCGAGGTCTGGAAGAAGGAGTACCCGCTTGACTACGAGCAGGGCGGCAGCGACCTGAAGCCCCAGTACGTCATCCAGTGCATCAGCCAGCTCGTGAAGGACGGCATCTTCGTCACAGAGGTCGGCCAGGCCCAGATGTGGTCGGCTCATTACCTCCAGTGCAAAAAGCCCCGCACGTTCCTGTCGTCTGGCGGCCTGGGCACCATGGGCTACGGGTTCCCCGCGGCCATCGGCGCCAAAGTCGGCTGCCCGGACAAGGACGTCTGGGACATCGCAGGCGACGGCAGCATCCAGATGAACATCCAGGAGCTGGCGACGGCGATGGAGAACGACATCAAGGTCAACGTGGCCATCATCAATAACATGTACCTGGGCATGGTCCGGCAGTGGCAGGAGCTGTTCTTCAACCGGCGCTACTCATATACGAACATGAAGGGCCAGCCCAATTTCGTCAAAGTGGCTGAAGCGTACGGAGCAGTCGGCATAGAGGTCACGAAGAAGTCCGAGGTTAAGGATGCGATCCGGGCAGCCCAGAAAAGCGATCGCGTGACGTTCATCGACTTCAAGGTCTGCAGGGAAGAGAACGTGTTCCCCATGGTCCCCGCCGGCGCGAGCATCAGCGAGTTTGTCGAGTACGACAGGAGGCCGTAACATGGCTAACGGTAACGGCATCAGCCAGACGCACACCCTTTCCGTGCTGGTGGCGAACAAGCCGGGCGTGCTGACGCACGTCTCGGGCCTGTTCAGCCGCCGGGGTTACAACATCGACTCGCTCACGGTCGGCGTGACCGAGAACCCTGAGATCTCCCGCATGACCATCGTGGCCCACGGCGACGAGCAGGTGATCGAGCAGGTCACCAAGCAGCTGAACAAGCTGATCGACATCATCAAGGTCGTCGAGGTCACGCCGAATGAGTCGGTGGACCGGGAACTGGCCCTGTTCAAGGTGGCCGCGAAGGCGCAGAACCGCTCCGAGGTCATCCAGATCGTGGACATCTTCCGCGCTAAGATCATCGACGTCTCGTCCGAAAGCGTGGTCATCGAGATCACCGGCAGCGGCGACAAGATCAACGCGCTGGAAGAGATGATGCGGCCCTTCGGCATCAAGGAAATGGTGCGCACCGGCAAGGTGGCGCTGGTCCGGGGCGCAAGGCTCACGCAGCACGAGAAGTGAGCCGCCCCTTTTTATTTTCTATCTTCTTGACTTTTAGGGTATACGGTCTGCACGCACCACGCTGCGCTTGCGCCAGAAAGCTTCGTGACGCAAGCGCAGCGTGATGCGTGCATATATCTATAACTATCCATTCCAGTGCTGGCGACCGTTCACGCGCTCGATTGGCTGCCATGGCCGGGAACCAGTGACCCGGCGGATAGTTTATTATCTCACAGGCGCTTAATTCCTTAAGCCTGAGGATGTCATATGCCAGTACGCAGGACCGTCTCGCCCGAGATCGACGCAGTGATCAAGAGCCTGAACAGGGCCAGCGACAGCTCGCTGTCCGTCTACGCATGCAAGAACGTCGACGCCATTCGCCGCAAGCCGGACCATGAGGACATCCGCCCGCCCTTTTTCCACGATGGCGACCGCATCGTGCACTCCCGGGCTTACGCGCGGTACATTGATAAGACGCAGGTCTTCTACCTGGTCAAGAACGACCACATCACCCACCGGGTGCTCCATGTCCAGCTCGTCTCCAAGATCGCGCGGCTGATAGGCCGGGGACTGCTGCTCAACGAGGACCTGATCGAGGCCATAGCGCTGGGACATGACATCGGCCACGTGCCCTACGGCCACGACGGGGAAAAGTACCTGTCGGACATCTGCGCCAGCAAAGGGATCGGCGGCTTCCACCACAACATCCAGAGCGTGCGGGCGCTGGATAAGATCGAAGAACTGAACCTTACGCTGCAGGTGCTGGACGGCATCCTGGCCCATAACGGAGAGGCCCATGATTTCCGTGTCGAGCCACAGACCGACAAGACCTGGGAAATGCTGGATGGCGAGACAGCGCGATGCCAGCGTCAGCATGACGGCTACTCGGGCATCATGCCCATGACCATGGAAGGCTGCGTCGTCCGCGTCTCCGACACGATCAGCTACGTGGGCCGGGACATCGAAGACGCGATTACCCTGGGGCTGGTCAGCCGGGAGGATATCCCGCGGGACTGCGCCGAAGTCCTTGGCAGCACTAACCGGGACATCGTTAACAACCTCGTGGTCGATGTGATCGAGAACAGCTACAACCAGCCGTACATCGCGCTAAGCCCGGATACGGCTAAGGCGCTGTGCGAGCTCAAAGACTTCAACCATGCATGTATCTACTCGAACAAAGAGATCAAGAACCAGTCGGTAAAGATCCAGCGCATGTTCTCGCTGCTCTTCGACTCGTTCCTCGACGATTTTAAGGCCGGCCGCAAGGAGTCCAGGATATTCACGAACTATATCGCCGGGTTCTCGCCTGAGAAGTGGAAGCGTTATGCGAATGGTATGAGCGAGCCGGAGATCGTACGTGACTTCATCTCCGGCATGACCGACGAGTTCTTCAATGATACGTTCCGCGAGCTGTACCTGCCCCAGAAAAAGTCGATGTATTGAATGCATGGCAAGGCGCCATGGCACAAGACTGTTGATCTAAACAGGTACAGGTTCTTTAATTCTTGGCGCCTTAAAATAAAAAAGAGCTTGGCGCCTTGAAACCTTCGGGTGCTAAAAGTGGCGCCTTAGCGCCACTTCTTGTACCTTGGCGTCTTACAAAATCTTCTTACCGAGCGCCGACGTGATCAGCCCGATGGCCAGCTTGCCGGTGTTGTTGTACCGGTCTAGAATAGGATTGAGCTCGACTACTTCGAGCGACTTCAGCTTCCCGCACTCGGAGATCATCTCCATGGCAAGGTGAGCCTCGCGATAGGTAATGCCGCCCTGCACCGGCGTCCCGACGCCCGGCGCTTCCATAGGGTCCATGGAGTCCAGATCGAATGAAACATGCAGCGCATCCGTGCCGTCGCAGGCGATCTTCATCGCCTTCCTCATGACCTTGAACATGCCCAGCTCATCGATCTCTCTCATGGTGAACACGGTCACCTTCGACTGCCGCAGCACCTCGCGCTCTAACGGGTCAAGGTCTCTCGCCCCGATCAGTACGCAGTTGGGCTCCAGGACGTGGGTCCGGCCCATCTGGCCGACGAGGCTCTTCGTGCCCCGGCCGACGGAAGTGGCGAAGCTCATACCGTGGATGTTGCCCGAAATCGTCGTATCCTCGGTGTTGAAGTCGCCATGGGCGTCGATCCAGATCATGCCGATCTTCTGGTAGTGCTGGCTTAGCGCCGCCGTGGTGCCCATGGCGATGCTATGGTCGCCGCCGATGATCAGCGGGAAACAGCCGTCCCCGATAGCCTGGCTCACGAAGTCCCGGACCTTGCGGCAGGCACACAGCACGTCCTCGTAGTGCTTGAGCTTCGGGTTGTCGGGCGGGGCCATGGACCACCGGGGTACATAAATGTTCCCGGAGTCTTCCACTTCGACGCCCAGCTCCTCGATGCGCTGCACCAGGCCGTCGTTGCGGAGCGCGTCGGGGCCCATGTCGATCCCGCGCCGGTCGGCGCCTAAGTCGAGAGGGACACCTACGATGCGCACTTTGCTGATAGGCAGGTGGCCGTTGCCGCGGGTCGCAGATCGAGAAGACATAGATCGAGACTTGTTGTGTTTCTGCACTAATATAGCCTTTCGCATTTCCGTCCTCAAGGCGCTAAGGGTCCAAGGGAAGACGCCAAGGCGCCTTCTCTTGGCACCCTTGGCGGCTTGATCTATACAGGATGGAGGTAGTTCTCCAGCACTTTCTTCTCGGCCTTGCGGAGGTGCTCGACGGCGGTGGACGGCGAAACGCCAAGCTTCGCCGCCAGGTCTTCGGCGGAGGCGCGGCGGGGCGTGTCGAAGTACCCCAGCTCCACGGCGGCAGCCAGCGCGGATGCCTGCCGGTCGGTCAGATCGCTGTCCGGGCGCTGCGAGTCTGAGCCCCGGATGTAGGCGATCTCCGCATATGCCTCCAGGCTGGCGATGGCCTGCTGCAGGTCTTCCCTTGAGGGGGCCATGAGGTGCCAGTTCTCTACGCCGTCCCTGATAATCGTAGGGCCGACGAACACGCAGTTGGTCTTCAGGATGTGCTCGAGGATGGAGCTCTGCTCGGCCCAGGTGACGACGTCCGCCCGGCCGGCGCCTGTGGACAGAATGGAAAATTTCTTGATCTCCGGCAGCCGGGACAGGTATGATTCCAGTTTTCCGATGGCTGGCGTGACAATGGTCTGGTAGCCGTAGAGTTGCTGGTTAGGCAGTACGTAGGTATACCGCACCAGGATGGTGGCGCGCAGCCCTTTCGACAGCTTGTAATGCCAGCAGTCCTTGTGCTTGAGGCCTATGGTCACGGCGAGGGTCGACATAAATATCCTGTACCGCATATGTTCGGTATACAAATTAAAGTTACCGGACCACGATTAGGTAATGTGATCTTATGGTAACCATTTACTATGATAAGGATGCTGACTTGAAGTACCTCAAGGGCAAGAAAATCGCGATCATCGGCTACGGCAGCCAGGGCATGGCCCAGTCGCATAACCTGAAGGATTCCGGGCTTGACGTCGTGGTGGGCCTCCGCAAGGGCGGGGAGTCCTGGAACCTGGCGAAGAAGGAAGGCATGACCGTCGCCACCATAGAGGAGGCAGCGGAGAAGGCCGATGTCATCCAGATGCTCATCCCCGACGAGCTGCAGGGCAAGGTCTATCACGAGCAGATCGAGCGCTACATGAAGAAGGGCAAGGTCCTGATGTTCTCCCACGGCTTCAACATACGCTACGGCATGATCAAGCCCGGCAAGGACATCGACGTGATCATGATCGCCCCCAAGAGCCCGGGCCACCTCGTCAGGAGGATGTACCAGGAAGGCGTGGGCGTCCCGTCACTGATCGCGATCGAGCAGGACGCATCGGGCAAGGCAAGGCAGATCGGCCTGGCCTACGCCATGGGCATCGGCTCGACGAAGGCCGGCGTGATCGAGACGACCTTCACCGAAGAGACCGAGACCGACCTGTTCGGCGAGCAGGTAGACCTCTGCGGCGGCGTCACCGAGATGGTCAAGGCGTCGTTCGAGACCCTCGTCGAGGCGGGCTACCAGCCGGAGATCGCCTACTTCGAGACCCTCCACGAGCTCAAGCTGATCGTCGACCTCATGTACGAGGGCGGCATGACTAACATGTGGGACAGCGTGTCCGACACTGCCCAGTACGGCGGCCTCACCCGCGGCAAGCGCATCATCAACGACGAGAGCCGTATGAACATGTGGGAGACACTGCAGGAGATCCAGGACGGCCGCTTTGCCAAGGAGTGGGTGCTGGAGAACATGGCCGGACGGCCGGTGTTCAACTCGCTCACGAAGCAGGACGCCGAACACCAGATCGAGACGGTCGGCAAAGAACTGCGCTCGATGATGCCGTGGCTAAAGAGGAAGAAGTAAGTAGTAAGTCCAGGGAAGGCACAATGGACAAAAAATACGTCTGTTGTGCCCCATTTTTCTATAGAGTTTCGACAATGCGCCTCCTGTCAGGCCCGCCAAGGGCGCCAGGTAGCGAGGGGCGCCAAGGCTAATAATGTCTTTCCAGCAGTAAGAAAAATGTTATGTGAATGATTATCCGGGATATGCCGATACGAGCAGCAATGAAAGTGTATAATAATATACTTGAACTAATTCAGTGTGCCCTCCCGGCCATTTTACGCCTATTACATTGATCAGCTTTTTCAAATCCTGCTCCGATTATCTGTTGAATCAATATAAAATACGATAAGGGGTGGATTCATGATAAAGAGGATAATTTGTGCAGCTTTGATAGCCTCGATGCTCCTGCTTTGCTTCGCGCAGGCCGCCGGGGCGCAGACGGCTGGCGGCTTCGGACAGCAGCAGGCTGGCTACGGGCAGCAGCAGTACCAGCAGCCTCAGTACGGGCAGCAGCAGTACGGGCAACAGCCAGGATATGGCCAGCAGCCCGGATACGGTCAGGCACCGGCAGTACAGCCGGGACAGCTAAACATACCGCCCGCGCCGCCCAAGCCGGTGCCCGACAGCCAGTACGGCAACACGAACAGGGCCGCCCTCATCGGAGAGCAGTTCTCGAAGTCGTCGGATGGTAACGCTGACGTTTACGTGAGCGAGAACGGCAACGGCACTGTAGCACTGAACGTGTACCTGAAGAAGAATGTCGACCCGTACGCGCTGGCGCCCACGATGGCCAATCTCACCTATATGGTGGATGGCATTTACGGGATGACGGACCGGGCCGGAAACGACATCCTGCTGACGGTCTACGACACGGCCGGCAATGTGATCACGACCGCGAAGTTCTCCGATTCCCGGAACGCGTTCGACTATTATAACGTGCCGGAGTCCGCGCGCCAGGTGACGCAGCCATCCTACGGCCAGCCGTCCTAGGCAGCAGCCTGCTTACGGCCAGCAGCCAGCCTACGGACAGCAGCCGGCATATGGCGGCGGTACCGGCATGCAGCGGCCATATGCAGGCAGCGGGCAGCAACGGTTTTAACGCGGGTTAATGAACCTGCATTTTTTCTTTAATGCGGCCTGGCAGAATTTGCTGCGGTACGTGCTTCCGGGAGACCAATTTTTGCCTCGCGGCGCTATGCTTTTTGAAAATACTAAATACATTATTGCAGGCCAATATTCGACAACTGTAACTCCTTGTTGAATAGCAAATATATAATCGGCCGTATTATCACTTCCTGCCGGGCACCCGCGATAGATCGGCAGATGAAGAGTATATACACAGGTGCAAGCCTTTTTATTAAAAAGAAAAAGAATAAAAATCGCCAATTATTCGAAAAATGAAATAAAGTCAATTTAGCCGCTTTTTCGTAATTCAAAACCATATTTTCTAAAATGAAATTAATAGCGAGTAATTTCCAATTAATTAGAAAAAATATATATTAAATCTGGTTCTTGTAGGTACTAAGGGCAGCCAGAAGAATCAGTTAAAAGCTAATAGTTCTGGCCACAGGAAAATAGTGAGGTATTAACAATGAAAAGCAATGGAAGAAATTTAAGAAAGAACGATGCGGCTTTCACTGGTCTTGAGGCTGCGATTGTGCTCATCGCTTTCGTGGTAGTTGCAGCGGTCTTCTCATATGTAATGCTCGGCGCAGGTTTCTTCACCTCGCAGAAGAGCAAGGAAGTTGTACACACAGGCGTCGACCAGGCGACCTCGTCCATCGAGCTCTCCGGTGACATCGTCGGCGTCGGCGACACGACCGCAAAGAAGCTTACAGGTGTTAACATCACTCTGTCACTGACCGCGGGCAACAACCCGGTCGACATCGAGAAACTGATCGTATCCGCCAGGACATCGAGCGCATACAGTGCGTCCGTGTTCAACGGCAGTGTTACCACAAATTACGAGTGGGTCCAGAAGGTCAATGAGAACAACCTGCTTGAGAAGTTCGAGAAGGTCCAGCTGAACATCGTGCTGCCGAGCAATCTCCAGGTTAGTCCCAACGAGAAGATCAGCTTCGAGATTAAGCCCGCGACCGGCGCTATCCTGCCGCTCTCGGTCACCACCCCGCCAGCAATCGACGCGGTAATGGTCCTCGTATAAATCTATTCGTATAAACAGTCAATAACAAGGGTGGTGCCCACCGCACCACCTGAATATTTTTTTCATACCTAATCCCGTATCTTAAATGGTCTGTCATTGTAAGCGGTGAATGCCGTCATTCTGGCGCGTTATCCCTTCCGGGCAGTGCATGCCAGAGCTGGTAGTGTTCTGCTTCTCACCCCTGGATCGGGCTCGTCTTCATCTCACACTTTGCAAAAAACCTGCTTATTTTTACAATTTTGGAAGTAAATTTACTTAATCACATTTTTTGTAGAAAAAGTATATTATAAACACTAATCATTCGTTACTTACCAAAACATACCGATCGTATCGGCCGGGCACCGGATGGTCCATGCAGGGTTTCATGTGATCGTGCAGCGGTGCCGCGAAGCCCGGTACTCCGGGCCCATGGGACGCCCGGCAATCCTGGCGGAGGTAGTTGTCATTACGGTAAATCGGGCCTGCAGTGAGGCTTTAACGGAGGTGCGCTCATTATGGAAAGCACCGTAAGGAAGGTCGGGGATAGTCCCGCAAAAAAGGTCATCCCGGAATCATCGATCATGGATAGTGGCACGAAAACGATCGAGGCTGGCGCTGAAAAGGTCATCCTGGATTCGCCGTTCGAGGAGTCCGATAGCAAATATGACCATATCGAGAAGGAGTTCAAGGTCCTGAAAGGCTCGATCAAGAAGCTTATCGTAGACATCCGTGAGCAGATGAACGCCAGCGAGAACCCGTTCCTCAACATCCAGCAGATGATGCCGGCACAGTCCTCGATATTCAGGGAGGATCCGCTTGATGCTGACCGGCCGGCAAAGAAAATCGAAAGGGAGACACAGGCTGACGATGCGGAAATATCTGCTCCTAAGAAAAATGATATTAACAGTCCGCCCGCCCCGGATGTAAATAATAACTGCGCAAATGATCATTGCCCTCTGGCCGCCAGACAAGGCCGGGCAGTCACACGCTGTGCGGCGCTCGGAGCGGAGCAAAGCGGCCGAGGCGACACCTGCCCGGTCATGCAGCGATTGTATGGGTCGCGGGACTACAGCACCGGCGAGCTGTGCTACGAATGCATAAGAAGCGGTCACCTGCCGGAGAGAAATGCCACTAGCCAGGTCCGCCAGGGATGTCCGGCCGGATTTTGTGATACTGCGCCTTGGGGAAGGTCCGCCGATCAGGGACATGGCGCCTGGTACCAGGGACGGCCTTTGCCGTGCATGCCGCAACATGCTGCCAGCAGGCAGGGTAAGCCCGGATACGGCCCGTATGACGGCCCATTCATGCAAGACCCATGCTCCCGGTGCCCGCAGAAAGGCAAACCGCAAATGTACGGGCCCGGACCGAGCGACAATGGCTATTATCCGTTCCATGAGCCCTGCCGCGGCGATTATTCGCCTTATTATCGCCAGGGCTACGCCGGGAACGGACGGTACAGGCCAGGACCCGAAGAGCGCCGAGGGTGCGATGGCTCGTATGGCTACGACTGGGAGCCAGCCCGTAACACATCATATCCCGAGGGCGTCAGTGAACAAGGGAGGGACCGGCCCGGAGAGTGGCAACAGCCACGCAGGGCTTACCGGCCCGCCGAGAACACGCCTGACTATTACGATGAGGGGCCTGAGTATGACTATCGGGAACTGCAAGGACAGGCGAGGCCAGTACGTTCGCAGGGCAAATGCCGCAGGAAATCTCTCGATCACGTGCCAGACGACAGCTACATTCAGCCTGAGCCTGAGCCCGAGCCGGTAGTGATTGACATCCAGAGTCCCGGGTCGGTCCGGAAAAAGCACAAGGCCCGTGCCAGGAGCGTGCCGGATATAGTAGTCGTCGACGTCGAGCCCGAGAACGTCGTACCGCGAAGCGTCAGGGTGTCGAGGCGCAAAGGGCTGTAAAGCCATGCGCTTCATCTATTCTTTTTAGGTTCCGGCCTGGATCGCAGGCAGGTATTGTTATTGTGTATCGATAACCGTCGCGTATAACACGCACGCACATATAAGCTGATCATGCGATGTCAGATTGCCTGTTTTAATTGTTAGTGCCTTGCCAGAACCCCGGTCAACGACCGACACTCATGAAAACAGGCCGATATTAAATGCGCTGACGTGCCCAGGACGTAAGGCAGAGGCCGCCAGATCGCCCTGGTGACATCTTACATGGCTCTCCCGGCAACTGCATGTCGATACGACAATCGAAACGATTGAAAGGCCGGACACATTAAATTGGCGGGCTGTAAAGTAGACTTCGAACGTACAACTATGCAACCCGGGATACATCTTGATTAGCGCTAATAAAATGCTGCAGAATAAAAATAATAAAAAATTGGCAGCATTCCGATCGATCAGGGAAACAGGCCGTTTTAGGGCTTATTTGCTAAAATGAAATTAATAGCGAGTAATTTCCAATTAATTAGAAAAAATATATATTAAATCTGGTTCTTGTAGGTACTAAGGGCAGCCAGAAGAATCAGTTAAAAAGCTAATAGTTCTGGCTACAGCAATGTAGTGAGGTATTTACAATGAAAAGCAATGGAAGAAAATTCGCGAAGAATGATGCGGCTTTCACTGGTCTTGAGGCTGCGATTGTGCTCATCGCTTTCGTGGTAGTTGCAGCGGTCTTCTCATATGTAATGCTCGGCGCAGGTTTCTTCACCTCGCAGAAGAGCAAGGAAGTTGTACACACAGGCGTCGACCAGGCGACCTCGTCTATCCAGCTCTCCGGTGACATCGTCGGTATCGGCGACACGACCGCAAAGACGCTTACAGGCGTTAACATCACTCTGTCACTGACCGCGGGCAACAACCCGGTCGACATCGAGAAACTGATCGTATCCGCCAGGACATCGAGCGCATACAACGCGTCGGTCTTCAACGGCAGCATCGCCTCTCAGTACGAGTGGGTCCAGAAGGTCAATGAGAACAACCTGCTTGAGAAGTTCGAGAAGGTCCAGCTGAACATCGAGCTGCCGAGCAATCTCCAGGTTAGTCCCAACGAGAAGATCAGCTTCGAGATCAAGCCGGCGACCGGCGCAATCCTGCCGATCACTGTGACCACTCCGCCCGCAATCGACGCGGTCATGGTCCTCGTATAAACAATAAAGATATCGAGGGTGGTGCCCATAGCATCACCCTGAAACCTTTTTTATAGCCGGCAGGCAAGCAGTTCGTTTTACTTCGTCCCGCCTGTAACATATCGTGTCCTATCGGGATGGGATAGGCAGCAGATAGTTCTCGTACGATTACCCCTCGGCTCTGGTCAGGATAGTATTAGCCAGGTGATCGTCATAGTTTTCGTGAGCGTGCAGGCCCCTGTCTCAAGCCACCCTATGTGCAGGATGCATGCGGTCAGCTTCTTGTGGTTCCGCCGGTCATGATTCGATCACCTGGTCACCCATACCAGTCGTATTGACTCGTTGCCCGCACCAGTCCCTACGGCGTGCGGCATCACGGTTGTCTCTGGCCAATGGATCAGGCGCCAGTCATCTCGACGAGAGCATTCATTCCTGCATGCGGTAATATCCGATACATGGACTGGTTGAGGGAGACACCTGCGGACATACGTGGAAATGCACTACAGCTATTGTATTTTAATGGCGGTCGGCACGGTACTGGCCAATATATAAGCGTTGTGGCGACTCACGCGCAGGTCTGGTGGTAATAATGATGAAGTCTGGACTGGCAGCGGTCTTCCAGGGCGGCCGATCGTACATCCTGCCGGGCCGGGATAGAGTAAAAGTTTAGAATCAAAAGTTATTTATCTGCTATATTCCAAATTTATTACGTTAATCCCTTGTTCACCTTGTCGGCGGTTACAGTCCCATAATAAGCATAAGGTTATTTCAATAATGAAAATAATCAAAATTAATCTCATTATCAGTACAAAAGGTATATTATAAGAGATAGTCAACTTTAGTTCAAGCAACGGGTACTTAGATGACCAGTTGACAAAGTAGCGCTATCATGCGCTGAAATAACCTGAATCTGGAGTGACCGGACATGATCAAGGCAACATTGCACACATCGAACGTTCGTAACCGCGAAGCGTCGGACTATCTGCCGGTCCCGTGCGACATTGGCCCATATTGTACGCGGCCTGAACGGCATATGTCCCGCAAGGGGACAAACAATGCAGAGGTGCGGTGATGGACCAGAGCGCGATAAATAAGATCATCATGGATGCCTCCGAGGAAGATCCCGGCAAGAAGGTCGAGAAGCTCGAAAAAGAGGTCATGATCATTAAGGGATCGATCAAGAAACTGATCGTGGACATCCGGGAACAGATGAACAACGCGGAAAATCCATTCCTCAACATCCAGCAGATGCAGATGCCGCCGCAGGCACCGATCATCAAGGAAGACATCGATGAGCTGGACGTCCCGGAGATTCGGGCAGGATGACGAGGAGCAGGAAGCGAAGAAGCCGGCTCCGAAGGACAAAAAGCGCAAGAAGCAGTCCTCCAGGGACCCGGAGCAAGGAGACCTTGAGTGCGACAGCAGGGATAGCAGCCACCCGTACGACGAAGGGACTGACCGCACCCGGTCCACACAACAGGGCCTCTCCAGACGCGACCTCGAGATGATCAGCGAGTTCGAGGAGCAGAAGAAGATGCTGGAGGCCATGAAGATCAAGACAAGCTCTGCCGGGCCGGCATCGCTCACGGGCACCAGGCGGATCGACCCTTACACGATGAACCAGATCATGGACTGGACGCGCATGATGCTGCGTAAGAACGGCAGCGATCGCATGAAGGACCTGCTGGAGATGTACGTATCGACAGGCTACATCAGCGAAGAGACCAGGGCTATCATCCAGCGGATGTCCAAGCTCATGGAATCTGAGCCCACGCGGCCGCCGAAGCGGCTGGATATAAAGGAGTGCGTCAGCGACCTCTACACGCTGTACGTCATCCTGAACCCCGGGGACAAGGACCTTGACTCGAAGATGCTCACAGTCCTGCTGAACCCGGAAGACAAGTACTGATCATCTATAAAAACGAGACGGCTCGCGCCGATATATCGATGGCCGGAGAAGCGCCGGACAAAGCCCCGTGTTTGCAGCGCGGCGGGCATGTCAGGCGGCCGGGCGTCGCCTTGCGTGAGAAGAGACGTGGTACACATGGTACAGGACACTATCAGCAACGCTATCCTCATCATCGCAGTAGTCATCGCGACGACAGTGGTGCTGAACGCCCTTTACCCGGCAATGTTCGGCATGGCAGGCTCGATAAGGTCAAATGTCGCGGATGCGGATGACCGGTCCATGACCAGCGTTACCATATCCTATTGCAGCTTCGATCCGGGAGACCACATTCTCCGGGTCTGGGCCAAGAACAGTGGCCGCGACTCGATCGCCGACTCTGAGCTGACTGGCATCCGAGCCTATTACGGGGACGAGTCCGGGAGTATGACAAACTACGGAACCTCGTATTCGCTGCAGGCCCCTGATGACGGGGACGATCAATGGGACCCTGACGAGACGCTGGAGATCGACCTGGCGAGCCCGGACTCCCCGTTCCCCGGAGATCCCGGGGTCCACAGGGTCAAGCTGGTGATGCCCAACGGCGCGACCGCCGAATACACGATCACGACATGATATCCAATGGAAGAGCTCGATAACCGACAATTAACTGAACGGAAGAGGGATGACAAATGGCTACGGACATGATCACAAGCGCTATCCTCATGATCGGCACGCTGATCATCGTTTCCGTGCTCATCTCATCGCTGCTCCCCGAAATAATCGGCGTGGCCGGATCGATCGGGTCGTCGACTGACAGTGCAGAGGACCGCCTCGCGACCAGTGCTACTGTCATAAACTATGACGCAGGCCCGGACACGGTGCGGATCGACGTGCTCAACAATGGCAAAAACAGCCTGCCGGTGTCGGCTATAAACCTGACGGTTGCCTACCTGGGCAACGCGACGGCACCCGACGGGCGGCTGGTGTTCGGAGAGGACCCGGACATGCCCTGGTGGAGCTACGCGATATCGGGTGCTACAGACCAGACGTGGAACCCCGGCGATACTCTCGTGATCATGGTCACCAGCCCGCGGCACGACCTCGTGCCTGGCGACTACAGGTTCAGGATGCTCCTGTATAACGGGGCAACGGTGGAATGCCGGTTCAATATACCGGAATAGACGGGACGGAGGATAAGGAATGGCTTAGGAAGTAATCAGCAGCGCGATACTCATCATCGCGGCGATCATCGCGACAGTAGCCATAGTCAACGCCGTGTACCCGTCACTATTCGCGACGGCCGGCTCAGTCACGACAGTATCCGAAACGGCCAGCAACCGGGTCCTGACCGACGTGAAGATCGCCATGGCCAGCGCAGACGGCCCGGGAACGCTGTATGTCTGGGTCAAGAACGACGGGAGCACGAAGGTGCCGGAGAGCCGGATAGCCTATACGGACGTCTATTTCGGGGACCGGGGTCACATGGCCAAGGCATCGGCGAACTCGTCGGAAGTCCTCAGGTGGACGTACGCGCTCGACGACCTGAACGGTGACGGGGACTGGGGTCCCGGAGAGACATTGCAGATTACCGTCACTGACGGAGCCAACACCAGCTTCACGGCCGGAGACCACGAGGTGAAGCTCGTGCTCTACAACGCTGCGAGCATCGAGGGCACGATCAGCCTGTGAGGAGCGGGACATGGCACAGAACGTCATAACCACGGCTATCCTGGTCATCGCTGCGGTCATCGCGGTGGTCGCCCTGATCAACGGTGTCTTCCCGGCCATAAACAAAGTATCGGGGTCGGTGACATCGATCTCCGATGCGTCAAGCGACCGGATGAAGACCGAGATCAGGATCATTTGCGAGAGCGCGAATGCGACTGATTACACGATGAACGTGTACGTGAAGAACGCTGGCTCGCAGAAAATCGATCCCGTCAGGATCGGGATGACCGACGTCTACTTCGGCAACGCGACGACCATGGAGCGGTGCAATCACCCGGGTTCCGCCTATCCGACCTGGGAATACTCCATCATGGACGGCAACCAGGACGGGTTCTGGAACCAGGGCGAAACGCTGAACATCTGGATCAAAACTGACGATCATAATTTCAAAGACGGAAGACAGCGGGTGACCCTCATGCTCTATAATGGCGTGAGCACCGGGGACACGTTCACCCTGTGAGGCATACATGGCAGAACAAGCGATCAGCACGGCAATACTGACGGTGGCGACGATAATAGCGGCGCTGGTGCTGGTCAACGCCCTGTACCCGTCGCTGTATAGCATATCGGGTGCCATCCTGTCGATGAACGATCGTGCGGCAGGCCGCATCGGGACGGACCTGTCCGTACTGACGGAATGGTACGATCCCGCACACCCGGCGAACGATATCGCGCTGGAGGCCTGGGTCAAGAACACCGGGAGCACGACCGTCACGGAGGACGAGCTGGCTGACACCGATGTGTTCCTCAACACTGGCAATCAGATGACGATGCGGATCCCCCGGGACGACTGGACCGGAGAGATACTGAACGGCAACGGCGACGCTGACTGGGGCCCGTCAGAGACGATCCATGTGACCGTCCATTACGATCCCGGCAGCAGTAGCCCCGGGGCGTGGAAGTTCCGGATAGTCCTGCCCGACGGCGTGTGGACGGAGGATAGTTTCTCGTACGCCGGCTGAGCGTACTCTCGAGGTGAAAAAGATGGGATTCGGTGACATCATTGCTACAGGGATTACCGTGATTGTGCTCATCGTGACAGGATACCTCATCATCGCAAGCCTCGACAGCTCGGTGGACTCGGCGACCGCGTCCCTGGCAGTGGTCCGCGATTCGGCGGTTGTCCGGATGCACACGTCCCTCGCCCTCGATGTCGGCGTTACGGACCTGGCGTACCTGGACTTCAACCTGACCAATGACGGTGAGACGCCGGTCGGCAACCTGTCGGAGCTGGACGTGTTCGTCAAGACGATAGAAGATGGCCGGGTCACAGTCTGCAAGTGGCTGCCCTTCCGGGATACACCGGTGGAAGACGACGGCCACTGGTATGTCCTGGAACGGCCTGGTGCCTTTACGGGAGACCCGGACAGCCTGGAGCCAGGAGATACGATCACAGTGCGCTGTGTGTACAGGAGCCCGGACTACTGCGACGGCGTACTGGAAGTGTCTGCGCCCGGTGGCGGGAGTGCCACAGGTTACTACCGGATCAGGAGCGGATGACGGCATGACAACCGCGATCGAATACAGGAGTGAGCAGGCATGGGCTTCGGCTCGGTGATTGCGACGGCGATCTCGATCATCGTGCTCCTGGCTGCCGGCTACCTGCTTGCCGGGAGCATCACACACTCTGCGGACGTCACGGGCACCAGCATCAAGGCCGCCGCAGACCTCGAGAGCCAGCGGATGAATACGGTGCTGGCGATCGACGAAATCGGCAGCAACAGTGCAGAAGGGTGGTTCTCGTTCCACCTGGAGAACGTGGGCCAGGAGAAGATCACGGACATCACGCAGATGGACGTCATCGTCAAGACGACCGGGCTGAACCAGTCCGTACATTATGTCCCGTACGGGACCGCGGGTCAGCCGTCGGTGTACTGGGAGAACGACAGCATTACGTCGATCATGGCCGGGATCGGGGACGCAGTGAACCCGGGCATGCTCGACCCTGGCGAATATGTCAACATCCGCGTGTACGAGGAGGGCGGCTTCCCTTCCAGTACGGCATGGGTAAAGGTCACGGCGCCGAACGGGGCATCCGAATCATCGAACATCATAATAACGTAGGTGAATGAAATGGCAATGGTTGAACTGACTGAGGCAGAAAAAAAGAAGAGAATACTCTCGACGGGCAACATGGAGATCGACAAGAAGCTTGCGGACGGCCTGCCGATCCATTCACTGAACCTCATCGAGGGGGCAAACGACACAGGCAAGAGCGTGCTCACCCAGCAAATCACCTGGGGCGGGCTCAACCAGGGGCATACCTTCGCAGTATACACCACGGAGAACACAATCAAGAGCTTCCTGAGCCAGATGGAGAGCCTTTCGCTCGACATATCCGATCACTTTGCCTGGGGCTACCTGAAGATCTATCCTATCCACGTGGAAGGCGTTGAGCTGACGTCGGATATCGCGCGCAACTTCATGCAGCGGCTGGTCAGCCACATGAAGATGTGCCCGGAGGATATCCTCCTGATCGACTCGTTCACCGTGTTCACCATCGGCTCCTCGTCGGACGACATCTTCAAGTTTTTCGCCGAGTGCAAGAACATGTGCGACATGGGCAAGACCATCATGATCACCCTCCACCAGTACGCCTTCGACGAAGACACGCTGATCCGCATCAGGTCGATGGCGGACGGCCATATCAAGCTGAGGCTGGAGCAGGTGGGCGACAGGTACGTAAACATGATGGAAGTCTCCAAGATCAGGGGTGCAAGCAAGGCGACGGGAAACATCGTCAGCTTTGAGGTGCACCCGGGCTACGGCCTAAAAATCATTCCGTTCTCATCAGCGCAGGTATAACATGAGCAACGAGCCGCCGGTACAGAGCAAAGTAGGGGAGTTCAAGCTCCCGTTCGACCTGATCGAACCGCCGAAGGACCACGATCACTCGGACTTCAACAATTGCGGGATTTACCGTATTCTGCCGCCCGAGGGCAAGGCAGAGGCGGAAAAGAACCCGTACCTGCTGGACTACCTCCACATGATCCCCATCGAGACCATCGGCATACCCAGGCTCGTCACCAAGCTGGACCGAAAGCTGAACGAGGCCAAGGCCCCGAACTTCATCTACCCGGCCGGCGACGACATCTACATCCATATTTACGGCGACGTCAACGACGTCCGTAACTACTACATCCCGGTGGAGCAGCACTTCGTCGTGGACATCAACCAGTACCTGCCCGTGGTCGAGGAACGCCTCGTGGACATGGTATCAGGCTACACGCCGGGCAGCCTCGAGGAGCGGCAGGCGATCCTGAAAGAATGCCTTCATAAGATCTGCGTGATCGACGAGAAGAAAAAGCCAGCTGCGGTGCGGAAAAAGAGCAATGTGCCGTTTGCGTCCATGTTCGCAAAGAAGGAGGGCGGCCGCACGGTGACCATGACGAAGAACGAGTACAACGCGCTCGAGTACTACGTCATGCGCGAAAAAGTCGGCATGGGTCTGCTGGAGCCCGTGATCAAGGACAAGAACATCGAAGATATTACCTGCGACGGCTACGGGCCGATCTTCCTTGAGCACAAGATCTTTAAAGGGCTGAAGACAGCCATCGAGTTCTCCCAGCAGGACCTCAACCGGTTCGTGCTGCAGCTTTCCGAGAAGATCGGGAAGCCGATCACCTTCGCCAGCCCGATCGTCGATGCCACACTCCCGGACGGGAGCCGTATCAACATCGTCTACGGCGACGACGTCTCCAAGCGCGGCAGCAACTTCACCATCCGTAAGTTCTCCGACAAGCCGATGAGCCTCCTGACACTGATAGAATCCAACACCATGGACTACAGCATGGCCGCCTACCTCTGGATCATGCTCCAGGAGGGCATGAGCGCATTCGTCAGCGGCGAGACCGCGAGCGGCAAGACGACGACGCTGAACGCCATCATGGCGTTCATCCCCCCGACCGCGAAGATCGTGTCCATCGAAGATACGGCTGAAGTACAGGTGCCGCACAAGAACTGGACCAGGGAGATCACAAGAGGCGGCGGCAAAGGCACGAATGCGTCGGAGGTCGGTATGTTCGACCTGCTGAAGGCCGCGCTGCGTCAACGTCCCAACTACATCGTGGTGGGTGAAATCCGAGGCGTCGAGGGCGCCGTCGCGTTCCAGGCCATCCAGACCGGCCACCCCGTGCTCTCTACGTTCCATGCGGCGTCGGTGGAGAAGCTGATCCAGCGTCTAACCGGCGACCCGATCAACATTCCCAAGACCTACGTGGACAACCTGAACCTCATTATCATCCAGAGCGCGGTGAAACGGCCGGATGGCAAGACTGTCCGCCGGGTACTGTCTATCAATGAGATCGTGGGCTACAACCCCCAGACCAAAGGCTTCAGCTATGTGGAAGCGTTTTCCTGGGACCCGGTCACCGACACGTTTGCCTTCAAGGGCAGCGGCTCCAGCTACCTGCTCGAGCAGAAGATAGCCCGCAGTCTCGGCATCCCGAGCCATAAGACCAAGATCATATACGACGAGATCGAGAAGCGCGCGAAGATACTGAAGAAAATCAACGAGTCCAAGATGACCGATTACTACGACTTCTACAACATGGTCGTGAAGATCGAGAAGCGCGGGCTTCTCAAGATGGAGGTGTGAGCATGGCAGAGACGGCAGAGACAGGCGTGCCCGTGGTCAAGGTGAGCAGGAAGGTCAAGTCTGCCGGATCGTTAGGCTCCTTCGGCAAATCATTAAAACAGTCGTTGCTCCCGATCACCACGTACTTCCAGAGCTATGTGGAGAGCGGCCGGATCGACATCGACCTCCTCTATACGGTCACCTACATGAACACGATCGCCACCGGCGAGATCGCCCGTGACGAGATCTTCCGTCGCGTCTCTGAGCGTGATGACTTCGTCTGTTCGAAATATTTCAAGCAGGTCTACATGCTGGCGAAAAACTGGAATTATGAGTACAGTGTTGCCTGCTCTGTCGTGGCCAAACGTGTGGCTAACAAGCGTCTGAAAGACCTGCTCATGCGGCTGGCAAACGCCATGTCCTCTGGCGAGCCTGAGGCGAAGTTCCTGGAGGGCGAGTGGGTCACGATGATGTCGATCTACAAGAACGAGTACGAGCGGGCCCTGGAGTCGCTGAAGCGGTGGACGGACGCGTACATTGCGCTACTCGTTTCTATGGCCTTCGTGTCGGTGACGATGCTGCTGTCGGTCATCCTCTACAGCCTTGGCGATCCGTTCCAGATGCTCATGTTAACGGTCGTACTGACCGCGCTGGTCGGCGCCATATGCATCTACGTCATCCGGGCGGAGGCGCCTAAGGAGTACAAGACACATAGCCTGAAGTTCAAATCCATCGAGCAGAAGCAGATCGGTGATCTGGAGAAGGTACTGCTCCCCGGCGCACTGATCCTGGGTGCATTGATGTTCGTCATGGGCGTGAACAACGGCTTTATCATGATCATCATTGGCCTGATCATCGCGCCGATCGGGTTCATAGGCATGATAGACGACAAGAACGTCGACCGTCGCGACCGCGACTTCTCCCAGTTCACCAAGATGCTGGGTGCGATCTGCGGGGGCATGGGCGTCACGGTGAAAGAGGGAATTAAAAAGGTCGACCAGAAGTCGATCGGGTCGCTGGACACACTGGTCAGGCGGCTCTACGTGCAGCTGATGATGGGTATCGAGCCCCGGCTCTGCTGGCAAAAGTTCGTCGGCTTCGCGGGGAGCGACCTGATGCATAAGTTCTCCTACGTATTCCTGGACGCCATCGAACTGGGCGGCGACCCGGTGAAAATCGGCAAACTGGTCAACAGCACCAGTCTCGAGATCGTGCTCCTGCGGCTGAAGCGGCAGCTCACGGCATCGAGCTTCACCACGCTGCTCATCCCGCTTCACATCTCCATGACCGCCCTGATCATCTTCATCATCGAAATCATGATCATATTTTCAACCATGATCTCGAAACTCTACAGCTCGATGGACACGTTCGACACCACCGGCACCGGTGGTGTTTCAGTCCAGTCCATGGGGTTCAGCCTGTTCACGAACGTGGATACCAACTTACTGGCGCAGTACGCGTTCATGATGGTGCTGGTCTTCACGGTCGTCAACACGCTTGCCGCGTGGGTGGCGGTGGGCGGAAACAAATACAAGGTGTGCTATTACGGGGCAATCATGTCAGTCACGTCGGGACTGGCGCTGATCATCGTGCCCATAGCAGTCCAGACGATATTCAGCTTCCCGACGATAACGGCAGGTGGATTATGATAATAGAGGGACCAATACTCCTGGTCATCCTGGTCGTCGTAGCGCTGGTCATTGCCGCGCTCGGCGTGTATGTCAGGTTTGCGATGGGAAGAGCGCCTGCGGGCGGAGACATGATTTTTTCCCGGTTACTGCGGGCAGGCCCGAAGGCCGATCCTGAGGAAGAGGCTGGCACTGCGGTACCGGAAGCGCCCGTGGCCACAGCCGCTGGCCGGCTGTCCGGCATCGATCTGCCGGCACTGTCCGGCGGCAGCCTGCCCGCCGATCCGGCGATGGACGGCACGTCGGATATGAAAAGCTTGCTGTCTGGCTTCGGCGGCGGGCTCTCCGGACTGATGAGCGCCCGGAAAAACAAGGAGAAAATCAAGGAAGAGGTAAAGATCATCGACAGCCAGCTCGAACAGGTCCTCAAGCAGTCGGAAGCGATCAGCGCGCCGGAAAACATGCCAGCGGGCATGCTCGACATGCCGCTGAGTATGCCGGATATGTCACTCAACATGCCTGACAGCATGCCACTAAGCATGCCGGAAAGCGCACCAATGAGTATGCCCGACATGCCAAACATGCCCAATATGCCGGACGGTATGTCGTTTAATCTGCCGGACAGCGCACCGCTAAGCATGCCTGACATGCAGCTTACCTTGCCGGACATTGCTCCAGTCAGTGAACCGGCAAGCTCGCCAGGATCAGGGCCTGCAATCGGCGTCGGCGGAGGCGGGGAGCACGCGCCGATAAAAAACAGCGGCGAAGGAGTCAAGAAGCTGTGCAAAGAATACGTCATGCCGGATGCGCCCCTTATGCCGGGCGAAGAAGGACTACAGCTCGGCCTCGGTGACCCGGGCCAGAGCCCGGATGGCAAAAGCAAATCGAAAAAGTCCAAAGATGCCAAAGGCAAGTACGGAGACAGCCAGTCTCAGAACCAGATTGGTGACTTCGGAGGCAAGAAGGCCGACGCGAGCGACGACCTGCTAAAGGACCTGGAGGCAGAAGTCACGGTGGAGGAGGCCGTCAACATGTCGATCATGAAAGAGTATGCCGACATGCCCATCACCTGCGATGAGATCGAAACCGACCTGAAGGGTATCCTGGGCAACATCACCGTCAATACGCACGGCAAGAAGAACATGCGTATGTGAATCACAATTATCCCAAAGACGCGAAGGCGCGGGGCGGCGTGGCACTTTCATAGTACGCGCTGCAACGAATACCACGAGGTGCCACGACTTTTTTAAGTGGCCCCGCGCCATAGCGTCTAAAAATTTTCGAAAAGGTGTCGGGAAAACCTTTTCTAAAAAGGTTTTCCTGACTCTCGACACCCGCACATGTGCCAAAGGCACCAATAAAATGATCGTTTTTGAAGGGGTGCAAGGGGGAACTTTTTCCCAAAAAGTTCCCCCTGTACGCTTGCCTGAACTGCGATACAATAATATTTGCGTTCTTAGTGCCCTCCGTGTCCTCTGTAGCCTCCGTGCAAGCGAAATTATATCTACCCGGTGCGTGAATATATGCCACCGACAAAGAAAGTATATGCCCGAACAGGGCAGATACTGACAAAAACGCGGCCCACGGGGACGCCAGGGCCGGGAAGGTGTCCTTCCCGACCTACAGGGATACCAGGGCCGGGAAGGTGTCGCAATTGAACGAGTACAACGCATGCCCGTATATCGTCGCAGGCTCTCTATGTGTAATGGAGGGTATCAGGTCCTGGGTCTGCATCCGGCACGACCGGATCGTCAGCATGGCGCACTGCGAGGAATGCAGGCTGGTCTTGACTCGCACCCCGAGCTTTTAAAATCATGGAGTGACAGACATGAGAAAGGTATTACATTTTAACCAGAAGGACTATAAGAACAGCCCCGAGCACACAATCAAGCTCATCGTACACTCGGCCAACATAGGCAGGCTCGAGGAAGGCACGCTGGAGCGCATCAAGCCCGAACCCAACTCTGCCGTCGACGTATGGCACGCGGTCTGTGGCGTGACGACCTGCGAAATCACCATCAACAAGCAGAAGTCCGAAGCTACCATCATCACAGTCTGATCGCGCTTTAACGCGATCGAATGCTTTTTATTACTTTTCTTTATATACCGTTCATCTAGTTACTTTTTATTCACTTAGCCGGAACCTGGCACTACTCACACGACGTTTTTTCAGAAAAGGGCAACGCAGCCTTTTTACTGACCATACGTAGTGTACGTCGTGACCGTCGTGTACGTAGTGTTTGGTGCCGGCGAACGCGTATGATGGAACGCTGCGCCATGATTTACATCGATAGACAACTATGTACGTTTTGTCAATTCATGCCATCAACATATGCCGATTTTGTATGAAAAAGGCATATGCAAAACTATATATGTGTTCGGGACACAGTATCCTTTGCTAAAGCAAGCAAGTAAAAGCCCCGGACAAGGGGTTAAGGCTCTCCGCACACTATCGCGGGGCCGCAAAAGGATGTGAAAACCTATGAATACCGTGAGCGTCAATGCGACGCAGCTAATGGGCATCGCCCTGGGGCTGCTGGTCGTCGTTGCGGGAATCATAGTGAACGTAATGAAGTTCGGCAATGATATTTCGCTGACTAACATGGCGTCGTACGCCGCGCTTGGCTTCCTCGTGCTGCTGAGCATGTTCATACTGGGAAGGGAATAAGCCCGTAATAAGGCCTTTTTTCGACTTTTGGGAGGTCTCTAAGGTTACCAGAGGGCACGGAGACTTTCACCACAGAGGGCACAGAGGACACAGAGGTTTGCACAGAGAACGTTTTAAGAACAGGGCTTTCACGTATCAGCCTTTTTCTAGAAAGTCCTCTGTGCCGGCCTCTGTGTCCTCTGTGTCCCCTGTGGTGAAGTAGTCTCCATGCCCTCCCGAAACCTCGGTGACCTCAAGAGGGCAAAGGATTAATACCACCGCCGTAAAAAATAGCCAAACATGAGGGATGGATTGAGGCATGCGCTGCTGGTAGTAGCAGGCCTGCTCGGGGTATTGCTCGTCGTCTCATTCACGGTATGGGGACTCACGACCTACGGCTCGATCAGGCACATTGTCGGCGACCTGGCCTCGCAGCCGGACAAAGCTGTCTCGCTCCAGAACCAGTTCGATGACATGACTATCGCCTTCGCAGGGGGCAGCGATACTTATACGTTCCATTTCAGCTCGGCGCCTGTGGACGTCAGCAAATCACAGGCCGAAGGGCTGGGCCGGGACGCGGTGATCAGCTTTGTGCTGGATACCTATACCTCCGACCTCTATAATGGCAGGCTGACAACCGGAGGGCCGGGCTTCACCGGCATCTTCTTTAATGCGACTGGCAACCTGATTTATTTCCTCATAATGCTTATCATCACGATCATTTTCATTGCATGCGTCGCGGGGGCGATTTTGCCGTTCCCCGAAAAGCCTATGCCCGACCGGCTGAAGAGCGCAGGCAAGGCTATCGCGATCATCTGTCTGCTGGCGTTCTTACTCTTCGCCTTTGTCCCGGGGCTCATCAAATCGCTTGCCTGGGGCTCCATCGGAAACGCCGATGCCGCCAGGGACATACTCGACATCCTGGAGCCGGCCCTCGTTGGTTCGCTGCTCCGGAATACGCTGCTCATGGCTATCATCGGCGGTATCCTGTTTGGCGTCGGATATTACAAGGAGATGCAGGGCGACGGGCCTATAATGCCCACGCCTCATAATACGGTAAAGCACCATGAGAGCTATGCCCCGCATATGGATAATCACAAGCGCAGGGGCCTGTAGATAAATTGCGGGCACATTTTTATTAATGCCTAAGTAGCAGGCCTTTTCTATCCTATGCGCAGCGGTAAAGCTCGCCAAGATCGCCAGGTACCGCCAAGAACGCCAAGACTGTAATGAAAAGGTTATGATTCCAACTTGTTTTATTAATATATTTCTTGGCGTTCTTGGCGGTACCTGGCGATCTTGGCGAGCTTTAAAAAATGGTTCCGAGTGTTCCTACACGCAGAGCATGGAAACGGCATTATCTCATGTACTATAGAATCATGGATGTAACTTTATTCATTTTTTATGGCAATACCAATACGTTCCTCGATGAGCCGTGCGATGTGTTCCGATCGTCCCAGCGGCTCCAGCAGTATGGCCTTTTTACCGGACGCTTTGACAGCATCAGGTATGGTCACTCGCGTATGGTACCCGTGAGCGACCAGCAGCGGCATGACAAAAATGCGGTCGGCCTCGATCGTGGCAAGGGCATCTTTGATGTAAGGAGGCTTCTCAAGGTAGCACGCCGATACAGAAAAAAACCTGCCTGTGCTGCGGAGACAGTCTACATAATAAGGCATCACATCGTCCGCCCCGGGGTCTTTGCTGCCGTGGCCGATGATGAGCAATGCGTCCGTCATTTTTTGTTACCCTGCAGCGCGTCCCTGACGATCTTGATGGCGCACAGGTCGCCGCACATGGAGCATGCGTCGCTGGTGGTCATGCGGGTCTCGCGGATGTGCTTCGCGCGTTCGCCGTCGATGGCCGCATCGTACTGCCGCTGCCAGTCCAGTTTGCTGCGGGCCTCCGACATGCCGAGGTCCATGGCCCTGGCGCGCTCGCGCTGGCCTTCCTTGACCGTGTCGGCCACGTGGGCGGCGATCCGTGTCACGATCGTGCCCTCGCGGATGTCGTCGGCCGTGGGCAGTGCGAGGTGCTCCGAAGGCGTGACCATGCACAGGAAGTCCGCGCCGGCCATGCCGGCGACGGAGCCGCCGATCGCGCCCACGATGTGGTCGTAGCCCGGTGCCATATCGGTCACCAGCGGCCCGAGAAGGTACAGCGGGGCGTCGCCGGTAAGCTTTTTCATGATTGAGACGCTCATGCCCACCTCGTCCAGCGGGACGTGCCCGGGGCCCTCGACGATGGACTGGACGCCGGCCGCCCGGCTGCGGTCAACCAGCTCGCCCAGCGTGATGACCTCCATCAGCTGCGACCGGTCGGTGGCATCTTTCATGCACCCGGGACGCATGCCGTCGCCCAGGCTCAGCGTGAGATCGTATTCCGCAGCGATCTCCAGCAGGTAATCGAACTCGCTATAGAACGGGTTGTCTTTACCATTGTGTATCATCCAGGCAATGGTGAAGGCACCGCCCCGGCTGACCACGTTCATGAGCCGGGGGTCGCGGCGGAGGGCTTCGAGCGAGGCGAGGTTGACGCCGCAATGTACGGTCGTGAAGTCCACGCCGTCCTTCGCGTGCTCCCGCAATGAGTTGAACATGTCGTCGGATGTCATGTCGACGACGGCGCTGCGCTTCCTCGCGGCGTGATAGATTGGCACGGTGCCTAAGGGGACGTCCAGCTCGCGCGCGAGGTGCTTCCTCACGGCGTCGATCTCCCGGCCCGTGGACAGGTCCATGACCGCGTCGGCGCCGTATTTCACCGCTACGCGGGCCTTCTCCACCTCTTCCGCCGGGTTATCGTAGTCTTTCGAGGTGCCCACGTTCGCGTTTATCTTTGTGGACATGAGCTTTCCCACGGCGCGGCCGGGAATATCACGGGAGACGTTGCGGGGGACCGCTACATGGCCGGTGGCAATCAGGCTTCGCAGCCGGTCTGCGTCCACGCCTTCGTGCTTCGCTATATCCCTGATCCCGGGTGTGAGCCCTTTCCTGGCATCGCGTATCAACATGATGGTTCAACCTGAAGCAATATTAATACAAATAACGTTGTACACCCTCTGAGGCATGATCTGATGCGGGTGATCAACGTTAACGGAGTCTTCTACGACTCTAACGCATATCTAATTGACGCAAAGCGTAAAACCCTTGTGGACGCGGGCATCGACGGGATACGCGTGCTCAAGAGCCTGCCGGCAGACCTGGACCTGATCGTGCTCACGCACTGCCACTACGATCACATCGCGGCAGTCCCGGAGATCGTGGCTGCCACTGGCGCGAAGGTGGCCATGCACGAGGACGACGTGGCGGCGCTCAAAAGCGACTTCATCAATGGCTCTGCGATGTTCGGCCGTCGGCTGCCCGCCTTCAAAGTGGACAGGATACTGCACGACGGTGACGTGATCGACCTGGGAAACGTAAAGCTCACGGTCATTCACACCCCCGGGCATACGCCCGGCAGTATATGCCTGTACGATCCGGCCTCAAGCGTAATGTTCACCGGCGACACGGTCTTCGAAGGTGGCAGCTTCGGCCGCACGGACATCGGCGGGAACGCGGAGCACATGATCAGCTCGCTGGAGGCCCTGATAAAGTACGACGTCTCGACACTGTACCCCGGCCACGGCAACCCGGTCACGACAGGTGCCCGAGAGTCCCTGCGGGCATCCCTGGCCAGCGCTAAGCATATGTTGTTCTAAAAAAATGATTCTACTGCATTTTTTGTATCATCGAGTAACTGATACTGTGTAGTGTGTGATGACCCGCCAGGAAAAAGACAGGAGAATTAAAAAATTACAGGTAGCACAAGCCTGGGGAGGCCTGCAGGCCTCCCGCATAGACTCATGCCCCTGTAGTTTTTAGTTTCGTTTTTAATCGTGTTTTTATAATCGCGTTATTTCTTCCTGTTCACGTACAGCAGAAGTCCCGCCACTGCGATGAGGGACAGGGCTGCCACGATGGCTTCGAAGCCAGGTGACTTGGTCTGCGTCGGGGCAGGGCTGGTCGTGTTGTTGGCTGGCATTGTGACCGGTGCCGTTGTGTTAGTGGTCATGGTCTGGTTGCCAGTCTCGTTTGCCGCGCTGGCAACAGTCGAGCTGCCGGCGGATGCCGGGTCGAGCGCGAAGCTCAGCTGGAGATTGTCGTTCACGTCGACGGCCTGCGTCTTCGACGCGAACCCGTCAGCGCTTATGGCTATGTCAGATGCGCCTTTGGACACGCCGTCGAACCGGTACTGGCCGATGTCGTCGGTCTTCTGGATCGCGTCGCCAAGCACTACACTCGCGCCGCTGATGGGCTTGCCGTCAGCCGCTGCCGTTACCGTGCCGGAGACTGCATACGAAGCCGGAATAGCGGCTGCGCCATTTTCAGCCTTCGGGTAGCCCGGGGTCACAGTGTACGTGCCGTCCGGGTTGTAGGTGATAGTGTCGTAGGGCGAGTAGATCTGGTTGTATGCGTTGTCGTAGAAGTCCTGGATCTTCGCCACATCAATTGGAGGTGCGACAGCGACCGGTGCCGGGGTCGGATCGATTTCATCCTCGGGCTCGGGGGTCGGTGTTGCAGTCGGAGACGGGCTTGCAGTCGGAGTCGGGCTTGCAGTCGGAGTCGGGCTTGCAGTCGGAGTCGGAGTCGCCGATTCCGGGGACACGAAGTTTACCGAGTAAATAATCGGGCCAGACGTCCTCGTCGAGTCGATGCAGGTGAATGCCAGGATAGCGCTGGTCGGGAACAGAGCCGACGTTGAAGTCAGCCGAATTGCCGTTGACGTTAGCGTCCAGACAATGCCATCGTCTGAGCTATATGTTTACCCAGAAGTCATCGGATAATTGCGCCGCTCAGCGTGCCCATACTGGTGCCATTGAAGGTCATGGAAGCGCCGTTGATACTGGACGTGTACTCGTTGCCGTTCTCGGCACCGAGGCCAATTTTCATGGTGTTGGCTACGTCGCCAACCTTGAACTTTACCTTGTAGTTGAATGCGCCACTGGCGCCTGTCTGCAAGCGCATGTGTATGCAGCTGCACTTGTTTCAGTAAAAGCACCTGATATCCAGTCGCCCGAAACCGACCAGCCATTAGCCGCGGTGATACCGCTCGTGGCAGAAGAAAAATTCTGGGCCGAGGCAATGGTTACGGCGAGTGCCATCGTCACAATCAGCAATAGAGATAGTAATGCTTTTCTCAATGTTCATCCTCCTTAATCGTTTGTTGTACAGGGGCATTTCACCCTTGCATTTTCTATAAATGAGCCACGGTATCAAGCCTTATTATTGAAAAAAGCGGTTTATTAAAATACTATTAATATTTTAAGCGGTTTATAATCATATTTAGATATTTTTATAAGAGCAAGCCTATGGCGCATTTATATTTGCCAAAATATATTAACTTTTTACAGGCATATGGATATTATAGTCCTTCATCGGGATTTTATCATGAAAACTCGCGGCAGATGGTTCCCTATATATATTTTACCTGTGTAGCGACCCGGCTCTGGCAGACACAAAATTATTTATGGTCGCAGCAGCCGTATTTTTCATGGGAGCGCTAAAACAGTAAAAGACAGGAGAGTATAAAAAAATCACTAAAAACAGGGCATTTCTTAATATATTTTACATATTATTGCCGATTATTCTTTTATTTTTTCAAATATAATTCGCTAAATATTTGAATAATATTAATCCCCTCAAGTCATAACGTACTAATAAACACCGGTAGAGGACTATGGCTTACAAATCAGTGAAGGACCTGGACGCTATTGACATCAAGATCATCGAGCGGCTCTGCAAAGACTCGAGTGCTTCGCTGTCGGACATCGCCGAAGAGTTAGGCGTTTCCGCGTCCACTGTGCATAAGCGGATCAACCAGCTGAAGGACAACCACATCATCGAGCGTTTCACGATTTTGTTCGACCCGTCGATACTGAACCTGCGGACGGTCGCGTTCGTCGGCATCGAACTGGAGCGGGATGCATTGATGGGCCGCAAGAAGGAGGAAGTAGTCAGCAACCTCTCGAGTATCCCCTACGTCATGGAGATTCACGAGACGCTGGCGCCTTTCGACCTGATACTGAAGCTACGCACGAAAAACGTGGAAAAACTGCGCTCCGTGATCACCAGCATCGCCGCCATCGACGGCGTCATGGCCACCAATACGATCCTCACCACTAACAGGATAATGGAGCGGTTCCTGGAGATACCTCCGGCATGAGAGCAACTTAAATGCTGGCACTGCGATTGGCTATCGCACGGATAGAATTGTCCTGATGGACAAGTACTGTATTAAATAGTCCTCTTTTTTCTTGCACTGCAGGAAAAAGCCTTTAATCTATCGGAACGAACCAGATTGTCGGGACTCTGCAAAATTTATTTATAATGCGGTAATTACGATAATTCTTTCACTTACTAAGGAAAGGTTTATATAACTACAGCAAGCTATTAATAATATTGTTTAGCCCCGAGACGGTGACCGAATGAGCTCCAAATTCAAAGGCAACCTCGATGAGACAGACCTGTTCATTATCAGGAGGCTATGCGAAGACAGCAATACGTCGCTGGCCAGCATCGGGGAGGAACTGAAGGTATCCCCGTCAACCATACACAAACGTATCTGCCGGCTCAAGGACGGCGGCATCATCGAGCGTTTCACCATTTTATTCGACCCCTCGATCATCAACCTGAACACCGTCGCGTTCGTCGGCATCGAACTGGAGCGCAGCGCGCTGGTCGGGAAGAAGAAGGACGAGGTCGTCGGCAGGCTTTTAGGCTTCAACGAGGTCCTGGAGATCCACGAGACACTGGAGCCTTTCGACCTGATGCTCAAGCTCCGCACAAAGGATGTCGACCTCCTGCGGGAAGTGATCGGCAACATCTCGGGCATCGAAGGCGTCATGGCCACCAATACCATTCTTACGACGAAAAAGATCCTCGAGACTCCCCTTAAGTACGATGATATCAACGGGGAAGCCTGATAACACTGAAGCTGCGGAAGCCGCGGAACGTTCCCGGCGGGCGGGCGCATCCCATTTTTCATTCTATCCGTAACAGGCTCGCAGGGATCCGGAAACGCTATCTTGTTATCATTATTCTCATCATCCTGTCTGCAGCGTTGATCGGCGGCTATACTTTGCTATCCGGAGGCGATGACAGTTCGTCGCATCTCGACAACCCTCATTTTACCGTCGGTAGCATATCGAGCCAGCCGGTTTTCTCGGGAGAGAGCGTCATTGTCCAGGCGATCGTAATGAACGACGAGCCTGAGCAAGAGATCGCCATTCCCACGACCACAGAGTTGACCATTACTCCTGACCCCGATGATACCAAAGGCACCACAACGGTCACGGCAGTCCCCACGACGATCGTCCAGACGATCAGCGCCAGGGGCAGTCATATAGTGACGGCCAGGCTGTCGGGCGATCAAGGCGTCAATACGGTCCGGGCTGTCAACGTATTGCTGGCTAGCGACGAGAGCAAGGTACTCTCGTTCGATTTCGGGCAGGTGCCGGCCGGATCGTACATAGTAACGGTGACGGCGCCAAGTTACAATAACTCCACGATGAGCCTGCCTCTCCGCGTGAATCCGGCACCGTTGTTAAGCGACTGGATAGAAACAGGAGACATAGCTATCCGGCTGGTTAACCTCCAGCATGGCAGCGTGGACATAAACGTGAGGAATAGCGGTGAGCACACCGTAGTATTCAGCGACAGCCATTATGCCATATTCGCGAACTGTAGCGACGGTTATGTCGCGACTCTCCAGGGGCTGGGGCAAACGATGATCAAGCCGGGAAAGACCGTAACAATACATGTATATATCCCGATTCCGTGGAACTATTACCTCGACTGCTTCGCCATCAAGGTACCGGAAAGGACAGCGCTCGTGAAGATCCCTGTGAAAGCACAGATGAGCACGGCGACGTAAAGGTCATACTGCCATCATCCAGGCACGGTGACGCGGACAGCCGGGCGATATCTCTCGCATAGCAACTAATTAAAAGGAAAGCCACAGTCCTATTGTCCGGAAACCTGTGGCTATGGGCGAATTATACCGGGTTTCGACCGTTTACATGATGTCCGTGTACGCCATCTCGCGTACGGACTCCATGATGATCTTGATCTCCATGTCGGAGATGCCCAGGGGTGCGACCTTTTCGCTCAGGATGCGCTTCATCTCATCGTAGTCGCATGTGGCGAGCATGAAGGTCAGGTTGTGGTCGCCGCTGGTGTGGTAGACCTGCAGGATGTTGTCTATCCGGAGTAGCTTCCGGGTGACATCGTCCAGCTTGCCAGGGTCGACCTTGCACTGGTTGATCGCGTAACAGTCCAGGCCGGCCTTCTTCTTGTTGATGACCACCGTATAGCCCTTGATGACGCCGTCTTCCTCCATGATGCCGATGCGGTCGCGCACGGTAGACTGAGCACGGTCGATCTTCTTGGCCACTTCCTTGTAGGTCATCCTGCCGTTGCGCTGCAGAATGTTCAGGATCTTTTTGTTCATTTTATCGATCTTCATAGCACCATTCCCGGCAAAATATTTGCATTAATATAATTAAAATACTATAGGTATATAAATACTTGCCTTCAAGCCTGTCCGGTTGCTAAGTATGCGCCGGGAGAATATATTGTTTCCGAGATAATTATATACTGTCGCGGGATAAATGATGCAGGTACAGGATCGGCGTCAGATTATGGTCAAGGACACTGTAAGCACTGGAATCGAAGGCCTGGACGACCTGCTCTGCGGCGGGATACCGAAGGGCTCGACCGTCCTGATCACCGGGCCGCCGGGCGCCGGCAAGACCGTGATGTCGTTGCAGTACGCCTTCTATCACGCGAGCAAAGGCGACCGGGTCCTGTTCGTAAGCACCGTGGAGCCGATCTACAAGATCAACAAGTTCGCCTCCAGCCTCTCGTTCTATAACCTCGACCTGATCAGTGGCGGCATCAACCTCGAGTTCTACGAGCCGAAGATGAAGCGCGGCTACGTCGAGTTCCAGGACTACTCGCTTGGCCAGATCATGGACGAGCAGTACGTCGGCGACGTGTACGACGGCATCCAGAAGAAAGTCACCCGCCGCAGCATCGACCACCTGATCCTCGACTCGATCACATCGATCAATATGCTGGTGAGCGACGAGATCGAGCGGCGCAAGAAGACCCTGCTGTTCAGCGCCTGGGTGTCACGCATGGGCTGCACCACGCTGCTGACCGCCGAAGCGGACGACGTCGGCTCCGGCACGGAGCGATACCTGGCTGACGGCATCATCGACCTCGGCCGGGAAGATGTTGGCCGCGCCTGCGACGAAGGCGACCTGCACAGCAAAGGATGCCGGACAATCGAAGTGATCAAGCTGCGCGGCAAAGAACACCTCGAAGGCAAGTACGCCTACACTATCACCCGCGACGGCGTCAAGATTAAATTGCCCTGATGATACAAGACGCTAAGGTCACATCATGAAGTCGCCGTCTCGCATGATCTGTTTGCCGTCCACCCATATGGACGGCCTCATGACTAGGCAGTCCTGGTGGATGAACGCCTCCGCGTCGTTGTCATAGTTGTAGCCGATTGCAAAGTGGGCGGTGCCGATGACCTTCTCGTCCTCGATCAGGTTTCCGGATATCCGGGCCGCAGGGTTGATGCCGATGCCCAGCTCACCCAGGCTCCTTGCGTTCTTCCCGTATTCCGGCAGGCCTTTTTTCTTAGCTATCGATTCTCCGCCCCGGATGGCGTCGAGGAGCATCCGGGCTTCTTTGCCGCCTTCCACTCCGGTAACATAGCCGTCCGTGACGGCCACTCTCACCGGCGTCTTCGGTATCAGGGAATCCTTGATCAGGTCCATGGTCCCGTCGAAGACTATGGTGCCGTCCGCCGAGCCGACCACCGGCGATATGCGCATCTCGCCGACGGGCAGGTCGCTCCACTCGCCCGGAGCCCGGCTCACGCCGTCTTCGGCATATGCTTCCCTGCCTTTGATGGAAAAGGTCACGTCTGTCCCTGCAATAGTGGTGACTCGTACCTCTGAGGCTTTTTTAAATACACCTGTAAACAGGGCCGCATTCTCCGATATAGCGCTATAGTCTATCGCGACGCAACGCCGCAAGACGTCGGCGGTCGCGCCTTCGCAGATCAGGCATCTCATGCGGCGGTCTCCGTCGGAAAGCCCGAACAATGCATGATCATACTTATCCCCGTCCCGGCAGACGTAGCCGGTGTGATAGCCGAAGGGATCGTTGCCGGAAAGCCCGGTGCACATCGTGATAGTGATGTCAGGGCATGCCCGCATGGCTTCAAGCACGAGACGATCGGTATCGTCGAACGTCGTCTTTTGCTCCTGTACGGCGATAACGGCTCTGCCGCCCATCTTCTTAGCCTCGTCAGACAGGAGCCTGGCCATCCGGAAAGCGTCTTTACCCGTATCCGTGACGATCAGCAATTCCTCGCCATCCCTGAGCCCGAGCACGTCACCCAGGGCCGCCCTTGCAGCCTCTTTCAGCGTCGCCAATGACAAACACCTGCAATGAAAAAGAATATGATGCCCGGCGATATCGGCCTTTGTCACGGTTAAGACGAAGTGCGGAGGCTTCGCGCACGCGCGCGAGCCCTCCGGCCCGTAGTACCATATCTCAGAATGTATCGAGCAGGTCGCCGTTTTTCATGATCTGCTTCCCGTCGACCCACATGGACGGTCGCATGACGAGGCAGTCCTGGTGGATCAGTGCTTCAGCGTCGTAGTCGTAGTTGCTGCCGATAGCAAA
Source organism: uncultured Methanocellaceae archaeon (assembly GCA_963792125.1). Lineage (GTDB taxonomy): Archaea > Halobacteriota > Methanocellia > Methanocellales > Methanocellaceae > Methanocella_A. The sequence continues at coordinate 187,522 of CAWBVA010000012.1, forward strand.
GTGCACGGTCTTGCCCACTTTCTCGTCCTCGAGGAGGTTGCCGGACATCTTCGCGCAATAATTGATGCCGATACCTAGCTCGCCCAGGTGCCGGGCGTTCTTCTCGTGATCGCACAGCCCTTTTTCCCGGGCCATCGTTTCGCCCTTTTTAATCACGTTAAGCAGTGCGGTAGCTTCTTTGCCGCCCGTGACCTTGTCCACGTAGCCGTCCTTGAAGGTGACACGCACCGGTTTCTTCGGGATGACCGCCCCTTCCGGCAGGTCAATGGTGCCGTCGTATACGATGACGCCCTTCGTGGAGCCCACGACTGGCGATATGAAAGTCTCGCCGGCCGGCAGGTTGCCGCCCAGCCCATTCATCCGGTAGTTGCCGTCGTCCACCATGGCCTTCCGGCCGTCGATGGAAATGGTCACATCGGTGCCCGTGGGAGAGGTCACATGGATCTCTTTCCCGCCATCCAGTGCCTTCTTCAGGCGGGCGGCGTTCGCCTGCATTTCCTCGTAGTCTACGGCTACACAGCGCTTGAACATGGCGACGTTTGCGGTCGGTGACCAGAAGCCCCGGATGCGCTTATCGCCATCCATCAGCTTGTCGATGTAGCTCGTGTACTTTTTCCCGTCCCGGCCGATATAGCCGATGTTCATGCCATAGGGGTCCTTGCCCAGCTTGTTCGCGGACATGGAGATATAGACGTCCGGCTCCGCCTTGATAGCCTCGTAAATGAGCCGCTCGGCGTAATCGTAGATGGTCTTAGTTCCCTGCACCATCATAACCGGCCTGCCCCCGAGAGCTTTTGTCTCCTCGAACAGGGCTTTTGCGATGGGGAACACTTCCCCTTCGAAATTAGTAATGATCAGAACTTCTTCTCCCTCGCGCAGGCCGAGGACGTCCTCCATGGCCACTTTCGCTGCCTCGTTTAGCGTTGCCAAAAAAACCCATCTCCGCTATGTTTATGAAAAATAGGGATGTCCCTCATCCCTCATAAAAGCTTTGAAGGGCAGTCATGTCACGGTGATCAGCGGGCTGGAGTAGGTAATGCCTGCCACAGTGACTGTCACGTGGATCGAACCGGTCTTGTCGTAATGCTGGTCATTGAACCTGTGCACCCCCGCATCAGTGGCCGGCACGAACGTGTAGGTGCGTTCAGTGTAGTAGTGTCCCGGCGAACTGTCCGATGCTATGCTGATCGTCCCGGCATAGGAGGCGACGACGTTGTTCTCGCTGTCGTATGCTGTCACGGTAACGTTGAACCATTCGCCCGCCCGCACGTTGTACTTATCCGAGGTCACGGTCAAATGATGGAACGCACCAGATGCCGTTATATAATTGGTCCTCACCATTGTGCTGGTGCTGCCCGTGGCGTTGGTCACCGTCAGCGTCACTGTGTAGATGCCCGTGCTGGAGTATACATGGGTTCCGCCCGACGTGGTCATGTTCGGCGAGCCGTCGCCGAAGCTCCACTGCCAGCTCGTCGGCGACCCCGTGCTTGTGTCCGTAAATGCCACGGTCAGCGGCGCGGTGCCCGAGGTGACACTAGCTGTGAAGCCTGCCGAGAGGGTCGGAACCGGCGTCGGAACCGGCGTCGCAATTGCGGGTGGCATGGAACTGTATCCCATGGCAGTGCCGAAGGATGAGTCAGCCAGGAACAGGCCTGTGCTCTGCGTGCCGGTGCCGTAGACATTCAGCTCCACGGTCCTCGCATCCCGTCGTATCAGCGCATAGTTGTCAGTCGTCAGGCCTGACGTGGCCAGCATGCCGTCAAGGTAATCGTACCATTGCGGAGCATAATTGCTGATGATGGTGAAAGTGACGTTTGTGATATTAGTGCTCGCGTAAGCGGTGCTGCCAGGAACGAGCCATGTCCGGATAGTGCCGGTGCCGCCGGAGCTAAAGGACTGCGGAGTACCGTTCAGTCGCAGTGCGTTCATGGAGACGATTGGCCTGCCTTCTACGTCAGGGTCAGCCGAGATGGTGAGGGAAGGCGGGGCGAGCATGATGCTCCCGCCGGGTTGTGACAGCAGGACCATGCCACATTCGTAGCTGAGGTTCTGGTCAGCGTAAAAGCGATTGTTGGACTGGTATATGAGACGCCCCATGGCGGTGGCCGAGCCGAGGTCCATCCGGGCGCCGGACATGTAATCATAAGCCGTGATTGTGAGCTGCCCGTAGGAAGGGTCCAGCGAGAGCGTGCCGTAAGAGCTGGACGGGTCAATGCCGGGGATGGCCCCGCCACCCATCTCGACACTGGCACTGGCGGCATAGCCCACACCCGTGGCGGCGGATGCCGCCTGATCCATGTCAAGCTGCGTCTTGAAGGAGCTGAAGTCGGCGATGACATGCTGCATGTGATCGGCCTCGAGCTGCTTCTTTACATCCGGTATGTAGGCTATCTTGATTACAGCGGCTACCGAGATGATCAGCCCGAGGACCAGTATCAGCCCCACCACCGTCGATATGCCCGAACTATCCATCCTGCCCGACATCTTTGCTCACCTCAGGTTAAAGCTCCCCAGCACGGTCTTCGCAGACGAATCGTACACCATCACGTCCAGGTGCGGGTCAGCGGGGTTTGCCACATACAACGTTTCCCCGATCTCCCAGAGCCCGTTGCCGTTGCCATCGCAGGCCGACGCGCTGTACGGTGCTACGTTCCCGTTGACGATGACACTGACGTCGCTGAAGCTCACGCTGTCCCCGCCGGCATGCATAAGGTAGACGGTGGAACTGTTGTTGGCCGCGCTGATCTCGACGATGATCGTCTGCGGCCGGCTCATCATCGCATTCACCGCGACCACCAGCAGCCCGAACACCATCACCGTGATGGTCAGCATCAGGAGCTCCCCGATGATCTCGGAAACCCCGTCTTCCCTTTCATTCAGTCGTTCCTGCGCCATAAGCCACCTATATCAATAGCGAGAACACGATGTAGCCGATGAACATCATGATCGCCGAGTGCTTCAGCCCCGAATAGATATTGCCTTCGCTCATCATGCCAGTCACCAGCCCGGAGAAGAACCCCTGGATGAGCACAGCGTGCATGAACAGGAGCTGGAAGATGCCCACATCCGCCCCGCCGGCGAAGGACATGCCCTGGGCCACTGTCGTCTGCATCGGCTCGCTGAAGGCATGGCCCGGCACGGCCGGCAGGAACACGGTGCTCAACGTATATACGATGTAGAGGAACACGAAGAACGATATGTAGATGATCGACGTGTAGAGCAGCATGTTCAGTACCCGGTCGCTCCGGTCGCTCTGGCTCGCCGTCGCGTCGGCCGCCGCAATGGAGAGCGTCTCCTTGATGTCCCCGGAGGACTCGCTGGCCTTGGTGATCAGTGTCACCACCCGCCGTATAGAGGCGGTGTTGACGCGCCGTTCGAAGCGTATGAGCGCTTCTTTCGTCTCGGCGCCCCACTCGATATCGGTCCACATTTTCCTGATCTCAGAGTTCAGTACGCCGAGATTAGAGCCGAGCAACGACTTGATCGCCATGGTGAGCGTCAGCCCGGACTCGTTGTACGATGCCAGCCGCTTCAGGAACTCAGGTATGGCAGCGTCCATCCTGCGGACCCGGTAGCTGCGCATTTCCCAGAACAGGGCGAACGGCACGAGCGCAATGGACAGCGCCGCGAGCACGGGCAGGGTCAGCGCGTCCAGCATCTGGTAGTAGGGCATCCCGAGGGCCGGGCGCGCGAGCAGAATAAAGACAATAGCCGCAATGGGGACGGTAATGTACAGTACCATATACGGCCGCCCCATGAAGGCCGACGTCGGGCTCTCCAGGAACCGGCTCGCGTTGTACCGGAACCCGGCCCACTCCAGGGTCTTGCTCTTGTTGCCGCCATCCGTCGCTACCTTGCGCACGTCGGCAAACTCGTCGAGCTCCCGGCGGATTTCCCTCGTACGGTTGTCGTCGCTGCTCATGCCCAGGATGGACAGCAGCCAGATAAAGAGCAGGGAGCCGCCCGGTATGAGCAGGTATACGAGCACCTCGATTTGCCGGGTGTTTCCCGAGCTGATCATGCCCATTGAGATCAAAATAGTGATCAGGAACAGCGGGCCGGCGATGAACGCGGTGACGTAGACCTCTGCGAGCATGTTGAGCATGTCCAGCAGCGCCCGGCGTTCCTGCGACGCCACCACCTGGAACTGGTCGGACCGGGAGTGCATGAACTTCGCGAGATCGCCTCCGCTTTCCATGTTGGCTGCCAGGCTGTCGAAGAAGTTTCTCAACGGCTCGGACGCGGTCAGGAGCGATGCCTGCTTGATCGACGTGATCAGGTCGAGGCCCAGCAGGTCGACGCCGCGGACCACGGTCTCCAGCTCGACGGCCACTTCGCCGTAGATGTCGCTGTGCTCGTTCATGGTGCGGAAGATTTCCAGCAGGTTCATGCCGCCGTTGCTCATGGCGTACATGAACGTGACCGCGTGGGGCAGCATCTGGTTGATGTTGGACTCTCTGATGCTCGCCCGGTAAAAGGGATAGTTGCGGTAGAGCAGGTAGCTGGTCACGAACGCGGCGATGAACGACGCGCCAGCCAGCAGGACCAGGGCAAACGGCTGGCTGGAGGCCACTGTGACGAGAAGGTTATCACTCGAGACATCGTGCCAGGGCAGGAATGTATGATAGGGAGAGGTCATCGCCGCTATCAACGCGACCATAACGAAGGACATTGCGACCGCAAAGCCTGCCGTCGCGCTGATGAACATCATGCGCGCGACGTAGATATCCAGCGGCACGTTGATGTTGCCCTTCTTCAGGCTTACCTCGAGATCGAAGTACACATGCCGGTTCCGGCGGGCATATCCCCCGAAGGTACGATAGGCAAGGCCGTCGATCAGGTATTGTTCGCTGGCCATCTCCGCCTACCGTCCCGAGTCCGACTCGATCATCTTCGCGAACTCGTCGCTCCCGATCATCTCAAGGACCTTATCCGGCATGACGTAATACGCGTTAATCGCGATGGTCACCCGCCTGTAGTCCCGGACGCCCCGGTCGCGCAGGTATTCGAGCACCCTGATTCGGTCGGCGATCTCCCGTTTCAGCCGCGCCCGGTCCCAGCCGCGCCGGGACATGATATCAGACAGTACGACTGACTCGCCCATGGGCTCGTACGTATCATCCAGCGAGTTCCAGCGGTACAGCTCGTTGATGCGCAGGTTGTTCGTCCGCGGGTCGATGCCCGTGATCTCGACCACCGATCGGGTCCGCCGCAGCTTCTGCCCGTTCAAATAGACGAGCTCCTGGATGCCGACGATGTTCAGCGACTGCAGCATCATGTTCGGCACGTTGATCGGTTCGTTCAGCAGGCGGTTCACCACAGCCTGGATGGAGCCGGCGTGCATGGTAGAATAAGTGGTATGGCCCGTGTTCATGGCCTGAAACAGCGTGAGCGCCTCCTTGCCACGCACCTCGCCTACGATAATGTATTCGGGACGCTGCCTCAACGCTGCGCGGAGAAGGTCGTACATGTCGATCTCGACGGAGCTGCCCTGTATCTGGGACTCGCGGGTGACCCCGGCGACCCAGTTGCCGTGGTATAGCATCAGCTCGCGCGTATCTTCGATGGTGATCACCTTGGAGGGCTGCGGGATGAACAGCGAGACCGCGTTCAGCGACGATGTCTTGCCTGACGCCGTGCCGCCGGCGAAGAGCATGTTCCGGTTGTTCTCGATGGCCAGCCACAGGTAGGCGATGATCTCGGGCGACATGGTGTTGTACTTCATCAGGTCGACCGGCGTGAACGGGTCGGCCCGGAATTTTCGAATCGTGAAAGAGCTGCCGCGGGTGGTGATCTCCCGGCCCAGAGTGGCCTCGACACGGGAGCCGTCGGGCAGGGTCGCGTTAACGATCGGCGAGGCGATGGAGATGTGCTTGCCGCCCCGCTGGGCCAGCCGGATGACGGTCGAGTTGAGCTCTTCCTCGGCGAAGGTCACGTTGGTCTTGATGTTCTGGTACCGCTGGTGAAACAGGTAGATCGGTATGCCCACGCCGTTACAGGAGATGTCCTCCAGCGCCGGGTCGCGGATCAGCCCGTCGATCCTGCCGTAGCCCAGGTAGTTCCGCTCGATGTAGTACCACAGCTTCTGCCGGGCGGCCTCGTCCAGCCGGATACCGTAGATGCCCAGCAGCATGTCGCAGCGCGACCGGAGGACAGTACTGCGGTCGACCGTCGCGGAGTTGATCTCGCTCCGGATGAGGATGTCCCTCAGATCGCTGTACAGCCGCTCGAGCAGCTCGGCCTCGAAATCGCCCAGCATGGGCTCGCACAGCAGGTACGAATGGGCTTTGGCCCGGTTATCGTAGAGGATGGAGACGAAGGCGTAGGGCTCATGCACCCAGTAGCGCTCGACCTCGAGGACGCCGTCCTGCAGCGACGCCACGGCCGGCGGGGCCTGCACGGTCTTTTCCACGGCGCTCCCTGACAGGAAGGGCATCTTTTTAAGATGATCCTCCGCCGCCTGCGCCGGCGCATCAACTGCTCCGGACTGACTGAACAACGACATAAAAGCTCCCGTAACTGGAAGAGACCCAACCCATCCTGTTCCTAAGGGATATGTCTTTAGCTCATATTTTATATTCTTTCTTGTTTATCTTGTTCGTTGCTTTCCCGAACAACCCAGGAGACCAATAAAGTTAAATTATCCATTGGTAAACTATACTCTAATACCCCGGGGTATGAAAGTATATATGGACAGGGGTATAGAAACAGGTGGACGTTGAGTGTATAGTATGGAAAACGTAAGGCAGTGGATACCTACGGGCGTGCCATCGTTCGACCCGATGATCAAGGGCGGCATCCCCATGGGTTCGTTTGTGCTCCTCTTGAGCGAAGTAGGCGCCGGCGGTTCGGAGTTCATGTACACGTCGCTACTGACGCTGGCACAGATGAAGAAGGAGCAGACGGCGTTAAAGCCGAACTACCACCTGCCGGAGAAGCTTGTCTACATCTCGTTCACCAAGGTCAGGGAGAACGTGCTCCAGAGCGTGTCCACGCTAAAGATCGCGGACATCGCCGGCGTGGAGGAAATGATGACTTTCGTGGACCTGTCTGGCGACTACTTCACCAGGACACCGGTGCCGAGGCACTGGACCACCACGAACACGATGACGCTGGACAGCCTGAAGACCGCGCAAAAGAACAAGACGCTCTTCGAATCGCTGATAGAGACGCTTGAGCTGCACGCGCCTAACAGCCTCGTCATCATCGACTCGCTCACAGACCTCATGCGAGGGCCCTCCACATCGGAAAACATCAGGTGGAGCGATCTCATATCGCTCCTGAAAGGCATCGAACGAATGTCCAAGCACTGGAACTCGACCATCTACGCACTCCTGACGGCACATATCTTCGAGCCGAGCATGGAGGAAGAGGTCTCGGACTGTGCCGATGGCGTGCTGGTATTCAACTGGCAGTCCACGGGCAATAACCAGCGCCAGAGGATGATGTACATCAAAAAGTTTCGTGGCTTGATGCCCTACCTCGAGGATGATAACGTCGTCCGGTTCGAGACGAGGGTGTCAGCCAGCCGGGGTTTTGAGGTTTCGAACATTCGGGAGATCATAGGAAGGTAATATGAAGCTGCTTAGCACAGGCATAGTGGGATTGGATGAGTTGTTGAACGGCGGCGTGCCTGAGAAGCACATGATAGCGGTCATCGGCGGCATGGGCACCGGCAAGACGACCATGGCGTTGCAGTTCCTGATGAACGGCCTGATGAACGGCGAGAAAGCCGTCTACATGAGCCTCGAGGAGCAGGAGTTCGAGATCAAGGAGTCCGCGAAGCGCCTATGGCTGGGATATTCAGAAGTACATCGACAACGGCAGCTTTGCCCTCATCCGGCTCGACCCTAACGATATCAAGACCACGCTAATGCGCATCAAGAACGAGATGCCGGGGCTGATCAAAAAGTTCGGCGCCACACGCCTCGTGATGGACTCGGTCACGCTCTTTGAGATGATGTTCACCGATGAAGCCGAACGGCGGCTGAACCTGTTCGAGATATTTTCGCTTTTGAAGGACACAGGAGTCACAGCCATGATTACGTCCGAAGCCGACAAGGAATCATTATATGCCAGTCGGTACGGCCTGGTCGAGTATGTGTCCGACGGTGTGATCATCCTGCGGTACGTGCGGCCCGACGAACTGCGTGACGTGAAACTGGCCGTCGAGGTCGTCAAGATGCGCCGGCACAAGCACTCCCGCAGCATCAAGCCCTACGACATCACCAACGACGGTCTCGTGGTGCACTCGAATCGAAGTTTCTGACGAGGTCAGAGGTTCTGAGTTTCCTTAGGATACAGAGGGCACAGAGGTTGCACAGAGGTCTGTTAAGAAAAGGCTCACCGAGAGCCATTTTTAAAAAGTCTCTGTGAGCCCTGTCCTCTGTGCCCTCTGTGATTCCACCACGTAACCTCTGTGGCCTCCCTGTTCTACTTTTCGCCGCAATTTAAACGCTGCAAGCCGTACCGGCCGAATATAGCGCTATTATCCGGGCGACAGGGGCGGTACGTATTTTACGCGGAACAACAGGGCATCAGCCAACAATTTTTTATATCTTTAACTAATTATAATATGTAGGCGGCGCGAAATGTAAAATATTCGCCGCAGTAGAAAGGTTTATTTTATAGCAAAATAATTATAAAATAAAAAGTAACCGGATGGAGGGGGAAAGGCTCAGCCGTGGACGACAATACTTTACCCGGAAAGAGGGGGCAACCAGGCAACTGGAAAAACAACGTGGAGCAGGACCTGCGAAGGCTGCTCGACAGGAATGGCGTCGTGGGTGCGTTCCTGATATCGAAAAACGGGGAGACCGTAGCACAGGTCTTCCAGGAAGCGTCGAGACATAAGGAGAGCACGACCACACAACTCGTGAAGAAAATAATCCCCCTCATGATGACCATGAGGAACATGCCACTGCGCCGCACCGTGTTCGAGACGAACGATGGTTCGATAATCTTCTACAACACGGAGAACGGCATCGTTGGCTGTATCCTTGACCGGGATTACGATATTATCTCCGTTATGCTTGAGGTGCGCACGGTCGGAGACGTGATCTGCAGCCGCCTGAGCGACGGCGGCATGGACAGGCAGAAGCTCGAAGACCTCCTGCGCGAGAACCGAGAGGAGTTCCGCGTGATGAACGCAGAACTGCTCAAGGTGATTGAAAATCACATGGGGGCTAAGCTCACCAGAGAACTAATCGAGAGGACAGTAAGGTGAAAAAATGAAGAAGCTCAAGACAGGCATATTGGGATTAGACAGTCTCCTCGACGGAGGCTTCAACGAACATTCGGCGACCATTCTCGTAGGCTCCGCGGGCACGGGCAAGACCACCATGGCCCTGCAATTCCTGCGCAAAGGGCTGGAGACAGGCAGCGACGCCATCTACATCACGCTCGAAGAGTCACGCTCCCAGATCATGGAAGAAGCCAAAAGCATGGGCTGGGAAGACATCGGCAGCTACATCGACAAGGGTTCCCTTGTGTTCCTTGAGGCCGGAGGCAAGGACCTCGCCGACTTCATCAAGGAAGAGCTGCCCCAGTTCGTCAGCGAATGGGAAGGCTCGAAGGCACGCATCGTCATCGACCCGCTCACGCCCGTGATCTGGGCCCACGACAACAAGTACGAGCAGCGGTCACTGATCTCCGAATTGTTCAAGCAGACCAAGCGCGTCGGCACGGTATTCAGCACCGTCGAAGAGCATGGCACCACCGGCGAGATGACCGGATCCGAGACCATCATACCCATGTATCTCGCGGACACGGTCGTGCACCTGAACGTCCAGGGCATCGGCATGCAGCGGTCGATCAAGATCGGGAAATCGCGGCAGTCATGGCATAGCGACGGCCCGCACCCCTACAGGTTCGTACTCGGCCTGGGCTTCGTGGTGGACACGAGCGCCATGGACGGCAAGCGTACGGCCAAGCTGGATATTAAACTCAAACAGAAGGCCTTCCAGGAGATTAACTCGGAACACATCAAGCGGATCGTCAACCTCCTCGAGACCGCCGACCTCGGCGACATGGAGCCTGAGCGCATCATCAACATGCTCATCGACGACTATAAGGTCCCCCAATAGGTGGTCGCTATTCGCCAGGAAGCGACTGAAGTCTCCGGCTATCTTTCGTCAGGTGCGAGAGCCCTGTGCAGGAAGTGCTGCAGCGACAGGATAAAGGTGGTCTACTTCGAGAAGGAAGGCAAGAAGTTCGCCGTCTGCGAGGCCTGCGGGAACGTCCAGAGCATCGGCGCCAGCCTGCAGGACCGCTACAGCAAGTGGAAACAGTATAAAGAGTTTTGAGGGGCTCCCGGGGGCTTTTTCAAAAGCCTCCTGGGTCTCGACACCTGAACATGTGCCGAAGGCACCATTTAAAGGATCGTTTTTGAAGGGGTGCAAGGGGGAACTTTTTCCCAAAAAGTTCCCCCTGTACACCTTGCCTTTAAACGTTTTTAAACAAACCGTCCTGAACTCTATCCCTGTTATGCTGTGATGAAGGAGACCAGACGCTCACACCGAAGGCGTCGGTGTAACTGCAGCAGAAACAGGCCGGTTCACCCGTCAGCCTGTCACCGCAGGCGATTATCAGGCATAAGCGCCTGCTTTTATTTTCCTGTTACATTAAATTAAAAGGTAGAAACTTTTTTTCCAATATAGCATGGTTCACTATAACATTTACATTTTAACACATGTACATTTCCGTTATATTCACTTGGTTAGATAAACTTTATATATGAATTAGTATTACAATGTATTGCCCGTGGAGTTAACCCTGCGGGACAGTTGTGCTACAAGGCAAAGATATCACCAAAAACGAAAAACGCTTAAGGGCCGGAGCGTTAACCCCAGGCGCCGGCCCTGTTTTCCGTCATACGCGGCGATCGCCGATCCCGTCTATGAGACCGAAGCACAAACCCCCGGATGCGAGGGAAAGTATCACATACACCTCCCAGGCCCTCGCATCACAACTTTTTTCCATAAATCTTATCAAAAGCAGCTAACAGGCAAAGCGTACAGGGAGAACTTTTTGGGAAAAAGTCCCCCCTTGCACCCTTTCAAAAACGATCCTTAAAATGGTGCCTTCGGCACATGTGCCGGTGTCGAGACCCAGGAGGCTTTTGAAAAAGCCCCCGGGAGCCCCTCAAAACTTTTATGGGCCCGAAGGGATTCGAACCCCTGATCCCCGCCGTGTAAAGGCGATGTCATAACCAACTAGACCACAGGCCCGCGGTAACATAAAATGCCTGTGATTCCACTTAAACTTTATGGCTATGCAATGAGCACTGTCGAATCGTTTTAGACTGGATACTAATGAAATGTCACGTCTGCCCCTTAGTGCCCTCCGTGCCCTTCGTGCCCTCTGTGTCCAATGTCTATTTATCACACTTCATGCCGAGGGCGTCGGCAATGTTCAGTGCCGCTTCCTCCGGGCTCATGTTCGCTGCCTTGGCCGCTCGCTGCAGGTCATCCATCGAGATCAGGTCAGGGTTGTTATGCTTGTCGTTCGGCATGCCGCATCCACAGCTAATACACATTTTGTCATACCTCTGATCAGTGAATTGACCGTTTGCGGTTATAAAACGTGCCCGCGGATTTCCGTACGGCATTTTTATCGATATCAATTTATTTAACCTCCGGGTGCATATCATCTATGGAGTTGTTACCATTCTGCTTAACGGGGCAATCGTTCTCCTCCTGGCCCAGGCCGCGACTGGAAACATGGACATCGGTGCGGCTATCGGCAGTGCCATCTCGTTCATCTGGACAATCATCAGCAACATATGGATACTGCTGATCATCCTGCTGTTCATCATACCGGTCCTGCAGCGCGGCGCAGTCAACCGGGCCAGGGTACGGATGCTCACGCGGATTTCTCATGAGCGCAAGTCCCAGGTGATCACGCTCATCCACCGGCAGGAGACTATTGCCTTTCTGGGGATTCCGCTGTCCCGGTACATCGACATCGACGACAGCGAGGAAGTCCTGCGGGCTATACGTGCCACGCCCTCGAACGTGCCCATCGACCTGATCGTCCATACGCCGGGCGGCATCGCGCTGGCCGCCACCCAGATCGCGATGGCGCTGAAGGCTCATCCGGCGAAGAAGACAGTCATCGTCCCCCACTACGCCATGAGCGGCGGCACGATGATCGCGCTGGCGGCCGATGAGATCCTGATGGACCCGCACGCGGTGATCGGGCCGGTCGACCCGCAGCTCGCCAACAAGGACGGGCAGTTCGCCGCCGCGTCGATCCTGAAGGCGGTCAGGGAGAAGCCGATCGAGAGGATTGGCGACGCGACACTGATGCTGGCCGATGACGCGCGCAAGGCCCAGGAGCAGATGATCGTGTTCGTACGGGAGATCATGAAAGGCCACTGCGGCGAGCGGAACACGGACAAAATCATCAGCGAGCTGGTCATGGGGAAGTACACCCACGACTACCCGATCTTCCCTGAGATGGCAAAGGAGCTTCTTGGAGAATGCGTGAAGGTCGGCATCCCGAAGACCGTCTATGAGCTGATGGAGTTCTACCAGATGGCCATGGGTGCGCACCGGCCGGGCGTGGAATACATACCGGTTGCGCCACCGGGCGGCCCGCAGCAGCGCAGGTAACTCCACACAGTCTCCAACCCATGCATCCGTGCGCGCGCGAGCGGACGCCCGCTGCTTCGACTTTTTAATTCTTTTTTATTACAGTTTCAGCGCTGGTAATGTAAAGTATACCATACTAAAAGTAAAGCTTTATATACAAAAAGTAAAGTATACTTTACATAGATGATCAATCGGCTGAAGGAATTCAGGGCCCGGAACGATATGACGCAGGAGGACCTGGCGGCGAAGGTGGGAGTCTCTCGTCAGACTATAGTTGCTATCGAGAAACAGAAGTACGACCCGTCGCTGTCGCTGGCCTTCAAACTTGCCAGATGTTTCGGGGTAAAAATCGAGGACATCTTCCAGGAGGAATAAAATGTTGAAAACAGAAGAGTCTAAAGTAGCTGTTGTGATAATGATCACATTTGCCGTACTGCTGTTAAGCGGTATTTTCCCGCAGTACGTCCTGTGGATAACGGTCGCGCTGCTGGTATTGATCGCCGGGCTCGCGGTCTACGCCGCGGTCTCGAAGAGGAAGAAGCGTGACGAGCCGCAGGACGAACGGACGGCTAAATGCTCGCTGATGGCCAGCCGCAACGGGTTTATCGTGGCCATGGTCCTGCTTGCCTTGATCGCTGGCGCCGTACGTATGGGCGCCCCATACAGACCTGTCGACATGGTACAGATCGTATGGGGTCTCGGTATCACGACCTACCTCCTCTCCTACCTTTACTACAAGAGAGTCGCGTAGGATCAGTCAGACGTGCATGCGCTATTGCACGGCCTTCACTTTTTTAAACCATTCCCCTTACGACCTGATCATGATCAGCAACATCTTGTACCGTGTGATCGCCTTCAGCGCATGCGGCTTGCCGCCGGGCATGATAATGAACTCGCCAGCCTTCACGCGATTGGGTTTGCCCTCTATGGTTATTTCGGCTTCCCCGTCCAGGATGACGACTGTCGCGTCGAAGGGCGCGACATGCTCGCTAAGGCCCTCGCCTTCGTCAAAAGAGAAAATCGTAATCGTGCCCGTCGCCTTGTTCAGTACCTCGCGGCTGACCACCGATCCGTCCTGGTACTCCACAAGCCCGGCCAGGTCGACCGGGCGGCCTATGAGGCTTTCTCCGCCGGATTTCTTAGCTGCCATAAAATCACTCTGATCTAGTATCGCCACCAGCCCATAAATAGCTAAGCGCCGTGTGTCGTGGAAAATCTGGAAACGATTTGGCAGACATTTAAATTCCGAGAGTTTCAGCTCAGATCAATGAGAATTGTCATAGCCGTGGCGTTAGCTGCTCTCATGATTGTGAGCATGGCATACGCACAGCGGCCACCGGCAACAGATAATGCAAAGGTGAGCGAGAACATGATGGAGTCAAAAGTAAAGCTTTTAGAAGTGACCAGTCCGGCATTCGAGGACAACGATCGAATACCGGTAAGGTACACGGCTGACGGAGACGACATGTCGCCCCCGCTGCGCTGGCAGGGAGCCCCGGAAGGGGTGGCGGAATATGCGGTCATATGCGAGGACCCCGACGCGCCGGGCGGCATCTTCACCCACTGGGTGATCTACAACATACCTGCCGGCTATGATCATCTTGACGATGGGATCATGCAGGTCTCGGAACTGGACAACGGCGCGATGCAGGGGAAGAACAGTTTCGGCAAGATCGGCTATGGCGGGCCGTCCCCACCGAAGGGCAAGCCGCATCATTATATCTTTACGGTATACGAGCTCGACGCGAAACTTGACCTGCCGGCCGAGATTACGAAGGACGAACTGCGAAAGGCAATGGAAGGGCATATCATATCGCAGGGAAAGCTGACAGGCCTGTACGGCAGGTAAAAAGAAATATCAGCCCGGTCAGAAGCCGGGCTGCCAGCTGTCTCCTTTCTTGTAATAAGGCAGGTACAGCATGGTCTTTGAAGTGACACTAAGCCTGTAGTCCAGCCGCTGCAGGACGCCCGGCTTCTCCGCCACTCCCGTCACGAACAGGAATTCGGCGATGTGTTCGAGCTGGTCGGACGTCAGCACCACCGGCTGGCGCCTGACTCCCGGCTGGAGCTTCTCGGGCTCAGTCTTCGGGGGGCTGGCGGTCATCCGCATGGCCGTATCCTTGAACGTCATCGGCTCCAGCTCGTAAGCGGGGATATACAGCACGATCGAGCCCTGTTTTGACTGCCCTGAGAGCAGGCCGAACAGGTTTGAAAGCCCGCCACCCTCGCTCTTGATATCGTCGATGTTAAACGTCACCCCTGTCACCCAGACGGGCAGGTAGACACGCTCGCCGTCGCCCTGCCGGGTAAACTTGCCGGCCTGGAAACCGACTGCCTCGGGTGCGCCACCGTCACGGACATGCATCGTCCCACAGCTATCGCAAAGGAAAATGCTGTCTACAGTCTTCGAAAAGATGGGCGTATTGCACTTCGGGCAACGTATCTGTACGATCTTCGTCACGTGATCACCTCGCTCTCCCGAGTATCTCGGGGGCCAGCTTGTCGATGATGTTGTCTTCGGCCACTGCCTTCGACGACGAGTTGAAGAGGTTGTATCCTCCCTTGATGTCGCCGGTAGTCATCTCCGAGCCGTAGCGGAAGAACGCGAACGTGCCGCCCGCAATGCCCAGACATACGATGATGCCTACAATGGCCGCGCCGATGGTCTCCTCGGTGCCGCCGCCGACGATGCCCAGCCATGCACAGAACGACAGGCCGATGCCTGCGGCCGCCATGCCGGCCGACATAGCCAGGCTGCGCCACAGGTTGTCGCCCGGCGCCCGGCCGGACAGGACCATGCCGGTCACGCCGTCGACCGTGGCGAAGTACATGCGTTCCGAGTACATGTATCGCACCACCCATACCGGGTAGAAGATGACGCTAAGGTCCTTCGGGAAGACGTGCACGTCCTGGAAGGTGATGTGGGGCACGCCGGTATAGGCGACGGCTTCGCTCATCACCTGCTGGCTGCCCTTCGTCGTAGCATCGGTACTGGACGTGGTTACCTCGAACGTGGGTATATCGCCTTCGTCGTGCAGCACAGCCTCGCCCTCGAAGTTGCGCAGGTGCTCGATGCCGATATCGCCGGGGTCGCAGGCCACCGCGGACCAGTCGAAGTCCCGCACGATCATCTTCTCGAGCGGCACCCGCTCCGTGCGCTTATTGCGCTGCACGGTCTTGTAACCGCACACCCACCCGGCCGCCCGGGCATTAAGCCGCCAGAACGGCACGTAGATAGGGTAGGACTCGGTGACCTGGCCGCGGCTCTTCAGGTCACGGGCCTTGAACCCGCCCCGCCACCACCGCTGGACTGCCTCGATGGCCTGGACGCGTGTCACCTTGCTCTTGAATGTAATTCTCCTCACGCCGTCGTCGCCCTCGATGGCCAGCATCGCGTTGCAGTACTGGCAGGACGCATACCGTACGCCCTCGCCCACAGACACGGAGCCGCCGCAGTTCGGGCAGCTCATGGAAAGTGAAATGCCTGCCACGCTAGTACCTCCTTACAATGGCGTAGGCGGCCGCCGTGATGAAAGGCAGCGTGACCAGCGCCACGATTGCGGTGAGTACCCAGAACGCCGGGTTGATCAGCGCCAGGACAAGGCCAATGACGCCCTCGACGAGGTAGATGCCGAAAGCGGCAGCGGCAATCAAAAAGTACGGGGCGGCGTTCCGTGTCGGGTAGTCGCCCGTGAACGCCTCTCCGCTGGAGCCGTCGATGACCGCAGCGTATTTCTTGCCGCGGAACTCGTACTGTACCGCCCAGATCGGGAAGTAGACGAGAGCCTGCTCCAGCGGATTCCCTTCGAGGCCCGGGAGGTAGGCGACCATGTCGATGTCCGGCTGCATGAATTCTATCCCCTGACCCGCCTGGAAGC
Source organism: uncultured Methanocellaceae archaeon (assembly GCA_963792125.1). Taxonomy (GTDB): domain Archaea; phylum Halobacteriota; class Methanocellia; order Methanocellales; family Methanocellaceae; genus Methanocella_A. The sequence continues at coordinate 203,993 of CAWBVA010000012.1, forward strand.
TCTGGTCGAAGACCTTGAGGTCGCCAGCCGGCACTTTCAGGGAATGCAGGCCGGGCAGGATAGTCGACCTGGCCGGCTCGACGCGGACGACTTCTTTGCCGCCCACGTCCCTCCGGAACATGTAGACCGGGAAGTACACCTGCTTGAAGTCGGTGATCCTGGCGAGCCTGTCCAGGTCCTTCACCATGCGTGCGCCGGCCATCCACCGCTTCAGGATGCCTTCTGCCTGCCCATGGTTTACCATGAACGGCATGATGTAGAAGAACCCGGCGCCGCTTTTGTCAATGAACATCTGAGTGCCGCAGTAGCTGCACTTGACGAAGCGGTCGCCGGCGTCGAACTTCACCTGGGCGCCACACTTACTGCACCTGATCTCAGGCATCGATTCACCCTAGTTTCTGGCCGCAGGACGGACAGAACTTCGCGCCGGGAGGCAGTTTCGCGCCACAGTTCGGGCAGAAACTGGCCTCTTCCTGCTTTGCACCGCAAGACGGACAGAACTTCGCGCCAGAGGGCACATTGGCATTGCACTTAGGACATGGTGTCCCTGCCGGTGCCTGTGCCTGCTGCTGCGGCTGCTGTTGCTGCTGTTGCTGCCCCTGAGGCGGCTGGTTCCCCTGCCGCATCTGGTCCATCATCATGTAGCCCATGCCAACGCCTGCGCCCAGGCCGACGCCTGCGCCCGCGACTCCTCCCGACGGGTTCTGGGCCGCCTCGCGCATGGCCTGGCCGGTCTGGTACTGCATGTAGTTGGTGCCGGTGACGCCCATGGACGCACGAGTGTCGACCGCCTTCTGGACTTCCTCGGGCAGGTTGATGTACAGGCCCGACAGCTTGTCGATCAGGATGCCGTATAGATCGAAGTGTGGCTTGGCCCGCTCCAGCAGGGCCTGTTCGAGGTTCGTCAGGTTGGCTGCAAGGTCCGCGACGCCAATGCCCTTGTTCTTCGCGTCGCCAAGGACATCGTAGAGCACCAGGACGACCTGTTCCTTGATGCGGTCCTCGACTTCTGCGGACGAGGTGTAGTTGAAGGTGCCCACGAACTGGTTGATGAAGTTCATGGGGTTAGACACCTTGTACCGGAACTCGCCGAACACCCGCAGGTTGACCATGCCGAAGTCCTTGTCCCGGAACACGTAGGGCTGCTTGCTGCCGAACTTGCCGTCGAAGACGCGTTTCTGGAGGTAGAAGACCTCGGCGTCCTGCCTGACACCCGACAGGTACTCGACGATCCTGCCGACGATCGGCATGTTCATCGACGTGAGCGCATACCGGTCCGGCCGGTCGATGTAGTCCAGCGCCTTGCCGTCGCGGTAGAAGACGGCGTACTCGTCTTCCCTCACTACGATGTTGTCGTTCAGCCGGATATTGCGCGGCACCTTCCACATGATGTTGTCGCGCTTCTCGGCGTCGTCCCACGCAATGGTGGCGGCGCCGATGATGCTCTTCTTGTCTCCACCGATTATCGCCATTGTTTATACCTCCGTCCCTGTGATTACCTGCATGCGTTTCCTGAAGGTCGCCCCGAAGCCGTCGAGTGCAGTGCCCAGCTTCGCAAAGCCGTCCTTCTGCTCTGCGCTGCCGGGCGCCAGCGTCTTCAGATTTGCCGCATCCGTGCCCATGGCCGCGATCGCGGTAGCCAGCCCGAGGTCATACTCGTAGAGTTTGTTCAGCTGTGGCTCTCCCACCCGGATTTTCGCCGAGATACCCGAGTAGCCCTGGCCCGCATGCCGTACCTCGCCTTCGACGGCCTTGAACTTATTGATGAGCGTGCCTGCACGGTCAAGGCTCTCGATCTGCCCGTCCTCGACCATTGCGGCCCGGCAGGCTTCGACGTCCGCCCGCACGGCCGCGATACGGTCCGCGAGCTGGAGGCGCAGCATATTGTCCGCTGCCCGCAAGTCCTCTTTCGCACGGTACCCGCTGAACCCGGGGATGTAGCGCTGTATCTGCGCGATGATGCCCCGGTCCTGGACCACTTTGTCACGTAAGTCTACCATATGCTTGTTCACCCTTGGTTTCACTGATCATCGTCAGCCGGGCTGCGCCTGTCCGGCGGCCTGAAGCCCGGGAAGTGAATTCTAAGATATATCATTTCTGAGAAGATAAGGATTATTATATCTTTAATATTAGCTTTTTTCTATCTCCATCCGCCTCTTTTACACCCCGTTTCATGTTCATAAGAATACATAATTAACAATCATTAACAAACAAAAATTATATCTATAATGAATAATCATTAGCTATTGTGACTTACACATGGCAATAGCACAACAAGCGACAGAAAAGAGCGTGGTCTCGATATCGCCGGGCGCCAATCCCGCCCCGCTGGGGCTGATGGGCTTCGGCGCTACGACCGTGCTTCTGAACCTACACAACGCAGGGATCATTACGGCGACCAGCCTGGGAATGATCTTTGCCATGGGCCTGTTCTACGGCGGCGTCGCACAGGTGATCGCCGGACTCCTCGAGTTCCGGAAGAACAACACCTTCGGCACGCTGGCATTCACGTCCTACGGCCTGTTCTGGATTTCGCTGGTGGCGCTGCTCCTCTTCCCGAAGATGGGGCTGGCGGAACCGGTGGATAACGTCTCGATGGCTTTCTACCTGGGCGTATGGGGGCTGTTCACGGCTTACATGTTCGTGGGCACGCTGAAGAAGAACCGGGCGCTGCAGGTCGTGTTCGGAACTCTGACGCTGCTGTTCTTCCTGCTGGCCATCGGCGATTACACTAAGATCGCTGAGATCAAGACACTCGCAGGCTACGAAGGAATACTCTGCGGCCTGTCCGCAGTATACCTCGCCTGTGCCGAGGTGCTGAACGAGACATATGGCAGACAAGTATTGCCTGTCTGAGCTTTTTTAGCCGGGCGATAATGCCCTTACCTTTTTATTGCCCGGAATCTAATGATCAGTGGTTAGTGATTATCATGGCCCTTAAAGATGAGATGTGCTCGGCGATGGAAAACTACATGATGAACGCGCCATCCGACTGGAACACGATTACGGCAGACCAGCTTAAGAAAGCGATGACAGCAGGCGATCGGATGCTCATCCTGGACGTACGGGAGCCGGATGAGTACGATTCCGGGCATCTTGCAGGGGCGGTCAACGTGCCAGTCCGAGAGCTCCCGGCCCGGGCGAACGAACTGCCGCAGGAGAAGAGCCTGAAGATCGTGGCATACTGTGCCAGCGGGATACGCTCTGCCTACGCGACGATGTTCCTGCGTGTGTATGGCTACGAGGACGTGCGGACCCTGGCCCACGGCATCCATGAGTGGATCGCCGGGGGCAACAAAGTCGAACGGTGAGGTCGCGGAGGTTACGGAGGGTACAGAGACTCACACAGAGGCACAGAGGACACAGAGGACGGCACAGAGGATTTTATGAAAAAGGCTGATGGAGAGAGCCCTGTTATAAAAAGTCCTCTGTGCTCCTCTGTGCCCTCTTGACCTCTGTGTGAGCTCTGCTCCCTCTCAAACCTCTCGACCTCTAAAAAGCAATTTTTCGGATTTTGACGACGCAGTAGACGATCAGCGGTATCGCAATGACGACCAGCCAGAGGAACGCGGTCGAGAGCGACGATTGCGATGCGATGAGACCGGCCACCGGGAAGACTATCATGACGCCCAGGCTGCTGAGCTGTGACTTGACCGAGAGGACAGTCGCCCGGTTTTCAGAGGGGACCCGTGTGTTGATCAGCTCGCTGAGGATAGGCCAGAACCCGACGACGAATATCGTGGCTATCCAGAGCATCAGCACGACGATCGGCCCGTTGATCAGCGCCAGCAGGATATACATCGCGATGATGACCGCCGGTATCAGCAGGATGACGTCCCGGTTGCGGAACCGTTCGAGGGTATAGGCATAGCGTGCGCCCAGCGCCGCGCAGACCGAGTCCACGCAGAAGATGATGCCGATCATGTACAGAGGGATGGACATCGCCTCGAAGTACTTCTGGCAATACATGTAGATCGTCATGTCGACCACTGTGATGGAAGCCGAAAGGATGAGCAGGTACAGGATGAGCGGGTTGTCGGCGATCAGACGTCCAGCCCTCGAGAAGAGCGTGGTTATGCCCTGTCGCTTCTGCCCGTCGGCCACCCCCCGGGTCTCGGTGAACAGGGCTGCTGGCACCAGCGCGCACAGCAGTGCGGCGATCGAGACGTAGTAGACCCATTCGTAGGAGAAGCTGGCGATCAGGCCGCCGGCGGCGACGCCTATCGCCGCGGATACAAAGGCCAGTGCCAGGATGTTCCCGTATATCTTCTTGTAGCTGCCCTGGAGGCCGGCTATCTTGCAACTGTCGTAGGTCAGCGACTCGGAGGCACCCTGGTAGAGCACGGTGGAAATGGCGTTGAGCACGAAGCCGGCTGCAAAGCCTGCGGTACCGGACGACGACAGTATCAGCGTATAGCCTGCAATTTTGGCCACAATACTAAGGACCAGGCAGACCTTGCGCCCGATCAGGTCGGCGATAGCCCCCGCAGGCACGCCGAAGACCAGCATAGCGAACTGATAGGCGGACTCGACCAGCCCGATCTCCACAAGCCCGAGGCCCCGGTAGCTCAGGAACAGCATCCAGACGCCCTTGTCGAGCCCGGCATAGATAAGAGCGGTATAGACATAGATCAGCCTGATATTCTGCCGCATCCTGCCGGCAAAAGCTCCTGCATCGCTCATGGTACCAGAGTTGATGGATAACCGCTGCAAGCTTATATGCCTGCCGATAGCAGGAAAGAAAAGGAAATGTAAAGGTAAAGAATATGGGTTTCCCGATGCGATCACAACTCTTTGATTGTGACCGCAGGATTTTTCTTGCTGGCGAGAAGCTGCAATTTTTTACCGTTCGCAAGCACGATGTCCCAGGATTCGTTGTGAGCGTCGTGCGACTTCAGCACAATGGTCTTAGCGTCAAGGCCCTGTGAGCCGAGGATCGTGCGTATCTGGGCTTCGCCGCCCTTATACTTGCCCACGTTCACAGTCCGGTCTAATTTTACACTCATGCTACCATCTCTTGTTTATACGGCAGGTGTGCTGCCGTCGGAGCATCATAAACATACGATGTAAACTTAAAGCTATCGCTCTGCCGGCTGTCTATAACGTCCCGCAGGCAATAAGGATAAATAATATGGTAGGAAGCCCTGTTCCCTGTCTTCACCGTGCCACAAGGGGCAGGTTTGCGATGCCATGATTACCTGCCGATTGAAAAGATTTATAATAAATTCGTCCCTTAATACTAATACCTGTATGTTATCTGTCGCCATCGGCCTGGTATGCCATGGCATGACAGTAACGATGTTATTCAGGCAAATGGGAGGTTAATAAATTGAAGAAGTTCATAGGAGCATCTCTTGTATTGATCATTCTGCTGGCAGCGATTGTAGCTATCAGCGGATGCGCGAGCCCGACGCCGACTGCGACGCCCAGTGTGACGCCGACGCCCGCCCCCGCAGCGAACTATACCCTGCTGACTCCGGGCAAGCTGCAGGTCGCGACGGATGCATCATATGCGCCGTTCGAGAACGTGAACACGACGACCAATAAGATCGAAGGCTTCGACATCGAGCTCATGGACCAGATCTGCAAGGAGCTGAACCTGACGCCGGAGTACACGAACCAGCTCTTCGACGGTATCATCCTGGCCGTGCAGACCAAGAAGTTCGACTGCTCGATCTCGGCGTTCACCATCAACGCCGAGCGGCAGAAGAGCATTGACTTCTCCGACGCGTACTACGAGAACAAGGGCCAGGCTATCGCCACCAAGCCCAACAGCACCATCAAGGCCCCCGCTGACCTGGTCGGCCACAAGGTCGCCGTCCAGGCAGGCACAGTCGGCCAGGACCGCGGTGACGGAACATCACCAGCATGAGCGCCGCGGACATCAAGGTGTACCAGCTTATGCCGGACGCAATGATGGCGCTGAAGAAGGGAGAGGTAGATGCAGCGGCGGGCGACTATGCAGTCATGTACCCGTATGTCAAACAATTCCCCGGCGAATACCAGTTCGCCCCGTCGTTCCTGTCTGAGGTCGAGTACTTCGGTATCGTCGTCAACAAGGACAACCCGGGCCTGACGGCCGCCATCAACAGCGCGCTGGCCAAGATCAAGGCAGACGGCCGGTACCAGACGATCTACGACAAGTGGTTCGCGTAAAGGGACATACCAATCGTCCCTTTTTCTCTTTTTTATTTCTCTTTTCCGGAACATTTTTGCTGCGGAGGGTAACTTCGTGGGAAAGACTTATAGTAGGTTAATCATTAAGAGTTGATGGTATAGAGCCCTGACTGATGAAAAATGGTAGTGTGGTGATGTTGGTTGAATAGACGTCATGGTATATGCCTGTTGTTTGTACTGCTTTTGTTGTGTCCGATATTGATCGCTCCAGCTGCATCTCAAAGCACGTCGGTGACGGTGACCACGGTTAGCGAGATGCTCTTTCCGATCGACAGGGTTTCCGTCTACGTCGACGACGTATACATGGGCAATACAGACAACGCCGGCAAGCTAATCGTGAACGACTACTTTCAGGGCATGCACACGGTCACGGCCATAAAAGACGGTTATGTCAATAACACGTTGTCCGCCAACTTCAGCGATGGAGCACGGATAAGTATCAAGATGGAGTCCATGGCAGCCGCCGCCCGGAAGGACTACGTATCGATCATCGTGCTGGAGAACACCCCTGCCATGAGCAAGATCGCCGGAGTCGACGTTTTCGTGGACGGACAGAACTTGTCGGTCGGCAGGACGAACACGCTGGAAGGCATGGTCAAGGTCAACCTGACCGCGGGCGAGCACAACATCACGGTCTCCAAGCCCGGTGACGCGGGACTTATTAGCAATACAACGACGATCGACGTGGTCCCCGGGGGCAGCTATACGATCCTGATGGACCTCAGCGGTAAAAAATTCTCTATCCTCGATCTCGACTTGTTCATTGAGTCTATGAAAAAGATCATATTCTACGGCCTGGTCAACACCATCGAGCTCTCACTCGTGGCGTTCGGGGTCGGCATCATCATCGGGCTGTTCATGGGCATCGGCCGTACGTCCCGCAACTTCGTCGTCAGGACGGTCTCCTCGGTCTACGTGGAAGGCGTCCGCGGGCTGCCGCTGCTGTTGCAGCTGCTCTTCGTGTTCTTCGGGCTGCCGTTCCTGATCTCCGACTACACGGGCGGCACCTTCAACATCGACATCTTCACTGCCGCCGTGATCGCGCTGTCGGTCAACAGCGGCGCTTACATGGCCGAGATCTTCAAGGCGGGCATCGAGGCAGTCCACAAGGGCCAGACGGAAGCCGCACGGTCGCTGGGCATGACCCATAACCAGGCGATGCGGTACATCATCCTGCCGCAGGCGTTCAAGATCGTGCTGCCGGCGCTGGGCAACGAGTTCATCGCGCTCATCAAGGACTCGTCCATCGCTATGGTCATATCGTACACCGAGGTCATTTACTGGGCAAAGGCCATCGGCGTCGAGCACTACAACACCTTCACCCCGCTGCTGGCCGCCGGCATCGTCTACCTCATGATCACGCTCCCGCTGGGCAAGGCGGTCCAGTAGATGGAGAAGAAGTACAATGTCAACGCGAGAACAGGACAATCTGCCCGGCAAGAAAAAGAAGATGCGTCATGCCCCCGGAGGCTACCGTATGAGCGAATACATGGTAGAGATTGAAAGGCCTCAAGAAAAGGTTCGGCGAACTGGAAGTGCTCAAGGGCGTCGACATGAAGGTTAAGAAAGGCGAGGTGGTCGTCATCCTGGGGCCGAGCGGCTCGGGGAAGAGCACCATCCTCCGTTGCATCAACCGACTGGAAGAGCCTACAGGCGGCCAGATATTGATCGAGGGCGTCGATATGACCGCCAGGAAGGCTGACATTAATAAGATGCGCCAGAAGGTCGGCATGGTCTTCCAGCAATTTAACCTGTTCCCGCATATGACTGCGCTTCAGAACGTCACTCTGGGCCCCCTGAAAGTGCAGAAGAAGCCTAAGGCTGAAGTCGAGAAGCTTGGCATGGAGCTACTGACAAAAGTCGGGCTGAAGGACAAGGCCCATAGCTTCCCGATGCAGCTGTCGGGCGGCCAGCAGCAGCGTGTCGCCATCGCCCGTGCGCTGGCCATGAAGCCGGACGTCATGCTGTTCGACGAGGTCACCTCTGCGCTGGACCCGGAACTCGTGAAAGAAGTGCTGGACGTCATGCGGAACCTGGCCATGGACGGCATGACCATGATGGTGGTCACCCACGAGATGAACTTCGCCAAGGAAGTGAGCGACCGTGTGGTGCTCATCGACGGAGGCATCATCGTCGAGGAGAACACCCCGGACAAGTTCTTCACCGACCCCCGGCACGAGAGGACCAAGAAGTTCCTGAATATGATCAAGAACTAAACCGTGCTCTTGTCATCATTTTTTATTACTGTCGAATTGAAAATGACGATTATTATATGCCCGTTACTGTAAGACGTTATATCGCCTGTGCCGCATGCGCCGATTTTATATACGATCAGCCATCATATATGCCACGTTATTTTTATACGACTAAATTAATACGTCAATTGTCGTACATGACTACTACAATGCTTATATAGTAGGACTTCTTTCTATAGCCCTGATGCAGAACGACATTGTCGAGCTCAGGGCCAGACTTGCCGAGAAAATGGCCGGCGAGATCACCCTTTCTGAGAACCCTGGCGAGACGATCAAAAAGTGGCGGAAGAGTTTTGAGATTTCGCAGATCGACCTCGCAAACAGTATCTGCGTTTCGCCCTCAGTGGTCAGCGACTACGAGAGCGGCCGACGCAAGTCCCCGGGCACGACAATTATCAGCAGAATCGTAGAGGCGATGCTGGACCTGGACGAGAAGGCAGGATCACATAAGATCCGGGCCTACGAGACCATGCTCATCGAGCGGTACAACTCCAGCGTCATCTTAGACATCCACGAGTACAGGTCGCCCGTGCCACTGTCGGCGTTCGAGAAGATGATCGGCGCCGATCGCATCTCCGGCAACTTCGACCGGTCGATTAACGGGTACACCATCGTGGACAGCCTCAACGCCATTTTCCAGATGTCCTCGAGCGAGTTCTACCGGCTCTACGGCTGGAGCACCGAGCGGGCGCTGATCTTCTGCAACGTCTCCACGGGCCGTTCGCCCATGGTGGCGCTGCGGGTCACGACGCTCAAGCCGGCGGCCGTAGTCCTGCACGGGCTGGAGCCGGACCGGATAGACCCGGTGGCGAAGAAGATCGCCACCATCGAGTCCTTCCCGCTCATGACCTCGACGATGGACATCACTCAGATGATAAACGCATTAAAGGGATTGACAGAATGAAGCTAGGAATCAGTGCTTACGGAGCTTACGTCCCGCGGTACCGCATCAAGGTGGACGAGATTGCCAAGGTGTGGGGAGACGACGCCGACGACTACAAGAACGGCCTGATGGTGACCGAGAAGTCGGTGCCGGACATGGACGAGGACACGGCGACCATCGCCGTGGAAGCCGCAAGGAACGCCATCCTAAGAGGCGCGGACCCGAAGAAGATCGGCGCAATATATGTCGGCTCTGAGAGCCACCCCTATGCGGTCAAGCCGACCGCGACCATCGTGGCGGCAGCCATCGGCGCGCCGAGCAAATGACGGCAGCCGACTTCGAGTTCGCCTGCAAGGCGGGCACCGCAGCCATACAGACCTGCATGGGCGTCGTGGCAGCAGGCATCGCCGAGACGGGCATGGCCATCGGCGCAGACGTGTCCCAGGGCGCGCCCGGCGACGCGCTGGAGTACACGGCAGCGGCAGGCGGCGCGGCGTTCGTGATCAGCAAGGACAATCACATCGCAGTCATCAATCATACCTGCTCGTTCACAACTGACACTCCGGACTTCTGGAGACGAGAGGGAGCTGATTACCCGAGACACGGCGGAAGGTTCACTGGCGAGCCAGGCTACTTCAAGCACGTCCTGTCGGCATCGAAATTAATGCTGGAGCACCAGGGCACGAAGCCGTCTGACTACACCTATGCAGTGTTCCACCAGCCCAACGGGAAGTTCCCCAGCAGGGCGGCGCAGACGCTCGGCTTTACGAAAGAGCAGATCAAGCCCGGCCTGACCTGCCCGATGATGGGTAACACGTACTCGGGCGCAAGCATGGTAGGCCTTGCGGCAACGCTGGACATTGCTAAGCCAGGCGACAGGATATTCGTCACCTCATTCGGCTCGGGCGCAGGCAGCGACTCCTTCGACATCACTGTAACGGACCGCATAACGGCAGTCCAGGACAAGGCGACGAAGGTCTGGGACTATATCAAGGACGCCAAGTACATCGACTACGCGACCTATGCAAAGCACAAGGGCAAGATCAACATAGACTCGTGAGGTGGGAAAAATGAGAGACGTAGCAATCATAGGTGCAGGGTGCACCAAGTTCGGCGAGATGTGGGAGCGGTCGTTCCGTGACATCGTCGTAGAGGCAGGCGTCCAGGCCATCGTCGACGCGAAACTGGGCGGCGACGAGATAGAGGCCATGTACGTGGGCAACATGAGCGGCGGCATGTTCGTGAGCCAGGAGCACACCGGCTCGCTGATCGCCGACTTCACGGGCCTGGCACAGGAGAAGCACATCCCGGCGACGAGAGTCGAGGCGGCCTGCGCATCGGGCGGCCTCGCGCTGCGCAACGCGATCATGGCCGTAGCATCGGGCTACCACGACGTGGTCGTCGCGGCAGGCGTCGAGAAGATGACCGACGTCGAGACGGGCGTCACCGTAGACGCGCTGGCATCGGCGGCGGACCGGGAGTGGGAAGGCTTCGTGGGAGCCACTTTCCCCGCATTGTACGCGATGATCGCCCGCCTGCACATGCACAGGTATGGCACGACCAGAGAACAGCTTGCCGCAGTGGCGGTAAAGAACCACCGGCATGCAATCCACAACCCGAGGGCCCAGTTCCGCAACGAGATCACCATCGACACCGTGACCAACGCGTCCATGGTGGCCGACCCGCTCACGCTGTTCGACTGCTCGCCCATCACCGACGGCGCGGCAGCCGTCATCGTAGCCCCGGCCGACAAGGCGAGAGAGTACACGGACAACCCCGTATACGTGCTCGGCTCCGGACAGGCGACGGACACCATTTCGCTGCACAGCAGAAAGGACATCTGCACGATGGGCGCCTCCGTAGCCGCAGGCAAGCGGGCCTACGAGATGGCCCACAAGACCCCGAAGGACATTGATCTCGTAGAGGTCCACGACTGCTTCACCATCGCAGAGATACTGGCGATTGAAGACCTTGGCTTCTTCAAGAAAGGCACGGGCGGCAAGGCCACCCTGGCAGGCGAGACGACTTACGGCGGCAAGATACCCGTGAACACCTCCGGCGGCCTGAAGGCATGCGGCCACCCGGTGGGCGCGACAGGCATCAAGCAGGCCGTGGAGTGCGTCGAGCAGCTCCGCGGCACAGCCGGCAAGCGCCAGGTAGCGGGCGCCGAGATCGCCATGACCCACAACGTGGGCGGCACCGGCGGCACCGCCGTCTGTCACATATTCTCGAACAGCAGGAGGAAATAACATGAGCGTCCCGAGGTTCTGGAGAGAGATACCCGCGCGGTACAACCTGATCGGCACGAAGTGCGAGACGTGCGGCACATACTACTTCCCGCCACGGCGCCTCTGCCCGAAGTGCCGCAGGCAGGGCAAGATCGTCGAGCAGCAGTTCAAGGGCACCGGCGAGGTCGTGACCTATTCCACGGTCTACACGCCGGGCGAGAGCTGGATCAGCTCGAAGCCGTACACGCTGGCCATTATCAAGCTGGACGAAGGCCCCATGATGACATCCCAGGTCATCTGCGAGCCTTCCGAAGTCAAGATCGGCATGCGCGTCAGGCGCGTGTTCAGGAAGATCGGCCAGGACGGCGACAAGGGCATGATACACTACGGTACGAAGTTCGTGCCGGACAAGTGAAGCATCAAAGCCCGTCAGAAAATAAATATTAATAGGAGCCTGCCCCGGGGGTAGGCGCCTGCTACTTTTTTATTTATTTAACCATCAACTCGCATGCCGTTTCAAGGCTATGTGCCCCCGGTTACGCTCGCCAATGGCACCAGATGCCAGGGGTGCCAAGACTGATAAAAATGTTATTGATGCCGGTAATTGCATTGCTATCCGGCCGCTCGCACGCACGCGTGTGACCGGGGTGGAGGCCAGTGCACCATACCCTGATAAAAATATACTACACAATATAGTAACATATAAATACAATTTAAATAATATAATATTGATCGATTGTATACCTGGTGCCTGGCAGGTAAGCCCCATCCAGACGATTTGAGGCAGACGGATGCAGGTTAAAGACATAAAAGCAAAGGGGCCCGGATCAAGACCGCGGGCGATTGTGCTGGGCACGGCGACCACGGGGATTGCCGTCATAAGGAGCCTGGGCCGGATGGGCGTGCCAGTCATCGGCGTGGATAAGGATGCGCTCTCGGTAGGCAATTTTTCCAGGTACTGCAGCAGCGTCAGGAGCCCGGACCCGGAGATCGACGAAGAGGGGTACGTCAGGCTGCTGATTGAAATCGGGCAGGCTATGGCTGACCGGCCTGTGCTCTTTACGACGAGGGACCGGGAAACGGCCATCGTCGCGAAGCACAAGCTGGAGCTGAGCGAGTACTTCCGGGTGCCTGTCGCGGATTACGATCTCATCGCGAAGCTGGTCGACAAGCGGAAGTTCTACGAGCTTATACGTGGCCTGGACATCGATTTTCCGGCCACCTTCGTGCCGGAGAACGTCGATCACGTCATCAGGCTGAGCGAAAAAGTCCCGTACCCTTGCATTGTCAAGCCGGTACACTCCATACCGTTCAGCAGGCAGTTCGGCGTCAAATGCTTTTACGCTGACAATGCGATGGACCTGGTACAAGGATACCGGAAAGCAGAGATAAAAGGCCATGATGTCATCATACAGGAAGTGATCCCGGGAGAGGAACGGTGCCTGTATCACCTGGGAGGCTACTATCGACAAAGACTCCGAGCCCCATGGGCTGTTCCTGCAGCGGAAGATCAGGAATTGCCCGGAACAGTTCGGCATCGGCAGCCTGGCCGAAAGCTGTGCAGACCCGGGAATTGTTCATACAGGCACTAAGTTCATGAAGGACCTCGGGTACCATGGCATCGGCGTTGTCGAGATGAAAAAGGACCCGCGCGACGGACTGTACAAGGTACTGGAGGTCAATGCCCGCCCGTGGACACAGCTCTGGCTCGTGACCTGCAGTGGCATGAACCTGCCCTATATGGCATACTGCGATGCTATCGGAGAGCAGGTGGAGAAAGTGGCCGGGTACCGTGAAGGCCTCAAATGGCTCTGCATGTCAGACGACCTGCTGACATGCGTCAGCCGGGCCCGGAAAGGCAAGCTTAGCATCGACGGATATATAGACTCGCTATGGGGACCGGCAGTCTATTCTGTGCTGGACTTTGCCGACCCGGTGCCCTTTTTGCTCAGCCCGGTGCAGCTATGCAATATGTCGATCAATTACCTGCGTAAAAGGGCTGGCCGTGTGGCCATTAAAAAAGCGACGCCATCTGCCTGACCCGTGCTATCACAACGAATACTGGCGATGTCCCGGACTCAAGGCGCTTCCAGCTTTCGGGCCAGCGCGAAGCACTCGTCGGCCTCGGCATCTCTCCCGATTTCCACGAGCGCCAGTCCCTTGTTATACCATGCACTGGCATTCACCGGGTTGTACTCGATGACGTGGTCGAAGCATTTGACCGCTTCCTCGGGCCGGTGGGCCATGTTCAGCGCGGTGCCTTTGTTGTACCAGGCCTCGATCATGTCAGGCTTAAGCTTCAGCGCCATGTCGAAGCAGGAGATGGCCTCCTCGAAGCACCGGTGATCGTCGTTCTCCCAGCCTTTTTTCTCAAGCGCATCGCCCTTGCTGAACCATCCGCCCGCGTAGGTCGGGTCTGCCTCGATAGCCCGGCCGAAGCACTCGATAGCGCCGTCGATATCGCCAGCCACCAGATGCAGATGGCCTTTCTCGTGCCACGCCCCGGGAAAAGTCTGGTCGGCGTCGATGGCCTGGTCGAAATATTGCAGGGCTTTGTCCAGGTTGTTCTTCCGCTTTGCCATAAGGCCAAGGCCGAACCACCCGTACACGCTCTGCGGGCTCATCTTCAGCAGGTCTTCGAACCAGTCGACCGCCTGATCGATCTTGCCTTTCGAAGCAAGAGCCATGCCTTTGTCGAACATCCGTTTTTCGTCGCTCGTGCCCTCTTTTTCCACTGCCAACGCCCGGCCTCCTGTAACCTGATCATATATCGCATCACTATCGTATAATACCAGCGTCTACAGGACGATGCCCATGCCCGGGAAAGACATAGTCGTTCTCTAACTTTTTATATGCTTAGCCGGCACCTGACAAAGAGTATAGTCATTCCTGTAACTTTTTGTACATGCTGATAAGGCATTCAACACAGAGTACACAGAGTTCACAGGGTACACAGAGTACGTTTAAAGGAATGGCTACCATAGCTTCTCTCTAAATAAAACTCTGTGAACCCTGTGAACTCTGTGGACTCTGTGTGGGGTGCCTTATCAGCGTATACAACATTTCAGGTATGAATGACAATTGCTATCCAGTACGCCTTTAATTAATTATAAAATGTAAATATATAATAAACAGATATACTAATTATGAGCTTGCGGGCTTTCGCGTACCGGAAGGGAGAGGTAAAGGAGATACCCCCGGACGAGTTCGGGCGGTATGAAGACTATACCCGGTGGGTCAGCGCGTTCAGGCCGGAGGAAGCCGAACTCGACTGGATATTCGCCACGTTCTCCCCCCACCCGCTGGTGATCGAGGACATAAGGACGAAAAACGACCCGCCGAAAGCGGACGAGTATGCAGGATATACCTTCATCATCACGGACATACCGGCCATAGAAGACGGACAGATCGTCGTCTACAAGCTGTTCTTGATCCTGGGAAAGGGCTATGTGGTCAGCATCACCGATTACTGGGACATCGTCAGGAAGCTGGAGACTTCGCTTATCAACCGCCAGGAAGGCCTCGACGAAAAGGGCCCGGACTATCTTGCTTATACGTTCATCGATCGCGCCACTGACATGTTTTACCCGGCCCTCGACAATATCGAGGACGTGCTGGCCGAGCTGGAAGAGCTGGTGATCACGAGTGTCGACGCACAAATGCTTGCCCGGATGGCTGATACGCGACGGGGGCTGTTGACACTGCGAAAGTCCGCCTGGCGTGTCAGGGATGTGATCATGGACATGAGTCGCGGCTCGTCCCCGTTCATCACTCCTCCCACGATCATCTATATCAGGGACATTTACGACCACGTAACGCAGGTCATGGACCTGATCGAGACCTACCGGGACATTCTCACATCAGCCCGCGACATATACATGTCAGCGATCTCGGTCTCGCTCAACAAGGTCATGAAACAACTGACCATCATTGCCACGATCATGCTGCCCCTGACATTCATCGTCGGCGTGTACGGGATGAACTTCAAGTACATGCCGGAGCTCCAGTGGGAGTACGGCTACTATGTGATCTGGGCAGTCATTATCCTGATCACTGCCGGGATGCTCGCCTATTTCCGTCTGAAGAAATGGATATGAGCACAGGCAGTATCCAGGCTTCGTTGTCGCAAAACGGTGATTTTGCGACATTCCAGATGATCACAGGATTGAGATGGAGTTGGCCACAACCTCCCGCCCGCCCTTGTACTCCTGCACCTTCCCGTGTACAGAGACCATATTGCCCGGGCTGGCCGATGCTGCCACGTCCAGCGAGCTGCCCCTTGCGTCGACGAAGACCTTGACCAGTTCGCTGCCAGACTTCACCGTGAGCAGCATATGCCCGCCACTTCCGGTCTTTTCCTTGTGCACCAGGAGGCCTTCGAGGACCACAGTGTCGCCGGGCTTCGACCCGCTCGAATATTGCGCCCCCGGGGGCTCGCCGGTGACAACCACGAGGACACAGGCGGCCACGGCGGCGAATAGCAGGAGCACGACGACGGCCAGCTCTTCTTTTTGCAAGTGCATGAATAAAAGTAGCCTGCTGAGTAAATAATTGTTTGCATTGAATTGAAAAATTATATCAACGCCGGCCGACAGACAATCGCGCGCGCGAGGACTGCTTCCCGATACAGGATTACTGTACGCCTTTCTTCTCGTCCGGGAACTCGTAGTCGAAGTCGGTGATGTTCTTGATGTTCTTCGCCCACCGGTAGAACTCGGCCTTGTAAGAAATAAGGAACGCGAAGACGATCGTATGGAGGATGACCTGCATGACCCCGAGGGCGAGCAGCGAAGGCACACTGAAGGTGTTGACCTGGGCGGCGAGCTGTGTCAGGTTAGCTGATGTCACGTTGGTCACGTTTGTCGTCTCGTTGACATAGTACGAGTAGTTAGCCAACAGTTCCGCCATTATCTTGAGCTCGTTCGCCATGAACATGGGCACCATGACCAGTATCCTCGCGACGACTGCGATCAGGAAGAACGGCAGCACGACCTTGAAATGCTTCCGCACGAAGCCGATGCTCGCAGAAAAGCTTTTCATGAAGCCCACGTTTTCCGACACGATAGCAATGTCGTAGAACTCGATGGTCATGAGGCAGACGAATACGAAGAGGACGACCGGCAGCGCCAGGCCGCAAAAGATCAGCGAGCCTGCTGTGCCCAGGTATATGACGCCGACGATGACGACCCCCAGGATCATGTAGATGAGATAGGCGATGATGCCGGCGAAGAAGAGGTTCATGTAGTGCTTCCGGGCTGACGCGAAGAACTCCGGCCACCCGGGCTTGTCGCCGGAGGCCATCCGGACCGCGTATCCGAGCGCCCCGCCGAGCAGGTATGGCGTCACGACCAGAGGCAGGACAGTCGTCAGGGTGAGGAGCAGCAGCGAAGGCAGGAAGTCGGCCGTATCGGAGAGTAACGCCTGTCCATACTCCGTGTACTGTATCAGCCCGATCGCGCTTACCAGTGCAGCCATGAGGCCTGCCGCCAGCAATACGGGGCCTTTGCCAGTGCCGGAGGCGCCTTTCCTCAAAACGGATACGAAGTCGTCCATGTCTGGTGATGTAACGGAAGTCCAAGCATAAATAATTAATGCAAATGGTTTTTTACGGCAGTTTAAGAAAGGGTGAAGGGGAAACCTTTTCCAAACTCGCGACACTACACTTCTGCGTTATGTAGTAAAAATTGTCAATAGCAAATTATAATATCATAGGAGAACTATCTATTATTAATCATTCGTATCCATACGAATAATAATAAGTGGCAGGTGACATACGTGCGATACGACTTTAAATGTGAAAAATGCGGCAACGTCATGAAAGCCGCGATCAGGCCCCGGATATGCAATCAATGCGGTGCGGGGAGAAGACACATCCGCAAAGTCGAGAGCAAGCCACCTGCGGCTACATGAGGGAAGTAATATGGCAAGCGAGAAACTGACGAAGATCATGGAAGCGACCTTCAAGGGAGAGACGATGGAAGTAGGCCTGTACCTGGCCATGGCGAAGAAAGCCGAGCTGGAAGGCCTGGCAGATGTGGCTATGTACTTTAAGCAACTGGCTTTCGAAGAGGCCGGGCATGCCTGCGAGGTTGGCACGCTGCTGGGCAAGATCAAGCCTACCACGAAGGAGAACATCGAGTACATGCTGGGCGGCGAAGCCATGGCCACGAAGGAAAAGGCCGATGCGGCTCGTATCGCGCGAGAGGAAGGCTTCGGCGAGGCTGCGACCTTCTTCGACGGGGCGTCCCGGGACGAGAACCGGCACCATAACGCCCTGGAAGGTTTCCTGAAGAAGCTCAAGTAAAATAAGTTAACGGGCACGGAAGACCTGATGTCTGCCGTGTCCTGTGTTTGCTTTTTGTCTTTTTTAGATCATACGGTGGACTTCGCCTTCGGCTTGACCGCAGGCTGTGCGACACCATCCAGCTTGAACCGTTCATCGAGTATCCTGAAGGTGCTCTCGGACACGTCGCCCAGCACGTGAGCGCTCGCGTTGAGTTCCTCGATGGCAGCGGTCTGCTCTTCAATGGCCGCGCTCGTCTCTTCCGACGAGGATGCGGTCTCTTCGGCCGTGGCAGCCGCGGACTCGATGCTCTTGGCGATGGTCTCCAGCGCCACCGTGCCCTTGCGCACGTCCTCGGACACTTCGAGGATCATCTTGCTGATAGTCTCCACTGACGTGACCACTTCCTTGATGTTGGTGGTCGCCCTCGTGATCACCAGTTCTCCCTGGGTGGATTCGACAGTGACTTTTTCGATGGACTTCATCACCCGGTCCGTCTCGTGCTGCACGTTCTCGATCAGGCTGTTGATCCGCTCGGTGCTCTTACGGGACTCGTCGGCCAGCTTCCGGACCTCTTCGGCGACGACGGCGAAGCCGCGGCCGTGCTCGCCTGCTCTCGCAGCCTCGATAGCCGCGTTGAGCGCCAGCAGGTTGGTCTGGTCGGCGATGTTCTTGATCGTGTCAGTGACCTTGCCGATCTCTTTGACCGCGTTGTTGAGCCCGGTAACGACTGCAGTAGTTTCCGAGACCGAAGACTTGATGTTCATCATGCCGCTGGAGACGTCGGCCGCTTCAATGCCTACTTCCGCAGCCTTCTTTGCCCCATCCGTGGCCAGCTTGACCGACCTGGAGGCATTCTCGTCGAGCTTCCTGAACAGGGCGTTGGTCTGCTTGATCTTATTTGACGCCTCCTCTGCCAGCCGGGCCAGGCTCTCCGCGCCCTTGGATATCTCGCCGGACGCGGTAGCGACCTGCTGAATGCTGGTGCTCATCTGTGAGGCGCTCTCGGCGACCTCCTGGGCCTTGTTCTTTGTCTCGTCAGCGTTGCCCTTGACGTCGGTCACGACCTGCCTGAGATCGGCCACAAGCTTGTTATAGGCTTCAAAGGTCCGGGCGAACTCGTCGTCCTTTTCTTTCGACAGTGTGACACTCATGTCCCCACGGGCGATGGCTTCGATTCCCTCGACCAGCTTGGCTGCCTGCCGTGTGTTATACTCGAGCTGTCCTTTGATCTGGCCTTCTTTTTCCTTCAGTGCCGTGATGTCCTGGATAAGCTCGATACCCGCGACGAACTCACCCTTGGCGTTCTTCACCGGGATGGCTGAGATCAGCACCGGCATGAAGACACCTTTGCCAATCGGTATCTTCTGCTCTTCGTTGAAGACACTCTTCTTCGTGTCTATGACCACGTCGAGGACAGAATCCGCCTTGATGCCCAGCACTTGCTTCACCGTCTTGCCGATCATCTCTTCAACCGGCTTCTTTGTGAAGACGCTGAACCCTTCGCTGGCGTACTGGACGACGTGCCCGGCGTCGGCGATGATGACGCTGGCCGGGAGGTTGCGTATGAGGAGCTGCATGGTCTCGCCCTGCGACTGCAGTCCCTGCTTCTCCTTGACGATATCCGTAGTGTTGCGGATGATCTCGATGCCACCGTTAAACTCGCCCTTGTCGCCGGTCAAAACGATCGCCGTGAGCTCGCCGTACATGGGATCGCCGTTCGCTTTCTTGATCTTGACGTTATGTATGCTCTCCTGCTTCCCGGACTTGAATGCCTTCTCGATCGGGCAGCTTGAATCGCAGTAGCCGGCAGGGATGTTGTTGCACATGAATTTGTCGCACTTCGCGTCGCCTGCCTCGTTGTGCCCCGTCAGCTTCAGCGCTGCCTTGTTGCAATAGAGTAGATTGCGGTTTGCATCACGGACGAAGATCGGGTCCGGCAGGTGCGAGAGAATCCTCTCGTAATAATCACTGCTAAGCTTTCCCCCATGCCGGTTTGCCCCGGTTATGCTTGCTGTAAATGCTTCGAACATATTACCCAGACTTCCTGTGCCCCGTATAACGATTAAGAACTAATCACATACAGTATTAATGGTTCTTTTTAATTTTTAGATATATAGAATTTTTCTTACAAAAAAATAAACACATTTATGACTTATTTCATTAAAATAACTATAATTATGGCTTGCAAATTTGTAATTATTGGAGGGCACGGAGGTTTCAAGAGGGCACGGAGACTGTCACCACAGAGGGCACAGGGGACACAGAGGACGGCACAGAGAATTTTTAAGAAAATGGCTGATGCGAGAAAGCCCTGTTATTAAAACAACCTCTGTGCATACCTCTGTGGCCTCTGTGTCCCCTGTGGTGAGAGTCTCTGTGGCCTCGAAACCTCCGTGCCCTCCAGGCTATCTGTGGCCGATGAACAAGTTTATACGCAAGGCGATACTTTTATCAATTCACCAGTCCTCACAGGGGTTTCCATGCAACCAGCAGCGCTCAGTAAAACAGAAGCAGAGCCGCCTGAGCAGGCCAGAGTGCGCGAGATCAAGATATCTGTGATCATACCGACGATGAACGAGCCTGCTATCAGCAAGGTCATCAACGAGACACGCCAGTCGCTCAAGCATTTCGACGTGGAGGTCATCGTCGTGGACAAGTCTACAGACGACACCGCTAAGAAAGCCCGGAAGGCCGGGGCTCGTGTGATCACGCAGGAGCACATCGGCTACGGCAACGCCTGCATGACGGGCTTCCGGTACATCGCCCCGGACTCGGAGATCGTCGTGATGCTTGATGGCGACAATACCTACGACCCCTATGAGATACCGCTGCTTCTCGACCCCATCATAGACGGATATGCGGACATGGTCCTCGGCAACCGGTTCGCGCACATGGACAACGGCGCGATGACCGTGCGTAACCGTATCGGTAACAAGATCATCACTCGCACCATCAATTTCCTCTACAAGCTCAGGCTGAACGACTCGCGCACCGGGTTCCGGGCTGTCAGCCGGACCGCGCTGGACATGCTGGAGATCACGTCGGAGGGCATGCCGTTCGCCAGCGAGATGATCATCGATGCACAGAAGAAATCGCTGCACATCATAGAAGTGCCGATCAGCTACAGGCTGCGCGTGGGGCAGCCCAAGCTGAAAGCGTACAAGGACGGCTCGGAGATCATCGTGCTTGTCGTCAGGATGGTACGAGACTACAACCCGCTGACGATCTTCCTGCCGGTGGGCGTTTTCATGATCGTCGCGGGCATAGCGTTCTGGCTCTCGGTGGTACAGGAGTGGCTTGCCACCCATACGGCCACGAGAGTGGCCTCGATCATCGGCGGCACGATGCTGTTCCTGGGCGGCCTGCAAATTGTCTTTTTCGGGCTGCTGGCCGACATCATCCTCGTGGCGCTTCGATCGAGGCGCTGAAGTCCGCAGCGAGGCGGTGCCCGATGGCTAAAACGGTGTGCATCACAGCGGAACGCGGAAGAACATTATATATACGAAAGTGCCAAGATATGTACCAGCCGGAGATGTCATCCTGATCAGCGTCATTATCCCCGCCTACAACGAGGAAGACCGCATCGAGCAGACACTGATCGACTACAGCAAAGGACTGGCTACGAAAGGCCCCTACGAGATCATCGTTGTCTGCGACGGCAGCAGTGACCGGACGGCCGAGATCGCCGCCAGGCATGCCAGGGTGCTGCAGTTCCCGCAGCGGCTGGGAAAAGGCGGCGGGGTGATCGAGGGCTTCAGGGCGGCGAAAGGCGAGATCGTCGGTTTCACCGATGCGGATAACTCGCTGAAGGTCGACCAGTTCCTGCGGCTGCTGGACGAGATGGACCGGACGGGTGCCGGCTGTGTGATCGCTGACCGCAAGTCCAAGGAGGCCATGATCCTGGAAAGCCAGTACCTGGTCCGGCGCATGGCCAGCGAGTCGTTCAACTTCCTGTTCTCGAGGGCGCTGTTCGGGCTAAGGATACGGGACTCGCAATGCGGTGGCAAGGTCTTCAAGAGAGAATACATCGACCGCGTCCTCCCGCAGCTCGTGTGCACCGGCTTCGAGTTCGACGTGGAGCTGCTCTGGCGGCTGACCAGGACAGGCTGCGCCATAGGTGAGGTCCCGGTTATCTGGAAGGACGATAAGGGCAGCAAGTTCAGCTTCAAGTATATACCATCGATGTTCATCAGTCTTGTGAAGGTCCGTACGGGGCTGAATAAAAAACGATAGGCTTATTTTCCATCAGGTTGTTTAGAGTTTAAGCCTGAAACATCCGGCTTTCTTATCGAGAGATCATTATGGCAAAGCGAAGCGCCCTTATTACGGGTATCACCGGCCAGGACGGTTCATACCTCGCCGAACTGCTGCTGAAAAAGGGATACGACGTACACGGCCTTGTGCGGAGGACCAGCACCATCAGCACGTCCCGGCTGGAGACGTTCATTGATAAAGTCCACCTCGTGCAGGGTGACCTGACCGACGAGAGTTCCCTGGTCAGTGCCATCAGGCAGAGCGAGCCGGACGAGGTCTACAACCTTGCCGCACAGTCGTTCGTCGGCTCCTCATGGTCCCAGCCGCTGTTCACCGGCGACGTCACCGGGCTGGGCGTGACCCGGCTGCTGGAGGCAATGCGGTCGGCCGGCGTGGATGCGAAGTTTTACCAGGCTTCGTCCAGCGAGATGTTCGGCAAAGTACAACAGACGCCCCAGACCGAGAAGACTCCGTTCTACCCGAGAAGCCCCTACGCGGTCGCCAAGCTCTATGGGCACTGGATTACGATCAACTACCGGGAGAGCTTCGGCATGTTCGCCTGCTGCGGCATCCTGTTCAACCATGAGTCGCCCCGCCGTGGCATCGAGTTCGTCACGCGGAAGATTTCGGACGGCGTGGCCCGGATTTACCACGGGAAGCAGGACGAGCTGCGGCTGGGCAACCTCGACGCAAAGCGGGACTGGGGCTTCGCCGGGGATTACGTGGATGCCATGTGGCGGATGATGCAGCAAAAGCAGCCGGATGACTACGTGATCGGCACCGGCGAAACGCACACTGTGCGCGAGTTCTGCGAGCTGGCCTTCGACGCCGCAGGCCTCGACTGGGAAAAATATGTAAAGGTGGACCCGAAGTTCCTGCGGCCGGCCGAGGTGGACCTCCTGATCGCCGACCCCTCGAAGGCAAAAAAGAAGCTCGGCTGGAAGCCTGAGGTCTCCTTCAGGCATCTCGTGAAGATGATGGTCGAGAGCGACATCGACCTCGTAGCGAGAGAGATGAAGAGCAAGGACAAGGCACCTTCGAAGGGCATGAAGAAATAAGCTGGAACACCAATGGCATGGACGGATAAGAGGGTCCTGATCACCGGGGCCCGTGGCTTCATCGGGAAATACCTGGCAGCTGATCTCTTACGGCAGGGTGCAAAGGTCACCGGCCTGATGGTGGATGGCAGCGCTGGCAAGAACGGGATTACGTGGGTAAAAGGTGACATCACCAGCCCGTCGTCGATCAAGGACATTTGCAGGGATATCGACGTAGTCTTCCACCTCGCGGCTATTTCGAACGTGGACGCATCCATCCGTGACCCTGTACGCACTTTGAATACCAACACTTTCGGCACTGCCAGCCTTCTCGAGGAATCCCGGTCCGGCGGGGTAAAGAAGTTCGTCTATATCAGCAGCGCCCACGTATACGGCGTGCCGCTATACCTGCCCATCGACGAGAAGCACCCGGTCGTCCCGCGAGAGCCTTATGCCGCCAGCAAGATCGCCGCAGAGCAGATGGTACAGGCCTACGGGAACGCATACGGCCTCGATTATGCCATCCTCAGGCCGTTCAACGTCTTCGGGGCGGGACAGGACCCCAGCTTTTTGATACCGGGCGTCATTCAGCAGGCGCTGAAGGACCGGGCTATCAAGGTCGGCAACACGGACCCGACCAGGGACTTCCTCTATGTGGAGGACTGTATCAGGGGCTTCATGTGCGTCGCCGACAAAGGCTCCGGCATCTTCAACATCGGCTCCGGGACGGATCAGAGCATAGCGAGTATCGTCAGGAAGATCAGAGACCTGATCGACCCGGCCATAACAGTCACGAACGATGAAAACCGGATGCGCGCCGGAAAGGTAGAGATACCCCGGATGTGTGCCGATGTTACGCGGCTGAACGCGCTCGGCTGGAAGCCGGAGATAGGCTTCGACGAAGGGCTGGCCCGCACCGTTGCCGCTGAAAAAGCCGCCAGATATTAAAGACGCCAAGGTTCTAAGAGAAGACGCCAAGGCGCCACTTTAGCACCCGAAGGTTTCAAGGCGCCAAGTCATTTTTGGATTTAAGTCGCCAGGGTACCAAGGGCACAATGTTATTATCACTGTAGAACTTAGACCCTTAGTGCCTTGAAATCAAAAAAGACTTGGCGTCTTGAAACCTTCGGTTGCAAAAAATGGCGCCTTGGCGTCTTCTCTTAGAACCTTAGCGTCTTGTCTATTGTGACGGGCCCCACTGCTTCAGGGCGCCGGCCAGCTCTTTGTGGGTCTGCGCGTACTCTTCGAGCGTCTTGTGCTCCTTCCACGCCTCTACGGCCTGGAACATCGCTTTTACGCCCATGGTGGTGCCCTCCGGGTGCCCGTGGATGCCGCCGCCCGCCTGCAGGATGCAGTCGATGCCGTAGCAGTCCAGGTTAGCCCTGACTTTTTGCGGGTACAGACCTCCGGACGCGACCGGCCAGACGCGCCTGAAGTTGCCCCACGGCTTCCGCAGGATGTCCCGGGCCTCGTCGATCTCGCAGACATTACGCTCCATCTTGCCTGCATAGGTGCCGATGTGCAGGTTGGTGCCGCCGCACATGCGTGTCAGCTTCGCGATGACGGGCATCGAGATGCCGAACGGCCCCCGGGTCAGCGCGCCGTGCATGGTACGGTGGATGTGGATTGGCACGCCTATCTTCACGTCGGTGAGCGCCTGCACCGCGGAGAAGCCAGCGGTCAGGATGTCCACCATGACCATGTTGGCGCCGAGGTCGACGGCGAGCTCGGCCCGATCGATGATCTGGTCTGCGCCGCATGTAACGTTCACAGCATAGAAGGTGAGCTTGCCGGTCTGATCGTAAATCCTGTTGAGCCGGTCCATGACCGCAGTCAGGCGTGCTTCCAGCGGGCAGAAGTCCTGATCGGTCAGCGTCTCGTCGTCCTTGATGAGGTCGAGGCCGCCCGTCGCCGCCTGCCCGGCCACTTCCGCGGTACGCTTCGGGTTGAGGCCGACCTTGGGCTTGATGATGGTGCCGACCAGCGGGCGATCGTACACGCCGAGCATCTTCCTGACGTCCTCGATGCCATACTCCGGGCCGGAATAATATTTTGCGAGCGGGTCGAAGTCCACGTCCATGAGCTTGCAGGCATTCAGGCCACCAAGACCGAACAGGTTGCCGGCGACGACGGAGAGTATCTGCGGCACGTTATCGGGCTCGAATATCTCCACGGGAAAGTCGATGACGACCGTGTTGTTTTCCGCGCTGACGACCCTGCCGCCGAGCTTCTCATGGACCTCCTGCTCTGCAGGGACTTTAGTCCAAGTGCCCGTTGACTGCTCCGCCGCGATCTCCTTCGCGGCTTTCTCTATGGGCATGTCGCTCTCGACATAGTAAGTTGTGCGTACCATTACCATGATTAGAACCCAAGGGCAATTGGGTGTCCAATCATTAAATGTTTTCCCGAGCATTGGACACAAAGGGCACTAAGGGCACGGATGATACAGGAGAATCAATGGCCATAATGTGCGAAGCCTATGCCCTCTGTGGCCTCGTGCCCTTAGTGCCCTTTGTGTCCAATGACCGAAGAAAATCTATAACGATTAAACATGTAGTAAAGGTTAAGTGACATTAAATCCTATAGATATGCGGGCTGCTCCTCATAGCCCGCGAAAAAATGGATGGGAGAAACAATGCGATCAGTACTTGTAAGCTCGACTGAGCTATATTCGGGCAAAAGCGCGCTGTGCATGGCGCTGGCGATGAAGCTCAAGGAAAATGAACTCAAAGTGGGCTACATGAAGCCCGTAGGGAACATCATCGTCGACATGAACGGCGAGCTGGTCGATGACGACGCGGTGAACATGAAGAAGATGCTGGGTCTCGACGAGACGCTGGACGAGGTATCGCCCATCCTGTTTACGCACCAGCTCCTCGAGGACGTGCTGGAGGGCAAGGACAAGCAGCTCGTGCCGAAGCTCCAGAAGACCTTCAAGCACGTGAGCCGGAACAAGGACGTCATGGTGCTGGAGGGTGCGGGAGACGTCAGCGGCAGCTCGGTACTCGGCCTCTCCGACTCCGAGGTGGCGAAGATGACCGGCAGTAAAATCCTGCTGGTCTCGAAGTACTGCGACGAATTCACAGTCGACCGGATCACCACATACCTCAAGCTATTATCGGATGACGTGGAGGTCCTCGGCATCATCTTCAACAACACCAGCATGGAGCGCATGAACTTCGTCAAGGAGAAAGTCGTGCCCTACTTCGAGCGGAAGGGAGTCAAGGTGCTTGGCGTCATACCCGCGGAACAAGGCTCTCCAGACCATCTCCGCGCGCGAGATCGCAGAAGGCCTGAACGGACAGGTGCTGGCAGGCAAGGGCAACATGGACGTGACAGTAGACAACATTGTCGTAGGCGCCATGGCCCCGGACAGCGCGATCAAGGTCTTCCGCCGGAAACACAACCGTGCCGTCATCACGGGTGGCGACCGGGCCGATCTACAGATGGCCGCCCTCGAGGTCCGCATGCGGATCATTATCCTGTCGGGCAATCTCTACCCTTCGGCGCCAGTGCTGGGCCGTGCGGAAGAGCTGGGCGTGCCTGTCATCCTGACACCGGACGACACGACGACACTGGTCGACCGGATGGAGAAGCTCCTCCGCAGTGTCAGGGTCAAGAACGTCCAGAAGATCGACCTCATGAAGAACATGTTCGACGAAAATGTCGACACGGAAAAAATAATAAAGGCTCTTAGCCAGTAAAATAAGGGGCTTTACAGCCTCCGTATTCTTTTTATTTCTTAATGACAACGTCGAGGCTGAAGTCCAGCCATTTCGCGTCCCTGGTCAGTGCCCCGAGCGATATGACATCCATGCCGGTGCGGGCATATTCGCCTATATTGTCGAGGGTGATGCCGCCGGATGACCTCAATGATGATGTGAGGGTTGATCTCCCTTACCTTTTTCACGCCTTCGGAATGAATTTTAGGCTTCATGTTATCGAACATGATGATGTCTACGCCCAGCTCTGCGGCTTTGATCGCGTCCTCGACCGATTCGACTTCGATCTCGATCTTCTTGGTAAAGCTGGCGGCCTTTTTCGCGGCAGCAATGGCGCCTTCCAGCCCCATGATCGCAATGTGATTGTCCTTGATCATGACGGCGGACGACAGGTCATACCGGTGCGCATCGCCGCCGCCCAGCTTGACGGCCTTCTTCTCGAACTTGCGGAAGCCCGGCGTTGTCTTCCGGGTGGCCGCGACCCGGACGCCCGGCGCTTTCGCCACACACCGTGCGGTCAGCGTGGCGATGCCGCTCATGCGGCCCAGGAAGTTCAGAGCCAGGCGCTCGGCGCGGAGGATGTCGGCAGCATTGCCGTTAATCACCAGCACGATATCGCCCTTTTTGACCGGCTGCCCGTCCTCCCGTTTCTTCTCTGCTTTCGTGCAGAAGTACCCGAAGACCTCGCAGGCTTCCTCGAGGCCTGCGAGTACGCCGTCCTCCTTGCAGACGATCCGGGCGTTTGCCGTTACCTGTGGCACGATCCCGGTCGAGTCGTCGTCTCTGCCCAGGTCTTCCGCTACGAAGCGTTCGAGCTCGAAGGCGAACATTGTGATCTCACCGTAAATCATTTGAGCGATCAAGGTATATGAGACCTGCGAGAAGAATGTTCCGAATTGGCATTGTGGGCACAGGAGCTATCGGGAAGGAGATCGCCAGGGCGATCGACAACGGGACCGTTCCCGCTAAGCTCGAGGCGATCTGGGACCGGGACGAGCAGGAGGCGAAGGAGTTCGCCGCAACGCTCCGGTCGAAGCCTGAGGTACTGCCGCTGAAAGAGCTTGTCGAAGTCTCCAACTTCGTGGTCGAGGCCGCGTCGCAGTCGGCCGTACGCGAAGTAGCGATAGCGACGCTGTCACAGTCGCGCAGCCTCATGGTCATGAGCGTCGGGGCCTTTGCGGACAAAGAGCTTCTGGAGACCGTCAGGTCGCTGGCGAAACACCATCACTGCAGCATCTACGTGCCCTCGGGAGCGGTCTGCGGGCTGGACGGGGTCAAATCTGCCGCCGTCTGCAAGATCGACAGCGTCACGATCACCACACGCAAGCCCAAGGAAGGGCTGCGGGGCGCGCCGTTCATCGTGAAGAACAAGATAGATATCGACGCGATGACAGGGCCTACCGAGATATTCTCCGGCCCGGCTGCCGTAGCCATCAAGGAGTTCCCGGCCAACGTGAACGTAGCCGCATCACTCAGCCTTGTAGGCATAGGCTTCGAGCGAACGTTAGTAAGAGTAGTCGTCGACCCGACCATCAAGCGCAACATGCACGAGATCGTGGTCCGCGGAGAGTTCGGCGAACTGCGCACGGTCGTGGAAAACGTGCCCTCGAAGACGAACCCGAAGACCAGCTTCCTCGCAGCGCTGTCGGCTATAGCGACGCTGCGTCAGGTTTGCGAGCCTTTGAAGGTCGGCACTTAAGCAATAATATTATATAATAGATAAATATATAATATTTTTATATGTCTCTGGATACCTACCTGCCGGCAGGCCGGGGACGATACCTTATCGAATCGGAGCCACAGTCTCCGGGCAGCCTGTACTATTTTATGCCCGAGAGCCGCGATCATCTTACGGTTGGCTTCGAAGTCGTCCGCCGGGATCGCTATGGCACGGCAGGATATACAGACGTAGTCGTCCATACGCCTGACCAGACGCCCTCATCGGTCGAAGAGGGAGAATATTCTGTTTTAGCGCCAGTCCGTGGCTGCCGGATAGTTGAACTTCGATCAGTCACAGGCGTCAGGAAAATTATAGCCTTCGGGCAGCCGGGGCTCGGTCGTTTCCGGTTCATGGCAGCGGAAGACGTTGAATAATCCCCGTGCACGAACGGTCTCTCGACAGGCCATCCTGTTTTAACCGTGGGTATATTATAAATATTTATATAAAAATAGTTTAATAAAAAATCAGTTAAGAGACAGGCACTATCTAAGGAGGAGAATCCATGAACAGGAAATTCATAGCAATCGGCATCATAGCAGTCGTTGTAGCGATCGTAATGATAAGCGGCTGTACCAGCGGCCCCGCTACCAATGCGACCGTGAAACCATCGCCCATGCCCGTCGTGAACAAGACCATGACTAATGTCAGCGACGCAGGCATTGCGGGCAACAACACCACAATGCCTGTGGCAAACGCGATGCCGGCAGCAGGCAATAACACCACTAAGATGCCAGCCGTGAACAACACTACGATGCCAAAGTAATAATCGGGCCATTACAAAAAACATAAGCCTGCAAAGGCTCCATCACTTTTTTATTTTTAACTATTCTGCATTTCCGGGGATATATGCACCTGCTGTGACCAGGTCCTGGCCGGGTATATGATTATAAAAACAGTCGGGCAGGTCTATTGGCAGGCGGCCGCTCGCGCGCGCATGTGTACCCCCGGCATGCCCGACATTCGACTTATTTTCAGGCCCAGAACCGTTTTGTCCTGACGTAGTTACGTTCTTCCCTCAGGATGTCACGGTAGAAGTCCTCTTCGTCCTCGCGCAGCTTCCGTATGACCCGCGATGCGGTCTCCGGGCCCAGCCCGCGGGATGCCAGCGCGATCACCGCGCTCCGGCCATGGGACAGTACCAGGTTGCCGTTCCGGTACACACGCTTTACCCGGACACGGTCCGCCTCGCTGGCGATCTTATCATGCGTCCGGCCTTCCGGCCGGTTCGAAGCCTTCTTCACCAGGTCGATCTCTTCCTTCTCCCATGGCTTCAGGGCCGCCAGCATCCGCGAGCCGCAGACGGGACAGACGGGAACCTCTTCAACGTCCTTCACCTTGCGCTTCGACGAATACTTCTGGCAGGTCAGGCAGAACATGATCACATGGTCGTTCATGATGCGCTCTTTCAGGGCCAGGATGATCGATCGGTCCGCTGTCTCCGGCGCCATCAGCTCACGGCCGCCGGTGAAGCCTGCGCTGCCGATTGGACTGACGCGTCCTGAGACGAGCTTTATCTCTCCGCTCCTGATCATGTTCAGGGCCATCACGGCGTTCTGCACGTCCAGCCGGTCGTGCAGGATTTCGTTGACCGCCTCGTTGTACATCGGGGTGCCCTCGAAGACCTGGAGCAGCTTCTCCATGCTGATGCGCTCGTAGTCCACGTCCCGTGACAGCGCGCCGAACTTCCGGGCCACGTGCACCATCTTCCATTTCAGCAGGATGGTGTTCTTCAGCGTCCGCTCGATGATAGGCTCGATGTACGTCGGCTCCAGCTCGTTGATCATCTTCAGGATGTCGGCCGCCCGGGTGCGTTTAGGCAGCTCGAGCTTGATGCGGTACGGGTCGATCTCCATGGCCACGCCGCCGCCGAACCGCGAGGCGAGCAGGGCCGTCAGCACCCGGCCGAGGGTCTCGTTCACCTTGGTGCCGAAGCAGGCGTTTATGACGATGGTCCGCTCCTCGTCCTCCACGGTGATGACCCGGTCGGTAGGTACCGGGAAGCCTCCGGCAGTCTGTTTGCGCACGTATGCCACGAACCGGCGGGCGGTGGCCTCGTCCGTCGGGTACCTGTCCATGAGGGACATTACGACCGCCTCATCCGAGGGGTTCTCCTCTACCATGCGCCGTACGGCGCCTACTTCCATGGCCACCCCGAAGGGCACGGGTATCTCTTCGCCGGTCCACGAGGGCACCTCGCCCTGCGGGTTCTCGATCGGCTCCACTCTTACCCGGTCCTCGGTGATCTCGACGATGCGCCACATGTCGCCTTTGGTGATGAAGATGGCTCCAAGCTCGGCGAAGTTGATCACGAACGCCTCGTCCAGCGTGCCGATCATCCGGCCGCTGATCACGTCGTAGACATCATAGCGCTTCTCGTCCGGTATCATGGAGAGGTTCTCGTACATGTAAATCCGGGTCTTCGCCTTCCGCGCTATCATGCCTTCCTCGCTCAGGAAAATCAGCCGCTCTTCGACGAGCTGCTTCAGTACCGCATCGAACTCTTTGCGTGTCAGCTCCTTGAACGGGTAGGCTTTCCGCACGATCTCGAAGACGTTGTTCTCGCTTATGTCGCCGTACTCCAGCGCCATGGCGCAGACCTGGTTGGCGAGCACATCGTAAGACCGCTTGAACAGGTCTGTGTCCTCTATCTGTCCATCGAATGCCCGGCGGCAGATGGCCCATGCTTCAGACGCGTCATCCTCATTGATCGCGATGATAGTGCCTTTGGAAGTCTCGCCTACACGGTGGCCCGCACGCCCCACACGCTGCAGGAGGCGGGAGACCTCGCGAGGCGACATGTACTGGATGACGTGGTCGATCTCGCCTATATCGATGCCCAGCTCCATGGACGAGGTACAGACGAGCGTGTTCACCCGGCCTTCCTTGAACGAGTCCTCTGCCTCGATGCGGGCATCCTTAGACAGGGAGCCGTGATGGACGGCTATGGGCTCGTTCAACTTCTTGAACCTGGCGCCGATGGCCTCGGCCGACTGTCGCGTGTTGACGAACATCAGCGTGGACTTGTTCTTTTTGATAAGGGCGATCATCGTCCGTATCTGTGCGGCGATGTCCGGGTCCGTCAGGAGCTTGCGGGCCAGGGGCTTATCCGAGTCGATGGTCTCGGGGTAGGTGACGTGGAAGTCCAGCGACTTAGCCACCGACACTTCGACGATCTGTACCTGCCGGTCAGAGCCGGAAAGGAACTTTGCGACCTCCTGCGGGCTGCCCACGGTCGCCGAAAGCCCGACACGCCGGAACTCCGAGAACCGGGCCAGACGTTCGAGCGCGATGGCAAGCTGGGTGCCTCGCTTGGAGGACGCCAGCTCGTGCACCTCGTCGACCACGACCAGGGCCAGCGAGCGGATGTTGTGCCGGATACGGCTGCCCATGAGCATGGCCTGCACCGTCTCCGGCGTGGTGATGAGCACGTCCGGCGGCTGCAATGCCTGCCGCCTGCGCTCGTGCTGCGTGGTGTCGCCGTGCCGGACCTCGATGGTGATGCCGAGCCGGTCCGACCACCACTTCATGCGCTTCAGCATGTCGCGGTTAAGTGCCCGCAGCGGCGTCACATAAAGCACGGATGTCCCCGCCCGGTCCTCCGGGCTCATCTTGAGCAGCATGTCAAAAGCAGGCAGCATCGCTGTCTCAGTCTTGCCAGTACCAGTAGGTGCGATGACTAAAGTATTGCTGCCGGAAAGGATGACCGGAAGGGCCTTCGCCTGCGTCTCCGTCGGCACGGTCATGCCGAGCTTAGAGAGCGCATCGCGTATCTTGGGGTCTAAAAGCTGGAAAACATTATCCATCTTCGTGTCACCTTAGATGCCATTTCATGTCATTAATCCTTTGTGGTTATCTCATCTGCCATCGTCGAATTCATAAGCCGTCTCTGGTTTTATTATGGAAAATAAGCCGCATTCTTACAATATCGGGCCTTCAAAGAGCATCAATATCTGGTCGGTCATATACCAATCGCGATGTGACGCCTTTGCTACCAATATATCAGAGGTCTTGACCAGGACTATCAAATATCAATCGCGGTGCGACGCCCATGCCTGCTGATGCTGCATGGGCTACTCCGGGTTTTTCAGGTGCTGCGCCGTCCGGGCCGCGCTCGCACCCTCGCGCAGGAAGCGGCCTGCGCTTCGCTGCGGCCACTTCACATCGCTTCGCAAGCGCTAAGCAACGCTGCCCTTCGGGCGCGCGTTCATTGCCCGGCCGCCTCCGCACCCCTCGCACGCCTGAAGGCGTGCTGCGGGGCCAAAGGCCAGAAAAACCCTCCGCGGACCGCGAGCGCAGCAAAGGCTATGCGTACCAGGACTAGTATTGGATCGATGCCAGTGCTATTATGGTATGGGTAGTGTTTACTATTGCGGGTAAGGGTAGCGTGTGCTTCTCCGCGGAAGGCGGAGGGTTTTTTCGGCTTGCCCCGCAGCACGCGTAGCTGTGCGAGGGGTGTGGAGGTGGCGGGTGTGAAAAACGCTGCCCAGCGGGCGCGTTTTTCAGGGCTTGCAAAGGAGGCTCAACGAGCGATAGCGAGAAGGGCCGACGAAGGTGCGAGCCCGTCCCCGACACCGGAGCACCGTAAAAACCCGGAGTAGCACATGCAGCATCAGCCTGCATGGGCGTCGCACCGCGATTAGAATGGAGAGTAATAGATATCAGTCATAGATTTTTTATAAAAGCAAGCACCGCGATTAGAATGGAGAGTAATAGATATCAGTCATAGATTTTTTATAAAAGCAAGCACCGCGATTAGAATGGAGAGTAATAGATATCAGTCATAGATTTTTTATAAAAGCAAGCACCGCGATTAGAATGGAGAGTACCTGATATCGATTATTAGTTGTTTTCACAATAAGCAAGCATAGACGTCGCAAATAGATTCCAAAAATAGCGACCTGGATATGTTTATTTCCTTCGGCAACACAAATTCGCGGCGGTCATGAGGGAGACCTGCAGCTCATGCTCCTTCGTGGCAATAGTGTGGGCCTGTTCCGAAATCTCTGTTAACGATATGCAGCCGCACTCGGCCTCCGTGAACATTTTCGCCATTTGTGACCACATAGCACCGACCTGCCGGTAACCGTCCGAGACTTCTGCCAGCGACGCCGACCCGGTGACCTTGCTCGCGTACTGCAGGAAGTCGGCGTACAGGAACCGGAAGCAGCCTCCACCTATCCCGTCGCCCTCGATGGCGTCGTGGGCCTCCCGGCAGACCCGGTCCAGGTCCATCCTGCCGTAGATGTCTTCCCATCTGCTGACACAATTGGCAAAATAGTAGATGCCCCCGATGCCGACGTTGCGAATCGGGGAGTTTAACATTTCGGTGGCGTTCATCCCGATGGCGCCCATGACGGCCTTCGGGTCGACCTCGATCTGTTCCGGGATGTCGATCTCGAACCAGCGGTTCTGGGGAGGGAACGGCTTATGATGCGAAGACCGTGCTTCCGAAAGCTGGTCCAGCGGCATCTCGATCAGCCCTTCCCGGGAACGATCTGCGACATAGGCCGTATCTTCGTCCACGCCGGCGACGACCAGGCAGTGAGCCCCGAAGTGAGCGTTGCAGCGCAGGAATTTCAGGAAATAGGCGTCGGCGTGCAGCATGACGGGCCTGCCAGCTTCGAGCAGCGAGAGCATGGTTTCCCGCGCACGCTTCTGGCTGGACGACTCTTTGATGACCAGCCGGGCGTTTAGCCGCTCGCAGACATGACGGTCCAGCTCGAGGTTGCCGCAGCGGCCCCCGATCATCGGCCGGGTCAGGTTACGTCCGTTCCAGTAGTAGAACCCGAGGCCTTCGCCTATGCCGAAGAAGAACTCCTCCGGGAAGCGGTGCCCGTTGAAAGCGAATACATCACGGAGCGCGGTAGTATCGCTATGGACACCTTTCTTGTGCTCGAAGTCCCTCAGGATTTGTTTCATAGACATTAGGTAAACGTTATTCAAGTTAAATCTTGGCCACTACTCTAGCCGTTTACCCTCCTTGCATAAGCGTCCGGCCCCCGGGCGCACTGCCCTCGCCCGATAATATTATATAATAATTGTATATTTAATTAAATTTAAAACCAGATGCACGGACACTGCGGCATCCCGCACGGGGCCGTGCCGGAAAAGCTATAAACTACGACCGTTACAGCACACAGGAAAGGTGAACCTGCCTTGTACATTCCGCTTGCAGTCCATAAGAACGAACTGGTCGAGATCAATGGTATGGAGACGTTCTCGCACTATTTCTGCCTCGCCAAGAAACAGAAAATGACGCCGATGGCGGTCCATATCGGCCCGGCATCACAGGAAGATGAGTCCGACGAGGAGAAGACCTTCTTCGAGGACGGAACCTTAGAGATCGCTGACGAGGACGACGATCTATAATCAGCTAAAACACTAATTTTCTTTCTAAATTGATGTCTTATAGTGTCAATCACGCACCACGCAGACATCTATAACCATCTGAAAAAGCTGAAGAGTCTGAATTATAGAGGATCCGGATGACCGGAGTCCTGGCCATGTATAAGATAAGAAAAAACGTTCAGGCGTGTCTCCTTTCGGGCGGCCGCTCGCGCGCGAATGCTGACAGGCTGGCCTGCGTCTGGCACTGGCCTAAAGCTTCCCGAACTTGTCCTTTTGCTGTACCCTGAATATCATCGAGACCAGGAAGCTGCCCGTCAGGATTACCATCGCGGCGACCACGATGAACCCCAGCGCCACATAGTCATGGCCCAGGAAGTGAGAGACCACGCCAGCAAGGCCGATGAGGATGGCGAGCAAGACATACGCGGCCTTCACGGTCTTCAGATCAAGTTTTAAGACGTCCATAGTATCATGCCTGTAATATCCTTATGGCGAGATGCGCCGCGTTTTCTCCGTTGTCTATCCCCACGCAGGCCACCGGCACGCCTTTGGGCATCTGCACGATGGACAGCAGCGCGTCGAGGCCTCCCAGCTTTGCCGAAACCGGGACGCCGATCACCGGCTTTTTCGTCCTCGCGGCCACGACGCCCGGCAGGGCGGCGGCCAGCCCGGCGATGGTGATGAAGACCTTTGCGTCACTCTTTTTGACAAAGGCGTCGAGCTCGTCCGGGTTCCGGTGCGCCGACAGCACCTGCAGGTCGTAAGAGATGTTATTCTTCGACAGCACTTCGATGGCCCGGTCGGCGATAGGACGATCTGAGGCGGAGCCAAGGATGACAGCAACGTCTACCATAAAGTATCAGAAGTAGAAAGGAGGCTGCGATATATAATATTTAGGGTTTCGAGCGCATGGCCTTCGACCGGGCGGCCTTTTCAGAATGCCGCGGAATCGTTACGTTGGGCTCGTACTCCTTGAACTTTGTATAGGATAATAAGTGATCGAGCGGGTGCGCGGACCTCAGCTCCTCGAGGAGATTATAGAACGCTTCCTTGTCCTTTGCCTTGAGTTTGACAAGCCTCTGGATATCTTCAGCCGTTATCATTGTCGGACCTCCTGTCACCCGCTGACCTAGCCAGCAAAAGCAATATCTTGATTATCTTACTTAAACCTTTCTCTTTTAATTGAAAATTATTGAAAAATACTATTAGATGTGTATAAAATGTACATACATTTGGGACACACCGGAAGACGATAACGTCGCGGTGACAGGATTACATATATGATAATTCCATTTCAGGAACATTAAAATAAATAGTTAAATATAATTTTAGTCATGAGAAGCCAGGATCTGCGAAAGCTCGGGCCGGAGATTGACTCGCTACAGCTGTCCATGGACTGGAGCATGGAAGATCTCGACTTGCCGCAGGTGATGGTCGACGACGTGTGGGGCGACGCGCTGCCGGGCAGCTATCACCTGAATGAGCTGTCCGAGGCGGTTTCCCGGGGCACATACGCCAGCGGTGGCATGCCAGCTCGTTTTCACGTCACCGACATGTGCGACGGCATCGCACAGGGCACTGAGGGTATGAACTATTCGCTGCTCTCCAGGGAGATCATCTGCGACATGGTGGAAATGCACTGGCGGACCCAGCCGATGGACGCCATGGTCCTGCTGTCGAGCTGCGACAAGAGCGTGCCAGCCCACATGAAAGCCATGGCGCGAATAGGAGGTGCGCCGGCCATCCACGTCCCGGGCGGCACGATGATGGAAGGGCCGGGCATGTTCACGCTGGAGCAGGTCGGCACCATCTATGCCATGCTGAAGCGTGGCCAGATAGGGCAGGAGGAGTACCGTTTCCTGCAGTGCAACGCCTGTCCCACGGAAGGCTGCTGCTCGTTCATGGGCACCGCGAACACCATGCAGTCGCTCTCGGAGGCGCTGGGCCTCACGCTTCCCGGCGCCGCGTCCATGCCGGCGTTCGCCGCGCCCATACGGCAGAAGGCAGAGCAGGCCGGACGCCGTATCGTGAAGATGCTGGACGAAGGCCTGAAGACAAGGGACATCCTCACCCGGGAGGCGTTCGAGAACGCCATCATGGTGCACGCGGCCCTCGGCGGATCGTTGAACGCCCTTTTGCATATCCCGACGGCCTCCCGCGAGCTGGGCGTCACGATTCACCCTAAGCTCTGGGACGACATCAACAGGAAAATCCCTCTGCTGCTCAACGTCCGGCCAAGCGGCTGCCATCCGGCGATCTTATTCTGGTACGCAGGCGGCGTGCCCGGCATCATGATGCAGATCAAAGACCACCTGCACCTCGATGCGATAACGGTCACCGGACGGACAGTCGGCGAGAACCTGAAGGAACTGGAACGCCAGCATTTCATCGAGCATGTGCGCCGGCACCTGGACAGCTACAAGGTCAAAGCGGAGGACGTGATTTTCCCGGCGGCAAAGCCGAGGGGAGAAGGCACCCTCGGTATCCTCGAAGGCAACCTTGCGCCCGGCCACGCGGTGATCAAGTATGCGGCCGTGCCGAAGGAGATGTTCAGGCATACGGGCCCGGCGATCGTCTTCGAGGACGAGATCAGCGCCCGGGACGCCATACTGGACGGGAAGATCATTCCCGGGTCAGTGATCGTGATACGCTATGTAGGCCCCCGGGGCTGCGGCATGCCCGAGATGTTCTACCCGACCGAAGCCCTGGCCTCCAGCCCGGAGCTTTGCACGACCACGGCACTGATCACCGACGGCCGGTTCTCCGGCGCTTCCCGTGGCCCCTGTATTGGCTACGTATCGCCCGAGGCCATGGCCGGAGGACCTATCGCCATCGTGGAAGACGACGACTACATCGAGATCGACGTGATCGATCGGAGTCTTAACATCGTCGGCACCCGGGGACGCAAGGAGACGCCTGAAGCGATGGAGGCCATTATCAAAGAAAGAATGGCGAAATGGGTGAAGCCAAAATCAAAGTTCGGCGGCGTGCTGGGACTGTACACATCGCTGGCCACGTCAGCCATGGACGGCGGCTACATGGACACAGACAGGTGCCCTATTGACTAACACAAAGGTGTAAAATATTGTCGTTCGAATATCGTTGCATATGCAGGCCGGCACATGACACAACGTACACAACGTACGGTTATTATGGCCTGAAGCCTCAATGAAAAACGTCGTGGCCGTTGTGTATAGTTATTCCTGCAACTTTTTGTACATGCTGATAAGGCATTCAACACAGAGTTCACAGAGTTCACAGGGTACACAGAGTACGTTTAAGGAATGGTCACCTAGCATATCTCTAAATAAAACTCTGTGGACTCTGTGGCCTCTGTGAACTCTGTGTTGAATGCCTTATCAGCGTATACAACATTTCACGAATGACTATACTCTGTGTCGGGTGCCGGCTAAGCGTACAAAAAGTTTCACGAAATGACAGTACGTAGTGTACGTAGTGTCAGGTGCCGGCTTAGTATCCTTAAAGTCAACCCTTTTTCTGCTGTACGGCCAGGAAATTAAAGGACCGCTGTACGCCGGGCAGGGCCTGTATTGCGGCGATGGTCGCCTCCAGCTTCTTGATGTTGTCCGCGTACACCTTGACGAACAGCTCGAACGGGCCCATCATGGTATAGACCTCGATCACGTTGTCCATGTTGACCAGTGAATCGATGATGCGCTCCTCGTGCTCGAGGTCGATGGACAGGCCGATAAAAGAGGTGTACATGGCGATCACAGGCTATTCGTTCGATAATGTTTAAGGGCAAGATAGATAAGGCTTGCCTAATAATATATATAAAGCATAATATAAATTGTTATCTATGCCTTTCTTCTGGTAAAAAAGGGCGGTCCGTCAGGGCATATCCGTCCCGGCCATGCCTGCGCTTTAAATTGTGCCACGCCTTAATTACCCTCATGCCCGTACATTTCATGGGGAGCCGTATGGGTGACGCGACTTGCGACGTTAAAGAAAACAGGCAGACTCCGCTCACTCCGCTGGCGAAGGCCGCGTATAAGGTCTTTAATAACCGGATAGTGGAGACCATCATCGTCGCCGTCATCGCCGTCAGCTTCCTGGCCACTACAGTCATTGACGGCATCCTGGGCACACGGACAGAGCGGAGGTTCATCAACAGCCTGAGGAACGTCTCGAGAGACAAGCTGAACGGCCTGCGCAAGGCGCAGATCAGGTACGTGTTCCGGTGCAAGTTCGGCCTCAGCAGGATCAGGATCAGGCTGGCAGGGGGCTCCTACTGGCTGTCTATCCCCTGCATCGTCGAAGGCGCAGAAGGATGGGAAAGACGTGAAGTACATGGCCAAGATCGTCAACGGCATGAGCGCGACCAAACACCGCTACATGACCATGCTCCGGAACCTGGGCGTCATCTCGGCAGCGGCAGACCTGCGGTTCGACGAGTATGCTGACGCACGAGACATGGCCTGCTTCGAGCGCCACTGCCTGACCCGGCTGAAGGAACAATCGGTGAACGCCCCTGCAGTTATCGGCATGTACAGGCTCAACGAGGACGACTATATGCTGGTCACGGAGTTCATCGAGGGCCAGCTGCTGTCGGAGGTCGCCATCACCGACGACCAGGTCGACGAGATTTTCCGGGATATCCGGGTGATGCATGACCACGGTTTCGTACATGGCGACATCAAGCTGGACAATTTTCTGTTATCGCACGGCAAGGTCTTCATCGTGGATTGTCTTAAAATGGGAGAGAGGACCCTGCAGCCTGCCAAGTCGTTCGACCTGATCTGTGCACTGTGCGCCATGTGCCAGAAGGTGCCGGTAGCCAGGGTAATCGAGCTTGCGCAAAAGCATTTTTCCGGGGAGGAGCTGCACCGGGCAGTCGGGCTCCTTGACGTAGCGGTCAGCAAGGCGGACATCGAGCTGCCGGACAATAAGGTCCGTGAGCTGAGACGGGCCCTCAGCAACCCTTAGTGACAATGACAATAGATAAAAAATTTACAGGCAGGCTACGTTCATGCCGTTGTCATGAGCCGGCTGCGGAAAGCTCCTGTCAATATCACCAATTACATCCTGGTGATGGAGTTCATCGAAGGGAAGCCGCTCTCCAGGGTCCACATCGACGAGACGATCGTCGACCAGGTCTTCGCCACGCTGAAGGTCAGTACGATTGAGGGAATTAAGGTAATTGCCGGATAAGCTGATAAAGCGTAGGGACAGTATATGTATCGGGAGAAACCTATTAATCTCATGAGGTAAATATATTAAACCGTGAATATGAGGAAGCCCTATAGACGTGAACTGATAATCGCCTATAAAAGGCCTTCTTTTCAATGGTTACCCATAGACAGTGCTCAACTTTAACAGTGCCAGGATAAAAGGTAAAACATGCTGCCAAACAAAGAAAATAAAAATCTGCTTGAGAACCAGTGGGCCGATGTGAATATAACTACTCTGGACCTTTACATCGCGGTCATTTTAACGCTACTGGGAGTCGCTTTTATCTATTTGCCCCCATTTAACGGGAGTGTGATAAGGCCGGTTTTCGCCTTAGCTCTGGCCCTGTTCATTCCGGGCTATTCGCTCATGGCCGCACTTTTTCCAGAAAAGAAGAGCGCGGGCAGCATCGAACGGGTTATCCTGTCGTTCACCATGAGCATAATTATCGTACCGCTTATCGGCTTCGGCCTTAGCTACACCTCGTGGGGAATAAGGCTGGACCCCATTATGGTTTGCGTCTGTGTCTTCACCATAGCTTGTTCACTTATTGCATATATCAGGCGACTTAAGCTGCCAGTGGAAGAACGATACTGCGTTAACTTCGCCGGCGCTTTCGGCGAGGCTAAGGAGATTTTTAAGGATAAATCATCACGGGATAACGCCATTACAGTTCTGGTTATAGTGGCGACGGTAGTTTCTGTCTGTGCGATAGGATATATGGTTTTCACTCCGAAGATCGGGGAACATTATACTCTGTTCTTTATACTGGACTCAAATGGCTCGGCCGATAACTATCCAAGGGAATTTTATATAGGAGAACAGAAGCCCGTCATTGTAAGCATATCTAACCGTGAACACCGGGATGTAAATTATAGCTTGATCATAACGCTAAGCGATAACTCCACAAGTTCTCAGCTCTATTCAGAGCAGGTGATAGTGGACAATAACCAGACGTGGAGAAGAGGTTTAAACATCAAGCCAGACAGGCCGGGCACTGGCATGAAGCTTGACTTTCTGCTCTATGCGGATGGCAATATGACCGCGCCGTACCAGGAATGCTGGCTATGGATCAATGTGACAGACCAGGCCGCGGCTAACGCCACCAAAGCGGCAACGGGCAACATTACTGTGCCTGCAACCGGCGACGGAGTATGGGATGAGAACCATGGACTTGATTATGCCGGTGCGTTATGGCAGCGAGAAGGCGAGGGACATAACCTTAAGCCCCGAACAATAATTGATAAATAAGCTATCGATAAAATACTTCGAATGACCATGTATCAGCCCGAGGAGATTTTAAGAAATAACAGGGACTTATGGGACCTTTTTGTTTTTAAGGGCGAAAGCCTGAACAACGAGGCATACATGGACGTTAAAAACGTGAGCTCGGACCGCCTCTTTTTAAAGCCGTTCATGTCGGATTACCTGGTGCAGAACGGCCTCGAGATCGAGTATCCTGAGGGCAAACAGTTTGCGGTGTGCCTCACGCATGACGTTGATGACATTTACCCGCCGCCGAAGTACACAGCCCTGATGACACTATACAGCACAGGCAGGCTGGATTATAAAGATGTGAAGAAACAGCTCTGGTGGAAGCTGGCGGGTAATGCCCACAGCCCGTTCATTAACTTCCGGGAAATTATGGAAATCGAGGCTGCGTACGGTGCCCGGTCTTCCTTCTACTTTATGGCCGCTGACAGGGATATCCTGCGATTCAGGTATAACGTAGAGGACCTGGATGGCATGCTGGGCACAATCGTCGACTGCGGTAGCGAAGTGGGGCTGCATGGTGGTTATTACACGTACGGAGAGCCGACTGAAGATCGAGAATGAAAAAAGGAGGATAGAGAATGTCCTGAACAGAAAGATCACAGGATATCGTAACCACTACCTGATGTTCAGGATCCCGGAGACCTGGGAGTACCTGGTGAAGGCAGGCTTCAGGTACGACGCTACCATCGGCAACAACAGGGTCATCGGCTTCAAAAACGGCATGTGCCATGCGTTTAAACCTGTTCACCGTGTGACGGGCGCGACGATCGACATCGTCGAGCTGCCGATGGTCCTGGCGGACTTCACGTTATTCAACTCAAATCTGCCCGTAGATCGCCTGTGGGAGATCTCTAAGAGCATGATCGACAGCGTCGAAAAATGCAACGGTGTAGCCACTTTACTCTGGCATAACGACGTGTTCAGCACGAACTTCAGGAAAAGCTGGGTTAAGCTGTATGAGAAAATATTAAGGTACTGTCACCAGAAAAATGCATGGATCACGTCCGGTGATCAGATTTCCGAATGGACCCGGAAAGCTTATCGTTAGCTTTAAAAAAAATCAGATAGAATATTTTTTAATGAGATGCTCTTTTCCAGGGTTATCCGCTTTCAGTATATCGGCCGATTTCTCGCCGTAGCAGAATAAAAGATCGAGGACCGACAGGTTGGGGACGAAGTTCCCGTACAACTGGGGATACTCCGGGTGCCTGTACTTCTGGAAGTATATTTTCATGCCCTTTTCCTGGAACATCGCTTTATCCGCATACTTTTCCCCGCCTTCGCCGAAGATGTACATGTCGGCTTTCAGCTGGTTGCACATGTCCAGGATCCGGTCTGACTTCTTCCCTTCGAAGTGGAGGTCGGAGGCTTTGATGAATTCCACGTTAATCCGCAGCTCTTTGAACAGGTACTTCAGGAGATGTTCATCGAGGTCGGAGATCACATCCCAATCTCTCCGGTAAACGTCTTCGAAGAAATCGCTGTATGACTTGAAGTAAGGAGCTTTTTTCGCGTACGAGACCATGATTGAGTTCCAGTGCGCCTTCTTCCACTTCTGGCTGTTGTCGATGTGGATGTTGTTTATTGTCGTTTCATAGTAATTTTTCATGTGGACAGGTACTGTCAGCAGCATCGGCCCGTTTGGACCTTTGATGCGGTTCCGGTGAATGTAGCCGTCGGGCGTAAACTGTACATCGTCCCATAGACAAAAGACATCGCTCATTGACACCTTCTGGAAAAACCCCAGCCAGGGCATGTACAAGGGTTGATGAGCTGTTAGCACACTTACCATATGAATATTAACCCCTATATCTATATACGATATTTTATAACTGTATTAGTATAAAACTATTTCTTCCTGGTACCAGACCCCTTTGAGATGACAATAGCCCGGTAAAAATGCGACGAAAATAAGTACGGTTGAATGCCCATGGCTATATCTTAAACCGTATGCATTCGAATACTTCGGAGTATTTCACGCCGATGTTCGTGCCCCTGGTAAGCAGATGTGCTCCTATATATTTCTCGTTGAAATAATCCTTCGTGTCCTGGGAGCTATATTTCTTTA
The DNA here is from genome assembly GCA_963792125.1 of uncultured Methanocellaceae archaeon. Lineage (GTDB taxonomy): Archaea > Halobacteriota > Methanocellia > Methanocellales > Methanocellaceae > Methanocella_A. The sequence goes on from CAWBVA010000012.1 coordinate 247,436, forward strand.
AGGACTCTATCTTTTTCTTCATGTGCCTTTCGTCCAGCGTTACGAATATATCTGTCCTGAAGTTCAGGTTGTTCCAGGGGTGCTCCATACCCCATATCGACGAAGACTTTTTGAATGCCCTGAGAGACTCGGCGTATATTACCTGATGGTCCTGGTGAGTGTCAAAGGACGACGGAGTGATGACCAGGTCGGGGCAAGTATCCTTTTTGATTTTTAACAGATGTTCGAGGATCTCCTGCCTGAACTTCGGAAATTCTCTGACCTCATATTCCAGCAGGAAGTTGTTGCTCCCGGGTATGCCCAGTTCCCTGGTGGCGGCCATACATTCGTTTTTTAACACGTCCAGGGGCAGGTTATCCGGCACCGATTTTTCACAGCTTGAAAAGGCTACATAAAAAATCTCTTTGCCTTCTTCGACAAACCTTGCTATAGTGCCCCCCGCGGATATCTCCCCATCATCGGTGTGTGGGGATAGAACCAAAACTCTGTCCATCGTGCCCGGCTCCGGTTTCTATAGATATATATCTCTAATAATAAATATATCTATTGTCGACAGACCGCCAGTGTAGTAAACGATATTAAGAACTGCCATCAACTAGATGGCTTTAATATAGCAAACATTTATATATTAATAAATAAATGAGTAAATTGTTATATAATTTCAGCTACCGTAGCATGAGTTATAATAGATTGACACATGGCCTGGATTAAACAACATGTCTTTGCATTGTTCATTAAAAAGATAGAGGGTATTACAATCGAGGATTATAGCGTTTCTATCACGGTAGACATCGAAGATTGGTACCATATACCTCCTGTCTGTGGATATTCGTTTTCTGTAAATAAAGACACGGAAGATTTTTTTAACGAATGGACCGGCAGGTACGATTATCTGACAGGGCCGACCCGGAGGGTTCTGGGCATACTGGATGATCAAGGGGGACGTGGTGGAAAAAGAATAATTCACGTTTTAGAATCCCTGGGGAAGTTTAAAAAGAACAATTTACATGAAGCATCGATGGCGTCATTATGAAAATCGAGATACGGGCCCTGGAAAAAAACGATGAAAGCGAATGGGACAGATATGTCCGGGAACACTCATGTGCCACCTTTTACCACCAGATCGGATGGAAACGGGTCATCGAAGAAACCTACGGCCATAAGCCGATGTACCTCCTGGCGAGGGATAGCGGAGATAAGATATGCGGCGTGTTCCCTTCATTTATCATCAAGACGCCGGTGAGTAAGCGCATTGTGTCGTTACCATTCGCCCCATATGGCGACGTATGCAGCAATGATGCTGTGACGGAAAAGGCTTTACTGGACGCTGCAGTGTCCACCAGCAGAAAGCTGGGCATCAACAATCTGGAGTTGAGAAGCCTCGGGGCTGCGGTTTCCTGTAAAGGGTTCAGGCAAATGGACGGCTATTATTCTACCTTTATCCTTAATCTAAGCGGTGGTCTGGACATGGTGGAGAAAAACATGAGCAAAAATGTGAGGAGAGGGATAAAGAAGAGTGCGGCCAGCAATTTAAGCTTCAGGGTGACCAAAGGCGAGGACGCAGCCATTAACTTTTTTGGCGCGTACAGGATCACCATGAGCAGGCTGGGCACACCTCCGCACGGGCTGGCGTTCTTTAGAAAAATCCAGGAGCAGTTCCCCGAAGATGTATACATTTCCGAGGCACTGTATGAAGGTAAAACGATTGCATCGCTGTTTATGATGAGGTTCGGCCCGATGCTGACGTCTGGCTATAGCACGTCCTTGCAGCAGTATTTCAAACTATCGCCGAATAACTACATCTACTGGAACTCAATACGATTTGCTTATGAGAACGGAATGAAGTATTTTGATTTCGGGAGAAGTCCGATAGGTTCGGGGGTGTACCAGTTTAAAAACGCCTGGGGTGCGGGCAACGTCCCGCTGGTCTACAGCTACCACCCGGAAAAAAAGATGGCGCCTGTACCACAAGCCCGTTACGGGACGTTCGCCCGGCTGTGGAAACACATACCGCTCGGAATGACCGATGTGCTGGGTCCGAGGGTCCGGAAATTTATTGCGTGACCGTGATCGGCATAGTCTTTTTACCTGATCCGAAGCGATGCTGGAGGGCAGGGTTGTCTTTTATTTCCCGGTAGCTGTCGGGGTAGTTTTCAGTAAACCAGACCAGGAATGAAGTAACATCAATCTTATCTCTTATGAACTTCTCACGTTTTCCCATCCACTCCTTTTTCGACTTCCGGGGGTCCGATAAAATTTCGTCCACTTTTTCCAGTAATTTCTCTTCTTCGTGGAATGTATAGACCAAACCATATTGGTCCTGAAGCTCGGACATGATTCCGTTGATCTCAGTGACCCCATACGCCCTGTCACCGTCCCTTAACCGCTCAAAATGAAGTGACGGGACTCCCAGGATTGCCGCTTCGTTTGCGCTTGAAGACCCCTCGCCTATATAAAGCTTTGAGTAGTAAAGGAGGCTCTGGAACTTATCCGGACTTAGCTTGTGCTGGTATTTCTTCAGGCTGCTATCAAGTGACACCTCGGATGATATACAGATCTCTCCCTCTTTCCTCAGCCGGTCAATCAGCATTGGTATGTACTCGCTGCCGAACTTCTCGCTTCTCGCATCATGGGTAGCGTGAAAAGCCGCAAACCTGACTGAAAAGATGTTGTCCCTTTCCGAAAGTCCAAGGTCGGGCAGCACCGACGGGTCCGGCTTAAAATAGCCGGGGTGCAAGTAAGCCAGTTCTTTACACCCGTCAAACCTCACCTGCTTATTGCCCAGGTCATTTTTAAAACAGGCAGGGGTAAGGATGACATCCGTGGTCGGGTACGCGATTGCGTTCGTCATGCCCGCATGTTCCGTGTCGGTCACGCCAATGTGAGGCTTCTTAAAAATACGGCTTACCGGACCGGAGATCTCCGACACGGTGCTGATAAAAAGGTCCGGGCGGAATTCGCTGGCCAGCTTGAACATTCTTATCTGGCCATTGATCAACATCGCCGATTTTTTCAACAGGCTTCCCCCGGTGTTGTTATAAAGGACATCGTAACCGAAGCCATAGGATTTTAAAAGGTCGAGGGTAACCTCTTTGTTCGCGGCCGCGATTCTAACCGAATGTCCCTTCCGCTCAAGCTGCCAGATCATGTTTTTGAACAGGTGAACTTGTGCAGGATGCGCAATTTCAACAATGATTCGCAATGTATACACTTCCAGGATATTATATTTACTATCATATATTTTATAATTTATCGCTATCTTGCTCAATAAAGGGTTGCTGACCGGGTCATCGCCCGCTGTGTTTTAACGCAGTCGTAATAGTCAGCTTCTTCCGGACAAAGTTCATGTAGAACCACTCCCCCAGGTGTCCGATCGCATCATACCTGGAAACTGAAAAGTACATGCTCAGGGACGGATTGAATTTTGACTGGTAGTTGCGAATGCGCTTGGTGTTCGCCCCCACTATCTCGAACTGCCTGTATCCGTCTTTTTTGGCCTTTTTTATCAGTTCCCAGGTGGAATATTCCTGGTTACCGTGGTATTTTTCTTCTATCCTCGACGCTCCAAAGAGTAATTTGAAGTTATCCTTGTATGCATATACGCCCTCAATATCGATGACTTCGCCGTCCCTTTCCAGAAAATACATGGTGATGTTTTCCGGAAATTTCTTCATGATCTCTTCCAGATATCTCTGCGGTAAAAGGGGCAGATTCAAGCCTTGGTCGCCGTAGAGCTTTTTCGACTGATCATAGTATGTCCCGAGGTCACGGGATTCGGTCAACGTGGCGTTCACCCGGTTGAACTTCCGGATCCGCTCTCTGCAGTCCTTCCCGAATCCCCCCAGTATCTCATTCTCTGGCCGTTCAAGGTTAATCGTATAGCTAAATAGCGACTCTATCCCGTATCCGCCCCATTTGAACGACCTCAGGTCCAGTATGCCAGGAGACATCGTAAAAATCGAACAGTTAGGCGATATTTTCTTTAGCTCAAGGCGGGTTTCCTCGACGATCGTATTCAAGTAGCTTTCTTTCTTCCGCTGCTTGAGAGTATCGTAATCCGGGCTCAGCACCATGCCAAGATAAGGGATGGCAGTCTGTGGCGGCGGGGAAAACAACAGCTTTAACCCGCGGTAATGCCTGAGAAACATCGGGAACAGGCAAATGAGGGTATTCCCCTCGTATATGCCATAGGGAAGCAACTTATAACCTGAATGTTTCTCTATGATTTTCAGGAAGTCCCATCGGTGGAATAACAGGCCATATCGGCTGGCCTCAACAAACTCGTCCCATATATCTTTATCTTTTATTAGTTCAATAGCCATAACACTGACACCTGAACTGCGACTGCGATAATCATATGCTGAACCATTTCGTTTTCAGTAAACTGTTAGAGGCAAGCTCCGCCAGTTTACCTTTTGTATCGTTTTTATGCAGGTAAAAGAAATATTCCAGCCCGGGGTTAAGCTTTGATTTCAAGGAGCATAGCCGCTTCACGTTGGCGTCCTGTATCTCCATCTCTTTAAAGCCCCTGGCCTTTTTTTCCTTTATTAGTTCCCAGATGAGATATTCCAGAGCAGGCGCGTTTTTATCCAGGCTGACAGCGCCGATCCAGCAGGTAAGCCTCCCCTTGTATTCATAACTGACCAGGCATTCAGCAACGCTGTCCGAGTCGTATAAGGCATACATCTTCACGTTATCTGGAAAGGCGGATAATATGTCCAGGAGATAGGGCTGGCCGGGGAGCATTGCACTTAAGCCCTGCTGGCCATACTTTTTTTTCAGTGCACGATACAGGATATCTACATCTGTAATCTCTTTCAAAACCAGATTCTGTTTTGCCGCCCTTCCGATCTCCACTTTACATTCCTCATCAAAACTTTCCAGCAACTCTTCCAGTGGCTTTTCCATATCGATGACGTAGGTAAAGTTAATCTCCGCCTTATAGCCGTCCCATATGAATTCCCTCACATCAGAAAAATCAGGGGGCAAAGAGAAGGCTATATGGTTCGGCGCGACTTTTTTAAGCTCTTCTATGATGTCTTTAGCGATAATCTCCAGGTAGTTCTCCTTTTTACGCTGCCTGAACTCCAGGTATGAAGGGCTGATGACAAAACCCATGAAAGGAATGCCGGCCTCTGCCGGAGGCGACAATATTGCTGTTACGCCGTTTTTATCCCGATAGAAGAGGGGAAATATGCACATGAGCTCATTTCCCTTATAAATACCATAGGTAAACAGCTTACAGCCCGAGTGTTTTTCGACGATCTTCAGGAATTCCCATCGATGGAACAGCTGTCCATACGGGCTGACCTCGACAAAATGGTTCCATGCATCTTTATTATCTATAAGCTCAAGTGACATTAGGCCCAATATTAATAAAGTTATTAATATATTTAAAGTTGTTGTCCAGTAACCGGTAGTTTCCACAGATTGTTTTATCTAAAAGATTAACACCAGGCCGTCAGAAAATTAATATAATTGATAATATAATCAATGATTAGTGAGTAATAGCTGGAGACATCAGCATGGATTATGAGAGAGGTTTTTTATCAAGGTTCATGCACAACGTCCCTGTGGCGCTGGAGGTAGTAAAGGAAAAAGGTTTGCCATACCTGATAAATTTCGAGGTCAGGACAGAAACGGATACGTTTTTCTTACATATGAACCATGTCTACTCAAAGTTATATTCGAAGATATTAAACAGGCCATTGGTCCACGTAATTGGAAACAGCCACACAATGGCCTTTAAAAAGAACAGGTCGTTCATCGTTCATAACATCGGTCCGGCAACAGCCTATAACCTGATTAATAAAAATAGCTCGGTCAGGTCGAATGAAAAGCTCTTCAGGATTATCGATAAAATAGTCTGGAGAAGGGACTTAGTGATCCTGGTATTCGGCGAGATCGATTGCAGGGTACATTTCTACAACCAGCATAAAAAGAGCGGGGGCAAGACCTCCATAGATACGCTAATGGATATGACGTTAGCGAACTACGGCGAGGTATTGCGACAGCTGAAAGACATGGGCATCAATTTTATCGTCTACGGCGTACTCCCGGCCACGAGGGAAATCTACAGGTTCCCGCCATATGCGACAAAAAGGATGAGGGAGGAGGAATTTAACAATTTTAAGAACAGTTATAACTACTTAGCTTCACCGGAGGAGAGGGTGAGAATAAGCCAGGATTTCAACGATAAGCTAAAAAAGTTTTGCGAAGATGCCGGATATAGATACATAGACATTTATTCACTGGTAGTCAATGACGAAGGATTTATCAAAGATGAATTTGTTGCGGATGAAATCCACGTCAACGGTAAAATCATGCCGTTCGTCAAAGAGAAACTGATTAATGATTTCCACGTAAAGATATAGGCAATTTTTAAGTGACAGGGATTATTGCTTTTCTTTTGTTTATTTTACAATAAAATAATGAAATAATTTTTAAAGACATTACCCAAAGCACTGCAAGCGAAAGCTTTTATAATATATGGTGTATTTATATAATAGTATGCAAATCGATGATAACTTTGCAGCCGGTATTCCATTTGCATTAATAGTAATCTTTTTTACAATACTGTTGTTGAACTCAAGGTTTGTCCTGAAACCCGACTTTGCAATTTTAAAAATTTTTATTCCCATGTTCAACAGGGTCACGGATTTTGACGTATTTCACAAAATTATCATGCTGGGGTTACCGCTTATCGCTTTAATCGGGGTGACTGTGCCATTAGTCGTGGGATTAGCCAACTTTTCGATCCTTGGCATGTATCTCGCCGTGCCAATGATCACCGCGCCACTCCTGTTTAAGTTTTTTTTGAACAAAGACATCGCCGATATAAACTCCGAATGAGGTGGTGCTGGTAGTATGCTTTTTGAACATGAAACCTTCGCCCCGGGACAAAAATCGTTTAAAATATTAATACTATCATACATAACGTTATTTACCATTTCCGTTTACTTTTTAACAAGCAGTGATCAGAGAGAGGTCCCCTATTATGTTGTCATGGCTTTGCTCGCAACGGTGGTGCTGCTTGAAATATTGCTGTACAAGGCCTCAAAGGCGCAAGTAATAATCATACTGCTACAGTTAATGTTCTTAACGTTGAACATATTGTGGGGAGTGACATTAAAATACTACTATTTTATAGGTTACACAGATGTTTTTTCTCACACAAATTTAATGGACAGCCTGATAAATACTGGACACATCACCAGTGTTTTTGATGTATACCAGCCGTTTCCACTATGGCACATCATGTGTGTTACACTACATGATTTAACTGGCTTGCAGATCGGGTTGAATAGAATTTCCTACATATATAGTGGACTTATATTTTTCTTCATTCCTCCCGCCGTATACATCCTGTCTAAAAAGTTATTTAAAAACACAAACCTGGCATTGTTATCCGCCCTCATTGTGTTATTTAACCCGATGCTCATCAACTATGGAATGTACTCAATACCCAGATCAGCGGTCTCGTTTATTTTTATTGTGTTGTTCTTTATGCTGATGGAAAGGGCCAATAAAACAAAATATTACATTGCATTTTTTATTACATTCGCAATTATTGTTTACCATACGGCATCCATTCTATATGTGCTGGCGATTTTATTGCTGATCTACTTGCTGCACCTGGCTTTCCAGAAAAGCAGGGAAAAAATGCCTGTTACCTATAAGTACCTGGTGATCAGCATTGCCATGACATTGATCTACTGGAACTTCTTCGGGCAACAGTTAATCCAGAGATTGCTGGACAACATAATTGTATCAGCTCCGTCCGGCAGTTTGACCAAGTCGATCTACAGCACGCCACTCAACGAGATGTTTAACTACCTCCAGTATATACCCACCATATTGTTTGTCGTGCTGGGCATCCTGATTGTGGTGAAGTTTAATGTGTTCGGTAAGTTTACTAAAGTCTTAAGTCTGGTGTCATTAATACTTATACCCATCACTTTCCCGGGCCCGCTAATGCTTATCAATAAGTTGTCCGGCAATCTTAACCTGGGAAGGTTCGAGGAATATACCCTCATCTTCATTGCCCTGATGTCAGCCGTTGGTTTTTACTGCCTGTATGTCAACACAAAAAAGGTCGCGAAAACGATGCTTGTGATACTCTTTGTCGTATGGGTGCTGCTTTCGGTTTCCAACGATTGGGTAGCGATGGACAATCCGCTGGTGAAGAGACCGTTCTATACGTTCTATTTAACCGAAGAAGAAACAAATAGCATGAGGTTGCTGTATAACACTCACGCGGGCCTTCTGCTTACGGACTATGTAACGGGAAGATACTTCGAGTCGCTGCCCAATTACCAGAACTATACTTCTTCCATCCTCAAGGTATATAATAATGATAACCAGACGAGATTCGTAACACGTGGCGGGAAGGACATGTTACTGATTAGAGATGGGGAACTGAACAAGCGGCCATTGCAATTGTACACATCCCGGGATGGCAAGTTCCGGGGGTCAAATGGTTCAATCACTGGATATGACTATTACTATAAGGATAATGAAGTGTTCAGCACCCTTCCCGGGTATAGTAAGGTTTTTAGTTCAAAGTCTATTAGCGCATACTGTGAATAACATATGAACGCTAACTAATTTTCGCAGGGATTTTTTATCCTGGCTCTTAAGACGGCGCCAAAGTCAGTATCATTTACGGCCGATGGGGACGGTTTCCAGCCTGTGAAAGATAATCTAATACAGACAACCTGTTCGATTTCGTCCAGGACATCACCGACCCATGACCCACCCCTTCTTTAATGTAACACCCCATACTTTCGGCCTGCACTAATATAATGATGACATTTTTATAGTATTGAATACTATTATATTATAAGCGCTTAATTTTTTAACAAGGAGGAGAATCGAATAAATAAATTACTAATCGCAACTATAATCATCTATATTATTATCTCAACAACGATAATAACGATGAAGATTTTAGTTCCGACTATCCCAGGGAGCGAATCGACTATCCCCGGGAGCGAATCGACTATCCCCGGGAGCGAACCATATTTGAGCGTATCCGAACATCCCTTGTTGTTTTTCAATGATATCGGCGAATGTCCCGGTTACATGAATCATAATATAGATCCATGGAAATCCGGTGAAGAGAACATCATTCGTGATGCAAACGAGGCGCTTGAAAAAGATTTTACATTAAATACATGGCCCGGTGACCCCTATGAGGATATCATGGGCCGGGCTGGCTATGCGAAAAGCCTGGCACTCGCCTGGCAGATTACTGGTAGCGACCAGTACGCGCTGAAAGCCACAGAAGCGCTTCTGAACATCGGCAAAGGCGATAACTACAGCCCGCTCCGTAAAAGTTGCGCAATACGGGACTACAGCATCGCCTACGATATGGTGCAGCCCCACATGAGTGTGGCAACAGATGCGGTTGTCAGAGATAAGCTGGCCGATTTCGCCGACGAGTGCTATAACGATCTGAACGGTAATGGCAAGGACAGAGACTACGTGACGTTCTGGGACTACCACGGCCAGGCTTACATCAATGTGGCTTTCGCCGGCCTGGCCCTGGAAGACTATACGAATCCCAACCGAATCGGGATCAGCAGCGGGCCGGATGATTGGCTTAAGTGTGGCACCGACTACTACTTTGTCCGGGATCCGTTACATAACGACCATAAGCCCATCGCCTATTACGGGCTTGACAGTGCCACGGGAAAGGACTTAATCGGATATAACGGCTACACGTTGCAGGGCCTGGTGTTATTCGCCCAGGCCTATACCCATGTGAAGGGCGAGAACTACCTTGACAGGTATCCAGTGTTGAAAGGTCATTTCACCGCAGAATTGTGGGACTCTTATCCTAATGACATAGAGGCCACATACGAGACGTTGCTGAACATCAGGTTCAACTACAATAACTGTATCGCTAACCTGCTGGATGACGCAAATAGAAGTGCCGTGCTCAGGCATTACGATAACGTCAACGCTAACATCAGGCTCATGCCTGATTCCAGCACTGAAGGGGCGATGAGTTCCGTAACGGAGTACCTGTGTGAGTATAACTATAACGGCCTCGCCAGGAATCCGCCCCCGTATACGAACCATCTGGACCCGAACGCCATGTTCCAGACGATGAGGACAGGGTGGAATACAGATAGCGACTTCCTGAGCATGGTCACCACGCAGCAAATAGCGTCTCACACCGCGAGGCTGGAAGCCCGGAGCGACCAGCTGGCGATACAGTATTATGGCAAAGGCGACTTGCTGATTGCCGACGGTGGCGAAGATAAGTATATTCTCGACCGGGTATACGGGCTACACCCCGTCTACCATAACCTGATCGTAATTGAAAATCCCCGGACTCCCTTCGGCCTTGACCCGATAACCGGCGCCAGGTACCGGGGTGCGGCAAAAGGAGACACAGTAGGGGTCAGGACACCCGCCACGGTGTCAGTGACCGTAACTACCCCGTGGTCCAGCATTTTAACCGCCAGTGAACAGATTATGGAGTTGCAGGACACCAGCTGGAAAGATATAACGACGCTGAGCACCCCCGTCAACTTCGAACGAACGATATTGTGCCCGGGTAACGAATACTACATAGTGATCGACCGGGCCAATGGCAGAGAGGCCTGGACTTACCGGAATATATGGAGACTGGCCAGCTTTAACACGGTCAAGACGACGAGCCCCGGTAATATAGGCCATGTGAACGGCGACCTGCAAATAGGAAGTTCCGGCTATGACTGGCTGGGCCTCGCCTATGCTAAAGACATTAACACGGGCATCAACACCAGCCAGCTCAAGTGGAGCACCGTGAATCCATACGGCCAGAGTGTAGAGCTCCAGCTGTATTCGGTCCCCTCCTCAGACGTGTACATAACCAAGCATGTAAGCTCGATCGGAGGCAATGGGGCAGCGTCCAACGTCTACTCGCCGGTCATCTACTTCCGGACGACGACGCCCGGGAAGGACCTGTACCGCGTCACCGCGTTATTATCCAGTTACGCGAACGGACCGGAAGCCTCGACCGGCACCGTCAACGTAACGGGAACGGGTAACGCCCTTAGCATAGTCAACGGCAGCTGTGTCGATATAATATACACAGGCGCCGGGACATCTACCGTCGGCAGCTTCGTAACCGATGCCGAAACCATGTTCGTGAGGTTCCGGGATGGCCAGCCCGAAGAATATACATTGCTCAATGGTAAGTTCATCAGCTACCATGATACACCCCTGGTAGAGCTCACGGCAAAAGCAGATTATCTGACCCTGAAGAAGGACGATGCGAAAATAACGATGAAGATGAAGTGCGACGGAAACGCCGTTGTTACCCTGGGCCAGATCACCATGCCTCCTGCATATTCAGTGACCATGGACGGCGCCCCTTACGATGGCTGGGAAATAGTATATGGCAACACTTTAAGGATAAATGCCAAGAACGGCGAACATCAGTATGAGATAACCCGAACATGATAACGGCGTTCGTTCCTGTAATGCGAGCACATGGTAAACATTGTCCTGGAGAATAAATGCCGCTTCGAGTAAGACACCTGCAGGAAGAAGGTACTCATCTATGGCATGCTGCTTGCGACCATGCTTATCTTACTTCTTGCGCTCATAGTACGCAAACGTAGAATGGGAAGTAATCTTGCTGTCGGTACTGGCGCTCATATTAGCGTATGTGGCCGCCTACCCGCTTTTTATACCTGCCGCGATAATTTTGTTAAGGGCGAAGGTGATAACTGAGGCTGACGAGCCACGCATTTTCCATATAGTCGAAGGGCTTAGCAAAAGCAAAGGTATTAAAATGCCGGTGATTGCCATGCTGCAGGGCCGGACAGCCGATACGTTCGTGAGCGGCGCCTGCAGAGATCGCACGGTCCTCTTTTTCTCTCGGGGATTGCCTGCAGAGTTCAGCGATCGAGAGCTGGAAGAAATATTGAGGTGCGAGATGGATCTGATTGATGAGCGGGGGCTGTTGGCTTATAACGTCATGATGAGAGCCTTTTCTCTGCTCAGGGCAGTTGCCGCAAGCATCGAACGGTGGCTACTTTTCAAACATGCTGCGGTAACCCGTGACACAGGCGTCCTGCATCTGAAGATAGAAAGAGCCAGCCTTTCCGATGTGCCGGAGGTGGTCAGGCTGTTAGTTTCACATGGCATGTATAACTATTTCCGCTCTGCATGCCTGAACCGGTTAGCCAGGGGAAAAATCGCCGTTTTTCCTGGCCGCCCATTATGACGGGGGTCTGGCGGGTTTCGCGGTAGGCAAGAGGGACCGCCGATTATTCCAGTCGGAAGGACACCTGTGCAAAATGATAGTGGCGGAGAGGTTCAGAGGGATGGGCATCGGCAGCAGCCTGATACGTTCGTTTATAGACATGTCCATACAAAGCGGATGCGACAGATGTCACCTCGAAGTGAGGGCGAGTAATCTTAAGGCGATATCCCTCTATGAAAAAAACGGGTTCAGGACGGAAAACGTGATCAACAGGTATTACCCGGATGGTTCCAGTTGTTTAATAATGGCATTGAACAAGACCTGACAACTCTGGCGCATATACACACACCGGCAGATCATAAAAATGAGAAGGTCATTATCGTATTAGCGAGCTCAAAATGGGAGCGCTGGAGACCACTGTGTAACCAATGTCGGCCAGTTTGCCCATCGTGTCCTTTTTTACCACGTGATAGTACGGCACCAGCGCAGGATTGAACTTGGACTTGAACCTGTTGAGGCGTTTCATGTCGCCGCCCCAGATCTCGAACCGTTTATATCCCGCTGATTTGGCCATTTTAATCGCTTCCCACACGAAGTAGTCGTTGGAGGCAACCTCCCGGTTCAACGCCGCGTTCCCTAACCAGCCTATACACAGGTCCTTGTACTCGCAGTTCACATGGACTCCAATTGCTTCATCGTTAAGGTAAGTGAAGTACATTTTGATATTCTGGGGATAAGCAGCAAGGAGGTCTTTCAGGTACTCTTTGCTTTGCCGCTGGAAAAAGGTGTTACCCTGGTCCTTTAACGCTGTGGTCATGATTTCATAAAAAAGGTCCACATCAGTGTGTTGTTTATGGTATAACCCCTCTTTTGCACTTTTGTTAATGCTGCGCCGGCATGCGGTTTCAAATCCATCCCAGATGGTATCCAGCGGCTTTTCCAGGTCTATCATGTAAGTGTAAAAGAGCCTGACACCGTAGTCCCCCCAGATAAACTGCCTTACGTCGGTCATCTCCGGCATGAAGGTGAATGACATGAAGTTAGCACGGTTATTTTTCAACTCCCGATCGATGTCTGTCCAGACCAGGTCAAGGTGGCTCTCCCTTTTTTGCTGTTTGTGGTTGGCGTGTTCCTTTCCCATAACCAGTCCCATGTAGGGGATGTAAACAAGCGTCCCTTGTGGCGGGGAATATGCCAGATTCATACCCATCTTATGCACATAGAACATGGGCAGGACAGCAATCAGTTGCTCACCTTTAAATATACCATACGTCCGCAGATCGTAACCGGTGTGTTTTTGTATGATTTTTAGCATATCCCATTTATGGAAAAGCAAGCCGTAAGGGCTGTCGTCGATGAACTTATCCCACTGGTCTTTATCAGTAATAATATCAATTGCCATTCCTGCTCCCCCGTTTCACAGTGCAGATGTATTTTTAATAAAATGACTGGCCACAATCCATCTTAGAACTCCGGTTACAGGTTCATTTTTTACCTTTTTTGCCATATCTGAATAAGCATCCGTTTCACTGATGCATTCGCTCCGTTTTATTACATAATATATCTATATTTATTAATTGGTTGCTATAATTATATATAGATTTTCAATTAACCTAATGCAACACGTCCGCACGCATCGATTATACTGGAACTTCCTTTTTTGAACGAAAGCTTAGCCAGCCCCATCTCCGCCCCATATAAATAATCACGGCGTCCACGATGAGGAACGTGGCAATCATAGCATAGCCGACGCCCGCCATGCCCATATCGATGATGAAAAGATACGACAGGCTTGCGAGCAGCACCATGATCAGCGCGTTTAAAGTAATCAGGGCTTTGATTTTCATTCGTATGTTAAGCAGCGGTTGAAAGAGCGAATAGATAGCATAGAGCGGGCTTGAGAGCGCCACCAGCCTCAGCAGATTAACCGCATCTTCGTTCACATAGCTACTCCCGATCAGCGCCAGGAGGGAGCTGCCGAACACCCAGAAAAGGATGATGCCAGGGACAAGCAACGAAACCATGGATATCCCGGACTTCACCAGGTTCTTCCTCAGGTTTTCCCCGTACACTCCTTCGACAAAGAACGATACGCCCAGTGCTATTGGCACCTGTAGCAGGAAATTACCGATCGAAAAGGCAATGTAAAAGGTCCCTGCCGCACTGTCACCCAGGAGGTTCAGCACGATGATGGGCAGCACCAGGAAGCCAGTGCCGTACATGATGTTAGACACGTAGTTACCGAACGAAAATTTGAACGATTTTTTAATAAACTCCCGGTCCACCTGTGGCCTGAATGGAATAAACCTGAGCATGATCAGAAAGATGATGAAATAGGTAATGATGTAGCTAAGGAAGTTCGCCCCGATGATACCCATGCTTCCTAGAAACGCCAGTGGCACCAGGGCCACCAGGCTTGACAGGAGGAGGACGTTTTGCAGGAAGGAGTACCGGGCGTCCCGCATGGCGATGAACGCGTTTGACGTGATTATCCGGATTGAGCTGATGACGGTGAACAGGACAAACACAATCGCGTATACGGGTTGCTGGATGAACGACAGATCAGGTGAAAGATAGTTCACGAAAAACACATAAAACACCGATAAGACAAGCGAAGAGAACATAGTGACGAACAGGCAGGTGTAGAATGCCCTGGACCGATCATATGACTTCAGGAACCTGACCAGTGACATCTCGAAGCCGAACGTGGAAAAGCTAACCAGCAGTGTGGAGCCCGAAATCAGCGCCGTGGCCAGTCCGATCTCACCGGCCTGGTAGAACCTGGCGGCAATGATCCAGAAGATTAGGCCTGTCGTCGCGCCCAGGCCTTTGTTGATTAACATGAAGAACGAATTACGATATAACGGATCATGCAAAAAGCCCTTCAGACCTTCAGCGCCTCGTCCTACGGAAAAAGCCATTATACTCATTCTTATTTATCGGTTGCTATATATAAAAGTTGTTTTCTATAATTAACTCGATAGGCCTGAACCATAATGGTCCGATATCGAAAACAGTTTGGCCAGGGTCATCAGGCCAGGACCCTGGCGAGCTTTTCGGAGCCATAGCTGGCCGCCCGGAACCGGCGGTCCTTTTTAATCGCGTAGAAGTAGGGCACCAGCGTCGGATTGAACTTGGTCTTGAAATTGTTCAGCCGCAGCTCGTCGGCCCCGAGGTTCTCGAATATCCTGTACCCTGCGGCCCGGGATTTCTTCATGACCTCCCAGAGGAGGTACTCGTTTATATTTATGCCCTCTTTTGCCGACGCATTGCCCATCCAGCCGATGCTGCGTCCCTTGTAATCACAATCAACTAAGGCGCCGGTAAAAACATCACCGTTGTACGCGAAATACATTTTCAGATTATCCGGGAACGCCTTTAGCAACTCGTTTACGTAAGCGGGGCTCTGTCGGTGGAAGAAGGCGTTCTTCACGCGGGACAGCCGTTCACTCATCAGTCCGAACATCTGGGTTGCATCGTTAGATTCTCCCAGGGAAAGGTTAAGCTTCGAAGCGGCGTTAATTTCGTGTTTGCAATTTTTTTCAAAGCTACTGAAGATCTTCTCCGGCGGCTTTGCCAGATCGATATAATAGGTATATTGAAGCATGCATTCGTAGCCGTTCCACAGGTACGGCCTTACGTCTATGTTCCCGGGCGCCACCGCAAGCGACACGTAGTTGGGGGAAAAGGACCTGATCGTCTTGTCGGCCTCGTTGATAACATAATACAGCAAATCCTCTTTTTCTCGAGGTTTCAGGCTATGGTATTCCGGGCTGAGCGCGAAGCCCATGTAGGGCACGTAAGACAGGGTTGTCTGTGGCGGAGAATAGACAAAATTGAGGCCCTTTTTGCGTATATGATACAGGGGGATGATGCTGACGAGCTCCTTCTCCTTATATATTCCATAGGTGAACAACCGGTACCCGGTGTACTTCTCGATGATCTTCAGGAAATCCCACTTATGGAAGAGCATCGCATCCGGGCTTTCTTCGACGAACCGGTCCCAGGAGGATCGATCGCTGATGATGTCGACCGCCATCCTACTGCCCTCCCCGGTTTAATGTACGTGCCATCATGCTATTTCACCTTCACAATGTTCGAAATCCCTGTAACCGTGTTGTAGCCGCGCTCTGCCGCCTTGTACAGGCCGTCCTTCTTTTGCACGTAGAAACACGGCTCGAGCGCAGGGTTGAACTTGGCCTTGAACACGTTCAGGCGCTTGTTGATAGTGCCATAGTTCTCGTGTCTTTTATAGCCCGAGGCTTTAGCATTCTTGATCATTTGCCAGTAGAAGAACTCGTTTGTGCTCAGCCCTTTCTGCATGGAGACGTTTCCCATCCACGACATGTAGTGCTGCCTGTACCCCATGTTGATCTTGACACCCACGACCTCGTCCCCGTTGTAGAAAAAGTACAGCTTGATGTTGTCGGGATAAGCATCAAGCAACTCCCGGAGGTATTCCGGATTTCGCTTATGGTAGAAGGTGGGGCCGTCCCGGGTCAGGTTGTCTTTCATGATCTCGTTAAACCGGTCTATATCGTTGACCTGCCTGACCGATAGCGGGTACTTCATGCACTCGGTGATATTTTTCCGGCAGTCGCGATCAAAGCCATCCCAGATCTCTTTGAGCGGCCGGTCTAAGTCTATGACATAGGTATATTGCAGGTCAATCTCATAGTCTTCCCAGGCAAATGGCCGGACATCATTTATATCGGACGTCAGGCCCATGGAGATATAGTTCGGTGACAGCGCCTTCAGGCCCCGGTCCATCTCTTTAACGATGCGGTCCCATGCCAGGATTTTTTCATGCTGCCTGTGCTCATGGAAAGACGGGGCCATCGCGGGCCCCAGGTAAGGGACATTAGCCATGGGCAGAGGTGGCGGTGAAACGAGCGTCCTTAGCCCGTGGTGCATACGCAGGAAAAATGGGATGACACCGATCAGCTCTGCGTCCAGGTAAATGCCAAAGGTGTACAGCCGGTACCCGGTGTACTTCTCGACGATCTTAAGGAAATCCCACTTATGGAAGATCGTGCCGTTAGGGCTCTCGTCGATAAATCGATCCCAGAGGTCTTTATCGGTCAGTAGTTTCATCGACATGGTTTCCTCGAGTCTCACGCCAGGATTTTGCTCAGCCTGCTCCAGGCCATATTTTGCCGTTCTGTATATCGCATCGCGCCTGTAGACGTAAAAATGGGGCACCAGGGACGGGTTGAATTTTGTCTTCGACAGGTTCAGGCGCTTCTCGTCCGCACCGGTGTTTTCAAAGGTCTTGAAGCCCTCCTGTTTGGCCGTCTTCATTAGCTCCCATAGCATATACTCGTTCGCGCTGGCGCCATTGTCTACGGCCGTGCTCCCCATCCATCCGATACAGTGCCTGTGAAACCCACAAAGTGTCATGGCGCCAAGGATATCGTCCCCGTCATACAGGAAATACATCTTGATGTTATCGGGAAACGCCTCAAGGACATCTTTGATGTACTCGGGGCTCTGTCTGTGAAAGAAGGTCGTGCCCTGCTTTTTAAGGCCCTGCCTCATGATCTCGATGAACCTGTAAGGATCGTGTACCTGCTCTATGGTCAGTGAATGTTTCGAGGCACTTTTAATGTTCTTCCTGCAGCCCTTCTCGATCGATTCCCAGATGGCATCAGCGGACTGCTCCAGATCGATAATATATGTATACCTCAGCTCTGTCTGGAAACCGTTCCAGGCAAACGGCCTCACATCGGTGAAACCGGGTGAAAGGCCCAACGAGACGTAGTTAGGCGATATCCGGCTGACTTCGGATCCGATTTCTTCGGCCACGAAGGTCCAGGCGATTTCCTGCTCGTGCGGCTTAAGCTCCGCCATTGCAGGGCCGGTGACAAACCCGAGGTAAGGCACATATACCAGTGAATTGCGTGGCGGAGAATATAGCATCTTCAGCCCGCTGTGCTTGCTGAAGAACAGGGGAATGGCGCTTAAGAGATCACCACCCCGGTACACGCCGTAGGCCAGGAGCCGGTCTCCGGTGTACTTCTCCATTATCTTCAGGAACTCCCATTTATGGAAAAGCGTGCCGTTCACGCTTCCTTCGATGAACCGGTCCCAGAGGACCTTATCATCTATGATTTCTACCGACATGTCTTCGATCACCTGTGCACGGCAGCTCCGGCCTCTCCATGACCCTCATGTAACCACGGTGCCACTGCGCTGGCCCGGTGCTATCGCGCCCAGCAGGTCCTTCTTTGTGATCGAGAAGCTATATTCCAGCGGGGCGTTGAACATAGATTTAAAGAAGCACAGCTCCCTCACCTGCAGCCCGTTTATCTCCATAGTCTCCAGGCCTTCCGACTTCTTGCTCTTTATCAAGTGCCATGCGGTGAACGCATTATGAAGCAGGTTCGTGCTGGTCCCCCATCCCATCCAGAAGGCAAAGCGTTTCTTGTACTGGTAATATGCGACCACATCAACGGTCTCACCGCCCTGGCGCAAAAACCCGATTTTCACATTTTCCGGAAATGTCGCCAGAACGTCCCTGAGGAATTCCCTGGGAGGGACAGGCCCGTGGAGCCTGTGCTGCCTGTGCAAGCCCGCCAGAACTCGGTAAAACTCGTCGACATTATCCGCGGGCTCGAAGGACAGCGATTGTTTATCGGCGCTGTCGATCTCTCGCCTCAGCCTCTCGTCGAAGTTACCCCGAATAGCGTCAAGCGGCTGCTTGAGGTCGATGACATATGAATAGCGCATCTCCACATGGTACCCGTTCCACTTGAACGGCCTCATGTCCACGAACCCGTTCACCGTCGAGATGCTCATTGAGCTGGCGCGGACATTCCTCATTTCCGCTTCCATCTCGTCCATCACACTATTGACGTAAGCCTCTTTCCTGCGCTGCTTCAGCTTATCGTAGGTCTCCCCCATCACGAATCCCAGGCAGGGAACCGCGAGGTCTGGCGGGGGCGAGACGACGCTTTTCAGGCCCAGGAAATTTTTAATGAACAACGGGAAAATGCAAACCAGTTCATCCCCGCGGTATGCCCCATAGGGGTATAACTTATAGCCTGAGTGTCTCTCGATGATTTTTAAGAAATCCCACTTATGGAATAATGTACCGTAAGAGCTCTCGTCAACATGCTTATCCCAGAGATCCTTGTTATCAATTATCTTTATGACCATTTGCTCAGCCACCAGAAGAAATCTGCTGCTTTTTTACCAAGCGTTATTTATGTTAATATTATCTTAGTAAGGTATTATATAAATTTAACGATATTTTATTTGAAATACCGGCCTGAGCCCCAATACTTGGGTCTGGTGCCGGCGTATAGTAAAAGATCCGGCAGTACAGCCAAGTGAAAAAGGATCTTAAGGCTTAAGGTAAACACATTTATATAATAAATGCTATATAATAGATACATTATACACCATAGAATGACAGGCTATGCGGCGTGTCCAAAAAAACATGATATCCTGTAAATTACAGGGCATGCGATGTGTGTGCAGGCCATGTCGAGTTCCAGGGGGTATTAACGTTTCCAGATTAAGGCAAGTGCAAATAATGATCATCGCGATTGCGATCGTAATAGCTTTTTCGACACCAGCGAGTATAAGCGCCAGCGCCTCGGGCAATGAAAGCCAGCAGCACACATATATTATTACTTTTAAACCGTCTGCTCCCGGTCAAAAAAACGATAAGGGAACCGACCTGGCAAAGGCTATGGATGATGAAAAAATCAAAAAAATAAAATCTATTCCTGGAAAACTGAAATACAACTACAAGATCATCAACGCAATAGCTATGGACCTGCCCGACAGCGCGGTCGAAGCGCTCAAGTCCAGGGACGATATAGAGAGCATCTTACCGGATACGACGGCATATGCGGACCTCAACGAGGTGCCGGAGCCACATCAATGCCACCGCCGCCTGGAACACGGCGCCCGGATACACCGGAGTGGGCATCAACGTAAGCGTTCTAGATTCAGGCGTGGACATCGCTCATCCTGACCTGCAGGGAAAAGTGCTCCAGTGGCACGACTTTCTGAACGCTAGACCCACGCCATATGACGACTCGGGCCACGGGACCTACGTGGCAGGAATCATAGCCGGAACGGGTAGCGCCTCCAGTGGCCTGTACAAGGGCGTGGCATATGGAGCAAACCTGTTTAGCGCCAAAGTGCTGGACACATCAGGCACTGCTTACGTAAGCGACATCATCGCGGCCATAGACTGGTCCGTCCAGAACTACGCGGACGTCATCTCCATGTCCCTTTCGAACCCCACCCACTATCAGCCTGTGGATGACGCTGTCCATAATGCAGTGGCGAACGGGGTCGTCGTGGTATGCTCTGCGGGTAACACCGGCCCGTACCCGGGTACAATCAAATGCCCCTCGGACTCCCCGGATGCTATTACCGTGGGTTCGACCGATATATATGATCGCATATCGACCTTTAGCTCCAGGGGCCCCACCTGGGACGGGCGCACAAAACCGGACCTTGTCGCCATCGGAGAAGGGGTCATTTCCGCCCGGGCATCTGGCGCGATAGTAGGAACCCCCATCAGCCAGTATTATATGTACGCGTCTGGCACCAGCGCCTCGTGCCCGCAGATAAGCGCCGCGTGTGCCATTTTACTGGATGCGAACCCGGACCTGTCCCCGGTGGATGTTAAGAACGCATTACTGAGTACGGCTCATCACCTGAATGCGGTGTATCCGAACAACAACACCGGCTGGGGCAGCCCTGACGTCGGTGCTGCGCTCAATATGGTGCTTCAGGGAAGATTGCTCCCCCGGTGCCTTCCTGGGGAGCAACGCCGACGCCAACGCCGGTGGCCAACTTCTCGGCAACTCCGCTCCAGGGCGAAGCGCCCCTCAACGTGCAGTTCACGGACACCTCGACCGGCACGATCTCGTCAAGGTCCTGGAACTTCGGCGACGGAAACACATCGACGGCGCAAAGCCCGTCCCACCAGTACGCTTCCCCGGCCAGACTACACGGTGGTCCTGACCGTGACAGGTCCAGGTGGCCAGGACTCCAAGAGCAAGGCGGATTATGTGAATGTCGCGACGCCGACATGTCTGCCGCTCAGGCTAACCCATGTCGCATGCCCCAGTGATGCAACGGCTCTTACTTCACTGCTCGACCAGATGCAACAGTCATACATCATGTAACTGCTCCAGGTATAATGACCTATGATACCATATACTCCCAGCGGTGAAGCAACGGTCGATGTCACGCTGACGTGACAGCGCAGCTCAGGACGAATACTGTTCACTGTCCATGCACAGTGGCTAGCGATCCAGGGAACATCGGTGACCATAGCGACGCAAACAACTTGCCACTGCCAGTGGCAACGCTGCAGTTCATGCTCGACAGAGGCTTCAGTCAACATGACATGTGACTGCTCCAGACTATGCAATGCCTATGATCACCATCATACGTCCACGGTGAAGCAACGGTCGATGTCACTCTGACGCTACACCGTCACCGTGACCAGAACTCCATGTCCATGACGCATGGTACGCGACTCCAGGGAGCATCGTGACTTCGACGCAACATCGCCGAACCAATTCCGTGGCAACTGCCTAGTTCATGCTCGACGAGCCCACTCAGTCAACTACTGACTGCTCCAGTCTATGGCCTATGGAACTTCCGAGTGAACACCTACGGTGCAGCCCGTCCCACCTACATCCACGCGGACACCTACACGGTGGTCCTGACCTGACGGTAACGCCAACTCCACAACGTCCTGACGCCGGTTCCGCCTGCCTGGAAGACCTACGTGGCCAACAACGGCGGTAACACGGTGAGCGTGATCGATCAGCGTACCAACATCGTCACAGGCACGATTAATACAGGCTCAAGGCCAATGGGCATAACGTATAGTCCCGACGGCTCGCTTGTCTACGTGGCAGTAGAAAGCTTGAACAAGGTCGCAGTCATCTCAACGGCGACCGACACCATCGTGAGCAACATACCCGTGGGAAAATCCCCGCGCGGGCTGGCCATGTCTCGTGACGGCAGACGGCTGTACGTGGGCAACTACGGTAGCGGGTCTGTCAGTATCATTGACACAACTAACCCGGGCAGTTACACCGTGATCAAGACCATAACCGGCATTAAGAACCCGCATCAGCTGTGGATCGATCCCGGCGGCAATCGCCTCTACGTGGGCACGTACCAGAGTAACAACGTGTACGTGATCAACACCACGGCCGATAATGGCACGATAGTAAAAACGCTGAGCGGCAATAAGCCCTATTTCGTTTCGCTTGACCCGTCCGGCAACAGGTTGTTCGTGGCCAACTACGGGGCGAACAATATCCAGGTCTATGATACGGGCACCCTGAGCCTGCTCAACACCATTAGCACCACTACGGGGCCCCTGAGCCCGGTGGTGAGCCCGGATGGCACGAGGCTCTACTACGTGACCGACGGCAATAGCAACCTCGTCATTGCAGATGCGGTCAGCTATGCGACCATAAAAACGGTGAAGTGTGGCTCAGGGGTCAGAGGCATCGCCTGCTCGCCCGATGGCACAAGGGTCTACGTGACCAATATGTACAGCAACAGCGTATCTGTTGTCAACGTTGCCGGTGACAATGGCGGCATCCTTGCAACGGTCAATGTAGGCGCCTATCCGTATGGCCTGGAACAGTTCGCGGGCTTTTATTAGCAGCCTGTGAAAGAACGATAACGTCGTGCGCCGTTACATTGTAACGCGTTACCTGGTAACGGCCACGTACACGTTATCCGTCGTCCTGGTGACCTCGGCCGACACCATCGAGCCTACGGGCCGGTCGGTGAGCACACCGATCACGCGGCCGCTGGCGACGGCCAGCATCTCCCCGTGCACCCGGCCGGGCGCGATGAGGTCGAGCTTCAGCTGGTCTCCCTTCCGGAACGCCTTCGGGAGAGATGGCGCGCGGTGGATGCCGAAATCGGCAGGCGTGAGCTTGAGCCTGATATTATACTGCTTTTCCAGCACCGCGAGCTTCTCGAAGAACTGTTCGAACCGCATCGGCTTCGTCTTGACCTTCTTGCCGAACTGGTACCGAACGTAGTTCTGGATGCCGAAAGCCGGGATAGCTGCGTCCGACGCCGATGGAGTGTCCCCATTCGATGATTTTCGGAATCTCCTCGTCGTTGAAGCCAGGCACCCATACGGGGGCCAGCAGCACGTCGATGCCATTTTCCAGGAGCTTCACTGCGACGTCCTTTACGTGCTCGACATCGTACTTTTTAGTACCCGCCAGAATCTGAGCCGTGCGCTCGTCTAAAGAGGAGACGGATAAGTTGACGCGGTCGATGAGCCCGGCCATAGCCTTGATCTTTTCTTCATCCAGCATCATGCCATTGCTCTGTGCCGAAATGGTCTTTACGTTCGGCACCTTGCGGAGCTTCTGCAGTAGCTCGACCATGTACGGGTAGATGAACGGCTCGCCCTGTCCGTCGATGTGAGCTTCCACGTCGTTACATTTCAGGGCGGCGAGCTTCGCGAACTCCTCCACGAGATAGTCAGTGTCTACGATGAAGTCGGTCTTCCTGCTGGTGCTGTGGCCTTCGTCCACGCTGCAGAAAATACAGTTTAGATTGCAGCCTGAGACGGGCCGGACCTGGATGAGGTTCGTGCCGCGATCGATGAGGCCGAAAGCGGTGTGCCCGATCAGCGGGATGCCGGACTCCCGGGTGATGTAGACGAGCTCCCGGTGCGTGTAATGGTTGCGCAGGATTTTGGTCTCCTGCAGAGAGACGATCTCTTCGTCGGAATACTTCCTGCTGAAGCTTCGAATAAAACTGATGAGGTACCCTGACCTCGATGGTATCGTGCATCACGAACACCTTATCCCTGCCCTCATCGTAGATTTCCGAAAAGATCATCGCAGTTAATATTCTCCTCTATGTAAATAGGTTTTGTAGCACCGTACAGGCCAGCACAGGCGGGCTTCGGAGGCATGCCGGTGAAAGAATGATATATAATGACCGTAAAATGTAACCGCAGCATTGAGAGCGTGCGGCTATGAGCGAGAAAGAAGACATACTGCGAAGGGGCCGGCTTGCGGCCAAGGCGAAAGAAGTGAACGTGTTTACCTCGTCGGTGCAGGCGGACCGGTGGATATTCTCGTCGGACCTGCTGGTCGACCGGGCACATACGGTCATGCTGGCGAAGCAGGACATCATTTCCGGGGACGACGCCGCCGCCATCCTCAAAGCCCTCGCCGCAATAGAGAAGCAGGGGGTAGAAGCCATTGACATCCCCTCTTTCGAGGACGTCCACATGGCCATCGAGTCGAAGCTGATCAAGGCTGTGGGCGAGAACGCAGGCGGACGCATGCACTCCGGCCGCTCGCGGAACGACGAAGTGGCTACCTGCATCCGTATCTCCGCCCGCAAAGAGCTGCTGGGACTGATGGCCGATCTGCTGGAGCTGCGCTCCGCGCTCCTGGACATCGCTAAGGACAACACAGACACGATCATGCCGGGCTTCACCCACCTGCAGCACGCGCAGCCGACGACGCTGGCCCACCACATGCTCGCACATGTCTCTGCTCTTGACAGGGATTTCGAGCGGCTGCTGGACGCGTGGAAGTTCGTCAACATCTGCCCCCTGGGCAGCGCGGCGTTCGCTTCTACCGGGTACCCGCTGGACCGGGACTATACGGCGAAGCTGCTCGGCTTCGACCGGCCGATGGACAACTCCATGGACGGGGTGGCCGCAAGAGATTTCATCCTCGACCTGGCCTCGCGGCTTGCGATCGTCGAAGTCGATCTGAGCCGGCTGGCCGACGAGCTGGTACTGTGGAGTACCACCGAGTTCGGGTTCGTCGAGCTCAACGATACGTATGCCTCGACCAGCTCGATCATGCCCCAGAAGAAGAACCCGGACGTGCTGGAGCTGGTCCGGGGTCGCAGCGGCTCTGTCATAGGACACATGGTCGCCGCATTTACCATTGTCAAAGGTCTTCCCTACAGCTATAATTCTGATTTGCAGGAAGTCACGCCGAATTTGCTCCGTGGTTTCGAGATCACCAGGTCGTCAGTCCGCATCATGGCCGGTGCCGTGCAGACGATGACTATCAAGAAGGACGAGATGGCCAGGAAGAGCACAATGGGCTTTACGACTGCCACAGAGATCGCCGACACTATCGTCAGGGCTACAGGGCTTCCGTTCCGGACCGCTCATGGCATCGTGGGCAGACTGGCCCGGGGCAGCGGTAACCCGTCGCTCAAAGACGTGGACGGCGCGTCGATGGAAATGATCGGTAAAAAGGTGAGTGCCATGGGCCTGACCGCAAAGATGCTCGCCGAGGCGAAGGATCCGGTCGCTAACGTCGAGCGACGGAACATACTCGGCGGCCCTGCAAAGGCGACGGTCAGGAAAAAGATCGATGCGGAGAGGAAGAAGCTGGCATCGGACAGCGAGAGAATGTCATCGCTGGGCAAGGGCATAGAAACCGCCTATGCCGCACTGTCGAAAGCAGCGGACGGAATAACGGGGAAGCGCAAATGATCATCAATGGAAAAGAATTCGAGGAAGGCGACCGCATACGCGTACAGAAAGAAGGCCTCACTTACGAGGGCATCCTGATGCCATCCCGCAGCGGCAATATCGTGCTAAAAATGAAGAGTGGCTACAACGTGGGGCTGTCCCCGGAAGGCAGTGCGGTCGAGTTCGTCGAAAAGGAACAGCCGCCATCGTTCAGGCTGGCCCCTCACGTGCATATTAAAAATGCCAGTCTGCCGAAGGTCACCATTCTCTCGACAGGGGGCACCATTGCCAGCCGTGTCGACTACCGGACAGGCGCCGTATCCTCGCAGTTCACGCCCGACGACATCATGGACTCGATCCCCGAGCTGACCGAGATCGCCGACTACAACGGCGAAGTGCTCAGCATGATCTTCAGCGAGGACATGGACGCCTCTATATGGCAAAAACTCGCCCGGGCGGTCTATCGCCATATCAAAGAAGGGGCGCAGGGCATCATTATCACCCATGGCACGGACACACTGCAGTACACGGCCACGGCACTCTCCTTTATGGTGCAGTCGCCGGTGCCCGTCGTCCTCGTGGGCTCACAGCGGTCGTCTGACCGGCCGTCCAGCGACAACGCGATGAACGCTATCTGCGCAGCGACGGTCGCCGTTTCTGACATCGCCGGCGTCAGCGTGGTCATGCACGGGGCGACTTCCGACGACTTCTGTTACGTGCACCGGGGCACCAAAGTAAGGAAAATGCACACGTCCGCAAGGACAGCGTTCCAGTCGGTGAACGAGGCGCCCATCGCGAGTGTCGACTATGGCACGAGGAAAATCACCGTTCTCGACGACTATGTGAAGCGGGGGGAAAAGGAGCTGGCGCTGTACGATAAGATGGAACAGCAGTGCGCGCTCGTAAAGTTCTACCCGGGCATGTCGTCCGATATTATCGACTATTACCTGGGCAAAGGGTACAAAGGCATCGTGATCGAGGGCACGGGCCTCGGCCACGTGAACAGGCAGTGGACTCCGGCGATAAAGAAAGCCATCGATGCCGGGATGACCATCGTGATGACGTCCCAGTGCATCAACGGCCGTGTCTGCGACCGCGTCTATTCCACTGGCATCGACCTGATCAACGCAGGCGTGATCGAGGGACAGGACATGCTCGCCGAGGTAGCGCTGGTCAAGCTCATGTGGGTACTGGGACAGACGCAGGACAAAGATGAGGTACGGCGCATGATGCAGAAGGATATCGCTGGCGAGATCAACTGGAGGACACGGGCATGAGCACGACGAACTCCGGTAATATCGATTACGCCGGTAATATCGATTACCGGGCCATCGGGCTAAAGTCCGGCCTCGAGATCCACCAGCAGCTGGCTTCACGGACAAAGCTGTTCTGCTGCTGTCCGAACGAGATCAGGAAAGCCGAGGAATCGGACTTCCAGTTCTTCCGGTACCTGCGTGCCAGGGAAAGCGAGATGGGCGAAGTGGACCGGGCGGCGGCCGAGCAGGCCATGACCCGGAAGAAGTTCATCTACAAGGCCTATGACACCACATGTCTCATAGAAAACGACGAGGAGCCCCCGATGCCGCTGAATCCGGAGGCGCTCGACATTGCACTGAAGGCATCGGTGCTGTTCAACATGAGGCCGGCGGACGAGGTCTTCACCATGCGGAAGATCGTGGTGGACGGCTCGAACACCACGGGCTTCCAGCGCACGTGCTTCGTTGCCTCCAACGGGTCTATCGAGACACCGTCCGGTAAAGTGGGCATGGACACGCTGTGCCTGGAGGAAGACGCCGCCTCGAAGGTAGAGGCGAAGGCCGACGCGACCACATACTCGCTGGACCGGCTGGGCATACCGTTGATCGAAGTCGCTACCGCGCCGGACATCAAGACGCCGGCACAGGCGAGGGAAGTGGCGCTTGCCATCGGCACGCTACTCCGGTCCCTGAAAGTGAGACGTGGCCTGGGCACCATAAGACAGGACGTGAACGTGTCCATCGCTAAAGGTGCCCGGGTGGAGATCAAGGGCGTACAGGCGCTGGACCTCATCGAGCAGGTCGTCGAAAAGGAGGCGCAGAGACAGATCGAGCTGCTGGCCATCCGTGACGAGCTGCTGGCGAGGAACGTCAAGGTGCAGGACGAGATCGTCGACCTTACCGACCTTTTCAAGGGCACCGAGTCCAAGGTCGTCAAGAAAGCCCTGTCCGCCGGAGGCGTGATCTACGCGATCAGGCTGCCGGGATTCAAGGGGCTGATCGGACGGGAGATACTGCCTGGCCGGCGTCTCGGCACCGAGTTCTCGGACCGGGCAAAGCGTGCGGCAGGCGTGGGAGGCATCTTCCACTCAGACGAGCTGCCTAACTACGGTATCACGCAGACAGAGGTCGATGCAGTCTTCCAGAAGCTCGGCCTGGCCGGGGACGATGCGTTCGTCCTGGTGGCGGATACTAAGGCTAAATCTAAAACGGCGATGGAGGCAGTCATCCGCAGGGCCAGGGAGGCGCTAATCGGCGTGCCTGAGGAAACCAGGGGCGCGCAGCCCAACGGCAACTCGGAGTACATGCGGCCGCTGCCCGGCCGGGCGAGGATGTACCCGGAGACTGACGTGCCTTCGGTAGTCGTCACCCCGGAGCATATGGCGAAGATAAAACAGGAGATGCCTGAGCTGCTCGGCGAAAAGAAGCAGCGGTTCATAAAACAGTACGCGCTCAACGAGGAGATGGCCCACGCGCTGGCCTATTCCCCCGAGAACGAGACCTTCGAGGAGCTGGCAAAAGCCTCGGGCAACCCGACGCTGGTCGCCAGGACAATGCTGGGCACATTGACGGAACTACGCCGGGACGGCGTGCAGACCGAGAACATCACCGAGCACGAGCTGAATGACGTCTTCAGGCTGGTCAACGAAGGCAAGATCGCAAAGGAGGCAATTCCGTCAGTCCTTAAAGAGACGGCACTGCAGCCCGAAAAAGGCGTCGACGACGCGATCAGGCGTCTTGGCCTGGGCGGCGTGGGAGAAGAGGAAGTAAGGAAGATCATCGGCGACATCGTCCATGAAAAGCATGACTACGTGAAAGAGAAGGGTGACGCTTCCATGAGCGGCCTCATGGGCCTGGCAATGTCGAAGCTCAGGGGCAAGGCGGACGGCAAGCTGATCAGCAGGGTCCTGAAGGAAAAGATACAGGAAGAGATGAAAAAATAAGGCTCACTGTTTCGGGGTAAAGATATCCCCGAATTTTTTTATCCGGTACAGGTCTTTTATCCAGTACAGGGCTATGAGCGTGGCAATCGAGACGATAATAATGGGTAACGTGCCGACACATCGGTCCGTGATTGATCGCCGACATGGCCGGGAGCGCGATACCGGCCAGGGAAACGAAGAACAAAGTCAGCCATCCCATGAACTCGGTATTCCAGAGCTTCAATGCCACGTAGGCGCCAAGCGCTATGTACACGATTGCCATGGCTGCGGCGACCTTGAAATCGATACCGGCATTTTCGGCATTTAGCACAGTATACATGCCGAAAAGCGCTATGGCAAGGAAGAACAGCATGCCGATGAGTTTGCTGGCTATAACTTTCAGCCGGGCGTTCTTTACTGTGTAGTCCACTCTTTTTCCAGGCTTTGCTTTTCTGACATTGATTTCGCCCAGTTCCTTTTCGAGGTCGTTCATGATCCATAGCGTTCACTATCAATAAGGTGACATAATATTAATGAAGGTTACGATAAATAGCTAATGATATTGTTTTGTTAACATTACTAAAATAATTGAATGAAGGGATAGGAACGTTATTTGAGAAATATAGATCATAGTATCCTTATCTGACATAACGACCTAACGACCACTACGAGATAATAAGGCTACGCTAGTCATTTCGAAAAATCATGTGTGATAGTCTGAATGTTGCGTCAGTTGCAGCCTGCTGTATCTAAAGTTCGAGAAAGGCGTATATTTATTGGAAGGTCACCGCAGCCTATTGCGCACATCACAGGACGTCGTGTATAGACGAAGACTGTTACTTTTTTCACGTTTTCCTGGTCTGTTACTGTTATTTTATGTCTAGACGGTCATGGCACATGGCAGCCCTTGGTGAGCTTTAAAAACTGTCGAGTGTCCCGGTTACGCATAGCCCTACAAGGCTGCGTCGCTGTGATATAATAGCAATGTGACCCTGTAACGCTCGAAGAGTGCAAGTGCCAAGAGCGCCGGACTTCATTTGGTAAAATTACAACATACCCCGAGGAGTATATCTAAAAGCTGAAAGTAAATGACTATAATTGTGGTCTCCGATACTTCATATCGGTGCTGATACATTAGTAACACATTTCAGCATAATGACTACGATATAGAGCATCGCGAGGAAGCCGTTAAAATATAGGAAGGTTTACCGTAGCGGGCTGAAAATATCCCGAACTTTTTTATCCGTAGAGGTCTTTTATCCAGTACAGGGCTATGATTGTGACAATCGAGACTATAATAATGGGTAACGTGCCGACCATCATCAGTCCGTGATTGATCGCCGACATGGTCGGGAGCGCGATACCGGCCAGGGAAACGAAGAACAAAGTCAGCCATCCCATGAACTCGGTATTCCAGAGCTTCAATGCCACGTAGGCGCCAAGCGCGATATACACGATTGCCAGGGCTGCGGCGACCTTGAAATCGATACCGGCATTTTCGGCATTTAGCACAGTATACATGCCGAACAGCGCTATGGCAAGGAAGAACAGCATGCCGATGAGTTTGCTGGCTATCACTTTCAGCCTGGCGTTCTTTACCGTGTAGTCCACTCTTTTTCCGGGCTTTGTCTTTTCTGACATTGATTTCGCCCAGTTCTTTTTCGAGGTCGTTCATGATCCATAGCGTTCACTATCAATAAGGTGACATAATATTAATGAAGGTTACGATAAACAGCGTATGCTACTTTTTAATTAGTTTATGATAAATAGTGTATACTAATGTGATTTGTAGTATTGTTTAAAAATTTTGGTTTTGGTTGGGTTTGGCGGCTTGGCATGGTTCCCGAGGACTCGCGTACCTGAGTACAGCATGCTACGTGTCTGGGCTTAACTTCCGGGTTCGGAATGGGACCGGGTGTCTCCCCAGGGCTATGGCCGCCAAAACCAACACATGATAGTGATTGTTCGACTAGTTAACGATACAGTCGTTAGGTCTGGTTTTGCCCTGATTATTATTGTGTGTACAATTTTGTTGTCTTTGGATTTCGCTTTGGAATGCAATCGCTTTCGCATTGTCTCTATTCCTAGTATTTGTCTTATGGTCTTTTGGCGGTTGGGTTGTTAGTGGTTGCGGGCTGAGCACCTCGTTGCCTTGGTGCGTACACCCCAACTCTATCGAACCTATCTTTTATAGGTACCCAATTGTGGTCTCTTTTCACGGTGTTTTTCGGGCTTAGATGCTTTCAGCCCTTATAACTTGGCGCGTGGCTGCCCAGCTACGCCTTGTCAGACGACTGGTTGACTAGTGGCGCCGTTGCCTTGTTCCTCTCGTACTAAAAGCAACTTCCGCTCAGACCACTTTACACCCCTAACAGATAGTAACCGACCTGTCTCACGACGGTCTAAACCCAGCTCACGATCTCCTTTAATAGGCGAACAACCTCACCCTTGGCAGCTGCTGCACTGCCAGGATGGAAAGAACCGACATCGAGGTAGCAAGCCGCCGGGTCGATATGTACTCTTGCCGGCGACGACTCTGTTATCCCCGGGGTAGCTTTTCTGACATCAATAGCCCCCACTTCGGAGGCTTAGTGGTTCGTTAGACCCGATTTTCATCTCTGCCACTCTCGTTGTGCGAGTGACAGTCAAGCCAACTTATGCTCTTACACTCTCGGTCGAGTTTCTGACTCGATTGAGTTGACCTTAGGGCTCCCTCGATATCTTTTCGAGGGAGTGCCGCCCCAGCCAAACTGCCCGCCTATCGGGGTCCTCATCTCTGAGTTAGGGTCGTAGTCTAAGAAGGGTAGTGTCTCATTGTTCCCTCCCTCCGAACTGGCGTCCGGAGATCGACGGGTCCTACCTACGCTGCACATCCAAGGCCACAACCCAGCGACAGGTTGCAGTAAAGCTCCACGGGGTCTTCACTTCCCATTAGGGGTCCCTAGACTCTGCACTAGGATGTAATGTTCACCGGCGCGCGGCCAGGGACAGTAGAGCACTCATTGATCCATTCATGCAAGCCGCCAATTAAGCGGCAAGGTACTACGCTACCTTAAGAGGGTTATAGTTACCCCCGCCGTTGACAGGCCCTTCTTCCCCTTGAACGAGGTTTTCAGGTACCTGCACTGGGCAGGATTCACTGATCGTACTAGACCTTACGGTTTGGCGATCAGCTATGTTGTTATTAGACAGTTAGTGCTCCCTCGTCACTGCGACCTGCTCTCTTCAGAGCAGGCACTCCTTATCCCGAAGTTACGGAGCTAATTTGCCGAATTCCCTTGGCCACGGTATGCCGACACGCCTTAGTCTTCTTAACTAGGGGCACCTGTGTCGGATCTTGGTACGGATCGCATGTTCCCTTTTCATGGGCTCAGAGTGTGACATTGCTTACGTCATCACTTGTTACACGGTTTCTCAACGTTACGTTTCTCCGCCGTGCTATTAGCTTGAACAACCAGACGAGATTGCCAATGCTAGCTCTAAGCGTCGGTTTTAGCACATGCAAGTACAGGAATATTAACCTGTTTCCCTTTTGACACACTCCGGTTAAGGTGTATCTTAGGACCGACTAACCCTCGGCTGACGATCATTGCCGAGGAAACCTAGCCCTTTCGGCGGCAGGGATTCTCACCCTGCTAAGCTGCTACTAATGCCAAGATTTTCGTCCCTGCACGGTCCACCAGACCTTACGGCCTGGCTTCTATCCATGCACGGCGCCTCCCTACGAAATCACCTTGCGGTGTTCCAGGGTCTCGGTTGTCGGCTTTAGCCCCGTCAATTTTCGGGGCCCCAAACCTCGACCGGTAAGCTGTTACGCTATTCTTAGAGGGTAGCTGCTTCTAAGCTCACCTCCCGGTTGTCTAGGGCTTGGGACGCCCTTCAGTGTTTACACTTAGCCGACAATTAAGGACCTTAACCCTGGTCTGGGTTGTCTCCCTTACGGACTAGTAGCTTACCCACCAGCCCGGACTGCCCACAGTCTACGGCGAGGGCGGCTTTGGAGTTTGACAAGAGGACGAGCAGTTTCCCGCCCGGCTCCCCTAATCAGTGCTCTACTCCGCCCACGGCCTCGTGTGAGGTCATACTTCGATATGTTTCGAGAGGAACCAGCTGTTTCCAAGTTCGATTGGACTTTCACCCCTAGGCGCAGGTCACGCGAACGATTTGCATATCAATACCGCTAACGATCCTCCACGTAACTTTCGTTACGCTTCAATCTGCCCACGTCTAGATCACCTGGTTTCGGGTCGCAGCCCAGTGACTCCACGCACTTGTATACGTCGCCCCTCACCCCTTGCGGGGTTGTGGGCTTGTTGCTTTCGCTTCGACTCCCCAGATAATGGTTAGTCTCGCCACTTTGCTGCACTCCTTGGCCCGTTCTTCAAAACGTACGACAAGACACTGGCAGACGACTTCGTACAGACACCCTCGCGGGTGTATTCCTTCATCGTGGAAGATCCTTTCATGCCTTGTCCCTCCGTCACCGTCTGATTTCAGGCTCTTTTCGCCTCCCTTCACGGGGTGCTTTTCAGCTTTCGATCACTCTACTATTGCGCTATCGGTCTCGAGATATGTTTAGCCTTGGAGGTAAGTGTCCCCCGGATTCCCGCGAGATATCCGACCCACGGTACTCAAAACACCATCACAGCCTCTCTGCAGTAGTTACGGGACTATCACCCTCTACGGTCCCACGTTCCAGTGGAGTTAACCTTATGCAAAGGAGGCCTAAAAGACGGGTTTACAACACCACATCTCCCCTCCCCTTTCGGGGGGGGATTCGGTTTGGGCTTTGCTGTGTTCACTCGCCGTTACTAACAGCATCTCAATATTGATTTCTTCTCCTGCCCCTACGCAGATGTTTCAACTCAGGGCGTTCCCAATCCTTACGGATCAACATCATAAGATGTTAGGAGTTCCCATTAGGAAATCCACGGATCAAAGGTTCCATGCGCCTCCCCGTGGCTTATCGCAGCTTGGCACGTCCATCATCGGTTCTCGAGCCCAGCCATTCACCAGACGGCATAGCAACGCCAAAAGACATTAGTCAACAATCCCTATCATGTATTACTACACAATACGAATCGCTTACTCTTAATTCGTCAAATACTTGATTAAAGATCCCGACTCTTCATTGCTCTTGCGAGCAGTTAAAGATTCGGCATACTCTGGCATTACATTCCAATTCAGCGTCCAAAGACAATTATGTACACAGCTTCAACCCCCGGCCTGGGCAAACAAGCGGGGTCAGCTCTTCCCCATCAACATTACTCGATGGGTGCACCAAACATCAACATGATTATTATTGATGAAAGTTAATATTTGTGATATTATTTCGCGTCCTTTGCGGGCGCGAACTTGTTACAGGCATTGCAAACCATTTAAAGGTTTCGAATGCCCTTTATTTTATCGCTTTTGTTGCGATAGTGGACTTGTTGGGATTTGAACCCAAGGCCTCCGCCTTGCAAAGGCGGCGCTCTTCCAACTGAGCTACAAGCCCAATGGAGCCCTGCGGTTTATTTTCCCACAAGTTTCCTATATTTTTGTAATCGTCTGATTGGCTGTTTTTCGACTCCTGGCCGACTATTCCCTGTTACCCTCGTGAAGGGCCGCATCCTAAGGATGCGATATGTTAGGAGGTGATCCAGCCGCAGATTCCCCTACGGCTACCTTGTTACGACTTAACCCCCCTTACAGAGCATGAATTCGAGCCTTTCAAAGAAAAGGCCCTCATTCAAACCCCACTCGGGTGGTTTGACGGGCGGTGTGTGCAAGGAGCAGGGACGTATTCACCGCACTGTTTTGAAATGCGATTACTACGGATTCCATCTTCATGAGGGCGAGTTACAGCCCTCAATCCGAACTAAGGGCAGGTTTAAGAGATTGACGCCACCTTTCGGTGTAGTTACCCATTGTCCTGTCCATTGTAGCCCGCGTGTAGCCCGGGATATTCGGGGCATACTGACCTACCGTCGACCACCCCTTCCTCTGACTTAGCGCCAGCGGTCTCCACCGTGTACTCACCACCCCTCACGGGGCGTGTTAGCAACAGTGGATATGGGTCTCGCTCGTTGCCTGACTTAACAGGACGCCTCACGGTACGAACTGACGGCGGCCATGCACCTCCTCTCAGATAGTCCGGCAAGGTCTTCAGCCTGGCCTTCATACAACTGTCGATCCCGGTAAGCTTCCCGGCGTTGAGTCCAATTAAACCGCAGGCTCCACCCGTTGTGGTGCTCCCCCGCCAATTCCTTTAAGTTTCAACCTTGCGGTCGTACTTCCCAAGTGGCTCGCTTCACGGCTTCCCTACGGCACCACAACAGTTCACGACTGTTGTGACACCTAGCGAGCATCGTTTACGGCTAGGACTACCCGGGTATCTAATCCGGTTCGTGCCCCTAGCTTTCGTCCCTCACCGTCGGACCTGTTCTGGTAGGACGCCTTCGCCACCGGTGGTCCCCAAAGGATTACAGGATTTCACTCCTACCCCTGAGTACCTCCTACCTCTCCCAGTCCCAAGCAATGTAGTACCCCCCGGACGACCAACGGTTAAGCCGCTGGATTTCCCGAGAGACTTGCAAAGCCGGCTACGGACCCTTTAGACTCAATAATATCGGCCACCACTCGAGCCGCCGGTATTACCGCGGCGGCTGGCACCGGTCTTGCCCGGCCCTTGCTAACACCCGTTTTTTAGACGGGTGGACAGACCCCCAATATGAGGATCACTCGATGTTCCCCTATCGCAGTTGCCTGCATTGTAGAGTTTTCGCGCCTGCTGCGCCCCGTAGGGCCTGGATTCGTGTCTCAGAATCCATCTCCGGGCTCTTGCTCCCACAACCCGTACTGATTACAGGCTTGACGGTACGTTACACCGGCAACAACCTAATCAGCCGCAGACCCATCCAAAAGCCCCGGAAGTTTCAACCACCCAGCCTTCCAGCACAGATGATCTATCCGGTATTATCCCCAGTTTCCCGGGGTTATCCCGGACTTTTGGGTAGGTTGTCCACGTGTTACTGAGCAGTCCGCCGAGGGCATGACCCCTCTCGACTCGCATGGCTTAATCGAACACCGATAGCAGTGACCTCTGGCAGGATCAACCAGAATTACGCACACTAAAATTATACGCAGACACCGAAGTGTCAGATTGACCTACCTGAGTAATTCTTATCTTTAGGGATTTATTATACTACTAAAGGAATACGGTACACCACACACTTACCATAGAATATTACTATGCAATGGCTCGTATGTATTTACACACATATTCATTCGAACTTTCTCAAGCAGATAATTCAATTTCAGAGAATTACCGGCCAGGAAATATCGAACAACCAACCAAACATCAGATCCACGACCACACCCCACACGGAGAGCGCCCCTCAGATCCTCACTAATATGCCGCAGTCTTAGAACAGCCACTCATCCCGTGCTGACGCACTGGGTCTGGGCTGTATGAGCAGACCACGGCTATGATTTTTAACACTTTCCCGAAATTTCTCGGGAATGATATATTGGTCCGCCATCGTACTTATATCTTTTCATCGACGACGTTTCCATACGCGTCATTGCAGGCATATGCCACAATGTCGCGCGGGATTATACCTAAGCCATCCATCGTATTTAAAGTTTTTCGCCGACGGATGCGAAAGATATAACCAATTGTCATTTTTGATGCCAGCCAATGACAAAACTGGCTGTGCACGCATTTAGCCAGATACAACGGCCGTGTTGAACAAGTCAACAAAGTCTCGCACCTGCCTCACGCGCGAGACTACAAAAGGCCTCTTTCGTAGATAAAGGTTTCGCCAGGAAGGGCTCGATCGAACTACTGGCGTATCCGTTCCCGGCCGCTATGGTGCAGTACGATACGCCGCAGATCAATCAGGGCTGCTTTTATGGCTGCCGCCACGCTATCGTATAAGCTGCCGCCGTACAGGCACATGCCCTCCATCTGATCACATTCTCCGGGAAGATCATCGGCCTGAAGGCCACAGGCATCATAGCCTGTATCAGGTATCGCATGGTCGCCGCCCGCCCCGATGATCAGGCCTTTATCCCTGCCGGACACATTGCACTGGAGAGTGAAGCCAAGGCCGTTTCTCCGCAGGCGATAGAATGGCATGGCGACGTCCCTGCCGTTGAAGACGCTATGGTAGCCGTCGCCTATCAGCAGGTATTCTTTACCTGTAACCGAGCATTCCCTGGCGCCCAGGTACGATGTCATGACCGGATAGCCGTAGGCCAGCATCCTGTAGAAGCCATCGCAGACGTCGAGCGCGGCCTCGTCGATCACCCGGAACATGGTGGCTATCCCGCAGACGGAGCCTTTTTCGATGAGTCGCGTGCCGTGAATGTAGCTGGAGCAGCAGTTGAGGAAAAAGAAAGGGACGTTACTCTCTTCCGCTTGCGAAAGGTCGGCATAGCCGTCAGGGCATTTCAGGCCCTGGCGCTCGCAGTGGCCTGCATAGTGCAATACGTCGAAGCCTTCGGAGAAAGTATGCAGCAGGTCGCTGCGGCCGAGATTTGCCCGGACCTCAACAGAAGCGATCCCGTCGAGCTGTTTCTGGATGATCAGGGACTCCTTCAGCATCGGCGGCTCGTTACAGATGATACACACCTCGGGCATCGCCCGGTCCCGTGAGTATTTCCGGCCGTTCTTCAGTGCGCCGATGCTTGACAGGGCCGCGTCGACCGGGCAGCCGCCGGAGAACCAGAGCTGGGACTGCGCGCCGTAAAGTGAGGGGAGCAGGACGGTCTCTGCGGCATCTGTCCCCCCTCTCATAACCGGGACATGTTGCGACTGGTAATCCCTGACGGACAGCGAGACGACATCCCTTTCGGTAACTGGCGAGCCGGCCGGCGTATATACGGCAGACAGCGATCGCATCAGGTAAGGCATAAGCTCGATGCCGGATGGCACAGGGTCGACATAGGCGGCGGTATGCCATGTATTAAACGTCCGGCCGGGGGAACGCAGTCCGTCCATATAGAGCCGGAACCGATCCGGCATGCCCATGAGCATCAGCTCTTCAGGCGCATAGCCAAGGACAGTCTGCACGTCAAAGCCAGCCAGTCGCTTTCCCCTGGCTGCAGTGTACCTTACGGCACAGTCCGCCTGGAAACACCTGCTCAGCATCCTGCCTGCCCACCGCTCGAACTGGCGGCGGCCTGCCGGCAAATCGACTGTCTCCATGCGCAGGCCGACTGACGGGCTGTCACCGATGTCGACAGAGGCGCCAAGGTAGAAGGATAGCGGAGCGACTGCATAGAGGTACCGCAGGTCGGGCGGCAGGTGGAAGGCGACTGGGGAGACAGCTCTGTCCTGTCTGGTACAGGTGCCTGCAGGCATGAGGCTAACGTCCGGGAGGTCCTGCCTGAAGAACGGATGGCTCCGCCATGGCGATAGCTTATCCTGTACAGCGCAAAGCGCGGAAACGCTCCCGAAAAGAGATTCTACGTCATCGCCGGTTGCCACTGTATACCGGTGCTTTCGCTTTACGGCGACGGACGCAGTTTTGCTGCCCGGGCCCTGTGCAAGCAGTCTTGCTTTCCCGGCTGCGAATTCCAGTACACAGTCGTCTTCGGGCGATATGTACAGGCGGTCGCCCGATTCGAGGACGACGGCCTGACGGTTGCCATATACCTGATGTCTGCCGTATCCTGCGCAACGGACTGACTCAATGTCCTCCAGGTCGACAATATATGCCGCCTGTGCGTTGACGGTCAGTCTGTCTATCGATGTCTCGCTACAATAATCCACGGGGAAGGAAATCCCCGGCTGCCTGCCTGTCGCAATAGCCTGGCAGGCAGTACCTGCCTCACATATTCCGGCGCTGCTGTCACTGATCATAAAGCCCCCTCAACGCAATGCCCGGCATGCCGGACGCTTGCGCAAGGAGTGGAGTAGCGGCTGAAACCAGATATATGTAATTTTAACTGATCTTAATACAGTCATTTAATCTTAATGACCCTGTATAACAATCAGGGCTGATACAGGTAAAATGAGGCCTGCTTGTAATTCACGCATCTCGAATGCCGGTAGAACCGGCCCAGGTCGGCGTGCTCCGACGAGAACGGGCGGATGATGAGATCGGCCCCTGCCTTCGAGGCCACTTCGGCGATGGAGCCCTGCATGTCAGGAGGCGGCCTGATGGAGTAGACAAGCGCAGCTCCCCGGTAGAGGCTTGCGTCCGGCCGGAAGATGTCGTCCCTGACGTAACGGATGCCAGGGATGCCAGGGTCTGTAACGTCGGTGCATACGAGGTCGAAGTGCTCCTGCAGCAGCATGGCGACGTCAGGGTGCCTGCCTACACCTACTTCCACCACACGAGCGCCATGGGGATAGTGTAAACAAATGTACTCCGCAAGGCCATCATAACCTATAATGCCCATGAGCTTCCATATGATGATCAAAACGGTAAATACTTACGGGTGATGCCGCTGATCAATATCAGGCCGTTCGAGCTAAGCGATTCCCGGGATGTCCTGGAGATAGAGGAAGCCATTTTCAACGAGCCGAACCCGCTGCTGTACCAGATGATGGAAAGCCTGCCCTCGGAGGGCTTCATTGTGGCCGAGTGCGAAGGTGTCATCTGCGGCTATCTTGTGGGCACCATCTTCATGGACGAGGCACGGGTGCTGCTGCTGGCGGTAAAAGAGAATTACCGGAACAGGAAGATCGGCACGGAGCTGATGAAAACGTTCATCGGCGCAATCCAGAGCCGGGCCAATATGGTGCGCCTTGAGGTGCGGAGCAACAACCTCGCAGCCCAGACCTTCTATTTCAAGCAGGGCTTCCGGTTCATAGGGATAGTGAGCAACTATTACAAGAACGGCGACAGCGCCTACATCATGGTCAAGCCTTTAGACCGGCTAACGCTTTTTCTCTGATGCCCGAGGTTTCGAGACGTTTTCCTGCCGGGGCGGTACATGTGCCGATGGCCCGGGAAATTTCCTCTCCTAAGATGAAGATCGCCCGCTTGTGGTCGTTTTTGCTGCGGTGCACGTGAGACGCGCTGATGCGAAGCGCTACGTAGCCGCTGAAGTCGGTGTCTGCCCGTTCAGCCTCGATGTGCCGTTTCACCTGCGCCAGAACGCTGTGAATGTAAAGTAGCTCCTCTTTCTGCATTATATCGTCCATGCGCCCCGCAAGGCTGATTATTCTAACAACATATGAAGTATATACTTATTGGTGTGAGAATCGGCTGATACCGGCGATATTGCCTGTCCGGTAAATGCCTGCCGCTCTGCAGGTAATAAAAAAAAGAAAGGGCCAGCGAGCGCGCTCGCTGGCGAGCGAGTGCGCTCGTTAAACGAGCGTCACTCGCTGGTGATCACTTTCACGTTGGCGGGCTGCTTGACGATGCTGCCCATCTTGACGCCCACGAGGAAGTCGAGGTTCTTCTCTGCGGCGATGTCCAGCATGCGCTGGGTAATCACGCCATCAAAGACAACGCTCTTTACGTCGCCGTTGGTCTCCTTGAGCGTGTTGGCCAGGTCGCGGACAGCGACGGTCTTGAGCACGTTCTTGTTGGCGTCCAGCAGCTTTGCGCTCAGAGTGCCCGAAAGCTCCTTCATGATGCCGTCGAACTCGCTGGGCTCCTTCTCTTTCCGGGGTGCGACCTGCTCGCGGGGCTCGCGGGACTCACGGGGCTCGCGCTGCTCGCGCGGCTCTCTCCGTTCCTCCCTGCGCTCCTCTCCTCTCCGGTCCTCCCGGCGGTCGTCGCGGCGGGGTGCTTCCCTGCGCTCGGAACCTTCTTCCGAGCCGCGCCTCAGGCTCTTGCGCCTCGGGGTCTCTCCGCGCTCCGTGCGTTCCCGGCGCTCTTCGCGCTGCGGGTACTCGCGCTGCGGGTACTCCTTCTGGGCCGGCGCCTGCGGCTGCGCCTGGGCGGCCTCGGCGGGCCTTGCGGCGAGTGCCTGGGCGGCCTCGCTCATCGGCTGGCCCTTGTCCTTTTCAGAGGACGGGGTGATCTGCTTGTTGCGCCTGCGCTGCGGCACCTCTACGACCTGCTCGACCGGGACCTTGCTGCGGAGCGCCTTGATGACCTCTTTCTGGGTCAGCTCCTCGACACCCTTGCCATCCGGCGCGCGGGCGACGAAGTCCACATCGGCTACCTGGAGCAGTTCCTTGAGAATGAGCTCTCCGCCCCTGTCGCCATCGGTGAACACAGTCACAGTCTTCTTCTTGCTGAGCTCGGCTACGAGCTGCGGAACATTTGTTCCCTCGACGGCGATCGCGTTCTTGATGCCGAACTTGAGCAGATTAAGCACATCAGCCCTGCCCTCGACGACGAGAATCGCGTCAGAGTCGAGCACGTTCGGGCCTGCCGGCAGGTTCTCGATGAAGGTGACTTCCTCGATCCGCACTGCCTGCTTGACTGCGTCGGTGATCTCCTGGCTCTCGGGCACGGTGTTGTCGAACATCTCCGTCAGGATGTGCTTCGCGCGGTCGATGATCTGCTTCCGCTTGGACGAGCGCACGTCCTCGATCTTCGTGACCGTGATCTTCGAGATGCACGGGCCAACGCGGTCGATGGTCTCCAGCGCCGCTGCAAGGATCGAGGTCTCGACCTTGTCCAGGCTGCTCGGGATGAGAATGTTGCCGCTCGACTTGCCGTACTTGGAGGTAATATTAACTTCGATCCTGCCGATGCGGCCCGTCTTCTGCAGCTCGCGAAGGTCCAGGTCTGCACCCAGGAGGCCTTCGGTCTGGCCGAAAACTGCCCCTACCACGTCGGGACGTTCGACGACGCCCTCAGCGCTGATATGAGCGTGAATTACATATTTTGTCGTGTCAGATTCTTCCATTTTTAAACACTTCCTGGATCCCTGACACTCAAGCAAATAGCCGGGCAATAAAAGTGGTCTGACCGCATGTCGAACATGCTTTGCATGTTGCACATGCCATGCATGTCATGCATGCTTTCCCAGACCCATGGCGTATCTGTATCTGCTGTACGCCATACGCTCATATAAATCCGCTAAACAGCTGCGCGCAATTGGTGGGAGGCGCCACGCCGTTCTCGTGAAGTATGATGAATGAATGATTATTACCCTGACTATTGAAGTGTAGGGAACTGTTGTCTCTACTTTTCAATGGAATGCCACCGTCAACGGGCCTTCGTCATTACAGCGAACAGGCATAGTTGATTCGGCTTATTGGCGTACTATTGTGTGCGCTAGAGGTTTAATAATGTTGTGGTTTCATGGAACAAACTTCCTTCAGGTTTTCCACGTAGCCGTATAAGTTCTCTACTTCCATGATCTCTTTCTTCAACAGGCCTCTCAGCGTGCACCTGATGTTATTGTCGGGCCTGGCGCCGTCGGCTTCCATGAAAACGGATATCTGCCGGGCCACCTCTTCGCCACGCTCGTCCCAGTCTGTCAGTATTATTATATCTGCCTTCGACCGGGCCAGGCTCTCGGACAGGTTCAATAGAGACTGGTGAGACGTCATGACGATCTCGCCCGTGACGCCCAGTTTCGCCAGCGCTTCGCGGTCCCGTTTCCCTCGACGAGGACGATCGCGCCGCACAAGGCCCGGTCCTTCAATTCGTCGATTGCCTGCTCGATTCCCGCGAGACGCTCACAGTCATCCATTCAGCCGGCCCTCCATGACTTTAGCAACGGCTTCGGCGCTGATGCCTCTGATGAGGACGGTCTTCCGGCTGTTCGTGGCGCCAGATGCGATCTCCACGCTCGTCGAAGGTATCTTGAAAATATCCGCGAGCGCTTTGATAAGCTCGTCATTAGCCTTGCCCTTTTCCGGCTGGGCCTTGAGCCTGACCTCGATGCGCTTCCGCCACTGGTTGTATCCGCTGGGCACCTCCACGCTTTTAGAACCCGGGGACACCTCGAAGTCTATGACCGACCCTTCCTTTGTGGAACGGATGGCGTCAGTAAATGGCATCAATAGACCGTTGGGAAGCGATGATAAAAGCGTTGTGGTAAACGGGGAGGATTATGGAGGTTTCGAGAGGTCTCGGAGACTGCTAATCTGCACAGGAACTTCCGTGACCACTATCAATAATAGAAATATCCCCAGGCCACTAACTCCGGGAGATCATCCTCATATGAGTAATCTCGCTGTCCTTCCCAGTTACCCTCGCGGCCGGGGTTAAATATTCCGCGTTGAGGTTGTCTTGTCCCTCACAGATAGGAATACCCATTAACTCGGGCAAGGACCTTACAACACGGATCTGATTTAGCTCCCATTATGCACGGATGATCACAAAATCATTAACTGATGAATTCACGCCCGTCCTCGTAGAGAGCAGAATATACTGTACTGTGCGAGCTTATAAATGTTATCATCACGGAGGCACCGGAGGCCACGGAGGGATGGCGACGTTTGCTCATTTCCGGCTGGTGTGACGCTTACTCTCCGTGGCTTCTATGGTCTCTGTGGCTTTTTTGTTATCCGGCCGGCGAGAATAGCCTTTTCCCCTGATGAAGTGCCCGGAGCCCCTCTTGGCGTATAGTTCTTTGCCATCGAGGATTACGTTGCCGCGCAGCATGACGGCCTTCGGGAAAATAGCATCGAAGCCCTCGTAAGGCGTCCACCCGGCCTTGCTGTGCAGGCCTGCGGCCGTGATCACGCTCTTTGCGCCCATGTCCACGAACATTAAATCCGCGTCATACCCGCGAGCGATCATTCCTTTTCCGGCAATGTCGAAGATCATCGCGGGGTTTGCCGAGGACATATCGATCAGCCGCTGTAGTGATAATCGGCCGTCCGCCACTGCTTTCAGCATCAGGGGCATCATGGTCTCCACGCCAGGGACGCCTGCCGGCGCTTCCTTGACAGGCAACGCCTTATCGTCGGCGGTGTGGGGGGCGTGGTCCGAGGCCAGGACCTCTATGGAGCCATCATTGACAGCCTTCCACAGCGCGCTGATGTCCTTGTCGCTGCGTATGGGCGGGTTCATTTTGGCCCGTGCTCCAAGCCGCTTCCAGTGGCCCATGGTCAGCATCAGGTGGTGAGGGGTGACGTCGCAGGTTATTCCGGCCTTGCTGATCATTTCCACGGACTTAGCGGTGCTGATGTGGGTAATATGCATGGGGACTTTCGTTTCCCGCTGCATCTCGACAGCCTCCGCCACGGCATTTATTTCCGATTCCGGAGGGCGCATCTGCGAGTAGACCGAGGCAGACGTGTCTTTCCTGAAAGTTTTTTTAAGCTGCTCGTGCAAAGCCTCGTCCTCGGCGTGAATGCTGGCGGTCGCCCCGAGCACGGCAATCACCTTCAGCGCCTCACGCAAGGACTCCGCGTCCACGCCCATGCCGCCGGTGCTATGGGCCATGAAGATTTCCCCGAAGGCCAGCACGCCAAGCTGCCACAGCCTCGGGAGCCGCCTCAGGTTATCTGATACGCCGCCGTTGATGGCAAAATCGATCATGCAGCGGTTCTTAGCTACCGCCAGCTTGACCTCGAAGGACTCTTCGTCGATGGTGGGCGGGTCTGTATTCGGCATGTCGACCACGGTAGTGACGCCGCCGTAAATCGCCGCTCTCGAGCCGGTCAGCCAGTCCTCTTTCTCCTCCTGGCGGAGGTCGCGGAAGTGTACGTGCGTGTCGATGGCGCCCGGCATGACGAGCATGCCCCGGGCGTCGAAGGTCTCGTTGCCCTTCAGTATTTTGGCGATGCGGCTGATCTTCCCCTCGTCGATGCCTATAGAGCATGTAACGATCTCGTCGCCCAGGAGCGTCCTGGCGTTCTCCACTACCAGCCCGTGCATAATGGTAGAGACTGCCTGCCGGGATAAATAGATTTTTACAGGCCCGTTAGTTTCTATATATTTTTAAAAATTACTCTCCGACAGATAAAAATTGGATTCCCTGCATATTAGATCGG
The DNA here is from genome assembly GCA_963792125.1 of uncultured Methanocellaceae archaeon. Lineage (GTDB taxonomy): Archaea > Halobacteriota > Methanocellia > Methanocellales > Methanocellaceae > Methanocella_A. The sequence goes on from CAWBVA010000012.1 coordinate 292,143, forward strand.
CGTATATTAAAATGATAGTTCATTATAGACTAACTATATAGAATATATAGTTATATATAGCAAGGGTTATGGGCAATCGCAGATCATAGACATCCGGACTTACAGAACATACAGGGGCTGACAAATGGATCCATTCATTCTGATGGTCATAGCGATTCTCGTGGCGCTGGCTTTCGACGTGATGAACGGTTTCCACGATACCGCAAACTCCGTGGCCACGGTCATCTACACTAAGGCGCTGCCCCCGCAGGTGGCCATCGGCATCGCGTCGATCATGAACATCGTCGGGCCGTTCCTGCTTGGCACTGCCGTAGCTAAAATTATCGCTACCAGTATCATACCCATCGAATTCCTTTCTATCAAGATTGTTATCGGCGCCCTGATGGGTGCCATCGCCTGGGACCTGCTCACCTGGTATTACGGGCTTCCCGTCAGCTCCTCGCATGCGCTGATCGGCGGCCTGGTCGGCAGCGGCATCACCGCGGTCGGCCTGGGCGGCATCAAGTGGAGCGGGCTGGAGACAGTCTTACTGGCGCTGCTCATATCGCCGATCGTGGGCATCATCCTCGGCATGGTCATCATGTTCCTGGTGGGCCGGTTCGTGATATCGCGGCTGGGCCATAGTCGCAGTAATTCGATTTTCAAGAAGATACAGATTATCTCGTCGGCGTGCGTCAGCCTGACGCATGGCTCGAACGACGCGCAGAAGACCATGGGCATCGTCGCCATGTTCGTGGCCGTCACGTACGGCTATGAAAAGATCGTCATCGAGCCCTGGATGGTACTCGCTTGCGCGCTCGCCATCGGACTGGGTACAGCCCTGGGCGGCTGGCGCATCATCCGGACGCTGGGCGAGAAGATCGGCAAGGAAGAACTATCCCCGTCGCAAGGGTTCGCCGCCGAGACAGGAACGGCTATTACCATTGCGGTTGGCTCACATTTGGGCGCACCTATAAGTACCACCCACGTATTATCTTCTAGCGTTGTCGGCACTGTAATGATCGGTGGCATAGGCGTCCTGAATAAAAACGTCGTGATGAACATCCTGACGGCATGGCTGCTCACAATACCGGTCGCCGCCGTTGCAGCTGCCATCTCATACTTCGTATTAACCCTGGTGGGAATATGACAGACCCTCTACGATCGATAATGAACCTCTTCGCGAAGTCGCCGTTCAAGCCACTCACGGAACATGCGGAGAAGGTCAAGCTGACCGTCGCGAAGATGGACGAAGCCGTGAAGGCGTACACGGAAGGCGCAGACCCGGCAAAAATCAAGGCGATGTACCTGGAGATCAGCGATCTGGAGCACCAGGCTGACACAGTGAAGAACAACATCCGCATGCAACTCCCGTCCACTCTGCTCATGCCGGTAGACCGGACCGACATCCTCTCGTTCCTGAAGCAGGAGGACGACGTCGCCAACAGCGCAGAGATGGTGGCTGAAATGCTGACCATCCGGCCCATCAAGCTGCCGCCGCCGGTGAAGGAGCAGATCCTCAAGCTGGAGGACGCCGTGCTGACGACCGTCAACGAGCACGTCGAGGCCGTAGAGAAGATCGTCGACCTGCTGGACTCTTCATTCTCGTCGAAGCGCGTGAAGGAGATACAGGAGATCATCGCCAAGGTGGATACCCAGAAACACCAGGTGGATGTCATCCGCCGCAAGGCTATGAAGACAGTCTACGAGAATGAGAAGGACCTCGGCGCCGTCAACATTTATATCCTTATCAACATCATAGAGGAACTCTCCTGGGTAGCGGGCCACGCAGAAAGCTCGTCCGACCGGATGCGACTCATCACCGCCAAACGGTGAAGACGCCGGATCAGGGTAAAATAATAAAGACGCCTGCAATCGTCGCCGACCTCGTGGCCGACTCGCGCGCGTGCGCACGACCGACCTCGGGCAACCCTTTTTTAATTTACTTCGGCACTTCACACTTGTCAACGGCGCGGTCGATCTGCACCTCGAACACGTCGCCGCCCGGCTCCTTTTCCGCGAATATCTGGCCGGCGAAGGTGTACACGTTCGTCCGGTCATCCACCCACATGTCCGGCATGAGCCCGGCCTTGATGCAAGCGCCTTCCAGGAACTCTTCCGGCCCCCATCGCTGCTCCACCGGCACTTGCGGCAGCAGCAGGCCACGGTACAGCCCGCGCTCGATAATAAGCCCGTCGTGCCCGATCCTGATGCTCTTCGGGCGATCGGCCGGCTTCACCCGTAACAGCTCCGGTTCCGACAGCACGGTCACCTCGATGTCGATGTCGTTCAGCTCCGCTGTCCTGACACGCGGGAACCTGGGGTCCTGGGTGGCCGCCTGCACGGCCGCGTCCACGATGGCTTTTCCCAGGGGTATGTCCGGGTATGGATAGCCGATGCATCCCCGCAGGTCGCCCATCATCTTCAGCGTCACGAACACTCCGCCCAGCTCGTCGAACGCCCCGGACAGCTTGACTTCGGGGACTTTATTCGTCCTGACATACTCCTCGATCACCTTGCGGGCCGTTTTTACCGCGATGGTGCCTTCCTCCAGGCTAAGCATAATCTCATGTAGGTGCTACGGAGTGAAAAATGTGGTGATTGCATGTGCCTTGAAATTAGCGCGCCTGAAATGGTCAGGACAGCTACAGGTCGGACGGCCGCTCGCGCGCGGTGCGTCAGGATGACGATGATGCGAGCGCTATAGCGGGATTAAGGCAATATTTATATATTGAGCCCGGGCATGTATAACCAGAAAACGAAACCGTGAGAGAGGAGGGACGGCTGCCGCCTGTTTACAGGTGAGGAAAGTCCCCCCACCGCCTGGACACACAAATGTCTGCAAGGGCATACGGCGAGAGTCGTGGCAATGTCACAGAAACGCTACGGCCGCGCGTCAATGCGATGATTCGGCGACGATGAGGTCGCGCGCAGGCCGATGAAACGGTCAATCCTTGTGGGTGCAAGCTGAAGAGGGCCTATCCGGAAGTCCAGTCCCGGCCCGGTTATAGCGCATAGATGAATGCCGTCGGCCTTCGGGCCATGAACAAAAGGGGGCTTACCACCCTCACTCACGGTCTTGCGTTTTATCGATACAATGACAGATGATTGTCTGTAAGCAGGCGAAAAAGAATATAACCGCGATGTCACAGAATAGCCGTGGTCAGTTTGTTCGGCAGCCTGGCGAACTATTATTTTGCACAAAATTGAGTAAGTTATTTAGTTATTGGTGCTTACCTACAGTATGGTCGACGGATGCTATGCACAGGTACAATCTGGGCTTGAAGGAGCTTGACGAAGAGATCGGCGGCATCAGAAGCGGTGCCAATATTATGCTCATCGGCCCTGCCATGTCGGGTAAGAACGCTGTGCTCAACAGCATCATGTCCTGCGGGTTGCAGAATGGCGAGGCTGTGGTCCTCGTGGAGACGCGCATGCCTGGAGAGGATGTACTGCAGAAGCTGAAGCCGCCCGAACCGGCTTTTATCGGCGTCGTCGACTGCGTGGCCCGGACGCTGGGCGTCAACGCGAGGGATACGCACCGCATCAGGCACGTGTCGAGCCCCGTTGACCTGACAGGCGTCGGGGTGCGGGTGAGCCAGCTCATGGAGGATTTCGACCGGGCGGGCAACGGCGAGGCAAGGCTGTGCATCGACTCGGTCTCGACCATGCTGATGTACTCGAACCTGCAGACCGTTTTCCGTTTCCTGCACGTCATGGCCGGCCGTGTCTCCCTGCAGGGAGACCTCGGCATATACGTGGTGGACGAGGGCATGCACGACAGTCAGACCATCGCCACGCTAAAGCAGCTTTTTAACGCGGTGTTGCAGGTGAAGGTCGAAGGCGACCGCACCTATATCAGGGCGGTCGGGCTCACCCCCCGCCCGACCCAGTGGATGGAATACGAGATCGTCGGCCAGACCGCCGTGATCAGGAGCACGCCATGATCAATACGGGCATTCCAACGCTGGACGAACAGCTGAAAGGCGGGATACCCATAGGGAAAACCCTGGTCTACTTCGTCTCCCCCGGCATCAACGGCGACGTGTTCACCCTGCAGGCAGTCTATTCCGACCTGGTCGAGAACGGCGTCTGCTACTACGTGACGAGCAACTGCGCCCCGGACGTCGTGCGAGCCAGCTTCAGGGAATTCGGCTGGGACCTGACGCCCCATGCAGCCCGGTTCGCCATCGTGGACGGCTATTCCGGGCAGGTCGGCATCCCCTCGCAGGAGACCTTCGTAATCGACGATCCCGAGAACATTGCCTCCGTGGACCGCGCGATAACGGCGATCATCGAGACGCTGTCGCCCGGGGACATGATCGTCTTCTCGTCGCTGGCGGCGATCATCGACAGCTGCCGGAGCGAGCGCACCACAGAGCAGGTCATCCTCGACTACGCGAGGAAATGGAACAAGATGGCCGTGCTGAACGGCGGTGTCGTGCTCTACAGCTTCACGGACCGGGACTACGACCGGCAGCTGACCGAGCAGATCAAGAACGGCCTGTGCAACGCCACCATCCAGGTCGGCGGCGTAGGCGGCAAACACATCTACGGCGACTACTTCAAGCTGCACACCTGTGACTGGGCAAAGCCCCCGGAGTGGCCCACGCCCTACAAGGTGATCAAGCCTGGCGGCGTCAGGGTGTACATCCCTAAAATCCTGGTCACCGGCCCGAAGGGATCGGGAAAGTCGACCTTTGTCCGGACAGCGTCACTGCTATCGTCAGGAAAGGCAGTCTCTGTCGACAGGGCAGGCACCACGGTGGCGCTCGATTACGCGAACATCACCCTGCATGGTTTCACCATAGACATTTTCGGCACGCCGGGACAGGCACGCTTCAACCCTATACTGAAGACGCTGGCGAAAGACGCAATGGGCGTGGTACTGGTTGTGGACGCGACCGACCAGAAGAGCTTCGACCGGGCCACAGAAATACTAAAGATCGCCATCGGAAAGACGACGCCTTACGTCGTGGCCGCGAACAAGCAGGACCTCCCGGACGCCATGGACCCGGAGACGATGCGAAAGAAGCTGGAGATGCCCCGGGGAGTGCCGGTGCTGGGCACGTGTGCGCTCGACCCGGCCAGCGTGATAGAGACGCTGGAGGACATTGTCAGGAAAATCGTGGAGGTGCGCTAGATGCCTATGGCAGAACTGGACCGGGTGCTGGCCGACATAAGGCGGGCGGGGGGTATCCGGGCGATAGCCATCGTGTCCCGCGACGGCATACTGATCGCTTCGGACATGCCCGCGGAAATCCACCCCGAGACCTTCGCAGCCATGTCCGCGATCATGCTGGGCGCGGCAGAGACTGCGGCGCTGGAGATTAACACGGCGGCGCCCGATCGCATCATAGTGGAGACCGACGAGGGCAAGCTGGTGGTCTCCGGGGCCGGCGAGCAGATGATGCTGGTCGTGCTCGCTGACGCGCATGCCGGCCTCGGGCACGTGATCATCGAGATGAGCCGCGCCGTGGCACGGGTCAAGGAAATCTTCGGCGAAGAAGCCAGGTAGCTACGAAGAGTCGCCAAGGCGCCAATGTAGTAACTAAGGAAGACGCCAAGACTACAACTTAAGACTTAAATCTTGAATTTAAAAAAAAATAGATCTGGCATCCTTGAAATGTCTGTGGGAGGTCGTTGCCTGTTTCCTGGCTGTGTTGCGGAACGCAAGGATCAGTTTTAGACCGCAGAGTTCGCAGAGGGTCGCTCCTGGCTTCTTCGGGACGGGTTTTTGCTTAACGGCGCTTTCGCTGCGGCCCGCGCTGTCGGTTTGACCTCTTTGGCCCTTATACCCTTGCTGCTGGTCGCCCGAAGTCTTTGGCGGGCTGCGTGGGGCGGCGACCGGCGGGGAGTACCCTGCGGGGCAGGGCGGGAGTGCGACTGCGGAGCCTGCTGTGACCGGTGGGGAGCACCATATCCTGCTGGCCGGGGCTGTGACTGTGCAGCAGGCGGCGACCGGCGGGGAGTCCCTTGTACGGCAGGCCGGGACTGGGGTTGCACGGCGGGCAGTCGCTTAGTGCTGCGCCACACAGACTCCTTGGTCCGGAGAGGTATGAAGGGCGCCTTGTTCAGCGTTCTCCGCCGGACCTCGTCTCTGCCGCCATCCCCTATATATAGCATGATAGCGGCAGCGGCGATGTCCTCGGGGTAGAAAAATTTTTCAAGCTCTTTCACCATGTGAACGTACTCGTCGTCCAGGCCTTCCTTAACTTTTTCCCTGATGCGCTGTTCAATATCAGAAGATTTGATGTCTGTGATAGTGATTCCACCTGTAAATTTTTTTATGCCGTATGTCTGTAAGAGTACAATGAAACAATGCGGCACATTTCTTTTAAAGTTAATCCCCGGCGGCATCGAGTAATAAAAAGGTAATGTAGAGGCGGTATGCCCGGATGCGGGCTCTGTAAGATCTGGAAAGGAGTCAACTGATCGGGATGCTGCTGCCCTTCTTTTTCTCGGTCTTGGGCATGGTGATCTCCAGCACGCCATTGTTAAAGCTCGCGTGGGCCTTTGTCTCATCCACCGGCGTGGGCAGCCGGATGGCCCGGTAGAACCGTGAATAGCCCCGCTCCCGCCGCAGGTAGCCCTCCTCTTCGTGCTCTCCTGCCGTCTTCTTTTCCGCGCTAATCTCCAGCATGTTGTCCTTTATGCTGATGCTGATGTCGTTCTTGTCTACGCCCGGGAGATCGGCGGTGACAACGATGTCACTGTCACGATCGATGACGTCCACGTAGGGGACCTGCGCTTCCCGCGGCGCGGGCATCTGCGAGGACTCGATGAACTCCGGGAACTCCTCGAACAGCCGGCTCATCCGGTACTGCATGCGTCTTAACTCGTCGATTGGATCCCATGTGTATGGCATTCGGTATTCCTCCTGACACGAACTAATGTTTAGTTAGTACTTTATATTATATATAGTTTGCTCATATATCGCCTCTGCGTTGACGGGTCTGCGGCAGGATATTTTACTGTATGTAATGATGATCACATGACATTTTTAATTAATCGTATTATTTCCGCGGCGGAACTTCGTGAGGCGCGAGTCGGGCGGTTGACCTCGCGCGTGCGTGCACAGGCCATGACTGCGATCATTGACTGGTTCCGGCGCTATCAGGGCATTGCGACCGTCGCGAGAAGTCGGCTATAGCCATAAATACATAACAATCAGAGATTTGATCGATGCCCGCAGACGATATTTCGGTGGCGCTCACGCCCGTGGAGGACCTGGAAGACGGCGGGTCGAGGACACGCCATGTCATCCTCAAGCGCAGGTACGCGTCGCTCGCCCAGTCTGCATTCTCCTGCTGCATCCATGAAAAGATAGCGCCCAACAGGGACTACCCATACGAGGGACTGTTTTGCCTGTCGGACAGCGACAACTGGAAGTTCATAGACACTATAGCCTTCGGCCTGCGAGTGGACGGGGAGTGGCTGGGACTGACGCCGAAGACCGTTAGGGCCTGGCCATGGAAATGCGAATATACCTCCGAGGCTGACGACGTTTCTGCCAGCGTTACTTACTACCTATATGAAGCCGACGGCGCCACCGGAGTCATGGACGTCGGGCTGTGGGGCAGGAAAGCGAAAAAGGCGACCATCGTGCTGGAGCCGTTCTTCGACATACGGTTCATGTACGACCAGTCAAGGCCTGATCTGCACAGGGCAAAAGTCGACAATGGCATGCTCTCTGTGAGCGCGGGCGATCACACTGCCTGCATCACTGCAAAGAACGCCATTTTCACAAGGAAGGGCAGGCAGATATCCTGGGAATACAAGCTGGGCTCCGGCAACCGGTGCATGCAGGATGACAGGCCGCGATTCGTGCCCGAATGCAGGGTCATATCGTCGTTCTATGACATCGAGGCAGACGGGCCGGAAGCGTCGCTGCGGTTCGCCTGCGGCGACAGCTATTCCGTGGCGTCCGGTCTATTCGGCCAGGAGTCGGCCGTGACAACGAAACGAGAGCAATGGCAATAAAAGAAGCGCTCTTCCCGGACTATACGCCGAAACACCGCAACGTGCTGTTCAGGGCCCTGGGCATGGACAGATTCGGCATGATGTTGGATGGCGTACGCTTTTCCGTGAGGCCGGGGACTTCTGGTTCAGGAGCGTGTGGTTCCGGGACGAGTTCGAAGGGCTCATGAACAATTACCGGACGATAAGGGGGGCGACGGGCAGAGATCAAAGCCGCGTTACTGAAAGCATTCGACCTGCAGGACGAGTATGGCCGCATCCCTAACAGGCTGGTACCGGGCACACAAGGCCGGAAGCCGGATTACAACAGCGCCGATGCCACGCTGCTGGCCTTCGTCCTGGCCGGCATGCTGGTCAGGGACACCGACGACAGCGACCTGGCCAGGAGCGCCGCCGAAGCGATCCGTAAGTACGTGAAGGGCATCAGGCGCTGCGATATCACGGAGAACGGGCGGCCGCGTATCAGGCCTAACGGGCTCATCAGCGTCCCTTCATGGCATTCGTGGACAGACGGCATGCGACGGTAGACGACTTGCCTGCCCATCAGGGTGGACGAGACATGGGAGCGCGAACTGATCAAAAGGAACGCCATGAAGAACCTGTACCTGCAGAAATTTTCCTGCCGGAGATCAATGCCCAGTGGATGCGGGCGCTGGAGGCCGGATGGCTGTTCGGGAGGTACGACGGGGATTCGTGATGGCGGACGACTGCAGAGAATACTACAATCGCGCGCGAGAATCGTATAAGACGCTGTTCATGGACCCGGACAGCGGCTACATCAACAACCTGGTCTCGACCGACGACTTCGCGCTCGGCCGGCAGCCGATACGACCCCGGATCGCCAGGCAAGTGGCGGCAGCCATACTGGGGCGGGACATCTTCAGCCTGCGGGAACTGGAAGGCATCGCCGCTTTCGCGAAAGCCCGTCTCATGAGGAACAGATGGGGCATGCCCTTTGGCATCGTCGTTAAAGATCCGCAAATGTCTGTACCTTGGCGATGCCGAATATCACGAGGCATGGTATGACCAGGGATACGCCGTACTTCGTCAGGCTGCTGCGGCTGACGGCGACACGGCGACTGCGGAAGCGCTCCTGGCGTCGAACCTCCGGCACCAGATGGAGAGGGCTTCGTCTTCTACAACCAGGAACTGTTCGGCTGCGATAACGACCTCGTCGGTGAAGGATCCGGTGCAGTGGTGGTCCCATGGGTCGACCCGTACCTTGAACGGTAAACGTCGGAGGGACAATCGTTCAGTATTTTTCCGGCCATGTGGTACAGATATATAGACGAAAGTCGTTATAAAATCAGGTCCGGACCATGGACCGGAAAAGCAGGCGAATCACAACGCAATATGGCATCGCTCATAATGACGTTGAAGGGAGGTAATCATCAATGAAAGCATGTATACTCTGCGGGGGCACGGGACCCGTCTCAGACCCCTCACCTTCGAGAGGCCAAAGCCCAGCATTCCCATTCTTAACAAGCCGTCCGTGGGACACCTCGTGGAGCACCTGTCCAAACGGTTCAACGAGATCGTGATCACCCTCGGGTACATGGGAGAAGTGATCGAGAACTACCTCAGCAACGGCTCGCTCTTCGGCGTGGACATCAAGTACGTCTACGAGAAGGAGAAGATGGGCACCGCCGGCAGCGTGAAGAACGCCGAGAAGTACCTCGAAGGCCAGCCGTTCCTGGTCGTCGGCGGCGACCATGTGCTCAACCTGAACCTGCGGGAAATATACGAGTTTCACAACCGCACCGACAGTATGGTGACCATTTCGGTGCTAAGCATCGACGACCCTCGGGAGTTCGGCATCGTCGACCTGGACAACAACATGATCATCCACCGCTTCCGGGAAAAGCCGGGACCCGGCCAGATTTTCTGAACCTGGCCTCGACAGGCATCTATGCGTTGAGCCCGGAAATCCTCGATTTCATCCCGAAGCAGAAGTACGACTTCGCCAAGGACCTGTTCCCGAAGCTGCTGTCCGAGGACCGGAAGATTACCGGCTGGCTGGCTCGCGGGCAGTGGACCGATGTCGGCAGCCCCCACGCGCTGCGAGAGGCGCAGAAATGGATGCTGGAGAACCTGTCCGGCACGTCCCTGCAAGGCAGACTGCTCATCGAGAACGCCAAGCTGAACGGCCCCCTCGTCATCGGCAACAACGTGACCGTAGGCCGGAACTCGGTCATCGTCGGCCCCGTGGTCATCGGCGACAACACCGTCATCGGCGACAACGTGCTCATCGGCCCGTACACGTCCATCGGCAATTCCTGCCATATCGGCAACGACAGCCGCGTCCTCTCCTCCTACCTGTACAACGGCGTCAAGATCGGCGCCGGGTGCTCGGTCTCGGGCGCCATATCGGACAACGACGTCTCCATCGGCCGCAACTGTGTCCTGGAGAACGGCACCGTAATCGGGCCGCGGTCGATGATCGGCAACGACGTGACCGTGCACTCGGACGTGCGCATCTGGCCTGAAGTGGTAGTCAGCTCGGGCATCAGCGTGGTCAAAGACACTATGAACGAGCACTTTGCCACGGATGTCAACGGTTCCTGAGCTTCTTACTTTTTAAAACCATCGAGTCAAGGGACGGACCGGACTGTCATTATATCAGCCCTGGCAGGGCAGGCGGTTTCAGCCAGGCGGGCGCCTTCGCGCGCGAGCAAAAGAGACGGATGGGCTATAGCTTTCGATGACCGGGCAGGGCTATCATCGATTAGAACGATCCGGGCAATTGACTATGAACGTCTGCAGATCATGTACGCCATAGTATGGAGCACAGATAGTCTTCGTAGCGGAGGGATGTTCCGGGATAGCAATAGATGGAAGAACATTATTTCTTATATTTCAATGATTCGGGAACATATTGTTCTACTACATATTTTTTTCTATAGATTTTTAGCCGTTAACTACGGTTTAAATCGCATATTAAGCCATTTTTAAATAATCAAAGGTCCCATGTTATTATTGGGGTTAACATGAAAGCGAATAATATCCTGATCATAATGGCATGTGTCATCATCGTCGCCGCGGCCATGGTGGCAGGCTGCTGCCACCTGAGCGGCGGTAATTCCTGGCCGACGACAGGTGACAGCGGCAACAATTACGCGCCGGAGTCACCGCCTTCCAAGGGCGGGTACGACTCGAGTGGGACAGGTACAGGCATCTATCCGACCATCCAGCCTACGGTGGCGCCTGACGCATACTCGGACGTCAGCAACCGTAAGGTGATCATGACCGCGAACATCCAGATCGAGACCGGTAAACTGGATCAGGTCGTCAGCCAGATCAGGACGCTATGCTCCGGCGCCGGAGGCTATGTGCAGTCCTCCTATCTCGACACGGCAAGCAACAACCGCAAGACCTGCACGATCACGATCAAGGTGCCACAGTCGGCCTACGAGAGCACGATCACCGAGATCAAGAAGCTGGGCACGGTCAAATCGGACCGCTCGTCCGGAACTGATGTGACAGGCACCTACATCGACCTTGAGGCGCGCCTGAAGAACCTGAAGTCAACTGAGTCGCGGCTGGTCGAGATCATGGGCAAGGCGAACAACACCAGGGACATCCTGGAAGTGGAAAAGGAACTCTCCCGGGTACGGGGCGACATCGAGTCTTATACGGCCCGGATGAACACGCTGAAGAACCAGATCGACTTCTCGACGATCACGGTCACAGTGGCTGAACCGCAGCCCGCCATCGCCTATGACTGGGGCATCGGCCAGGCGTTCACCGAGGGCATCCACATGTTCGTATCGGTGATCGGAGCGTTAATCGTACTGACCGGCATCCTGATACCACTGGCGCTGTACCTGCTGATATTCGCCGCCGTGCTCTACATGGGCTACAAGGGCGCGAGATATGCCTACCGGCGGTGGGGCAGGAAGAAAACACCTCCTGCAGAGGAGAAAAAATAATTAAAACGACTTTAAGGGCACAAAGGACCACACGAAAAACCTTTGTGTCCTCCGTGCCCTTAGTGCCCTTTGTGTCCAATGCTTTTACATTTCCTCGACAGCTTCGACACCAAGCATCTCCAGCGATCCCGCCAGTGCGATGCGGGCGGCATCGACCAGGGCCAATCGCGCATCCCGGAGAGCGGGGGAAACTTCTTCTTTCAGCACAGGGTTGTACCGGTAGAACTGGTTGAAGGTCTCCGCTAATTCGCGTGCGTATGTCGCTATGAAATGTGGCTTCAGATCGGTCGCGGCATTGTTGATCACGTAGGGCAGCATGGCCATCTTCTTGACCAGCGCGACCTCCTCTTTTTCCTTCAGTTGAGACAGGTCGACCTGTGCCGGCGGCTGCGCCTTTTCAAGAATACTGCATGCACGCGCGTGCGAGTACTGGATGAACGGCGCGCCCTGCTTCTCGAAGTCAAGCGCCTGCTCCCACTTGAAGGTGATCGACTTCTCGGGAGCGACACGGATGATGTCGAAACGCACTGCGCCGATGCCCACGGCCTCGGAGATCTTGCGTTTCTTCTCCTCCGGCAGGTCGGGGCGTCGCTTGTCGACTTCCGCGTAAGCGCGCACGATGGCCTCGTCCAGCAGGTCGTCCATGTTGACCACGACACCTTTCCGCGTGGACATCCGGCCCTCGGGCAGCGAGATGAACGAGTAGAAAACTATCATCGGGAATTTCTTTTCACCGATAATCTTCAATGCCGCCTCGAGCCGGGACATGGCGAGCTTCTGGTCTTCGCCCAGCACGTTCACGGCCATGTCGCAGTTCGACAGCTTCCAGACATGGTAGGCGATGTCACGTGTGGTGTACAGCGAGGTGCCGTCGGCCCGTGTCAGCACGAAGGCCTTGTCCATGCCGAAAGAGGACAGGTCCAGCTCCAGCGCACCGTCCGTGCGCCGGGCGTAGGGCGTCTCCGCAAGCTGTTTGACGATACGGTCGACTTCGCCGCTGAAGACGAACCCGGACTCCCAGACGAACCGGTCGTAGTAGACGTTCATCCGGTCCAGCGTCATTCGCTGGCCTTCGACGCACAGCTCTACGAATTTTTTAAACTTAAGCGCGACCTCGGGGTCTTTGTGCTCGTACCGGTTCAGGATATCTGATACGGCTTTCTCGATGCTCTCGTCCGATTTGCGTTTCTCGGTCGCGGCGCGGTACACCTCGACTACCTGGTGGTCGGGCTTATTGACATCGGCCTGCAGTTTGCTAAGGTCAAGGTTCTCGTAGCCCCAGACGATGGTCGCTTCCTGCTTGCCCATGTCGTCGACGTAGTACTGCACTTCGACATTGTATCCTGCATTCCGCAGAATGCGGGCCAGCGTGTCGCCGATGATCGGGTTCCGGCCCCGGCCCACATGCAGCGGCCCGGTAGGGTTCGCGGAGGTGTGCTCCAGGATGACCTTGATGCCGTTGTCTTTCAGCCGGTAGAACGGCATGCGCGTGTCGCGAATGGCAGCCAGGGATTCGATCACGTATTTCTCGCTGGCAAAAAAGTTGATGTATGCGCCGGTGACCTCCGCCCTCGCGATGTAGTCACTCGACCCCATTTTCGCGACGATCGCCTGTGCGATCTCTTTCGGGTTCTTTTTCAGTTCCTTGGCCAGCCGGAAGGGCAGCGAGGAGCTCAGGTCGGCGTGAGCCGACTCGGCCAGGTTCATGTCATCGGCAGTATATCCTGCTTCGACGACCGCCTGCTTCATCAGCCGGTCAGCCTCTTCGATAAGCTTCAGGTACATGTCAGGCCTCCTTAGATGCCGGTCTTGTACCGGAGGATAGCGGCGATGCCGCCGAAGGCGTTGAGCAGCTGCTCGCCTTCCTCGTAGTCCGTCGAGATGAATTTCACTTCGGTGTTCATCTGCTCGGCGAGCATGGAGAGCTCGTCGACCACGTCCACCTTCTCGGCGATGCTCAGCGACGACTGGCACTTCGGGCACTTGTCGCTGCCCGCGGTCGGCTGCTCGCCGGCCCGGTGCTTGATCGTCGTCGTGCTGGAGTAGTCGCAGTTGGCACACTTGATGGTGATGCGGGTCTTCCGCAGGTCATCCGACAGCAGCAACGTCTCGACGGCCCCGACCTTCATGTTGGCCCTGACAGAGTCCTCGCCGTAGGCGGCAAGGCCCCTGTCGCTGACCAGCTCTTTCATGAACCGCTCCATCAGCTTCTTCTCCTTGACGACGTCCAGGTCCGACAGCACGTCGCTGGCCGCGTCCATGAGTTCGTAGAGGCCGGACTCGTCGGTGTAGGCTATGTCGAACAGGCCGAGTATCTTCGGCTGGAGCTCGTGGTGCAGGAATTCGCCTTTCTCGAACTCCTCCTTAGACGGCGTAGGCCCGCCGATCAGTATGCCCTCGAAGTCCTTGCGGTCGATGTTCAGGAAGATGTCGTTGGCCGCGTTACCGATGCGCTTGTTGAACTCGTTGATCGCGATCAGCCTGAGCTGCTGGAAACGGTGAGACGACTGGCCGCCCTTACGCTGCTTGCCGGGAACGGTGCTCGTCAGGTGCCGCATGGGCGTGATGTGCTTGCCCTTCAGCGTCCCGATGCTCGCCTCGCGACGGTCCACGACGATCAGGCCGTAGGTCTTTCTGTCGACCAGCATGTCTTCCAGCTTCTCCAGCTCGAAGTTGCTGCCGCACCGGTACGAGAACGAGGATATCGGCTGCGGAGGGTCGACTACGATGGACTCCATAGCCTGCTTGTCGCCGCCAAGCGACACTGCGCCTGTAAAGATGATCATGCCATTCTCGGGCGGCTCCTTGTAGTACTTGAGCCGCGACATGATGGACTCCAGCGCGCTCTGCACGTTGTCCCGCGTGGACTTGGACTTGATGTTCGCCGCAGAACCGTGCTCGTCCCGCAGGTAAGCGACCACGTCGGAGATACGCTTGTCGTGAGGGATGTAAAGCGAGATCAGCTCAGTGCCCTGGCCCTGCTTGCTTCGCAGCTCCTCGAGCTTCCGCTTGAACTCGTACTTGTGCCTTGCTTCTTCAGACATATGAGGATGAACCTGTAGATTTTATATGGAGACCGCTCACTTGCGAAAATACGATAAAAATCGCAGGCTGCGCTGCCTCGCGAATAAGGATATGCTAATCGCGCCTGACGACGTCGACAGCCCCGGCTAATGTCAGGACTGCAGCCTTCGGGCCGGAAACGTCACAGCGGTCGCACATGCTGCTGTGAGATTGCCGGCGCGGATATATATAATTTGCGTCGCCGTATTGCGAAAAAGAGCCCTCGCTCCAGAGGAAATGAAGGGGTTCGGGGAAGCCTTGAAACGGCTTGCATAGCCTATAATATCGCGATCTTGCCAAAAACGGAGCGCAACGATTTATTTGCACATTCAACTGTGGAACGCTGTATACGCTGAGCAGGCACCCGACACAACGTGGAAAAAGTTACGGCAATGATTAACACAAAGGCCCTTGCATTTTCTTTGTGTCTTCATCCCCTTAGTGTCTTAGTGGTTTTCGGAAGACGACTAAAAAGGAACAGTTCTGGTTCGTGTAGAACACGGACGGGTAGCCCAGCAGGACGAGCGAGCGCTGGCTATTCTGGTCCCATACAATCAGGTCATGGAACCGGAATCCGCACGCTTCGCCGATGCGGGCGAGGTCCGAGTGGAAGGGAATGTAGGGCACGCCGTTCTTCGTGTCCCGGTAGTCTTTGACTATCCAGACGTTATAGCCGCCAGGCTTGGTAACGATGTACAGCTTCCGGATCAGTGCGGTCATCTCACGAAGGAACTCGTCGTAGGGCAGGTTGCCGAAATCCCGGGGGTCGTCGCTGTACGGCTTTACTACGGAGTTATTTTCGGTGGCTATCAGCGACTTCTTGTGCGCCTTCGACCTGTCCTCTACTGACCGCCGGATGAAATTGGCGTAGGGCGGCGAGGTGATCATGAGCTGGACCATGTCTTTTTGCACATGCTCCGTCAGGTTGCGGCAATCGTCATTGATCGCCAGGATACGGGTATGGTCGCCGGACGATAGCCCGGGCGGCACTATCCTGCAGAAATGCCCGTTCAGCTCGATGCCAATGCCGCCTCTGCCGGTGCGCATGCATGCTTCGAGCGTGGTACCGGTGCCCATGAAAGGGTCTAAAACGAGGTCGCCGGGCCTGCTGTACATGGTGATAAGCCGGGCGGCCAGCTTTTCCGGGAAGGTAGCCCCGTGCTCGACATGCTGTTTCTGTCTGGGGGAGCTGACGTCGGCCCAGACATTACGGCTCATCGAGGCCCACTCTCTGGCGGACAGGCCGTTAAAAGTCCTCATTCTCTGGCGGTCGGCATCGTCCATTAACAGGACATAGTGGCCCGGGCTTTTAAGCCCACGTATGAAAAGCCGTCGCTATTCGGGGAAAGGACAGCGAAAAAGAAGGAAAAAGTGGATTCTCCACTTCAGTGGAGCCTCCACTTGTTCAGATTTATATGATGTACTTGCCGATGAGGCGGATGGACTGGTTCTTGTCCGCACCGATCGGGGAGCCCGCAACGATCTGCGTGCAGCCCGCTGCCTCGAGGCCGGCGATCTTGGCCTTCATGTCATCCGGAGTTCCGTAGATGGAGAAGGCGTCGATCATCTGCGTCGCTGACTGCGCCGAAGGCCGTCTTGAAGTCGCCCTTCGCGAGGCCGCCCTTGATGGTGTTGACCGCGTTCAGGTCGAGGCCATGCCTCTGCAGGACTGGTACGGGTGCGCCTGCGGCGATGAACCCGACGACCGGCCTGACTGCGCCCTTTGCCTTCTTGGCGTCCTTGTTGATGGAGAAGGACGTGTAGGCGGCGATGTCGAACTTCTTCTCGCCTGCGGCCTTCTTGATGATGGGCACTGCGAACGCGAAGTCCTTGGGGTTGGACGCGTTAATCAGCGCGCCGTCGCCGATCTTGCCGGCGGTCTCCAGCATCTTCTCGCCCTGTGCGCCGATGTAGACGGGGATTGCCTTGGACTTGGGCTTGTAGGCAAGCTGTGCGCCTGCGAACTTGAATACCTTGTTGTCCGGGGTGGCGACGGGTGCGCCAGACCAGAGTCCCTTGATCACTGCGACGGCTTCCGTCAGCCTTGCGACCGGGGTCTCCATGGCCATGCCGATCTTCGGCAGCGTGCTCAGGTCACCGGGGCCGATGCCCAGGGTTGCCCTGCCGTTAGAGATCTCGTCTACCGTGCAGCAAGCCGTTGCGGTCACTGCCGGGCTGGAAGTGAAGGCGTTGGTGATGCCCGGGCCCAGCTTGATCCTGGACGTCTTGTCCGCGATCAGAGCCAGCATCTCGAAGACGTAACGGTTGTTGTAGTGGTCGGTGATCCACAGGAAATCTAAGCCGTTGTCTTCTGCGAATTTACAATAGTCCACAAGTTCCTTGGTGGGAACGTTCGGGACAAACTCTATACCGAAAGTAGCCATAATTATACCTCTCTTAACTTCTTTGGAAAATCGTTTTTTCTCCAAGTAGGTATCTTATAAGACTTATTACATAAAAGAATATCGGTTTTAGGTATTACCGGGCAGAAACCCGCCGGAATGGCGCTTCCTGTCAGGCGGATGATGCAGGCTGCCTGCACCTGCCCGGGAAAGCTTTATATAGTTAGCGTTTTCCTGCCGCTTGTGAGCCGCTCGCAATCGCCGGGCCTGCGCTCGTGCCGATGCGCGAAGCGCCAGCCTCTGCGAACGCCATGGCCTGCTCGAGGGTGCGGATGCCACCGGACGCTTTGAGCTTTATCCCGGGCACCTCCCGCTTCAGCAGGGCTATGTCCTCCAGCCGTGCCCCGGCAGGGCCATAGCCGGTCGACGTCTTGATGAAGTCGGCACCGCTTTCTCTCACTATCAGGCCGGCCTCGACCTTCTGTGCGTCCGTCAGGTAGCACGTCTCGATGATGATTTTAACCGTCGCCCCGCCAGCTGCGTCCATGACGCCGGCGATGTCCAGCTTAACCAGATCGGTGAGCCCCGAGCGTAAATAGCCGACGTTGATGACCGCATCGATCTCACCTGCACCGTCTCCTGCAGCCGCCCTTGTCTCCTGTGCCTTAGCCCATGCCGATGCGGAGCCGAACGGGAAGCCGACCACGGAGCAGACTGGTATGTCTGATGCGCCCGCACGGTCAAGCTCTTCGCGCGCGAACGATGCCCAGCAGGAGGCCACGCATGCGGAAGCGAAGCCGTATTGAGCCGTCTCCTCGCACAGCCGCCTGACATCGTCTGCGGCCGCATCAGGGCGCAAAAGGGTGTGATCGATTAGCTTTGCTATGCCGGCCGGTTTCAACGTTGTCACCTGAAAACTTACATGCTGGCGTTCATGCCGTCCTTGATCATCTCGAACACTCTGGGGTCGAGCTCGATGGCCTTGTTGATACAGGCGGTCGCCTCGTCTTTCCGGCCCACGATGCCGAGAAGCAGACCTTTCCGGTACCAGGCTTCCACGTAGTCCGGCTTGAGCATTATCGCCTTATCGAAGCAGTCAATCGCCTGCTCGCACTCGCTGGCCCGGCCCAGCAGCACGCCTTTCATGTACCATGAGACTGCGTTACAGGGGTCGATCTCGACGGCCTTTCCGTAACTCTCCACCGCGTCAGCGACCCGGGCCAGCATCTCCAGCGCCCATCCCCGGTAGAGCCAGAAGTCGGCGAAATCGGGATATATTTCAATGGCTTTGTCGAAGGCATGTAGCGCGTCGTCGTAGCAGCCTTCCGTCAACAGCACCCGGCCACGCCCGTACCACGGGTCCGGCAGCGACGGCTCGATGGCACAGGCCCGCTCGAAGCAAATCAGCGTCGCCTGCCGGTCACCCATTGCCGCCAGCGCCTCGCCCTTGCCGCACCAGGCGCGGGCGTGCTCACTGTTGATCTCGATGGCCCGGTCGAAGGAGCGGACGGCACGTTCGTAGGTCTCCAGCATGGACTCGCAGGTGCCCCGGTGATACCATATGTCGGCGTTGAACGGCTCCAGATCGATGCACTTCTCCAGGCACAGCAGCGCCTCCTCGAGCTCGCCGAGCTGCGACAGCGCCCTCGCCCGGCCGTACCAGGCCATGGTGTATTTGCCGTCGATCCTGATCGCGTTCAGGCACGCCTGGGCTTCGTCCTCATGCATGTTCAGCCGCCGGAACAGCAGGCTCTTGCTGTACCAGAACTTCGGGTTCCCGGGCGCCAGCTCCGAGGCCTTCTCCAGGCACTGGAAAGCCTCCTCCAGGTGGCCCGTCTCCATGAGCACCAGGCCCTTGCAGTTGTAGGCTTCTGCGTATTCCGGGTCCAGGCGGATGGCAAAGTCGAAGAACTGGACCGACTCCTGCAGCTTGCCGGCGCTCACCGCCTCCAGCCCCACCCCGAGTACCTCCCCCGGCCGCGGCATCTGCCCTGCCACGGCTTCGTTCTTCTGGCGCTCTCCTGTCATCTGCAATACCCGAATTTAAATAATATTGCATACGCATGGTTTATAGGCTTTCCCGCTGTGCCGTCCGTGTCAATGTATAACATAACCCTTATATTATAGGGCGCAGATATTGCTTGGGTGTTTACGACGACCGAATACATCTATATCGACGGCAAGTTCTACGACAGGGCTGATGCTAAAATATCGGTTTTTGATCACGGCTTACTATATGGCGACGGCGTGTTCGAGGGAATCCGGGCATACAATGGCCGGGTGTTCCGGCTGGACGAGCATGTCGACCGGATGTATGACGGGGCCAGGGCAATCATGCTGCAGCCGCCCCTGAGCAAAGAGGAGATGAAGAAAGCGATCATCGCCACGCTGAAGAAGAACAAGCTCACGGACGCCTATATACGGCCGATCATCACGCGGGGCGTGGGCGACCTGGGGCTGGACCCCAGAAAGTGCCCGAAGGCCAGTGTCATCATCATCGCAGTATACTGGGGCGCCATGTACGGCGACCTGTACGAAAAGGGTCTGACAGCGGTATCAGTGAGCGTCCGCAGAAATGCGTCTGAAGCGCTGCCCACCAACATCAAGTCGCTGAACTACCTGAACAACATCCTCGCCAAGATCGAGGCCAACGAGAAGGGCGGCGACGAGGCGGTCATCTTCGACACCCGCGGGAACATCGCAGAAGGCTCAGGCGACAACATCTTCATTATCAAGGGTGGCAAGATCTTCACCCCGCCGGTCCTCCAGAACCTGAACGGCATCACCAGGGCCTGCGTGGTCGAGCTGTGCCCGAAGCTGAAGATACCCATCTGCGACCAGAACCTTGGCTACTTCGACATGTACACCGCAGACGAGGTCTTCGTTACCGGAACGGCGGCGGAGATAGCGCCCATCACGAAGATCGACGGCCGCATCATCGGCGACGGCAAGCCGGGGCCGATCACGAAGAAGCTCATGGCGGCTTACAAGAAGCTGACCCAGACGACGGGCACGCCGATAAAATAAGCGCCCGTCACCACTTTTTTAAATTTTCAGACTCTTCTAAATTTTTGATATCGTAAATGGCATATGCTGGCACGCACTACGCTGCGCTTGCGGCCACAAAGACACAAAAACGCAGAAGAAACCATTTTTATGCCTGACAGTAGTCTCTCGCCGCTGCCGTCTGCTTGCGCGCGCGTGGGCGGGCATGCGGGCACCTGCCCTGGCACCATCAATCCATCGACTTCTTGCCGGGAGAGTGCAAGATTTATACACTATGCGCCCGATAGTAGTGGATATACGGCGCCAGCCCCGGAGCACGGCTGATGCCACATGAGAGGCGTGATGTACGAGTTCCTTGCACTTAGCCCGGTCATATTCCCGGTCGTCGGAGCGCTAATCGCCCTCGTGATCTACGATCGCTTCAAGCAGTTTTTTGAGCCTTTCATCGTAGGATACTCGGCGCTGCTCTTCATCTTCGAGTTCGCTTACCTGCTGATGCTCCAGTCAGGCAGCATCAAGCCGCTGGCCTATGACTTCATCGTGCTGGACGCGCCGGGCATGGTGATCACCTGCCTGGTCAGCTTCCTGGGCACGCTGGTCATGTTCTACTCCTTCACCTACAAGGACCGTGCCACTTACGACAGCACCTACTTCGTCACCTACATGATCCTCATGGGCGTGATGGCCGGGCTGGCCAACACCTACAACGTGATCGTAATGCTTGTCCTGCTGGAGGCGGCGACCGTGTTCAGTGGCGTGCTCATACTCTTCGGCCGGACCAAACGAGCCATCAATGCGACCACCATCTACCTGACGATCAGCATCATCGAAGTGCTGCTGGTCCTCTACGGCGCTTTCGTACTGTACAACCATACGGGCTCCCTCAACGTGATCGACGGCCTGAACATGATACCTGACAGCGACAAGATGCTGCTGGCATTCCTGTTCCTCTTCGGCTTCGGCACCAAGGCCGGCGTAATACCGCTGAGCCTGATCTGGCTGCCGCCGGCCCACGCCGAGGCTCCGCCGCCCATCAGCGCCACCATGTCCGGCATACTGGTGAAGGCTGCGATCATTGCCATGGCCAAATCGGTCTACCCCTTCGTCTTCGCATCGGGCGCGGAAACGATAGCGATGGCCATTGTCGTCATCGGCATTCTCGGCATCCTGATAGGCGTGATCATGGCGCTGCTGCAGGAAGACCTGAAACGCCTGCTGGCCTACCATACCGTCAGCCAGATCGGCTACGTGCTGGTCGGCCTGGGCATCGGCTGCCTGTTCGCCCTCGGGAGCGACTGGGACGCCATAGCAAAGGAAGGCGTCTACGGCGCGATCTTCCACATTACGAACCACATGCTCTTCAAGGGCGGCCTGTTCCTTGTCTCGGGCGCGCTAATCCTGCGGGTGAACACCCGCCGGATGCATAAGATGGGCGGGCTGCTGAAGCAGATGCCTGTGACTGCGATCTGTTTCCTGGTCATGTCCCTGGCCATGTCCGGGCTGCCGCTCCTGAACGGGTTCGCGAGCAAGGAGGCAATCCGCGAGGCGACGGCCGCCGCTATCCCGTTATGGTCGGGCTACGAGTGGATGGGATACCTGCAGATACTGGGCAGCATACTGACCTTCATCTGCCTGATACACGCGTTCTACGTCATCTTCATGGGCAAGCCGATGGAAGGGGCCGAGAAAGTCACGGACCCGCCCCTGTACATGCTGCTGCCCATCGTGCTCATGGCGGCACTGTGCATCGTTATCGGCCTGTTCCCCGGCACGGTCTCGGATATACTCCGGTTCGCCGCGGACGCACTGCTGCATATGGGGGCATGAGCCTGGACCGCTTTAAAGAGCTCGAAAGGAAGCTCGAGACGAGGATCGGCAGTCTGCCGCCGGATAAAATTGTATTTGTGGGAGTCGGTAACCGGTCCCGGGGTGACGACGCTGTCGGGCCAATGCTGGTCGATATGCTGGCGGACTATGCGCCACACGCTATCGATGCAGGGCCTTCTCCGGAGAACGTCACAGGAGCAATAAAGAAACTAAAGCCTGCAGCTATTGTTTTTATCGATGCTTTGCTTTTCAAAGACCTGGCGCCCGGCATACCACATATCGTGGAGATCGATGACATACGGCACCTCGGTGAGTCGACGCATACGCTCTCGCTCGACGTCATCATGGAGTACCTGAAGACAGAGACAGGCGCCGATGTATTCATGATCGGAGTTCAGCCTGCCAGGATTAAGGAAGGAGAAGGATTATCCCATGGCATTGAAGAGTCGCTTGAAGAAATTGTCGCGGCTATCATGCATGCGATAAAGATCTAGAAAATCAGCGTACATCAAAGCCCCTGTGCCCGGAATGCCCGATCTCCGCGACCTTGACGTCCCGTACCTCGGCCGCCATCGGGCCCTGCCTGATCAGCTCCAGCAGCTTGTCGATCTGGTGCTCGTCGCCCTCCAGCACCGCATGTACTTTACCGTCGCCGGGTTCTCGACGTAGCCTTTCACGCCCAGCATGAGGGCGTTTTTCTTCGTGTACGCCCGGAACCCGACACGCTGGACTCGCCCTGCTATGGTCACGTCTATGGCCTTCATGGCGCCTCAAAATAGAGCAAGGGCGTCAAGCCCCTGCTATTCTACTGCGGCGGGGTCAGCTTCCACGGGTTCCAGTTGCCGATGCCCATGGCCTTGTTGGTCTTCGCGATGGACTTCATGTTGTCCTTCTCGATGCCAGTCATGGCCCGGATGCAGTCGATGTTCTCCGGGACGACGTCCGACTCCTGGTGGATGCCCTGGAACAGGTTCAGCTCGCCTTCGGCGTCGACGGTCACGGATTCCTCCCAGATGGCGTTCTCCATGATGTCGTTCCTGGGACGGCCCAGCTCGCGGCCGAACTCGATGACGTCCGCCGTCGACTTGATGTTCATCCACGACGGGATGAGCCACAGCCGGGGCCAGGGCTTCATCGCGGCGAGAACATCGTCCTTGC
This sequence comes from uncultured Methanocellaceae archaeon, assembly GCA_963792125.1. Classification (GTDB taxonomy): domain Archaea; phylum Halobacteriota; class Methanocellia; order Methanocellales; family Methanocellaceae; genus Methanocella_A. Next base: position 315,427 of record CAWBVA010000012.1, read on the forward strand.
TCGCCTGCTTCTTCAGGGTCATGTTCACGAAGTGCATGTGCATCAGCGTGGTCGGCACCTTGACCGCCGACGTGACGATGGGCAGGTTGTGCAGCACGGTCTGTACGTCCGGGCCGTGGTGCGACGGCAGGTGAATCGGGTCGGGCACGATGGCGTTCATTGGCCCGCGCTTGATGTCGTTCGGGTCGCCGCCGCGGCGTATGAGGATGACACGGGCCTTCTTTATGCCGATGGCCTTGTCCATCGCGTACAGCAGCCTGCACAGGCCGGTGGTGTTGCACGATACTACGCGCACGAACTGCTTGCCGACCGCCTCGTTATAGTTGGCTGCCGCGTTGAAGGACGTGCCTGCGACTTCGTGCTCCTCGCCGCCCTGGAAGATGGCGGGCTTCTTGAGCTGCTCGTACAGCTTCTTGTTCTCCTCTCCGATGCCTTCAGGGGCACAGTCGACGATGATGTCGGCCTTCTTGATCATTTCCTGGTTCGAGCCGGAGATGGAAAGCCCTGCCGCCTTGAACTTGGACTCCGCCTTGGACGGGTCCACGGCATAGATGGGAAAGCCCTTCTTTGCCGCGACGTACGCCTCATAGTCGGGCTTGGTCTTGGCGATTCCTACCAGCGTCATGTCGTCCTGTCTCATCACGGCGTCGGCGACGCGTTTGCCGATGGTGCCGTATCCGTTGAGCGCAACTTTGATTTTGTCTGCCATGGTGAATACCTCTCAAAATTATAATTTTATGGTTATAATATTCTGCCTATAATAGATACCTCTTAAATAATAGTTTACGGGCTTTATATTATATTTTGCTAAAAAGCGCAAGGAGAGTATGACCGGGTAGTAATAGACTCGCGTGCCGGACAGGGACGTCCATAAAGGCATTTATAGGAAGACGTCGCTATTCCCTCTGGTATGCCCGGTGTAAAAAGATTCATCTTTGACGCAATAATGGTCGTTTATATCATAATCGCCATTTCCATTTTCCTGCCGTGGCTACTACTATCCATCGCGCCCCACTTCAGCCTGTTCCTGAGCATCACAGACTTCCTCAACTGGTTCTACTCGCATCTATGCCACCAGCTTTCGTTCCGGACATTTTATTTCGACGGGATCAAGATGCCGGTCTGCGCGCGGGATGTCTCGATATACATCGCCACCGCGCTGGGGCTCGTCTATTTCCGGCTGAAAGGCTACGGGGAGAAAGAGTTCAAGATCAACTACGTCCTCACCGTGCTCCTGTTCCTGCCGACGGCCCTCGACGGGTTCACCCAGCTGTTCGGCTGGCGGGAGAGCACCAACCTGCTGCGTCTCGTCACGGGCTTCCCATACGGCATCGGCTACGCATATCTCATCGTCTGGGTGCTGCCGTTCATCTTTTTACTCGCCACACTGATAGGCGCGATATTGAAGAACAGAGAGACTGAGGCGGACGATTTGATCCTGCGCGTGAAAAAGATGGTGTGGCCGATCATTTAGATAATGCCATCATATGCGCACCGGACGGTCGGGTGGCAGCGTCGTCGGCCATGCCTGCCGACCACGCTATAATGACAGTAAAAAAAATTATTGTTTAGCCGCCGGGCCCTGATCGTTGCCAGCCGGGACATCTTTTTTAACAGGGGCATGCACGTCACCGCTGAATATCTCCTGCAGGTACGGAAGGACGTACAACGCGCTGGCCAGCCCGAAGATGGCGCCAGTGATGACACGCAGCTCGTTGGTGCTCTCGACCATCCAGATGATCTGCCACCCGGGCCCTATGGCGCGGGGTAAGGCGACGCCGAACAGCTGTGCGAAACCATCGATGGCCATGGGCACGCAGAGTACGACGAACCAGACTAGGCTCCAGATCTTGAGCTTCGTCCGGATGAAGGCGAACGCGACACATCCCATGAGGAACGCGGCGTATATAGCGAAGCACCTGGAGCAGACGGCCATTTCGTACCCTTCCATGAACAGGGACCGCTCCGGGAGCTGGTGGCAGGTCGCATGATAAGCAGTAAGGATGATGCCTGCGATCGACTGGAGTGTCGGGTTGCCGGTGGCCATCATGACGGGGTACCCTACGATGGGCAGGATGAAAATGACTGTCATCGCGATGAGGACCGCGAGCCAGTGACGCACAAAGAAATATGCCAGCCTGATCAGTAGTTTATCCGACCTGATTCTCCACGATAAGGACACCGACGATCGGAAGGCAATGATAGTTTATATCTTTAATGCTATCGACAGACAGGGGAACCGGTCACTGGTCGGTGGTGCCAGTCTCCTCGTGTCGCGCCCGGGACAACTCGGGCAGCACAGTGGAGAAGTAGTTGGTGAGCAGCACCAGCACGATCGCGCCGAGGAAGATGCCGGAGATGCCGAATACCAGCGGGCCGATGATGTAGGCGAACATGAGCAGGCCGGTGTTTACCTTTCCCCGGGCCAGGTAGGGACCCGACAACGAATCCGGGCAGCGTCGTGACGAAGATGAAGATGAACAGGAACTCGAAGATGAAGAAGCCGATGTTCGGGAACAGCGCCCCGGCAGACAGGCTGTTCACGATCAGGTAGAGCGTCAGCGGCCCGACGACCAGCCACATGCCGACGATCGGGATCAGCGCGCAGACGCCTGTCAGGATGCCCAGCAGGATCGGCGAGGGTATCTGCAGCGAGGGAGGTGCGAACATGTTCAGCGCCTGGTAGGCGATGACCGCGATGATGGCGAAGAACACGATGCTCAGCAGGTTGCTGAAGAATATTTTCTGCAGGTCGGCGTCCACGTTTCCGGCATAGCGCCTGAAGAGGCCGTTATGCTCGTCTACAAGGCCCGGGAAGGTCTTCGCGAACCATGCCCTGATGCTCTCTTCATCTTTCAGCAGCGTGAACGCGATGAAGAAGATGATGAACATCTTGAACAACAGGTCGGCGATAGTCGCGCCGGTCGCGATGACGAGCGCCTGCAATACCGGGAGCGACCCGGAATAGCTGGAAATGGTCTTGTACCAGTTCTGGCTGGTGATGTCCCCGATGTTCAGGGTGCCGCTGGTCAGGTTCTGCTGTAGCCTGGTGAACTCGGCGCTCGCGGTGGCAAGCGGCCCAGCCGGTATGGCAGCGGCAAGGCCGGTGTCGTTGATGACAGACATCAGCTGCGAGATGCCGAACAGCAGCGTGTACGAGATGATGAGAATCAGCGGGAGCGCGAGCACCAGCAGGCTGATCGTGACTGCCAGCCCGTCGTTCTTTATGTACTTCTGCACCTTTCGCTTGATCGGCCTGGTGATGTAGTAGACGAAGATCGCATAGACAAACACGTCAAGGAACGGCCTCATGATCCAGAGCAGGAGCAGGACGAGCGCAATCCCTAATATCAGCCACTTGGCATTATAGGCCCTTTCCAGTAAGCCGGTCATTACAGGATAATATATTTATGAGACTAAAAACCTTATCTTATCACCATGAGCGACTTCTTCAAGGGGAAAAAGTGCGAAATTTGCGGGAAGCCTGCGACCCGCGCCCACTTCGGGCGGCTGCTCTGTGACTCGAACGAGTGTCTTTGCGAGGCCCGGGAGACGAAGGAGTGCATAGGCAAGACCATGAAGCCCGGTGGCACTGTGAGCGCACAGGATTTGATGAAGGGAAGAAAATAAAAACACCGGACATATCATCGTTGTTCGGGCGGGCACTATCGCGTGCGCGAGCTTTTGCATTTCGGACTTGTGACGGTAGACCGGTCTGCTTAGATCACCATTTGCCGATCAAGACTCGTCGACGAGAAACTGGTGTTTTCATGTAAAGGCTATCGAGAATTTGGCCTTATTCATGCAATGCGACCCCTGTCACACCCGCCAAGGGCGCATGCATAAACAGGGAAAAATTTTCCGGAAATAATAAAATTTTTTCATGAACTCGTCAGGCGTATAAACTTCTTTCAAATACTTGAAATGCTTCTTATTGTTAGTGATCATCGGGATTTTACGCTTATATGCAAACGCCCCTATGGCATAATCCCGTGCGTTCGCTTTCATATCATGCTTAGCAGAAGCGTTTTTACCGCGATTAGCGCTAATTCGCGTCGAACGGCACGACCGTGATCCTCAATCCCGCGAGCATGGAAATGAAGCCGGCCAGCGAGCCGCCATACGTTTTCTTCTCGTGATAAGCGCTTTCCATGAACGCCATCGAGGGTAAAAAGACGTTGATCCTTCTTTCGGCGACCCATAAAAGAAAATCCGTATGCGAGAAAACGTTCGAATCGATGCAGATGTCCATAGGCTAGTCCTCGGCAAACCGGAAGCCTGCCCTGCACTCCTTTTCGGTCTTGTCGAAGTCCTTGAAGGTCGCCGAAACCTCGCTGATCAAATCCTTGAGGTTCCTGACGGTAATTTTGTCCTCTTCCTCGACGAAAACGATCGTGTCGCCAGGTTTCAGGCCCAGGGCATTGCGAATTTTACTCGGGACGGTTATCTGGTTTTGACTTGATAATTTACTTGAAAGTTCTTCCAAAGTAATCACCAAAACTTAAATGATATTTTAAAAGTTAAATGATATAAACATATCGGGATATCTGGATGAACGGTAAGCTGATCAGTGAGTGTTATTATCATCTTATAATCGATGCTTGTTGACAGGCGGGCGGTCACGTGCACGCGCGCGGGCGGCCGCCAGGGATACGATGACGAGCATGGTTGTGTTTCATTACGTTATGCATGACCCGTGCTTTGGTCACATCAGATGTACTGGCGAATTTTTAAACTGACGCTCGCTGGAAAAAATGAGAAGATCAGGCCCTTGTCCTGATCTTCGGCGCTGCCTTGACCTTGAGATCGTACAGCCCGCCATACTTCTCTTTAATGTAGTCGATGAAGTAGTCCTCGCTGATCGGGCTCCCGTCACGCGCTTCATCAGCTCTGCGGTGCTGTATCTCTTGCCGTGCCGGTGCACGTTCTTCCGCAGCCAGCCCAGCATCACGCTAAGATCGCCTGCCGCAATGCTGTCCTCAATGTCGGGCACCTGCTTCTTTGCCGCATCCCATAGCTGGGCCGCGTACAGGTTACCCATCGTGTAGGACGGGAAGTAGCCGAACCCGCCGCCGGACCAGTGGACGTCCTGCAGGCAGCCCTCTGCATCATTATGCACGGGAATGCCCAGGTATCTCTCGAAGCGCTCGTTCCAGAACGCCGGTATGTCCCTGGTCTTCAGCTTGCCGTCGAAGATAGCCGCCTCCGCCTCGAACCGCAGCGCGATGTGCAGGTTGTAGGTCAGCTCGTCGGCCTCGGTACGGATGTAGGACGGAGTCACGCGGTTGATCTCGCGGTGCCATGCGTCGAGGGGCACTTTCTTGAACTTCGGGAAGGTCTGCTGCATCTGCGGGTAGAAGTGCTGCCAGAAGGGCAGGCTCCGGCCGACTACGTTCTCCCACAGCCGCGACTGCGACTCGTGGAAGCCCATGGATACGGCTTCGGCCAGCGGGGTGCCGAAATACTTCTCCTGGAAGCCCTGCTCGTACAGGGCGTGGCCCGTCTCGTGAATGATGGGGAAGATGGAGAAGATCGGGTTGTCCTCCTGGTACCGGAACGTAATGCGGACGTCTCTCGCCGCCCCGTTGGTGAACGGGTGGGCGGAGAGGTCGATGCGGCCGCAGTTCATGTCGTAGCCCATGCCGGTAGCCAGGACGTTGAGGAACTTGCGCTGGTCCTCCAGCGGGTACTTGCCTGCCGGCACGCCGCTCTTCGGCGCAGGGGCATCCATGATCTGCTTCGAGATCGGCACCAGCTTCGAGATCAGCCGCTTGAACAGCGCTTCTACGTCGCGCGTCTTCATGCCGGGCTCGTAGTCGTCCAGCAGCGCGTCGTAGGGCTTGTCCTCGTAGCCGATGTGCTCTGCGACCTGCTTTTTCAGGTCGATCATCCGGTCTAACAGCGGCGCGTACTGCTTGAAGTTGCTGTTCTTCCGGGCTTTGCCCCAGGCCTCGAAGGCCATCGAGCCGGTAATCGAGATCTCCCTGACCAGCGGGCCGGGGACACTCGACGCTTTCTTCCACTTGCGCTCCGTCTCGCGAAGGATAACCGCCCCGTCCGGTGACAGTTCCTGCTTTTTCAGGGTGCGGATGAGCTTGCCCATCCTGTCGGACGTGAGACGCTCGTGGATGATGCCTGCGATGGCGGAGCCCTGCTGGCCGCGCATCGCGAATGCGCCGGGAGGCATGTAGGTCTGCTGGTCCCAGTCCAGGATGCTCCCCACCTGCTCCAGCGTGCTGATTTCCTTTATCCTTTCTAAAAATTCCCTGTATTCGCTGCTGGTTGCCATTGTATCAAATCCGAATTCCATAAATAACGTAAATAGTGATTACTCTGACAGCATGGCCACGTTCATGCCTTTCTTCGCCCCTATCGATGCCGCTACGGGCTCGCACTTGGCCCGGAGCAGGTAAGCCATAGGCTTGAAGCCCGCATCGGAGAGCGATTCATAATTCGCCATGCCCTTGCTGATGATCAGGTCGGCGGTGCGGAGAGCTTTAAGCAGATCAGCCGGCGCCTCTTCCAGGCTGACGCCCACGGCGTTGGAGCCGGTAGTCAAAACCCGATCGACCTTTTTGTCGAGGCCCATGCGCTGCACGTCCTCCATGGTCACGTCCGTCAGGATGTATTCGCCCCGGACGACGAGCGTCACACGGGCGCCGAGCGATTTCAATTCCTCGATCAGGAGCTCGTCGAAGTATATCTCGCCGCAGTTATCCACGAGGTAAAGCACGTCCGCCCCGTTCGCCAGCGCCGCTATGCGATCGGTATCGTCGATATCAATGCCCTGGGCGACCATCCGGTCCAGGAACTTTTTGAAGTCGTGCGTCTCCACGTCGTGGCCCTGCACGCCGAAGTCGAAGGTGTTGCCCGCGATGGAAAGCAGCACGGCCAGCCGGAAGCGCTCACCGGCAGGCGCACGGGCGATCAGCTCCCTGACATGGGGTATAGCCTCGGCTGCAAGCCTGTTGCTAAGCTCCTTGGCGGCCCGGTACGGGTCCTTGTCGCCTAAAATCCCGTAGGCCGTCCGGTGGATGCCCGTGGAAATCTGGATGGCATCCGAGCCGGGCCGGAAATGCTCTCGGAGGTAGTCCAGCCCGCCCTGGACGGCCTTGAACCGTAGCTCCTTGTCTTCCGTGGAAAGCTCTGCCTCGTACAGCACCCGGTTCAGCAGGCACGGCGCACATTGCGGGGTCGTCTTCATGATGATCGATATTCAAAGATGGCTTTTATATTAAATGCTTTCCGAAATTCCGAGATTCCGCTGTGCCCGCATGTGTAAGCACATGTCATAGTACTTGTGCAATAAATTCATTAGCGTCCGGTGAGTAATCGTAATTACTGCAGTCGGGTATCAGGACATGGATAAAAGAGGCAGGCGAAGAATCTTAAAAGCAGCGGCAATGGTCGTAATAACCGTCGCCCTCATTGTGATCATTCTCGGAGCCCTGACATTCGCATTTTTCTCATGCCTGGAAGCTCGTTCAGGACGCCGACGGAATATACTATTCGGTCAGTATCAGGGACCTCAACGGTGCCCGCACTGACGGAGGCGTCGAAATCTTGTTGCCATGCCCTGTATCAACGGTACTCCCGTATTTTCTGACGCAGAGCTGACCGGCAGCTTCGACAACTGGGAGTCGTCGGTGGTAGCGACCGGCCACGGCACGATGATCTCGTTGAGAAACAGGAATGAGATACTGAACGATGTCGACATAACGTATTATAACCGGACCTTTACCGAACGTTTTCCCGTTACAGCGGCAGAACTTGCTTTAAGTCCCCTGCAAGGAAATGGAAAACCAGAGCATGGATGACATCAGGCTGGAACTGGGGAAAATTATAAAAACAGCGAGCATTCTAGCTACTATCATGCAAGCGATGTACAGATCGACTACGCGGTTGAACATTACCCTGATGAAAGACAGACTTTATGAGAGATATACGACCATAATGATCAAGGGAAGTATGATGACGCCGAGGTTCCGGGCGATATCCGTCGATCTCGACTTTCACGTCAGGGGTTATTAGCATCAGGTCTTACACGATTATTAATGAGACGGATAACGTAACGATCTATCCTGTAGCGATCAGTGGTGAATATTACATATAGACAGGTTTACGTGCCGCTTAGCGTAGTAGCTTGCCGTTTTTAATGAGCTGCTTCCTGTGTCCGTCCCTGTACTCCACATCCAGCGTGACATCAGGCGCAGTGACGAAGTCCCAGTGCATCGCGCTCGATACTTTGCCGCCATAGCCGTCACTGCGGCCGAAGGCCACGTGCACCGAGCCGCCGATCTTCTCGTCGGTCAGGATGTAGCCGATGGCACGGTCGATCACCGGGTTCAGGCCGATACCCAGCTCCGCCAGCTTGAGCGCGTTCGGCTTGCCGTGCTTGTCCATGTCGATCTCGACGAACTTTTTGAAGTTGTCCCGCAGGATGTCCTGGCCTTCGCCGGCCGTGCATTTTTCGGGCACCAGCGTGCCATCCTTGAAGTACAGCCGGACGTCCTTGAGAATGGTACTACGCGTCAGGTCGTCGATGGTCAGGGGGCAGACGATCGTACCTTCGCCGGCCGTCTCCACCGGTGCGACGAACACCTCGCCCGCCGGAAGGTTAGCGCCCCAGTCGCCGGTCGCCTCCTTTTCCGGGGACCACATGCCGTCGTCCGCGAGCAGTGTCCGGCCTTCGATATCCACGTGGAAGTCCGTGCCGTGCGGATCGGTGACGTGCACCCGTTTTGCGTCGGCCAGCATCCCCATGACATGCACGCATTCGGATCGCAGTCGCCCGTAGTCGATCATGCAGCCGCCGATGACCAGCTTTTCCAGGACAGATAATGGCACGCCATACGTCTTTGCCATGCCCTCCGTGGCCCATCCCATGTAGACCCAGCGTTTCCCGGGATGGCCGTAGATGGTATCCGTAATCGGCTGCCTGCCTTCGGATCTTGCCTTCAGCTTGTCCTCGAATCCCTTCTTGTACGACGGATCGCCTGTCGGCTCGATGACAACGTACACGTCCATGGCCTTAGCGGCGGCCAGGCCGATCTTAGGGGTGCGCAGGGACGTCTCGACGCTGACGGCCTCCAGCATGCGCCGCATGTACCGGTCCGACACGGCCGAAATGAACGGCTCGCCACCCCGCCGCGCCACCTCGACGCCGATCTCCTCTAAGAACTCCTGCTCGTGCGTCCCTCCCACGATAAAGACGGCATCCGCGTCGCGGACGTTGACGCTGTCGATCACGTGGGACGCCAGCTCATGGAATATCTTCGGGTCTACCATGTTGAGACAGAACGTGCCGGATGGAGAAAAAACATTGGAAAAAGATGAAGGCCTGCAGGCAGGCTGTGATGATTTTTATTTTACGCGGGTATCCTTGTAGATGCGATAGCCAAGCACCCCGAAGATTACCAGCAGCAGGCCGCACATGGCCCAGTCCAGCTGCGTGATCTCCGGCTTCAGCAGGAGTGAAGCGGTAAAGTACATGACGGCTACCTCGATCAGCCCTTCGACGAATAACGTCGCGTAAAAGACCCTGTCCCTGGGAGGAAGCTCTTCCTTGAGGGATTCGAGCCTGATATTGCCCGGCTCCACGCCGAGGAAACGGATGTAGTTACGGAGCTCCTGCCGGTCCAGCTCATCCTCGACGGTCGTGATCTTCATGCCACGGCGCCGCTCGTTGATCTCCCTCACCTTTTTGTTGATGAGCTCGATCTTCCGAGAATAAGTGTCCATCCCCGTTTTTCCGTTCATATGCATAGTCGTTGCTGTAGAAGGTTTAAATACATTCTCGTACCGCCAGCAGGGTAAAACGGCTGTGGGGTAAGCCCTTTTTCAATTACAAAGACACGTAGGGGGGCAAAGACACAAAGTAAAAGGTAGGGGTATGCGAACCTTGTCTTCGTCTCTTCGTCTCCTCCGTGTCTTTGTGGCCTAGAAATAGTCGGTCAGTCGTCGTTGTTCTCTCATGTACCGGTACAGGCTGCTGGCCTTCAGCCATGGCTGCAAGGGCGTGTAAAGACAGCCTTGCAGGGCGGCGATGGACTTTTCGAGCGTGTCGAACGTCATCGGGACAGTCTTCATCGCCTCCTTCGCCAGCTCCCGGAAACGCCAGACGCCGAGCGGTATCCAGTCGTTCTTCACCTCGAGGAACGCGATCGCCCCGGCCTGCCTGCCTGCGGAGTCAAGGTATTCCAGCACGGGGGCCCGGGCGGCATAGTATGCGCCCGCCGTGTTGCTGGCATAGTCCTTCCGCCCTTCGTACAGCTCGAAGTCGGCGTCGACGCGGTAGTTCGGGGCGCTGGCGTGCCACAGCTCCAGGTTCTCGAACATCCAGGGAGTTGGCGTCAGCAGGATTACTACGTTGTTGGCCAGCGCTTCGGCCCGGTATATCCGGTACTCGTCTATGGTCGGATTGTATTTGACGCGGTCGGCCATGGACTTGCCAATGATGTCATCCACCGCGGTGATGCTCCAGGCCGTGGGAACAAGGCGGCGGCTGTCCTTCACGCCGAGCATGCCGACAGAGAAGAGACGGGTGATCTGCCGCTGGCTGATGCCGCCGCCGAACAGCTCGGCAACGCCCGGGGCCGCGCGATAGTCGGTGTCGGAGACAACGCGGTCGACTTTCCGAGGTACTGAGGGGTTGTCGATGACGGAAAGCTCCTTCAGGTCCGCCGACGGGCCTGTCGGCGCTTCGCGCATGGAGAATGAGACGCGCATGTCTGGCCGCTTCTCGAAAGACGCCTCGGTATCGACGGGCTTGTCTGACAGCACGAGCTCCTGGATCTTCTCCAGCATGCCCGAAGGATCCGTAGCGCTATGGACTTCGATGACCGATTTGCTCCGGACCAGCTGGAACCGGTTCTGCAGTATCTCGTCGAATGAGTTGCCCAGCCATGCCTCCGAGTCCATGTGCATGGTGTCGCCGGACAGCGGCGGTATCAGGGGGCCGGCCAGCACCTTCGGGTAGCCGTAGCTCCCCACGAAGACGCCGGGCGGCGCAGACCCGGCAATGTCGTTGCCACTCAGCGTTTCCAGGCCCAGGTACGTCCTGGCCTTGACGAGGATGGGGCAGACCTTTTTGCCGCACAGGCCCATGAAGCCCCGGCATCGTGCACATAGCGACTCGCGTCGGCTCTCGGAATAGCCCGCCTCGAAAGTAGCCTGTCTCTGCACGATAGACCCATGGCGTAGCCAGTGGATAACGTTTGCGCAAGCGTCGCGAAAATAACCGTCATTCATTCTTCTCACGGAACATCCTGTACGTGATGCCGGACCGGCAATCGCCGGATATAAAAAATGAGAAAGGTGAGCGGGAAGCCGCTCACTTAGTATAGTACGTCATGTTCAGGGCATTATACAGCTGGTACTGATTGATGTCGCCGTTCGCGAAGGCCAGCACCGGCGGCGCCGAAGCGTCGACGTAGTAGTAGTCTGTGATGGTTTCCTGCTCCGGCAACAGCGATATCATGAACCGGTCGTAGTCGCCATAGCTCTGGGCACATGCCTTCAGTACCGACTCGATCTCGTTATAGGTCTCTGCCTCTGTCGCACCGTTCTTCAAGGGCATGACTACGTTGACAGCCTGCTGCCCGTCGGACATCGGGCCAGCCTGCATGCTCAGCGGCTGGGAATACCCGCTCTGGTTCAGAGCTTCCGTGAACATCATGGTCCGGTTGGACGGCGGGGTATAGTTACCTGAGCGGTTATAGCTCATATCGACGGCCTTTTTCACCTTCGAGTCGTTGCCTGTGCGCAGGCTCGCCGTCTCAGGCGTGACATACAGCGCCTTCTTCGCAAGCTCTCCGCCAGTCATGTTGCCGGCCAGGTATGCTTCCACGACCGGCCGCTCCAGCGCATATATGTCTACCTTAAACTGCTGGGCGCTGATCTTCTGGGTAGTATCGACTATGCCGACCAGCAGCGGGTCTTTAGTGTCGAATACCGAGTATATCGTGCTGAACCCGGCCGCCAGCAGCCCGGAGATGTCGGCCAGCTCCGCCGGCTTGTACATGTATACCATGGCCGTCTCGTCGCCCTCGATGATCTGGACGGCAGCACCGCCATAGCTATGGCCGGACGAGTTGATCTTTTGCCTGACCGTATCGAACATCTCAAGCACACTCGATTTCGTAGGCGGAGGGATGGGCGTAGGGGATGCCCGGACCGTATTGTTGCCTGGGGCGGCCTGCTGGTTCGATGACAGGTTCAGTATCGCCAGCGCCGCGGCCGCGACCACGATCAGCCCGAGCACTACAATGATAATGGTGTTCCACTTCATGCGTATGACCTCTTTGTTAACAACCAATATAAAATAAATTTATTAATATATAATGATTTGAAGCCATATATATAAACAGGACGGCTGCAGGACAGCAAAATCACGGAAATTATGCCGTTGAGCTACCGATCCAGCCGCGATTATGCCACCTTTGACTGCCCCGGGGATAACCGGACGGCCGAACCTTCGATGGAAATGTATTTTAACACAGATGTAAATAAGAATTGTACATTTCCCGGCCTGTCGGCCGGAACGGAGATAATATGTGTCTTGCTGTCGTAGCCCAGTTAAAAGAGATTAAAGAGAATATGGCAGTCGCCGATTTCGGCGGACTGACCCAGGAGATACGGCTCGACCTCATCGAGGACCCGAAGATAGACGACTGGGTGCTCGTGCACACCGGTTTCGCCATCCAGCGCATCGACGAGCAGGAAGCGCTGGAAATGATCAAGATCATGAACGAGATAGCCGCCATCAACGAGGCAAGCTGAAGATGCACGAGCTGAGCATCGCTACTGACCTTATCAACACGGCTATCGAGACCGCGAAGCAGAACAACGCGAAGAAAGTGCTCAGCGTAACGGTGGAGATCGGCGAGCTGGCCATGATCAACCCGGAGCAGCTCTCTTTTATGTACGAAGTGCTGACCGAGGAGAACATGCTGAAAGGCTCGAAGCTCCAGATCGTCCACGTGCCTGCCGTCATGGAATGCCCGAACTGCGGCTACAAAGGGCCCCTGGATGACAAGTACACGTGCGCCTGCCCGAAGTGCGGGCTCACGCTGCGTGCGCTCGAAGGCCGGGACATATGCCTTAAAACCATGGAGATCGACGTATAATGGAGAGAGTCAGCCTCATACACGGCGCCGGCGGCGAGATGATGCAGTCGCTCATCTGCAGCGTGTTCGCCACGATCAAGAATAACAACGCGGGAGGCATCGGGCTCGAGTCGCTGGACGACGGCGCCGCGATACCTTTCGGCGACAAGTACATCGTCATCACTACTGATAATCACGTCATAAAGCCCATCTTTTTCCCCGGGGGCGACATCGGAAGACTGTCCATATCCGGGACCGTGAACGACCTCGCCATGATGGGCGCGAAACCGATCGCTCTCACGAACGGCGTCGTCATTCCAGAGGGCTTCCCCATCGACGACCTGAAGCGCATCGTGAAGTCGGTCGACGAGGCACTGGAAGAGGCTGGCACCGCGGTGGTGACCGGCGACACGAAAGTCCTGCCCAAAGAGGCGCTGGACAGCATCATCATCAACACCTCCGGCATCGGCATCTGCGATAAGCCGGTCAGGGACTGCGATCTCAAGCCGGGCAACAAGATCATCGTCACCGGTACGATCGGCGACCATGGCATTTCTATCATCGCCTTCCGTGAAGGCTTCAAGTTCGGTACCGAGCTGAAATCAGACGTCGCGCCGATATGGAAGACCATCGAGGCGGCCCTTGCCGTCGGCGGCATCACCGCCATGAAGGACCCGACCCGCGGCGGCGTCGCCAACGTCCTGAACGAGATGGCAAAGAAGAGCGGCGTATCTATCCACATCGACGAAGAGACTGCTGCCAGTTCGCCGGGACGTCCGGGCGGCGGCGGACATGCTGGGCATCGACCCGATGGAAGTCGCCAACGAGGGCAAAGCTGTGATCGGCGTGGAGGCCGACAAGGCCGATGCGGTGCTCGAAGCGATCAGGAATTCCAGGTACGGCAAAGAGGCCGTTATCATCGGCGAAGTCAAAGAAGGCAGCGGCGTGATCATGCACACGAAGATCGGCGGACAGCGGTTTATCGAGCCGCCCCTGGGCGATCCGGTGCCGCGTGTCTGCTAATTACCTCCTTTTTTGTCATACGATAAATTTGATATATGATGATACTGATTTTCTGTAGCGTACTATCGCCCGGGGTTACATTATGTTGGATTTGATCATTCTCGCTATCTGGCTCATGCTGCCCGCCTACATCGCGAACCCTGCGGCTGCACTCTTCGGCGGCGGCACGCCCATCGACATGGGCAAAAAGTTTGCGGACGGCAAACGCTGGCTTGGCGATGGTAAAACCTACCGCGGCCTGCTGGCAGGGACGGTCTGCGGCATGCTCATCGGCGGCGCCCAGATATTGCTGGCACCGGCCATCGCCCCGTATCTTTCAGGCATCGTCAATCCGGACCATCTTATTGACATGGACGGCCATCGCGGCGGTCACCATGCCATTCGGGGCCCTGCTGGGCGACATGATCAAGAGCTTCTTCAAGCGGCGCATCGGCTACGAGCGTGGCGCCATGCTGCCCGTCGCAGACCAGCTCGACTTCGTTGCGGGCGCCTGGGTGCTGACCTACATCGTCGCCCCGGCCTGGATTACTTCCAACTTCACCCTCGGCATCATCATAACAGTACTCGTTATTACGCCGATTTTACATGTGGCGACCAACATGGTCGGGTTCAAGCTCGGCAAGAAAGACGTCCCCTGGTAATTTCTAACATATTTTATACCAGGCATACGCAGCAAGTAGTTTCTATACAATGGCGCCCCCGGTCATGCCCGCCAAGGGCGCCAAGGGCCAAGTTCGCCAAGACAGGCAACGGCAGTGCCTTCGCGCGCGCGTGTGCAAACGCAGGGAAGGCTTGACTGACCGGGCAAGTAAATCTGACCCATGCCAGACGATTGTCATTTTTCGGATATCCTTGGCGCCCTTGGCCCTTGGCGCCCTTGGCGGGCATGACCGGGGGCGCATGCATGAACAGGATAAATCGAAAAGGATATTACGCTTCAACTCATTTACGCCGGTGACCATTATGGACGCAGAGCTTGTCGAGATGCTGAAGAAGACGGGGGCCGTGAAGTTCGGCGATTTCACCCTGTCGTCGGGCCGGAAGAGCAAGTATTACGTGGACAAGTACGTCTTCGAGACTAACCCGCTGTGCCTCACGGCCATCGGCGATCGGATCGCGAAGATGATCCCGGCCGGCACGCAGCGGCTCGCAGGCATCGAGATCGGCTCCATTCCTCTGGCAGCCATCGCCAGCGTGAAGAGCGGCATGCCGTTCATCATCGTGCGGAAGGCGCAGAAGGGCTACGGCACTAACAAATTGATCGAGGGCGTCTGGGAGAAGGGCGAGAAGGTCTTCGTGGTCGAGGACGTGGTCACCACGGCAAAGGGCGCGCTGGGGGCGGTTCACACCTTGAGAGAGGCCGGGCTCGTCGTTGAAGAAATGGTCTGTGTGGTCGACCGGGAAGAGGGCGGCCGCGAGAACCTGGAGAAGGAAGGCATCAAGGTCAGGTCGCTGGTGAAGTCCAGCGAGCTGCTGGGGTATAAGCCCTAACACGATTCATTTTAATCCTTTTATATCGACTGCCATCAGTAATGCCATTTAAAGATTAAGCCGATGGCAGCCTATAAACTTAATATTCATCAGCGCGATACTCACTTTGGCTGTGATCACCATGAAAGTTCTAATCGTCGGTTCAGGGGGCCGGGAGCACGCCATCGCCGAGGCGTTTGCGCGCAGCAGGTACAACCCGAAGATTTACGCCGTCATGAGCAACGTGAACCCGGGCATCAAACGTCTGGCTACGGACTACCTGATCGAGAAAGAGACGAACGTGCCGGTCGTGGTGCAGTATGCGGAGGACCACAATGTCGACCTGGCCATTGTCGGCCCGGAAGCGCCGCTGGCCGCAGGCCTTGCGGATGAGCTGGAGATGACAGGCATCCCCACGGTCGCGCCGGTGAAGGACGCAGCCAGGCTGGAGTTCGACAAGGCGTGGACCCGGGAGTTCATGGCCCGGAACAAGATCAAGGGTACGCCCCGGTTCAAGGTCTACAAGGACTACGACGACGCCTGCCGTTATATCGAAGAGTTCCCGGACAGCGTGATCAAGCCGGCCGGCCTCACCGGAGGCAAGGGCGTCAAGGTCATGGGCGAGCATATCAAGACCCTCGACGAGGCGAAGAAGTACATAGCGGAAGTCGTGAAGAACGACCGCGTGGTCATCGAGGAACGCCTCAAGGGCGAAGAGGTCACGATCATGGCCTTCGTGGACGGCAAGAACCTGTCGCCGATGCCTACTGTGCAGGACCACAAGCGCGCGTACGAGAACGACCAGGGCCCGAATACAGGGGGCATGGGCTCGTACACTGACAACACCGAGCTGCTGCCGTTCATGCTCATGAGCGACTACGAAGAGGGCGTGGAGATCATGAAGGATACTGTCGCCGCGTTGAGCAAGACGATGGGCATCAAGTACAAAGGCGTCCTCTACGGGCAGTTCATGATCACCAGCGAGGGGATGAAGGTAGTCGAGTTCAACGCCCGGTTCGGGGACCCGGAGGCCATGAACGTCCTGACGCTGCTGAAGTCGGACTTCGTGGACGTCTGCGAGGCGATCGTCGACGGCAGCCTGGATAAGATGAAGATCGAGTTCGAACGCAGCGCGTCGGTCTGCAAGTACGTGGTACCCGAAGGCTACCCTGGAGAGTCCTGTGAAGAACGCGCCCCTGACCGTGGACGAAAAGCCGGAGTTCACGGTCTATTACGCCAGCGTGAACGAGAAGGACGGGAAGGTCTATACGACTTCCTCGCGGTCACTGGCCGTCGTCGGCGTCGCTGATAATATCGCGGATGCGGAGACGCTCTCCGAGATGGGGCTGGCGAGCGTGCGCGGGAAGTTCCACTGCCGCCACGACATCGGCAAGGAGCAGCTGATCCGGAAACGGATCGAGCACATGGAAGCCATACGTGGTGACAAAGCTTTTTAACTCCTTTTTTATATCGTTGATTTTCTGCCTGGCGCCAGCTGTCATGCACCTTTATTTTGATAATAATATTATAATAATGGAACACATTGAATAATATCAAATGAAGATGCAGTTTGATTCCGGCGTTGGAGAGCGTAGCAGCAGGATATTTGACAATCTGCCCGATGCTATACTATTTTTTAATCCGGCCGGAGATCTCAAATATATCAATAACGCAGGGCTGACGCTGATGGGCCAGGACACGCGTCACCGCCATTTCTGCGAGATCGCCGACTGCGGCACGTCGAGCTTCCCGGAGCTGATTGACAACGTCAGGCGCAGGGTAATCGTGGACCAGGTTGCCTGTAACATGAAACCGCTTAAAAACGGCAGACCACTGTATTTGAACATCATCCCGATCGGCGGAGGAGCCATCTGCACGCTGACTGACAGGAAAATTGTCTCTGCTGGCAATGAATCGATGTACCGGGCTATCTATTGCGGGTCTATGGACGCAATTTTCATCGTAGATCCGGCGGACCACCATATTCTTTCGGTGAACAGCGCTGCAGAGGGGCTTACCGGATATCGCTACCTGGAGCTGATAGGCCGGGAATACGAAACGGTTGTTACGAAGCCTGACCGGGAACGCGTCAGGCGTATCTTCGGCAGGGCTACTGCAGACAGGACAAGAACGGAGTACGTCGACCTTTACCGGAAAGACGGCACCATGGTGCCGGCAAAGCTCAGCGCCCTGTGTATTACATATGACAGCCGGCGGGTGATCGTCTCTGTGGTCCGGGATATTTACCTGCAGGAACGCCCGGAAGACGAAGTCTCGCAGCGTGACAACGAGCTGTCCGCGTTGAACTACATCAGCTCAATGGCAGGCGGCACACTGGACATGCAGGATATACTGGAGCGGGCCATCAGGATGACGTGCAAGGCTAAAAGCATCCCGGCCGGCTGCATTTTCCTGCTGGACCGGGACACTGGCGATCTGAAGCCAGAGGCTTCGGTCGGGATGGACAGGGAGAAGCTGGAGAAAAAGGGTAAAATCAAGGCAGGGGAATGTATCGAAGGCATGGCCGTTAACACCGGGGAACCAGTCGTCGTGGAGGACCTGAAAAGCTGGCACGGCCCCGGGTGTAACGTCGCTTATGCCGGGCTTGCACGGTCGCTCGTATCAGTGCCGGTCTACAGCCGGGGTACGGTGATCGGTGTCATGGACCTGGCCACAACGGATAAACGCTCATTCACCTCCCGGGACACCCGGTTTTTCATGAGCGTTGCAGGCATCATCGGCATACTGGTCGAGAACGAGAGCTATACCCGGCATATCAAGGCGCATGCGGCCGAGGACGAAAAGCTCGCCCTGGAATTGCGCCGGCAGGCGGAGGAGTTGCGTCGGAACTACGAGCTGCTACGCCGGATCACCCAGAGCATCAACCTCGACGATACGCTGGACAGCATCGTGAAGAACGTGCCCGGGCTCCTCAGGCTAGACGGCTGCGTTATCTTCCGCCTCGAGGAGCGGGAGATCAGTTCGGTCCGGGCCACAGAATCAATCACAAAAAAGCATGGGCCTCTGCGATATGACCTCGACAGGCTGGTAGCCACACGCGAGGCGGTGGATAAAAAGCGTACAGTAGTGGTCAACGACGCGCTGACATACCCGGGCATAGCGATGGACGTGATCCAGAATCTTAATATCCGGGCCATGATTATCCTGCCGCTGGTAGCCCGGGGCAAGACCCTGGGAGTCATGTGGCTCCTGGACACGGTTGCGTCGCGCAAGTTCAGCGACGTCGACATCCAGCGGTCCAATATGCTGTCCGACCAGGTGGCGATCGCCATCGACAACGCGACGCTCTTCAGGCAGCTTTCCGAGGCAAACCGGCAGCTCGAGGACTCATACGACCGGCTGAAGAACCTGGACAGCATGAAAATGGAATTTTTCACCCTGCTGTCCCATGAGCTGCGCACGCCGCTCACCACGATCAAGGGGTATGCCGATCTGCTCCAGGACGGGGTGCTCGGCACGTTGAATGAAGAGCAGCGGGATAAGCTCGCCAGGATCAGCGCGGGCGTGGACCGCCTGACGAAGATCGTCGAAAACCTGTCCGACCTGTCGAGCATCGCATCGAAAAAATACGTAGTAGACATCATACCCGTCTCGCTTATCGACCTGATCAATGAGGTGGTCAAGGGCATGGCGTTCCTCGCAGAAAGCAAAGGCATCGACATCTCTACCGACGTGCCGCTGAACCTGCCCATCGTGTACGTGGACCGGGCGCGCATTATGCAGGTAGTCCTGAACATCCTTAACAACGCCATCAAATACACGCCATCGGGAGGGCACGTGACGATCAGGGCGAAGGACGAAGGCGATCACGTCCTCGTGTCCGTGCAGGACACGGGCATCGGCATACCTCACCGGGACCTGGAGAACATTTTTTCCGGCTTCTACCATTCCGGCTACAAGCTGTCCTACGAGTACAAGGGAGCAGGCCTTGGGCTGGCGCTTTCCAGGGGCATCGTCGAGAGCCACGGCGGCCATATATGGGCGGAGAGCGAGGTCGGAAAGGGGAGCACATTCTATTTCACGTTGCCCAAGAATGCACCGCTGAAATAGTAGTGGTTAAAAATAGGGGCGGAAACCTGTGCGTAACTATAATATTAACCGCGGCAATTTTCCTGTGATGGCCGAGCATTGCACAGTTTTTATCACCCGCTACCGGGCGGTACTGTTCGACATGGACGGCGTCATCACTGACACCATGCCCATTCACCTGAAAGCCTGGCAGGAGGCGTTCAGGCCTTATGGCGTCGACGTGGGTAAGATGGACGTCTATATCAGGGAAGGCATGCAGTCGAAGGTCATGGCATGTGAGATCGCCCGTGAGAAAGGCCGTGAGCTCAGCGACGAGGACATGAAAAACATAGTAGAGGAAAAGGGGAGAATTTTCGACCGTGAGGCAAGCGTACATGCCAGGGCTTACGACGGCGCCGCGGAGGTTCTCAAGATGCTGCGCAATAACGGCCTGAAGACGGCGCTGGTCACTGGCAGCCGTTCCGAGTCGGCACGTAAAGTGCTGCAGACGGCGGGCGTCGGGGGACTGTTCGACATCATGGTGACCGGCGACGACACGGAAAGGGGAAAGCCGGACCCGGAACCGTACCTGAAGGCCATAGGTAAGGCCGGAGTGGACCGTCTGAACTGCATAGTCGTCGAGAACGCGCCCCTCGGCATCAAATCGGCGAAAGCGGCCGGCGTCGACTATGTCATTGCCGTGACCACCTCGCTGGGGAAAGACTACCTGAAGGAAGCGGACGATATCATGGACTCCGTCGCGAAGCTGGAACAGTGCCTGGCCAGGCGCTTCGCGGCACGGCCTGTGATTTGAGGGCTCGGAGGTTTCATGAGGGCACGGAGACTCTCACCACAGGGGACACAGAGGACACAGAGGACGGCACAGAGGTCTTTTTAATAACAGGGCTGTCTCGCATCAGCCTTTTTCTAAAAAGTCCTCTGTGAATACCTCTGTGGCCTCTGTGTCCCCTGTGGTGAAAGTCTTCATGGCTAGGTGAAACCACGGCACCCTGCTATAGGAGATCCCTGAGTTCGGGATACCGGGATGTATAGGCATCTGAAAATTTCCTTGCCTCTGACCTGTTACCGTTTTCGGCCAGCGTATGGCAAATATGCCAGTAGGCGAACCTGATGCCCGCCCAGTATCCCATGCGCTCCGAGTAGGCCATGCAGGAGTTCAGGAGATTAAGGGCTTTCGCCCGGTCACCCGCCTTCGCGTAGGCAGTGCCGAGGTTACCCATCTGGTTTGCGATAGCCTTCACGTCCTCCGAGCTGACGGCCAGCTTGAGCGCGTTCTCGTAACGCTCTATGGCTTTTGCGTTGTCCCCGAGGGCACGGGAGATAGCGCCAATGTAGCTGCAGGCAGCCAGCTGACACTTCCAGGCCTGCTGGCTATTCAGGCTCCGTGAGAGCTTTTCCATCTCCAGGAACTCCTCTTCGGCCCGGCGCACGTCGCCAAGGTACATCGCACAAGAGCCGACATTATTGCGGATGGTGGCCATGTCCAGCGGATCGGTCACGTTGGTGCTGGCCGACTCAAAACATTTGATCGCGTTAGCGTACTCCCGCTTTTCAAAGAAGATGATGCCGCGGTAGAACGCTGTCAGGGCGCTCATACGGCCGGCCGGGGTGCGGGAAGAAGCGTCGTCCAGCAGGTCGATGGCCCGATCGTAGTCGCCCTGCCGGATGGCTATGCACCCAAGAAGTATGGAGACGTAGGCCTTCATGCTTTTATTTGTGGTCATCTGCATGGCCCTGGCCGCGTATGCGGAAGCCTGGCGGAACCGTCCCGTGAGCATGTTGTCCAGCGCGAGAATGGCGTTATAATGGTACAGCAGGGCAGTACTGGATTTCGAAGGCCTGACCGACGTAAGGTAGGAAGCGATCTTCTCCGAAGGGCTGATGTTGAATAGCAGCAGGCCCAGGGAAGCCTTCATGTCGTCCATGGCCGGGCCGGGCGGGATGCCGGAGGACTGCAGGTCTCTCACAATGCCGAAGAGTCTGACGACCTCCTGGTATTTCCTCTCCTTGCTCAGGAACCGCAGGTAGCCGGGAGCGCTGGCCATCTTCTCGATGAGATCAGTCACATGATTGACGTCGGCGTCCATGATAGCTCCCCTGTCTCCAAGGTATTTCGCCAGGCCGATCATGTACCCGGACAGGTCTTCCGGAACCTGCATATTAGAAAGCTCGTCCAGGTCCAGCTCGCCGAACTCCCGGCACGGCATGTCCATCAGTTGTGGTTCCGCAGCCTGTTTTAACGCACTGTCGAGCGCGGAGACGAACTGCTTGAAACGGCGGTCGAAATCCTTGTATGTGACCTCACTTTCAGGTGACTGGCCCCGGAACAGGTCGAATATCGTCCTGCACAGCGAGACTTTCTCAATCGTATCGGCCCGGTGCCCTCGCGGATCATAGCAGTCCAGCGAGGTCGCCAGCGCCGACAGGCCGTCTTCATCGAGGATATCCCCAAAGCTGCAGGCAAGCGATCGTCGCAGGAGTGAGGCTATTACATCGTCGCTCACCCCGGAAATTTTCATGGGATCACCGGCCCCGACAGATGAATAGATGTCTAGAAGCAGCCTTATCAGATGCCTGGGCAGCACCGCGTCACCTCAATAATAACTAATGACGCCTGCCCATTTGAACGTACATCTGATTTTCAGCGAACGTGTCAGGATCAGATATGATCGGGACAAATTCTGCCGGACATGATCATGTGGTCAGCGATGACCAGCGCAACCATCGCCTCGGCGACCGGCACAATCCTCGGAACTATTGACGGGTCATGGCGGCCGGCAATGACGATGTCCGCCGTCTCCATGTTTGACATGTCCACGGTGCGCTGCCGCCGGGAGATGGAAGGTGTAGGCTTTACCGCGATGCGACAGATCACCGGCATGCCCGAGCTGATGCCGCCCAGGATGCCGCCGCTGTTGTTCGTCCTCGTCTTTATGTCGCCTTTGTCAAGCGTGAACTCGTCGTTCATCTCGCTGCCCCTCATGCGGGCAGCCCTGAAGCCGGCGCCGATCTCCACGCCCTTCACGCTGCCGATGCCCATGAGCGCGCCAGCGAGGTCGGCGTCCAGCTTGCCGAAGACAGGCGATCCCAGGCCGGCCGGGACGTCGATGGCGAGGACTTCCACTGTGCCGCCGATACTGTCGCCCTCCTTCCGTGCCTGCATAATGGCCTGGCTCATGGCCTCCACGGCGGACGGATCGGCGGATCGCACCGGGTTCTTATAGGTGTTGTTGACGATGTCGGCAAGGCTGGATTCTTTTGCAGTAACGTTCCCGACTGAGGTGGCATGGGCATAGACGTGTATGCCCTTAGTCGCGAGCAGCTTCTTTGCGATAGCGCCTGCGGCGACCCGGGCAAGCGTCTCCCTGCCGGAGGAGCGGCCTCCGCCACGGTAGTCACGGTACCCGTACTTAGCCTGGTAGCTGTAGTCCGCATGGCCGGGACGGGGCAGGTTTTTGATCGCCTCGTAAGCGGAGGAGTCAGCGTCCCTGTTCCGGACGAGCATGGCGATCGGCATGCCGGTGGTCCTGCCCTCGAACACGCCGGAGAGTACCTCGACCCTGTCGGATTCAGCCCGCTGCGTGGTAATATCGCTCTGGCCCGGCCTCCGCCGGTCGAGCTCCTGCTGTAGGTCAGTCTCGCTGATGTCGAGGCCCGCCGGACAGCCATCGACGACCGCGCCGAGGCCCGGACCATGGCTTTCGCCGAAGGTCGTGACCCTGAAAGCGCGGCCGAAGGTGTTCATGTCACCACCTTTGCACCGAGCTTCTTCAGGTCGTCGAAGAAGCCGGGATAGGAGATGACCACCGATTCCGCCGTGCTGACGGAGGTCGTCCCTTCGGCGACCAGCCCGGCGATGGCCAGCGACATGACGATACGGTGGTCGTCGTAGCCGTCGACATCCGCGCCCTTCAGCTTGCTCCCCTTGATCGTCAGGCCGTCCTGCCGCTCTTCGATGTCGGCGCCCATCTTCCGCAGCTCGGTAGTGATCGCGTGCAGGCGGTCCGTCTCCTTATAGCGGACGTGCTCTGCGTTCTCGATATTGGTAGTGCCGGACGCGCAGGCCCCGAGCACCGCGAGCGTGGGCACCAGGTCGGGCGTGGCCCCGGCATCGATGTCAATCCCCGTGAGGTCTCCGCCGTCCACTGTGACTGAGCCGTGCTCCGTGTCCCAGTATACGTTGGCACCCATGTCGAGCAGGTACTCGAGAATGGCTGCATCGCCCTGCTTCGACTCGAACAGGTTGCTGACCGTCACTTTGGACTTCGTCATCGCCGCGGCCGCAAGCATGTAGGCAGCCGAGGAAAAGTCGCCCGGCACCCGGTAGGCCTTCAGGTCGTAGTCCTGGCCGCAGGGGATGAAATACTCGCGGTAGTTGCTGTCGATGCGGCACCCGGCCGCCGTGAGCATCTCGATGGTCACGTCGACGTACGGCTTCGACTTCAGCTCGCCCTGGATGTCCAGTATTGTATCATGCTTCGAGAACGGGCAGGATATGAGCAGCGACGAGATAAACTGGGAGCTTACGTCGCCCCGGATCTTAACCGATCCGCCCTCCATAGGACCATGGACGATCAGCGGTGCCGTGCCGGTGCCCCGGGTGGAGTAGCATACCGCGCCAAGGTCGTTCAACGCCTTGATCAGCGGGCCGTTAGGTCTCCTGCGCAGGGAGCTGTCGCCCGTAAAGACGGTAGCGCCATCCGTCAGCGCCGCCACTGAAGCGCAGAGCCGCAGCGTGGTGCCGCTGTTCTTCGCGTCGATGACATTGTCAGGCACTTTCGGCTTGCCGATGA
This sequence comes from uncultured Methanocellaceae archaeon, assembly GCA_963792125.1. Taxonomy (GTDB): domain Archaea; phylum Halobacteriota; class Methanocellia; order Methanocellales; family Methanocellaceae; genus Methanocella_A. The sequence continues at coordinate 339,869 of CAWBVA010000012.1, forward strand.
CGCCTGCGATCTCGATGGTGTCGCCTTCGACGCGGACCTCGGCGCCGAACGCCCGGCAGGCGTCGACGGTCGCCAGCGTATCGGCGGACAACAGCGGCTTCGTGATCTTCGCGTAGTGCCCCAGGCTGCCGATCACGATGGCCCGGTGCGTGTAACTCTTGGACGGCGGGGCTTCCACTGTCCCCCAGACGTCGGATTTGCTGACCTTGACGTTCATCGAGGTCTTATATGATTTTCTGTCATATAAAAGTGACACCGGCAGCATAGAGCAGGGAGAGCCATTCGCGAAATGTGGTATTGGCTGAGAAGGCAGCTAACACAAAGGCCACGAAGGCCACAAAGTACACGACGTCTATGATCAGAAGAGGCTGCAGTGACCCGTTCTTTAAACGTACGTCGTGTACCTCGTGGCCTTCGTGGCCTTTGTGTTAGCTGCCTTATCAGCCAATATGATAATATACGCTTGTTCGAGACTATGGCTATCGATCGGCCGGCAAGCTTTATATAGAAACAGCGCCGATTTCTTACGGTGGAAGTGGACTGATGGAGCTCAACCCGCTGAAAGTACCGATCAGCAGTCTGGCCGCCCCCGCGGGAATCATCATTTTCTGCTCGTTCCTGGCCCTATCCGCTGCCCGCTACCCGGGCGGGTTCTCGCCGCTTGACGGCTGGATCAGCGACCTGGGCAATACCAACCTGAACCCTGAAGGCGCCGGGATCTTCAACACCGGCTGCATGATAGCCGGGGTCCCGCTCATCACATTCTACATAGGACTCTACCGGTGGTATAGCCCGGAGCTCTGGCGCAACCTGATGGTAGGCGGCGTGCAGGTGGCCGGGATAGCCTCCGGGATCGCGCTGATGATGGTCGGCTACTACCCGGAGATATTTACTGCGGAGCATTACCTGTGGGCGGGAGTGTTTTTCGTTTCGACCTTCCTTGCGCTGCTGCTGGCAAACGCGGCGCTCCTGATGCACCTGAGGTACAGCAAATGGACTGCGATAATCGGGCTGATCGCTGTGTCCGTGCTGGCCGTGTTCATCGCGGGACAGGCTGCATCTGTAAGTTACCCGATTTTCGAGTGGATTGCCGTAGCCCTGAGCCTGGCCTGGATGGCCGCAATGGCTATAGACACGTATGTCAGCTTCACGTGAGCATACGGGCACTAAAACGGCTTCATATTCATGATAAAAAACTTCCTGCCTTCGTGTGTCGATAAAGTCTTAATAGTAGTAGCGGGTAAAATAGGAGATTAAGGCTGGCACGTGCTAGCACACATACAGACCATGGTGGATTTATGCTGATCAATAAACTAGAGCTCGAGATGGAAATGCTGCAGAGGCACCTGCTTATCCTGAAATATGTGATCGCGCAGGAGCCCATCGGCATCATGAAGCTCTCCGAGGAGACCGGCCTCCCCAAGCATAAAGTAAGATATTCTTTACGGGTGCTGGAACATGAAGGGCTGATCGGGCCGTCTATGCACGGTGCGATCACCACGGAAAAAACGAAAAAGTTCGTAGATACGCTGGACGAGAGAATATCCAGCCTCGACAGTAAGTTCGGGGATGTGAAGAAGCTCGGCAGTGAAATCTGATGCCGGAAGATCGGATAGTCATCGTCGGCGCAGGCGGAGCAGGCCTGACAAGCGCGTTCCACGTCGCCCGCCGGGCGCCGGACTCGCGTATTACTGTTTTCTCTAAAGACCCGGTAGTCGCTTACAGCCAGTGTGGCATGCCATTCGTCTTAGACGGGAAGATCGACAGTTTCGACCGGCTGGTCATCTACGGGCCGGATGTGTTCCGGGACCTCGGGCTGGATGTCAGGACTTCTACCCCTGTTGCGGACATCGATATTGACGAGAAGGCTGTGATCACAGCCGGCGGGGAGCGTGTCAGGTATGACCGGCTCGTGATAGCTACCGGCTCGAAACCCTTTATACCACCGGTGCCGGGAGCGAACCTGCCCGGTGTCATGGAACTGATCACTCTGGAGGACGGCCGTCGCCTGGGCGAGCGAATAAACCAGGCCAGGAACGTTGTCATCATCGGCGGCGGGCCCATCGGGCTGGAAACGGCGCCCGCGTTTCTCGACGCTGGCGCTAAGCTGACCATCATCGAGCGGGTGCCTCAGATCTTGCCCTCCGCGCTGGACCCGGACATGGCTGCGATCGTACAGGAACACCTGGAGAAGAAGGGCGCGAGAGTCATTACAGGCAAAGGCGTCGACGCGATCAACGGCTCCGGGGCAGTCGAGTCGATTTCCTGCGGCGGAGAGACCATACCTGCCGATCTCGTGCTGCTGTCGGCAGGCATACGACCCAACGTCGACCTGGCGAAAAAAGCAGGATCGACACAGGCATCACCGGTGGCATCATTGTGGACGAGTACTTCCGGGTCAGACGGAACGGCAAATACCTCGACGACGTGCTCGCTGCGGGCGACTGCGCCGAGGTGAAGAGCGTCGTCACCGGAAAGCCGGTCATCTACGCCGTGGGAAGCGTGGCGAACCGTCAGGCCGCCTACGTCGGCGACTATCTCGTGGGCAAAAAGAGACCGTACCCGTCGGTGCTATGCCCGACCGTCTGCGTGATCGGCGGCCTTCACGTGGGCAGTGTCGGCCTGACCACCCGGGGCTGCGAGCAGGCGGGCATCATGCCGGTCTCGTTCCGGGCCAGAGGACAGACCCGGGCCCGCTATTACCCCGGCGGAAAGCCGATAGAGATCAGGCTTATCGCAGACGGCGAACGCCTGGTCGGGGGCCAGGTCATTGGCGAGGAGGGCGTGCACGGCCGCATCAACGTGCTGTCACTGGCCATCGGCAGACGGATGACCCCTGCGGACCTTGCGGCCGCCGAGACATGCTATGCGCCGCCAGTCGCATCCATGATCGACCCGCTGACCTATGCGGCAGAGATGCTCGCGCTCAAATGCACCCGCGCTCAAGCTGCTAAGGGTCCAAGGGAAGGCGCCAGGGCGCCACTTTAGCACCCGAAGGTTTCAAGGCGGCTTGCAGAGAGTGTCGTTTATGGTGTATCGTGACAATACTTGTAGCGAGAGGGGATCATCTGACCAGGCTTTACGATGCTGCAAGAATAGCGATGAAAGACGTGATCGGCCTGCGCGAGGGTGAGGAAGTCCTGATAGTGACGAACTTCGAGGGAGATGTGTTCCCGATCGCCAGGGCGGTCTTCGATGCGACGAAAGAGCTGGGCGGGAAGCCGGTCATTGCTAGTACAGGGCGAGAAAAGCCAGTTCGACTTTGCGGAGAGGCTGGTAAACGAGTCGATCAGGGCTTTGCCGGACGTCTGTGTCATGCTCACGGCCAACAAGCTGGGCAAGGACCCGTACGGCATGAACATCGGCTATGTCGGCCGGGACGGCCAGAAGTACAACTCGATCTTCAACAAGGTGTGGAGGGGCGACCGGCGTATCCGGACGTTCTTCTCGCCGGGCATCACGCAGGAGATCTTCACCAGGGCAGTGCCGGTAGACTATGCTAAAATGCGGACTGCAGGGGCGAAGCTGAAGAAGGTCCTGGACGAAGGGGACGAAGTAAAAGTCACTTCCCCCGGCGGCACTGACGCGACTGTAGACATCAAAGGTCGCAAGGCGCATGCAGACGATGGCAACTTCACCCTGCCGGGCCTGGGCGGTAACCTGCCGGCCGGCGAGGTGTATATCTCGCCCGTAGTGCAGGGCGTCAGTGGCACCATAGTGATCGATGGTACGATTACCCTCAGCCCGGGCTCTGTTATCCCGGATAAGCCAGTCGTGATCAAAATGAAGGAAGGGTACGTGTCCGATGATATCGGGCGGTAAAGATGCGAAGAAGCTGATTGAGGTCATCCGAGAAGGGCGAGAGCATGGCCAGGGAGAAAGGCCTGACGGAACAGGAGCGCAACGCCCGTCACATCGGCGAGCTGGGCATCGGCATCAACCCGAAGGCGAAGATGACCGGCATCCTGCTGGAGGACGAGAAGCTGGGCAAGACCGTGCACTTCGCCATCGGCAGCAACTTCGACCAGGACGCGGAGGCGATGATACACCTTGACGGCCTCGTAATGAAGCCGGACATGTGGGTGGACGGTAAGCAGATCATGAAGAACGGCGATCTGATCATCTAGTTTCAGGAATTACCTCTGCGGTCACCATACATCAAATATGGCAGGGAAAAATATTGGCATGTCCGCCAGGTAAAAATGGCCTCGTGTGTACGGACAGCTCATCTTATTTTTATATTTAGTCATTATATCGTCAGGCCAATGCTCTGCTTATTAACAGAACGTGAGAGAATCGTATTATACTATTATCGCACTATAATGCTTATGCAAATCATGGGTAAACTTTGTATCGTCATCCTTGCATTGTTTACCATATTGCCCTGCGTTCCGGCATATGCCGAACAAGGCGGCTACACAGTCAGGCCTATGACGCCGGATGAGGTCGCCGCGTACCTTAATGACAGCGCCAACCATCCGAGCGAAATGAGGGCAGTCTCTTTCTGGGAGTTACCGCTCTGGGTCCAGATGTTTTATGTCTCCGCGTTCCTCTCCGGGGCCCTTGGCGCGTTACTCGTCGTCTTTAAGATCATACCGTTTTTCCTCATCAAGACGAAAAAGTTACACGATAACAAAAACCGTGAAGAGATCTATGACTTCATCAATCAGAACCCCGGGTGCACCGTGAACGATATCTCGCGAGGTAAATCGATGAACGTAGGCAGCGTCAGGTACCATGTCGACCGGCTGGAGATGGCGAGCAGGATCGTGCAGATAAAGCTGAAAAAGTTCACCAGGCTCTTCCGCAACTCCGGTGCCTACAACGACAGGGAGATTGTCGTCTTCTCCGCGTTGAAGATCAGGACGAACAAGGCCATAGTACAGGTGGTCAGGGAGCAGCCAGGCCTGTCCAACAAGCAGATCGCCGATAAGCTTGAGATCAAGGAGAGCATGACCCACCTCTACCTGGTGCACCTCCTGAAGGACGAAATTGTCAGGTACGAAAAGCAAGGGCAGCAGAAGCTGTATTACCTTGAAAATGATGTGGAAGAGATCATGCAGAAGATGGCGGGGAAACAGGCGACGCAGAACTACAGCGCTACCGCATGATATCCCTCGCCAGGGCACCATGAAACCAAAAAAGATGGGCGGGCCCGTTCACTGGGGCCCGTTGTACACGCCGATCTTATACTTTCCGCCGTCCTGGTAGGCGCCGGCGGCGCAGACCGGCTTCTCGAAGGTCAGGTCGTACATCTTCTTCGCCACGTCATCTGCCGAGTAGGCCTCGACGGTAAGTTGCGAAAAGACAGTCTTCTCGTAGGTGGCGACCATCAGGCAGCTTTTCTCCTGTAACGGGAAGGTGCTCACGTTCAGGCCGTCCTTGGTGACGATACCGAGGAACGCCTCGCCCTTGCTGATAACAGCCGCAATCCGCGGGGTGTTGAGCGAGTCCTTCTCGTAGTCCATGGCAAGAAGGCTTAACGCCAGCGCGTCGCGCGCGGGATATCCCATAGCGATCTTCTCGCAGATGGGGTCCGTGTGGGAGCCGTTGGTCACCACCGCTGCATCAGGGAGCACCTTGATGCAGTTATAGGAAATATAGGGGCTCTTCTCGAGGTCCTTCACGTCCTTCGGCATGATTGCCGCGGTGGACTCGCTCAGCTTCACTGCGTACCGGTTCGGAAAGGAGCGGGACGAGACCCTGTAGCCCGCCCACAGCTTGCCGTTCGTTTTCCCGATGGTCACGAACCTGCCAACGTACATCCGTCTATTCCTCTTTCGTCTCTTTTTCCTTGCCAGCAGCTTTCTCCTCGATGTCCAGGTTGAAATGCTTCGCGTTGAGGTCGGCGATATGCTGTATCTTCTCGATCTCCTTGTCGCCGCCGGGCATCTTGAACAGGTGAGAATACCGCTTCTGCTTCTCCAGGTACTCTTTGACGGGCTTCCTATTTTTAATTTTCTTGACGCTGGTGATCTGCCCGTTCTCGTACTCGTACAGCGGGTACAGGCCGGTCTCGACCGCGAGCCGCAGCACTTCGATGGACAGCGCACCGTCGATGCCCCAGCCCGGGACGCAGGTGGCATGCACCTGGAGGTACTTCGGGCCTTCGATGGACAGGGCTTTCCGGACCTTCTTGGTGAAGTCCGACGGGTAGCCGATGGAGGTAGTCGCCACATAGGGTACCCCGTGCGCCGCCATAATTGCCGGCACGTTTTTCTTGGGCCGCTGGTTGCCGAACGACATCTTGCCCGCCGGCGTGGTCGTGGTGGACGCGTCGTAGGGTGTCGAGCCACTGCGCTGGATGCCCGTGTTCATGTACGCCTCGTTGTCGTAGCAGATGTACAGGATGTCGTGGCCACGCTCCATGACGCCCGACAGCAAGCCGAAACCGATGTCGAAGGTCGCGCCGTCGCCGCCGATGGCGATGACCTTGGTGTTGCCCTTCCGGCCGGTCGCCCGAAGCGCCGCCTCGACGCCCGCAGCGACGGGGGCGTTATTCTCGAACAGCGAGTGTATCCAGGGCACCTTCCAGGCGCTCTCCGGGTACGGCGTGGAGACGACCTCCATGCAGCCAGTCGCGTTCGTGATGATGACGTCAGGCCCCGTGACGCGCATCAGCGTCTTCAGGAACAGCGCGCAGGCGCAGCCGGCGCAGGCCCTGTGGCCCGATGCGTATAAGTCTTCAAGTGCCGCCATTTATATCCCCTCCGGCAGTATGTTCTTATCGAGCTGGTACCATTCGAACTCGGAGACCCGCTCGCCGCCGATCTTCTTGTAGCCCTTGTCCACGATTCCCTTTATATCGGGGACGGTGATGTCCCGGCCGCCCAGGCCGATGATGAAGCCCAGCATGGTCGGCGCATCGGTGGTGTTGTAAAGCGCCGCTTTCATGTCGACGTACAGGGCGCCCTCCATGCCCAGGGAGATGTCGCGATCCAGCACGCAGACGACTTTGACGCCCTTGAGGGCGGCACGCAGCGCCTCGACCGGGAAAGGCCGGTAGGACCGGACCTTGACGATGCCCGCCGGGACGCCGGCAGCCCGCAGTTCGTCCACCGCATCCTTCATGGTACCCAGGATGGAGCCCATTGCGACGAGCACGACCTCGGCACCCTCCATCTTGTACGAATCGATCAATCCGCCCTTGTACCGGCCGAACTTCTTGCCGAAGTCTGTAGCGACCTGCTCGATGACGGGCTTGGCCTTCATCTGGGCGTCATGCACCATGTACCGGGCTTCCGTATAGACTTCCGGCGGTGCCAGCGCGCCCATGGTGACCGGGTCCTTCGGGTCGAGCCGGAACAGTGGCTTGTAAGGCGGCAGGAACTCGTCGACCATCTTCTGGTCGTAGACCTCCACCGGCTCGTACAGGTGGGTGACCTGGAAACCGTCGAGGTTCACCATCACCGGGAGTACCACCTTGTGGTCCTCGGCGATCTTGTACGCCTGGATGATCATGTCCGCCGCTTCCTGGTTGTCCTCAGCCCAGAGCTGTATCCAGCCATTATCCCTGGCCGAGATCGCGTCCTGGTGGTCGTTCCAGATATTGATGGGCGAGGAAATCGCCCTGTTTGCCATCGCCAGCACGCAGGGCAGTCGCATGCCTGCGATGCTGAACAGCACCTCGTACATGAGGACCGCGCCCTGGGACGACGTCGCGCTGAATGTCCGCACGCCCGTCGCCTGGGCGCCCTGGACGACCGATGCCGCCGAGAACTCGCTCTCGGTGCGCACGTATTCGCAGTTGGTCAGGTCGCCGTTGGCGATCATCGTCGAGAGGTCCTCCACGATGTGCGTCTGGGGCGTGATCGGGTACGCCGACACGACCGACGGCCGGCAGGCCCGCGCAGCCTCCGCGACCGCGTGGGAGCCTTCCATGACTGCCATCTTTGCCATTATTTCTCCTCCACTGCCATGTCAATCGCGTCCACAGGGCACTCGTAGGCACAGATGCCGCAGCCCTTGCAGTAGTCGTAGTTCACGCAGAACTTTTTCTTCTTGCCGTCGTGGGCACACTCGAACGGCGCGCCGTCAGGGCAGGAGTCGGCACACCGCCGGCACCCGATGCACTTCTCGTGGTTGATGACCGCGCGGTACGTCCGCCAGCCGCCAGTGTGGTACTGCATGGTGGTGCCAGGCTTCGTGACGAGCCCGACAGTCAGCCTCATCTTCTCTGGCATGTCAGCCCTCCATCATTTCGTAGGCACGCTTCACGGCCGTAATGTTCTTGTCCGCCACCTTGCCCGGGAACCGCTCGCGGATGGCCTTGTTGATCGACTCGATCCGGATAGCCTTCGTCGCGCCTGCAAAGGCGCCAAGCAGGGATGTGTTCACGATCGGCACCCCGATGACCTCCAGCGCCAGCGCCGTCGCGTCCAGCGTCTTGATGGTCGCATGGGTGTGTATCTTGAGATCGGAGGGCTTTTTCTCCGTGTTGATGATCAGTAATCCGTCCTCTTTCATGCCGCTCGCCACGTCCACTGCCGGGATGAGCGAGGGGTCCTGCACGATCACGTAGTCAGGCTCGTAGACCTGGCTGCGTATGCGGATCGGATTGTCGGCGATGCGCGCAAACGCCGTGACAGGGGCGCCTCTGCGCTCCGTGCCAAAGTACGGGAACGCCTGGCTCCACTTCCCGTCCTCGAAAGCGGCGATCGCGATCAACTCCGCGGCCGTCACTTAGCCCTGTCCGCCGCGGCCGTGAATGCGAATTTCCTTCAAATGGGTTTCCTCCGTTAAAACCTGTTACCGTTAGGTTCTTAATGATTTTACATGTTAAATAGCGGTGCTCCTAAATAAGCCTTATGAGACAATCGACACATTCAGAAGCTGTTATCGCTTTATTATGATATATCGCGCTCATAATATAAAAAACCTCCAATAGCATAATCGGACTACGCTGCTGGCATGATGAGCCTGCCGCAAGAAATGAACCAAATAATATGCCAGAATGAAGACAACTGAATACGGCAATGACGAAGATTGGACACAAGGGCACTAAGGCACGGAGGATGATAGCCCGAATAAAAAAGTTTACAATTAGCCCTTTGTGCCCCCGTGTCCATCCCATTCACCGAGCAGTTTGAGATGCCTCGATACTTCAGCTGGGCATGCATGTCTTGACATCCACCAGGATGATGTGGTCGACCTGCCGACGGAAAGTCCTTATCGTTATGATTATACATATATAATAATTAACATTATTTTTGAGCGTGGTGTGCCACATGCCTGATGACCGGGTAGCTATCATTGAAAGGCTGCGCAAGGAAGCAATCGACAGGTGCCGGAAACGGATAGAGGAAGCCGTGGCCGGCCGGCAGAAGGGCGTGAACAAGAGCACATACATCCGGCAGGACTATGGCCTGATGACGGGATTTAAGAAAGCCCGCGGGCTCTGAACGCCGGGCCTGCGGACGAAAGACCGGGTCATTTTTCTGTTTGACATAGTCATTCGGATAATGTTGTATACGCTGATAAGGCGTCTAACACGAAGTATAGTCATTCCTGAAATGTTTTGGACATCGTAGTATAACACAAGGTTCACAAGGTTCACGAGGTACACGAAATTGAATCGGTTGATTGCAGGCACATTTAATTGACAATTGTGTACCTTGTGAACCTCGTGTACTAGTGTCATACTGCGAGTGTACAAAAAGTTACAGGAATGACTAATACATGACGAGAGAGGGGCTGCCCTCGCCGGCTACCGTGCACATGGGAGCGCATGGATGTGGCGCGAGGGCAGCCGGGAGTTGATCAGGATTCTTTTTCCGGCTTCTTGAAAGGCTTGTAGAGCTGGCCGCCGCCCTCGTAGAACTTGGAGAAGAACTCGACCATATGAAGACGTAACGCATGGATGGACGGGCTGAACATCCCCATGGCCAGGTTGAGCAGGTGGAGCGATATGGCAGCGGCTATGCCCACGACGGCGATGCCGATGGCCCCGGCGAACTGGTTGGCCACGATGGCAAGCACGACCGAAGCCATGCCGATAGCCATGAGCCTCGCATAGGACATGATGTTCCCCATGGCGCTGATCAGCTCGATGGTCCCGAAGATGCCGCCGCCGTAGAAGACCAGGGGGACGGAGACCAGGATCAGCGCAATGCCTGCCCACATGACGATGCCCGGCACGAAGCTGGCGGCGCCGGCGAGACAGACGATGAGGCCGACAATGACCCCGGCAGTCGCGATCTTCTCTATCATGTGCTTTTTGCTATTCACCGTCCATGCGTTGTACAGGCCTACGCCGAGGCCCAGGAACACGTGGAACAGGCCGATGACAAGGGCCAGGAGCAGCATCGGGATAACGGCTTCCATGCGGTTCCACGTGACGCCGAATACCGTCACCGGGTGGAGCCAGTGCATCGTCTCGCCGAGGTCACCGAAAAATTCGCCGAACAGGAACCCGAACACAATTGTCGGCACCGCGGATATCAGCATGATGTTCGCGAGGTCCTTAAGCCATTGCGCCCTGGCACGGGCCTTGACCCCGATAGAGATGGCTGCGATGACCATCCCGTAGCCGATGTCGCCGACCATGATCCCGAAGAATACCGGGAAGAAGAATGCCATTAAAGGGCTCGGATCTACCTCATGGTATTTCGGCGGCCGCATGAGCTTCATGAAGAACTCGAAGGGCTTCACGAACCGGGGATTGTCATAGAAGGTCGGCGCGTTCGCCATATCTTCAGGCGTCGCCGGTAGCGTCTCGATGACGACGCTGGCGCCGAACGCCTCCCTTAGTGCTTCGGTCGTCCTCCGGACAGACTTCTGAGGTACCCAGCCCTGGATTACGAACGTGTATTCCGATTCCCCGAACTTGCCGAAGGTGTTCATCTCCTCGTTGATATCCTCGAGATACCGCCTGAGCACGGACAGCTCCCAGTACCAGCGGCCGGAGAGCTTTTCGAGGTCCCGGTTAATATCGACGATCTCTTTCGATGCAACCGCCCGGCGCTCCTCGATCATTCCCAGCATTTCCTGGAAGCTATGGCCGTAGAAGTCGGCGGGCAGGCGCACCTCATTGACGTTCGTGGAAAAAACGAACGCGTGGACCTGCTCCGAGTACTTCCGGCTGAAGACAGCGATCGCGGCCAGAGATTCCTCGTCCACGCCCGTATACATGAACTCGAACTTGTTTCCTGTGATCTCGGCCAGCTCGGTCTGGATGAGCTTCAGGACCTCGAGGAACTCCTTCTGGATGATCAGGATGTTGACCTCGTAGCCTGCCAGCGTGGGCAGTTCGGGCTCGATGTGCTGAATGCGCCGGATCACCTTTTCGTAGCGATTGAGAGCGATGATGGCCATCTCATGGTCGCTCTTACGCAACGCCAGGTCCTTCGTGGTCCACTCCAGATCGGCGATCACCTGGCGGGCGCGCTCGATGGTCCGGGTGTGCTGTCCGGCGTTCAGCTCCTGCTCGAAGCGCGCCTGCAGCCCCTGTTCGTCAGCGGTCGGGGACAGGGTGAAAAAGATGCCGTTGATCTTGACCAGGGTCCCGGGCACGTCGCCCAGCCCTTCCATCTCGACCTTTTTCAGGCAGATTTCGTCCGGGGATATGCACTGGCTGACGTCCTCGAGGTGGACGGTTCCGGTGCGGTAGAGCACGTCCACGGCCTCGTGGAAGCTCTGCTTCGGGCCGATCACCTGTATGCGTCTCATCTTCTGGAGCATGATCTCATTCTACCGGAGTGTTACTGCCTTCACGATATGTTCCACAGCCCGGGACATCCGGGTCTCGGCGCTCTCCAGGACCGCAGCCTGCTGCTCCAGGCTGTTCTCCCGGAGCACAGCGATCTCCCGGTCCGTCTGCTCCCGCGCTTTCCGAAGGTACTCTTCGGCAGCGGCAGACCCTGCCAGCTCGGAATCCCTCAGGATGGCCGCGGCTTCCCGCTGCGCATCCTCTACGATCATTGCGGGAGTCCGTGACCGCCTGGTCCAGCTCCCGGTCGAGGTCGGACTCCTTATCCCGTATCTGGCGGAGCAACGACTTTGCTGCCATGTGATCAACTCCGCCTATCCTTTGAAGATGACACACAGGGTCGAGTCGATCCGGTTGAGCTCCAACGCCAGGTCCGCCTGCTTCTCAATCGGCAGCTCCTTGTTGATGAGCAGCGTCAGGTACGGGACGCCTCGCCGCTCCTCCGAGTGGTACACGTTCATCTCTACCTCGTAGTCGTCCTCGCCGATGCCATATTGCCGCAGCTGCGAAATCACGGCCTCGTCATCGTATTTTCGTATCTTTTTCACCACCTCGTCAAGGTGGCTGTGTCGCTTCTGCTTCGTTGTCTCTGTCGTCATAAGATCACCTCGCATATTCGCTGTCATTCATAATGCTCTTCGGGAGCGCCGCCGTCCTCCTCGTTCGTCTGCCTGCGCTGCAGGAGCTTCTTGACCTTCTTCAGCCGGAACAGGTCCTCCCGCTCCCGCTCCTCTATGGAGAGCTTGATGTACCTGGCCTGACGGTTCAGTTCCGGTATCAGCACCTGCTCCAGCGCGTTAACGCGGCGCCGGCTCATCTGTATCTCGGCGCCCAGCCGTCTCATCGCCGTCTCCTTCTCGGCCAGGTCCATGATGATGTTGAGCTCGATCTCGAACTTCTCGGCCGTCTCGTCGATGCGGCCGCTCGTGCCGACGAGGCCATAGCCGCGTTCCAGCACGTTGCGGGCCACGCGCTTCTTCCCGATGACCGGCACCGGCACGCCCATGATGTTACGGCTCCGCACGTCCAGGCTGATGCCCTTCCTGGCGGCGAAAGCGGCAGACTTGAGCGCGATCGAGTCGTCCACGGCCTGGGCGATGAGCAGCGAGCGGTAGGCGTCGTTCGCCGCCGCCTCCAGCTCCTCCCGGGACCGGGTGAAGGACGCGGTGAGCAGGAAGAACTCGCGGATCAGCACGTCCATCTTCTGCCGCAGCAGGTCCCGGCCCTGCTCGGCCATCCTGATCTGCCCCTTCTTTTTTATCAGCTCCATTCTCGTAGGGTTGACCTGCTCCATGCATGCCTCCGGCCTATTTCGCCTGCTTTGCCTGCCGGTAGGACGGATGGTACTTCCGGATGAAGTCCACCTTGATCCGTTTCAGTTCCGCTTCGGGCAGCATGGCCAGCAGGTCCCAGGCGATAGAGACCGTCCGATCGAAGCTCCGGTCCTCGTTCCCCTGGGAGATGAACTTCTGCTCGAAGGCATCCGCGAACTTCAGGTACTCGCGGTCCAGGTCGGTCAGCGCCTCCTCGCCCACGATGGCGACCAGCCGCCGCAGGTCCCGCCCGTAGGCGTACGAGGCGTAGAGCTGGTCGGCCACGTTCCGGTGGTCTTCCCTCGTCTTGCCCGGCCCGATGCCCAGGTTCATGAGCCGCGACAGGCAGGGCAGCGCGTCGATGGGCGGGTCGGCGCCCCGCCGGTGCAGGTCACGGCTCATGACGATCTGGCCTTCGGTAATGTAGCCGGTCAGATCGGGTACGGGGTGGGTGATATCATCATCGGGCATGGTGAGGATGGGGATCTGGGTGATCGAGCCCTTCTTGCCGCGGATGCGGCCCGCGCGCTCGTAGATCGTGGCCAGGTCGGTGTACATGTAGCCAGGGTAGCCCCGACGGCCGGGCACCTCCTCGCGGGCCGTGGATATCTCGCGCAGCGCCTCGCAGTAGTTGATCATGTCGGTCAGGATGACCAGCACGTGCAGGTCGTGGTTAAATGCGAGGAACTCGGCGGTGGCCAGCGCGCACCGGGGCGTTGCCACCCGCTCGATCGTGGGGTCGTCCGCCAGGTTCATGAAGAACACGACGCGCTCCAGCGCCCCGGTGCGCTCGAAGTCCTTCATGAAGAAGGACGCCTCCTTGTAGGTAATGCCCATGGCGCAGAACACGACGGCGAACTTCTCGCTGCCGACCACCCGGTCGCCCTCGCCGACCACCTTCGCCTGCCGGGCGATCTGCGCTGCCAGCTTGTTGGCGGGCAGGCCCGAGCCGGTGAAGATGGGCAGCTTCTGCCCCCGGACCAGCGTATTCAGCCCGTCGATGGCCGACATGCCCGTCTGGATGAACTCGGCGGGCTTGTCCCTCGCGAACGGGTTGATCGCCGTGCCCGCGATGTCCAGGCTCGCCTCGGGGACCACTTCCGGGCCGCCGTCCCGTGGCCGGCCGACGCCATTGAAGACGCGGCCGAGCATGTCCCGGGACACGTCGATCCGGAACGGCTTTCCGGTAAAGCGTACCCGGGTCTTCAGGTTGTCGACCCAGATGGTGCCCTCGAAGACCTGGATGACCGTGACCCGGTCCGAGACGTCCAGCACCTGGCCGGTCCGGCGTTCGCCGTTGGGGAGATCGATGTCCACGATCTCGCCGTAGGAGACACCCTTGACCCGCTGGACGAAGATCAGCGGCCCCGAGACGTTATTGACCGTGGTGCACTCTTTGGTCGCCAGGCTTCCGATCATTTCTCCACCTCCAGCGCCGCCATCGTCTTATCGGCCTCGGCGATGAGATTCCTGATCTTTGCCACGTCCTGCGCTTCCTTCATGCGTCCGATCTCCTCCTTGACGGGCAGGCCCGTGATCTGCCTGACCATGATGCCGCGGTTTACGGCCGTGCTCATGCTGTCGTAGAATGCGATGATCGCCTTCAGCATCCAGTACTGCTTCTCCAGCGGGCAGAACGAGTCCACGTCGCTGTAGGCGCTCTGCTGCAGGAAGTCCTCGCGGATCATGCGCGTCGCCTCCAGGATGGCCTTCTCGCCCTCCGGCAGCGCATCGGGGCCGACCAGCTGCACGATCTCCTGGAGCTCGACCTCCTTCTGCAGCAGGTACATCGTCCGGTCGCGCAGCGTCCGCCACCCGTCGGACACGTTCTGCAGGTACCAGTCCTGGATCCCGTCCAGGTACAGCGAGTAGCTCTTGATCCAGTTGACCGACGGGAAGTGCCGGCGGTAGGCCAGGCTGGTGTCCAGCGCCCAGAAGGTGCCGACGATGCGTAACGTATTTTGCGTGATCGGCTCCGAGAAGTCGCCGCCCGGCGGGCTGACGGCGCCGACCACGGTCACGGAGCCCGTGCGTCTCGCCCGCCCCCAGGCAGACGACGCGGCCTGCACGCTCGTAGAAGGCGGACAGCCGGGTCGGCAGGTACGCGGGATACCCTTCCTCGCCCGGCATCTCCTCCAGCCTGCCCGATACCTCGCGCAACGCCTCGCCCCAGCGGGACGTCGAGTCGGCCATCAGCGCCACGTCGTAGCCCATGTCGCGGAAGTACTCGGCCATGGTGATGCCCGTATAGATCGACGCCTCGCGGGCAGCGACGGGCATATTGGAGGTGTTGGCGATCATGATCGTCCGCTGGATCAGCGGCAGCTTCGTCCGGGGGTCGACCAGCTCCGGGAACTCTGTGAGCACGTCGGTCATCTCGTTGCCTCGCTCGCCGCAGCCGATGTAGACGACGATCTGCGTGTCCGACCACTTGGCCAGCGTCTGCTCCGAGACGGTCTTGCCCGTGCCGAAGCCGCCCGGGATCATGGCGGTCCCGCCCTTGGCCACCGGGAAGATGAGATCGAACACCCGCTGCCCGGTGATCAGCGGCAGCGCCGAGTCCATCTTGGTCCGGTACGGCCGCCCTTTGCGGACCGGCCAGGTCTGCATCAGGCGTATCTGCGTGCCGTCCTCGAGCGTGCAGGCGGTATCCTCGACGCGGAGATCTGCCTCGCCGATCTCTTTGATCGTCCCGGCGACGCCCGGGGGGACCATTATCCGGTGCTCGATGTGGTACTCCTCCACCGTGCCGATGACGTCCCCGGCGCCGACCTTATCGCCGGCCTTTGCCGTCGGCCTGAAGGCCCATTGTCTTATCCCGGTCCAGCCCCGGCACCGATGATGCCGCGGGAGATGAAGTTGCCGCTCTTCGCGAACAGCGACGTCAGCGGGCGCTGGATGCCGTCGTAGATGGACGATATCAGCCCCGGGCCCAGCTCCACGCTGAGCGGCCGCTCCGTGTTCACGACCCGCTCCCCGATCTTCAGGCCGGTGGTGTCCTCGTACATCTGGACGACGGCCGTTTCGCCCTCCAGCCGGATGATCTCGCCGCGCAGCTCGTCATCGCCCACGTGCACGACGTCGTACATCTTCGAGCCTTTGATACCCCGCGCCAGGAGCACCGGGCCCGAGATGCGCGAGACCTTTCCAGTAATCATTCTCTCATCCTCTCATCACGATGTTGTATCCGATCGCTTTTCGCAGTGAGCCGTTCGATGTAGAGCCGCCGGTCCACGTTCTTCAGCCGGGAGGGGATGGCGATGACGATCGGTACCCGTAACCGCTCCATGCGGTCCCGGAACTTCTCGTCCAGCCCGTCGAGCAGCTCTTCGCTGACGGCGACGATGCCAATGCCCTCCTTCGTGCTGAGCGAGGCCAGCAGCTCTTTCGCCTGCCCCGGCCCGGCCGCATCGTATGCCTCCACGCCGGCCAGCCGGAATCCCGGAGACGTGTCCGGGTCGGTGACGACCACGAACTTATACATAGAACAGCTCCCCCCGTGACGGTCTCGTCAGGCACGTCTGCCGTCTTGCACCGGGCGATGATGCGGAGGTTGGTGATCTCGTTGTACTTGGCCCAGTAGTACCCGACGGCGACGGCGATGCTCAGCGGGTCGCCGGTTGAAGGCGTGCAGCCCCCGGGCGATCAGGAACCGGTCGAGCCGCTTCTCGAACTCCGAGACCTTCTCGCCCTTGAAGAGCTCCTCCGGGACGTCGGCCAGGAACCCGTAGCGTGTCACTTTCAGCATGTTTACGGCCTCCTCCAGGGATTTCGCATCGAGCATCGCCAGCAGGAAGCCCCTGCGGAGACGGCGCCCGCCGTCGATCAGGTAACCTGCCGGCATCCGACGGCCCGATCCTGTCGCGGATCAGCCGCAGGACGGTCTTGACGTTCACCACGTCGATCTCCGTGCTCAACATGTCGCGGACCAGCGTCCTGGTCATAGTCTTCCTCCTTCACGGCGTCCAGCCCGTTACTGTAGTAATACTGGTCCAGCGCGCTCTCCAGCACGATCAGGTTCCGCTCGCCGGCGTACTCCCGGAAGTGCCGGGTAAGCGGCTTCGCGTAAGGGACCCGCCAGGTGGCGAGCAGGTCGATGACGGACTTGACGTCCGGCTGCCGGATCATCTCGCCCAGCGTGACGTCGTCCAGGTCGCCGGCGGGCACCAGGCACTCGAAGATCTCGTCCTGCGGGATGTGGAAACTTTTGCCCCGGAGGATGGTCTTGACGTTCTGGATGTCCCACCGGTGCAGGAAAATCCGGATGTAATCCTCAGCGGGCTCTGCCCCGGACAATGCTCATAATTTTCCTGAACGTGCGGGTGTAGTTTCTCGCGCAGGGCATACTCGATGCAGTAGATGCCTGCGTACCGGGTGCTGGCGTCGGCTATGTCCTCCTTGTAGGGCGTTTTTTCCAGCTCCACGATCAGGGAGTCCACGTCGGGCTTCCGGGCCAGCTCGTCCATCGTCCGGCGGTCCAGCAGGCGGCTCTTCATGCCCCGTGATTCGTGCGTTGGCGTAGCCGTAGTCCACGTCAGTCACCCATGCCGCTCGCCGTAGAGAAGGGCGAAGACGTCCAGCTTCAGGCGGTCCTTCGCCCGCTCCAGGCGGGACTCCGCAGTATTGGAGATTACGACCTTCCCGTCCCGGGTGCTGGCGTTCAGGCCGCCGGCCGTCTGCAGGTCGGGGAAACCTCGCAGTGCAGGCCCAGTCCCGCCAGCAGGGCCCGACAGAGCGCCTCGTCCCGGAGATCGATGTGCAGCACCGGGTCGCCATCGCCCAGCTCGCCCAGCGCTTCGGATAAGAGCTGCCGGTAGCAGCCGGCATATCCCTCGCTGTCCCGGAAGTCGCAGAGCGACCGTCCTGCCTCGGCGAATGCCCGGTCGAACAGCCGGTACTTGAGCGCGGTCATCTCCTTGTTCAGCTCGTTTTTTGCCGCGTAGAGCGCGCGGTTGCGCTCGTCGCCTGCCGCCAGCACGGCCGCGTCCATGCGGGATTTCCTCATTTCAGCGGCCCGGGTCTTGGCGTCGCACCTGATCGCTTTCGCCGCTTCCTCCGCTTTCCGGCGGATCTCGGCCTTCTTCTCCTCGACGCCCTCGTCCATCGACCGCATCAGGTCGGTGTGCTCCGCGGAATCGCCGCCTTGCATCCCGATCTGCGTAAGCTCGTCAGCCATATTCATCACCTGCCAGCGTTTCATCCCTGCACGGGCCGCCGGTGTCATTTGATCATGATGATGATCATGGCGGCGACCACGAAGCCCAGGATCGCCAGCGTCTCGGGAATCGCTTCCATGATGAAGATGGTGCCCGCTGCCTCGGGCCGCTCCGCCAACGGTCCCCGCGCCTGCCGCGCCGATCCGCGACTGCGCCCATGCCGGTGCCCAGGGCACCGAGGCCGAACGCGATCGCCGCTCCGATTGGGATTTCCCAGCCTGTCATTGATGTTACCTCCGTCTGAAATCTAGTATGTTTGTCTGATAGTGTTAATGTAGTTATCGCAAACTTTATATATTGTAATGAATCTGGAGGCCACTAACGTCATCGTTGCGTGTTACGAACGCTGACCGAGAAGTAACGGTTTCGTCAACCGAACGTGGCGATAAAGGCTGTGCCATCAGCTAATGACACGTGAGCGAAAATGAGCGTGGCGCTATGGCCGGTTTTTATGAGCGTGGTGCGGGGGCACCGGTGGGTGTATGACTGGAAGTCTCTTCTCTCCGTGTTTGCGGTTGGTTATGCCCAGATGGCTTGTAGAGATTATATACACCTCCGTAATATCTATATTGTAATTAATAAAGCTTATATTTTATCATTATTAACAATAATAATTTACTTGACTATATCGACATTAATGTAAATTAGTTCTTTTCGACAATTAATAAAAAAATTTATATTATAGCAGGGAATGCCATTGCCTATTTCATCCGGAGCACTTTGAGGATGCCCTCGATAATGGCTTCGGGCTTGGGCGGACAGCCTGGTATCTTGACGTCCACGGGGATGATGCGGTCGACCGGGCCGGCGACCGAGTAGTTCTCGTCGTCGATGAAGACGCCACACGAACAGCCGCATGCGCCCATGGCGATCACCCGCTTGGGCTCGGGCGTCTGGGCGTAGACGCGTTCCAGGAACGGCTTGGTGTGCAGCGGCACGGGGCCGGTCACTAATAATATGTCCGCGTACCTGGGCGAAGCGACCCACTTGACGCCTAGACGTTCTAAATCGTAGCGCGGGCCCATGCAGGCGAGCAGCTCCACGTCGCAGCCGACGCAGCCGCCGGCGTGGGCGTGGTAAATCCAGGGGGACTTCTTTATCCGGCTGCTCATTTTCCCACCCACTTCCGGGGGTGCGTGCCCCAGATCAGGCTGCATTTCTGCCGGCAGGCGATGCAGGCGGTCAGGTATTTCTCCATGTCTTTGTCGATGACCTTAGCCGTATCCGGCTGCAGGTTGTCCAGTGTCCGCTGGCGAATGACCTTCAGGTATTTCTCGGGCACGGGCAGGACCTCGCCGCAGACACTGCAGCGTTGCAGCGACAATGTCGTGTCCTCGTGGGGCGCGTCCTCGCCGGCGTACCGGTTCAGGTCAATCCGGTCGAGCAGTTCGCGTTCGTCCTTCGGCGTCTCTTTGCCCTCGAAGTTCAGCGCCAGCGCCTTCTCCGGGCAGACGTCGGCACAGCGGCCGCAGTAGATACAGTTGTACCCGTCGACGCTCACGGTCCGGTGATCGTTAGTATCCGTCAGTTTGGTCGCCCCGCTGGAGCACCGCTCGTAGCAGGCGCCGCAGCCGGTGCACTTTGTCCGCGTCCCGCCGGGGCAGCCCGCGGTATGTCTCCGGCAGGAAGCCGTACGACTCGCTGACGGTGACGGGCTTCCTGAACAGGTTGAGGAACAGCTCGAACATGGCTTTGATGCGGCTCACAGCGGGTACCTCCCTATGAGCGCGAAGGCGACAGCGGTCAGCGACAGCAGCGTGGAGAACCGGAACAGCCACTTCGTAGCCTGGTCTATCCTGAACCGTGCGAACAGTGCGTTGACGAGCCCGATGGCGCCGCCGACGAGCAGCACCTCGGCGAGGAACTCGACCCACGCCCACAGGCCCGGCACGGGCACCCAGAGGAACAGGTCGACGAACAATGCCGACAGCGAGAACAGCATGAGCACTTTCGTGATCTCCAGGAGCCCCAGCAGCTTCCCGCTGTACTCGGTGGTCAGCCCGCCCACGATCTCCGCGTCGGCCTCCGGTATGTCGAAGGGCTTGATGTGCAGTTTCACGAGAATGGCGATGAATACGGCCATGGCCGCGAACGGATTGTAGAGCAGGTTGAAGCCCATCATCTCGTGGATGGACAGCGAGTTGGCCGTGATTGCCAGCGCGAACGTCCCCAGGATGAACGGTATCTCGTTGGCCAGCATCAGCTCGATCTCCCGCACGCCGCCGATGGCCGCAAACAGCGACGCGCTGGCTGTGCCGCCGATGATGATGGACATGGTGACGCCTATGAGCAGGTAGAACACGATCACCAGGCTGAACGAGAAGTCGATGGCGCCTCCGGCGGCGCCCGTGGTGCCGCCGGCGGCCACCGGTATGAACAGCGTCAGCAGTATGGCAAAGGACAGCGCCATGATGGGCCCGGCGGTGAAGAATGGCGTGGCTGTGTGGGGTGTGATCGTCTTCTTAGAGAGCAGCTTCTCGATGTCGTAGAGAGGCTGCAGCAGCTTGGAATGGTTGATGTCCTTCCAGCGGGCGGGCAGCCAGAGCAGCGGACCCCGCCGGGACTGCACCCTCGCGAAGACCTTCCGCAGGTTGAACATCAGCACGATGCCGACCACGAAGGCGATGACCGGGTTGAGCAGCCAGGCCAGGTCGATCAGGACCTGCATCATTCCCTCCTGGTGACCTTGAAGTCCTTGTGGACGGTCACGCGGTCGGTGCACGAGAAGCAGGGGTCGACGCTGCCCATGATCGCCGGGACGTCGCCCACGAAGGAGCCCTGGATGAGCTTGAGCATGATGTAGCCGTTCATGAAGGTCGGCACCCGGATGCGGACGTACTCCGGCGTGTTCGTCCCGTTGGACGAGACGTGATAGAGCAGCTCGCCGCGCGGCGGTTCCGTTTTCGCGATGGCCTCGGCGCACGGCAGCTCGCCGACCTTTCCCAGGATGCCCTGCGGGGCGGTCTTGAGCTGGTCGAGGCACTGCTCGGCGATGTGCAGCGACATCATGGTCTCCCGCATCTTGACCTTTATGCGGGCAAGCGAGTCGCAGCCGTTCTCCGTGATGATGTCCCAGTCGACGTCCTCGTAGGCTGCATAAGGCGAGTTCTTCCTCACGTCCAGCCTTCTGCCTGTCGCCCTCGCGGTGGGGCCGACCGCACCGAGGCGGATGGCCTCGTCCGGCTTGAGCACGCCTACGTTGCGCAGCCTTCCGACCCATACGTCGCTGGACTCGAGCTGGTCGTACATCTCCGGCATCCCTTTTTTCATCGACCTGAACTTCGCCCGCACGAAGTCCGCCTGGCTCTCTGTGACGTCGCGACGGACGCCGCCGATGGTCACGAACCCGTGGGTGATGCGCTGGCCGGTGATCAGCTCCAGGCTGTCCTGTATGTCCTCCCTGACGCGCAGCGAGTGCATGAGCATGGTCTTGAAGCCGACCAGGTCGCTGGCGATGCCGATGGCCATGAGGTGGCTCTGGATACGCTCCATCTCGCAGGCCAGTGTCCGCAGTAACTCGGGCACGCGCCGGGATCTGCGATTTCGCCGATTTTCTCCACCGCCATGCAAAAGTTAAGAGCATGGTGGACTTTACAGAGGCCGCATACCCGCTCCGCGAGGTAGATGTCCTTGAAGTAGTCGCGGCGCTCCATCAGCTTGATGATGCTGCGGTGATTGAAGCCCAGCTTCAGGTCGGCTTTCTTGACCACCTCGTCCTCCACGGACATCTTGAAGTAGTTGCTCTCGATGAACGCCGGGTGATAGGGCCCGTAGGGTACGGCCGTCACCGGCAGCGCGATGATGTTGTCATGGACCTGTTTCGACAGCGGCTTCGGCTGGATAGGGCCTTTGTCCTCGGTGCCTTCGCTGTACATCTGCTCCCAGTTCACAGGCAGCCACAGGTGCGTCGGATTCGGGTGCTCCTCGGCCTTGATGCCCAGGAACTCGATCATCTCCCGCTCCGCCCAGTCTGCCTGCGGCGTGAGCGGCGTCACCGACTTGATCGCCGGGTTCTCCCGGTCCAGGAACGTGCGCAGGATAGTGTGACGGCTGCGCTCGAGGTGGTCGAAGCTGAAGTAATAGTCCACCTTGATGCCCTTGACGCCCATGTCCACGCCCGTGGCGTACATGAGCCGGCCGTCCTTGTCGAGAATGTCCTGTACGGATGGCCGCAGCTGCTTCGGCTCGATCTGCAGCACCGAGAGGTTCAGGTCGTCACTTATCTTTCATCCCCCCGAACGGTGATTTGGGGCCGTACATCTCGTCCGCGTCGAGATATATCTCGGAAGCCCCGCAGTTGAAGTTCTCGTCCACGTCCCGGTACTCGGGGAACAGCGACGGTATGATCACTGAGAAGAACATGTAGAAGGACACCAGCGAAGCCAGCTCGGCGAACAGGAACAGCATCACGAAGGAGCTGCCGGACACCAGCGCGCCGATCACGCTGATCACCAGGATGAACAACGCGATCACGAAGTAGGGCTTCATCGCAGGCCTTTCTCCATGGCAGCTACCGGCTCCGCCGGCAGGCGGGCCTTGCCTGTGTTTGATTCCAGCTTCTCGATCAGACGGTCCACCGGCGCCGTCCGCATGTAGCGCATGCCGAACTCGTCGGGCGTCATGCCGATGGAGACGGCGACGAGCTCCGCCAGGTGGATGACCGGCACCTTGAAGTCGTAGTTGTCCTTTTTCCGCAGCGTCGAGATCACCCGCTCGAACTGGTCGTAGCAGCCTGCACAGACGAGGACCAGCGCATCGACGTCTGTCTCCTGTATCGCGTCGAGCTTCTTCTTGGCCCTCTCGTAGGTCGCAAAGTCCTTGTCAGCGAGATTGGCCTGCAGGCCGCAGCACATCTGCTCCAGGCCGTAGGGCACGATGGTGACGCCCAGCGCTTCGAGTATCTCGGTGAAGTAGCGCACGAGATGACCGTCTGGCCAGATTCGCATGTGGCATCCCGGGTGGATGGCGACGCGAATGTTGCTCAGCTTCCTGCCTTCCCGCCGGATGCGCTCGATGCCCACGTCCTCGTACAGGACTTCCAGGTAGTGCCGGATCTTCAGGTTGCCGTGGTACGACTTGCCTGCCGCCGCGAGGTACTTGTTGACCTCCTCCAGCGCCTTCGGGTCTGCGTTCAGCGTCTTGTTGGCCTCGTACAGTGTCACGTAGCAGCCGTTGCAGGAGACCATCACGTCCCGGCCCTGCTGCTCCGCCTGCAACAGGTTGTACGACGCCAGCGTGAGCCATACCCGGCGGTCCACCGATATCCAGACGCCTGCCCTGGGGCAGCAGGTCGACTTCTCCAGGTAGACCACGTCGACACCCATCCGTGGGAGCGACTTCATGATGGCTGACTCGGCCCACGGCATCTTGGCGGGCATCACGCAGCCGAGGAAATGCGAGTATTTCGGCGTCATTTGAACTTGTACTCCATGCTTTTGAGGTCCAGGCCCACGTTCTTGTCCACGCCCATGGCGGCGACGATCTTCCGGATGTCCTCTACGGCCTCCTTGTACCTGTGGGCTGTCGGCGGTATGGGATCGAGCCCCGCCTTCTCCCGTGCCTCCTTCAGCTCGTCGGTCACCGGGTAGAGCAGGCCTATAGAGAAATGCCGGATGAGCTGTGGCTTGACGGTCGGTGGCAGAGGGATTTTGACCGCCTTGCGCCAGGGGTAGAGCTCCTTCATGCCTTACCCGCCCCCTTGACCGGCGTCGTGGCCGGCACGAACGGCCGGGCCTCTATCTCGCTGATCAGTTTTTCCGCCTGCTCCCTGCTCATGAGCTTGATCGCCTTCGAAGAGCAGACCTTGATGCATTCCGGGTCGCCCTTGCACATGTCGCACTTGACCATGATCTTCAGGCCCCGGCCCATCTGCGGTATCGATATCGGGCACGCGTAGGTGCAGGCCTTGCACCCGACGCAGAGCATCTGGTCGATGGTCACGATGCCCGTCTTCTCGTCCTTGAGGACGGCCCCTGTGGGACAGGCAGCCTTGCACATGGGGTCTTTGCAGTGGTGACAGTGCACCCGTACGAAGCCGCCCCGCGGGTCCTCCAGCACCTTGCACAGCGACAGGTTATAGTTATAGGTACCGTATTTTTTAAAAGAACACGCTGTCATGCATTGCCGGCAACCGGTGCACAGCGCGGGATCATGTACTATAACGTCGGCCATATATACCCTGGGTCTATTAAACCCACTATTTTCCCGCCGTACATCATATATTTTCCCATAGACATTTGCCGGATGCGGACTTAACGGTGTTAAATTCCGGAGGGCTAGAGGTTTCTGAGGTGAAGAGGTAGAGGTATCGAGAGGTCACCAGAGTTAGCAGAGCTCACAGAGGGCACAGAGGACGCACAGAGGACTTTTTAGAAGATGGCTATGAAAGCCGTTTTATTAAACAAACCTCTGTGTCGTCCTCTGTGACCTCTGTGCCCTCTGTGAGCTGCTACCTCTGAACCTGACCTCCAACGAAACCTCTGAAACTCTAATCACAAAAATGTATTACAAAAATTGTAAGTAACCGGCAGACATCGACATAATTTTTCTTTTGTAAGCATAATTATATAACCAATTAAACGTTAACAAATGGAAGTAGTGTTGATTGTGGGGCATACGGCAGCAGTATAGCCGTAGGTATTGGCAGTAAAACGGGCGAGAGGGTTATCTTAGCATGGTGAAAATCATTGTCGACAAAGACGTGTGCATCGGCTGTGGCCTGTGTGCTCACGACTGCCCTATGAAGGTCTACGAGATCCGGGACGGGCGGTCCACGGTTGTGAACCCGGACGATTGCATGCAGTGCCTGTCGTGCCATGAGATCTGTCCTTCGAATGCCATCGAGCACCAGGACATCTACTTATCAAGGCGCCTGTACGTCGATCTCGAGGTATGCTCAATGTTGAGGAGGTTTGTCTGAATGTCGCCGACATCGCAGATGTCGCAGATCGCTGACATCTGTCATTAATACTGAAGGGAGGTTCTTCTGATGTCGCAGGCATCGATCGTCAAGCCGGAGGAGCTTCCGCTCCACTGCGAGGGCAACATCACGGACTACGAGGAGGCGCTGCACGGCCTCATGGTGCTCAACGCCACGATCATCCGGTCATTAGAGGAGATCGCCAGGGGCGGGGCTAACGCGGTCGTTTACAGAGCCGGTATGAAGATGGGACATGAAACGGCCAAATATTTCCCGAAAACGGACAATGTCGAGAAGGCACTAAAAGAGTTGTCCGACATTCTGGGACGGCAGTACAACTTCGAGCTGTACAAGCCCAAGGGCAAGGATAGCTACATCATCACCGAGAACGGGGAGACGTTCATCTACCTCGTCTTCCGGGACTGCCTGGTGCGGCAGACGCTGCGCCGGGAAGGCATGTCCCAGAAAGGGCCGCTGTGCCAGAGCCTCTACGGCTACATGGTGGGCGCGGTCGAGGAGATCACCGGCAAGCGTGGCAAGCTGGAAATCGTCCACGTAGGGCCGAACACCTGCCTGAAAAAGCTTATCCTGAGGTGACCCCGCATGCTCAAGCTCGCAACTGAACCACTGGCTTCCTGCGCCGGCTGCCACATGTCGCTCCTCGACATCCACGAGGACATACTGGAACTGCTCAAGAAGGTGGAGCTGGTCTATTCGCCGGTCCTCATGGACGTGAAGGAGCCGCCCGAGGGCATCGACATCGCCATCGTCGGGGGCGCGGTCCGCAACAAGGAGAACATGGAGAAGCTGAGGAAGCTCCGGCAGCGCTCGAAGATCGTGATCGCCTTCGGCACCTGCGCCTGCTTCGGCGGGATTTCGGGTCTGTCCATCATCCACAGCCGGGACGAGATCCTGAACAGCGTCTACACCGACTCGCCCACGACCACCACGAAAATCTTACCCTCACAGGACATCCCGGAGCTGCTGTACCGCGGCTACGCAGTCGGCGACGTCATCAAGGTCGACTACTACATCACCGGGTGCCCGCCCAAGGAAGTCTTCCTGCGGAAAATCCTGCTCCCGCTCATTGACGGGCACGTGCCCGAACTGTCCAAGAAATCGGTCTGCTCCGAGTGCGACCGGGAGATGGGCCAGGTCAAGGGCTGGAAGGTGAAGCGTCGCGGCGAAGGCATGCCCGAGGAGAAGACCTGCCTGCTCGGGCAGGGATACATCTGCCTGGGATCGGTCACGTTCGGCCGGTGCGGCGCACTGTGTACGCACCACGGCATCCCCTGCCACGGATGCGGCGGCCCGTCGCTTGACGTGCTGCGCGAGCCGTCCCGGGACATCTATAACACGCTGGTCACCCGCATCCAGCATCTGACCGATTTGCCCCAGCAGGAGATCGAGAAAGAGCTGTATGACGTGACGCACACCATTTACCCGTTCGTCATGGGCAGCAAGATCATGGAGAACAAGTCGGTTTCCAAAATCCCTGACATCATCAAGGAGCGGCACTTATGAAGAAGATTACAATCTCGCCGATCACCCGCATCGAGGGCCACGCCCAGGTCACTATCAGTCTTGACGATAAGGGCGAGGTCGCCGATGCGCATTTCGGGGCCACGGAACTGCGGGGCTTCGAGAAGTTCCTGGAAGGCGCGGCCATAGAGGAGGCACCCCGGATTACGCCGAGGATCTGCGGCATCTGCCCGACGGTCCATCATCTTGCGGCCGCCAAGGCCGTGGACGAGATCTACGGGGCGACGATACCGCCGACCGCATACAAGATGCGCGAGCTGCTGATCGCCGGACAGATGATCAGCTCCCATGCGCTGCACCTGTTCTTCCTGGGCATGCCCGACTTCCTGCTGGACGGCGCGACGCCGGCCACGAGGAATGTCGTCGGCCTGGTACAGGCCAACGAAAGCCTTGCCAGGACGGCCATCGAGGCAAGGAAAATCGGCCAGCGGATAACCGAAGAGTCGGGCGGCAAACCGATTCACGCAGTCTCCGCTGTCCCCGGGGGCATGTCGTTCGCGCTTCCCGAGCAGAAGCGCGTCGAGCTGGAAGCCTACGCGAAGAAGGCCGTCGGCATCGGGCAGGCTGCATGGCAGCTCGTTATCGCCGAGTTTGAAAAGAAGAAGGACATCCTGAGCCTGGGCACGGTAACCACCGACTTCCTGGCTATGACTAACGGCGGGAAGTTCGAGACCTACGACGGCACGTTCCGCATGGTAGCGGCTGACGGCAGCCAGCTGGGCGAGTTCGGGTCCAAGCAGTACGCTGACTACATAGAGGAGAGCACCGAGGCCTACTCCTACATGAAGTTCACGAAGCTCAAGAAGGGCAGCGGGTTCTATCGCGTCGGGCCGCTGGCCCGGGTCAATGCGGTGGACACCATGGGCACGCCGGAAGCGGACAAAATGCTAAGCGAGTTCCGGGCAAAGTTCGGCCGGATAGCACAGCATCCGTTCCTGTACCATGCGGCCCGTGTGGTCGAGTATACCGCTGCGTCCGAGCGGGCACTGGGGCTGCTGCAGGACAGGACGATCACCGACAAAAACGTGAGGACCGAGGCCGGGGCCGTTAAAAACACCCGGGGCATCGGCATCGTCGAGGCGCCGAGAGGCACGCTGATACACGACTATACGGTCAACGACAAGGGGTTCATCACAAAGGCTAACTTCATTGTTGCCACCGGCCACAACAACAGGGCCATCGACAGGGGCGTGCTGAGCGCGGCGAAACAGCTCATCCACGGCGAGAACGTGGAAGAGAAAGTGCTCAACCGGATAGAGATGGTGGTGCGGGCCTACGACCCGTGCGTCTCCTGCGCGACACATACCATCGGCCGGATGCCGATCATGCTGAAGATCACAGACAGTGAGGGTAACATAATCCGAGAGGCAGTGAGGTAAAACGATGGAAGCAATGCTGAAGAGGATATTAGGCGACCTGGTGAAGGTCGAGGGAGTAAGCGCGGCGGCCGTCGTTGGCCGCGACGGGTTCATCATCGAGCACGTCAGCAACATACAGCTGGACGTCGACGCGCTGGGCGCCATGGCGTCCACGAGCGTGGGCACGTCGGAAGCCATGGGCATCGAGCTGAACAAGGGCATATTCGAGCAGGTACTCGTCGAGCTTGAAAAGGGGCCGATCCTGCTCTCCCTCGTCACGACTAACGAGATACTGGCCGTGATAGCCGAGCCCGGCTCCAACGTGGGCCGGATCAGGTACGAGGTCAAGAAGAACAAGGACAGGATAGCGGCCGCACTCTAAGGAGTGCGGGCGCACTGTAAGGAGTGTACGTCCGTGAATCTCGCTGACGGGAGGCAGGTGGCTGAGTCTGAGGCCACTGTCGCCGACCTGCTGAAAGATTACGGCCAGCAGTTCAAAGGCTGCATCTATGTATACCGGCATGAGCAGGGTCCGGGCAGTGCAGGCTTCATTCTGCTGGACAACGGCACTGTGCTGGCGGCCTCGCTGGCCAGCCAGGGCATCAACCTCTATCAGCTAAACGCTTTGCACCGGATGATGACGCTGGAGGGCGTCAGGTCAAAGATTGTCGAGCTGTCCGATGACGAAATCCGGACCATCATCGCGGAAGCCCCCGGGGCGGCCATCAATGCTACGCCGGGCGCCCCTAAGAAACAGACACCTCTCATAACCAAAGAGAAAGCCGAATACGATCACATACTCTCGCTGCTGACGTCGCTGCCGGGTGTGGTGGCAGCTGCGCTCGTCGCAGACGGCCTCCCGGTCTTCCAGCACGGCGAGGCGGACTTCGAGCACATTGCCGCGGCCACCGAGGACATGGTACGTGCCGGCTCCCGCATTACCCGGGAACTTCAGCTCGGCGCCACAGACGAGATCATTCTCGAGACGCCGGGCTACAAAGCGATCATTGCGCCGGTCAGCGACATGTTCCTGTGCGTCCTGGCGAAGGGCGACACCAACCTGGGACTGATCCGGCTGAACATCAGGAACACGCAGATGACCTATAAGACACAGAAGTGAACGATATGCAGCTCCCGCACGGAACGCTCGTCAACAGCCACAGGGGCCCGACAGGCCTGAAGGAGCTGGGCGCATCCATCGCCAGGGACGAGCTGACCGGCTACATGCGTGTCTCGGTGTTCGATAAAAGCTCGGTCCGTGAAAGTGTCATCGTATACGTGTCCGGGAAGCCGGTCATGGCGTTTGCCTCGGAAGGCTCGTCGGACCGCAGGGACCCGGACCAGAAGCTGATGGAAGAGGCCATCCGGAAGGACAATGCCATCGTCGAGGTCTGCAAGCTCGCGGACAAGCAGGTTAAACTGCTGCAGGACATATACCGCGACTTCGCGCTTACTCCCGCAGTAGTCCCCGTAAAGCCTGTGCCAAAGGAAGCCCCGAAAGAGCCTCCTGCAGCAGCTCTGGCAGCCGCCAGGTCCAGGCATGAGGAAAGACCGCGTAACGTGCCGATGCCTGAGATCCGCGGACGGTTTGTCAGGACGGAAATCATTGACGACCTGGACGAATACGTGCACAGGCACCCCGGCGAGACCGGCCACTTGCTGTTCCTGGCGCAGTATGGCGGAAAGGTCGAAGAGGAACACATCATTATCATCAGGGGAAAGATCGAAGCGGCGTACAACGAACGCGTGTCCGGGCCGGGGCTTCTGGAGAGACTCAGGGACGTGTCCGGACAGGCGGAGTTCTATGCCGTCGACGAGACACTGCTGACCTCGATCATAAGCCGGCAGACAAGGGCCGCATATGCGACTGCACCGGCGGCGAAAGCGGAAAAGACTGCCATGGGCATCGGAATACTGGCGAAGGACCTGCTGGAGAACTCCATGCCACTGGCTGTGCCGGTCCACGAAGACATCAGCCGGACGGTGGACGAGATCAGCGGGGGCATGGAAGACGACCTTGCCATGGTGAGGAAGGTTGAGCGCGATTTCGCAGGCCATGTGGACGAGCTGCTGAACAAGCTGGAGCTGTCTCACCTGCGGGCGAGGAAGAAGAGGTAATCGGGCATGAGTGACGTAATGAGAGTAATCCGGGAAGCTATCCTTGGCACCAGCGGGCTGGGCGGCGAACTCAGGTTCAACGCTCTCTACGCAGGAAGTTTTGAGACGGAAGACGACAGGCCGGACCTGCCGTCCATCATCGAAGCTGTCAGTCACGCGTTTCCTCCCGAGCAGGCGGAGACTATCATGGCGGCCGTGGGGAAGAAGCTCGGCAACTCACCTCATGTTCCCATGCCAGTCACGCAGCCTGCAAAGGAGACAAAGGCGACTATACCAGCTGTCGAGAATCATGAGAGCGGCAGCCAGGACGGGACAACCGCTTTCGCGAAGTACTTCAACGTAGACCCCGGCAATGTCCGGGACATCGTAAGCGAAGCCCGCCGGGTGCGGCTGGCCCTGGGCAAGACGATCGTCATGCCGCTGGGACTGCCTGCGGACAGTATGGCAGAATCGGGCATCGCCACAGGTAATGCTGCGGCAGATAGTAAGGCCGAAAAGACGATAAAGAAGACTGCGGATAAAGCCATAGAAGTACAGGACAGGGCGACTGTGGATCAACAGGCAGTGCCAGATCCCGTTAAGCCGCCTGCCATTGCCGTCATGAGCAAGCCGCGGGCCATTGCGGAACCGGTCTCTGAAATCGACCGGGAGATCGAGCAGTTCGCCTACGGGCAGACAGCTTATTCCAGCATCGATATCATAGATTTCATAAGGTATATGAAGGATAAAGGATATAGCTTCGAGGAATGTATAGTATTAGAGAAAATATACGTAAAAATTGAGGAAAGGAAGAAAGAAGCCCGATCTGCCATCGAGAAAGAGGTAGAGGGCATTTTTAAAGGCGCGCAGGCGCCGGCAGAGCCAGACATCAGCAGGCTCATCGGGCACCTGAAAGAAACCGGGCTGGTCTTCGAGGACGAGGACGTCCGGCGGATGGCACGCGTCGTCGCCCTGCGGAGGGCGCAGAAATCGCTTTAATCAAACAATGACTGGGAAGGAGCACCAACGGGTGATTTAATGACGAAGGTTTACACAATAGCTTCCGGAAAGGGCGGGACGGGCAAGACGATGACAACCGTCAATCTGGGCACGTCTCTCGCGCTTCTGGGCAAGCGGACGATCGTTCTGGATGCCGACATCGGCATGGCTAACCTGGGCCTTGTACTGGGCCTCGAGAAAAGCAAGATAACGCTGCACGAAGTGCTCGCCGGCAAAGCGGACATCTCACAGGCTATCTACGAGCTCCCGACCGGCCTGAAGGTAGTCCCCAGCGGCATCTCGCTACAGGGCTTCCAGAATGCCGATCCTGATCGCCTCCAGAGTGTCATGAGCAAGCTGGTCGCCGGCGCCGACTTCATCCTGATCGACGCCCCGGCAGGCATCAGCAAGGACGGCGTGATACCTCTCGCCATCGCCGACGAAGTGCTGCTCGTGGTCAATCCGGAACTGTCGTCCATGGCTGACGCAGTCAAGACGAAGGTCCTGACCGAGATGGTGGGCGGCACAGTGGGCGGCATCGTCCTCAACCGCGCCTCCGCGGAAAAGACAGAGCTGACCAGCCAGAAGATCGGCGACATCATGGGAGTCAAAGTACTCGAGGTCATCCCCGAGGACCCGAGCGTCCGCAGGGCGGCCGCATTCAAGACGCCCGTCGTCGTCAAGTACCCGGACAGCCAGGCCGCTCAGGCCTACAAGCGTCTGGCCGCAAAAATCTCTGGCACCAGGAAGGATGAACCGGCAATGGCCGGCAAGGGCGAAGGCTTCATCGACAGGCTGGCAAGGTCTCTATTCAAAGGGGGCTGAAGCGTGGAAGAGCTGTATTTAGAGCTTGTCATTGCGGTACTGGGAGTCGGCATCGTCGGCTGTACAGGCATTATGTATGTAATGTATTCCAGAATAAAGCAGCTTGTCGCCGAGCTCCGCATGCTCAAGAACCGGGTGGAGATCACCGACGAGGAACTGGGGAAACTGGCGGACGACATAGATGAGTTCAAGAAGCTGAAGTTCTGATCCGTTTATCGTAATATGACAGGCAGACATGTTCGCGGGCTGGCATCTGACCGGCGGGCAATATGTCAGCCTGTATATATCCGATCTTCTGATTTATTGCTATGAGACCCTGTCAGTCTGCCACTTGTTTTATCGTCATTGTCAAGCTGCATATAGCCATGGCGCCGTGTCTGGCAGGTACTCGATGAAAAACGACCTGTGGCATACTGGTCAGAAAGGCGAACATGGCCGCCCTGCAGATTATCGCCATCGATAAATAGCCGATGACTGGCGAATACGTCAGAGGCACGATCAGAGAAGGCAAAAGAGACAGACATGACAGGAAAGATAATATAGGCCGCACTAATATACGCCCTTCAATAAAAAAATGTCATTATCATGCGCCCGGCTGACCCTTGCGAGGGATGCCCGGCAGCCTCACGGAAGCGATACAATGTCAGAACAGAAAGACGAAAACAGCAGCAAGAACATCGCAATGCTCATCGACGGCGACAACGCACAGCCGTCGCTCATCGAAGAAATACTGTCCGAGGCCGGCAAGTACGGCAACGTCACAGTCAGGCGGATATACGGCGACTGGACCCAGTCCAGCATGAGCAGCTGGAAGGAGTACCTGCACAAGCACGCCATCCAGCCCATCCAGCAGTTCCGCTACACCCGCGGTAAGAATGCCACCGACAGCGCGCTGATCATCGACGCGATGGACGTCCTTTACGCTGGCCACATCGACGGCTTCTGCATCGTGTCGAGCGACAGCGACTACACCAAGCTGGCCACCCGCATCCGGGAGTCCGGCCTCTTCGTCATGGGTATCGGCCGTAAGGACACGCCGGAGTCATTCGTCAAAGGCTTGCGTAATTTTCACATTCACCGAGAACCTGGCACCCGACGAGGAAGAGGAGGAAGAGGGGAAAGCCGGCGCTAAGTCCCCTCAGGACCAGCGTCGCGCCCAGAGCGGTGGCGGCCACCGGCAGAAAAAGAAGATCGACAAGCGCGCTACTACCTTGTTAACGAGGGCCTACGAGATGGCATCAGCCAAGGAAGGCGACTGGGTAGACATGTCCAGCATGGCCAACAACCTGTACAAGATCGAGCCCAGCTTCGACTCGCGTGAGTACGGTTTTAAACAATTGTCTGCATTGATAAAAGCAGCTAATCTCTTTGACATCGAGAAGTCGAGACTCAAGGAGCCTGGACCGAGCTACATCAGGTTAAAGTAATAATATCAAGGCGCTTCGGCGCCATCTTCTTTTATTGGCTTCCGGTTGCGTCCAGCCATGTCTGTCGCTCTTTCCGGGTCCGCTGCCTCGCGCGCGTGCGCATACAGCCAGGGCTCCTGGTACCATTGCGATAAAAAAGAATCGGCACAGCGTTGACCGCGTACCTCGTGGTTTACCTCATCATCTTTTTAGGCACGTGTCAGGGGAACTCTTGGTAAAAAGTTCCCGTGTGCCGCTCAAAAATAGAATGGCGCTTTCAGGCACAGCGTTCTGTCGCGAGTCAGGGCTTGTTTGGCCCTCCGTGTCCGAATGCACTTAAGTCACGATGTCTTCGAGCCGGTTCTGCTTGAGGGCTTCCTTCAGCTCGAGACAATAGCGCCTTCCCATGCTCATGCCCGGGCCGTACTTGAGATACGAGTACGGGGAGCCGTCCATGAACGTGTTGGTGCCGCCGTCCTGTCTTGCGGAGATTTCGAAAGCGACGAACTCGAGGTTGTCCGTGCACATGGTCTGGATGCAGAACGCGCCCAGCAGTCCAGGCGGGACCATCTTCTCGGCTACTTCTGCGAGCCTGTCTCCCATGCCGAAAGCCTGGTCGAGCAGCGACTCACGGACTACGACCGGGAAGTTACCAGTGACCACGTAGGTGGGCTGCATGTTCGCTTCAATCTGGTCTTTGGCCGGGATCCTTACCAGGCCGTCGATGTTAGCCTCGTGGCGCCGGTCGATGCCCAGCATTTCGACAGTCTTCGTCAGCGGGGAATAGAAGTAGTGCATGCAGTAGATGTCGCCTGCCACGTATTCCTCGATGTGAGCCTTCGCCCGGTCGGATTCCTCCAGCCAGCCCTTCTTGACCATGATCTTGATCTTCTCGTCGAAGCCTGCGGGAGAGTCGGTGACGAAGTAGCCTCTGCCGCCCCTTGCGCCAGGGAACTTGACCATGCATGGCCGGTCGATCTTGTCGGGGCCGAAGATCTTCTGGGGCTTCCGGATGTTCGAAGCCTCGAACAATTTCGTGACACGTTCGCGCTCTGCCTCCCAGCGGAGGATGTTCCTGTTGCCGATCATGGGCACCAGGAAGTCGTTCTCGATCTTCTCGAGCCCGACATAAGCCACGAAAGAGCCGTGTGGCGTGATGATCGCGTTCATGTCCCGGAGATGCTGCTGGATCTTAGGATCGTTGACGTCCGCGAACTTGTCGACCACGATGTACTCGTCGGCCGACTCGTAGCGCTGGTATGGCACTTCCCTGCCCTTGGCGCAGATAGCGCAGCGCCGGAACCCTTCGTCCTTCGCGCCCCTGAACACATGAAGCGAAGAATGGCTCGCAATGGTGCAGACCGTTATTTTCTTCTTATCGTATTTCTTAATGACCTGGTTAATGTCGTCCTTAGAAATGACCAAAGAACCTCACCATTAGTTAGACATGGGCACAGGGATTATATAACTCTTACTTAAACTAATTTTAATGATATAGCCGGGGCATGCCGAAAAGTAATATATAGTAAAAGATTGTATAGTATAGGAAAATGCTATATGATCGCCGGGAGGGCAACCGTCTGATAACCGGCATATGAGATTCTATTTTCTATTGTTCTGCATTTCTGAATATTATTGCCTGCCCGCACCATCGCTAGTCAATAACAAGTGCCTAAAATACAGAAGAGTCGTTTTATCTATATCTCGATGAAGCAATGCCTATTTTTCTATCCTGGCGATGATGCCCTCGGCGCAGGCGATGCCCATGGCGGCAGCGGGCACGATGCCGCGGGTCACGCCGGCGCCGTCGCCGGCAACAAAGAGATTATCGACGACAACGGTCTCGAAGTGCTCCCGGGTCTCCGGCCTTACGGCCGCGAACTTGATCTCGGGAGCGTAGAGCAGCGTCGTGTCAGAAGCCACGCCCGGGACGACGCGGTCGAGCATGTCCAGGCCTTCGAGGAGGTCAGTGACGACGCGGTGCGGTAAAGCCATCGAGATGTCAGCAGGCGTTACGAACCGGAGCGTGGGCTCCACGTAGCTCCGCTTGAGGCGCTCCCAGGTAGAGCGCCGGCCTTTTTTCAGGTCGCCCAGGCGCTGAAGCAGCGGCCTGCCGCCGCCGATGGTCTTTGCCTGCTCGGCAATG
Source organism: uncultured Methanocellaceae archaeon (assembly GCA_963792125.1). GTDB lineage: Archaea > Halobacteriota > Methanocellia > Methanocellales > Methanocellaceae > Methanocella_A. The sequence goes on from CAWBVA010000012.1 coordinate 375,397, forward strand.
GTACTCCCGTACTCGTTCGTATTTTCCAGGGGCTCGGTCAGCCCGATCTTCGTCAGAAAAGCGAAGTTCGTGTTGTTCGAGCGGCAATTACGCTGGGAATGGCCGTTAGCGCCCACGCCCGACTCATAGGTATCCTGCACTACGAAGCCGTAGGGACACGTGCAGAACGTGCGGACCAGGTCATCGTAGGTTGACGTATGCATGCGGAACTTCGGGTCCCAGTTCGTCTTGACGGCCTCCTCGTAGACGACCGCCGGCACCTCGACGCGGACGCCCACGTCGATGGGCATGTACTTGATGGGGACCTCGAATTTTTTCATTTGCTCCCCGAGCCACGTGCTGCCGGAGCGGCCGGGCGCCAGCAGGACATAGTCGGCCAGGTATTGCCTGCCATCGACGATGACGCCGTTGACCTTTTTGTTCCGGGCCGTGACGCTGTCCACCGCCGTATTCAGTAAGAACTTAACGCCCCGCTTCTCCAGGTCCGTCTTCATGGAGCCGATGACCTTCGGCAGCATGTCGCTGCCGATGTGCTTCTGCTTGATGGGGATGAACTCGATGCCGTTGGCGGCCGCGCATTGCTGCAGGCCATCCGAGGGCACGTGGGGGGTCTCGTCGGGCGCTCCATGCTCTACGAAATAGGCGTCCACCAGGTCGAAAAGCTCCTGCGTCTTTTTCATGCCGATAAAATCGACCAGGTCGCCGCCGATCACCGGGTTAAGGTTGAGCTTGCCATCGGACATGCCGCCGGCCCCGCCGACGCCCGCCGTCACGTTGCACGCATTACAATAAATACAGTCCTTGCCTTTCATGACCTCGCAGGTGCGCCGGCCGATATCCTTGCCCTTCTCGATGATCGTTACGTCCGCGTAGTCGGCCAGTTGTCGTGCAGCCAAAAGTCCGGCAGGGCCTGCCCCCACTATAATGACCTTTTCCCTGCTTCCCGCACCGCGTTTCATCCTTATCACTTCTTCCCTTAAGGAGTAAGCGAGATGCGATATTAATAATTTCTCTAATAATTTTCTAACATAAAACCGGTCAAAGCATCGTCTTCCCGATGGCAAACCGGCCACTGCAGATGCCCCGGTCAGTCGGCTTCGCGCGATGCGCATGTGCAAGTCAGGCAGGCGACAGAAGCCTCAGACCGACATGAGCCACTAATAAATCAGGTTATCTACGGTACACGACTATAGTCATTCATGTATCTTTTTGTACGCTAGAAAAGATTCAGGAATGACCATACTAAGGAATGTTCTATGCGAGAACCTCGTGGAGTCTCCCCTGTTCAAGGGCTTCCTTTATTTCGAGGGCGATGCGTCTTCCCATGTACATGTTTTCTCCATATTTCAGATAAGCATAAGGCGAAGTGCCGATGCCGGCGTTGGTTCCCGCCACGATGCGCGCGGAGATCTCGAACGTATAGATCTGCAGGTCATCCGTTATCACGGTTTCCAGACAGAAAGGACCGATGATTCCCGGCGGCGCCAGCTTCTTAGCCGTTTCATGGACCCTGTCACCCATCCGCATCAGCTCCGGCAGCAATGACTCCCTGACCACGATCGGGATGTTGCCTACGATCGTATAGGACGGGTTCGCCTGTATTTCGAGCTGTTCGCTCGCGGGGACCCTGCCTATCGCGTCGACGGCCGACTCATAGCGTCTGTCTATCCCGAGGATTTCCACATCGTTTCTGATGATCGAGGAGAAATAGCTGGGGTAAACGTTCACTCCCAGCAGGTACTGCTGCAAATGGATTTTGTCCTTATCTTCTTCTTTAAGGAGCCCGCGCCTGACCATATCGCTGAACTTTTTATGGAATGATTCCGGTGATGCCGCCAGGAAGTAGCCTCGTCCTCCCCTTGCGCCCGGCAGCTTCGCTATGATCAGTCGATCGATGTCTTCGGGCGACTTCAAGGTGGAAGGAAGCCTAAGACCTGCCTTCCGCAACCATTCCGCCTGCTCTTTACGGTCGGCTTCCAGGTGGAGCAGCTCCTTGTTCCCGAACATGGGCACGTGGAGGCGGCTGGTTAGGTCTTCCGTGCTTAAAAATGCCGTGAATGAGCCATGGGGGATCAGGATGACGTTGAGGCGCCGGAGCTTCTCCTGGAGCCGTTCGTCCATCAGCTCGCCAAAGTCCCGGACGATGATCATCTCGTCCACGAGGCCGAACTTCCGGTAAACGATCGCATCGTTTTCTTTGCAGATGCATACCGTCCTGAAGCCTTCCTCTTTCGCGCCTTTGAAGATGTTCAGTGCCGAGTGGGAGCCCAGCGTGCCTATGGCTATCTTTTTCAGGTCATACTTGTCCAGTATGTTGCGCATCCCATGGATGCGGCGCACATCACGGCTCATGTTAGCACATCAGACAGCCTGCCCTCTTTCATGGCCATTTTAATTTCCATGGCCACACGCCTTCCCGGGCCGACTTCCACGCCATATTTGTACTTCATGTAGGGCGATGTGGGCTCGACGCACGGGCAGCCCGGAATGCGCGGGCTTACGTCGAAAACGTAAAATTTCAGGTCCTTCGTCACTGCGCCCTGTAAAGCGAAGAGGCCTATCATGCCAGGCGGGTACTCCTTTTTGCAGGTGTTCACGAAGCGTTCTGCGGCATCGAAGATCTTTTCCAGCTGGCTTTCGCGCATGGTTGCGCCCATATGGCCGATCTCGATGTTCTGCGTCGGGATATTAAGCTCAAGCTGCTCTGCAGCGGGCAGATCCAGCACTCCGTCCAGGTCTGTCTGGATCCGCCGGTCAAAGCCGAGCAGGTCTATCTCGTCGGTCAGGGGTGACCAGAAATAGTTGGCGTTAAACTTCGCGCCGACCACGTACTCTTCGATGATCGCATTTTTTAGTGCCTCTTTACTGATGATGCCCTTTCGTATGCGTTCTTTTGATTGTTTCTCGTATTCTTCAGGCGACGAAGCGTAGAAAAAGGCACGTTCCAGCGTCCGTTCTTTTTCCGTTACTTTTACGATCGACAGGCGGTCTATTTTATCAGGCGATTTGAAAATTTTAGGCGTCAGTATTCCGGCTTTCTTGAGCAGGTAGAGCTGATTTTTGGGCGTGTTGCGCTCTTCGGTCCTGAGCATGGACCGGTTGCCCATGAGGGGTACCATGAATTTTTCTTCGATGTTTTCGTAGCCGGCATACACGGAGAAGGAGCGGCTGGGCACGAATATCGTGTTAAGGGAGTTCAGTTTTTTCTGGATTTCTTCGCTGATGATATCTGCAGAATTTATCCACGATGATGATGTGGTCGAAGAGGTTTTTGTAGTATTTGGCGTAGGTTTTTTCTCTGCCTTTCTCACAAACCACTACGGTCTCGAAATTTTCCTGTTTGGCACCGGAAGCGATTTCGAGAGCTGAATGTGAGCCTAAAATCCCTATTCTAACTTTTTTAGGGTTGAATTCCTGGATCATTTTTTTTATTTTGTCGGTCATCATTTCTCCTCGCCTGTATAGTTTGTATTTACTGATTATTACCGCTTGTTGCGGTGTATAAAATAATTTGCGGTCTGCTGAAATGATGATTATCCTTGATCTGCCAGGTCACATGATCCGTATTTTTATATTAGCGGAATTTTACAGGGACTCACAAGGTTTATACCCGTTCGGTGTTTAGTGTCTATCTGCCGGAGGCATGTGTATGAAGATATCTGCATTTACCGTCAATGGCATCCCCATGATCCAGGAAGGAGATGACCTCGCAGCCATCGTTACAGGGCTGACCGGAATCGAAGATGATGACATCATAGTATTCGCGCACACCGTCGTCTCCAAGGCGGAAGGGCGCAGGTATCACCTGAGCGATATCAAACCCACTCCCCTGGCGGAAGAGCTGGCACGGCTAAACAAAGAAGACCCGCGGTTCATCCAGCATGTGTTGAATAACAGCACCAGGGTACTGATGAAGCATCCCCTCCTCGTCGAGACGGTGTGGGGTAACGTGTGCATCAACGCGGGCACGGACCGGTCTAACACGGAGTCTGACTATATTTTATCCCTGCCCGAGAACCCTGACAGATCAGCGGGCATCTTAAGGGACCGGATATTCAAGCTCACCGGAAAAAAGGTCGCAGTCATCATCACCGATACCAACGGGCGGTCCTTCCGCGACGGCCAGATAGGCGTGGCGGTTGGATGTGCAGGAATAGCTGCCCTGCGAGACCGTAGGGGCGACGTGGACCTGTTCGGTCATGAGCTGAAGATCACAATCCAGGCCATAACAGATGAAGTGGCGGCCTGCGCTAACATGCTCATGGGCGAGGCCAACGAAGGGACGCCCGTTGCTATCATCCGGGGATACCAGTACCTGAAAGACGATCGTGGTATCAGAGTCTCGTTCAGGACCGATGACACGGACCTCGTAAAGCAGGCGCTAATCGAGCAGATAGAAAGGCAGGAAAAGACTGGCGCCGTGGCGAATACCGCTCCGGGAAAGATGAAGCCCCATGGCTGCAGCGGAGAAAACTAAACAGTCCCGCTCATTTTACTCCATCCCGCTTCACATTAGTTATTTGATACGTTTCGCCGCCCACTTCAAGAACAATGACGGATGCTTTCGAAGGGGTGCTGGCGCAAGGCATCTCATGGTTTGAGACGTCATATTTTGCCCCGGAATCGTTGAGGGCGCTGCTTAACATTAAATATTAATTGCCGGAATAAAATATGATGGGATGTGTTTTATTTGTCTGAACCGATCACAGATGTCCACGCGCGAGAAATCCTTGACTCGCGGGGTAACCCGACCGTAGAAGTCGAAGTGCATACCGCTTTTAGCATGGGCGTTGCCTGCGTGCCCTCCGGGGCGTCGACAGGCACGTATGAAGCGCTGGAGCTCAGGGATAAAGGAAAGCGCTACGGCGGCAAGGGTGTCGAGAAGGCCGTCGGGAACGTCAACGAGAAAATAGCGGACCTGGTGATCGGCATGGACGTGACCGCGCAGCGGGAACTCGATATGGCCATGTGCGAACTGGACGGGAGTGCCACCAAGTCAAAGCTCGGCGCCAACGCTATCCTTGGCGTTTCCATGGCGGCAGCGAGGGCAGCCTCAAGCCTGCTGGATATTCCGCTCTACCAGTACCTTGGCGGCGTGAACGCGCACCGGCTGCCAGTACCCATGATGAACGTCGTCAATGGCGGCAAGCATGCCGGCAGCGGCCTGGCGATACAGGAGTTCCTTATCCTCCCGGTCGGAGCGGATACATACCGTGAAGGCCTGCGTATGGGCGTGGAGACCTATCATACGCTTGGCAAAATCCTGAAAGGCAAGTATGGCAGCACAGCCACCAACGTAGGCGACGAAGGCGGCTATGCGCCGGCGATCAAGACCACCCGGGACGCGCTGGACGCCATATCGGACGCTATTGATCAGGCCGGCTATAAAGGCAAGGTCAAGCTGGGCATGGACTCTGCCGCATCCGAATTCTATAAGGACGGCAAGTACCAGATCGACGGCAAGTCGCTTACCACGGATAAGCTGGTCAGCTACTACCTGGACATCGTGAAGGACTACCCGATCGTCAGCCTCGAAGACCCGTTCGCCGAAGAGGACTGGGACGGCTTCGTCGCCCTCACAAAAAAGGCTGGCAAGGTCGCGGTCATCGGGGACGACATTTTTGTCACAAACGTAAAGCGCCTGAAGAAGGGCATTGACATGGGCGCGGGTAATGCGCTGCTGCTCAAGGTAAACCAGATCGGCAGCATATCCGAGGCCTTCGACGCGGCGGAGATGGCGTTCCGGAACAAGTACAAGGTAGCTGTCAGCCACCGGTCGGGCGAGACCTGCGACAGCATCATTGCGGACATATCCGTGGCGCTCGGCGCCGAGTTCATCAAGACCGGTGCGCCGGCCCGGAGCGAGCGGACGTCCAAGTATAACCAGCTGCTCCGGATAGAGGAGAACCTGGGCGGCGTGGCGAAGTATACGAAGATTTAAACAAAAAGGCTGGTCAGGCGTTCGCGCGCGTGCGGACGCCGCCCCGCTTTCGACAATATTTACCCGATGGCGCGGTAGTTCTTCTGCCAGGGTATGGCCGTAATGTTCTTCTCCGGGTCCCGGATCACGCGCACCCGGCCCTTGCTGGCATCGAGCGCGGTGAACGAGCGGAGAAACTTCGCCGACTCGCCCTTTCCATGGATGTAAAGCTCCACGAGGTCGTAGGTCTCGTCTATGTCCGTGGACACGTTAAAAGAGTCGAATGTCTCCACCGTCAGGCCATTTTCCTCTGCGATCCTGACGTGGTCGAGATAGCTGGCGCCGTAGTAGTCCACATGATACTTGTCGGGCCTGCGAATAAGCTGCGCGTTGGTGCCGCCACCCCTGCCCGGGCTGATGACGAGGTCGGCCGGGCTGGCCAGCATGTCCCTGATGTTCTTCTCCGTGATCAGCGGCATGTCGCCCATGACGATCATCACGGGCTCGTCGTGCGTCGAGAGATAGTCATTCAGCGCCTCGTTCAGCTCTTTATGGCTGACAACGATCTCCGCGTCCTCCCACTCGAAAGGCCCGGTGGTCAGCAGCGAGATGCGAAGGCCGGCTGACGCGAGCGCCCCGGTGATGTCCAGCAACATCAGCCGGGCAAGTTCAGTGCGTTCCTCCGGGGTGAGGAGCGGTGACAGCCGGGACTTGGCGTTAGCGACTTTAAAGGGGACTATTGCCTTCATTGATTTATATGGAAAGCTTTTAAAATTTATATACTTTGGTAATTTTGGCAGGGGCTGTCGGGGAGCCTTTTCCAAAAAGGCTCCCCTGACTCGCGACCTGCACATGTGCGGAAGGCACCGCGGAAGATCGTTTTTGAAGGGGTGCCCAGGGGGAACTTTTTCCCAAAAAGTTCCCCGCTGAAAGCGCAAACGCGATAGTTTGGGAAGAGGGCAGGGGGAACCTTTTACCAAAAGGTTCCCCTGTACGCTTAGCCTATATAACATATTCGTCGCCCGCCCGGCAGCCCCTCGCGCGCGCACACGCGACAGACCGATGACGATATCCTTATAACAGCCATACCAGGCTTCTGCGCTCGTTCTGTTCACTTGTTAATATACTTGAAGTACACGATCGCCCATGCGACGAAGAACGCTAACCCTGCCGCTATGGCGATCCATACGTTCAGCCCTGCGAAGGGTTTAGACGTGTTTTTTCCAGCATCGTCGGCGCCCTGGTTCTCGCCAGGCCCGGGAAGGCCGCCAGACGTGTTGCTGCTGCCGTTGAGCGTCACACCGGGAAGGCCGGAAATGCCTCCTGTGTGGTTGCCGGTGGTCGTGTTGACTGGGATGTCGAGTGCCGGGCCCTCGTATTTCAGGCCGGATAAGGTGCCCCGCAGGTAGCTGGCCTCGTCCCCGACCATGAGGTGCAGCAGCAAGTACTTTTTCTGGGAATAGTAGTTGAAGGCTGTGACGTTCGCGTTCCCGTCCAGCCTCATGTAAAGCATGTCGCCGGAGGGGAAGATATCGACATGATGTGCGCCCTGTGCGAAGGGCTTCAGGCCGCTGATGCCGCCGACGTCGTAGCCACGGCTCGTCCAGGTGCCCATGCCGATCGTAGAACGATCGGCTATGCCGCCCTTCTTCACCCCGGTCTGCGGCGTGCCGTTGTAGAAATCGATGAGCAGCACGTTCGACTTCTCTCCAGCCGCCAGGTCGTAGTCGAACGAGAAGCTCAGGAAGCCGGGTGGCAGACGGTATAACAGGTAGACGTCGCGATAATCCATCCACGACGCCTCGCCTATGTCGACAACCAGCCGGTCATCTTTGATCGTCGCGTTGGCCCCGCCCGAGACGTACACCGTCGCGTTCTCGAACACCCCGATCCTCGTCAGGCCGACCATCGACGCGGTGGGCACTGAAGATCGTAGCGTTCTGCGATATGCTGACGGGCGTCAGGTTCGTCTCCGTCCCGTTCCCCGCCCCCAGAGCGGTCGCTGGCAACAGCAAAGCAAACAGCAGGACAGCAAACGCGGCGTAGAGGAGCTTCATGTACATGAGGCCTCTCCCGGATCTACTATAAAAACCTGTTCCACTAAGACACGTTGCGAGAGCTTTATAAACCCGACTTCGTGTCTTCGTGTTAAAGAGAATGTAGATATAATAGCCGCGACTATTTAAGGACAGTCGAAGATGGCGTGTGGAACGATGTACCCGAAGCCTGTCACGTACACAAGAAATGTTTTTATCCCGGTGACTAACATGTGCCGGAACAATTGTGCCTACTGTGGCTTCCGTCGCGACATCGGCTCGGGAGAGGACTACCTGACGCCGCCTGCAGAGGCGAAGGCGCTGATAGCGAAGGCCGCTGGCATGGGCTGCGTGGAGGCTCTTTTTACCTATGGGGATGCCTCGCAAGACCCGCGGTTTTTGGGACGAATGCAGGAGATCGGCTACCCGTCGCTGACGGCGTATGTGCGCGAACTTTCAGCCTGTATGCGATCAGCGTCGGCATGCTGCCCCATACCAACGGAGGCGTCCTGCCGGCCGGGGATTTGCGGGAGCTGGCCGACCTCAACGCCAGCATGGGCCTGATGCTCGAGACCACCGCAAAGCGCCTGCCTGCTCACAGCCTTAGCCCGATGAAGGACCCGGAGGTCCGGGTACGTTTCATCGAGGAGGCAGGGAGGCTGCGCATGCCGTTCACTACCGGAATCCTCGTCGGCATCGGAGAGACATGGCAGGACCGGAAGGAGTCGCTGGAGACCATCCGTGACATTCACCGGAAGTATGACCACATCCAGGAGGTCATCGTCCAGAACTTCGTCCCCAAGCCGCATATCCGCATGGCCAGCGTGGAGCCGCCGACGCCGGCAGACATGGTCCGTGTGATACGGATGGCCAGGGAAATCCTGCCGGAGGATATCTCTATCCAGGCGCCGCCCAACCTGACGGACCATCTCGACGAGTTCCTGGAGGCGGGAGCGGAAGACATCGGGGGCATCTCTCCGGTGACACAGGACTTCATCAACCCGGAGTGCGCCTGGCCGTCACTCGACGGGCTGAAGGCTAAGGGGCTGCGGTTGCGGGAAAGGCTGCCGGTCTACCCGAAATACGTGAAGATGGGATGGTACGGGAAAATAACGAAGCCGCTTATCGAGAAATATGCAGACGGAGATGGGTATCGTGCTTAAGGAAGTGTACGAGCGATCGCTCGCTGGGAAGATCACGAAGGAGGATGCGAGGGGGCTGCTGAAGGCCAGCCCGTTCGAGCTGTTCGAGACGGCCGACGCGCTGAAGGAGATCGTCGGCGACGTAGCGACCTATGTGGTGAACAGGAACATCAATTTCACCGATCAATGCACCGGCACCTGCCTGTTCTGCTCGTTCAGGAACAGCATCGGCTTCAAGCTGACCATCCCGGACATCCTGAAAAAGGTGGAAGAGGCAAAGCAGCTTGGTGCCACGGAGGTATGCATCCAGGGCGGCCTGCAGGACGACATGGGCTTACAGGGCTACGTGGACATAATTAAAGCGATCAAGGCGAAATATGACATCCACACCCACGCGTTCTCTCCCATGGAAGTCTATCACATGAGCAAAGTCTCCGGCGTGACTGTCGAAGAGTCGCTGAAGGCGCTAAAGGCGGCCGGGCTCAACTCGATGCCGGGGACGGCAGCGGAAATCCTCTCCGACGATATCCGGGAGCAGATATGCCCGGACAAGCTGACGACAGCCGAGTGGGTGGACGTGGTGACAAAGGCCCACAGGACAGGCATACCCACGACCGCCACGATCATGTACGGCCACATCGAGACATGGGAGCACCGGCTCGATCACATCTTCATCGTCAGGGACATCCAGAGGAAGACACATGGCATCACCGAGTTTGTGCCGCTCTCGTTCATGTATGAGAACAACTCCCTCACCGCGAAGTCCATGGGCGCCAGCGGTATCGATGACATGCGCATGTACGCCATCGCCAGGATTGTCTTCGGCCGGGACCTGCCCAACGTGCAGGCAAGCTGGGTCAAGCTGGGCGTGAAGCTGGCGCAGGTAGCCCTCTGGTGCGGCGCCAACGACCTTGGCGGCACGATCATGGAGGAGAACATCTCGAAGTCGGCCGGCGCAAAGTCGGGCGAGTACCTGTCGCCGCAGGCGCTGCAGACGATCATCAGGGCGGCCGGGCGTACCCCGCGCGAGCGTACGACACTCTATAAATACGTGGATTAAATGATTTTGTGTTTGGTGTTTGTTTTTTTTTTTTATTTTTAGGGCTGTAGTACAAAAAATGGCTGCTAACCAAGTTCACGAGATGTTCCGAATGTACGATGAATGTAAAAACAGCCGCATGATGTGTGATGGTGACACATACTGTATTAGGACAAAGGACAGGATTCTACGCTTTTGTTGCGAGCAATGCAGGGAAACATCTAAAACGCGAGAAGCCTGAAATAATAAAATGAAGGGTTAAAAGGAGTGATAGAATGGCAAAGGACGTTGTTTGCGGTATGAATGTGGATGAGAAAACGGCGAAGTTCAAGGCTGAGCGGAACGGCAAGACCTATTATTTCTGTAGCGCCGCCTGCCTGAAGAAGTTCCAGAGCGACCCGAAGTACAAGTAAGCGACATCGGGCCAGGACCAGGGGAAACATGTCACATAGCATTAAAAAAATATTGATAGCGACTGACGGCTCATCCCGCAGCAGGAAGGCGGCCGCGTTAGGCGTCGAACTCGCGAAGGGCCTCGACGCGGAGGTGCTTGCGGTCTTCGTCGTCGACCAGATCAGCTCGTGCAACCTCGAAGAATGCATCACCGTCACCACACCGGTATACACGGCCAAGGATATCCTGGTCAACCGGGGCGAAAAGGCGGCGAGGTTCGTCGAGGACCTCGCGAAGAATGCTGGTGTCAAAGCCGCGCACCTCATCGTGGAAGGAAACGCTGCGGATCAGATCATCAAGACCGCATGCGAACAGGACGCTGACCTGATCGTGATGGGCACGCTCGGCACCAGCGGTGTCAAGAAGTTCCTGATCGGCAGCGTCGCGGAGAAAGTGATCCGCCACTCGCCGATACCCGTGCTGACGGCGAAAAAATAGCTGCAGTGGAGTAGAATATGCCGATAGACCCAGTTTGCAAGATGACCGTGGACGAGAACTCGCCGTTCAAGGCGGAGGTCGGGGGCCGGATGTACTACTTCTGCTCCCAGGACTGCCTCGCGACATTTACGAGCCCTGAAAAGGAGCTCAAGAGCATGAGGCGAAGGGTGACTGTAGCCTTGTCAGGAGTACTGTTCATCGCGTTCCTGAGGGTTGTCGCGCTTTTGACACTGGCCGCAGGCGTATCCCTGATCTCCTGGGCGCCGATTCCGCAGCTGCCCTGGTTCACGTGGGGCTACTGGCTGTTCCTGTTGACCACGCCGGTGCAGTTCATCGGCGGCTGGAGCTTCTATAAAGGGGCCTATACTGCCCTGAAGTCGGGGCGTACCAACATGGACGTGCTGATCGCGCTGGGCACGACGACCGCGTACTTTTTCAGCGTATTCGTGCTGTTCTTCCCGGGCGTGCTGCCGGTGGCCGAGAAAGACGTGTACTTCGAGGTCTCGGCTGTCATCATCGCGTTCGTGCTCATCGGCAAGTTCCTCGAGGACTATATGAGGGCCAGCACGTCGGCCGCAGTGCAGGAAGCTGATGGACATGCGTCCGGCTACGGCCACGGGTAATCCGGGACGGCCAGGAAGTGGAGATCCCGGCGGAGAGCGTCATGGTCGGCGAGATCGTCGTCGTCCGGCCGGGCGAGAAGATACCCACCGACGGCATCGTGACCGAAGGGCATTCATCTGTCGATGAGAAGCTGGTCACCGGCGAGAGCGTGCCTGTGGAAAAGCGGCCCGGGGACAAGGTCATCGGCGCCACGATCAACAAGATGGGCGTTCTGAAGTACCGGGCTACGCAGGTCGGCGCCGACACGACGCTGATGCAGATCGTGAAGATGGTCGAGGAGGCGCAGGCGACGACCGCGCCCATCCAGCGGATAGCCGATAAGATCAGCTCGTATTTCGTCCCGATCGTGTTCACCATCGCCATACTGACCTTCCTGGGCTGGTTCCTCGTGATGGGCAATCTGACCATGGCCGTACTATCCTTCGTCGCGGTCGTGATCATTTCGTGCCCCTGTGCCATCGGCATAGCGACACCGACGGCGTTGTTCGTCGGCGTGGGCAAGGGCGCCGAGGCTGGCATCCTGATCCGGGGCGGCGAGTACCTGGAGCTGGCGCAGAAACTGAACACCGTGGTGTTCGACAAGACCGGTACGCTTACGAAGGGCGAACCCTCGGTCACGGATATCACCGGCGATAACCCGGACGAGATACTGCGGCTGGCCGCCATAGCGGAGAAAGGCTCGGAGCACCCGCTCGGCGAAGCGATCGTGCGGGCCGCCCGCGATAAAAAGATGGACGTTAAGGATGCCGAATCCTTCGAGGCAGTCCCGGGCCACGGCATCAAGGTCACCGTCGAAGGCAAGGAAGTGCTGGTGGGCAACCGCCGCCTGATGAAGGCCAACGGCATCGACACGTCGGGCATCGAGAACCGCCTGCAGGAACTGGAAACCAGGGTAAGACGGCTATGATTGTCGCGGCCAATAAAAAGATTGCTCGGCATCATCGCCGTGGCCGATACGCTGAAAGAGCACTCGGCCGAGGCGGTCGCGGAGCTGAAGAAGATGGGCATCGAGACCATCATGCTCACCGGCGACAACGAGAAGACGGCCAACGCCATCGCGAAACAGGTAGGCATCGACCGGGTGATCGCGAACGTCCTGCCGGGCGAGAAGGAGGACGTCATCAAGAAGCTGCAGGCGGAGGGCAAGATCGTGGCCATGGTGGGCGACGGCATCAACGACGCGCCGGCGCTGGCGCAGTCGAACATCGGCATCGCGGTGGGCAGCGGCTCCGACGTGGCTAAGGAGACCGGCGGCATCGTCCTCATCCGGGACGACCTGCGCGACGTCGTATCGGGCATCAGGCTGAGCAAGGCCACCATGCGGAAGATCAAGCAGAACATGTTCTGGGCGCTGATCTACAACGTGCTGGCCATACCCGTGGCAGCGATCGGGCTGCTGAACCCGATGATCGCGGCGGCGGCCATGGCGATGAGCTCGCTCACGGTCGTCTCGAACTCGGCGCTGCTCAGGCGGTTCAAGCTGCGGAGGGAAGATGAAAACGAGGCGGTCGACAGGTGCTGGCCAGTCGAATACAGCAGCGCCGGTGACGGTGAAATAGCTGACATCTTCGAAAATTTTTCGCGAAAAAGCATAGATGATGGCGATGGAGATGCATGCCGAAACCTTCGCATATTTTTTTACATCGCCCACCACATTTTTTATCGAAGGGATGTATTGTGCAAAGACAAAAGATGATAGCAGCTTTGGCTTTATTAGCAATGGCTTCGCTCTTGCTTGCGCTAGCGGCAGGCGCTGTCGCCCAGGGCCAAGGTCAAAGAGAAGCTGGAAAATGTTGATCCGAAGAACATGGATACGTTGTATCACGCGTACGTAGTGACCGGTGAGAGTGGCGATGCGATGACGTTCAACGTGTTGAACACGGTGGTCAAGAATAAAGATGGAAGCATGCTGACCAAGGATTTCACTCCGCCCATATCTGTCCAGTACTTCTACGCGAACGATACGCTGAAGTACGGCGCCAAAATAGGATGCGCTGGGAGAACTCCAGGGATACACGAGGACGGACTACAACACGGCGACAATCAATGTTGCCGGCGCATCGGGGGTAATGGCCGGGAAGGACATCAGCGTGTCCACGAAAGACGGAGGCATCGAATTCCAGATCCGGGCTTCGCCGTGTACATGCCAGACGGCACCGCTAAGACCTATAAGCTTGATACGCCCGTAAAGGCCTCAATGGCGACGGGCAGAACGACGATGACCACCGAGTCACGCCGCAGCTGAAGGCTGCTGCAGGATCGCTAAGGGGGATGCGAAGTTCCCGGCGAACGCTGCGCCGTCAAGATAAGGGACATCGACGCGAAGATGTGATTGCGCCGAGTTCATAGCCAGGGGATTACTATTGTGATCCCTGATAGGAATTGCATAAAATACGGGAGACTTTAGCCCGTATGCAGGAACCCACACCACTAGCATTTAATGCCACGCGATTATCTTTTTTTGAGGATTGTTGTGATGGCGAGCGATCGTTACGCTTTGATCAGGCGCTTTGCGAAAAGTCATAAAGGAATATTTCTGTCGATCGTCATGCTGACGATAACCATCGCGGCGGTATACGCCGCCTGCGGGATAAAACCTTCGACGGCGATGGACGATAGCCCGGGAACTGGTGAAAGTAACATTGCTTACATTACCGGCGCTAATCCGTGGGATACGTCGGTAAACGTTTCCAGACAGGTTTACACCATGAACAAGCCCGGCGTCGTCATCGTCGTGAATGCAAACGAGAGCAATTATCCTGTAGCGCTGGCAGCATCAGCGCTGACGCACCACCCGAGAAACGGTCCGGTCCTTTTTACTCCTTATGAAGAGCTGGCCGACTCAACCAATAGCGAGATTATCCGCCTGGACTCGCTGATGGGCGACATGCCGATGAAAATTCTTGCCGTTGGCGATCTGTCGAAGAACGTTATGGATCAGCTGGCCGCAACAGGCCTTGCCGTCAAGCAGATCAGGGGTACAGACGCTTATGAGACGGCATACTTGATCGATGAGATGCTCGGCTTTCCCCGCACAATCCTGATCGCTTCTGCTTCGGACGGGGGCATTGCTTCGTGTGCGGCAGCCTGGGCAGCCCACGCGGGGACGCCGATCCTTCTCGTCAACGGCGAAGAAATCCCCGACGCGACATATCGGGCGATAAACAATACGTATGAGCCGGAAATATATATCATAGGCAATGAGAGTGCAATCCCGAGGTCGGTAGATAAAAGGCTTCGAACATTGAACGTTAAAAGCGTCGATCGCATTGGAGGAGAAACACCCGCAGAGGTATCGGTGAACCTTGCCCTGTACAGGAAAGGACTGTTCGGATGGGGCAAAATGTCGGATTCCGCCAATTCGTTTGCCATAGTCCGCACGGGAAACTGGCAGGGCGCGATCAGCGCAGCCTTGCTCGGCCATCTCAACCGGCACATGCCGGTGTTGTTCACCGATGAGAGCAGGCTGTCCCCTGCGGTATCGGAATACCTGGATTCGATAAACCAGCCGGATACGCCAGTACCGGACTATGCGATAATCATTGGAAACCCATTGAGCCAGAGTACCGAAAAAATGCTCTCGGACATCATGCGCGGGAATAAAAATGCCATGATGGATCATGGCTCATAGTATTTTTTTATATTCGATAAAAGTCGACAAGTAAAGCAATTTCCAGACATCTTGAACAGATTTATTATCCATGAGCGAGTATGGATGATACCATGCTGAAGGACGTCTACCAGCGGTCACTGGCCGGGCAGATTACAAAGGACGACGCGATGAGGCTGCTGGAAGGCAACCCGTTCGAGCTGTTCGATACCGCGGATGCGCTCAGAAAGGAGATCGTCGGCGACGCGGTGACCTTCGTGGCCAACAGGCTGGTAGACATCACCGACAGGTGCGTGATCGGCTGCGAGTTCTGCTCTTTCCGCAACAACATAGGGTACGAGATGACCACGGAGGAAGTCCTGGAGAGCATCGGGGAAGCCAGGGCCATCGGGGCCACCGAAGTCTGCCTGATCTCGGGCGTCCTGCCGAAGATGAACGTCGACTATTACTGTAACCTGTTCCGGGCCATCAAGGGCAAGTACGATATCATGATCCATGCGCTCTCGCCCATGGAAGTCTTTTACGCGGCAAAGGTCTCGAAGGTCACTACCTCCGAGGCGCTGCGGGCGTTCAAGGCAGCGGGCATGGACACAATGACCGGTGCCTCGGCCGAAATCCTGGTGGACTCGGTCAGGGCGAAGATCTGCCCCAGAAAGGTTTCCACGGCAGACTGGGTACGCATTACGACGGAAGCCCACGAGCTTGGCATCCGGACCACGTCAACGATCATGCATGGCACGGTTGAGACGTGGGAGGACCGCATCGACCATATGATGCTGCTGCGTGACATCCAGCGGAAGACGCACGGCTTCACCGAGTTCATACCCCTCACGTTCATGCACGAGAACAACCGGCTCACCGACATCTCGCAGGGTGCGAGCGGTATGGAAGACCTGATGGTACACGCTATAGCAAGGGTCATCTTCGGCCGGGACATCCCGAACATCCAGGTATCATGGCCCAAGATGGGCGTGAAGCTGTCGCAGGTGGCGCTGAACTGCGGCGCCAACGACTTCGGCGGCACTATGATGGAAGATAAGATCACCACGGCAGGCGGCTCCAGGTACGGCGAGTACATGTCCCGGGAGCAGATAGCGCATATCATCCGGGCTATAGGCCGTGTCCCCCGCGAGCGCAACACACTCTACGAGTCCGTCTCCGGTAACTGATTTATATGAGCAGCGATAAGAGAGCAATCAGGTGGAATTGGCAATGATCAAGGGCGAGCAGCTCTACAGCGGCAAGGCTAAAACGGTTTACGCGACGAACGACCCGAAACGCTACATCGTGAAGTTCCGGGACGACGTCACCGCCGGCGACGGGGCCAGGAAGGCCAACATGAAGGGCAAGGGCTACTACAACGCCCAGATATCGGCGAGGCTGTTCAAGCTGCTGGCCGACAACGGCATCAGCACCCACTTCATCAAGATGGTCTCGGAGGACGAGATGCTGGTGCATGCCTGCGACATGATCAAGATCGAGGTCATACCCCGCAACCTGGCCGCCGGCTCTATCGTGCGGAAGTACGAGTTCAGGCAGGGCCAGCCCTTCGAGAAGCCCATCATCGTCATGGACTACAAGAACGACGCCGCCCACGACCCCATGCTGAACGACGACATCGCCATCGCGCTGGGCCTGGTCACCGAAAAGGAGCTGCGCAAGATACGCAAGATATCGCTGCGCGTCAACGAGATCCTGCTGCAGTACCTGGGCGAGCGCGGCCTGGACCTGCCAGACTTCAAGCTGGAGTTCGGCAAGGTCGACAAGAAAATCGTCGTCGCGGACGAGATATCCCCGGACACGATGCGCATGTGGAAGAAGGGCACCATGGAAAGCCTCGACAAGGACGTGTTCCGGCAGGACAAGGGCGACCTGATGACCACTTACCGTGAAGTGGCTAAGATCATCGTGCCGGAAATTTTCAAGTAATAAGCACGGGGTACGGCAGCGACACCGAACTCTACTGCACATTTATTGATGGCTCGGAATGTCAAAGACGCCAAGAAGGCATCTGACACGAAGGCCACAGAGGCCAGAGGTACACGAAGAACTGTTTAAAAAAGGGCCACGTGCAGCCTCTTCTTCAAAAACGTCGCATCTTTGTGGCCTTGTGGCCTTGCGTCGTGTGATGATCTCAGTGACGCCATTTCACCAAACTCTCCTGGATGCCTCCGAAAACCAGAAGCCTTATATCCTTATCCGTCCTCATCAAATGGATAGACAGGAGGGCCATCAGGTGGAGCAGAAGTTCGCGATCGCGCTGAGGGCCGGCCTAACGTGGGGGGTTGTGCTTGCCGTCGCCGAGCTGGCGTTCGGCGTAGCGCTCTTTTTCCTGCGGCCGGCGATGAACGAGTTCATCAAGAGCGATTATATGGACTTCGGGGCATTGTTACCGCTGGCCACCTCATGGGTTGTCTTCCTTTTCCTGCTGCTGGCGGTCTATTTCGGCTGCGGCATGATCACCGCTAAATGGCTCGCGCCACTGCCAATCCGGTCGAGAGAGATCGCTGCCGTCGGGGCCGTCGCAGGGGCGATCGCAGAAGTCGTGCGCAGCCTCATCTCCGTAGTGATCAGCTTCGTGCTCAGCCTGATATCGCCGCTGACATCGGTGAGCGCCTCCGACGCGCTCAACGTTGCGCTTGAAAATGCCGGGCTGCGGCTCGTCTGCGGACTGCCCGTATTCATCATCATCGCGGCTATCGTGGCGGGAGTCAGCGCATACCTGTTCTCGATCATCTTCTTCCGCGAGAACGCCCCGCAGTAAGACGCCAAGGTTCTAAGGAGAAGACGCCTAAGACGCCACTTTTATCTGTAAACCTTGGAGGCCTTTCTCTTAGAACCTTGGCGACTTAGAGCACTGAGCCGAGAAACGCCTTGCCTTCGTCGGAGGCGAACACCGGCGGGTCCCAGTCCTCGACGATCTCCGTCCGGTCCACCAGCACCACTTTCCCGGTCAGAGGATTCAGCCCTTCCTTCTCGTACGTCCGACGGTAAATGAAAACGCCTTTGCGCTGCCACCCGGGGGTCTCGTTCAGGTTCACGCCGCGCTGCCACATCATCTCGTGGATGTCCTCGAACTTCATGCCCTTCATCTTCGTTGCGGCCTCGCGTTCGCCCATGCCCTCGGAGACGAGCGTGTAGAAGCCGTATGACTGCATGTGGTTGCGCCATGTCTCGGACTGCCGGTTGATTAAATAATCCGTGATCTCCTCCCGGTGCACCGGTATTACCCTCGCGTCGAAGGCGAGCGGCGTCGGTTGCTTTCAGCGCGAGGGTCAGCGCGCTGGACAGGTAGGACGGTACGACGGAGTCCAGCTTTTCTATCCGGCCGTCGAAGGGCATCTCGTTGAAAAGGACGCTGATCTCGTCGGAAAAGGTGAACGCCCATTCCGGGGCGAGGCCGCTGTCCGCAAGCAGGCTCCTGGCGGCGGCGACCATTCCGCGTGCGAAGGCTATGTCGTACGGCCGCTGGAAGCCGAGCCGTGCCAGCGACTCCTTGAAGTTGCGCCCGTCCATGCGCATGATCACGGGCGGCGCTGCCCTGATCCCGCTGAATACTTCCTTTCGCTTCACGGCACCTGACCTCGTGAGAATTCTTAAAGCTTATTAACAGGGAATGTTATATTATCCTTTTTCCCGGCGAAGGACGATGAGGATGACTGTAATACGGCTGCCAGCATTCGACAGGAGGGTGTGGATACTGTTTGCGGGCATGGCCCTCAACCAGTTCGGCATGTCGATTGTCATGCCGTTCGTCTCGATCTACCTGTTCGTCTACCAGGGCATGCCGGCCACGCTGGTGGGGTTCGCCATGTTCTTCTCCACCTTCGTGGGAGCGCTATTCCAGTTCATCGGCGGGGAAGCCTGCGACCGCTTCGGGCGGAGGTCTGTCTTCGTCGCCGGCCTGGTGCTGCTGATCGTCAGCTTCCTGCTGCTTGGGTGGGCGGTGAGCATCAAGGCGCCATACCTGTACTACCTCGCGTTCCTGACGCTGACCCGCATCGCTGTCGGCCTGTTCAAGCCGTTGCCCAACATCATCGCCGCTGACATCGTGCCGCCGGGCCAGCGTATGGAGGCCTTCAGCATCCTGCGGATCGCCACGAACGTCGGCTTCGCGACAGGCCCGGTGGTCGGCGGGCTGATGGCGCTGCTGTCTTATTCGTCCATGTTCTACCTGACAGCGGTCACCAGCACCTGCTACCTCATCCTCGTGCTGCTGTTCATTAACGACACCCGGACGTGTAAAAGGGAAGAGAGCCCCCAGCCGCCGGTCAGCACCATCGTGAACGACCGGCCATTCATGGTGTTCGCTTTACTGACATTCGCGGTGGCCATCGTCTATTCCCAGATGTACTCGCCACTGTCCATGTACTCGGGCCTGGTGGGCCTGACCGAGCCCGAGGTCGGCCTGCTGTTCGCCATCAACGGGCTGATGGTGGTGCTGGCCCAGTACTTCGTGTCGCTGGTTACCGACCGCTACCGGATGACGATGTCCATGGGCTTCGGCACGCTGCTGTATGCCATCGGCTTCAGCCTGGCAGCCGTCTCGCACAATTTCTTCATGCTGGCGGCATGTATCTTCATCATCACGATGGGAGAACTATGCTACCAGCCGCCGCTGATCACCCTGACGGCAAACCTGTCATCCGGTAGCAGCCGGGGCAGATACCTCGGCTTTTCCGGGCTGATGGGCACCATGGGCTTTGCCATCGGGCCGCTGGCCGGGGGCTTCCTGCTGGACTTCTTCAAGGACAGCCCGTGGGTCGTCTGGGTTGTGGTCGGTCTCGCAGGCCTGGTCTGTGCCGCCGGATTCATTTACCTGCGGAAGCTGGTGCCCCCGGAGAAGAACACGGCCATGCTGGTCGAAACATAAACGATTAGACATGGTCATGAGTATTACTTTTAAACACTGAGCCGGCATAGGTAGTGACACGAATCACTAACACAATGGGGGCGATAGCAGAAAGGAGATACGAACGATAATTAAAAAACCGAACAAAAAGGGAGATGAAGGGTTTTTAGCGCCCTTCAGGGACCTCGTCCACGCTGGTGCCGGTGGTCCGGCCGGAGCTCCAGAGCTCGATGGGCTGGTGCTTTATGATCACGATGTCCTTGGCTGCGGTCACGATGCGGTAGGGTACCAGAATAGTCTTGGACTCGATTGTGAACAGGTCCTTGTTATAGTTGGACAGTGCCAGCATCGCTATCCTTCGCTCGGATGCGTCGATCTGGACGTCGGCCACCTTTCCAGCGTAAACACCCTTGTCCGTATAGACGTTCAGGTCAAACAGAGACGTTATATCATCGATCATCAGGAATCCTCGATTATCAATTGCGCTACTTTCTTTTATTTTTTGTGCTATAGTGGCTATAGTGATATATACTTTGTTAAATAATTATCAGCTATGAAGTCGTCGCTGAAGATCGGCAGTGTGCTCGGCATACCTGTCCGGCTGCACATCACTTTTCTCCTCATTCTGCCCCTGATTGCCTACACTTTTGCAGTGGGGCCAACCAGTCCCGGCTATCCCTTCGGGCCGCTGGGCTTTTCTGCCCTCAGCGATAACACGCTCATGCAGTACGGCCTCGGCACACTGGCCGCCATTCTCCTGTTCGCCTGCGTGCTCGTGCACGAGGTCGCGCATTCTTACGTAGCAAAGAGTAACGGCATCAAGATCAGCGACATCACACTGTACCTGTTCGGCGGCGTATCGGCCATGGAGGAGGTCCCGCGGAACCCGTCTGTGGAGCTGTTAATGGCGATTGTAGGGCCGCTGACCAGCATCGTGATCGGCATCATCTTCGGCGTGCTCTGGTTTGCGCTGCCGCAGACGCTCTGGAACAGCGACACCATCGGTCCGCTGGTATACCTGATGTTCTACCTGAACCTCGCGCTGGGCATCTTCAACATCATTCCCGCGTTCCCCATGGACGGCGGCCGAGTCCTGCGGGCGTTTCTCGCTATGCGCATGCCTTACATCGAGGCCACCCGCATCGCCGTGGGATTCGGCAAGCTGTTCGCGTATCTGATGGGCATCCTCGGCCTGCTGATGGGGTTAAACGGGATCTGGTTTATCATCATTGCCTTTTTCATATACATAGCGGCAGGCGAGGAAGAGCGGGCAACGATTACTTCGGTGGTGCTCGAGGGAGTGAAGGTCAGGGACATCATGACGAAGAATGTCGACACTGTGGACGCAGGCGCCAGCGTCGCCGACCTGATGAAGCTGATGTTCGATAAGAAGCACCTCGGGTACCCCGTGGTCGAGAACGGGCGCATGGTCGGCATCGTGTCTCTCAGCGACGCGGTCAAAGTGCCGGAGGACCGCCGGAGCGCCGTGCACGTCAGGGACGTCATGACCAGAAACGTTATAACCCTGAAACCGGATGATGATGCATCCGAAGCGCTGCAGCGGATCTCCCGGTTCAAGATAGGGAGGCTCGTGGTCGTGGACGGCGAACGGATTGCCGGCATAATCTCACGCTCGGACCTCGTCCGGGACCTGGAGCTTTACGGCACCGTAAGGGGAAAAAAGTGAATTGTACCGGTAGTGTATACATTGACTGAAGATAATCACCCGCAGCAGGAAGCACAGGCCAGCGCCAGCACGTCCGTCAGCTTCAACGTCACCGTGGGCCCGCCCCTGTCGCCGGATCCGAAGGACAACATCATCCTCGTTGGCACTGCCCATGTGTCAGAGAAGAGCATCCGCGAAGTCGAGGAGGCCATCGACCGCTACCGGCCGGACGTCGTCGCTGTCGAGCTTGACGAGCGGCGCTACCAGGCGCTGCAGCAGCCCGAGTCCGAGAAGAAGGACATCCAGATCAAGGAGCTGCTGAAAGGCAATAACATGTTCGTGTTCATGCTCCAGTGGCTGCTCGCCTATGTCCAGCGCAAGGTCGGGGTGCAGGCGGGCGTCAAGCCCGGCGCGGAGATGATGGCCGCCATCGAGGCGGCAAAGCACCGTGGCATGGCCGTGGCGCTCATCGACCGGGACATCGGCATCACCCTGAACCGGGTGTGGGCTAAGATGTCGCTACGGGAAAAGTTCCGTATTTTTTCCTCTCTCGTGCTGGCCATGTTCGGCTTCGGCAAAGATGAGATTGACCTCGACGAGATCACCAAAGAAGACGTAGTCGAGAGCCTGCTGGAGGAACTGAAGGAATACGCGCCCTCAATGTCTACTGTGCTCGTGGAAGAGCGGAACGCATACCTCGCGCATAACCTGCTGGAGATAGGCAAGACCAGACGTGTGGTCGCCGCCATCGGTGCCGGCCACCGGGAAGGCATCAGGAAGTATCTCGAGCACCCGGAGACCATACCGCCCATGGCAAGCCTCACAGAGGTACCAAAGAAGCGGAAGATCAACCTGGTGAAGATCTTCAGCGCGCTGATCGTGCTGTCGGTGGTCGTGGTTTTCGGGCTGCTGCTGCTGTCGGGCATCCCGCTGACAGAGCTGTTGCTTGCCGTCCTCATCCTGTTCATAGCGCAGGGCGTGTTGTCGGCACTGCTCGTCGCCGCCATCGGAGGCCACTGGAAGTCGATCGGAACCGCGTTCGCACTGGCCTGGTACGGTTTCCTGAACCCGGTGCTCGCGATCGGATGGCTGGCAGGTGTCGTCGAGGCGACGCAGCGCCCGCCCACTATGAACGACCTGAACACGCTGCTGGGCAAGGACGATGACAGCCTGCTCGACACGGTCCGTGGCATGCTCAAGAACCGGCTGTTCAAGGCCATACTGGTCGCCGCCATGGCGAACATCGGCAGCATGATCGGCACGGTGGTCGGAGCCGCCATCCTGGTGTACTATTTCCACCTGACGGACCCGGTAACGCTGCTGCAGCACGGATTGTCGAACGGCTGGAACTCGGTATCGTCCTTCATCGGCTCGATGTTCTAAGCCCGGGAGGACATAGTCATTCGTGTAATTTTTTGTATTCTTGCGTGGCAATAACACGAGGTTCACAAGGTTCACAAGGTACACTAAGTCTTTTTAAAAGTGCCTGCAATCAGTCGGTTTTACTTCGTGTACCTCGTGTACCTTGTGAACATCGTGTTATAGCTACGATGTCCAAAACAATTCAGGAATGACAAAAATAAGATTGGCGGTGGCAGTTGTCGCGTGCCGTACGGGCGGGCGTTCGCGCGCGTATGTGGGCCCGGCTGCCCTCTGTTACGGGATTAGCAGGGGTTTTTCAATGCGTCCCCTGCACCGGCGTCCGTATCTTCCTGGAAGCCGTCTCGATGGCCTGGACGACACTGTTGGACGGCATGATCGTCGCCACCGGGATACGCACGATCCTCTCGATTGTATAGCTGACGATAGGGGCGCAAACGAGCGCCTGGGCGCCGTCCCGCTCTGCGCGGACCGCCGCTACGATGGCGTCTTCCATGTTCATGGCCGAGTACTCCCGTACCACGACGCGCCGGTTGTCGATCATCATATCCCGTTCGCTGATACGATCGAGCACCGGCCGGGCGGCGATGACTGCGATGAACTTTTCCTTGCTCAGGCCCTCGAGCTCCCGGACCGCGTTCACGATGTCGCGGAGCGTGTTCAGGTTCGGGTCCCGGTCGCCGCTCAGGATTTTGTAGAGCGTACTCTGGGATATCTTCGAGCGCTCGCCGAACTCGGTGATGCTCATTCCGAGGTCCTTCTTGATCACCTTGTCCATGACCCGCCTGAACTCCTCGTCGGACTGGAAGGCGGCCATCGCAATATCATCAGCTAATGTCATCTTGTATACGCCTTATTGTATAATATATCTAATGTTATTAGTACTTTTAGGTCAAAAAATCCTTTAAAAGGGAAAAATATATGTGAACGGTTAGTAGATAGGATTAACAATAAGCGGATGGCTACACATGGCTCTCGACGAATTCATTGAAAAAATCACGGAAGACAAGATATCTCGCAGAGGAATCCTGAAAGCAGGCGCCGCCGTCGGCATTGGACTTGCCGGCGCTTCACTGGCAGGATGCACCTCGCCGACACCAACGCCGGCGGCATCGGTAACGCCGACACCGGCGGGCATCAAGACTATAGCGGACCTGAAGGGCAAGAAAATCGCGCTCCCCAGTATCGGCTCTATCCAGGACATACTGCTGCGCGAGCAGATGAAAAAGGCAGGATTGAACTACGAAAAGGACATAACGGTCCAGGCGCCCATGGCCGGAGGCGACATGATCACCGCCATGGACAGCGGCGCCATTGATGCGGCATTGATGTGGGAGCCGTTCGTCACCATGGCCCAGCAGCGGGGCGTGGCGGACGTCCTGCTATGGTCCGAGGACATGATGCCGGGGCACCCATGTGACACGATCGCTACGACCACAAAGTTCATCCAGGACTACCCTGACTCGCTCAAGGCGTTCCTGCTCGCCCACCAGGACGGCGTGGACTATATAAAGTCCAGCTTCGACGACGCGGCTGCCATAGTGGGCAGCAGCGAATGGCTCAATTCTGGCCCCGACGTCGAGAAAGTAGCCCTCAAGCACATGGAATTCATGACCGTGCCCTCTAAGTCGTTCATCGCAGGCTCGGAGACCTTCGCGAGGGAAATGAAGGACCTCGGGAAGCTGAAGAACGACCACACGAGGAACGATGTCTTCGACCTGAACGTCGTGAACAAGATGACAGAGGCAACAACTGGCACGCCAAAGGTCAAGGACACCGTGAAGGTAGGCTGGATGCCGACCGATCACCACGCACCGGCGTTCATCGCCTCGACGAAGAAGTTCTTCGATGCCCGCAACGTCAAGGTGGAGTTCGTCAAGTTCACCGCAGGCCCGCAGATCATGGCGCAGGTCGTAGCCGGAACCATCGATATCGGCATGGCCGGCGTGCCGCCAGTCCTGGCGGCTATCGACAACGACTCGACGATCAAGATCGTGGGTGCAGTACACACCAACGGCTCGGCGCTGTTCTACAAGAAAGGTCTTACACCTTAATTGTGACGGGACTATGGTCCCGTCCAACAAATTTATTTTACTTAAACGTGCAATAGGTCATGCATGCCCCGCCTCAATAAAATATTAATGCAGATTTCCGGCATACTGGCCGTCATCGTCATCTGGCAGATAGCCACCGCCAACCTTCATATGTTCAAGCCGGTCATCCTGCCTCCTCCGTCGACCGTGCTGGTGACCATGATCAGCATGCTCGGGAACGGAGAGATATTCATGCACGCGGGGTACAGCCTGATGCGCGTCCTTCTCGGGTTCGCCGTCGCGGCCGTCGTCGCTATCCCGCTGGGCATCGCCATGGGATGGGTGCGAGAGATATCCTATATCATGGACCCGATCATGGAAGTGCTGCGGCCCATCCCGCCCATCGCCTGGATAGGGCTGGCGCTGCTGTGGTTCGGCCTGGGCTTGAACTCGGCGGTCTTCCTCGTGTTCATCGGCGCGTTCTTCCCCATACTGCTCAACACAGTCTCCGGCGTGCGCAGTGTAGATAAGAAGCTGATAGAAGTGGCCTATACGTTCGGCGCCAGGGACCTGGAGGTCCTGCGCAAGGTGGTCATTCCCGCCTCGTTGCCCACGATATTCACGGGCATGCGTGTGGGCATGGGCATCGGGTGGATGTGCGTGGTAGCGGCCGAGATGGTGGCGGTGAAGTACGGCCTGGGAAACCTGATCCTGGAGGCCTCGAACTTCCTTCAGACGGACCGGGTCTTCGTGGGCATGATCACGATAGGCATCCTGGGGCTGGTCATCAACGTGATCTTCCAGCTTGCGGGCGATCGCATCTTCGCATGGCAGAAAGGCGTCAGCAAGGGTGAGTGACATGGCAGGAGACATCAGGCTCGATCACGTGACCAAGGAATACCAGTCTCAGAAAGGCTCGATGCTGGCGATCGAGGACGTTTCGATGGACGTGACGAACAACGAGTTCCTCTGCCTCGTAGGGCCGTCCGGCTGCGGCAAGTCCACGCTGCTGCGGATGATCGCCGGGCTGGACACGGTGAGCAGCGGAAAAATTCTCATAGACGGCAAGCCGGTCAGCGGGGCGTCCCCGAAGGTGGGCTTCGTGTTCCAGGAGTACACCCTGTTCCCCTGGCGCACGGTGCAGAAGAACGTGGAGTTCGGCCTGGAGCTGAAGAAGCTCCCGGCGGCAGAGCGCAGGAAGATCGCAGACAAGTACATCGACATGGTGGGCCTGTCGAACTTCAGGGACTCTTTCCCGTACCAGCTCTCCGGCGGCATGAAGCAGCGCACGGCCATCGCGAGGACACTGGCGGTCGGGCCGGAAATTCTGTTGATGGACGAGCCCTTCGGGGCGCTGGACGCCCAGACCCGCAACATCCTGCAGGCGCAGCTTCTGGAGATATGGCAGAAGGAGAAGATCAAGATCATCTTCGTCACCCACAGCGTCGACGAGGCCGTGTTCCTGGCAGACAAGGTGGCAGTCATGACCGCGAGGCCGGGTCGCATCAAGGAGATCGTCGACATCGGCATCCCCCGGCCGAGGGTGCGTACCGACCCGGAGGTCAACCAGGTCAGGGACGCTATCCTGAAATCGCTGTTTGCCGAAGTAAAGAAGCTCACTGATCATTGAGCACATGTGGTCCTGCACGTGGCTATATGTGCCTGAACGTACACAATACAGGCGATTTCCGGACAAATATACGGACGGCAAAGGGAGAATATATATAAGATTATAGAATATCGATTATAATTGGGCGGAATATTATGGCGGAGAGGTTGGGCACAGGCATTCCCGGGCTGGACGAGATGACCGGCGGAGGGTTCGTCAAAGGCGATACTATCCTGGTGACCGGCCCCCCGGGCACGGGCAAGACCACCTTCGGGCTCCAGTTTTTAATCAGCGGCATCCGGCAGGGCGAGAACGGCGTGTACGTGACCGTGGAGGAGACACCGGAGAAGATCGCTGCCGACGCGCTCAACTTCGGGTGGGACCTCCGGCGGATGGAAGCCGAGGGCCGGCTCAAGGTGCTGCAGCTCCAGTCCGACATGCTGCAGTCAGGCGGCTCGCCGATTTTACAGTGTATCAAGACAATCCGGGACACGGGCGCGAAGCGCATCGTCGTCGACCCGATCTCCCTGTACTCGATAAACTTACAGGGACAGAACGAGCTGCGGCGGGAGCTCTATGCCTTCGTCAATTACATGAAGGCGAATGGCGTCACATTATTGCTTACGCATGAGGTGCCGGACATCTTCAACAGGATCTCCCGCATCTCCGACTACGGCCTCGAGTTCATCGTGGACAGTATCATCATGCTGCAGTACGTGGAAATGGAGTCGGAGATGAACAAGTCCGTGAACATCCTCAAGATGCGCGGCAGCAGCCATGACCGTTCCATACGGCGGTACGAGATCGGGCGGGGCGGGTTCGAGCTGAAATCCCGCTTCGAGGGCTACGAGGGCATCATGAGCGGCAATGCCCGCAAGTCGGGCTCGCAGGCGTTCGTCGAGGCATTCAGGAGATAATGCCGTGAACAGCCCGGAACTCAGCCTGTCACTGCTGATGCTGGCAATGGTTTGCGAAATGGTTCTGCTGGCATTCATGTTTTTCATCAGCCGCTTCTACGAGCTGAAGTTCGGGCAGGCCACGTATTACAATGTGTTTGCGGGCTCCGCCATCTTGTTCCTGGTCCTGATGGCATGCGCGGCGCTGGGGATTTACACATACGAGGCGTTGACTCTGGCGAGCCTGCAGGCCCTGTTCGTGCTAATCGTCTTCGGCCTGCGCCTCTACCGTATGATGACGGGGGTGACCAAGTGACACCGGGCATGCCGCTCGACGCCGTCAACTGGTTCATAGCGTTTGTCTCGCTATCCGTCGTCTGGTTCGTCATGAGGGACATCAGCCGGCGCCTGGGAGAAGCGCTGCGGATGAGGAATTATTACGTCCTGTACGACCTGAGCGAGGCCCTGCTGATCGTGTCGATCGTCATGCTTTTTGCTCACTTCGTGCTTGGCTTCAGGATGCCTGGCGGGGGCATGGACCTGTTCCCTCTCGGGGCGAAGGCGATGTTCGTGATAGCAGCCGTCGTGGACCTGGCCGTCACGATCAAGTACTGGGGATGGATCGTGCCAGAAGTACTTGCACTTCGTAAGAAATGACGCATAAATAATTTCCCAAACTTTATCACATCGAAAGCAAAATAATGAAGGGAGAGCGTGAATGGCAAACAAAATCATGGTCGTGGACGACGAGCCGGACGTAGTTGATCTGGTGAAGCTGGTACTGGAAAGTGATGGTTTCCGCGTCGTCACAGCGTACAGCGGAAAGGAGGCCCTCGATAAGATAGACCGGGAGATGCCCGACCTGGTCCTCCTCGACATCATGATGCCGCAGATGGACGGCTGGGAAGTGTACAGCCGCATCCGGGCCAACCCGAATACGAAGGATATTCCAGTGGCTATGCTGACCGCTAAATCGCAATCCATCGATAAGATGATCGGGTTGCATGTGGTAAAAGTCGATGACTATATCACGAAGCCGTTCGGTCGATCGGAGCTTCTGGAGCGAGTAAAGCGTATCTTGAAAGAAAAGGGAAAGCTGCAGACGCCTGCAAAGTAAATACTTTTTTACCTGGATAATGAAAGGTTGAAGACTATACTATATCTGGAATAGCATTACGTGTCCAATCGCGGATAACACCACTGGCGCAGCGCGCCCTCGGGTGGGAGCATCGGCGGCGGCCTATCATATAGTCTCATATCGGACTATCCCCGACGAGCAGCCCCGGTATGGCGCGAGTGTCGCTGCCTCTGCTTCGATCTCCGGGCGCATCTTCTGCGGGATACCGGCGAAAGCTTCGACTGTCACGTCCATTCTCTTGCCATGCTTCTGGCTTCTCCATGCGGCGACGGGCTCACCGTCGACGAGGACAACGCCAGGATTGCCCACGGCCCGCCACAGCTTCCGGTGAAGGGATTTATCCGGTATGAGGGTGGCACGATCGCGCATTTGCAGCAACGGCTCATGAGGCGGGAGGAAACGTACTCCGGTAGCGGCGACGGGCGACAGGAAGCAGGGGACGTCGCTCTGCAAGAGCCATGTCCTCTGCTTGCCATAATCTACTTCTACAAGATCATCCTCTATCAGCGACCAGGCTCGATCGGCCTGGACAGAGGCGATGCCTGCCCATTCCGCTAAATGGCCGGCCGTGGAAGGGCCGTAGCAGTGCAGGTAGCGCCGTGCCAGCTCAGCACGTGCCTTCTCTGGCACAGCTTGCGGGAGCGGCGAGCCGAGCCACTGATCGGTGCGGACGAAGTAAGCTTTGTTCTTCTGCCGGGGAGCATAACAGAAAAGCCCCTGCAGAGACACGACGTACAGGGCGAATCGGACCAGCGACTCGCCGAGGTACTGGCCGGAAGCGTACCACGAGTGTGATCGCCACAGATCACGCCGTCCCGGGCTTAACTCTCCCGATATCCTGTCGGCGATCTCGACGCCAAGCTCGTCTTTCGTCATCTCATGCGCGTCCAGGACGGCCGGTAGCGCACCAGAAGTCAGCCGGACCAGCTCTGTCGCACTCATGCCGACCTTTTCGAGCCCTTCGACAGCGCCGAGAATGAAGACTCGGAGCGATGCTTCGTCTTCAGGCAGCAGACCGGCCGTGAAGACTGCGGCGTCGGCAGCGGGAAAAACAAGCGGCGTGCCCCGCAGGCTCATGGTCTGTAGCAGCGTCTTATCCGCCGCCAGGGCATGATCAATATCAACTGGCTTGAGGCCTTCGACACGGGCGTGTAGCGCGAGCGCCGCCGAACCGGGCGGCGTATTCTGGATGCCGCAGGCGCCTGCCGCTTTCAGCAGCGAGCCGGGTGACAGGCGTCTGGCCAGATTGTGGCTGCCGAGACGAAAAGCGAGCACCTGACCGCGATCGGCCTGTAATGTACCGGTGGCTGCCATATGACTGACATTCCCGCGCTTTTTAATAAAGGTTCCCTCGTAGAGCATTTGAGCAGCAAAATACCATCGTCCGAGCCGTTTATGCCCTGATCAACCATTTTTTACACATTCAATCATTTGATTTGCCTTTATTGCGATAGATATGGCAGGTTATGTCATTATATATTAAGAATATTTATATTTACGCGTTTGATACCTGTGCATATTGGGACTGTTCAGGCGCTGTCAGCGCCTGCGCCCGACGGATTGAGGAGGTGAATGGGACGGTCAGCCCGGGAGAAGCCCTCGGCAAGCTCATAAAAGGGAACAGCTATTTTATTATCCTTGCGGCAGTCCTGCTGATGCTGATGGCGATCACCTCCGCGCAGGGCGTCCACATGGCTACCGGCATTGAGACCATGGTGTTCAAGGACACGCAGCTCTACCGGGACATCGACTATTATAACGATAATTTCCAGGCGACCACCTTCCTGATCCTGATCACATCGGATGACGTGCTCAACCCACAGGTCATCGAGGCGATGCAGCGGCTCGACAGCCAGATCCGGGCCAACCCGAAAGTGGAGAGTGTATCAGGGACGTATTCAATGGCTGAGCGACTGGATATCTCCGGCCTGCTGAACAACGTGGCCAATATCAGGAAGCTCTTCTCAGCGCTTCCGGAGGAACTGTCCAAATTTCTGGTGCTGGACCGGCACCACACGATCATGACGGTCACGCTCCGGGGTAGCGTCGAGGAGACGGAAGAGCCGGCGATACTGGAAGACATCAAGCAGACCATCGAGTGGGTGCCCATGCCCCCGGGGACTTCGGCGCAGGTCACCGGCAGCACGGCCATGATGCTGGAAGTACAAAAAGAGATGATGACCAACCTCGTGACCATGCTGGCGACGGCGGTGGTGCTCATGGTACTCGCCCTGTGGCTCACCTTCTCCCACTCGAAGTGGCGGCTCCTGCCGCTGCCGATCGTGCTCATCGGCGTCGTGTTTACGACAGGCGTGATGGGCGCGACCGGCGTGCCGCTGACCATGGTCTCCATGGCCGTATTCCCCATACTGATCGGGCTGGGCGTGGAGTACGCCATCCAGTTCCAGAACCGCATGATGGAAGAGCTGGGCTCGGGAAAAGAGCCGGGCGATGCGGTGACGGCGACCGTGAAGCACATCGGACCGCCGGTCACGTTTTCGGTCATGACCACCTGCCTCGGATTCGCCTCGATCCTGATGTCCCCGGTGCCCATGATCTACGACTTCGGGCTGATGTGCCTGATCGGCGTGATTGTCTGCTTCCTGACCGCGCTGTTCCTGCTGCTGTCTATCCTGGTATTCCTGGCCCGCCGCGGGAACTTCAAGGTGAAAGAGCAGAGGCCGGGCATCATAGAGAATGTCATCGAACGGGTTGCGGAGACAACGACCAGACACCCTGAAGTGATCATTATCGCGCTCATCGCCATGATCGCAGGCTACGCGCTGGACCCGACCATCGGCGTGGAAATCGACCAGTCGACGTTCGCCCCGCAGGATCTGCCGTCTGTTATTCTGTTCCGAAGCCTCAGCAATGCCATGGGATACAAGACCACAGACATGGTCATCCAGGTCAAGGCACAGGATGTGACCAGCCTCGAAGTGGTCAGGTGGATGAAGGAATTTTCGGACTACGAGCAGAGCAACAACCCGGAAGTGCTGGCGGTCAGCAGCATCGCGACGGCTGCGGCGGGCCGCAACAACGGCACCCTCCCGGACACGGGCCCTGCCCTTAGAGAGGCGATCGCCAAAATCCCGGCCAGTGAGCTGAAGCTATATGTGGACGACTTCCAGGGGATGGGAGTGATCCGGATGACCATCAACAGCCTGCCGACAGAACAGCAGATGAGCATGCTGCGCCGCGTCCAGAAAGACCTGCAGTTCCTCCGGCCCCCGGCAGGGATAGAAGCGGACCTGAGTGGCGAGTTGCGCGTGTCGATGACGACCCTCGGCTCGCTCACTGGCGACCGGCTGACCATGACGCTCGGGAGCGGGCTGCTGGTGCTGATCGGGCTGCTGATCGTCTTCCGGGGGGACTGGGTGCGGGCGGTGGTGCCGGTCATCGCGGTGGTCATCGTCACGGGCTGTCCTGCATCGTGATGATCCTGCTGCACATGAAGTACACGCCGCTGTCCGTGACGCTCGGGGCGCTGACCATCGGCATCGGCATCGACTTCTCTATCCTCCACATGGAGCGGTACTACGAGGAAAAGGCGAAAGGCCATGCCCCGAAGGATGCCATGCGCATCGCGACGGCCAAGATCGGCAACGCCATTTTTTCCAGCGCGAGCACCGTGATTGCCGGTTTCGGGGCGCTGGTCATGTCCAACTTTTCCATCCTGAGCAACTTCGGCATCGTGACAATCATCGACTTCATCCTGGCGCTGTGCAGCGCATTCGTGATCATGCCCCCGCTGCTCGTGACGCTGGATACATGGTGGTCGAAGGTCAGAGGGGAGGTGAAAGCATCACCCGCCTGAAGCCCTTCGCGCTGGCCCTGTGCCTTCTCGCCCTATACCTTACGGCCTCGGCGCCCCAGGCTAGCGCTTTACTGTACGGAGGCCCGATCATAGAGGCCTGTGTCTACGGGAACAACGAGTTCTTCCCCGGGCAGACCGCCCCGCTGCTGGTGCTCGTCCAGAACAGCGGCTACCTCCAGACGCTCTATGGCTATTCCACGCCGGATGCGCTCCTGCAGCAGGGCAGTCTTTCGTATTCCTCCGGCAGCAACTACTCGGCGACAAGCTCGCAGGCCCAGGGCAGCCAGTACGCAGTCTCGGCCGGCCTCAACGGCCTTGTCCGGCGTGGCCGACGCAACCGGCGCATCCTATTCCCAGAGCATGAGCAGCTCATACTATAACTACTACCAGACGGGTGCGCTGGGAGACCTTGAGGTAAACACGGACCCGACCGTGCCCATAGCGGCGACTACCGCCCTGGGCCTGACTTGCAGGCTGGCGACCACAAACTGCCCGGTCGAGCTCGTGTCGAGCGACTGTATACTCTGCGGGTCGCTTCCTGCCGGCACTGTCGGCGGCGGGCCGAGCTCATATGGACTGCTGTCGGGGGGACTCTACCAGCCACTACAGTACTGGATTCGCATAGCGCCGGACGCTGCGCCCGGCCGCTACAAGCTGCCGCTGGTGATGACCTATAAGCGACTTGCCGACGAATACGACTACGCCTCTATCTTCGGCCCGGTGATGGGCTACACCAACTATGTCGAGGAGATACAGGTCGTCTACCTCGACATCGTGATCATGGAGCGATTCGATCTCGTGCTCTCCGAGACCATCTGTACCAACATGGTGCCGGGCATGGACGGCATCGTCTGCATGGAGGTGACCAACCTGGGAGGCCTGCCGGTCGAGCATGCGGTGGCGTACCTGATGACCCCGACGATGGGCGCACCGCAGGACGAGATCAACTATCCGCTGAATTACCAGCTGTTGAGTGCCCAGGCGTACAGCGCCCAGGAGCCCCAGTACGTGTCGCAGGACATGCTGGTGCCGGTGCAGAACTCCCAGTACCTGGGCCACATGGAGCCAGGCGAGTCCCGCACGGTCAAGTTCAAGGTCAGCGTGTCGGACGAAGCTGAGTCGAGCGACATCCCGCTCAGCGCCGTAGTCTCGTACAACGACCAGTGGGATGAGCAAAAATCGTCGAACATTGAGACGTTCGGCGTCCACGTGGAACCGGAGATGCGGTTCGACGTCAACGCGGAGCCCATCGAGATCAAGTGCGGCCGCTCCTGCATCTCCAACCTCACGCTGGTCAACAATGGCATCGCTACTGGCCCGGGACGCCATCGTCCGCATGAACGCCCTCGACCCGTTCACCGTCAGCTATGATACCATGTACCTGGGCGACGTGGCGCCCGGCGAGAACGTGACAACACGCTACGGCATCAAGGTGAAGCCGGACGCAGTGCCTGGCGAGTACTACGTGACGCTGGAGGTCAAGTACTACGACAGCGAGGACGACCCACACGTGACCAAGATCATCCGCAAGGCGATCGTCGTGCTGCCCCCGCCGACGCTGATCGAGACGCTGATGGAGAACTGGCCGCTCGTCCTGGGGCTTCGCCGTGCTCGTCGCCCTGGGCTTGCTGTACATGGGATACAAATGGATGGCGAGGAAAAGAAAGCCGCCCGGAGCAGCGCCAGCACTGCCTGTGCCGGAGGATAAGCGGATTACGGATGGAGACGGTGAACGATTCAACGATTAAGACAATAGTAATATGTAGCCAGATTATTCAGCCACTCAGGATTCCCTGGCACCCCGTGAAGGAGCGGTTCTGCCGGGCAGATTACCATGTCGGCAGGTTACCATGTCATATTCATACCAGAGATGATAAATAGCCGGAATGGCCAGTTGCATCCGGCAGTGATAGTTTAAAGGCAAATACGGCCAATTAAATTAAAAACCGTACGAACCAGAAAGTTTTAAACCTCAGGCTATATAAAAAGTATATGGAACGCTGATATCGCATTAAATTTTTAAAACCATCATATAATACATGAAGATAGCGCGCTAGAGATAAGTTATCAGGGCTGCAAGACTATAATGGGGCTGCTGTTAATTCAATCTCTAAAAGTATTTATCCTATGTAAATGATTATGCAATTCGACAGAACCGGTGATCAAAGTGAGTGACGACATAATAACGGAACCTAGGCAGGAAGACCTGTGCGGCGGCCTTGAGTTCAAGACAACTGCCGACATCGAGGTGCCTACAAAGCTCATCGATCAGGTTATCGGCCAGGAGCATGCCGTCGAGGTCATCAAGAAAGCGGCCAGTCAGCGCCGTCACGTGATGATGATCGGCACGCCGGGCACTGGCAAGTCCATGCTCGCCAAAGCGATGGCCGAGCTGCTGCCCAAGGAAGAGCTACAGGACGTGCTCATCTACCACAACCCCGAGGATTCCAACAACCCGAAGGTGAGAGTGGTGCCCGCGGGAAAGGGCAAGCAGATCGTTAACGCGCACAAGATGGAAGCGCAGAAGAACGCCCAGATGAGGAACCTTATCATTGTCGTGGCCATGCTGGCTATACTCGGCTTCGCCTGGTTCTACATGAGAGAGCAGTTCATGTGGGCAATCATAGCAGTGCTACTATTACTGCTGCTCATCAGGTACGTCACTCCTAAAGAGACAGCTATCACACCGAAGCTGCTAGTCACCAACCAGGGAAAGACCAATGCGCCATTCATAGACGGCACGGGCGCCCACGCAGGCGCGCTGCTCGGCGACGTCCGCCACGACCCGTTCCAGTCGGGCGGCCTGGAGACTCCGGCCCACGACCGTGTGGAAGCTGGCGCGATACACAAATCGCACAAAGGCGTACTATTCATCGACGAGATCAATACGCTCCGCATGGAGAGCCAGCAGCACCTGCTGACGGCCATCCAGGAGGGCAAGTTCTCGATCACAGGCCAGTCCGAGCGTTCCTCGGGAGCGATGGTCAAGACTGACCCGGTGCCCTGCGACTTCATCATGGTGCTCGCGGGCAACCTCGACGCCATGGAAGGCATGCACCCCGCACTCCGGTCCAGGATCAAGGGATACGGCTACGAGCTGTTCATGCAGGACACCATGGAAGACAATCATGGAGACCCGCAGGAGGCTGGTACGGTTCGTCGCGCAGGAAGTCATCCGCGACGGCAAGATACCGCACTTCGACCGCGCTGCCGTCGAGGAGATCATCCGCGAGGGCATGCGCAGGGCCGGCCGCAAGGGTCACTTCACGCTCAAGCTGCGAGACCTCGGCGGTCTCGTGCGCGTGTCGGGCGACATCGCGAGGGCCGAGGCTGCCTCGTTCACGACGTCCGAACACGTGTTGAAGGCTAAGAAGATCTCCCGCTCCGTCGAGCAGCAGCTCGCGGACACGTACCTGGACCGCAAGAAGGACTATCGCCTGTTCGCTGCAGCCGGTGAAGAGGTCGGACGCGTCAACGGGCTCGCAGTCATCGGCGGCGACTCGGGCGTCATGCTGCCCATCGTCGCAGAGGTCACCCCGGCCATGTCGAAGTCCGAAGGCCATGTATACGCGACGGGAAAGCTGCAGGAGATCGCCAAGGAGGCGGTCCAGAACGTCAGCGCGATCATCAAGAAGTTCACCGGCCAGGACATCGCCGGCATGGACGTCCACATACAGTTCGTGGGCACCTATGACGGCGTGGAAGGCGACAGTGCTTCCGTGTCCATCGCGACAGCGGTCATCTCCGCGATATCCGGCATACCGGTGGACCAGAGCGTAGCCATGACCGGCTCGCTGTCTGTACGGGGCGACGTGCTGCCAATCGGCGGTGTCACCTACAAGATCGAGGCGGCGGCGAACGCGGGCATCAAGACCGTGCTCATCCCGAGGTCCAACATGGGCGACGTGCTGATAGAAGATGCATACAAGGACCGGATCAAGATCATCCCGGTCACGAACATCAGCGAAGTGCTCGAATATGCCCTGTCCGGCAAGAAGAAGGAGAGCTTCATCGACAAGATCAAGAACTTCTCCGTGGACAAGATGGGCATCGGCATCTTCGACAAGGCGCTGCCGCACTAAAATATTGGACACAGAGGGCACGAGGCCACTAAGGCCGCGGAGGCCCTCGCAATTCTTTTTCATTTCTCTTTATTCAGGCATCAAATTGCTGAGGCCTCGGTCGTTCGCGCGCGCGTGTAAATACCAACAGCGAACTGCGCGAGTTATTTTACCTTGATGATCTTGCCAATTGTCCCGATAGATCGATTGTCGACGATAATTTGCGCTTTCAGCTCGTAGGTGCCTTTTGCCAGGCTGGTATCCGGGATCTGGAAGGGTGACACCTCGAATCGTCGGCTTTTCCCGGGCGGGAGGCTGAACCCGGGTATTAACGCAGATGCTTTATACTCCTTATCTTTGATCAGCACGAAAGCCCCGATGGGAGTTTTTCTTGTCACTGTCAGTATTATGGAAGCATCATTGATCGTGCGGTCACCGGCGTTTCTAATCTCGACAAAAGCGGACGGCCGGTCTCCGGCCTGGTATATGTCACTGTCAGTGCCCCAGCCTGTGATCTCGATGACATCTCCGCCTGCCGTCTTGTGCGCCAATTTCAACACCATTAAAGAGTCCGACTGCCGGAAGTTAAATGCGTCCCGTGAAAAGTGGAAGCGGGAGAAAGTCCTACCCGCCGCCGGTTTATAGCTCGATCTGCTCGAACTTCGCCAGGGCGGCGCCGATAAACAGCAGTATCCATATGGCAGTAGCGAGTACGGGCCATGGCCAGTAGGTGTCCGCCGCCAGAGAAGCGCCAGTCGCTACCGAGGATGCATAGCTGGTCAGGTTCCATGGCACTAAGTAGCCCAGCTCTTTGAGTGTGCCCAGCGCCTGGAAAATGCCGAGGAAGAAACCCCCGGTGATGCCTATGATCAGGGGGAGGCCAAGCGCAAGCCCGCGGGACGTCGTAAACGCGCCGATCGCTATGGCCAGTACCAGATAGAACAGGACACCCAGGCAGAGCACGCCCAGTCCGGCAAGAAATGGCAACACTGGCATCGGGCTCCCCAGCTCGAGGGAGCACATGGCGTAGGTAATTGCTCCCTGTGCAAACAGGATGATGACCAGTACGCCAATGACAACTGCGGACACCTTCGAGAGCACGAAGGCCTTCCGGGAGATCGGCTTGGACAGCAGCCAGGCAGCGGTGCCGGACTCGCGCTCCTTGAGCAGGGCATCATGGCCGAAGATGACCGCGCCGATGAACACGGCGAAGCCTGCAAGCTGGAAGAACATCCCCATGCCCGTATTGGCCACCTTCATCTTAGCATCGGAAAGGTCAGCAGCCGAAGGGGCCGGTACCGGCTCGCTGGAGACGTTGGTTGCCTGCTGGCTCGCCGCGCTGTTATCGATAGCCGGGACTATAAACAGGAGGATGGCCACCAGGGCGTTGAGGACGACCAGCCAGACCGCCAGCTGAAACGCCAGCGACTTGAAGCTCCACCAGCGGGCGTTCTCCTTCCGCATCATGTTCCGGAAGCCGGCCATCCCACCGTAGTCGTCTGACGATTCAAGTTCGATCTCAGTTGCCATGGCTCTTCCCCTCCACGACGTTCATGTACACGTCCTCCAGCTCCAGCTTTTTGCGCCCGAACTCCACGACCTTGACACCACAGGCCTGAACCTCCTCCAGCAGGCTGTCCTCGGCCTTCGCGTCATCGGTCACGCTCACCAGCATGGCCGTGCGGCCGTTTTGCGCAGTCACGTTCACGCATGGACACCCACGGGAGCAGCAATATTTTCTTCCTCATGCCTGCAGCGTCACCGTCCTTCGTTGTGATACGGTAGGTGGCGTCGCCCTTTCCGCGCAGCAGCTCTTCGATGGGAGCCTGCGCAACGAGTTCACCGTGGTTCATGATAGCGACGACGTCGCTGACTCTCTGCACGTCGTCCAGGATGTGGGTCGAGTAAAAGATCGTCGTCCTGCCGCGGATCTTGTTCATCAGATCCAGCACGTCCCTCCGCCCGGCCGGGTCCAGGGACGCCGCCGGCTCGTCGAGGATGAGCAGCTCGGGATGATTCACATACGCCTGGGCGATCCCCAGGCGCTGTCGCTCGCCGCCGGAGAAGCCCTTGACTGGCCGGTCGGCCCTGTCCTCCATGCCGACCAGCTTAAGCGTGTCCTCGATGCGTTCCTCGATCCCGGCGGCCGGTCCCTTGTAGAAGAACCTCGCCACGAACCGCATGGTCTCTCTCGCGGTCATGTACTCGTAATACCGGGGGTCCTGGGCCAGGTAGCCTACCCGGTGCCTGATCTGGATGCTGTCGCCGATCGAGTCCAGGCCGAATGCCGTACAGCTGCCGCTCGTCGGGCGGATGAGGCCGAGAATGAGCTTGATAGTCGTCGTCTTGCCGGCGCCGTTGGGCCCCAGGAAGCCGAAGATCGAGTGCTTCGGCACCTTCAGGTTGATCCACTTGAGAACCGGCCTGCCATTGTACGATTTCGCGAGCTTGCGGGTGCTGATGATCAGATTTTCCGTCTCGTCCATATTCTGGCTTCCTGTAATGTTCCGGATCAGCCGGCCAGGTATAAGCCACACAATAATGGGTCGGGTTATAAATAGCTGTTGATTTGCCGGACGACGATGCAACGGATGCTCAGAATACGTAAATGACAGTGTCACCGTTCGCCGGCGCACGTGCGTGACCGGGCATTGAGAGGCGACCGGACAAATATGAATGAGTAATGTAATCAAATGGGATTTTAGAACAGGCCATTATACATGGCAACTGCCACGCCGACTATGAGAAAAATGACAGCCAGGAAGCCTGCGGCGGCTTTCCGGTAACCTGTCTGATTTTGTGTTTCCGGGCCTACACCATTCCTGTTTAAATAATGAAGAAGGAAGGCGGTCATGGGAGGACCGGCCTTCCCGGGAATTTCTATAGCTCGATCTGCTCGAACTTCCAGACAGCAGCGCCTGTGAATAGTAAAACCCAGACGGCCGTGGCGACGATCGCCAGATAGTCGATGGATGGCATGGGGTTTGCTGCGGATGTTACCTGTGCGAAAGCGCTTGTCGCGATGTCCTGGGCCATGTAGGTGAGGCCCCAGGGCATAATGTGATACAGGTCAGGCAGAATTACGGTTATGAAGCTACCGGTTAAAGCCACCAGGACCGGGATGCCGAGCGCAACGCCACGGGACATCGTAAAGGCACCGATCGCCATTGCCAGCATAAGGTAGAACAGGATGTTGAGCCCTATCAGGCCAAGGCCGGCCAGGAATGGCAGCACAGCCACCGGACTCCCGAGATAGGCGGAGCAAAGAACATATGCTATGATCCCTTGCGCCAGGAGGACGACGACCATCACGCCGATACCGCTGGCGATCGCCTTGGAAAGCACGAACGCCTTCCGGGACAAAGGTTTTGACATCAGCCAGGCTGCCGTGCCTGACTCCCGATCCTTCAGGATCGAGTCGTGAGACACTATGATAGCTCCAAGGACCACGGCCAGGCCTGTGACCTGGAAAAACGTCTGCAGACTGAGGACCACCACTTTTTCATGCGTCAGGTCGCGGGTGACATCCCCGGTTGCAATGTGCGGCATGACGAACAGGGATACGGCGACCAGTCCGCTGACGATGACCGTCCATGATGATAAGCTGCATCGCGAGGGATTTCCAGTTCCACCACTTCGCGTTTTCCTTCTGCAGCATGTTACGCAGGCCGGCTGTCCAGCCATGATTGTTATATGGCGTCAAAATATGCTCGGCGTACATTTTTAATAAACCTCCATCAAGCCCGTGGACACATCTTTTGGTCCCTTTATCTTCAAGCCTCTCCCTGTATGTTACGAGATCGTTCGTTTATACATAATGTCACCGGCAACATTCGGTGCCGGCCAGACAATAGCATGGCGATACACTGGTCTGAATACATATAACTATTGATTTACGGGATAATTATCCACCGATATATTGTATCATCCCATTATTAGAGAGCGCGTACATCTATCAGCCTCTCATTTATATGAATACCCCGTAGTGCAGGGCAATAGCCATGCCCAGGACCAGGAATATAGTGGCCGTGACCTGGACGATTATATCCTTGTGTAATAATAATATTTTGCATCAAATCACCTTCCGTTTACATTCCATGGTTTCCGGGCAGGATCACCCGTGTTTTCATCCTTGACTTTATTGAAATTGCGGCAGCCGTCAGGCACGAGATCAACGCCGAGCTGACGTAGGGCAGGCTCATGCTGATCACATAGGCGAAGCCGCCGGCCGCAGGGCCGAGGACCCGGCCCAGGCTGTTGAAAGCCCCGAGCATACCCATCGCCTCGCCCTGGTGATCGTCATCGGTACGGTTGGACACCAGTGTGTTGATCCCGGTATTGATCAGGCAGCCACCAGTGATCATAAGACAGATGTAGAACGTCAGCGAGGCCAGCCCGGCGGTCAGCTGGAGCAACAGCAGTCCTGCGGCCAGCA
Organism: uncultured Methanocellaceae archaeon; assembly: GCA_963792125.1. Classification (GTDB taxonomy): domain Archaea; phylum Halobacteriota; class Methanocellia; order Methanocellales; family Methanocellaceae; genus Methanocella_A. Next base: position 416,546 of record CAWBVA010000012.1, read on the forward strand.
GTAGCAGGCCGATGATCACGACCTTTTCCTCGCCCAGCAGCCTGATCGCCTTGCCGGCGAGCAGCGCCTGGCAGATGATGCCGGTCATGCCTGCGAACACGAAGATTACGCCTACTACTTGGGGGCCGGTGATCATGATGCTCCCGCCGAACAGCGGCATCGAGGACGGCATGTCGGTGAGGCCGAACCGGTCCATGATGAAGAACGCCATGGTGCCGTCGATACAGGCGATGGCGAAGCTGATGAACAGCATGAGGAGCAGCAGCCCGCCGAACGGCGTCCGGATAGTGGCAAGCATCGACATCTTATCATGCTTTTCCACGCTGGAGCCTGGCGTCCGGGACTCCGGCAGCAGCACGACCACGAACGCCATGGTGACGAAAGCGAGGGCGGCCGCCGCGAAGAATGGCAAGCTGCAGGCTGAGGGTAGCCAGGATACAGGACATGACCGGCCCTACGATCATGCCCATGCCTGAGGCTGCGCCCAGCAAGCCAATGAGGTTGCCGCGCTCTTTCTGCGGGGCGATATCAGCCACGTAGGCCAGGGCCGCCGGCCAGATGCCTGCCGAGAGTACGCCGCCGATGACCTGCGACACGTACAGCATCCATAGCTCGGTAGAGATGCCGACGATGACAAAGGATATGCCGAAGCCGCACAGCCCTGCGAGCAGCACGGGCTTCCGGCCGAACCGGTCTGAAAGCCGGCCCCAGACAGGCGCGAACACGAACTGCATGGCCGAGGAAGTGGCAAGCAGTAAGCCAAGGTCGAGCGCCGTCGCGCCCATGTCTTTGATAACGTAGCTCATGATCGGCGCAATGATGCCGAACCCGAGCGTGAAAATGAACATCGAGACCATCAGTACGATCAGCCGCTGCGCTCTTAGCTCCATGAAAACCACCTTATTTACCGATAAATTTTTAAGAAAATGCAGGGGGAGAGCCATGGGAGGAAGCTCTCCCCCGTCACCTGTTTAAAGCTCGATCTGCTCGAACCTCCAGATGGCCGCTCCCGCGAAGACGATAATCCATACGACCGTCGCGATGATCGGGAAAATCGCCCAATCCGGCAGCGCACCGCCTGCCGCCACTGCCTCAGCCATTCCGCCGAGTGTCCAGGGCGTGATGTACTGCAGCTCACTCACGACCTGAAGCAGGATGCCGCCGACAAGGCCGATGATGATGGGTAAGCCCAGAGTGGCACCGCGCGACAGCGTGAATGCGCCCAGCGCCAGGGCCAGCACCATGTAGAACAGGCCGTTGAGGCTCATTATGCCCAGCCCGCCCAGGAATGGCACGACAGGTGCCAGGCCGCCGTACGCGATTGAGATTTGCGTGTATGCGATAGCCGCCTGTACCGCGATGACGATGACCAGCAGGCCGACCGTGCAGGCGATGAGCTTGGACAGCACGAACGCCTTCCTGGAGATCGGCTTGGACAGCAGCCATGCGGCAGTGCCTGACTCGCGTTCCTTCAGGATCGAGTCGTGGGCGATGATCACGCCTCCGATGAGGAGTGCAATCCCTGCGACCTGGAAAAACATGGATGTACCGAACGTCAGTAATGTTTCGGGCGTGAAATTCAGCATTCCGTTGGAGACTGCCTGCTGGGCCTCGTCATCTCCCGTGCTGTTGATCTGTGCCTGGACATCCTCTGTGATGGGGATCTGCGGTATGACAAATACGGCGAGGGCTACCATCGAGTTGATGATAACCGTCCAGATGATAAGCTGCAACGCGAGAGACTTCCAGCTCCACCATTTCGCGTTCTCCTTCCGCAGCATGTTGCGCAGACCGGCGGTCCAGCCCAGGTTCTGGACAGGCTTTAATTGTTTAGTTGACATTGGTCTTTCCCTCCACGAGGTCCATGAACACGTCTTCGAGATCCATCTTCTTGCGGCCGAACTCTACGACCTTGACGCCACCGGCGAGGACCGTTTCCAGCAGGCTGTCCTCGGCCTTTGCGTCATCAGTGACGCTCACCAGCATGGCGGTATGCCCGTTCTGCCCTGCCATGTTCACGGCGGACACCCAGGGCAACTGGGTGATCTTCATACGAGCGTTCGCCGCGTCGCCCTTGACCACGACACGGTAGGTAACGTTGCCCTTTCCCGCGAGCAGCTGCTCGATGGGGGCCTGGGCGACCAGTTCGCCGTGGTTCAGGATAGCCACGATGTCGCTGACTTTCTGGACGTCATCAAGGATGTGTGTCGAGTAGAAGATCGTGGTCTCGCTGCGAATCTTGTTCATCAGTTCAAGCACGTCGCGGCGGCCCATCGGGTCCAGGGATGCGGCCGGCTCGTCAAGAATCAACAGTTCCGGGTGGTTGATGTATGCCTGTGCGATCCCAAGGCGCTGCCTCTCGCCACCCGAGAAGCCCTTGATTGGCCGGTCTGCCTTGTCGTCAATGGCGACCAGCTTCAGCGTGTCCTCGATGCGGGCCTCGATCTCGTCCTTCGGGCCTTCGTAGAAGAACTTCGCGGTGAACCGGAGGGTTTCACGCGCGGTCATGTACTCGTAATACCTCGGGTCCTGCGCCAGGTATCCGATACGGTGCCGGATCTTGATGCTGTTGCCGATGGTGTCCATGCCGAATGCCGAGCATGTGCCGCTCGTCGGCCTGATCAGCCCGAGGATGAGCTTGATAGTCGTCGTCTTGCCCGCGCCGTTTGGGCCCAGGAAGCCGAAAATGGATTGCTTCGGCACCTTGAGGTCCAGCGATTTGAGGACCGGTTTGCCGTTGTATGATTTGGTAAGCTTCTCGGTGCTTATTACTAGATCGTTCGTTTCTGTCATATGATAACCTCCGGCCATGTACAGCCTGGCGGTATGTATATCAAGAGTATATGCACATCAGACATTGATACATATAGTCATCGTATATACATCTTAAGCAGAGGTACATACATACGATAAGTATATAAAACTTTTGACTCCCATTGCCTTAGCCGGTAGAAGCGAGCGCACGATGCCTGCTGCAAGAGGTAAGCACATGACCGGCTATGGCATGGGGCCTGGCATTCTGCATGAAAGCGGCCTGTGTTCCCTCATTATGGTAGAAATGGATTTATACGAACATACGCAAAGTAGCAAGCGTACAATTAATTTCAGGTTCGTTTTTCGTCCGCAGGTGATGGTACATGCAAGAATTTTATGACGTAAGGGAGCTTCACGGCTACACAACGGCAATCGCTTACGATAACGGCGAGATCGACGAGGTCTCGACTCATTTCATGTCCGGGGCGGCGGTAAGGGCGCTGATCGGCGGCTCCTACGGCTTCACCACCGTAGACGACCCTTCGCTGGTGAGCGATGCCATCGACTCGTCGCTGTCCCTCGCCCGGAGGCTCAACAAGCTGAACCCCAGGCCTAAAATCACTCTCAAGAAGGCCCAGTCTGCGCAGAAGGAAGTATATCGTGTAAAGAAGAACCCTGCGGACATATCATTGCGCGAGAAGCAGGACTTCTGCAAGGCGATCGAGGCGGCCATGAAGGAAGCTGACAAAAGCGGCATGATCAAGAGCACCCGTGTCAACTATTCCGAGTCCTTCACGCACAGCGTCCACTATGGCACGGATGAGGACCGGATCGAATATGACATCAGTCGGACAGGATTCAGCTGTACGGCCGTCGCAGGCGAGAATGGCAATCTCCAGGCGGGACGGCGCAGCTACTTCAACGTCGGCGGCTACGAGGTATTCGGGCAGTGCGATCCCATGAAGCTCGCGAAAGAGGCCACGGACGAGGCGGTCTGTCTGATGAGGGCAAAGCATTCTCCCGGCGGGCGCTTCGACGTCGTGCTGGACCAGGAGCTTGCCGGGGTGTTCATACACGAGGCGGTCGGGCACGCGTCGGAAGCGGACACGGTGCTCGACGGCGACTCCTGCCTCGAAGGGAAGTTCGGCCAGAAGATCGGCAGCGAGCTGGTGACCGTCCATGACGACCCGACACTGCCGCGGTACGGCTATTATCCCTATGACAGCGAAGGCGTGCCCTCCCGCCGGACCACGATTATCGAGAAGGGCGTCATGAAAGCTTATCTCAACTCCAGGGAAACGGCGGCGAAGCTTGGCGGAGAGCCCGGCAACGCGAGGGCGGGCGGCCTGGCGCGTCCGGTTGTCCGCATGAGCAATACGTTCATCGACAACGGGGATATGACCAAAGACGAGGTCTTCGAGGGCGTGAACGGCATCTACCTGAAGGGCTCCCGCGGCGGCCAGGTGAACACGGGCGAGGGTGTGTTCCAGTTCAATGCGGTCATGGGCTACCTGATCAAGGACGGGAAGATCGGAGAGGCGATCCGCGACGTATCGCTCTCCGGCAACACCCTGAAGACACTGAACAGCATCGTCCGGGTCGGCAACGACCTGAAGTTCAACTCCGGAAGGTGCGGCAAGGCCGGCCAGGGCGTGCCTGTCGGCGACGGGTCGCCGCATATTCTCGTCAAAGACGCCGTCGTGGGGGGACACGCATGATCGGAGAAGAGATACAGGTCATCGGCCAGGCGAAGAAGCTGGTCGACCTGGCGATGAGGATGGGCGCGAGCGAAGCCGAAGTATACGCATCTTCCGGCAGGATCGTCACCGTGGAGACAGTCCGCGGCGATCTTGGCTACGGCGAGGAAAGCGTGTCCGGAGGCATCGGCGTCCGGGTCATCTCCGGAGGCGCCGAGGGCTACTCGTCGTCCAACGACCCCTCGAAGTTCGAGGAAGCCGTGAAAGCAGCTATCGAGTGCGCGAAAGCCCGTCCGGCGGACCCCGAACTGAAAGGGCTCCCCGGGCCGAAACCATATAAGAATGCACACGGCGTCTTCGACAAGCGCATCGAAGAGATGGGGCTGGACAAATGCATGGATATCGCGGCCGGCATGATCGAAGCGGCGAAGGAGGACAAAAGCGCCTCCGTCACGTTCGGTAAGCTGTCCTGTGTGGTCTCCGACACAGCGATCATGAATTCCAGCGGCGTGAATGTGGAAGACCGTGAAACGGTGTTCATGGGCTACGTCGACATCATCATGAAGGAAGGCGACCGCGTCTCGACCGCCTACGACTACGACGTCTCACGGTCTCTGGACCTGGACATGCAGGCCGTCGGCCACAACGCCTCGAAGCTCGCCCGAAGCTCGCTGGAGTCAGAGCCGACTTACGAGCAGACGAGCGACGTCCTGCTTGGCCCCAACGCGTTCGGGGACTTGCTGGAATCGACCTTCCTGTCATCGATCAACTCCGAGAACGTCCAGAAGGGCCGCTCCGGGCTGGCAGGGAAGATCGGCCAGCGCATCGCAGCGGAAGGGCTGACTGTGGTAGACGACGGCCTCCTCGACGGCGGCCTTGGCTCCTCCAGGTCCGACGACGAGGGCGTGCCCTCGCAGAAGACGGTCATCCTGGACGACGGCGTGCTGAAGACGTTCCTGTACGACACGTACACCGCAGGCAAGGATAAAAGGGCGTCCACCGGCAATGCGGTCCGCGGCTCTTATTCGACGCCACCGATGGTGGGCCCGCGCAACATCTGCTTCGAGTACCCGAGGAGCGACGTGGTAAAAGAGACCGACCGGGGCATATACGTGAACTCGGTCATCGGCGCTCACACTGCGAACCCGATAAGCGGCGACTTCTCCGTAGAATGCCGGAACGCCTTCGTAGTCGAGAACGGCGTCATGACAAAGCCGATCAAGTCCATGATGATCAGCGGCAACGTGTTCGACCTGATGAAGAAGGTGGACGGCATGGGCCGGGACAACAAGTCCGTAGGATCGGTCGTCTCGCCCACGGTCAGGGTGAAGGACATAAGGGTTACTCCGGGGGCATGAAATGGTACGCAGGGCGGCCGCTTATACGAGCGGCCTCCGCCGCGGTCACGCGCGCGGAGACTGCCCGGGCATTTTTTAGAATAACTTTAAATAAGCGTCAGCTATTGTAGCTTTTACTATCGGTGGGCTCGCATGAAGGTTACAAAGACTGACCGCAAATCCAGAGGCATGGACCTCGACGCGATTACTATCTTACTGAATAAAGCGCCGGTCGGACGGATGGCCACCATATCGCCCGATGGCATGCCGTACATCGTCCCGGTCAACTTCGCCTTTGAAGGCGACCGCATCTACTTCCACTGCGCCCTGGAAGGGATGAAGCTCGACTACATCAAAGCCAACCCCAAAGTCGGCTTCGAGGCCGACGAGCTTCTCGAACTGTATACGACCCCTGGCAAGCCCTGCGGCTGTACCTCCTACTACCGGAGCGTCATCGCCCGGGGCAGGGCAGCCATTGTCACTGACAGGGAAAAGAAGCTGCACGCCCTCTGGCTGCTCGTCGACAAATATGCCGGCAATCGCGATGGGGAAATGCCGGCGGATATCGTGGACAGGACCTGCGTTGTCGAGATTGTACTCGACGAGATCAGCGGCAAGGCGTACCTGCCAAAAAGCCAGTAATTATTTTTCTAACATGGCGCCCTTGGCCCTCGGCGCCCTTGGCGAGCATAAACGGTTCTTGCATTTTCCGGTACGCATTCCCTGACAGAGCATGCGTTGCCATTGCTGTATTGGCAATGCGCCCACTGTCATGCTCGCCAAGGGCGCCAAGGGCCAAGGGCGCCAAGAAAAATAGGGCAGGAGCTTTAGTCCTAATTTCTAAAGCTCTGTATCGGCGCCGGTATCCGGCCGCCACGCCTGACGAACTTCGCGGACGAGAACTTGTTCAGCCCCATGACCGGGCTGCCGCCCAGCAGGCCGCCGAACTCGACATACTCCCCTTCTTTCCCGGCAGGGATAATGCGTACGCCGGTGGTCTTGGCGTTCACCATGCCGATGGCGCACTCGTCGGCGATTATCGCGGAAATGGTCTCTGGTGCCGTATCGCCGGGCACTACGATCATGTCCAGGCCGACAGAGCAGACACTGGTCATGGCCTCGAGCTTGTCGATGCCGATGGCGCCGACCTTGAGGGCTTCCACCATGCCGGCGTCCTCGCTCACCGGGATGAAGGCGCCGGAGAGGCCGCCCGTATACGAAGTGGCCATCGCGCCGCCCTTCTTCACTGCGTCGGTGAGCAGCGCCAGCGCGGCGGTCGTGCCGTGGGTGCCGCAGCGCTCCAGGCCCATGACTTCCAGGATATTGGCTACGGAATCGCCCTCTGCAGGAGTGGGCGCGAGAGACAGGTCCACGATGCCGAACTCCACGTCGAGGCGATCGGCCATCTCCCGGCCGACCAGTTCGCCCATCCGGGTGATCTTGAACGCGGTGCGCTTGATGGTCTCCGAAAGCTGGCCCAGGTCTGCGTCGTCCATCTGCGACAGGACTGCACGGACCACGCCGGGCCCGGATATGCCTACGTTGATGACTGTCTTCAGGCTCGCCGTCGCCGTGGAAGGCTCCGGCCATGAAAGGGTTGTCGGGGGGCGCGTTGGCGAAGACTACGAGCTTCGCACAGCCGATCGGGTTGATGTGCTGCCGTTTTCTTTATCACCTGGCCCATGAGCAGGATGGCGTCCATGTTGATGCCGCTCTTGGTGGTGGCGACGTTGATCGAGCTGCAGACACGGTCCGTGCTGGTCAGAGCTTCGGGAATGGAGTTAATGAGAATGGAGTCGCCAACGGTGAAGCCTTTGTGGACTAATGCCGAATAGCCTCCGATGAAGTCGATGTTGAGCTTTTTGGCTGCGTCATCCAGCGTCTTTGCAACGCTGACCGCGCCGTCGATGGCCTCGCGTCTCGGAGGCGCCGGCCAGCGGTGTGTCCAGCAGGTTTCCGATGGGCGTAACGGCAATGCGCTTGTTGACGATGGGAATGCCAAACTTCTCCTCGACAGCCTTAGCCTCGGAGACCAGGTTCTTCGCCCGCGTGGTAATGGTGTCGTAGATGTTGTCCCGCATCTTGTCGATGTCAGGAGATATGCAGCCGCGGAGGTTGATGCCCATGGTCACTGTGCGAATGTCGAGGTGCTGGGCCTGTATCATGCTGACGGTCTCGAGGATTTCCTCGATGGAGTACACGCTCATCCTTTTACACCCTGTGCATGTACTTGAAGATGTTCTCGTGCTGCACGGTGATCTGGACGCCCTGCTCCTTTCCGACCTGCGCCATCCGCTCCTGGAGCCGGGCGAGGTCGTGGTCGGTGATGTCGGCGATCAGGATCATGGTGAACAGTCCCTGCACGATCGTCTGGCTCAGGTCCTCGATGTTGACGTTCAGGTCCGCTAACGCTTTCGTGATGGCCGCAATGATGCCCGGGTGGTCGATGCCGTTCACCGTGATGACGGCGCGTTCTTTGGCTTTCTGCATTTACATCCCTTTATCCTGTGATTTTTTTATAACCGTGATGTGCCTCGTGAGGCTCCTGTGAATCCGCTGCTGGTGCGTTTCAATTACAGTAAAGCCTACATCGATTAATAGCTTTTCCATCGGCGCTTTCGAGACGACGACCGCGTACCGCTCCGGCTTCAGCACCCGGAAGATCTCAGTCAGCGCGCCATGGTGGAAATCGCTTCCCGGAAGTCGCCGCGATGGGAGTGGACTGCCCGTAGGGGAAGTCGGTCACGATGGCGTCGACCGAGCTGTCTTTTATCCCCATGCACAGCGAGTCCTGGCGGACCACGTCGTAGTCCGTGCCGTAGAACCGCAGGTTCTTGCGCGTGCCGCAGACCATCTTCTTCTGGATGTCGCAGCCGACCACGTGTATGTCCCGGCTGATCAGCCCGGCCTCGACAAGAGTGCCGCCTGTGCCCGAAAACGGGTCGAGCATCCAGCCCGAACGGATGCGAGTCATATTCACGACCGCCCGGGAAATCCGTGGCATCAGCACCCCCGGCAGGAAAAACGGTTTCTTCAGGGGCGCTCGCTCATCGAAAGCAGAGCGATCGACCCGGCAGATCAGCCTGCCGAAGATGCAGACGTCTTCCGTGATGATGGCCCGGAAGATGATGTCAGGCTCCGTCAGGCTGACCGGGTAGCCCCGGTGCCAGATGGCGGCGCCCAGCTTTTTCTCGAATTCCGATGTGATTTCACTGTAATTCTTCACCCGGCACAGCCTGACGACAAAGCTCTGACCTTCCTTCATCCCGAGATCGACGACTGTGGCCTTTTCAATGATGGCAGCCTCGTCTGCCGGGCAGACAAAGAGCATCTGCAGGATGTTGTGGGTGAGGGCGAGCCGGTGGGCAAGCAAGTCCGGATCGGCATCCGTCTCGATGATAATGGCCTGGTCATACTCTGCGGTGACCCGGTATGGCCACCCGTATGCCTCGATGCACCCGATGACCTCGCTCTTAGGCAGCGTCCCGTGCTCTCCCGACAGCTCGAATACCAGCGCTCTCATGTCATTCCGCGTGTAATCCTTGTTTGGATATACTCTTTTGCGTCGCCATCTACACGAAACGCCATTTCTATGTAGCCATGAGCCTGGCTTTCTCGGGCCTTGTCAAACAAGTATGAAGCTCGGCATGCCCGGGTTATTGCAGGCTTCGAAGGCATACCCCGGGCGCGCGATCAGCCAGTTGATCAGTGCCACGAGGGCCAGATCGATTCGACGGAAAAGACCCCGGCCTTGATCGCCAGGAGCGTTTTGACCGGGCCGGTACGCTCCTGCCCGATAATCCTACGCAGAATCAGCAACCTGACGTTACCACTTAGAAGAGAGCAGTGGCCGCAGGTGATGCGGATCATTTTCAATAGAAAGAGCGAGGTGAAATAAGCCTTTTGCACAAAGATCGGAAGCATTGGACATCGGCTATACCTGGGTCGGGATTTCCCTGGGCTCCTCCATATAGCACTTGATCGCCCCTATCAATCTCTCGATGTCCTCGTAAAAACGAGGCCCTCTCCCTACGTTCATGGCTTGCCTGTAAACGAGAGACTCGATGCTTTTTGGCAGCTCTCCGGCAGGCGGCAGGACCGACTCGTCAATGAGGACCGGTATGACGGGGACATTGCGGCTTATCGCGGCCTCGATCTCCATCCTCACGTAATCGGCAGGATTGTCGAGCCGCCTTTGCTTGACGTTCCCGTCCCAGGCACCAAGCCACTGGCTACCGATGATCACGAGCAGGACCGAACATTTTTTCAGCGCGTTATCCAGGGCGACCCTGAAGTCCTGGCCGGCAGCGATGGACTCGATGTCCATGAATATCTCGCCTTGGCCGAGCTCGTTCTCCAGCCTCTCAAATATCCTGTCGGTAGCGTAAGCGCTATCGGCCCTGCGGTATGAGATAAAGACCTTAGAGGATCCCATGGCGGCCTTGATCGAGGGGTACGCCTGCCTGATTCTCAAGAACTGGGCCTTAACGTCTGGCAGGCCGCGGCCCCCGCTGATGTTTTCCATGAGCGTTTCGATCGGCACCAGCCCGGCGTTTATTCTGGAGATGTAGCCGTCGATAATGGGGGCATATTCTTTCCTTTCCTTGTCCTGTCCCATCGTCTCCTGGAGGCTTAATACACTGACCCGGTCATAGCTCTCGAGCATGCTCCAGTCTAGCTTTGAAATCAGCCTGTCTACCTCCTGCATCGGCATGGCTACTTTTTCCCGCCATGCTGCGACGTCGCTCATCTTTTGTTTGACATCACCTAGCTCGCCAAGCTGTTGCTGAAGGCTTAGCTCGTTCTGGTTAAAGACTTCGCGAAGCGTATAGTAAATATAAAGATGGGAGGAGAGGGCGATGGCCCCCGTATTCTCGTAGAATAAAGAGTGCAAGGCGTTCTCCACCGAAACGAGGGAGGCCTTTATCCCATCTTTCTCGATACCTTCGGAGGCCATCAGATCCTGCAGCACGGTCCTCATGATGATGAAATGCAGGACATTATCTTTATTGACACGGAAGGTATAGCTATCTTCATACGGGACGACATTATTTGAAATATAGTTCCTGATCTTGGCCAGCCTGATCTTTAGTGAATTTGGGAAAAGTCATGCTTAATGACATCCTCGAGGTCAGTCGTATTCTCATAAAACTCCCTGATTACCTTCAGGCTAAAGCCTGTATTTTGGGGCGGGTTTATGCGTAATGCTTCTGCAGGCAGGCTGTCACCATATGCCATACAGTCCATGATCTGGTCGAAAAGCTTGTGGGCAGGTAACCTTAGGTTCTCTTTTAAGATCCCGTCGACGCCGGCACATTTTTTCGCCCACCTTCCAGTATTCTCTATGAATGAATAAAAATCATAAGAAACATTAAGCCCCCGAGTCCTCGAAAGCGTATCACAAAGCCCTGCCAGCAGGGCCAATTGTACCGTCCAGGAGATATTTTGCCCATACGTGGCATGGCCCGCTTTGATGAGTTGGGCTATCTCGCTTTGTTTGTATGCGAGAGCCGATATCCTTGAGATCAGTCCTCAAGGATAGGTCGAGGGTTCCACATGCCGTTCGATATCGGCCTCCAGCTGCTCGGCCTGCTGAAGAGTATCACGATTGGCGTCATAGAAAGTATCGCAAAACGTTTTTAGGTAGTTGAAGAGGACATCGACGCTGTCCAGGCTGCAATTTCTTGACGAAGACCACATCCGGCTTCTCGGGGATGAACCACACAAGGCAGGGCATATAGCTCGCTAACCCTAGTTTTTGGTAGAGTTGCCTGACTATTTGATATGGCTTATACTGCGCTGCATCGCTGGTGATCGATGATTGACTTTTCAGTAATCTTTAACTTAAATCCGCTGCTTCTGCAAAATATTTACCGTGAGACGATACGGGGCTACCACAGAGCTGTTCGCCTTACGCCCTTAAGGTCTTTTATGTCGTCCGAGTAAAAGATGAAGCGGACCCTGTCCGAAGTGACGTCGTCTATCATGCCGCAGTAGCGCATGATATCGTCAGTGGAATAGCCATCGTATAAAGAGGAAAGTAAAAAGCCCGTGGCAAAATAATGCCTGTCTATATGGTCAAAATTTTTCGGCGCCTTGATCAGTTCGGTACGTGAACTCGAAGATCCAATCGAACTTGAAGCCATACCCCAAGGACTTCTCTCCTATACCATTATTAAGTATATTCTAGAGATATTTAAGCTTATTATCGTCGAGGCTTTCAAAAAACTTGCTACCTGGCAATAAGATCTGCTCGTCGACCCATACCGTAAACTTGGTCCAGATCAGCCTGTTGCCTTTCCGGACGATCATCACTGTGGCTATCCTGTTCCCGGGACAGCCATCGGGGCCGTGATGCTTGCGCTTTCGGTCAGTGATATTTTAAAACGCAGGTAGCATCGATACCATGCCATATCATTTTATCGATGCGCTGCGATGGCACTATCGGAGATGGACGACATGATGGGAGAACCCAGGCCAGTCGGGAACGATCCCAGGCGCTATACCAGCCCGATAAAAATCAAGTTGCGCGAACTGGTCAGCCAGATGCGTGACGATGTGGACAGAGTTGACGACGAGAAGGCAAAAGCGTTGCTCGAGGTCAGCGCCGAGGTCGTCTCGGGACTGATGCAGGCGTTCGAGGACTACGAGGCGAAGAACGAGGCCGCCTGGCGATGAGAGGTCTCTGATATTTCTGTACTCTCTGTGGTCCCGTGGGAATACAGTAAATGATATCAACAAGCAGCTTTCATTATGACCTGATATGCTGGAGCGAATGAGGATCATAGCCGACTACCAGTTCGGCAAAGGAGCCGGAAAGGCGCTGTTCCCGGACGGCGTTACGTTCACGCTGTCCCGGACGGGCCGGGTGCGCCAGATCGTGGAAGGCGACCGGCGCATAGCCACGGTCAGGGCGAACGACGGCTTTTTAATCCTCAGCACTTTCGGCGGCGAGAAGCTAAAGGCAGTGCTGCCTTACCCGCAGAAGCGAGTGGTGATGAACGAGGACGCGGCGCCGTTCGTGGCTAAGGGCAAGACGGCGTTCTGTAAGTTCGTGGTCAGCTGCGACCCGGAGATCAGGGCTTTCGAGGAAGTGCTCCTCGTCGATAAGGACGATCGTCTGCTTGCGACAGGCCAGGCGTTGCTTGCTGCTCCGGAAATCATGGCGTTCAAGCGTGGCTCGGCAGTAAATGTCAGGTATGGCGTTAAGGGTAAAGAGATGGGCGCAACGAGCTACCATAGACGGGCTTTGCTATCGGAACATTTTCTTCCTGTCCATTGATCTTTTAATGAGGATTAAAACGACCGACAGGGATATGAACGCGACCAGAAACAGCGGCGCCTGGCAGAGAATATATACGGCTTGTGGTAAATCAACATCCGGACAGACTTGATCGCTTCATCCAGAGGCGTCAGCGTATAAGGAGCGTCCGGGGACTTAATCAGCAGGATATCGCTATTATGCCGCTCGCCTGCCAGCACAATCGCTCCGTCGTCGCTTTTTACGAGAGAGATGCCTGTGGCTACGCCGGAACTGCCGAATCTTTATCCACTGCTGCGTCCCGTTGCTGTCAGACCTTTAGGAGAAAGTGTCCGAGTCGATCACATAGTAGCCGTCCCGGGTCAGGACCGAGAAACCCGTAACCGCATAGCCGCAATCGTCCATCTGTACGATCGCGTTGCATAGTCGTCATCGGTGCTCGCGTTATACGTTTTTCCACAGGACGTTCCCATCTTGATCTGTCCGCACGACATAGACACTGGAACCTCGAACTGCCTGAAGGGTCTCACGTTTGCGGTGCTGTTGTGGCCGGCGATCACGAAGCCGCCGTCCCGGTCCTCGATGATGGAGATCTCCGCCTGTGTAACCGCTGCCATAATATTTCAGCCACGTCATGTTGCCTGCGGCATCGGCCTTCATCAGAAACATCTTACCAGTTTTGTCGAAAGACGGCCCGCCTGCAATGACGAAACCGCCGTCCCGGGTCGACAGCGCCCGGCCGACATCCAGGTCAGGTTCGTCATACGAGCGGTCCCGGATTAAGTTACCGTCAGGGCCAAACCTCATGAGGAATACGCTGCGGTTGCTCGTGCCTGCCAGGATATATCCGTCCGGGGCTGCCTCCAGAGATTTTACCCGCCCGTCAAACCACGTCAGGTGATATTTCTTCCACAGCACCTGGCCGCTGGCATCGACCTTGATCAGGATACGAGAGCCGATGCTGTACTGTCCGAGGCTACCCGCGAGGACATAACCGCCTCCGGGGGCTTCGCATACGTAGCCGCCAAGGAAACTTTGGTTGTCACCATAGGTGCGATACCATTCCTGATTGCCGTTTTTATCGGTTTTCAATAAGAAGAAATTATCGATGCTCCATGCATAACTGGAATTTTGTAAATGCCAGTCTGTCCATCCGCCGATCAGGAAGCCCCCGTCGGAAGTATTGACCAGAGAATAGCAGTAATCCTGCTGATGCCCCCGAATGTCCTCGACCACTCGTATCCCGCTGCGGACGCCGGAAAAGCGCTGGTTGCCAGGACGATAGTCATACATAATGCCATTAGCAACAATATCGCGATCGTCTGCCGCCTCATCCCAACATCACCGTATGATCCCATAACAGCGGAAATGTTATTAAAGAGTTATGTCACATTTAGAGAATTACCGGAGCCATTTATGGAAGGGACGATTATTTCTACATTTACGTGCAAAATAAATCCATATTATGCCCGTTCGTTCCCTGCTCAACCGGATGTTGACCTATGATGAGAGAAACTATATTTAAGCTGCCCCTTTAGATACACATGCAGTGAGATCGATGAGGAAACCCTATCTATTCGAGGCCACGTTAGCGATTATTCTCATTGTACTCTTAACCGCAGTGTACCTGATGGTCACCGCCAGTACGACATCCGTATCGGGATGGGAGTTCCAGGGCGACGGAGTAGTGCAATACATGACCGTCGGCCAGAACGACACGCTGTACGCGTTCAAGAGCGACAGCATCTACGCCATCGACAGCGGTCGGCAACCTCGTCTGGAGCTACCAGGTCCCCGGCCAGTGGAAGATCATCAACAGCTGGCAGCGGCCGACCTATGCCTCCGATCAGTCCGGCACGGTGGAATCGTACCCCGTGGCAGACGCTTCGTCAGGCTACCTGTACGTTTTAGCGTTGCCGGACATCGCGCTGGAAGACCTGAAAATCCAGTACTATCAGGCACAGCTGTCAGGCCTATACTTCGACGCGGCAGTGCTCGCGATCTCACCGGACGGCAGGCTTGCGTGGGAACTGCCCCTGAAGGTCAAAATCAACGCCAACGACATCATCGGGCTCACTGACATGAAAGACTTCAGGATGAAGCAGACCGTCGCGCTGCGCTCTGACAGCGGCCGCCTGTACGTGTTCAATGATAATGTCGAGACCGTAGTCGACAGGAACGGGACGGTACTGTTCAGCATAGCGGATGTGGCCCGGCCTGCGTCGATCGACGAGACCGGCAACATCTACCTGATGAAGGCGCAGTCTGCCGACAGTGACATCCGCGATCCGCATCGAGGCGTATAATGCCAGCGGCGAGAAGATATGGGACCGGGACATCCAGGGCACAGTGGCTACCCAGTATGTGGCCGACGACCTGTGGGCCCAGTTCAACTGCCTGCCCATGTACCAGAACGGCACGCTATATGTGCCTCTGACCAGGGGCATCGTGGCGCTGGACAAGATGGGCCGCACAATGTGGTGGAGATACCTGCCAGGGGACAACAACGCGCTCTTCGATCTCATGCCCATCGACTCCGCGGGCAATATCTACATCAGGCAGCAGAACCCCGGCTCGACCACCTCGAACATCTACATCATCGGGCCGGACGGCATGACCCGGACCGCCCCGTGGCAGTACGACTCGAAGTATGGCAACCTCGTCCACACGGCCGCCAGTGACGGCATCGTGTACAACGTGGACAGGACGACGTTCGGCAACACCGGAAGCGTGTATAACCTGGGCACCGAGAAGATCACCGCATACAGCGTCAGCAACGGCACGGCCCTGTGGAGCTACACGCTGCCAGTCGGCAACCGGCAGACGGTGACGCTTAACGAGAGCAACGTCGACGACATCTTCCGGGGACAGAGCGGCGCGGTCAACCTGCTCGACCTGAATAACGATTATTACTCCCGGTATTCAAACCCCATGGCGGAAGGAGCAATCAGCGGCGTATCGCTCATGCCTGTCGGCTGGCCTGACATCAGCATATACCCTGGCTCCGACGTCATATACGTCAGCTTCCGCAGCACCACCTACGAGTCGCCCATCATCCTGAACCGTTCCAGGGCAGTCTATTCGAGCGGCATCTATGCCCTCGGCCACGACGGAAGGCTGGTATGGGAGAAGCAGCTGAGCGCTCCGGTGACATCCGCGGCGGCTAATAACAGCACCATCTATTACAGCACCGGAGACGGGAAGATCTTCGGCACCTCCGTCAATAAGGTGGTCGCCGGGTTCGCCCTCCTGGCGCCTTAGCCATATTCTTCAAGTTCTTCGTCTTCGGCACGGTATCGCGTGCCAGGGACCGGCTCGACAAGAACGACAACCGGAACATGGTGCTGTCGTTCATCGCCGGCAACCCGGGCGTCACTGCGGTGGACATCTCAAGGGACCTGCACCTGAACGTGGGCACGGTCCGGTACCACCTGCTGATCCTGGGGATCAACCACAAGATCGTAGAGCACAAGGATGACAAGTACCTCAGGTACTTCACCAACTCCAACTCCTACAGCCTCGAAGAGGAGCTGTGGTCTCGCTCATGAAGCGCGAGCCCATGTGGAGGGTGCTGAATACGCTGGCGGAGAAGCCCGGGCTGTCCAACGTGGAGATTTCCAGGGAACTAAACATTTCCACCGGTGCTGCAAGCCGCCACATGAACGAGCTGCTCACCAAGGGCGTCGTCATGAAGGTCCCACAGGCAGACCGGGGCTATGCTTACTCCATCAAGGAAGAGTACAGTCAGTACGTCACGAAGATGATGGACCGGCTGTAATACTATTTTTAGCCGCAAATGAGCTGGGCGAAAAGTCGCCTTCCGGGCGGCCGCCCGCGCACACGTAGGCGGATATGCGTTACAGCATACTCGTTATTTATTGAATTCCTTGCTTTGCATAGTCATTATTACAACTTTATACACTGAAGCCGACACCGAACACAACGTATAGTAATTCCTTAACAATTGAACAGGCTCGAGCAGAACTACTACGGTATCACTCGTGCACGACGTACATGTATGGCTGCAGAGCCATTTCACGTTTGTATTGTATATGTCGATCATTGACTTTCAAGATCCGCGAAAAACGCAAAAGAAGGTTCACATAAAAGCCGGGAAATTTCCCGGACGATTAAGCCAAAGGGAGGCAGTGTAGCTTCAGGGTCCACCGGCTCCAGGTTGGAAAGGTCAGGGTTGATCAGGACAGGTAACGTGGTCGTCTTGACCGTTTCGTCACCCACGAAGAAGGTCACGCGAGACTCGGTGTCAGGCAAGATATCCAGCGCGTAGTAGCTTACCTTGAACACGAAAGTCTCGCCAGACTCCAGTATAGCATCCCCGTCGGAGCCCGACCAGCTGGCCCCGTTATTCTTTAACTCGCTGTAAGTGTTTTCCTGGCGAACGCTCCCGCTATTCCATAACGAAAAGCGCATCAGACCCATATCGATCGGATCTGACAGTTTCCCTGGGTATTCTTCCCCAGGGTATAGCTTAGCTTATACGTCCGGCTCGAGGCATCGCCCTCGTAGTTGACGTTGACCGTGTACCGGGATGGCACCGGGGTCGGCGTGGGCGTCGGTGTCGAGGGATGAAATCTTAGCAGTCGGGTCCGGGGTGGTCTGGGGATCGACCGTGGGCACGAACAGCGTCGCAGTCGGGGAGCCGGTTTTTCCACTGAAATCGAGTGAGCCGAGCACGTTGATGGCTGCATATCCTGCCCCGATGAGCACGATAGCGGCGATGACGAAGCAAACGGTAAACTTGATGATAAATGCTGTTTCCTTATCCGTAAATCTCACAACCTGGATACCGTCAGGCTACCCTGTGATTCGCCTGCTGACAATCAAACGATAAGAATATGAGCTTATAAGTTTTATGGCACCAAATGTTAACTGTAAAAATGATTTTTCGGGATTAGGGTTTGGTGAGAGAACCTATATTTAAGCGGGCTCCCACTGATCACCAGGTGAGACAGATGGGCAGGTCCTTTGCGTTCGAGGCGGCGCTGGCGCTGATTGTTATCGTGCTGTCATGCGTGCTGTTCCTGATGATCGTCAGCACGCCTCACCAGGAAGCCGCCGGATGGGAACTGCCCGGCAACGGCAGCGTGGACTACATGTTCGTGGGCAGCAACGACACGCTGTATGCCTTCCGGGGCAACGACGTCGCGGCCGTCAGGAGTGACGGGAGCCTGGTGTGGTCGATCAGTGTCCCTGGGGAATGGAGCGTTATCAATAGCTGGGAAGGGACCGGCTATGCCTGGTATACCGGCCCGATCGTCGCTGAGGACACGGGCAACCTGTACGTAATAGCGGTGCTGCACCTGACAGCGGAAGATCGTGAAGCGTTGAACGTCAGCGTCTTACCGCCGATCTTCAGCAGGCTCGCGGTGATCATCGCGATCGGGCCGGACGGAAAGCTGAAGTGGCAGTGCCCGTTCCATATCGAAGTCCCTGCTGATCTAATGGGACGATGATACTGAGCTGCCTTACACAGTTTCGCTTAAAGTCCTTAACGGCAGGATTTACCTTTTCCATGACTACAGCGAGCAGATAATGGACGAAAACCTCACTGAGGTAACATTGCTGGAAGACCTGGCCGGACCCCCGGCGATCGACGAGGAAGGGTATGTATACGCTGTCAGAGCTATCCGTCCTTATAATGTCAACAGTTTCCAGCAGATGCCGTCTGGACGTAGACATGTCGCGACCAGTATTTGAGGCATATCAACGTGCTCCCGACCAGCGTCATCAACGCGTACCGCCCCGATGGCAGCCTCGCCTGGAGCCGGGACATCGGTCACAGTGCAGTCCGGCAGATGATCCGGGACAATGCACGGGAAGACTATTCAACGCTGCCGTTGTATTTTAGCGGCACGCTGTACGTGCCTTTGAAAGACGGCGTCATAGCGCTCGACAGGGATGGCAACACGAAATGGGAAACCCATCTCCCGGCCGACGGGACCTACTCGCTGTTCGAGCTGATGCCGGTGGACGAACAAGGCAACGTGTATGTCAAGAAAGTCGAGAGCCTTCCCATGGGCAACACACTGGAATATCTCTGCGTCATTTCCCCCGGGGGCAGCGTCTCGACCGTGCAGTGGCCATATGCGCCGACCGGCGCATTATACGGACAGGTCATCCTGCCCGTGCCGATGAGCGCCAGTAACGGCATAATCTACACGTTCAACAGTACCGGGTACATGGACGCGAAGACGTTCAACTGGATCATGCGGACGGAACGGTTCAACCCGGACCGGCTCATGGCCTTCGATGCCAGGACAGGAGCCGAGCTCTGGAACTTCACTGTGCCCGCCGCCGATAAATACATCGTCAGGCTGGACGATGAGAACCTGAGGAAAGCACTGCCCGGCTACACGCCGGAGATGGCGGCAGAGTCCATAGACAGTGAGACCCGTATGGGCTGGAGGCCGGATATCCCGTTCTTCCAGGGCAACGCCGGCAGCATCAAGGTCTATCCCGGCGGGAACGTGACCTACCTGAACTACTACTTCGCCGTCTACGAATCGCCCATCGTCTATGGCAAGTCCCGCTGCATCTACGCCAGGAGCCTGTACGCCCTGGACGATAAAGGACAGCTCCTGTGGAAGCAAGCCAGTGGAAGGGCTGGTCACAGCCATGGCAGCTAACAACAGCACTTTCTTCTACGGCACGAGCGACGGAAAGATGGGATCGGTCACCGGCAACGTGATGGTCGCCGGCATCGCCTTCGCCGCTGTCCTGTACCTGTTCTTCCGCTTCTTCGTGCTTGGCACCGTCACCCGTGCCCGGAGCCGGCTGGACAAGAACAAGAACAGGAAAGCCGTCCTGCAGTTCATCGTCGACACTCCCGGTGCCACAGCTGTGGACGTCGCCAGGGCGCAGAAGATGAACCTGGGCACCATCAGGTACCACCTGCTCATCCTTACCCTGAACCACAAGATCGTCGGACACAAGGACGACGGCAAGTTCCTCCGCTATTTCACCAACGCGGGTACGTATTCCGCCGAGGAGCGCTCGCTGCTCTCGCTGATGAGGCGGGAGCCGATGAGAAAGACACTGGGGCAGCTGCTTGAAAGGCCGGGGCTGTCGAACGGCGAGCTCGCTCAAAGGCTGGAAATATCCACGACGTCGACCTATCATCACCTGAACGAGCTGATGGCAAGGGGCATCGTGGAGAAAATGCCCAACGAAGACCGCAGCTATGCTTATACAATCAAAGAGGAATACCGGCAGCATGTCACAAGGATGATGGACAGGCTCTGATATCATTTTCCAGTTTTTGGAATATATAATTAAATTAGTTCAGCCTATGCGCCTCCTGTCAGGCCTGCCAGAGGCGCCAAGGACGGATTTTCGGGCGGCCGCTCGCGGGCGACTACGGTATTATCTGCAAAATAATTTTCTTGTGCGCGCCTTGGCGGGTCTGACGGGGTCGCATGCTGAAACAGAGTGCATCAAGTTTCTATAGGCAGGCCTCTTGTCCCCGACTATGTCAGCCACACGTGCGCGCGCGAGCGTCCGGGCAGGCAGCAGGATCGCCTATACTGGTCATGAAGAACAGTCCATTGGCGCTCTTGGCTACCTGGCGCTCTTGGCGAGCGTGACAGGGGTCGCATAGCCTATACAAGACCGGCTACAGGACACCATTTCAACAACAGTATTCACATTTTTTAAGGTTATAGCGGTAAGCTATCCGGAAAATCATAAAAAAGTAAAGCCACAGGGGTTTGCGACACGAAGGTGACAGACCCGGTAGGGATCTTCGTGTCTTCCAGCCCCTGTGGCATAGTGCTTATCGTGCGTTGGTCACCACGACTTCCATCGACTTGAGCGACTTGGCCGCGGTCTGGAGCATCGTCTTGTACTCTTCGACGTTCGGGTTGTAGTGCTCCTTCGCCTTCACGGCATCGGGGGTGGACCCGGCCTTCAGCGCCTGCAGCCTTTCGGCGGTGGCCTCGATGGTGTCCTTGACCCACAGGTCGCGGGTGTCGCCGTCCACGGGGACGATGATCTCCGGCCTGACGGTGATCACAGGGTTGCCGTCCTGGCCCTTGTAGCTGCTCGGCTTGCCGATGACCGCTACGAAGGACGGCACCTCGATGTCCGACAGCGCCTGGGCCGCCTCCGGAGTGTACTGTCCGGCGTAGATGGTGAATGCGCCCGTCGGGTCGGTGACCCGGCCGCGCCAGTACTCGGAGTCGTTGCCGATGTCGCTCTTCTCCGTCAGCGTGCCCACGATGAAGACCCGGTTGCACTTGGCGCCGGTCGGGGTCAGCACGTACTGCGGGGAATACTGGTCCTCGCTCTCCTTGAAGAGCATGTTCGACGCGTTGAACTCTTTTGCGAAGACACGCCTTGCTACTTCTCTAGCCTGAGGCATTCAGACCGCCCCCACTTTCTTCAGCACGTCTTCCAGCGTGATGTTCTTCGCCGTCCGGTCCATCTCGTTGACGAGCAGGTAGCGCCCGCCAGCCACGCGGCCGCGCACAGTAAAGTACTTGCCGAGCAGGCTGCGCTTGATCTCGTCGAGCACCACGGCCGGGTCCACGGCGTCCATGGCCATCTTCTTGGCGATCTTGACGTCGATGCCCGTCACCTTGTAGGTCATCTCCTGGTTCAGGATGATGTCCTGCGCGATCTTGCCGTCGTCCAGCACCGCCTTGACGCGCAGGTCGTACTCGCCGTCCTGCTTGCCATGGTCGACACACAGGCCCTTGTTCAGAGGCCGGTTGCATTCCGGGCATCTCTTGATCAGGCCGCTGCCGGACTGTACGTCCACGATGGCGCCGGTCATAGTGATGTCATTGCTGGCGACCTCGATGTCCTCGGTCGGCGTAATCACCGTCGTCTTGTTCAGCTTCACCGAGAACCGGCCCTGCCAGGAGTCCGTGACCAGGTTGGAGAAGTGGTAGCTCTTGCCTTCCTCGAGCAGCGGCAGGTCGGACTTCGTGAACGCGACGAACTTGATGATACCTGTGTCGTCGCCGAGCAGGCCGATCTGCGAGATGGTGCTCTTGTCATTCTCCCAGAGCTGTACGACCTTGGCCTTCAGCGAGACCCACATGCCGTCCTTGATGATGTCCTTGATCTTGACCTGCTGCGTATCGCCGCCCGCCTGGGGCCGCTGTAGCTTTAAGTCTCTTGCATACTGGTTGTACACCGTGCGCCGGGCTTCGTCCTCGGGCACCTTGTACTGGTTCACCAGCAGGTCCAGTTTCTGTTCGATCTCCTTCAGGGGCACGTCAGGGGCGCCCATAGACGAAAACTTCTCTTTAAGTTCTCTAGCCAATTCTTTAACCATAATATTCCTCAAGTCTCCGTTTTGATGTGCGGGAGACAATGTATCATGTATCAACATTCTATATAAGGCCGTTCAAAGCATAGTGAAAGTATTATTTAACTATACGGTTGAAGCCAGTGATGCTCTGCGATTGCATGCCAGAATGCTGTATGAAAAACGGCAGGGACAAACTGCCAGGTGCAGGGATATGATCATCCGCTTGCGATATCCGTTTTTAACCGGATCGCATCTTCGTGACAGGCCGGTTTAAAATAAGCCATCCATTTTATATTGCACTGACCTTCGTCTATTTTGGTGAGCAGAATGAGACGGACACGAATTACCTGTATTGTCCTGTTTTTTGTCCTCGTGCTGGCACTCGCATTTTCGCTGCCTGCCGGAGCGTTTAATGGAGCCAGCGCCAGTGCCGGCGCATCCAGCAGCACAGGCTCGTACTACAGCGGCTGGGATGGAAGCTGGGGCGGAGGCTGGAATCAGGCAGGAGTGCCATATCAGCAGTGGCAAAATCCCGTATGGGACAACCAGTACCCGTTCTGGAGCGATTACCGTGGCCAGGGCTATTTCAGCAACTGTTATTCCCGATGCATGGCACAGGGATACGGACCGAACTATTGTGCACAGGTTTGCCCTGTGTAACCTTTTTATATCCATTGACCCTGTGCCCTCAGTGTAAAGCTATTTATACATATCAATGAAAATTACGCCCTTAATGAGCCTGAAAGGTCAGACGGGCAACCCCAAAGTGCAGGCGGTGATCGATCTGCTGCGCCGTGACTATCCAGCAGCGGCTATTGAGACCGTCAGCTACGACGGCGATTTCTACGAGGTCATACTGGAGCAGGAGACGTCAGTCCTCCTCGTGGGGATCAAGCTGACCAGGGCTAATATCCAGACGGTGCTGAAGCTCAGCCTCTATGCCAGGGTGGTGGCCCAGCGCTACAGCGGCAAAAAGATCATCCTGAAGCTCTTTGCCCCGGCGATCGCGCCGGACGCCCGGAAAGCGCTCGAACGATCGGGAGGCTCGTTCCAGAAGCTCACGACTGCGAGGCCGAGAGGCATGTCGTCGGAGGCGGTCAAGATTACATCACCCGGGTCCTGGAAGGTCGTCTGCTACTTCATCAGAAACGAGGAGGCGACGATGAACCATGCGTCCGTGGAAACAGGCGTGTCGTACCCCTGGACGCGGTCGGTCGTGAAGAAGCTGATCGAGATCGGCGCAGCGGAGGAGCACGGCAGGAAAGCCCGGCTCTCGAATATCGACCGGCTCTTCGAGTACGTAGCCTGGGAGCGGCCTGTGAACAGCCTGCGTGCCATGGAGTTCACCAGCGCCTACGAGGACGAGACCGAGGCGCTGCACGAGCTGTACGGCAACGTCGAGGGCATCATACCACAGTCAGCGTGTGCGTTATTCACGGCGGCCGACCTGTACCTCGAAGGCAAAGCCTCGGGAGGCTGCATCCAGCTATACGCGGACGAGAACGCGGCGCTTGTCACTAAAAGCCTGCTGGGCGAAGGCAACGGCATCAGTTTCCAGATTTACAGCCCTGACAGGGAAATGGACGACGTCTGTCTCATCAATGATATACGTGTGACCTCCGTAGAGCAGACGATGCTCGACCTGGCAGGACTGGGTGTCTCGGGCATCGACTCCGCAAAGGTGGTAGCGGCATATTACAAAAAGCCGGACCTGGAAAAAAAACAGGCATAGCACAGGGAATCAGTGACCTGGCGATTGCCTGCGGGCCTGACAAAACTTATATACTAATATTACAGGAATGAGACAACCATGGACAAGCTGAAACTGCTGGTCGTCAACAACTACGGACAAACGTGCCATCTCATTCACAGATCGCTCCGCGACCTGGGCATGGACGCGAAGCTCGTATCCAACACATTATCAGTAGACGACATACTCAATCAGCAGCCGGACGGCCTGGTGTTCAGCGGCGGCCCTACCATGGACCGGGCGGGTAACGGCGAGAGCCTCATTAAGATCGATAAGCCTATCCTCGGCATCTGTCTCGGCCACCAGCTAATGGCGAAGGCCTACGGCGGGGAAATCCGCACCGGGCAGTATGGCGGCTTCGCGCGCGTAGACATAGAGGTGGTCGAGGAAGACGACATCCTCAAGGGCATCGGGCCGAAGACCGTCGTCTGGGCGTCGCACCAGGACGAGGTGGCTAAGCTGCCGCCCGACTTCGTCCAGCTCGCGCGGTCGAATATCTCCGAGTACGAGGCGATGCGTCACAGGTCGAAGCCGCTCTACGGCGTGCAGTGGCACCCCGAGGTCTCCCACACGGAGAAGGGCATCCTGCTTTTGAAAAATTTCCTCGAGGTGTGCGAGAGCCACAGATGAGCGTCGAGGGAGAGATCAGGCGGTTCAGGAAAGACCTTAAGAAAGCCCGTACGATGAGCCCGAATGAGGTGGCTAAGGGTCTGCCTGCATTCCGGTGCGCGAGGTGTGCCAAATGCTGCAGGGCCTCTTTCGGTGATAATACCGTAACGGTCTTTCCCGGAGAGATCCGGGCGATCATGGCCGCCACGGACAGGGAATGGCTCGACGTCGTACAGCCCGAGGAAGACGGCGACGAGGACGAGTATGGCAACCGCCAGGCCTTCGAGTGGGCCTTGCGAAAGAAGCAAAACGGCGACTGTATTTTTCTCGAAGAAGGCCGGTGCACAATCTATGAGGCGAGACCGTTCATCTGCCGCACCTACCCGTTCTATCTCGAAGACGGCAGGGTCGGCGCCGGCGATTGCGATGGCAGGGACTGTGAGAAGATGAGCGGGCTGGAGGCACAGGCCATGGCAGAACAATTGATCGCCCGCAGCGTGAGGGAGCTGGAAGAGTCTGTCGGCCTGCTTGAAAAGCTGGACACGGATGCGGGACGGAGCGCCACAGGCCTGATCGTCGTGCATGACAGCGAAGGGGCCTGGCTGGTAAGCGAACGCGATGGCATGTATCATTTCCGCGGCAAAGCCCGCCGCTGACCGTTATGCGTTTTCGTTGGGTCTGGTTTTTATCCCGGCATCCGAAACCTCTTTTGAAGTCTTATGTATAACATGGTGTACAAGACGGACGTCGGCGAGATGGCGCCTGATTTTACCCTGCCGTCGACGAGTGACAGGATCGTGAGGCTGTACGACTGCAAGAATAAGAAGGCCGTCGTGCTGTTCTTCTTCAACCACGAGGACCCGCGATGCATGGACCGGCTGTCTTCCCTGGCCAGCGACTACCAGCGGTTCAAAGATGAAAATGTCGTCCTGTTCCCCGTGTCGATCATACCTGTCAGCGCAGGGAAGCAGATCGTCGCAGACCACAGGCTCCCGTTTGCCATGCTATGCGACAGCGACCACTCGATCACCTGGATGTACGGCGTAGGGCAGTGCAGCTCCGAGCAGCAGCACGTCTGTTTCGAGGTTATCACGCACATTTCCGACCCGCAGGTGCTGGTCGTTGACCCGAGCGGGGTCATCCGGGCTAAACACAAGCTCTACGACCCGGGCCAGCGGCTGGACAACGCGCAGCTCCTCGAAGAGTGCAAAGCCGCGTTCCGGTGAACGGAAAAATGTATCTTAAAGCCTGCAGGGCCACGCGTGCGCGCGCGAGCAATCCGGCAGGCGGCGATATTATAATCATTCCTGGATTGTTTTGAATATCATTGCTATAACACGAGCGTCTAAAAAGTTCCACGAATGACTATACTTTTACCTGAAACCCGGAAAGCGCCGGCAGACCTCAGGCCTGGTATCGTGTATGCTGCACGAAGCCATCTCGCCTTCGATCATATACCCGCAGCCCTCGTTTTTCGGCAGCACGTAGCTGCCCTCGCTGCCTGCGAGAGTGCTGACTACGGATAACGCCTTCGTTATCCGTGCATCGTCCTCTCCGGCGAGCCTGCCTGCCAGCTGCCTGACGATGATCGAGTCGACGTCGGGCTCGTCATCCTGGCCCCAGGGCCGGGGCTCAAGCGAAGCCAGGATGTCAAATCGCTCCTCGTCGATCCACCGTAGCGCGTCCAGCAGGTCCACCTCTACCCGCCAGGGGCGACGGCAACAGTTGCCACACCGGGCACAGTCGAAGGCCGTGGTCGTTTTTTCCACCCGGAAGGGGCTGCGCGGGCAGGTCAGGTACGCCTCATAGGCGGCGTAGAGCTGCTCGGTCGTGTAGTTGTACGACCTGTTGGCTCTGACCACTTTGAAAAATTCAGCACGACTCATCATGCATTAACACGGCTCATCATATATAAACAGGATTATTTTCATTGCATTTTTATCTTACTATTACATTGCCACGTTCGCCGTTGTGGTAGCGGCAATAGTAATCATAAGATCCGAACTCGTGGAAATTTTTCGTGTATGACTCGCCAGGCATGATGGGCGGCGATATGTCCCCGCCCACGCTGATGGAATGTTCTCCCGGGCCCGGGTTTTGCCAGACTACGGTGGCATTCTTGAAAACAGAGACATTGCCGGGCTCGAAGGTGCCGTTCTTTATCTGCACGACGGCGAATGCACAGGTCAGGTTTCCCCCGTGGAAAGAAATTGAGCCCGTCGGCACTACCGCTATAATAGCTATCGCGAGTAAAAAAGTCGCTGCCAGTATCACGCCAGTGCTGTGCATCCAGGATCATATTATGGAAGCCGGAATTATAAGGCTGACAGATAAAAAAAGGCGAACTGTGCCTCTATGCCATATCGCTGTCGTGCCCGGAGCCTAAATGAAAAGCGACAGGGCCAGCGTAGCATGCAGGAGAGCGATGACGATCGTGACCGTAGCGATTCGCATGTGGTTCCAGATAGTGCCTTTGATCTTGTTCTTCATCAGCAGGTAGCCATAGGCGGCTGTGGAAAGAAGCGACAGCAACGTGAGTATGCCCATGTAGACGACCAGCGGATAGCCGGCGATTTCGATGAGCGCAATATCGCGGATAGGCCCCATCATCCGACCACTACCTTGCCTTTCATGTACGTGTGTATGCCACAGATATAGTCGAACGTGCCGGTCTCGTTGAAGGTCTTCGAATAAGTATCGCCGTTATTGAGGACTTTTGACTGCACGCCATTGAAGCTGACAGTATGGGCCGTGCTATCCAGGTTCGTCCAGGTGACGGTGCCGCCTTTTGCCACCCGGGCTTCCTGCGGGCTGAAAGCGAAGTCTTTGATCTGGACGCCGGTCAGCGCCGGAGCCGGCGTTGTTGAAGTCGGCGTTACCGAAGCTGCGGGTGTGGCCGCAGGAGTCGGGGTCGTCGAAGACGGCGTTACCGAAGCCGTGGGAGTGGCCGCAGGCGTCGCCGAAGGAGACGAACATCCTGCCAGTATTACCGCCAGTGCAGCGAGCACCAGCATAATCGATATAGATTTCCCGGAGTACACGATCAGGTCACAATAGTATGTATGGTCCTAATTATTATATAATTTAGCTGTGCCTTGATCGGGGACAGGCTATTTAACGATGATCTTGCCGGTCATGCCCGGGTGAAGATCACAGTCGTAGTCGTAAGTCCCGGGCTTATCGAAGGTCATCGAGTAGGTTTCTCCCTTGCGCATGTCTGGAGATGCCCCGAGTGCCCCCATGTCCACATCGTGCAACATCGGATCATCGTTCACCCATGTCACAGTATCGCCTGCAGATATCGTGAGCTCTTTCGGCTGGAAGGCCATGCTCTTCATCGATACTGTGTTAGTCTTCGCCTGTGCCTGCGCTGCGAAGGTAACGACCAGCAGACCGGCCAGTAGCAGAATGATCAGCTTTTTCGTCTCCATGTCCATCCCGTGATCATATTCATCCGGGATCGGCTTAATGGCACACGTCAGAAAAGTTCGCCGGAGACCAGTATCTTTCGCTATATGGCTGGACTTTCACCTGAAGGCTGAGATAATCCAGCAGGCTTCTCGCTACCGCAGGGTCGTCCAGGGCGGTGACGAACTGTTCCGCATTGCGGTATGGCTGGCCCCTGACAATGGCGGAGGCACGGCTCCTGCCGACGCCGGGCAGGCTCTCAAGCGTCTTCAGGGAGGCGTCGTTCACGTCCAGCGGGTAGGGGACTGCGGTGATCGACCTGTAGCCATGACTGACGACCTTTACGTCCGCGAACGAACCGATAGGCATATCGGCGACCACCCCGGCCAGCAGAGGATAGGTGGCGATCTGCCTGCCGAAAGTGACACCGCCATCCCTTAGCTCCATGCGCACGTCGCTCAGAATCGTTCCTGCGGGGGCCACGCGCCGGAGCATCTCGAGATCGATGTGCTCGCGCACTTTGTTCTTGTGGGCATGGAATATTCCTTTGTGCTTGTTGGCGATCTTATCGCCTACGTCACCCATGCAGGTGCCCTCGAATGGCATCACCTGACGAAGGTTGATACGGCGGACCAGGAGGTCATCGGCCAGCAGTGACTCCAGGAATTCGTAGTTGAGCCGGAACGTCTCTTTCGTCTCCCCGATGAGACCATAAACGAAATTGAGGCCCGGCAGCAGCTCAGGCAGGCCTGAGCTGCCCCTGCCGCCGCCGATCTCGTTCACGATGCGGATAGCCTCTTTCACCTCGTCAGGCCCGGCTTTCAGGTTATTCAGCCTGATGACGCGGGGGTCGGCACTCTCCATGCCGAAGGCGGCGACATCGCCCGACGTGTGGTATTTGACGATCGTCTTGAGGACGGCCCTGCACGCCTCCGGGTGCCGGGCGATGGTGCCGGGGTTGGCGTTGTCCATATGCAGCACTTTGAGTTGCGGGGCTGCCCCGCGGATGCCTTTATAGAGGCTGGTGATCGCCTCCACATTGGGCTCCGGGAACTCGCCGTCACCCTTCGACCCGTAAGTGAGCAGGTCAGGCTGACGCCCGATACGGAAATGACGTATGCCCAGGTCATACAGCGCGGATACCTCGGCGACGATATCCGGCACGCTGCGGAAATCGGGACGACCGTAGAAGCGCTCCGTGCAAAAGGAGCAGTTCCCCCGGAAGCATCCCCGGTAAGTCTCCAGCTCCATCATGGTATACGGGAAGTCCGGATGCTGCGGCACTATCCTTGCGCCTTTGACCGCCCACGCAGCGATGTCACGGGGCGTCCTGCGAAGCCCCGGGTCCACGGATTTGCCCTCCTGCACGTATCCGGCGACCACTGCCTCGATATCGCCGGTGGCCACGATGTCGAAGCTCCTGCTGGCCTTGATCCGGGATGCGCTCTTCCCGCCCTCGACGCCTGCGCCGAACATGGACACGGGCCCGCCAAGGATTTTCGTCGTACCGACTGCAGCCATAAGCTTTTCCAGCTCCTGCAGGGTGGCCGGCGTACCACCGAGGTACTTGCCCGGCACAGTGACGCCTGCGATGGCGACGACAAGGTCAGACCTGCCCATGACTTCGAGGATAGAGCGATCTGCCCGTAGCTGGTCGATAGTATAATAGAGCACTTCGCAGGGCAGGGCGCCGGCCACGTATCTCGGGTACGGCGCCATATAGGGCGGCACGCCGAGGCAGGCGGGCTCGTCCACGTACCCGTCCAGTATGACTGCGCGGTTGATCCGGGGTTTCATTCTGCTCACAGATAATGCGCTTCCGCGTTAAAACAATGCCGGGTACCCAGGAGGCTCATCGCCATCATATAGAGAAAATTGCGGCGTCTGTCAGTCAAAGGGCATATGTAACATTTTATACTGAAAAAGCGATTATGGTATTGGTGTAAGCATGGAAATTAAGAATTCGCTTAGCTATAAAAGCAGGCATAATCGGCGGAGTCGGCCTTGCAATACTTATGGTGATCAACTTAGGATTTTAATGTGAAGATGATCGGGTCCTGGACTACATCGCGTTAGTCTGAGCATCATCGGCTGTTGCATCTGGCTGGTGGAGATCGTCGTCCTGCTGGGGACGGGTGCGCTGGCGGTTAAGTATACCGCGGGATACTGTCAAGGACATGAACGATGCCCTGATGGTCGGCGGTTTCAGGAGCCGTTGCAGGCATAATCTGGGGCGGAATATCGATTGTTCTTAGCATGCTTGGAGAGCTTATCAAAGGGAGCGGTTATGGTGTTGCCGGAAGGATCGGCGGTTCACTGTTTTCCGGCATCTGCGGGCTCATTTGCTGCCTCCCGGGAGCGGCTATCATCGGTATCGTCATCGCGGTCGTCGGCGGCGCCATTTACTGGGCGGTCATACTGAAGAAATAAGCAAAACAGGGGCCTTGCATGCCCCTTCTGAATTTTTTATTCCGCTTTTTTCAACGGTGGTCTATAAGGCTATTCGTCGGTAGAATTGTATTGGTTGACATGAACGCCCGATATGTATATGCCATCGTCATTGGCATACTGGCGGGAATCGTACTGAACATCGCCCATATAGTCGCTATTATTGTTAACCTGATCAGCCTGTTCGTATTGCCCGTTCTTCCAGTGGGACTCGGCCTGATCCAGGCAATAGCGCTCTTAGCGTTCTTGGCCGGTACTGGCGCATTCACGGCAAGACTGGTACGGAGGCGATTCGGGGATAAAGGGGTAAAGGCCTGGCGGTGACCGGCCTGGTCTCTGGCATAGTCGGACAGGCTGTATCAGCATGATAGCTGGCCTCCTGGCAGCGATGTCATTGGATCGCTGCAGCGTTTTCCGGCGCTATATTATCGGCGGCGATAATCTACCTGGCTGTCGCCAGGGAAATCGGCATCGGAGGGTGGTGCTGGCCGACCCTTTACATTATTTGCCAGTACATTGTCTTATCATTCGTGTTCACGGTCATATGCAGGGCTTCGAGGCTGTTTGTACATTATTTCACGGAGCTAAACGCAGTAAAAAATACTTGATATGATATTATCACAGGTTAAATCCCAGGTCGCCGAGCAGCTTCCTGGCCCACTTCAGCTTTTTAAGCTTCTTCGGCGTCACATTCGTATCGTCCAGGTCAAAGCCTATGATGCGTACGCTGCGTGCCCCGAACTCTTTCGCAAGGAATACACACCGGTCGCCGTCAGAGAAGCCGCCGAAGTTATAGACATGATCGAACGGTGCCGCCTGTGTGGTGCCGATCACGTTCTTAAGCTTCGGCACCATTTCCTTCACGGCGGGCACGTTGTCTGCATGGGCATGGGCCAGCACGATGGCACCCATCCTGTTTGCCTTCAACAAGTCGGCATGGGAGCCGTCGAGGTCAGACACGATGATGTCCGGCACGATGCCCGCTGCCAGCAGCGCCGAAGTCGCGCCGTCAGCCGCTATGACCGTGTACTTCGACCGGTCGACCTGCTTCAGGTCATCCTTCAGCCGGGGGGCCTTGCCGCAGACGAGCACGTCCCTGCCGTTGATAAGCTCCTTCAGCCTGGCCAGCGTCGGGGCAGGGTCTGGCAGCATCGGGGCCATAGCCCGTGCCGCCGCCTCGTCGCCCTCCGCCGTCCAGCCGAAATCCTCAAGGATAGCCTTGTAGTAGGGCTCCCACTCAACGTACTTCATACCTTTTCGAGCCCGATGGTGACCGGCGTGCCTTCTACGTCCCAGTCCCTGACGAAGCCCGAGACCTCCTTTGTGTCCTTCAGTTCGAGCACGTTGGCCCGGACCTCGCTGGCCGTATAGTCCTTCATGATCTTCAGCAGGTCCAGCACCCTGGCATCGCCCACGTAGACTTCCGCCTTGATGCGGTCCTCGACGTTCAGGTTCATCAGCTTCCGCATCTCCTGGATGCGGCGTATCAGCTCGCGGGTGTAGCCTTCGGCCTCCAGCTCGGGCGTCAGCTCGACGTCGACGTAGACCTTGCCGCCCTGGAAGTCGGCCAGTGCGAGGTGCTCCGGGATGACGTCCCGGAAGCTGACGATCTCCGGCGTGACTTCGACCGGGCCGACGGACAGCTCCAGCGTGTATTTGCCGTCCTTCGCCAGCGCCTGTCGCATCTCGCCGCCGTTGGCCTTCTTCAGCTCCGCAATGACTTTGCCTGCGTTGCCCTTGAACATGGGGCCGATGGCCTTGGGGTTCGGGCACGATCTCTACGCCCAGCTCAACGTTCGCCTCTCCGGGCGCCAGCAGCACGACTTCCTTGGAGTTCGTCTGCTCCTTGATAACGCCGGCCAGGTCTTTCACGGCGATGACCACATCGGCGGCTTCGGCTGCGACCACGATCTTGCTGACCGGCCAGCGGAGTTTCCGTTTTGCTTTCTGCCTGGCGTTGGACGAAGCCTCCACGATACTGCGGGCGATGTCCATGTCTTTGATTCAGGCGCTCGTCCAGCAGGGCCTCGTCAACCGTCGGCCAGTCGCACATGTGGACGGAAAGCGGGCTCGACGGGTCGACCTTACGGACGAGGTTCTGGTACATCCGCTCCGAGACGTAGGGCGTATAGGGCGCCATCAGCCGGACTGTGGTGCCCAGCACGTCGTACAGGACACGGTAAGCCGCCAGCTTGTCGGGGTCGTCCGCTTCTACCCAGGTACGCTCGCGCACTAACTGCACGTACCACCGGGACAGGTCATCGAGGATGAAGGTGATCAGCGCCCGCGTGGACTTGTGCAGCTCGTAGTTAGCCATTCCTGCGTCCACTTCCTTGATCACGGCCTGCAGGCGGGACAGTATCCAGCGGTCTTCCACGCGCAGGTGGTCCTTGACAGACTCGAAGGTGACCTTCGCCGGGTCGAACTTGTCCAGCACCATGTAGGGCAGCGGGAACCGGTAGACGTTCCAGAAGATGTTGAGCGAGCGGTTTACGTTGCCACACTCTTCCCAGGAGAAGCTCAGGTCCTCCCATGGGGCGCTCTGGGACAGGACATAGAGCCGCAGCGAGTCGGCGCCGAACTTGTCGACGACCTCTTCGGGAGCGACCACGTTGCCCAGGCTCTTGGACATCTTGCGGCCCTGCTCGTCCAGCGTGAAGCCATGCATGCATACAGAGTTGTAGGGCGCTTTGCCGAAGCCGACCATGCCGGCGCCGAGCTGCGAGTAGAACCACCCGCGGGTCTGGTCGTGGCCCTCCACGATGAAGTCGGCCGGCCACCAGTCCATCTCGTCCTTCCGGGACGGGAAGTGGAGCGTCGCCCACGAGGCCACGGCGGAGTCGAACCAGACGTCGAAGATGTCTTCGACACGCTTCATACTGCCGCCGCACTCGCACTCCAGCCTGATCTCGTCCACGAAGGGCCGGTGCAGGTCGGGAACGGCCCTGCCGCACTCGCGCTCAAGCTCTTCCTTCGTGCCGACAACATTCAGGCTGCCACACTTCTCGCACTTCCAGATGGGGATAGGGATGCCCCAGTACCGCTGCCGGGAGATGCACCAGTCCCTGGCACCGCTCACCCAGTCGAAGAACCGGGCGGAGCCTGCCCATTCGGGATACCAGTTGACGCGCTTGACCTCGGCCAGCATGTCCTCCTTCATGCGGCTGACCGCGATGAACCACTGGTCAGTGGTCAGGAAGATGATGGGCGTCTTGCAACGCCAGCAGTGGCCGTAGCGGTGGGTGATCTCCGTCGCGCCTAGCAGCAGATTGCGGCTGCGCAGGTCGTCGAGGATGACATGGTTAGCCTCGCGGATCTCCATTCCGGCATACTTGCCGACAGTGTCGTCGTAGTGACCGTTCTCCTTAACAGGACAATATGCGGGTATGCCCTCTTTCTGTCCCAGCTCGAAGTCGTCGAGACCATGGCCCGGTGCAATATGTACCAGCCCGGTATTCTCGCCGGCCACGAAGTCGGCCAGGTAGACTTTATGCTCCGTCTGCTTCTGGCAGGGGATCAGATCGGCGAGCGGGTGCACGTACTGCGTGCCCTTGAGCTCTTCGCCGACCTTCGTCCAGATTACATGGTAGTCGGCGTAGCGGCCCATCTTCATGACGCTCTCGATCAGGTCGACGGCCATGACCATCTTTTCCCCGTGCTTTGCGTGAAGCTCTTTCAGCTTTTCCTCGCCGATAGCCTCTTTCATCTTCGCTACCTTGTCCGCATAGCGCATGGGCTTCGGCTTCCCGTCGGAGTGGTGGTCGACGAGCGTGGTAAAGTCGAGTCCGGCTTCAAGGGAAGCCTGCTCAAGGATGGCGGCAGGCAGAGCCTCGACCATCGCGTAGGTGAACTCCTTGTTGGCGGCGACCGCCATGTTGGCCGGTATGGTCCACGGGGTGGTCGTCCAGATCACCAGGAAGCCCTCCGAGTCTTTCAGCGGGAACTTGACGTAGATCGAGTCGTCAGTGCGGTCGGCGTACTCCACTTCGGAGTCAGCAATAGCTGTCTCGCACCGCGGGCACCAGTTGACGTTCCGCAGGCCCCGTTCGAGCAGGTGCTTTTCGTAGGCCTGCTTCATCGCCCACCATGCCGCCTCGATGTACTCGCTCTTCAGCGTCATGTAGGGGTCGTCCCAGTCCATCCACACGCCGAGCCGCTTGAACTGCCCGGTCATCTGGTGCATGTTGTCGATGGCGAACTTCTTGCACTCTTCCGTAAAGCGGGCGACGCCGAACTGCTCGATGTCCTTCTTGGTCTTGAAACCGAGGATGCCCTCGACTTTAACCTCGATGGGCAGCCCGTGCATATCCCAGCCGGGTGTGTCCTTCAGGTCGTAGCCGTTCATGCTGCGATACCGCAGCACCGAATCCTTGATGATCTTGTTCCAGGCCGTTCCGAGGTGGATGCGCCCGGTCGTGTACGGCGGGCCGTCCACGAAATAGAACTTTTTATTGCCGCGCCGGAGCTGGCGCGTCAGCCTGTAGGCATTGCTTGACTGCCAGAACTCGTCGACCCCGGCCTCGATGTTCTTGCCGTTATACTGCTCTTTCTCTTCCTGTATCACGTCAGATTCCTCGCGAGATGGTGATGGTTAGCGCTAGATGAGAAGTAAATGATAGAAGCGCCGTGCATAATCCGTGGTGAGAGAAGATAATCAGTGGCCGCGGAGGCCAATAAAGCAATCCCACGCTGTCATGTTCTTATGCACCGTATGTAAATAACGTGTACAATACTTAAATGTTGTGTATATAACGGCCATGTGAGTGATGGTGACGGCGTCCGGCGCTCAACAAAGGACACCTGCGTGTCGTTGACGCGAATGCACCTGAAATGCTCGCGTCGCGCGCGAATGCAGGAAATCTGCCAGTTCGTTTTGCCTGCCCTTTGCACCCGAAACCCTAAAGAGCGTATACAACGTGAATGTGCACCATATGAGGCTGCTGGCAGTGGTTTTCATCTCGCTGGTCATCGTGGCGACCTGCGGGTGCATGGAGAACATCAATGACTATATGGGCACGCCGACGCCGGGCGTTATGCCGACGGCGGAACCCCTGCCTACCGCAGAGCCCCTGCCGACGGCGCAGCCTTTATCCCACGGCAGAGCCACTGCCGACATACCGGCCTGTGCCGGCGATCACGCCTGTGCCGCCCGCGGCGAACGACCCGATCATCGGCACATGGTCCTGGCGGGACGCGAACAATAACGTGTCGCGTCTACAAGTTCAGCGCCGATGGCACATTCCGCGGCAGGGACGAGCGATTCGAAACATGACTCTATACATCGGCGTCTGGGAACACAAAGGCCCGGACACATATTTCCTGATTTACAACACACCTACGCCGGGAGTCTCGACCGAGACGATCACCTATTTTCCGGCTTCGGCCGCATGGCCCGCGGGCCGGACTTCTATTCCCGTGTATAATTTTTACTATTCGACACAGCCATTTCAAAGGCTATGCGTAGTGGAATGCAAGGCGCTGTTTAAGGCCGCGGAGAACGCAGTTTCCCGTTTAAAGATGGCATGGCGTAAAACCTGAAAGTAACTGCGTACTTGCGCTTCTCTGTGTATAGTCATTCCCGGAACTTTTTGTACATGCTGAGCCGGCACCAAACACGACGTACACAACGTTAAATAATCTGGCTACGCTTGCAATCTTCTTAAAATTGTTTATTCATATATTTCGTCCCGTATTACTTGTCAATTATTAGCTATATCATTTAATCATATCAACGGAATGAGCTTATACTCTGCGGCCTGTAACTGTTCCTCGGCGTTACGGGATCACATAGCACAGGAAAGTGCAGAGTAGCCTTTAAAATGAGCGATCACACCTTTTCCCTGGTGGGCCGTGAATACCACGTCGACAGCCCCGCCGGTGAAGAACCGCCCGGCATCGGCTGCCTCATCCCTGATCTCGTCCTCCGAGTCCCCCGGCCCGGCGACCATCTCGACGACACACGTCTTCCCGCTCATGCTCCAGAGACCGTGGACCACGCCGTCGATGAGCACGACAGGCGTCGATTCCCCGAACTTCGTGATCACGGTGCCCTCGTAGAGAGGGGGCATGAAACGAGCCCGGTTCGCGTAGGCCTTCACGTAGGGGTCGTCGGTCATCAGCATGCGGATAGCCGCGGGGTTGCGCGGCAACGACTCAAGCGAAGCGGCCTCGTTTTCCGGCGTGAAGAACCTGCCCGGGATGCCCTCGATCTCCACGGGGGCCATGCCGTTCATCTGCTCGAAGGCCTTCGCGGCCTCGCCCTTCGTCATGCCGGCCCACCAGGCGAAGTCCTCGGAGCTGGCCGGGCCGTATTCGCTGACGTATGCCCTTGCAAGGGCTGTAACAGCGTCCGGGTGGCTTTCGTCAAGCTTCATGATGCCGAAGCGCCTCTCGAAGGTCGAGTAGCGTCCCGGGTCCTCGAAGGTATTGCGCCCGACGCCGCCACGTAACAGCTCCCACCGCTGGTACATGGCCTGTGCCACGATGGCAATGTTCGTCGATTTTTCGATGCTCTTTCCCCGGCGGCGGGTGACATCCCGGGACATGGTCGCCGGCAGGCTGTTCTTGAGCTGGGACAGCGTCTTCTCTTTCTCGCCCAGCACGTCGATGATCGTGCGCCTGATGCGCTCGTATTCGCCGTCGTCGATGCCCCAGCCGCGGAGCATGACAATGGCCCGGCCTTCCCGGTCGACCTTCGTGAGGGAATACACGTGGGGCATCATCTCCCTGGGCACGATCTGCGGCACTCCTTTCAGCCCGATCACCCGTGCCATGCGCCGGCCGGATTGTATCTCCCGGGCTATCGCCGCCGGGTTCGACCCTTTAGAGCGGATGAAGAGATTATAGTAAGCGGCAGGCAGGACTGACGCGTCGATGAGAAGGAGTGCCTTTAGCGCCTCGATGGGGCTGCCGAATGGCTCTGCCAGCCCCTGCTTTTTCATCACCTGGAAGTTGATCGCGTCACGGCCGTACATCGTTTGACTATGTGAGGGGATGCTTAATCAAATTATCTATTTCAGCAAATAATGTGCGAGCCCATGTCGACAACTGCAGCCGATCGGCAGCAGGAAAGGGACGCCTTCACATCGGTCGCACGTACGAGACTGATCATGCCATCGATTGCGTCCCGGCAGGGGACGGATAAATTATTAATCAATTAAACACATGCCATCTGTACAGGTGACTTTCATGGAGAAAAGCTCACAGATCTCAGGATTCTACAAATTACCGCCCCAGGAGAGGCTTAAGAAAGTGCAGGAACTCACGGGGCTGACTGCTGACGAGGTTGCGACCCTCGGCGCAACAGGGTGCGCTCAAGCCGGAGCAGGTGGACCGGATGGTCGAGAACGTGATCGGCGTCATGCCTGTGCCGCTGGGCATAGCGGTTAACTTCCAGATCAACGGCAAGGACTACCTTGTCCCGATGGCTATCGAGGAGCCGTCGGTGATCGCGGCTGCGTCCAATGCAGCCAAGATGGCCCGTGCAGCAGGCGGATTCGCCACGAGCAGCACCGGCCCGGTCATGCGCGGCCTCATCCAGGTGACGGGCGTGAAGGACCCGTACAGCGCAAGGTTTGCGGTGCTGGCCGATAAAGCGAAGATCATGGAGATCTGCAACGCAGTCGATCCCATCCTGGTCAAGTTCGGCGGCGGCTGCAAGGACGTGGAGGCTTACGTGCGCCATGTCCCGCACAAGCCGGAGCACACGATGCTGGTCGTCCACCTGATCGTCGACTGCCGGGACGCCATGGGCGCCAACGCGGTCAACACGATGGCCGAGACTGTCGGGCCGCACATCGAGAAGATCACCGGCGGTAAAGTATACCTCAGGATCATCTCCAACCTGGCTGACAAGCGCCTCATGAGAGCGAAGGCCGTCTGGACGAAAGAGTCCATCGGCGGGGAGAACGTAGTTGACGCCATCATTACGGCGTACGAGTTCGCGCTGGCAGACCCATATCGCACGGCCACGCACAACAAGGGCATCATGAACGGCATCAGCGCAGTCACGCTGGCCACGGGCAACGATACCCGGGCCATCGAGGCGGGCGCGCACGCCTACGCGGCGATCACCGGCACCTACCTGCCCCTGACCTGCTACGAGAAGAACGCAAACGGTGACCTTGTGGGAACCATCGAGCTCCCGATGGCCGTAGGGCTCGTCGGCGGCGCGACCGCATCGCACCCGACGGCTAAGGCCAACGTGAGGATTCTCGGCGTGAAGACGGCGAGCGAGTTGGGAGAGGTTATGGCGGCGGTGGGACTGGCCCAGAACTTCGCGGCGCTCCGGGCGCTGGCGACGGAAGGCATCCAGCGCGGCCACATGCAGCTCCACTCAAGGAACGTGGCTATCCAGGCAGGCGCGACAGGCGATCTGATCGATAAGGTCGCCGAGGCTATGATCAGTGAGAAGAAGGTCCGCGCTGATCGGGCGAAGGAACTGCTTGAGCAGTTCAAGAAATAACCTGGCCCTTTACGACAACCGTGCCGATGCTGCGCTCCGGGAGGCATCGGCACTCACCCGCTGTGGAGCGGGATATGGCGGTTCGGTCAGCGCATCTGGTCTGATGGAAAGGAAAGCGCGAGTGACTGACTGCGTCAGTGCTCAATTAAAGGCAGCATGATCACAAACCGGGCCCCTTTCTCATGCCGTCCGGGTACCCGGTCCTCGATCCTCATTTTGCCGCCGAAATCATCGACGAGCGTTTTCACCAGACAGAGCCCCAGCCCTTTGCTAGTAAAGCGTATTCCAGGCGTACACTGGCGTTTGATCAGCTGCTCTTTCATAGCATCGGAAATGCCCGGGCCGTTGTCCTCGATGAACACCTGGCAGTATTTCCGGTCGCCTTCCTGCACCGTATCCAGCCCTATGTCAATCTGCACTGCCCCCTGGGAATGCTTGATGGCGTTTCCAATAATGTTCGAGTAGAGATCGACGATCAGGTCGTTCGCCATGATCATGCATCGGGCGGTTGGACTGAAATTGATCTTGATGTCCCGGCCGGGGACACAGGACGAATACTGGGCGACAATGCTGGCCAGTACACCACCTACGTCTACAGGCTTGAGCTGGTACTGGCCCAGCTTTTCCCGCTGGAGCTTCTTTACATTGCCGATGAGCCGGGCGATGTTCTTCATGGCGTCGATCGGCTTGTCAAGTAAGCTGCTATCCGATTTTTCCAGTCTGCCTTCTTTCTCGAGCTTATCGTATGCCAGCTCGAGGTACCCCATGGCGATCTGGTTCATATTGTTGATGTCATGGCCCATGAGATCAATATATAGCTCTGCCTGACCCTTGGCGTCCTGCAGCGCTTTCTCGGCCAGCTTGCGCCGGGTGATGTCCTGGATGATCCCGTACATCCACCGGGGATTGCCGGCTTTGTCATGCTTGATCCGGTCTGCGACGACATTCACGTAGCGGACAGATCCGTCGGGAGTAAGGATACGAAAGTCGATGTTAAAGAGTCGGTTTTCGTGCAGGGCAGCTTCCAGCGACGAGGAGAGCAGCGGTCGATCGTCAGGGAGCACCCTGGACATCAGCCATTCGTAAGACGGCCGGACATCCCCCGGGTTGTAGCCGAATATGTGGTAGATCTCGTCCGACCAGGTCATGTCGTTCGTACTCATGTCCCATGCCAGGTTGCCGATATGGGCTATCCCCTGGGCCCGGGAGAGGATAGCCTTGCTCTTCACCAGCGCTTTTTCTGTTTCCTTGCGCCGGGTGATGTCCTGGCTGATCCCGTATAACCATTCGGCGGTGCCGGCCTTG
Organism: uncultured Methanocellaceae archaeon; assembly: GCA_963792125.1. Taxonomy (GTDB): domain Archaea; phylum Halobacteriota; class Methanocellia; order Methanocellales; family Methanocellaceae; genus Methanocella_A. The sequence goes on from CAWBVA010000012.1 coordinate 456,856, forward strand.
TCGCGTTTGATCCGGTCGGCCACCGTGTTCACGTAACGTACGGATCCATCGGCTGCGGTGACGCGATAGTCAATGTTAAAGAGCTTGTTGTCCCGGAGGGCAGCTTCGAGCGAAGCTGCGACCAGAGGTCTGTCATCGGTGGTTACTCTCGACATCAGCCATTCAAAGGATGGCTGGAACTCCTGTGGCTTGTAGCCCAGAATCTTAAAAATCTCGTCCGACCATGTCATCCTGTTTGTCTTAAGGTTCCATGCCCAGTTACCGATGTGGGCAATCTCCTGGGCACGGGAGAGGATGGCTTTGCTCTTCACCAGCGCCTTTTCCGCCTGCTTACGCTCGTTGTTCTCACGCGTAAGTTTAGCATAGAGCCCCTCGAACTGGAGCAGGACTATCAGTGCTGCGAAGGTGGCCAGAGCGCTGCCAAAAAGGATCGTCAATATATGCGTGTTCGCGACCGTGAGATTGTGGAAAAAAATATTGTTCACCTGCTCGGAGACGAAAAGGCCGATAATTGTGATGATCGCTATAAAGGATAACGAGCCTAGCAACCGGATGATCTTCGACTTTGACTCATCGGTTATCGCGCTCAGGCGGAAAAAGCTCATTTCGACCTCAATATTCAAAATGGTTTATAAGAATTTAATACTTTATATATATTTATCGATATTATGCCTCTTATAGCGGCCGCAGTCCACCGTGACCTTTAATAGCTTCCGGGCATATTATTAACGAAAATATCGTTTACAAGTGATGCCCATGAAGCTGGAACCATCGCAGGTTAAGGATAAGTTCGGGCCGCTTTTCTCCCAGCGGCTGCTGACCATGGTCGACCCGGCGAAGAACGTGGCCGAGATCATCGAGACATGTGCCGTGCGGGGCACAATCGAGTGGGACGCGGTTAACAGGTGCCGGGCTGGCGGGCTGATCGACTGGTGTGAGGTAGAAGGCACAACCATGATCATGCGGGCCAGGCTCGGCGGACAGCGGGCGAACTTCGGGCCGGCCGACGCCGAGATGGGCGGCCAGGCCCTGGAAGGCGTCACCATCGATGGCGACACGGTCAGGACAAAGTGGGCGGGCACGGGCGGCGCAGGGCTCGGCATTGCAGCCTGCCTCACGCAGGCGCCAGGCGTATTGTACGCGGACTACCCGTCCGAGGACGACCTGAAGGTGGGCGGCTCTCACACGAACCGGGTGGAGATCGTAACACCCCGTTACGAGAAGGTCACCATAGGCGTCGATGACACCGACAACAAGGAAGGCGGCGCCACATGGGTACTGGCGCTGAAGGCCCAGAAGATCGCCGCAGCGCTGCCCGGCATCCAGGCGCTTAATCTTCAGGCTGATACAGCTCTGCCCCCGGTCCCCGAACAAGACGACTAACTGCGTCTCGTCGGCGATCACCTTTGCCGTGAAGCCCGAATCGTTTGACGCACTCATTCAGAGTGTCATAGGCACAGTGAAGACGGACAACCGTTCCGACGACCCGGGCATCGCTGTCTACCGGGGCATCGGCATCCCGCCGGCGCTCAACGACTTCGGCTGGGAGACCAAGAAGCGGCTGGTCACCATGGAAGATGTGAGCCGGAAGGCTGAAGAGAACGGCGTCGAGTTCATCGACATCCTGGGCCCGAAGGCGGGTCGTATCGGCGCCCTTGCGGCAGTAGCGCTGTCTGAGGAAAGGACAGATGCGGCGGCGCTCTACATGGACAAGGCCCTGCCGCTGATCAGGTCGTGATGCCCCTGATCTGGGAAACGATCGTCGCCCGTGCTAAAGAGAATAAGGCCAGGATAGCACTGGGCATAGGCAGCGAGTACGCGGACAAAACCGTGGCAGGTGCGGAGAATGCGGCAGCCGAAGGCTACGCTGACGTTGTGCTTGTCTGTAAAGAGCGACTTCACACTAAACTGCCCGTGATCATTTCCCCTGACCCGGAAGCTGAGCTGATCAACGTGCTGAAGGCCGGAAAGGTCGACGGCGTCGTCCGTGGCTCGCTGAGCGCCAGCAACACCCTGAAGAGCCTGAAGATAAACATGGGCCTGAAAAAGGTCATGCGCGTCTCGCTGCTCAAGACTCCCGACGGACAGTTCTTCTTTTTCGCCCCTGTCGGCGTGGACGAGGGCTGGACCGTGGAGGATAAGGTCGAGCTGGGCATGCTCGGCGCGCAACTGATGAGAAAGTTCGGCATCGAGCCGGATATTGGCGTCCTCTCAGGCGGCCGCACCGGCGACCGCGGCCGTTCTACGCGCGTGGATAAGACGCTGGACGACGCGGAAGAAGTGGCGCGACAGCTGAACGCCACGGGCATCAGGGCCTGCCACGCACAAATCCTCCTTGAAGACGCGGTCAAAGAACATAATTACGTGATCGGCCCGGATGGCATCAGCGGCAATCTTATTTTCAGGGCATTATGTCTGGTCGGCTGCGGCGAAGGCTATGGCGCGCCGCTCGTAGGCACAGATATCGTCTACGTAGACACGTCCCGGGCGGGGAGCGGCTACGAGAACGCCATCTGTATGGCCAGCGCGCTATGTAAAAAGAGATAAGCCTGCTGACTGTTATAAAATTAAGAAGGGGCTTTGATAAGCCCCTTCCTATACCCCCATTAATCTTTCTATTTAATCGTAAGACGATCGCTGTGCCAGGGCCGATGGCGCCCAACGCTTCCAGGTCGACGAAGGGTGTCGGTTTCGCTGCCGAAGCAGGTACAGTCGTATTGTTTGACACGCTACCCGCCGGGTATCGGCGGATTTTTTCATTTCATCATACTGATGCGCGCAGCATTGCATTCTCCGATTCCTGTCACCGATGCAGGTACCCGGATTAGCGGATAAAAACGGGCATCATAAGGATAAATTAGGTAAATAACTAATCAATCGATATAAATGGGTAATCCACAAGCGTGCGTACATGTGCGCATGATATGCACATAGAAAAGATATATAACTCGTGAGAAGAGTGCTTAATATCCGGCGTGATCGTTTGAAAAAGAATCGCGTATCCACGACAATTTCCGAGAAGCACTGGGCTTTGCTTAAAAAGCACGCAGAGAAATACAGCTCACAGCAAAAAGTCCTCGAGCTTGCCCTGGAATGCCTGGAGAACAACTCAAAACAGCCCGGGCCGCTGTCCCCCGAGGAGGAGCTCTGGACACGCATAGGCTGCGAGGTAAAATCCGCCTGTATTATCCAGAAAGATGCCCTGAAAGAATTGTTGAGGACTACCGATACCGGGCGCCTCAAAGAGATCGTCGCCAGCGACAGGCCGGCCGAATATGTCATAGAGTACTACTACCAGAAGCCTCTCAAAGAATGTACGTTGAAGGAAGTCGTCGAAGGCATAGTCATCAACGGTAAAATGGCACACTGGTTCGATACGATCAATTACACGGACGACGGCGACCGCTACACGATAAAAATCACCCACGACATGGGCATTAATAATTCCATCGTCCACAAAATATTGAACGAGAGCGTTTTTAACACTTACGGTGTCCGGACGGAGAGCGAGATATCGGAACGGAGCCTGTTCATCAAGGTATTTAAAAATGGGAAATAAAGGCCCTGCCCGCTATTATAGCATTTTCAGGCGGTTTCGACCTTCGGCTTCAGGTCGCCCTTGATGCCGATCTTTTTCGCTTCTCTGACCTGCAGGAAGCTGTCGGTGCCATAGGCTTTATCGAATACCTTATAGTCGGCCATCCCGAGGAACGCTGCATCGACAGAAACAGGCGAGTCGGACGCATAGATACCGATGTCGTCCATGACGATCCTGCCAGGCCCCGGCAGGCAGTCGCAGAACTCAGTGATGTCCTTCGCGAAGCTGACATAAGAGACCTTATTCTTCTTGAACGTGGAGAGCACGCCATAGGAAGCAGAGGCCAGGGCCTTGCTCACATTACCGAGGTTTTCAAGCTTTATCGCGCCCGTCGGGCATGCTCCCGCACAGGCAGGACAGCGCATGCACTCCGGCGAGACGTTCGTTGCCTTGCCCTCTATGATCTCGGGGATTTTAAGCTCGCAAGCTTTACGGCAAGCGCCGCAGCCGACACACTTCTCTTCGTCGATGGTCAGCCCGACGGTACGGTGCTGCCGCAGCTTGCCCGCCGCCGGACAGCAGCCCATGCCGAGGTTCTTGATCGCTCCGCCGAAGCCCGTAAGCGCATGGCCCTTGTCATGGGAGACAACAATCATGGCGTCCGCCTCTGCAATGGCACCGCTGATCTCGATCTCGTCCAGGATACCCTTCGTCTTCACCAGCCGGGAGTTCTCGTGGCGCAGCCCGTCGGCCACGATGAACGGCAGGCCTCCGTAGCCGTTGAGTGTGGCGTTCTCCATGTGATCGCAGGCATTGGCCCGCATCCCGTGATAGTACGTATTCGAGTCCGTCAGGAACGGCTTGCCGCCCGCTGCCTTTACCCCTTCTGCGATGCGGTGAACGAAGAACGGCGGCACGTAGTGCGGGTTGCCCAGCTCACCCACGTGGAGCTTGATGGCCACCAGGTCGCCCCGGGATACGCAGTCGAACGTCCCCGCAGCGTCGTAGAGGCCCGAAGCCGATTCCATCAGGTTACACCCTGTGTCCCAGGGGGTGAAATAGACAGTCATGGACATTACTTCCACTGAGAACAACATAAACCTTTTTCAATGCAAGTATCAGGGGAGCTTTTACCGTACATCATAGAATTCGGGGTTTAAGGAGATCAAGAAAAGCACCAGGTGGCGGGCACGTTGACCATTAATGATTATAAAAATAAATAAGGTGGAGAGGGAATCCACCCATTCTATTTTTTATTCTTGTTCTTTTTGTAATAGTAGTATAGCACAACAGCTGCCAGCACTAATAGCAGTATCAACAGCAGCCAGCAACAGTTAACGTTTGTCAGGGCCGTCGTTGTTCTGGGTACAGGCGTTGGAGTCGGCGTCGACGTCGTAACGGCACCGCTTCCCGGGCCGTTGTTAGGCTCTGGGGTGGCCGTGGGCTGTTGCGTGGCAACGGGTTCCTCAGTAGGTGTTGGAGTCGGAACAACCGTCGGCGTTGTAGTCGGCCCAGGCCCGGATGTCGGAGCCGCAGTCGGAGAGGGCGATGGAGACGGCGATGGAGACGGCGATGGAGACGGTGACGGGCTCGAAGAAGGCGCGGCATTAACATCGATTGCCACGATCCTGGTGTCACTTCCGCCAGGGCCAGTCGCTGTTAACGTTACACTATATGTGCCAGGATTGTTGAACGTATAAGACGGATTTTGTTCATTGCTGGTGGCCCCATCCTCGAAGTTCCAGAGCCACGACGTAACGGCACCTGTGCTCGTATCCGTGAACTGAACCGTCAATGGAGCATCTCCTGATAACGGGTCGGCGGTAAAGCTAGCCACAGGCGCCGGGGTAGGAGACGGAGACGGAGACGGGGACGGGCTCGGGGAAGGGGTCGGGGAAGGGGTCGGGGTACTCGCAATTGTATAGGATGCCACAACATTCACGTTTGACTGCGGGTTTTCTATCGAAACAGGTGATACACTCACAAATGAGTAGACAATCCCTGTATTATCTGTAACACTCGATGTGAATTGATAATCCATCTTCTCGTTCTGGGCGATAACTATATTTCCGCTTGGCCCTGGACTAGTAAAAGTATCTGTGCCAGATTCTTAGAGGCTTATCCTTAGCCCCTGGGTTTTGATAAATTTGCCAATTAACCGTTATTGTAGCCGGGTTTGAAATCCCGCTCGTACCGAAGTTAATTTGAAGCACAGGTGTCTCTGCTATCAGTGGAAGGAACTACCATCGTAAACATCATAGCGATAATTACATGCTGTAATGATCGCCATTACAGTTGGTACTACAAGCCATATCTTTCCGTTATTTGTGTCATTCTTCAAGTGTATACCCCCCAATTGATAATAATAAGCGAACTTAGCGGGAAATTGTTCCTCAGCCTGAGCCGCTTAATAATTTTTCTTGTAATTACAGTTATGTAACTACTAAAATATAACCTTTTCTTCTACAACCTATTGCCTAATAAATAATATATTTCATTATATTTGCCTTAAATCGTGATCAAACTGATTATGGTTCTATCTCAAAAATACGTATCATTTATACCCGGGATACCTGGGCTCGCTGAAGTGCGCTTAAATTGATTTTGATTCTTAACTATCATGAGAAAAAGTATTAGCCAAATGCCATTTAAAAGGGTTAATGAGCATTAACAACTACATGTTTACTAAGGGCTTAATTGATAAAATTAACTTAGTATTGTACATTTTTGTAAAAAGTTCACCCTGCACTCCTCAAAAACTATTACAGTATGTGCCTTCGGCACAGGCGTCTGTGTCGCGAGACGAGGCAACCTTTCTGGAAAAGGTTTTCCCGTCACCCTTTCTAAAATTACTTAGCAAAAAGGTTTTTATTCATGCTGGCTTAGCTATTAAGCAGACCATCGCGTCCGTGGGTATTGACTATGATAGGCATGATTTTATGCGGAGGCTACGGGAGAAGGCTGAAGCCTTACACCGATTCCATTCCCGCCCCGCTCATCGAGATCAGGGAGAACTACACTATCCTGGACAAGCAGCTGTTCGACTTTGCGGCCGCCGGCATTCAGGACGTAGTCCTGCTGACAGGATACAGGAGCGAGATGATCCAGGCCCGCTATGGTGAAAAATACAAAGGCATCAATCTTATCTACCATATCGAGAAGAAGCCGATGGGCACGCTGAAGGCCATCAAGGCCGGCATGGACGTAGCCGACAATGGTGATACGTTCCTTGTCAGGAACGGCGACATCGTGGCCGACGTGAACCTCCGGCGGATGGTCAAGCGCCATGAGAGCAACCACTATTGTGCGACCTTGTTCGTGACGAAGATGCGCAGCCCGTTCGGCATCGTGGAGCTGGGGGACGACCGGGTGAAGTCCTTCAGGGAGAAGCCCGTGCTTGACTATTACATCAACGGCGGCGTCTACTGCATGAGCAGGGACCTGCCCTTCGACGACTTCGAGGGCGGCTCCGTGGAGCTGACCATCTTCCCGCAGATCGCCGAGAGCGGCCGGCTGGGCTACTACCGCGAGGACAATGTCTACTGGACGCTGGTCAATACCGTCCGGGACCTCGAGGAAGCCCGCAAGGAATACATTAACAAGACAGACAAGCCCTGGGGCTACGAAAAAGTCCTGATCAGCACGGACAAGTACCTGACCAAGGAGCTGTTCATCCGCGCGGGCTACCAGACCTCGTTCCACAAGCACCCGCGGAAGGACGAGACCATGTACATCATGAGCGGCGTAGGGTACATCGAGTTCGAGGACCACAAGGAGTTCTTCCAGAAGAACGACACGATCCGCATCGAGCCGGACGTGCCCCACACCATCGTGGCCACGGATAATACCGTGCTGCATGAAGTCTCCACCCCGTACCTCGAGGACACCGTCCGTATCAAGGACTTTTACAGCGTGAGGTGAAGCATGAAGGCCTTCATCCTCTGCGGCGGCCGGGGCGAGCGGCTGAAGCCGATCACCGATAAGGTCCCGAAACCGATGGTGCCGGTGGCGGGCAAACCCATCCTCGAGTACCAGCTCGACCTGCTGAAGAAACATGGCGTGTTCGATGCCGTGCTGCTCGTGGGCTGGCATGGCGAAGCGATCGAAGAGTACTTCGGCGACGGCCACAAGCTGGGCATGCGCATCGACTATTCTTACGAGGACCCCAATAATCGGCTGGGCACCGCAGGGCCAATCAAGGCTGCGAGAGCGCTGATCGACGGCACGTTCATCGCTATGAACGGCGACATCATCTCCAACGTGGACATCGGCCACATCGTCTCATTCCATAAAGAGAAGGGCTGCCTGGGCACGATCAACATGATCAACATGCCCTCCCCCTTCGGCATCATCGACCTCGACGGCGACAACATCGTGCAGTTCCGGGAAAAGCCCGTCCTGCCCTACAAGATGAACGCCGGGCTCTACGTGCTTGAGCCGGAGGTCGTCGACATGATGCCCGACGTCGGCTCCATCGAGACGGACGTCTTCCCGAAGATCGCCGCTGCCGGGCGCTTATGCGGCTTCGACTCGACCGGCATCTACTGGAGCGACGTGGGCACCCACAAGGACCTCGATAAGGTCAACAAGGACGTGCTCGCTGGCAAGTTCAATCTTTGAGGTCTAGGTTTCTGGAGGGCACGGGGACTTTCATCACAGGTACACAGGGGAGAAATATGTATACCTGGTGGAGAGTTGAAGGTCGCCCGGTACGGGCGGGCGTATTGTTTTATTGCCTGACCGTAAAATATCTAAACGAAAGCGCCAGAGTTAACAGCGTGCAGAAGTGGCCTGAAGTAATATTCACTGTGCTGGTAATCGCCCTTTTTTCCATGACAGTGGCCGGGTGTGCGGGCAAAAGTTCGCTCTCGGACCTGAAAGCGGCCGAGATAGACGACGGTCTCCGGAACGGGCCCGTGCTCGTGGAATTCGGCGCGGAGTGGTGCGGCTGGTGCGAGAAAGAAAAGCCGGTGATCGACAGCCTGTCCCGCGACGTCAAAGGCGTGAACTTCGTTTCCGTCGATATCGACCTGAATGGCACACTTGCGGACGATTATTACGTAGAAGGCGTGCCCCAGCTTAACCTGATCGTGAAGAAGAACCTGGACGGGAGCTACCTTTACATCGACCGGTACGGCAACACGACGACCGACCGGTTCAGGTCAAGGATGGTCGGGTATATGGAATATGACGAGCTCCGGCCGCTGGTCGATGCCGCCGTCCGGGCACGCTAGCCTGCACCGCCATATCTTTTTTTCACGATAAATTATAAACCCCAAGGGCATAGTATCAGTATCAGAGCCGGTGTTGCCATGAGAGGACTTGAACTGCCGAAGGAAAGCCTGGTAAAGGTTGAAAACGCGATCATGGACGCTATCATACAGGTCGTCGAGATGAGCAACTCCAGCGGCGCAGTCGTCGCCCTGAGCGGCGGCATTGACTCGGCGCTGGTGGCCACGCTTGCCTCCCGGGCCGTGGACGTGCACGCTTTGCTCCTTCCTGACGGGGGGTCAACGTCCCCGGAAGACATGGAGCACGCGGAGGCGCTGGCGAAAGACCTGGGCATCGACTACGAGGTCATTGAGATCGGCGACATCGTGCAGTCGGTCTACAGCAAAAGGCCGAAGCTCGGCCCGGCAGAGTGCAGGCTGGCCTACGCCAACGTGAAGCCGCGGGTGCGGATGATCATGAGCTATTTCGCCGCCAACCTCGACGGTCGCGTCGTACTGGGAACCGGCAACAAGACGGAACTGCTGATGGGCTATTTTACCAAGTACGGCGACGGCGGGGTGGACATGCTGCCCATCGGCGACCTGTACAAGACACGGGTAAGGCAGCTGGCGCGACATGTGGGCGTGCCGGACGAGATTATCAAAAAGGCTCCATCTGCAGGGCTCTGGGCAGGACAGACCGACGAAGCAGAGATGGGGGCGACCTACGAGGAGATCGACGCGGTGCTCTACAGCGTGTTTGACCTCGGCATGGGCCTGGATGACGTGGAGAAGGCCGCTGGCGTGAGCGATGCGACGGTGAAGATGGTCATGGAGCGTGTCAGGAACAGCGAGCACAAGCGCAGCATGCCGCCTGTCGTGAGCCTTGATAAGGCGCTGTCAATAAAAAAGCCGGGAGGCACGCCGGATTAAGCTCTTTTTAGCCGCTGGAGGCCAGATTCGTTTTCAGGGTGCCCTCGGTAATGTACAGGTACTTGATTTCCTGGTCTGATGCATTATTCCAGGTAAAATTTGGAGTTATTTCTACCTTATTACCCGTCGAAATCCTCCTCATATACGGGCCCAGGTTGTTTCCGTTCGCCTGGTCGTATTTTGCCATGAGCAACATATAATGCTGATCGACGTCGTATAGTGTCTTCTGCGGCACATATCCGGGTCGTACACTACGTCCTGGCGTAGCCGGATCATCATACTCAGTCATATACTGGTATCAGGGACCTGTATGGTGGGATCATCTCCAGCGAGCTATCTCAGGGTAAGTCGAGCGTACTCTGGCTATGGCTAGTATAGTCCATCTTATGCTGTGATTCAGCAGGTTCGCGTCAATATATCATTATCGTTCGTTGCGAACTGCGATACTCCCATGGAATTTTTCATATCCGTGCCGTCTTATACTGGTGGTAATCATTACCCATGTCTTTATCTGGTTATTACCCAGTGGTACGGCCTAGATAGATCTGTAATTGTGGATAGCAGTGCGTGCGGCATAACACATATGTAATCGTGATAGTCTGTTACCCGTTGTTTCTCGTGTAGAGAATCAAGTCATGAACGATCAATTATAGGGGCGCATTATACTGTACGGTATCCATAGATTTAGTATTAAATCCATCTTCAACACTACCACCTTGCTAGCCTACACCCGTCGACAGGGATACGTAGACTGTCTTGTTATTGGATCGATCACTGCTGTCAGCCCGTGTCCGCTCATTGATATAGTCCGCCCATGCCATGTAGTAGTCAGATTTAATTGTGATGTTAATGTAGTGCTGTGGAGGTACAGGGTTGCTAATAGTTGGAGCTGCGGGATAGATGGTTGTCGGATCGGCGGATTCTACGCATCGATAAGGACATTAGTGCCATCCGTGGCAGACATACTCGTATTACCGTCGATGCGCATGACCGGAAGGGTCAGTGTGATACCATTGTAGTCGAAGTCGGGCGGCGAGAGCATGATGCTACCCCCGGTCGTTATCGAGCAGCCAGACACCGCCAGCCTGATAGGCTACTACTCCATCCTCCGTGGTGCATTTGATCGTGCCAAGGGTGGCTATATATCATACTGGTCATGGTTAAGTTATCGAAATCGTAAATGATGATGTGACTGTCGTCCCAGGTTCCGTTGACATTGACGACGCCGTCGTTGACCTTAAACGGGGCTATCCTGGAAGATCGCAGTACTGAACCGTGCTTTGCTCAACCGGGAGTCTGCCATAGTAAACGCCTGCTCGAACACCGTTTAATGTGGCCGATGATTTGGCGTCATCGATGACATTGGTACCAAGCAGAAGAAATATTATCGTTCCCGAAAGTGACAATTGCCAGCAATAGGACACTACCTACGACCTCGGATACTGCTTGATCATCGCTTTTAAACAGGCCTGTTTTACCCTTGCATATCGTGTTCTTTTATACATCATATCCCTGCCACATATTTAGTTAACGGATAATGACATCTGATTTGGCGAGGTACAGATGATACAGCTTTATTGCGGGTCGAATATGTTCTGTTCATCAGCAACATTCCTGATCCGTCTTGTTGGAAACCTGAATGTTTCCTGGAAGTAACTGCGGAAGCATGGCGCATAGTCACCGGTAATATTGATGCTGACTTTACACACCATAATAACTATAGGCGTTAGGCGACTGATATCATCTGGGTTGAACTTCGAATAGTAAGGTGTCTTGAACCCAATCCTGGTCAGGGTGTTGCCTGCAATGGATACATTATTGTTATACAGGCCAGATCATCGGAATGTAAAACTATATCTGTGCTTTAGCATGATCTCGGGGTCCGCAGCATTACGGCGCCAGTCAGGTCTGCCCTGCAAACGCTGCCATCGACATACGCTACTTTGTCTGTGCCCTTACTGTACTCGAGCGCTGATGAGGCATTTGATTACTAGCCAATCAGAATCATCAACTACCATCATAATAGGTGATACATTTATGTATCCCGGTATCTCTGGTCGCCAGTGTGCCGCCGTACATCTTCAGCTCCGAGGAAGCGAGCATCGATTTCTGCATAGCCACCGATTAGCATTACTCGCAAGGATGCTGAAGCTCTTCTCAACGTTCTGCATATGGCCGTTATCGACGTAGTTGTTGTAGATCGGATAGCCTATGGCAAATATCATCACGAAGGAAATAAATAGTATCGTGCATATCAGGAGGAATCCTAGGCATTCGGACATGCCTGTCTCGGATTGTGCAAAGTCCGTCATCAGTTATCCCAGCTTAATGTGCATTGAGATCTATCGTAGTAGATTCGGGGGTTATAGGTACTGGCGATAATCGTTGGTATCCACTTTTATGCAGGATCTGAATGCGCCGTGCGGTTAATGAGTGGTCATCCCCGTAGGAGACTTTATGCAGTGCCGGTATGGGATTTCGGTATATGTGATCTCTACCGGGTACGGCTTACCCTCCACAATGTCCGGCAGATCGATTTCTTCGGTATTGCTGGAATCATTGCTTACCAATGAGGATTGTTGTACTGGTCGATGCTCGATTTTACCGGAGAAAGCCACAATGCGATTGGCCAGTCGTTGGATACGACACTGAGTCCCTCTGCCTGATGACCACACGGTTCGTGTGTCCGATGACATTGTCAGCTGAGGATAAAGATAGTAAAGAAGCTGGCCATGATAACGATCATGAAATATGTACTCTATCAGCACATTCGAGCCGGAGTCGTCCATCTGGCGGTCGCACTTACGTGTATTAATCATAACGGATACGATCCTGTTTACTTCATATTACGTCTACTGTCTTTGTACATATACATCCATAGTCCAGGACACAATTACCATGACACAATAACGGTGATACTGGCCTTATAGTCCTTATTTTTATCTTTAATTATTCAGTTTCACATACACATTTTTAGTATGATCGGTAACATGCCAGGACGTAGTCGATATTGGTAATGTTGGCGATGTCGCTGGGGCTAATGCAAATGTTCCCGATCGAAGCGTGCACTATCGAAGATTGCTCCGCCTTAAAGTTGCTGAAATTGTATGTACCGCATTTATTTCTATCGGAATGGATATGGTCAGTAAAGATTATGCCATCGTCAGAGTCGTCCATGTGCGAAGGCGTTCCGATGATGACATTATGTGCGGTGCAACTGAAGGGATGCAGGTTCGCTGATCGGCATTCCGGCAAATGTCTATAGGTCCGTCGCGGGAGGGGTCGAGCCAACAGCTTGCGTTAAGACACCTCAATGCCAATATTGGTCGGGAAGTAATAGCAGTAGCCTAACCATCGCGTCCTGTCGCAACCGGGTCTATCGAGGTGCGCCAGACTTATCATAGAGTCCCGCCCAGCGAGGAATTCAGCAAAATCTACAGTAACACCTGGAACCCGATAAATCTCTATCGTAACTAATACAGTAACTTCTGCACAGTCATCCATACCTACGTACATCGTGTCTTATTCGCTGTTATAAATACCTACAATCGAGCGGCGTCGGACCGGCCCCGGAGAGATGGGCAACGGGCGGGGTATAGTTTGTGATGATCGAGTAGGTCTTGTTTGAGTCCTTCGTTTGTATGGTCAGTAAGGATTCGGTCGATTTATATGTACTTGGATGTTCGAACATAGGTATTCAAAGGATGTAGTAGTAAAGCTAACCTAGCTGCCTTTAGGGATGGCGAGGTTATTAATCGACTGATAAAGTCTTCCATATGCGGATCGAAATCAGCCTTGATCGCCCTGGTTTCGTTGTACGCGTAATATGGACTTCCTCTACCACCATGTTCTTAATAGAGACATCGTCGTATCCCGAGTGGTCCATAAAGCCCATGTAGGAGATATTATTGAAATATACAATATTGTTCAGCATAAGGGCGATCGAGAGTCAGATAATCGCCAGCAGGAATGCGCTGGTCAGCATAACCTGGCCGATGCTTATTGCTTCGTAGACTCATTCACATCACCCATAGCGTCAGCCGTACTTCGATAGTATCATGCAGGTCTGTCGTGCTAATGTCAGGTATGGATAACGCCGTTGTTAGAATTTCGCCGTCGTGCAGTACGATGTATCGTGACACCATGACCGAGTCTCAAAGAATCCGTTCAGTATCATCTTGGCCGTTTGCACATATCCCGACTCATCGGGGTAGCGAACTCAACGTTGAACGCGGTGCCGTTCTTGATCAATGCGAACTTGAGCGAATTCGACAGCCAGGTATCCTTAGCCGTAATGTTGGTATCATGCGTTGATACGTATGTGGTGTTGTTCCATGTAAATTGGGTGCAGTTGTCGAAGGTCGCCCACATCACGATACTCATGTTTAAGCAAGGATGGCACGAAGGATCGCTGGAATTGTATATATTCGTCTCATCCAGGCTGATAAGATATCGTTGCCAACGTTTTTAAGCTCAAGCTTGATATGCTGGTTGGTAAACGAGGAGGAGATGGCGTGACTGATGACGTCTGGACGATGGTCACGAGCACGACGATGATAATGAGTGCGGCACTCAGCCCTTCAATCGTTTGCATCTGTCCCCGGTCATCCAGCATTTTACCACAACCTGACCGTCAGAATCGCCATATGTCCCGGATAGTTATCGGTACCGGTGCCATCCGGATCACGGATAAAGATAAATCGCTTGCTCTGCCCGATATTACCTATTAAGGTAATAGCGGCATCATCGCTATTCATCATGTCAATAGTGTTACCATTATCATCTTCAATGATGACCTCCAGGCTGTAGAGTGCGTCTCCGCTCATATTTAGCCCCAGGTCTGTCCGGAGTTTATAGTACTTCGCAGGATCACTAATAGTAGCCCGTAAATCGTCAATTCTCGAGGCGTCGAGTACTCCGGCATTACCGCTGCTGGAGTTATTCAGCGCCAGCAGGTCTTCCACCAGGGCCATTGCCGTCCTGTCCGCGGTCATCGTCAATTCGTCAGAGTTGGAGCTATACGGCACGAACAACCCCGGTACGAAAGCGAATACAAAAGTAAAGGCGAGAAGGAATACGCTGATCCCAATGAGGAAGTCCAGACTTAATTGCCCATTGGTATCTCCGACCAACCAACGATTACTATCCATAGCAATACACTCGATGCCCTAGTAAGATAAAGTACAACCCTATTAATAAATTTTCCGTCAAAATTGAAATAAATTATAAATAATCTTAAAAATGTACTGTACTAATTGGAAATTAAATTCATTTTAATTGTTCTCGCAACCATTAGTTGACATAATCAAGCTTAAACCTTGAAAAATCACCATATAAGCCTCATGCCATCGGAGAGCTCGTATCGCTCCAGGGTGCCGGCCGGTGTCTCGATTACAAACTGCGAGGACCTGCGGGCGGTGGCATAACCAATCCAGGAATTGAGTCTCGGCCGTACTCCGGTAATTATCCGATCGCCGTCAAGAAAGATCAGGTCGATCGGAAAAGGCACGAACAGCATGTGAATACTGACAGAACGCTCGTAATGCAGGTCAAAGACCATCGCATAGCCCTCGGGTATGCTCTTCCGGAACATTAGCCCGACAGCCTGCCGGAGAAGCGTGTCCGCGAACTCGACCTGCGATGGCGATGACGGTACCGTCGTCTTTTCTTAAAACGGCCATCACCCTGCATATGGCAAGAAAACTATATATGACTATCCGCCAAAGTTAGATGCCGCGGGCATATGGACCTGATCATTTTTCTCGCTAGCTTCGCTGTCATCCTGATTGGCTGCGAGCTGTTTACGAACGGCGTGGAATGAGTCGGAAAACGTTTCTGTCTCTCGGAAGGTGCGGTCGGCAGCCTGCTGGCGGCCGTGGGCACCGCGCTGCCGGAGACGCTCATACCGCTGATCGCGATACTGCTGGTCGGCGGAGAAGCCAGCTAGGAGATCGGCACAGGGGCCATCCTGGGCACACCATTCATGCTCGCCACGCTGGCGCTGCTGGTCTGTGGCCTGTCGGTCATAGTGTTCAAACGCCGGCGCAGAGTCGATAAGCTCAAGATCAACGGCGCGCTCATCAAACGTGATCTCAAGTTCATCCTGACCGCATACGGGATTGCCGCGCTCACCGCCTTCCTGCCACACGAGGTCTGGTACTGAAATAGGGGGGCTGCACTCATGTTGTTGCCCATATACGGCTATTACTCCTACCAGACGCTGAAGTCATGAGAACGCCAGGGGGACAGTGAGTTGAATGCCCTTTACCTGAGCAAAGCGGTATACAAGTGCACCCCGGGCTCGCTCCGCAAGGAAATCACAGAGGCCACAGAGAGCATATGCAGGATTAAGCGGTCGTGAGAGAAACTATATTTTAACCTGACCATAACTCGGTATAGGTGCCGGGATGGAAAGAGCAGCTGTTTTCGAAGCCATAATGGCATTATTGCTCGTCTTCCTTGGCACAGTACTCATTATCGGTGTCCTGGATGGACCGACGGACAGTGGCGGCAACTGGACCACCTCGTCTGTCAACGCAACGCCTTACATGTATACGGGCAGCGACGGAACGCTCTATATGTTCGACCAGGTCGAGGACGGCACGAATGTATACGCCATAGGCCAGGATGGCAGGGTCAAATGGTCATATGAAGTGTCAGAGCCATGGCAGGCAATCAACAACTGGGAAAGAAAGCCAAAAGTCGTCAGGTACAGGCCGGACGCCGGACAATTTGGGTACCAGACGGAAGTACGGCCCGTATTTGCAGTAGATAACGACACGATGTACCTGTACCTCAGGAACAGTAACCTGTACTCGAACTCTGGCATCCCGGATGAGGTCATTGCCATATCCGGAGGCAGGAAGCTCTGGGAAAAGCCGCTGACACAGAGCATACTGGCGCTCATGTACAGGGATGCCTGGGTGCAGGTAAGTGGCGATCGCCTGTACGTATACCATTCGTATTTGCTGGAGGTGCTCGGGGCCAACGGAACTTTCCTGTACCGTATCACTGATGTCTCTGATCCCCCTGCGCTTGATGATAAGGGCAATGTTTACGTCATGCAGGCCGGAAGGAGCCCTGACCCGGAGTTCAATCAGGGGATTCAAGGTGCCTGGGATAATGACGGCCTGGTGCCTTCGGGAACGCTGGAATCATACGACTCTGACGGCAAGCTGCGCTGGAAGACAGAGGTCAATGGTACCCCGTCGAGGCAGGACATCGACCGTACGGCAATCCCCGCGGGAGGCGATATCCCGCTGTACTATGGAGGGCTGTTGTACGTGCCACTGGAGAACGGTGTTACAGCGCTGGATACCGGCGGAAATGTCCTGTGGACCGCGGACGTTAAGGATAACGTGACCCTGCTCCGTACCATGCCCTTCGGCATAGACGGCACTGTGTACATGGAACGAGACACGCGGTACTATCCCATGGGTAACCAGACCCCCATGATCTACGCGATCTCGCCGGGCGGCTCATATACAGTGGCACAGCCACCCTCGGCTGAAGATGGACCTGCTGACGGCATCGCAGGGTACGGGATACTATGGCCAGAGCCGGTATGAGGAAGACTTCATGCCGGGTATCGACAGCCTTCTGCCGGTCAGTATTACAGCTGTAGACGTGCGGACCGGCAATACGATCTGGGAGCGTGGCATCGTACCTGCCGGAAAGAGGACGGTCGTTGCGGACCGGCAAAACGTCCTCCGCCTGTTCGAATATTCCGAGACCGCCATGAACTCCATCGTATACTCGGAGGACCACCCGCAGCTGCAGGATAATACCGGTCTGGTCTATTACGTCCTCGGGAATTCGAGGGTGAATGTCCTGGCTTCGGGAGACGTCATCTATGTCAGCTACTACCTGTACAATTACGAGCACCCGATAGGCTACTGGAACGGCACGACGTACACGAGACTTTTCATCTTCTCGGGACCGGAAACTAGCGCTTATTTATGCCCGGCGCTGCTCGACCGTTCCAGGATCTGCTATGCAAGCGGAGTCGCCGCGCTGGACAGAGACGGCAATATTCTCTGGGACAAGCCAATAGACTCGATACTGACCGGCATAGCCGTCCATAACGCGACGCTCTACTACGGCACCCGCAACGGGGGCCTGTCTGCTGTCCGGACGAACATCGCCCTGGGCTTCACCTTCATTGCCGCGCTGTACATGTTCTTCAGGTTCTTCCTGGTGGGCGCTGTCGCCCGCGCACGAAGCCGGCTGAACGACAATGAGAATCGTAACGGTGTGCTTGACCTCGTCAGGAGAGAGCCCGGCACCACGATGTACGAGATCGCCCGGCTGCTCGGCATGAACCCGGGCACGGTCCGGTACCACCTGTTCATCCTGGGCATCAACCACCGGATCGTCACGTACCGGGACGGCAAGTACGTGCGCTACTTCGGGAACGCGAATGCATATTCGGAGGCGGAGCGGGCTATGATATCGCTGCTCCGGCGAGACTGGGCGCGAAAGCTCTTCGTGGCGCTGCAGGAGAGCGAAGGCATGTCCAACGCCCGGCTGGCACGCGCCCTCGGGGTATCGGAGCCCGCCGTCAGCAGCTACCTGCGTGAACTTGTGAAAAAGGGCCTGGTGGTCCGGGCTGTCGCCGGGGACGGCAGCGTGCTGTACTCTGTCAGGAGTGACTATAAAGAAAATGTCGCAGGCGCATCAGGCGTTTGCCAGAGCTCGCCGATACATAAGCCGGATTCTTGCCGGGAGCCGGCCGATAGCCGGAGCCCGGGTCGGGCATTAATGATTAATAGAGGTGGCAGTGTACATCGTCGTTTGCCAGGCCTGCAAAAGCGCTCGCGCGCGCAAGGACGCCAGCCCGCCCATTACTCGCACGTTTTACATGACAATTGGATACGTTATTGTTTTGGCGCTTCGACGCGGTTCTTTTCGCTCATCACTTCTTCCCACAGCCAGCCGTAGGCCATGGGGATCGTTGAGGAACTTCAGCTTGTCGATGTCGCGCACGAGACCGTACATTTCCTTGCCCTTCTGGAGGCCGACCTTCGACACATTCGTCGGCTTGAGGAACCGTACCTGAGGAGGGCTGTCACAACGGCAGTTACGTACGAGCTTTTCCCCGGCCATCTCGAAGTAGGCGGCGCCGCCGCACTTTTTGTAGGGCTCGTAGATAGAAGAGAAATTACGAGACACCCAGTTGGACATTTTCAGCTCCTGGTTCGACGGGTTGATGGTGACGTGCCCGTAATTGGGCGGTATCAGCACCTTGTCTCCATCATGGGCCTCGATGAGCACAACGTCGGCTATGTGGCCGCCGTCGCACCTCTGCAGGAGGTAATGGGCAGTGCCGTGCAGCACCTCATAGACCTCGGGATACGTGCATCCGGTGCCGTCGATCTTCAGGATGGTAGTGCCCGGCGGTCTTGACGTACTCGCCTCCCAGCCTGTTCGGCGGTATCACGGTGATGTCATAGCGAAGCCCGTTGTCAAGGAGGAGCGACCGGTCCTGCCGGCTCATGGCCAGGTCCCGGTACATGTAATACAGGTCCATGTCGGGGGCTGTCTTCAGCCAGTCGATGTCGCAGACCACTTCGCGCATGTCGCTAAGCCTGCGCACGTCCGGCTCGACACGCCTGCCGCCAAATTCCAGCGATCTGTCCATAGGCAAAAATCCACCAATTATATATTAATGCGATTCTCCCATATAACTTTTGAGTCATGCACCGATACTCAGCCGGGCCCATGTTCACCGAATAATATTTATTACTTGAACGTAAAGCACATATCTGTATGGAAGAGTGGGACGAGGGAATTGACCAGGGAAAGGTGTATTTCGTGTGCAGGACCTGCGGGTTCGTTTTTCAGGAAGACCCGTCTCGTTTTCCGGTCATATGCCCCCAGTGCGGCAGTGAAGACTGCATAAGGACCTGAACGATCCCGGACAACTCTGTATGTTCGCAGGTGTTTAGATCGACCTTATCACCAGCCGCAATTCCATGGTCTTAGTCTTTGCCAGCTCGTATGGCTTGACTATGTTATACCAGTAGGAAGCCGGAAGGTCCTTGGGGGTCTACGCCGTTAATGACGATCTTTTTCTACGTGGAGACGGCGTTGAACTATAGATTTTTATATTGCCTGTAAATGGCAAAATATTTACAGGACCAATCGTACGGCCACGCCGGCGATCAACAGGATGCCGCACCCCATCGCCAGCAGCGGATTTTTGATAATGTCGAGGTTTCCTGAGTACAGGAGGAGACCGGCGCCCAGGAGGATCCCTCCGGCGATGATGCCCGTCGTATCAATGGCCCGGGCAACCACAGGCAGGCGATTTTCCCGGGAACCCTTCCGGCCGGCCATCGGTTCAATCATAAAAAACCTCTCCTCTACAGTGCCGGGTTCCTGGTCCCCGGACAGGTGGGAAAGCATTGCTGCCGGAACGAATTCGGTATCATCGCAGGCGCCGGATTCCACTGACCGGGAGTGGCCTGCAGAGCCGGACAGGCACATTTCCAGGGCAGATATCCGGCCCTGCAGGCCTTTCGTCCTCTGCTCGAGGGACATAACCCGTCCGGTTAAGTCCGCATCAATTGTCTCTTTATACTGTGACATATTCTCTCTATATTGAAATTAAGTCGCAAACTATAAGTAATTTACCGTTTAATGTAAAAAAGTATGCTGGAGAATGATGACGGCGCCGATTTCCTGCCCATGAAGCTGACCGCAGTACTGGTTGCCGCTTCCATGGCTATCGTCCTTGCCGCGACGTACGCGCTGGCGCTGATGGACGAGTCTTCGACGACAGCGGCAAGAGCCTGCGCGGCAAGGATTGCGGAAACGGCCGCGGCTGAGTATGCTGATGGCTGTACCGACGAGGAAGGCCAGTGTGCTTACAGGGCTTACGGTCCCGGACAGCGTGCGGATGATCACGTTCGGGACTGTGCCTGTAAACGGCCTCGTAGCGCGCCCAACCGGCATGTATACTATCCAGTATAAGGACGGCAGCAATGAGACCTTTTTCACGGAAGCGCTGCTTGGTTCCGGCGGCCCGGGCCCCGCATACGGCGGACCGCTGGCACTGTACCCGGGCAGATACTCTGTATGTATCCGTATCCTGTCCGTGAATGGCAGTATTATGGCCCTCATTTGCCCGGAGGCGGCATGACGGACGGCAACGCGTCCATGGAAAGCCTGCTGTCAGGAGCGAGCGTGGCCATAGCGGCTGCCGTGCTGATGATCATAGTCTTTGCTCTGTTCAGATCGACAGGCCATGCGAATGAAGCGATCTCGTTACAATCTGTCGCTTCAGAGGTCTGCGGGGACATAGGCAGCGTAGCTGTCTCTTCCGTGGCATTCAGCCATAATGCGACATACCCGGCGGAAGGGTTTACGATAAAGATCACTTCCGACTATGTCATTGCCATTGACGAAGCCGGCAAGGAGTTTGCCAGACCTCTGCCGGTCAGAGTGTATCCAGGTTCCTATAGTTGCGGAGGCCAATTCTTCTGGTGCGATACCGCCGGGGTGCATGAGTACCTCAACGGTACATTCGGGAGCCCGGGGACGGAAGAATCGCCACTGGACCTGACGGCAGGAGTCGAAGTGACGGCACTGATGGAAAACGCGTGCCGGGACATGGCCGGCCATCCGCTCGTTATGAGTGCGTCTGAGCCTCTGACGATCGAAAAGCTGTTCCTGTACGCATATAATAATACCAGCCACACTACGGAGAGTGAGCAATACGTCTTCGTTTTCCAGCGATGAGCGCGGGGTGACCGAGCCCTATACGGACCTTCCGGCGCTGGGGCTTGTGGCGATCGGCGTGTTACTCTTCGCGTACATAATTTTTTCCGCCTATTCTTCATATGAGGCAAAGGCATACTATGCCGACAGGAAGGATGACCTGCGCACGATGGCCATGGCGATAGCGGCAGACCCGTCGGTCGCCCGTGAAGACATGTCCTGTGTGCTGGAGGCACAAAAGCTGGATAACGTATCCCGCAGGGCCGACGTTTTCCGGGGCTATGGCATCCCCGGTGAAAAAGTCACAGCCAGGGTCGAAGGGGGCATATTTGCCTGGTCCGCAGGAAGAGAGGACGGCAATCTCAGGTCAGCAAGCTACAGGCTGCCGGTCACAGTCAGACTGAATGATGCCCGCTGCGTTTCAGGCACACTGACAGTAACAGCATCGGAGGGCGGGCAATGAGCGATGAAGGATATTCAACGGTTATGGATGCTGTCCTTTTCCTCGCCCTCGTGGCAGTCAGCGCTGCCATTATGAGCCCGGCGATCACCGGCCATGCCATGGAGCGGTCGATGGCAGACAGGAGCCTGAGGGAGCTGTCAGCCGCGACACTGATCTCGCTGGAGACTGAGAAAGCGGATTTCTTCGAGTACCGGGTGCTCGGCAACGTCGCGGATATTATAGCAGATACCGGCAGCATTAACGCCACGAGCGACATCCTGTACCGGGACGTCACGAAAGCAGTCCTTGGCAGGGGGAACAGACACCGGACTGTCATGGACATTGCCGCCGGGGATGCAGCCTGCCAGTTCCTGTCAGAGCCCGGCGCAATACGCCTGAACCCAGTCACGGTGGAATATGATAGTGCCACAACGGGATTGATAGACCGGTCCGTCAGGTCGAAGCTGGACGGCAGGTACGGCTATGAGTTCACGCTCCGCTGGGCACCTATAGCAGGCGTCCCGTTCGGCGGAGAGGTAAAGGCAGGCAGGCCACACCCGGCCGGCGCTCATCGTCAAGCACGCCTGTCACCATGCCTTATACGACGAACATTACGGTGGCAGTACTGGAGAGCGCAAATGCATGTGACCTTGAATCGCTGCGTCAGAGCCTGAACGACTATCACATGGATGCCGACAGTGCCCGGCTCCGGCAAAACATCAGGCAGTGCGACCGAGAGATGCCTTAGAAACACAACCGGCCTGATAGTCGACGAAATATGGGATAATACGCTGGGATCTTTTACCGGGGGCGGCCGCCTGGACCCGGTACGGATACTCAAGCGTTTCTCCGGCAATGAAACGTTGAACAGCCAGGCCCTCGTCTTTATCAATAATACCGGAAGGGACCTCATAGCGGACCTGACTATTGCGAGTAACGCGGATGCGATGGACCGCCTGTCAGACATTGTCGCGGACGGGTTAATGTACGGCAGCATGGACATCGACGGGGCGCGCAGCACAATCCTGGCCTGGCTGAAATCCAGGTATACGCCTTCGGTTGCTATGGCAACAATAAGCGTCTGGGTGGAGCCTTATGCCTGAAAATGACGATGCCAGGGTGCCCTTTGCCGTCATCGGCGTGCTGCTGGTGGTCATATCGACGATCATCACGGTATATCTCATGAGCATGGAGTCTGCGGGGATATCCCGGGGTATCGGCGACGACCGGGACCGTGACATTAATAAGGCATTAACGCTTGCCGTTTCTGACATATCGTGCGCACTGAACTACGCAGGCCTTGCCGCGGAGGCCGAGGTCGGAAGGACTCCGGTGGTCAACGTCAGCGGATCGGCCAGGGAGAGCCCGGAGAAAGTGGAAAAAGAAAGGCTGAAAAGCCTGACTTACAGGCAGCTTTCAAAGTACCTGGAGGCAAACTACAACGGCACGTTTGCCTTCGGGGACTACTGTGTATACGCCTGCATGATCGGTGACTGCCAGTCCGTCTCTATTATACCGGACAACATGACCCTGTACCGCAACTTCGATCACCCGGTCGTCGGCTGTAAAAATGACTACACCGCCTACTACTCGATGGAAGTGCCCGTACACATCACCGTCAGCCGTCCTGGCAGCAATTTCTCTTATAGCGAGGACAGGGTGATCCGGAGCCTGATCACTTCACGATATCCCCTGCTGGAAGAGATGACCGACGAGTATGGGCGCAGGCTGAACGGAACGCCGATGTTCCTGGACCTCACCGCCGCCTCGTTCGCATATACATGGGCCAGGGGCTATACACAGTACGCCATCGGCACACCGCTGAACATCGTGGACAACTCGCAGCTTGAGCTGATCACCAACGGGGCTGTACTGATGGAACAGGGGTTCGAGTACAACTCGGTCGATCCGCTTGGACTGGCCGAGCTTGCTTACAAGTGCGCTGGTAATGCCGCCCGGCCGTCGGAAGTCAACAATTATGACGTGGTCAACAATAGCAAAGACGAGCTGCCGCAGAATGAAACGCGACCGCCGGAAACATATTCGTTCAATATATACGAGATCGTGGACCGGGCTTACAATAACGTGAGCTTCGGGGGATACTCGCAGTGCACTTTCGAAGGGGCCTATACGGTTAAGATGTACGTCGATATCCGGAGAGACCGGGACTACTACCCCCGGGTCAACACCACCTGCACGCTGGAAGAAAGCGCCGTGACAGAACCGGTCCCGCCGGCGTCCGGGGAATGGCGGCTGCTGACCAGGACGTTCCGTGTCTGCAAAGACAACAGAGAAGGCAAAGGCTACTCGGACAGACTGACCGTCACTTATGTGATACCCGAGTATTCGGTACTCCGGTACTTCGGTGCAGGGAAGTATAAGACGTCGTCCTCGGAGATTGGCGATCCTGTGCTTGCGGGCAGCAGCAATGACGTGGCCAGCCCGTACTCCGGGTACAGCTATGAAAAAGACCTTAGCTTCGGCCGCAAGGTGTTCGTGGACGATAACCTCGTCAACGTGGTCGGATGCTATGAGGATTCGTTTGATCTATACGGCGAGCCAGGCTACTTTGAACGGGCGCTCGCCGACATCATCGGCGACCGGGACGGATGGCAGGCCAGGGTACCGGCGGCTTTCGGGGACAAATCCCGGGAACTCGTCTGCGGGCCATGCAACAGACATCCGGTATGGGCGGAAATAGAGGCGGACTACGAATTAAGCGACCTGCGCAAAACGATCAAGAAAGAGATGGTCGTAAATATTGATCCGGTAAGTTCCGGAGGTTCCCCGGCCGCTATGGCGCAGGCGGCTTACCAGAAGCTTGACGGCATGTATCGCAGCCGGTATGACGGCTACCTGGACCGCCAGAGCTACTTCAGCGAGCCGGACATCGGCGGTCGCCCCATGTACAGGTCGTGCGGTACTAAGGCCATCTTCAGGATCAGGGAGGCGTTTCTGGAAGATATAAGGAGACAGCTGGCCGACGCCGCGGGGAATTGCAGAGACCTGATAAACGAGACGATCGACAGGCGAATGGACGGGACCGGCCAGAACTCGTCCGACCTTACAGGCAACGCCGAAAGCGCGAAGAGCTATCTCAGCAACCGTTTCTACATCCCGTTCGGCCTGGCCATGACCTTGAACAGCAGTGCCGACTTTGCCTGCGGTTACCCCTGGACTGAGGAAGTGACTATGGCCATAGACCAGAGCCCTTCGTTCCTGGACACCGGCCTGCATACCGACGAAGAGACAGGGTATACCGTCAGGACGCTGCGACTGAGGAACATATGCCTCTTCTCCCCGGCGGCCGATTTTCCATGGACCGACGAGATGGCCGATCAGCTTTCGCAACCGCTCATAGAAGGCATTAACGCCGTGGCGGAAAACGCTGACAGGGTGGCGAACCAGACGATCATCGCCGAAAGCGACAGGCTGATCGAAGAGGTATCTTCCGGAATCAGGGAAGAGCTGAAACGGGAGATCACTGCCGTACTCGGAGAAGATACGTCTGTCGAAGAAACGGTGCCGCAGCCTTCTGTCGAGAGGGCTGTCGAACATGCATGGGAGCGACGCGGCAACGACTCGAAGGCCATCGTCAGGGACCTGAGCAACGGGACGCTTGTCCGCGAGATCGCAGGCGAGATCGTCGGCGACAGCACAACAGCGGTCAGGGAAAAGGCGAGGAAGTACGCCGAAGGCTACGTGGACGAATACACGGAGTACTTCGCCAGGAGGGTCGAAGAAAAAATCGCCGAAGCAGAGCATAAGGCAATAACGCAGGTTACCAGCCGGCTAAAAGAAAAGATACAGGTGACCATCAGGGACTTCGCCAGAGAGGCCGGACAGGAGATCGCCAGAAAAGGCGCCGATGCCGCGCTTGAGAAAGCCCTGGGGAAGATTCCCTCAGGCCTTCCGCTGCTGCCTCCATACGGGTGGTGGGCTACAATGAACGTCTGGTACATCGAGGTGCAGGGAGTCATTCCGGTCTTTACGGTTTATGACGCCGATGTCGAGCCCCTGCCTGACCCGGTTTTCGGGAGCGCCGCCATATCGTACACGAGAAGGCATCAGGCGATAACGGACGCATACGGGCGGATCATCGGCTGTAACGAGCCGCTCAAATTTACGGCTAAGACATCCACGTTTATCCTCGTGCCGCCAGGGATGCAGGGGGTCGGCGATAAGGCCGGTGGCTGGGACGAGAAGAGCCAGGGCTTCGATGAACCAGGGGGTGACGTCATGAAATCTCGCTACGTCATAGTGATCCTGATACTGCTGCTTGCCACGTTACCGGGCGAAGTCTGCGGAAAGAGCATCAAAGCGTATTTCAACGGGCAGGAAGCGACCGCCACCGGCATCGTGCTCCACCCGGCGAACTATTCACCGTGGACCTGTACATGACGCCCGATAAAGAGTCATACGCTTACGCGGAGATCGAAGAGCCGGGCGTAACGCGTGCCTATGATCTGCTTGAGGGCGACCCGATCATGCCGACAGACTTCAAACATTGTAATGCCAGCAGCGCGGCGCACTACCGGTGGGTCATGGCAGCCAACGAGAACTGGATCGAGGGCACAGCCCCGCTAAACATTTACTACCAGCTGAATCTCGTCGGCCAGACCACACCGTCCGCTTCCGGGCTGTTCACTGTGGTGGAAGCATATATTGCTCCGGGCAAAGCGGTTGCGGACACATCAAGCTTACCAGTCACCGCAGGCCTGAGAATGTGCCATCTCCGGGTCATCTTCGCAACGGCATTAGGCATGATCGGAGGGGCTATTACAATCAGGCAAAGAAGAAAATAATGGCCTATATGGACGAAGAGCGGCACGGAGGCATGAAAAACTTTACCATCGTCATTTGAACATCAGCGTCCAGGGGAGCTTATTGGTAAAGAGTTGCCCCTCAGGGCGAAAGCCTAAGGTTGCAATCAAACTATCAGATTCACTGTGAAGCCTGTCTTCGGGGCAGGCGTCTTGTGTCGAGACCCAGGGCGGCCTTTTTCTGGAACAATGCCCCCGGGAGCCCCGCGAAAACCGGCACCCTCCGTGCCCTCCGTGTCCAATGCTCAAAAAGTATATAATTTCACAGTTTCTTATCAATATGAATTAAACGATTGTGAAAGCACCTGATCGTTGGTCGTATGGCCGGATATCCGGGCCTGTACGATCGCATGATAAAGATTTAGTGCGATTAGCATCATATTACATTTATCTGACTGGAGATAACGTATGGAACAACTGAAGGTTTTCGAAGGCGGAAGGTCCAAGTTTTCCCACCTGACCTCGGCCCACCCCTGCTTTAACGAGAAGGCGCACTTCTCCACCGCGAGGATACACATCCCCGTCGCTCCCAAGTGTAACATCCAGTGCAACTTCTGTACCAGGAAGATCGACAAATGTGAGCACCGCCCCGGCGTGTCGTCCGGCGTGATGACCCCGCAGCAGGCGGCGGACCGTGTCGACCAGGTCGTGAAGGAGATGGAAAACATGAAGGTCGTAGGCGTGGCCGGCCCGGGCGAGGCGCTGGCCAACGAGGAGACCTTCGAGGCGCTGAAGCTGGTGCACGAGCGGCACCCCGACCTTATCAAGTGCGTCGCGTCCAACGGCCTGTACCTGGCCGAGCGCGTACCCGACCTGCTCAAGGTCGGCGTCTCCAGCGTGACCGTCACTATCAATGCCTTCGACCCCAAAGTGGGCGCGAAGATCTATTCGTGGGTACGCTACCACAACAAGACCTACCGTGGCGAAGAGGCCGCGAAGCTGCTCATCGAGAAGCAGTTCGCCGGCGTCGAGGCGGCGTCGAAGGCTGGCATGATCGTCAAGGTCAATACCGTCCTGGTGCCGGAAGTCAACGCGGACCAGATAGAGCCCATCGCGAAGATGTCGGCCGAGAAGGGCGCGGTGCTCATGAACATCATACCCATGATCCCGCTGTATAAGTTTGCGAACATGAAGGCTCCGGAGTGCAAGGACCTCGAACAGGCCCGCACCGTGGCAGAGAAGTACCTGCCCCAGTTCCGGCTGTGCAAGCAATGCCGGGCCGATGCGTGCGGTGTGCCCGGGAAGGAAGAGTCCATGTCGCCTGCACAGCGGGCGCTCGGTGGAACACACTATCACGCCTGATTTAAAAAAGGTGTCGGGAAACCACCGGATGGTTTTCCCGACTCTCCACTTTTGAACGTCGATTATTAAATTTTCTATTGTTCTACAGGCCGAACAGTATCATCCTGACCAGCAGGACCGGTATCAGCAACAGCGTAGCCACGATCGCAATTCCGGAGATGGCCAGGCC
This sequence comes from uncultured Methanocellaceae archaeon, assembly GCA_963792125.1. Taxonomy (GTDB): domain Archaea; phylum Halobacteriota; class Methanocellia; order Methanocellales; family Methanocellaceae; genus Methanocella_A. The sequence continues at coordinate 484,994 of CAWBVA010000012.1, forward strand.
GATCTTGACGATAAGGCTGTACTGTTTCGCCATGCCGGTCACCTTGCCGACGGCTTCATTGACATTCCCGAGTATGCCCTTCGTATGCTCCAGGCTGCCGTTCACGTTGTCCAGTATCTTCTCGAAGCGAGGCTGGTCCTCTTTGTTCAGCCGCTCGATCGTTTCATTTACGCCGGACAGAATTTTGGGGATGACCCCCGGCCGTTCTACTTCCCTGAACCTGATACGCTCGATCTGCTGCTCGAGCTTCAGTTTCTCCCGGTCCATCTGTTTCAGGTAAGCCCGTCGGTTATCGCGTAACAGGTCCGCTGCCGGGAAGATTGTACCGGCAGTGCCCAGGCCTATGATGTTCATTCCGGAAGGCATCTCCGCTTTTTCGAAATCCGTTGTCTTGCCGGACGCAGCCGACGAAGGCCTGCTAGCTGTGCCAAATGGCATGACCGGTATCGGCATCGCTTCGATAATGCCGTTCTGCTTCTGTATTTTAAGCTCGATCTCCTTGATGTCCTTCAGCAGACCCTCAAGCCTGCCTTTGTCGCCAGGCAGGAGTGTCGAGTCTGGCACTGGCTCCAGTGTCCTGACGACGAACAGTTCGCGTACCCCGGCCATTACTTTCGCGGCCTCGTCGACGGTATCATCCACCGAGTCCATGATGCTTTCGATTTTCGGCTGCTCCACCATGTTGAACCGTCTCACCGACTGGTCAACGGCGTAGATCGTGTCCGGCACGACGCCCGGCTGGGTGTACAGTACCCGGACGATTTCCCGGTAGTTATTCTCCCATGCCCGCTTCACATTGCCTAGTCTCCCACTCCAGCACGTCAATCCGGTCTTTCGTCTGCTGGTCGGTGGCGCCCGATGCCTTCAGCCGGCTTATTTCGTCCTGTTTGACTTTGATCTGGTCGTCCAGCGTTTTTTCATGTTTCCGGAGATCGGCCAGGTATGTGCGCTCGTCCTCGTTCAGCTCCGATTCGTCCCGGGGGGCAGTACGCTTTATCGTCAGCAGGCTGTCGATGTCCTTGATCGTGTCCGTGACCGGGGGCGTAACCTGCCTGATAGACTCATCTGTATCTTCCAGGATGCTGGTTATTTTTGGCGTGATTTGTTTGACAGACTGCTCGACGTCGTACAATGTCAGGGGTATGACGCCGGGCTCCGTGTAAAACAGCTTTTCGATCGCTTCGGTGGCTTCGTCGTATTTCCGTTGCAGGTCCTGGAGCTGCCGGTCAAGCTCGTTGATCCGTTCCAGCGTCTGCTGGTCGGTGGCGCCTGAATCTCTCAGCTTGTCCATCTCTGCTTTTTTCGCCGCCCTGAGGGCCGACGCATCAGCCTCCTGTGTCCTGAGCTCGCCCAGGTATTTGCTCTCCTCGGGGCTAAACGTCGAAAGGTTCCTTGGCGCTGCCCGTTTCACAAGCATCAGGGTGTCTGCATCTTTAAGGAGGGCGTCCGCACTATACAGGACATTACTGACACCGTCCAGGGATTTTTCCACAAGGGGCTGATCAACTTTTTTAACGGTTTCCAGTATGGCCTTGACATTGGATATAGTCTCAGGGATAACCCCCGGCTTATTCCATAATATTTCCCTCATGGCTTTCCTGAGGTCCAGGATCTCGCTTGCCAGTAAATAGTTGTTAAATTGTAGTTTGCGCTGGCTGGAATCCTTCTTGGTGTAATCGAGAATAAACTTCTCCAGGCCTGGTGTGTCAGTCGCGCCACCGGTAAATTTTTTGACTTTATCAAGTTCCTGATCCCTGTAAACATTAAAAATCGCCTTCTCATCAGGCGAGAGTTCGACGTATTGCCGGCTCTCGTATTGCCTGATCTTCAACAGCTTATCGGTATCATATAGTACCGAGTCCAGGTCTCCCATCAATGTCAGGGTCTTGTTCGCAAATTTTGCCACACCGTCGGCAATATCACCGACTGCACTCTGAGCATTTTGATAGGCTACCGAAGCTGCACTCCATGCCCCGAATGTCACTACATCCATGCCCTCGTTAAACGTGTCACCTAAATCGACCATATATTAAGCACTCCCCTGATTGCTATTCTTATATGCCTGGAAGGTGAAAACCTGCCAGGAATAAATTTTATTTTTGATTACTGATTTCCATCGCATCATACTCGATCAGATCACCCATATGCGCCTGGCCCCAGTCACACAGAGAATCAATAATGGGCATGAGCGAGTTGCCGGAGTCTGTCAGCGAGTACTCTACTTTCGGGGGCACCTGCGCGTAGACTTTCCGCGATATGAGCCCGTCCCTCTCCAGCTCCCGGAGCTGCTTGGTCAGCATCTTCTGGGTGATGCCGGGCAGCTCGTTCTCGATCCGGCTGAACCGCAGCGTGCCGTCACGCAGCGCCCAGAGGATGAGCGGCTTCCATTTCCCGCCGATCACGTCGATGGCAGCCTCGACCGGGCAATGGTATTTCCGTTTTAGCGTCATATCGATCAATGGTATACTATTTGATAGTATATACCTTCTTTGCCTGTATATCATATAAATATAGTTAGTGTCAATAGTATAGCAGGTGCATAAGATGGAAAAGGTATCGCTTGGCACGAACGCGTTCATTTTCCCCATGCCGGTTGTGCTTGTCGGCACGAAGGCCATGGGAAAGGCAAATTTCATGACCGTCGGCTGGGTCTCGCGGGTGAACGCCAGCCCGCCGATGATCGCGGTGATGATTAACAAGGTCCATTACACTACGCCATTCATCGTGGAGAACGGCACGTTCAGTATCAACGTGCCATCCGCCGACATGGTCGAGAAGACGGATTATTGCGGACTCGTCTCCGGCGAGAAGGTGGACAAGTCGAAGCTGTTCGACGTGTTCTACGGCAGCCTGAAAACCGCACCCATGATCAATGAGTGCCCGCTGTGCATCGAGTGCAGGCTTGTTAAGGCGCTGGAGCTGCCGACGAACGATATCTTCATCGGCGAGATCATGTCGTCATATGCCGATAAGAGCTGCCTGACGAACGGAAAACCGGACTTCGGGAAAGTCAGACCGATGTTGCTCACGATGCCTGACAACGGCTACTGGACCATCGGGGAACAGGTCGGCAAGGCGTGGAATGATGGTAAAAAGCTAATGAATATAGCAGGAAAATAACAGGATGGAGGAACATTATGCCAATAATAACCATCGAGACCGCGCCACTTAGCGCGGAACAGAAAGAGAAAATCATCAAAGAGTACACGAAAATTACCTGCGAGGTTACCGGCCTGCCTGCACAGGCGATGATTGTGCTGGTCCACGAGCTAAGCCCGGACTGTATCGGGCTTTATGGCGAGCAACTATCGAAGATGAAGCATTAGCTTTTGCAAAAAAGGGATTTCATGCTCTACCGCAAAATGAAAAAGTCGGGCAGAGAACTGTCCATACTTGGCTACGGCTGCATGAGGCTGCCACTGCTCAAGAGCGGCCGTGTCTCGCTGAGGCTGTCGAAGCAGGCCGTACGTTACGCCATCGACCATGGCGTGAACTACATAGATACGGCTTACCCGTACCATAACGGGGAAAGTGAGACCATAGTAGGGAAAGTGCTGCAGGACGGCTACCGGGAAAAGGTCAACCTGGCCACGAAGCTGCCTGCCTGGCTGATCGAGAAGCGGAAAGACATGGACAGGTACCTCGATGAGCAGTTGAAGAAGCTGCAGACCGACCACATTGACTATTACCTGATACATGCGCTGGACAGGAACCGCCTCCCTGGCATGGAAAAGCTCGGCATGGCTGATTTCCTGGACGATGCTCTGGCGGATGGCCGAATTAAGTATGCAGGCTTCTCGTTCCACGATAAGCTGGAGGTCTTCCGGCAGTGCGTGGACGCTTACGATTGGACGTTTTGCCAGATTCAGTACAACTTCCTCGACGAGGACTACCAGGCCGGCACCGAAGGCCTGAAGTACGCTGCGTCGAAAGGCCTCGGCGTCGTGGTCATGGAGCCGCTGCGCGGCGGGCTGCTGACCAGGCACGTGCCTGTGATCGACAAGATCTGGGCAGAAGCGAGGGGCGACCGCAGCCCGGCAGGCTGGGGACTGCGCTGGGTCTGGGACCACCCGGAGGTCACGGTGGTATTGAGCGGCATGAGCTCGCTCAGCCAGGTGGAGGACAACCTGAAGTACGTCGACGAAGGGCGGCCCGGCACGCTGACGAAGAAGGAGCTGGCACTCATCGACCGTGTAAAGGCCACGTACCGGGAACGGATGAAAGTGGGCTGCACGGGCTGTGAGTATTGCATGCCCTGCAACAACGGGGTCAACATCCCCGGCTGCTTCGAGCAGTATAACAACGCATCCATGTTTGGCGATCCTGAACAGCCCGGGATGGTGTATAACATGTTCATGTCCGACGGCTGTGCCTCGAAGTGCGCCGATTGCGGGGAGTGTGAAGAGAAGTGCCCGCAGCAGATACCGATCAGGGAAAAGCTGAAGGAAGTCAAGGAACTGTTCGGTAAATGATTTTTTGGATCGCGATTAGAAGACGCGCCAAGCCGATCGTTTAAAATATTACTATTTTTTCTTGGCGACCCTGGCCCTTGGCGCCCTTGGCGAGCTAAAACTATTCCTTGTGTTCGGGTACGAAAAGCTCTGAAAGATTTTGCAACGCAATGTTGTATATGCAATGCGCCTACTGTCACGCTCGCCAAGGGCGCCAAGGGCCAGGGGCGCCAAGACGATTAGAATAAAGGCAATCGGTATTTACAATCCTGTTTCCCGACCGGCCGCACGCGCGCGCACGCGTTTCAGGGCATGGCCATCTATCAAAATCCAGGCGTTGTCCTTGCGAGCTCATCCGGGTCGATATATCCCTTCAATTGCCATGGCCCCCGGTAATATTCCCTGCCACCGGCGAACCGGAGCGAGAACACGCCCTGCGGGCACTCTTTAAAGCACCGGAAGCAGGCGATGCATTTGCTCTTGTCGATCTCCGCACATTTTCCTTTTACTTCTATGGCGTCGACCGGGCAGACTCCTGCGCATGCAGTGCAGCTTCCGCCCGTACACAGGCCGCAGCTCGACTCGAACAGGCCTCGCTTTACGATGCCCAGGACCGCCTTTTTCACTGCCCTGACGAGCGGCATGACCGGAGCCGGGAGACGGTGAGGGTACGCAAAATCTGCGTATCCATTGCCTGTTTTTATGATGTCCCCGATCTTCCTGCCAAAGCGCAACGCCCGTTCCAGTTCCGATCGCTGCAGCGGATGCTTATCCGCCTCTTCCTTCGAGTAGAAGACGCCTTCCATGGAGCCGGGGAACTTCATCTCGAACGCCCCTATGACTGTGCCGCCCTTCTTCTGCAACAGATCGATCATCTGCCTGGTAGAATTGAAAAAATACTTGTTTGCCGTGGAGAACAGGAATATTCTTTTGCCTGAAAAGTCGAAGCTTTCAGCCCATCGCATGACCGGCTCAGCAAAGCCGCCGTAGATGGGAGCGCCCACGCCGATGACATCGGCACGGGACAGATCGATTTTCCGCTCTCCGGCATTCTCGACTCTCACAAGGTCAGGCTTTAGATCATGGCCCGGACTCTCGATCCCCTTTGCAATGATCTGCGCCACATAGGCCGTGTTATGCGATGCCGAGAAGTAGACGACAGGTATCATCATCCAGTAGAAATGTCGGAAGCGATGGATAAAAAGAATGGCCGGGCAGAGCCCGGCGTCTGTTTTACTTTATCAGATAGTACGAGCAGATCAGGCCGATGAAGATCAGTGAGATCGTGTTCATGACCTTGATAAGCGCGTTTAACGCAGGGCCCGCGGTATCCTTGTACGGGTCGCCCACGGTGTCGCCGACTACTGCAGCCTTGTGAGCGTCGCTCTTCTTGCCGCCGTAGTTGCCGGTCTCGATGAACTTCTTGGCGTTGTCCCAGGCAGCGCCGCCCGACGTCATGTGTATGGCGAGGAGCAGTCCCGTGACGATGACACCGAGGAGCAGTCCGCTGAGAGCTTCGGGGCCCAGCAGGAACCCGACGACCAGCGGTGCCATGACGGCCATGATAGCCGGAAGGGCCATCTGCTTCAGCGCCGCCGAGGTGACGATGTCCACGCACTTGCCGTATTCGGGCTTGCCCGTGCCTTCCATGATGCCCGGGATCTCCTTGAACTGCCTCCGGACTTCGCTGACGATGTCGAAGGCTGCCTTGCCCACTGCCTGCATGCAGAAGGCGCTGAACAGGAACGGCAATGCGCCGCCGATGATGAGACCGATCAGGACGACGGGGTTATCGACCGAGAGGTTCAGCGTGACGCCTGCCGGCATCGTGATCTCCGCCTTGAATGCGGCGAAGAGCGCGAGCGCGGCGAGCGCGGCCGAACCTATGGCATAACCTTTGGTCACGGCCTTGGTCGTGTTGCCGACCGCGTCCAGCGCATCCGTGTGCTTCCGGACCTCAGGGGCCAGGTCGGCCATCTCGGCGATGCCGCCTGCGTTATCAGTGATCGGGCCGAACGAGTCGACGGCCACGATGATGCCCGTGACCGACAGCATGGCTACGGCCGCGATAGCGATACCATAGACGTTCCCGAAGTGGTATGCAAGGTAGATGCCTACGACGATTACCAGGACTGGCATTGCGGTGGACTCAAAGCCCATGGCAAGGCCGGTAATGATATTGGTGCCGGCGCCGGTCTGCGATGCTCTCGCGACGGCCTTCACCGGACGGAAGTTAGTCCCTGTGTAATATTCCGTGATGACGACCATGCAGGCCATGACACCCAGGCCCACCAGGGCACAGATGAACAGGTTGATGTTGCCGCCCATCAGCATGTAATCCGCCGCATAGAACAGTACGGCCGCGATTACGGTCGCGGCGATGACGCCCTTATACAAGGCCCGCATGATCTTCTGGTCCTTGCCAAGCCTGACGAAGAAGGTGGCAATGATGGATGCGAAGATGGCCATGGCGCCCAGCAACAGCGGGAAGACCACGAGGTTATCTGACTGGGCCGCCGTGAGACCGATATTGTCGATGAGCCAGGTCTTGACGCTCGGGAGGTTGCCCAGCAGCATGGCTGCCAGCGCGGTAACGATGTACGTCTCGAAGAGGTCTGCACCCATACCCGCACAGTCACCTACGTTGTCGCCTACATTGTCGGCGATGACTGCCGGGTTCCTCGGGTCGTCCTCCGGGATGCCCGCTTCGACTTTTCCAACAAGGTCTGCGCCCACGTCGGCTGCCTTGGTGAAGATGCCGCCGCCGACCCTGGCGAACAGGCTGATAAGGCTGGCACCGAAGCCGAGGCCTATCAGCGGCCGCAGGTCAGTCGAGCCGTTGAGCTGCGGAATGAGGGAAGAGCCGGAAAAGAGATACATGCCGCTGATACCCAGTAAGCCCAGGCCTACAACAGCGAAGCCCGTGACCGAACCGCCCTTATATGCGACGTTCAGCGCCTTTCCGAGGCTGGTCTTAGCCGCTTCGGCGGTCCGGACGTTGGCCCGGACGGAGATGTTCATGCCGATGTAACCGGCCGCTGCCGACAAGATGGCGCCGACAAGGAAGCCGACTGCCACCCATGGCTTTGGTTCGATGAACAGGGCCAGAACTATGGCAAGTACGATCGCAAAGACGGCAATAGTCTTGTATTGCCGGTTCAGGTACGCCATTGCGCCTTCCTGCACTGCCCCCGAGATCTGCCTCATCCGCTCCGTCCCGGCATTCTCCTTAAGGACAGAGTAGGCGAGGTATCCCGCGAAGATCAGCGCGAGGGCACCCGCAACTGGCGCCAATATAGTAACATAATCCATGTAATCTTTCCTCCTGTGAGCTTGACAGACCACCGGCACAAGCGTTAAGGGGCCACAGGCAAAACAGCGGAAGCCCGTAGAAGCCGCTGGGGCCCGATAGACTGAACAGTGGTGCTAACCTGGTACTACTAATAATAGTAATCGTTTATATCATTTACCTTTTGCTTAGCCAGCAGACACTTAGCGTAATCCGGCTCAGCGTACTGGTACCAGCGCGCTTCCCGGCTTCAGCGTCACGACGGTGCCCGGCACCAGGGACAGGCGCCTGCGGAGCTTCCGGGGCACGATGGCAAACTTCCCCTGGCCGGAAAGCAGCTCCATCTTGAGAAGCGTCACCTGTTCGGTTTTTCCGCCCGGGAGGGACATGCTGGCCGTCCCGGCGTCCCGGATGCCCAGCTTTTTCAGCGTGACGCCGTCCACCCAGACCACACTGCGGTCCTCTAGCGTCTCCTGTGTTATGAGTTTCGAGGGGTGTCTAGCCTGAGGGTTTCGTCCTGGCTGGCTACCACCTTGAGCTCGACCTCCGGCATCGCCGGTGCCGCCTCGACAGGCGCAGGCGTGACAATGACCGACTCGACAGTGGCCTGCCCTGGCTCCGGCGGACGCATGACCTCGACCGGTGGCGCGGCCTCCGCGGCCTGCGCCGGGGGCATCTCCACCGAAGGCGTCACTTCGACGAACGGGGCGCCGCCTTCGAGGAAGTATATGGCGACCGTGGCTTTACCCGATGCCTGCCGCAGCATACCGGTCGCCCGGTCGCCTTCGAGCGTTTCCTTCTCTGAGGCGTACGATGCGCTGATGACGCGGCCGGCAGCGATGAAAATATAGCTTATCCACGAGGGCCCTCTGGCCTTGAAGATACAGACATCCCGATCACGCAGCAGGTTGTCGATCAGCGTGCGCAGGCCTAACATCGGCCCGGACTCCGTTTCGACTGTGTCCGCGATCTTCCTGCCTGCGAAGAAATCGATAGTGTCCCCGGGAAGCTCGTATGCGGCCATGACGCCGTCTGTGACCGCCGCTTTGTTCTCCATCGGGGCGATCAGCTCGTCGCCCAGCGCCATCCACGTGCCGCACTCCTCCAGTGCTGTCACCGGCTTGCCGTCACGGTAGAACACGACCCCCTCGAAGTCCGCGAAGGCCATTCTCACGCAGCCGTTGAACCCCGATGACGCAAGCTCTTTCTGCCGCGGGTAATATTCGCGGGACAGCCCCTCGAAGATGACTCTGGTTGATGGTATGAGCATTAAGCCCTCCGCTATATGGTCGACAGGACGCCGGCCAGGAAGAACAGTCCGGCAGCGGCCTCCAGCAGGTTGACGTACAGGCTGGTGTCCGTATCTCCCATCGCGATGCTCAGCACGGTCGCGACGAGCAGAGCCAGGAACCCGAGGCTAAGGAAGATGAAAAGTCGCAGCTTGTTGCGCATGTAGAAATAAACCGTGACGATGACCAGCACTACCTGGATGGCCAGCACCAGATAAATGAGCATTTGCGAGATTTCCATACCGACGACCTGTACAAATATATAATGTATTCACTTATGATACTTTCGTTTTTCCGGCAAAAAACGGGAAGATGACCGCTGTTGAATTATTACTACCGGTATATCACGGTATTAAGCTGATATCATAGCTCTGTGAGCGCAATCCCATAACATTTTATTCGATCAGCCGAAACATGGGTGCAATGCAGATCAACTTCCGCTGGAACCCGAAGAACCGCTACAGCATTGCCGCGCTGGGCGCTGTCCTGGAGGACTACCGGCTGGTCAGGCGGCCGGAGGACGGCGTCATGCTGTACAGCTTTGCCTCCCCACAGGCTGCGGAAGTGTACCACGAAGTCGATATGGCAACGTCGGACTCGATTTTCATAGCAGGCGGCCCTCACCCGTCCGGCTGCCCGGAAGAGGCGGCAGGGCACTTCGACTTTGTGGTGGTAGGCGAAGGCGAGGAAACGCTACCGGAGCTGCTTGATACGATCAGGAGTAATGGCGATGCCACTGGCATAAAGGGCATCGCGTTCCTGCGGGACGGCAGGTACCACTATACGGGCGAGAGAAAAGAGACAGACCTCGACAGGCATCCGCCGTTCCGGCCACCGCTGTACGGGCCCATCGAGATATCCCGCGGCTGCCCCTGGAGCTGCGCCTACTGCCAGACGCCGGCGCTCTTCGGGCATCACATGCGCCACAGGAGCGTCGAAGCGATCTGCAAATATGACAAGTTCTATGAAGACAAGCGGCTGATCTCTCCCAACGCCTTTGCCTACGGGTCAGATGGCATTGCTCCCAATCCCGCGGCTGTCGAGCGACTGTTGAAAAACCTGTCGGGCAACATATACTTCGGTACCTTCCCGTCAGAGGTCCGGCCGGAGTTCGTGACGCCGGAAATGGTCGGGCTGGTGACCAGTTACTGCGCAAATAAAGAGATACACCTTGGCGGGCAGTCCGGCAGCGACCGCATGCTCAAGGCCATCCACCGCGGCCACTCGGCCGCCCGTGTCGTCGAGGCGTCCATTATCGTCAAAGACGCAGGCCTCACGCCGGTGGTAGATTTCATCTTCGGGATGCCCGGAGAGCGCGAGGAAGACCAGGCAGCCACACTCGACTGCATCCAGGCGATCATCAGGGAAGGCGGCAAGATACGCGCCCATTATTTCACACCGCTGCCCGGCACAGAGCTGGCTGGCACCCAGCCGGAAAAGGTGGCGCCGGCGATTGATCGGCTCCTCGGAAAGCTGGCCCTGGGCGGACGGCTGACCGGGTCCTGGTCGGATGCCGTTACGAAAAAGATGACAAGCCATTAGAGCCTGTTTTTTTACCGTTCCCTAAATGTTGTATACGCTGAGCATACAAAAAGAATGGCAATAATCAGGCGTGTACCTGGCCATAGGGCGAATAATAGGGCTGGTAATAGCCGCTGGTCCGCGTCCCGTTGGCCTGGCCGCTGGCGTATAGCGGGTAATACAGCGACTCGGTATTGAAGGGGACGACTTTCGGCGTGCCCGATATGCCGCCAAGCTGCGCCGCGGCTTCTATGGCATCGTACACGTCGCCGATGCCGTCGATGAGCCCGAGCTCCTGTGCGCGGACGCCCGTGAACACCCGGCCGTCAGAGAGGCCCCGTACCTCTTCCCGGGGCATGTGGCGCGCATCGGCCACCACGTCCACAAAGCGATTGTATGTCTCGTTAATGAGGTCGTTCACGTATGCCTTTTCCTCGTCGTTGAGCCCCCGCCAGTCCGCGCCTATGTCCTTGTATTCGCCGGACTTCGCCACGTAGAACTCGATGCCTTCCTGCTGGTAGTAGGCGGTCCGGTTCTGCAGCGTCCAGATCACGCCGATGCTGCCGGTCCAGGTGTCCGGCGCGGCAAGGATCTTATTGCAGGGGGCGGAAATGTAGTAGGCCGCCGACGTGGCCATGTCGCCCATGGAGACGACAATGGGCTTGACCTGCTTCGTCTTCAGTATCTGGCCGTAGATTTCCTGCGCCGCCACAGGGCTGCCGCCCGGGGAGTTGATACGCAGCACGATCGCCTTTACGTTGCCGTCATTCTGCGCATCGCGCAGCTCTTTCATGACAGAGTCCGAGCTCGCGTAGCCGGGGCCGGGATTACGATCAGTGACCATCTCGCCCTCGACATAAATCACCGCCACTTTATCGGCAGGCTTAGGGGAAAAGTCGGGGATGAAGTTGCCTGACGCGACTATGAAGAGCGATTCGATGACAAGGAACAGGCAGAGCACCATGATGATGCCGATCAGAGAAATGTTCACTATGCCCATCCGGTCTGGTTTTTGCTCGTCCATGTATCCACCTTTCAAACGTTATCCTTGCCAGTCTGATAGCTGCTTAAGAGATAACGGCAGGGAATAAATAGTTTCCACTGATAGCACAGAGGGAACGAATGAGACAGTAGTAACAGGATTATTTCCATCGCAGGTACCCTGTGGCCAGAGTGGCAAAGGATTATGCGATGATGATCTTACCGCCGTCGTCCTTGCCCTTGTTCTTATGCGCCGGCGGCGCTGCCGCTACCGGGACAACGGGAGCACGATCGGGTGCGTGGGCGGCGAAGACAAGGTCATAGATCAGCTTGCCGAACTTGCTGCCGCGGTCAAAGCGGTAATAGCTGACCTTTCCGGCCTTCCTCGTCTCGTGGATGACGCCGTGTTTCAGCAGCCCTTCCTTCATCTTTGAGGCCTTGGCCTTTGATACCTTCAAGCGGTCTGCCAGGTCCTGTACCGAATAGTCCCTGTCGTGGTTGTAGACTAAAAAGACGATCAGATCCGCAGACGAACTGCTGCCGAAGATCTCTGACAGGGGGGAAGCTGGAAGGCTACTCATTTAAACACCATCCAGACATATCGCACCCTAAAGTTCATAAATACATCGGATGCCGGACGTGCCCCTGTACACGTGACGCATAGTGATCTACCTGTAGTAAACAGGCTCCGGCCAGATTCCGTCTTTGCCGATCGATACGTGGCATGACGCAGAATCGGCATACGTGTAGAAGTACTTCGCCTTGATGACATGGCAGCCTGCGGAGAGGTGTACCGGGCCACTGTAAACCGTGCCCGACGGGTGTACGCCATGGTTCTCCGCGATCAGGGAGCCGTCCACCCAGAGCCAGGAGCCGTCTGCGCTCTCCAGCCGGAAGGTATAGTCGCCCGGCTCGCGGACGGACACGTACCCGGCCCATACGGCCATACCGCCTGATACAGGGGCATTTTCCGGGAGGCTGGAACTGTCAAGCGATATACCGGGGTCCGTGCGGGTGCAGAGATAGTCGCCGGGAAGGAAACAGTCAGGATCGGATGACGAGAGGTCCCCGGACACCTCTGTTGTATAGTAGAACGCATAGAGGCCTTTCTCCATGCCAGCATCCCCGATGCCTCCTGTCTGGTCAGCAATCGTCTTTCCCTGTTGCCCCGCCATGCCCAGCACGACTGCAGAGATCGCCAGTCCGGCCAGTACGACGATGCCAGCAGAAAGCACCGTGTAGAACGCGTCGGCGACGGCAGTCTCGTCCCCTGTCACAGTCATCTCGCGACCATAACGATAGAGCCGATCTGCTGCTTGGTCTGCGAGCTGACTACCTTGACGGTGTATCTCGACCCTTTGTCGATCGGGCTGTTGACAGTCAGCGGTACGGCGGACGTCTGCATGCCCGGGCTGAGCTGCTCCGGAGTCACAGCTGTAGTAAGCGTGCCTATGTCGGTCGTACCGATCAACTTGCCATCATCGTCATACACGTTCAGGATCATCTGGCTCACCTGCAGCGGATCGCCCGACTCGTGGTTGACAAGCATTGAAGGCACAGCGCCGCCGGTAAGCACGCCCGTCATGCTGGCCTTCGGCGAGCTGGCGAGCACCTGCACCTGTCCGCCCTGCGATAGCACCAGGGCTGCGATCAGCAACGCGACCATGACCACGATGGCGATCATCAGGATGCCGTACACGGCGTTCTCCACGCCGCTATCGTCCGATATGAAAGATTTTGTATTCATTATCAGTCACCTGCCAATTACTTATTTACATGTAATTGTACAAAAGTAATTTTCATTAAAGTGATATAAAGCTTTCGAGCGGTTGAGGTCTCGGAGGTTTCTGGAGGGCACAGAGACTTTCACCACAGAGGGCACAGAGGACACAGAGGACGGCACAGAGGACTTTTAAGAAAAAGGCTGATGCGAGAAGCCCTGTTATTAAAAAGCCCTCTGTGCAAACCTCTGTGTCCTCTGTGCCCTCTGTGGTGAAAGTCTCTGGATCCTCTCGGAACCTCTAGTGACCTCACGCCGTGAAAACCGGCGACATAATACATAATTGCGTAACCCGAATATCCTGAAGAGGAGTATCCATGGCAGGGAAGAGAGCGCTCGTAGTCTACGATACGAAGTACGGCGCCACGGAGCAGATCGCGAACTGGATCGCGGAGGGCATCAACGATGCCGACCTGCGGCATGTGGGCGACGTGGAAGGCTTCAACTACGACCTGGTCGTCGTCGGCTGCCCGATCTATAACGAGATGCCATCGTCGCGTATCATCCTGTTCCTTGACAGGAACAAGGACGTGCTGAAGAACCGGAAGGTCGCCCTGTTCACCGTAAGCGTGCCGTTCGACATGACTCCGGAGCGGGCCAAGCGTTTCTCAGGCCAGAAGGACGTGAAGCCGCTGTTCGAGCATGTCACAGGTACGGTGATAGGTTCGAAGGCATTCCTCGGCAAGATCGACCTGAAAGAGATGACAGAGTTCGACCGGTTGTCGATGCGCATCTGGTACTTCCTGAAAGGATACAAGCTCAAAGAGGTCAACTTCCTCAACCGCGACGAGGCGGTGGCCTGGGGCAAGAAGCTGCTCGAGCTTCTCAACAAGCCGCAGGACGTGATACCGCCGCAGCCCAAACAAAGCGACGTCCCGCCATCCTTCCCGGGCGGGCGCGCGGACAACAAGTAAGAAGCGGTGTGTTCAGCCGCTCAGCTGTTTTTCTTCGTCGGATACCTGGTCAGGGATTTCGCTAAGCTCGTCCCGTCCGCCGGGCATCTTGGTGATCTGGACGCCGGCCTGCTTGAGGAAGTCGATGGACGAGCGGTCAGGGTACTCGTTCAGGTAGACGACACGCTTGATCTTGCTGTTGATGATCATCTTCGTGCAGAGGATGCACGGCTGGTGGGTGCAGTAGACGGTGGCGTCCTCGATGGATACACCGTGGATGGCCGCCTGGATGATGGCATTCTGCTCTGCGTGCACCGCCCGGCATATCTCGTGCCTCGTGCCGTGGGCGATGTGCTGCTTTTCCCGGATGCAGCCGATGTCCAGGCAGTGCTCGAAACCGTGCGGGGCGCCGTTGTAGCCGGTCGAGAGGATTTGCCCGTTCTTGACTACGACTGCGCCGACGTGGATGCGCAGGCAGGTGGAACGTTTCGCCACCACGCTCGCGATCTCCATGAAATACTCGTCCTTCGATGGCCTCATGAGCATCACTCTACTTCTTTGCCTTCTTCTTTGCCGCAGGTTTAGCGCGCTTTCTGGCGGGGGCAACCGGTGCCGGCTGCGGGGCGAACTTCACCTTGAGCTTTTTGCCCGACCAGTCGTACAGGGGCGACTTGCGCTGATCGATGTAAGACTTCGTCTTCTCCATGAGCGCCTGGGAGACGATGGGCAGCGAGATGGTAGCGTCCGCAAAGACCTGCACCTTGGGCGCCACGCCGGCTATTTTGCCCCAGGAGACAGCCTCCTCGAAGGTGCAGCCGGACAGGCCTCCCCAGTGCGGGGCATCCGTGGTGTACTGCAGGGCGTAGCTGTGGCCTTCGACGGGCAGCTCAAGCATCGACATGATGACCTCGGTCTGCTGGATGAAGTTCTTGGGCACGCCGCCGCCCACGTAGATGACCCCGGTCTTCTTCGTGTTCTCGACGATCTGGGTGATCTCGTCGACGTCCTTCATCTGGTCGACGTTGACCGGATGGCCGGCCCGCCGGGCGACCATGAGCGCGATGCCGATGGAGCTGTCGCAGAGCGCCGGCACGAAAATGGGTACGTTGTGACGGTATGCGCTGGCCACGATGCCGTCCTGGTCTGCGCCAAGGTCCTCGACGATATGCTTGCCCAGCAGGTGGAAGAACTCTCTGGTGGAGTAGGACCTGCCCGGGTCGAGGGTTTTCTTTGCCCAGTCCATGACCATCTGGTCGGTGCTGCGGAAATCCTTCTCCACGGCGAAGACATCGTATATCCGGTCGACGCCGTCCTTGAACAGCGCCTCGTCGTTGGCCACATGGGAGCCCACGTAGTGACTGCCGCCGGTGGACTCGAAGATATCGTGGAACATGTTGGCGCCGGTCGATACAAGGCAGTCGATCATGCGGTGCTGTATCAGGTAGGCGATGATCTTGCGCATGCCTGCGGGGGACATGGCGCCGGTGTAACCCATCATGATCGTCAGGTTCTTCTGTTTCAGCATTTCAGCCCAGGTCTGTACCGACTCACCCAGTTTCCTGCCCTGAAAGCCTGTCAGAGCCATGGCGTCCGTGAGATCGGAGACCGACTTCCCGGTCACCTGTATCGGCACGGTCTGCCTCTGTAAGAATTTGCTCTTGGCCATCACATTACCCTCTTGCACATAAGACTTATTATTAGGATATAAAGTTTTTTAAACGGGGGTGTATGCCGATATTGGAGCGGGAAAAAGAGGACGTATGAAGCGCCGGCGCTTCATACGAGCTTTTTCATCTCATGGAAGTCCATGACGCCTTTAATGGCCTTGGTAATGATGGGGATGCCCGACTCCTGCACTGCCGCCATGGGGTTGGTGCCGCCGGTGATGATGACCCCCATATGGTCCCGGTCAACGTTGGCACCCAGCACGGACGAGTTGGGCTCGCCGACCTCGAGGATGCCGTAGAAACCTGCGGTCAGCAGCCTGTTGATCAGGTGGTCCACGTCTTCTTTGGCGCTCATGGGGACCTCGCGGAAGTTGGCCAGTATTTTACCTGAGCCGGTGCGCATCATTTCCCTGACCGACGTCAGTTCCTGCGACATGAGCACTTCGAGCGGATCGATGGTGGTACAGTCGTAGCTGATCAGGTCGGTAAACCGCAGGGGCACCCGGTCCCTGACCTGCACGATGCCGCCGAACATCGGCTTTACAGGTATGCCGTGCTTCAGCAGCACGCCGTCGATCGTAATGCTGCATGCCGTGGCAATGCCGGTCTTGCCCTGCGGTATCTGCAGCCCGGAGAAGGTCTCGCCCTCATCGAACATGCGGACGTAGCTGCACACGGACAGCCCGCTGTACATGACCTGCCGGAAGACCTCAAGGGTCTCGTCCAGGTCTTTTTTATCAACGAGGCAGACGTTCACGACTATGTCGCCTTCCCGGGTCTTGGGATTGAAGGTGACCTGGTACATGATCGACTCGATTCTGGCGTTGGTAAACATCATTTCTTCATCTGTCGATATCATAGAACACGACAATTTATTTATGTCAAAAGGTTATCTATTTTTTCATTAATAAACAATCAAAAAAGGAGTTACGATGTCAAATAATCTATTAGATGTCATTGCCGAGATTTTTAGTACTTATAACTACTCGATAAGTGCTAAGAAGAAAAATTTCGACCTTTTCGCGGAAAAGCCGAACAATAACGTGGCAATCAAAGTGCTGGACACCCCCTCGACCGACGACATCAAGGCGATCGCCGATGCGATTAGCAACGATGGCGGCGCCAAGGGCCTGATCGTCTCCATGGCCTTCTTTTCTGAGGACGTGAAAAAGGCGGCCAAGCAGAAAGACATCATGATATGGGACCGCCCCGAGCTGGAGAAGCAGATCGGCAAGGCCGTACTCATGAGGCTGGACATCGGCAACGACCCGTTTGCGACGGAGTCCGCCCCCGCGCCCCAGAAGAAGGACATCTCTGCGCTGACACAGGACCTGTACGGCGGCGCACCGACAGAGGAAAAGCCGAAGGCTGCTCCGGCACCCGCAACTGCACCGGCACCCGCGCCAGCGCCTGCAAAGGCTGCGAAGCCAGAGCCACAGCAGAAGATCATCGAACCGGCAGAGGAAGAGCCCGCAAAGGCAGAGGCCGAAGAGACGGAAGAGCCAGTCAAGCTGCCCATCCGTGCCATACCCATGAAGATCAAGAGCACCGACGCCCTCAAGATCGCCGGCAACATCGCCCGCGCGGAGGACGTTGAAGTCTCCATCGCGTTCATCCCGTTCTGGAAGTACAACTACTCGCTGGACGTCATCTCCAAGTACAAGGAAGTCTCCGTGCCCCTGAACGGCAAGGGCTCGAAGATGATCAACGCCATCAACAAGAACGTCGACAACGCCCCGGCTGTCAAGCCTGTCGACGGCGTAGAGATCCCGGATGCGCCCTACAATATCCAGCAGGCGATGCTCACCGAGGAAGAGGCGAAGGCCATGGCCATGAAGTCGATCATCCAGGACCACAGCAAGGAAGTCCGCTTCAAGGGCACCCAGGGCGAAGCCGCCTTCGTGGAGCACAAGCGGTTTGCCCCGAAGAACACCGACGTGAACATGACCATGGAAATGATATACGTGCCTTTCTGGGCTGTACGGAGCCACAAGGGCTACATGGAGATCAACGCCTACGACGGCAAGCCGACCCAGACGCCTATAGACAACGGTGCCGAGATATTGTAAAACGTTCATGGCCGGCGGGAGAATACTTCTCCCACCAGCATCTATATGGCGGGAGAATGTCTCTCCCGCAAGGCACCTGTCTGGCAGGACTGTATGGCCTCTGGCCGGTAGTGCAACCTTAAGGCAAGTAACTCCTTTTTCTTTTTATCCAATGGCTACATGGGCGGAAATTCTTTTTTATCACCGTGCTTTGCCGGGCTAAAAGATATGAAAAGACTGATCAAAAGATATTTGTATTAAATTTAAAGATTATGATTACAAATTCAGGTGATTGAACTTGGTGACTGTAACTGACAGGGCGGCCTCAGAGCTGAAGACCTTACTGGCAAAAGAGGAGAAGACCGATTGCATGATCCGCATCTATTTCGCCGGTGCCGGATGCTCCGGGCCACAGTTCGCCCCGGCGCTTGACATGAAGAAGAACGAGGACGACATCACGTCCAACTCCAACGGTATCAACCTCGTGTACAGCAAGGACCTCGAGGGCGAGCTCAAGGAATACCAGCTGGACTACATCGAGACGCCTTACGGGGCTGGCTTTACTGTCAAGAACCCGAACGCGGCCTGCGGTCCCGGCTGCAGCGGCTGCCACTAAGGCAGCACTCTTATTTTTATCTTTTATTAAAAGTCGAAGTTTCTTATCAAATGGCCTCTGATCTCATTATTTAATTAAATTTATATAAGACTTTAATGAATTAATTTGAAAATATTGTGAATAACTTTATTACCTATGAAATTGTAATTGCATTTTTGTAAGCGATACCATTGCTATCGCTTGTCATATATTTCCACCATAAAACGATCGGCATAAGCCGTAATAACATGATTGATGCGACATAGGGTCTGGCAGGCATAAGGTTCATTCCCCCAGTGCTTATTCGAACAATGCCGGCTTCGACAGGAGCCAGCCGGGCCTGTGTCTCGCATATTTCTCGTCTATTTTATCGGTTCCCGTCAGTATCGTATTGGCAGCGTACTCATCTACCCGTGGTATAGAACGACACTTTCCCTCACCGATAGCCGTCTGGCTCATACTTGCGCGCGCGTGGAGAAGGCAGGATGGAAAATTCACAATATACAGATGGCTATATGCAGATGCTCTTAGAGGATAAAACAGAATATTAAAAAAAAGAATAGCGGTGGAGGATTTGCGTCTGCCGCTTTACGCGTCGTAGTACAGGTACATCTCGTAGGGATGAGTCCTGATACGGACCGGGTCGACCTCGTTAGTCCTCTTGTAGGCAATCCAGTTCTCGATGAAGCTGTCACTGAATACCTTGCCCTGGGTGAGGAACTTGTGGTCGTTCTCCAGCGCCTTGAGTGACTCGTCGAGCGAGGACGGCACGGACTTGATCTTCGCTTTCTCGGCTTCCGGCAGGTGATAGATGTTCTTGTTGATCGGGCCGAAGCCGTTTTTGGTGGGGTCGATCTTGTTCCTGATGCCGTCGAGGCCCGCCATGAGCATGGCAGAGAAGGCCAGGTACGGGTTGCTGGTCGCATCGGGCGGCCGGAACTCGATCCGCTTGGTCTTCGGGTCGTTCGAGTACATCGGTATACGGACCGCAGCGCTCCGGTTCCTGCTGGAGAATACCAGGTTGACAGGCGCCTCGTAGCCGGGTACCAGTCTCTTGTAGGAGTTCGTGCTGGGCGCGCAGAACGCGAGCAGTGCCGGCGCATGGCTCAGCAGGCCGCCGATGTAGTACAGCGCGGTCTGGCTTAACATGCCGTAGCCGTCCTTGTCGAAGAACAGGGGCTTGCCGTTCTTCCACAGGCTCTGGTGGACGTGCATGCCGCTGCCGTTGTCGCCGAACATGGGCTTGGGCATGAAGGTCGCGGTCTTGCCGTTCCTGTGGGCGACGTTCTTGACCACGTACTTGTACTTCATGGTGTTGTCGGCGATCTTCAGGAGCTTGTCGAACCTCATGCCGATCTCCGCCTGCCCTGCAGTGGCGACCTCATGGTGGTGCAACTCGATCCTCATGCCGATGTCCCCCATGACGCCGACCATCTCATTCCGGATGTCAGTCTGCGTGTCCGTCGGGGCGACCGGGAAGTAGCCTTCCTTGAACCTGGGCCTGTGGCCGAGGTTGGGCGTGCCGTTGTTCTGGTTAGCGTTCCAGATGCCCTCGTTGGAGTCAATGGAATAGCTCATGCCCTTGTGCGGGTTCAGGACGTCGAACGACACGTTGTCGAAGATGAAGAACTCGAGCTCAGGGCCCATGAAGCTAGTGTCGGCGATGCCCGACTCGACAAGGTGCTTCTCGGCTTTCTTTGCGATGTACCGGGGGTCGTTCGGGTAGGGCTTCATGCCATCGGGATCTGCGACGTCGCAGGTGATCGAAATGGTCTGCTCTTTGATGAACGGGTCAATGAAAACGGTACTTGCGTCCGGCATCAGCAGCATGTCGCTCTCCTCGATGCCCTGGAACCCGCGGATGCTCGAGCCGTCGAAGCCTGTGCCGTACTTGAACACGTCCTCGTCCAGCTCCCTGATGGGGTGAGTCTTATGCTGCCATGTGCCCGGGACGTCGATGAACTTGTAGTCTACGTACTTGATTTTTTGCTTCTTAACCAGATCAGTGATCTCTTTGAGTTTGTCAGAAGGCAATTGTATTCCTCCACCAATGGTACACTCATTGCATAGTAGGAAGTACACTTCCTACTGTGAAATACAATACCTACTGCATATATTTAAATTTATCTAGCGCCAAGTCTTGTTGTATGAACACATAGTTGCGGCCGACGCTGGCTTATTTCATATTTTTGTTATGAAACATTATGCGTGTATTACGCAACAATACAGGAGAACGCCGCCGGAAAAGACAATTATATATAAATATTGCTGAAATCGATTAGTGCTCTATCGATTATTGCTCTATGTATATAGCACGTACCGACTGTGTTTTCGGGGGTGGGTAAATACGAAAGTTTTAATACGTGGGTAGAGTACCTGAGTCCGCTGTTGGACTCGTGGGGTAGCCAGGACATCCTACCGGGCTTCGGACCCGGCGACCCGCGTTCAAATCGCGGCGAGTCCGTTAAGTTTTCAAGGGGCTCCCGGGGAGCCTTTTCCAAAAAGGCTCCCCTGGGTCGCGACCCAGACACATGTGCCGAAGGCACCAATTTTAAGGATCGTTTTGGAGAGGTGCAAGGGGAACCTTTTCCCAAAAGGTTCCCCCTGTACGCTTTTATTAATAAGAATTGATATGCGCAGTAAGGGGCTATAGGATCTTATTCCAAAAAGTCCCCTCGTACACTTTTATCGTTAAAAGGTTGTACCAATTAAAGGGGCTCTATCGCCTATTCCAAAAGCCCCCTGGCTCACGACACGAGCACACATGCCGAAGACGCGGACGCAAACAGGCCGGACCATCGTCGCCTTCCTTGCGGACGCCCGCGCACGCGTGCGCAGGAAGACGACAAACAGTAAATACCAGCGTCAGCCAAATAATTAAAAAGCGTTACAGGTGCTAACGATGGCAGATGTGTCGAGCATTGAAATTGTCCTGGCCGTTATGATACTGGCGGCGGTCATACTGATCGCGATAGCATATGCCCTGTTCAAGCGGCTCATCAAGGCCATGAAGCTGCTGGCAATCGGCATACTGACCTGTACAGCGATTATCGTACTGATCATCATTGCGGTGGCCGCCTATATTTTCTTAATGTAAAAGCGCTCCGCTGACAGACACACGACTTTTATATCTCAAACGGCACATGTTAAAATGCCAGCGACCGCTATGTCCCAAGCCTGCCAGAAATCCACCGTCGAAATCCTGAAAAAGGCATATAGCGATGGCTATGCAGATAAAATAAAAAACCACTCTATGGCATATCTGTTCCACGAGCTTGGATACGCCATCATCAAAAGCAACCTGGCTTTGAAACACCCGGATTTCCCGCCTGAGGCCATTAAACGGCAATACGAGCGAATGCTGGGGGTAACGCTTGATGAACGTTACAGCCTCACGCTCACTGAAATCGTCGATCCCTGCGATTTCGACGTCCTGGGCCGCCTCTACGAGGACGCCGCCCACTCGAACGGCACCCGGAAAGGGACAGGCGAATTTTACACCCCGCCATTTGTCGTCGACTATATGATCGATTTGCTGGAGCTTGAAAAAGACACGTGCCTCCGGGACAGGAAATTTATCGACATCGCCTGTGGCTCCGGCGCGTTCCTCGTCGCAGGCATGAGGGAAGTAATCCGCATATTGAATGCCGGGAGCACTATCGATGCAAAGACACTCCGGCGGGTAGCCAGCAGCTTCCACGGGCTGGACATCAGCCAGACAGCGTGCGATATCTGCAAGATAAACCTGTACGTTACCCTGCTCAACGATCTGGGGCCGGAAGCTCTGGCAGGGACCGGTAAAATCACGTTTAACGTCTTTCATGCCAATTCGATAGACAACGGTGCTGAAACCGGAGCCGGCGATGTTGCCAGGATCAAACGCAGGCTCGGCGTATACCGGAACGGGTTCGACTACATCCTGGGCAACCCGCCTTATCTGGAGGCCAAAAAGATGCCCGCTGCGATGAAAAGCGCCTGCCGTGAAAGCTGGCCGGACCTTACAGGCGCCTTCGACCTGTACATCCCGTTCATTCTCCAGTGCAACCGGCTTGCGGCAGAGGGAGGCAAGGTCTGCCTGATATTCCCGGACAAGTTCACCGTGGCCAGGTATGCGTTTCACCTTCAGGGAAAAGCTCCTGCGCGACTGCTCGATGATCGAGCTGGCGGACCTTTCGGGCATGGACGTGTTCAACAGGGCCATAGTGTACCCGATCGTGCTGTCTTATCAAAACCGGCCGCCCGCCTGTGGACACGTCGTAAAGACCAGGATGTCAGTCGCGAGCCAGGAAGAGCTGGCCATTAATGATAGAGCAGCGACGGTGCCGCAGGACCTTTACCGGTCCATCGGCCACAACAGTACTTTCTTCTGCCTGCCGGAGGACGGTGATATCGCTGGCATGCTCCGGCGCATCTTCGGACAGGGGAAACCAATCGGCAACTACGTCACGTTCCGGTCGGCGGTGTCGTTCCATAAGAAAGGGCTGCGGGAGCAGTTCGTCAGGCAGTCGTTTAACGGCGAGGCAGGACCGGTCCTGAAGTACCTGGGCGGCCGGAGCTACGCGAAAAAGAACGAGGTCGACCTGTTCCGGTTCCGCTGGGAGGGATATTACATCAATTATGACCAGGCCAGGCTGAAGGAGCATGACAACGTGCTGCCGCCGCTGTCCAATTTCATGCAGGAGAAGATCGTCCTCTGCCAGCATGCGCCCCGGATTACGGCGGCGTATGACGGTAAGGGCGAGTACGTTACGAAGGACGTGTACCCTGTGGGCATCGCTGCGCCTGGCCTGGAAGGCTCCCCACTGTCGCTTAAAGTATTTCACCGTCCTGCTGAACTCGGAGCTCATGTCGTTCGTCTACGGCACCGTCTACAAAGGCATCCAGATCGGGGGCGGCTATTACCATTACCTGCCGACGTGGCTGGATATTCTGCCGGTCATCGTCCCGGAGCGTAAGGACATCCGCATGATCGGGCGTCTGGCCGACAGGATGATATCTGCGGGCGATCGTGCGGCCAGACTACGGCTGATGGGTGAAGCTGACGAGATCGTCTACCGGGCATATGGCGTCGATGAGAAGCAGAGATCGATAATCAGGCATGCCGTGCCGCCCTGGAACGGGGTCGACGTTTAGCGTGACCGGACTGCTTCAGCCCTCCCTGACATCCATTTTCTTATTGCCTTGTCCGCCTCGACGACCGGTATCACCGTAGCCGCGACCGGGACAATGACCGCCCATTCGTACAGGCCCAGCGGCGTTAGCCGGAAGATCGCCGCCAGTGGCGGCCAGTATATCGCGACGACCTGGACAAACGAGAACATCACGATACTGAAGAACAGGAACGGGTTGGACAGCGGATTCATAGCGAAGACCGACCGGGTCTCCGAGCGGAAGTTGAACACGCTGAACAGCTGGAAGAGCACCAGCGTGGTCAGCGCCATGGTGCGGGCATGATCTATGCTGGCTCCCTTGTTCAGCTGCCAGATGTATACGGCCGAGCGTCCCTGCCGCCAGCACGAGGCCGGTGAGGACGAGACGCTCGATCATCAGGCGGGAGATCACCGGCTCGTCCCTGGGGCGTGGGGGCTGGAGCTCGATGCCCTTCTCCGCAGGCTCGAAGGCCATGGCCAGGTCCTGCAGGCCGTTAGTCACCAGGTTCATCCAGATGATCTGGGCCGGCAACAGCGGCAGAGGCAGGAGCAGCACAATGCTGGTCAGGATCAGGGCCACCTGCCCGAAGCTGCCGGTCAGCAGGAACAGCACCACCTTGCGTATGTTCGCGAAGACCACCCGGCCTTCTTTGACGGCCGCGAAGATGCTGGCGAAGTTGTCGTCGGTGATCACCATCTCGGCCGTCTCTTTTGCCGCATCGGTACCGCTCCTGCCCATGGCCACGCCGATGTGCGCCGCCTTAAGCGCAGGGGTATCGTTCACCCCGTCGCCCGTGACGGCCACGACCTCGCCCCGGCGTATCAGCTGCTGGACGATGCGCAGCTTGTGAAGGGGGGAGACCCGGGAGAATATTGAGACGCTTCCCGCCTTTTCGTATAATTCGTCATCCGTTATCCGCTCCATGTCCTCGCCGGTGATCACTGCCTCGTCGCCACTCTTTACGATGCCAAGACGCTGGGCGATAGCGACGGCGGTCGCCCGGTGATCGCCGGTGACCATGATGACCCGTATGCCTGAGACCTTCGCTAATTTGATGGCCTCGTAGACCTCGTCACGCGGAGGATCATACATGCCCTGGATGCCCAGGAACACGCAGCCCCCGGAGATCATGTCCGGCTCCAGGTGAGCCGTGTCTGCCGGGAATCGTTTATAGGCCATGGCCAGCATTCGCAGCCCTTCGGCCCCCATGATGTCGTTGGCTTCGCCGGCCATCCTGGCGTCGAACGGCGCCTCCCGGCCCTCTGCACCCAGCTCCCGGTCACACATGCCTGCTACCCGGTCCGGCGCTCCCTTGACGAAGGCGATGCTGCCCTTGCCGCTCACGTCGCGGTACAGCGTCGCCATGTACATCCGGTCGGACTCGAACGGTATTTCGTCCAGCCACTCGTAGTCGACCAGCTCTTTGCCTTCCTCCAGGCCGCCTTTCATGGCCGAGACGATGAGACTCACCTCAGTCGGGTCTCCCACGGGACGATATTCGTCCGTCTGGTCTTCCCGCTCCAGGCCGGACTCGTTGGCCAGCAGCCCGGCACGCAAACACATTTGCAGTGCCGGGCATGCCCCTTCGCACTGCTCGGGGAGAATCTTGCCTTCAGGCGAAAAACCGGTCCCCGTCAGACGGAAGTAACGTCGCCCTGTGTAGATGCGGACCACAGTCATCTCGTTGCGGGTCATGGTGCCGGTCTTGTCCGAGGCGATCACGGTGGTGCTGCCCAGGGTCTCCACCGCCGGCAGCCGGCGTACGATGGCGTTGCGTTCCGCCATCCGCTTTACCCCGATGGCCAGGGTGATCGTGATGACGATCGGCAGGCCTTCGGGTATTGCGCCGACGGCCAGCGCAATGCCTGTGAGCACCATCTGGTACAGTGTCTCGCCGGCCAGTGTCCCGAGCACGACCACCAGCGCGGATATGCCCAGCACGGCCAGGCCAATGTTCCTGCTGAGGTGCTTGAGCTTTTCCTGCAGCGGTGTCGCTACGGACTTTACACTGGCTACCTCGTGGGATATCTGCCCGAGCTGTGTCTGGCGTCCCGTCGCCGTGGCTATGCCTGTCCCACGACCGGAGAGCGCCAGCGTGCCCATAAATGCCATGTTGGTCGCGTCTCCCGGGGAGATGCAGATATTGCCGACTGGCCCGGCAGCCTTGCGTGCAGGCACCGATTCGCCGGTGAGCATGGACTCGTCGATCTCGAGCCGGATCACCTCGACCAGCCTGAGGTCTGCTGGCACCCGGCTGCCTGAAGAGAGCATCACGACGTCACCGGGCACGATGCCCTGAGCATCTATCTCCTGCACATGGCCTTCCCGCACTACGACGGCCTTTGCCGCCGCCAGCGACTTCAGGGCGCTGATCGCACGTTCGGCCTTGATCTCCTGGAAGAAGCCGATGATCGCGTTGATGGTGATCACCAGGGCTATAACGCCCGAGTCGACCCAGTCCTGCAGGAAGGCGGTAATGGCTACCGCGATGATGAGGATGTAGATGAGCGGGTCGGTGAACTGGTCGAGAATCAGCTTGAGCACGTTTAGCTTCTTCTCGGACTCAAGGGCGTTCGGGCCGTGTTCCTCGAGCCGCCGGGCAGCTTCCTGTCCCGACAGGCCTGCATGACTGGTCCGTAGCTTGCTGAAGGTCTCTTCTGCAGTAATCGGGCAATAATCCAGGCTCATAACAGTGAAGATTATTTTATAAATATGTGTATATATAAATTGAGCCGGTAGTTGTTGCCGGGCTCAAGCGCCTGGCATAGTCCGGCGACAAACCGGCCAACTCATTTAATCATAAAAACATCATGCTTCTATGATGCCCGAGCCTGCCGTTGATCACATTGATTACCAGACAGTCGCCGAGGACATTATCGGTTCGATGGTCATACGGGAGGGCAACGTGACGTTGATCACAGAGCACAATGGCAACATTCCCGGGGGCGACGAGCAGGGCTACGGGCTCTACCACCGGGACTGCCGGTTCCTGTCGGGGTACGTCACCCGGCTCAACGGCAGGCTACTCACCAGCATCCTGTCCAGCGACGAGAAGGATTACGCATCTACAGTGGTGATGACCAACCGTACTTTCACGGATAGCCGGGGGAGTCAGGTGCCAAGGAACACCATTACCATCCGCAGGGAGAGGGTCATACCGGGCTTCATCGAGGAACACATCACCATCCTGAACCATAACCAGTTCGCCATAGACGTATGTCTGGCGCTGGAGCTCGATGCTGACTTCTCCGACATCTTCACGGTGCGGGGCATTACGGCCGGGAGGGATGGCCAGCTCCTTGAGCCGGTTTACAGGGACGGAGTACTGTTATTCTCTTATCAGGGAAAGGACGGCCACCTTAGAAAAACCAGACTGGTCTTCGATCCGGCGCCCGGGTGCGAGGACGGGCATACATGCACGTTTAAATTACACCTCAGGCCATCGGACCGCCAGATGATCACGTTACACATGTATGCAGAAGAAGGCGGAGTAATCGGTGAATCGCCGCCGTATGGCGACCTGAGCATGGAAGAACGCCTCGAAACGCTCAGGGAATCATATGCCCACACGACGGAATGCTGCAGGAAAATCGATACGGACAACCTCATCTTCGATCGCATCTTTCTGAGATCGCTGGCAGATCTCAGGCTCCTGAACATGAGCAACGGAGAATATACCTTCTACTCGGCAGGCGTCCCGTGGTACGATGCGCTCTTCGGGAGGGATAGCATCATTGCAGCTATCCAGTCAATGCCCTACGAGTTCAGCAAGGCCCGGAGCACATTGCGATTGCTGGCCCGGTACCAGGGCAGAGAGTTCAGCGACTGGAAGGATGAAGAGCCGGGTAAAATCCTGCACGAGCTGAGGGTCGGTGAAAAGGCGAACCTGAACGAAATCCCCATGGTCCCGTATTACGGCAGCATAGACTCGACGCCGCTGTACCTCATCCTGCTGTCGGAGTATATCGACTGGACCGGCGATATGGGCCTGTTCGACGAGCTGAAGGACAACGTAATGGCAGCTCTCGGGTGGATGGAAAATTACGCGGACCCCGGGAACATGGGGTTCGCCTCCTACGTGCCCAGGTCGGCAAAAGGCCTGCAAAACCAGGGGTGGAAGGACTCGCCCGAAGCCATCTGCCACTCGGACGGTTCGCTGGCCATGAAGCCCGTCGCGCTCTCGGAAGTTCAGGGCTACTTCTACATGGCGAAGGTGCGGCTGGCATCTCTGTTCGAGCGGACCGGAGACCGGGACCACGCCAGCCGGCTGATACAGGATGCCCACAGGCTGAAGCGGAAGTTCAACCAGGATTTCTGGATGAGCGAAAGAGGGTTCTACGCGCAGGCGATCGACCGCGACGGCCTCTGCGACGTGATATCATCGAATCCTTTGCATTGCCTGTGGTCCGGGATCCTGGACAGCAACAGGGCTGCCCTGATGGTGAAGCGAATGTTCGAGCTGGACATGTTCACAGGCTGGGGCATCAGGACGCTGTCGTCAGACGAGAAGCGTTACAGTCCGCTAGGATATCACAATGGCACGGTCTGGCCCTTCGATAACTCCCTCATTACCGTCGGGCTGTGCAAGTATGGGTTCAAGAAGGAGGCTGACCGGCTGCTTACCTGCATGTACGATGCGGCCAGCCAGTATCCTCACTATCGCCTGCCTGAGCTGTTCGGCGGATACCAGCGTGAGTACTATGGCCTGCCGATCAGATACCCGGTGGCCTGCAGCCCGCAGGCATGGTCGGCTGGAACGATACCTTATATGCTGACGGCTGCGCTGGGATTTATCCCCCAGGCTGTAGACAAGAGGCTGACTCTGATGAAGCCTGCGCTGCCCCGCTGGCTGGAGAGATTGAAGATTGACGATTTGATGGTAGGGGGCATCCCCGTCAACCTGGAGTTCAAGCGCGTGGATGACGATACTATGGTCAACGAGCCGGGCATCAGCGAGATCGACGTTGTCGTGCACTATTGACCGCTAGCTGGAGTTGAAAAAGTCCGGCCTTTTATCGTCATTCAAGAGCCCGGGGCCGGCCATGTCGATCGCCGCCCGGCGCACTTCCCCGAACTCCGCGAGGCCGCCGGGAGCCGTGGCAAAGACCGTATCGCCCAGCATGGCCATGGATGCCATGCCGCCATGCGATTCGACGGCTTCAACGGCGTCCAGTGCCCTTGCGCTGATCAGGCCTGTTTCTACCGCGAAAGTCCGCGACAGCCTCATGAACTCCGGGAAGGTCGGCTTTTTCAGCAGCGACTTCAGGCATCTGCCGCCGGCGTCATTGATCATCGCCTTTTCCCGGGCGTCGGACAGCACGCTCTTCGTGGACAGGGGCCCGAAGTGCACGTAATAAATAAACATCGGCGGGACGGGTATGCGGTCGACGGCAAACGGGACGCCGGGCTTCAGGCGTATCTCCACGCCGCCGCTGCTCATGCCCGACACGTCGCCCAGGCCGGTGCCGTTCATCACTTCAGCGACATGGGCGGCATACAGCAGCTCGTTCATCGTCTTATTAAGACCGAGATAATCGTTCAGCGCCAGTGCAGTGCTCACGGCGCCCGCAGCGCTTGCCCCGAGGCCGCCTCCGACCGGGATACGCAGCCTTGTCTCGACACGGACCGGGACGTCAGTCAGCATCCGTATGACGGACATGGTCGTGGCTGCCTCTCCCGGCCTGCCGTTGATAAAGATCTCCGTCCGGTCCGAAGATGAGACCCCGGTGACGGCGCCGTCGTCCAGCGACAGGCCGGCCCCGCAGGACCCCGTCTTCAGCGGGTCACGCTCGTCGCGGATGACAAAAAAGCCGGTGATATGGGCTGGCGCGAACGCCTTCATTCGAAGCGCTCCGCGATGGCGTCGCAGATGGCCGCAGCCACGATGCTCTTTTTGCCCGTGCTGTGGACCGTCTTCCGGCCGGGCTGGAGAATATAGACGTCGTTTATGTCAGTATCACGGACGCCGCCGAAACGGTTGGCCACGATCATGCCGGCTCCGAGTTCTGCCATACGCTTCTTCGCCCGTTTCAGGAGCTCCGCCTCGTCGACGGTGTCGGCTTTAAAGGCGACGACGAAGAGATCGGGATACGTCTTCCTGACTCGATCGATGATTTTAGGCATGGGTTTCAGCTCGATGACGACCGGCCCGGAAGAGCTGATCTTCTCCCCGGCCTTCTTTACAGAAAAATCGGAAATGGCGGCAGCGCTGATGTAAATGTCGTATCCCCTTTTCAGCTCTTTCAATACCGCGTCCATCATATCCCGGGCGCTCTCAGCAAAGACCTCCCTTATCCCGGGGACGTCCATTTTGCCCCGGTGGACAACCGTCACGTCAGCGCCCCTGCGGAAGGCATCCAGCGCCAGCTCGACGCCCATCTTCCCGGTACTGCGGCTGGTGAGCACCCGTATCGGGTCTATCTCCTCGACGTTCGGGCCGCTGGTGATCAGTACTTTTTTGCCTTTCAGCGGGGAAGACGAGAGGGTCCGCTCCACGTTTAGCACGATGACCGGGTTGTCCGGGAACTTGGCGATCTTCTCGGCCGTCACGGGCATGACGAATTGAATGCCGATCGATTCGAGCTTCCGTATGTTCTCCTGTACAATTGCGTGTTCCATCATTGAGCCATGCATGGCAGGCACGATGATCACTGGTATCTTAGAGCCTATGGCCGTGGTCGCAAAGGTCGTCACGGGCGTATCGTCGACTCCCGCCGCTATCTTGCCAATCGTGTTGGCCGTGCATGGCGCGATAAGCAGCAAATCGTACGCTTCCTTCCTCACGCCGCAGAACGCCACGTGCTCCACGTTGCCGGTAATTTCCGTGATGACGTCCCGGCCGGTCGCATACTGGAGGGCATACGGGTGAATGATCGTCTGTGCCGCAGCGCTCATCACTGCCTGCACCTCAGCGCCGTGGCGTATCAGCTCCCGGGCCAGCTTGATCGTCTCGACAGCCGCTATGCTGCCGGTGACAGCCAGCACGATCTTTTTTCCTGCCAGCGAGCGGCTGACCGTGCCATAAAGGTCGAGCGTCGGGTGAGAGACGGGCATCGTCAAAGGTGAGCCTCCACGGAGCATATTAGCGCCGGGGGTACAAAACTTTTTCCAAGTATTGAACACGGAGGGCATGGAGGGCACGGCAAAATATATTTCACTGGCAATCCGATGATAGGACTATGGGTAAAATCTACAGGGGTGATTTAGTGAAGGATCACCTGGGAATGGCGGTGATCACCGGGGGCATGGGGACCATATTGCTTGTAATCCCGCTGGTTATTCTCTACCTGTGGGTCGGCGATGTCACCAGAAAGGCACGCCTCTGGGAGATATTATTCTCAACGTCAGCCTCTTCGTCGCACTCTTCCTCATCGGCGGCGCCGCATGCTTCTACCTGGTCTGGAGAGGCATCAACGAAAGGGTGATGGTCGCGGGCGAAGGACTGGTCTACGTCGCGACGTTCTTCAGCAAGAATATCCCCGCCCCGGACATTGACAAGATCATGCTGTTCGAGAAGGGGGGGCCGGTCGTCATCTACGACGTGGGCGACGATAAAAAGCACCTGAAGTTGCCCATGTGGAAGAGTAACGACTATATGGACGAACTCGTCGGCGAGCTGAAACGCATGAACCCGGGCATTGCAGTGTCCGACCTGCGGCACGGCGCCGGCGAGGAAGTCAGGTGCGAGCCTGTGGGAAATGCGAAAACATGACCGGCATGGCCGCCAGGGTTCCGCGACTCCCATTAATTTTATATAGTCAAAGTTACTATGACGAGATGACTACTCGAAAGTATCAATCTAGGAGTAATATTAATGGCTAAAACAAAATCAGACTCCCGGTCCCGCAAGGCGGGCAGCAACCTGAAGGCCTGCAGGGAGTGTCACAGCCTGCTCGAGGGCACTGTGTGCCCGATCTGCCAGTCCAGCGCGCTGAGCGATGACTGGAGCGGCTACGTCGTCATCATCGATCCCGTAAAGTCAGAGATCGCGCACCTCATGAACGTCAAGCGTCCCGGCAAGTTCGCTTTGAAGGTGCGATAAATTGGCACTGAAGCTGACTGAGGCCCTGCGTGAAAAGCTGAAGACGCCCTTCGGCACCCTGTATAAGGGAAAGGGCGCCGACTGCCTGACCAAGGTCGTACGCAGCCTCGGGAAGCCCGTGAAGATCATCTCTATCGGCGACGTGACCACCTACTACCTGATCAAGGCGGGCATCGTGCCGGACATGTGCCTCGTGGATAATATCACGATGCGCATCCCGGTCGACCACGAGATCAGGAAAGGCACCGCCCACGAGTCTTTTAAGGACGTCCGTGTCGACAACCCGCCGGGGGTCGTAACGGATGAGCTCATGGACGCCATCAGGGACAACATGAGCTCTAAGGTTCCGGTCCGCATCTTCGTCAACGGCGAGGAAGACCTGGCGGTCATTCCCGCGTGCCTGTACGCGCCTATCGGCTCCGCCGTGATCTACGGCCAGCCCAACGAAGGCGTCGTCGTGGTCCACGTGACCGGGGAAAAACGGAAAGAGACGCAGGCCATCCTTGATCAGATGGCCCGAGTATGACAATCATCTATCAATGGTGATAAGTATGGAAGTAAAAGTGTTGGAAGAAAAGAACAATCCGCTCCTGCAGAGGCGCGAGGTCCAGTTCAGCATCAGCCACAACCTGGGCACCCCGTCGAGACAGGAGATCAAGGACAAGCTGGCAGCTTACCTGAACTCGAAGCCTGAGCTCGTAATCATCGAGCGCATGAAGTCCGAGTTCGGCAGGCGCGAGACCAGAGGCTATGCGAAGATTTACGAGAGCATAGACCGCCTGAAGAACGTGGAGACCGAGCACATCATCCAGCGGAACGAAAAGAAACCCGCCGCGAAAGAAGAAGGCGCGGAAAAGAAGGCGTGATGTAAATGGCAGCAACACCAGCAGCTAAACCGGCAGCAAAACCGGCAGCAAAACCAAAGGTTAAGAAGAACAACACCAAAGGCCGGATGTATGAGGTCAAGGACGGCAAGGCCGTCAAGAAGAGCCAGACCTGCCCGCGGTGCGGCGACGGAGTATTCCTCGCGACCCATAAGGACCGTCTGTCCTGTGGTAAGTGCGGCTACACCGAGTACAAGAAGTGAGCGACAGCTTTTAAACCATAACTATCACCGTGATGGACGCTCCCCCGGATCGGGCGATGATTATAGGTATGCCGCGCTTGCCGGCCTGAAAGGGTATTACCCGGCATGTGGCGGCGTACAACACATTTTCTTTAAGCATTATTGTCATCCCTGGTACTTTTTGTAGCAAGGCATCTGAGAAGGCACACCACGAGGACACAAAGGCCACGGTAGCCTCTTCTGATCAAAGACTTCGTGTACGTTCTGGCCATCGTGTACTTTGTGCCAGATGCCTTCTTAGCGTATACAACATTTCTCGAATGGCTATAATAATCAGGGCAGCCGTCGGCTCACGCGCGCACGCGTCAACAGACAGTCATATCTACCGGCCTGCCACGGTTGGCCATGTACTTCAGATACCGCCGGTCAGCCGGATGGTTTATATCTCATCGGGGCAAAGAAGCTTAGATCAGAGAGACCATGGCGCTTGACATCACGGAAATCAGGCTGGACAGACGGCAGGAAAAGCTGATCCTGAAAACGGCCAGGGAAAAGGGCCGGATCAACCTCATCATGGACGGCGGGAAGACCAGGCTGTCAACGAAGAAACAGGAAGGCACGGACGTGGCGGTCATCGACTTTGCCAACCACTACTACGAGATACTGCTGACTGAGCTGGCGGGCAAGGGCATTGTCCCGTCGAAAGAGCTTCTGAAGGCGATCGAGAAGGTCCTTGCGGAAGAAAAGGTCTTCGAGGACGGCGAATTTTACAAGGCCGTGAGCACGATCGACGGCGAGACGGAAATGGCCGTGGCAAGCTTGCGGAAAAAGATCGAGGCCCTGCTGCAGACGGACCTGGCCCCGAAAATGAAAAACGACTACAGGGCTGTCCTGCGGAAGCTGGATAAGAACGACTATAAACCGGACTATGTGGATAAGTGGACCAACCGGGTGCTGGGCGCAGAAAAGGTCGAGGCTTTCGAGAGTAAGCTACTGTCTGCCCGGGAAGGATTCGGGGACGAAGTGTTGCTGTACCGCCTCTACAGCCGTTTCTTCATCCGTGGTACTGAATTCAAGGGCGGCCAGCGGCTCAAGTGGGTCAGGCTGCTGAAACCCGAGTAGCGTTTTTTATGAAGTATTTCGTGGGGCCGGAAGGGAGAGACAAGTTTTTAAGAGAAGGTGCCGGCGTCCCGGTGATCGTCGACGTGCTCAGGGCGACCTCGACCATCGTCATGGCACTTTGTTGTGGCGCTGAGAAGGTGGTCCCTGTGCGGGACTACGATGAGGCCCTGGACATCGGCAGGAGTATCGGCGCCCTGACCATCGGGGAAAGGAACGGCATTAAGGTCGAAGGCTTCGTCCACGGTAACTCGCCTACCGAGCTTTCAGGTATACCGCTGGAAGGAAAGACCATCGTCATGGTCACGACCAACGGCACACAGATCATGGTCGAGGGCGGCATCGTCGCCAGCACCCTCAACGCAGGCGCTGTGGCTGAAAAGATTGTTGCCGTGCCTCATGCTTACCTGCTTGCCTCGGGCTCGCCGAAGAAGTCCGACGAAGACCTTTGTGCGGCAGGGCTGATTGAGCTTGTTGCCGGTAGAATCCGTGCCGGTACTGCCATGGAAGAAGCAGTAGCTTTGACGGTCTCCTGTGATGAAGGCAGGAAATTGCTGGACGGCATCAGACACTCCCGGTCGGGCGAGAAGCTGGCAGCCTACGGCTTTGCTGCGGACGTGGACCTGGTCTGCACCAGGATCAACAGGTTCCCTGTGTTGCCCGTTTATCGCAACGGGGAAATACGGCTGGAATAAGACGTAAAAAATGGCCTGGCTCGTGGTCGCGTGTGCGAGAGCGGCCGAACTTGCCAATAGACACAAATGACCTTCCCTTCGTGTCTTCGTACCCTTCGTGCCTTTGTGGTCCTTGTCAGAAAAGTTATATATTGGCGTATCATATATGGTATGCATCCTAAAAATGAGTTGCTATAACTGGTGAGCTTAATGGAAGTTGAGACACTGAAGCGGCTCGCCCTCATGGGCGCCAACCGGGAGCAGGTCAGCCTGTCCTCCTCGATTTTTGCGTCCTCGCTGGGCACGAGCACACAGACCGCCGCACGCAAGCTGTCGTCGCTGGAGGACAAGGGATTCATTACCCGCATAGTGACCAGCGAAGGCCAGCGAGTGCGTATCACGGACAAA
This sequence comes from uncultured Methanocellaceae archaeon, assembly GCA_963792125.1. GTDB lineage: Archaea > Halobacteriota > Methanocellia > Methanocellales > Methanocellaceae > Methanocella_A. The sequence goes on from CAWBVA010000012.1 coordinate 519,967, forward strand.
GGCATGCTGCGCCTGCGGTCGGAATACCTTGATTACAAGCACGTGTTCGAGAACGCGCCGGAGATCATTATCAAAGGCAAGGTAGTGACCGGCCTCGGCGAAGGGCAGTATTACATTTCTCTGGAAGGCTATCGGAAACAGTTCAACCAGAAGCTCGGCTTCGACCCGTTCCCCGGGACGCTGAACCTGAAGCTGTCCGAGCCTTTTGCGCCGCCAGAGCAGGACGCGATCAAGATCGACGGGTTCTCCGACGAGAACCGTACGTTCGGCGGCTGCAAGTGTTACAAGGTCAGCATAAGGGGCATCAGGTGCGCGATCGTCAGGGCGGACAGGACCAGCTATCCTCCGACGCTGCTGGAGATCATCGCGCCCGTGAACATGAGAAAGACGCTCGGCATAGCCGACGGAGACGAAGTAGAGGTGAAGCTGGAATGATAGAAGACGCGATCAAAGCGCTGCAAGAAGGGAAGATCATCTGCCTGTATGACTACGACAACCGGGAAGGTGAAACCGATCTGGTGTTCGCGGCAGAGTTCGTCACCCCGAAGTACGTCTACCAGCTCCGGAAGGACGCAGGCGGCCTCATGTGCGTGGCCATAGACCCCGTCGCGTGCACCAACCTGGGCATCCCCTATATTACCGACGTCCTGAAGTACGCGGGCGATTCCGGCAACGGGTTCGGGGCCATCGAGTCGATCTACGAGAAGGTCGGCGACATCCCCTACGACACTAAATCGTCATTTTCTCTCTGGGTGAATCACCGCAAGGTGTTCACCGGCATCACCGACATCGACCGTGCGCTGACCATCAGGGAACTGGCGTCGATCACGAATAGCGCGCTGAACGGCAACCACATCAGCTTCGGCGCCGAGTTCAGGGCGCCGGGACACGTGCCATTGCTGCGGGCGGCCCCCGGACTGTTAAAGGACCGGAGAGGGCAGACTGAGCTATCCATCGTGCTGGCCCGTGCGGCCAATGTCACGCCGACCATGGTCATGTGCGAGATGCTCGACGGCGAGACCGGAAAAGCGCTGACCAAAGAGGACGCCAGGAAGTATGCCGTAAAGCACGAGCTGGCGTTCGTCGAGGGCAAAGATGTCGAGACGTTATTCAAATCGATGAAAAACTGAACTTTCCCTCTGCCTTTTTTATTTCGTAATTTTTCTGTTATTGGTACTGTGCGTGACGGAACGGCAGTATAGTCAAAGACCCTGTGTACCGCGACGCCCATCCCGGGCTATGGCTGATACATGACTGCCAGTACCATTAAGGAAAGGATAATAGAAGAGATAAAAATAATTACAGGTCTGCCATTAATGGACGTTCCCGTTGCTGTTGACCTCTTTCTTCAGCTCGCCAAACGTAGCCATCCGCTCTGCGAACGCGTTGTGGCGGTGGATGCTCTCCTCGTTCACCTGCTCGATAGTGACAATCGCGTCGTCCGGCAGGTCCGGGAACCGCTGCACGAGGTTCTTGGCCATGGTGCGCACGCAGTCCTCCACGAACTTGGGGTGCTTGTGCGCGGTCTCGACGACGAAGCGCTCGTCCTCGCGCTTCAGGAGCTCGTACATCTGGGAGCTCATGGAGTTCTCGATGATGTCGATGATAGACTCGATGGGAATCTTGCCGTTCTCACCGGACTCGATCCGGATGGTGCCAATTCCACGCTGGTTATGGGTTGGCATGGGCATGTCGTCCAGGAATTTGACTATGACCTCGTCGCTGACCCCAAGCTTCTTGAGCTTGCCGAAAGCTGTGTCCCGGGAAATTTCCTGGGCACAGGGGCATGCGGTCATCGCGATCACCATAGCGCCGATGGTCTTTCTTACGGTCCCGTCCCGCATGACCACGGCATCAGCGTAAATATCGTATACTTCCTGGCACTCGAGGTTGGTCTTCGGCGACCGCTTCTTCATCATGTATTCGCCGTGCATCCTCACCTCGGCGTTGGTCGCATACTCGTGAGCGTCCAGCAGGCGCCTGCACACGTCTACGCAAAGATCCTCGATCTTGTAGACAGGCCGGTTCAGGGCCTCCTCAAGCGTGCGGTCGATGGCCTCAAGGTTCCTCGAAAGGTTGGCGCCTTTGCGGGTGGAAGGCAGGTCGACGAATATGTCAAAGGTCGGGACCAGGATGATAGGGCGCTTGTCGCTCCTCGTGATCTCCACCATCTTCTTGACGTCGGTGACGCCCACCCTTGTAAGGCCGATCATGACAGCCGGGTTATTTGCCTGAACGTCCGGTAGTAACACGCTATTCACCAGGGATTGTGAGTATAAGGTCTTAAAGCAAGATAAGTTTTATCATGCGCCGATCGCTAAAGCGCACGGAAGGTCCGGGCCGAGGGGAACCCGCCCGATTCCAGCCGTGCGGCGCCAGCCTAGCGATTTAATCGGCTTACGCCGATGCCTGGCGCTCCTGTCATTTGTAGGCAGGATTGATTTATCAACTTTCCCGTGAAATCAATAGAATCACAAGCGGGATTTAATGAGTCGCACGTCGGGGCATTGGCAAAAACGCGTGCTGCCCGGCCGCTCGCGCGCGCAAGTACTACAGTTATATGTCGATCAGTCGGGACGGACTACAGACAAATCGATACAGTCCCCTGTTGCCGATGACAGCTTCCTGCGCATATTTTCCATATCCTCGATAGTAACCGATTCCAATGATTTCGGCGGCGACATGGCCGCCACCAGCCCGGCTGCATATCGATCTCCGAAGATCACCGCTATCTTACGCTCCCACCGGCCGATGGTCATGCGCACTATAGTAGCGGGCAATATGTCCGGCCTGACGTCAGTCGTGGACAGGTTGAAGAGCTGTACCTGCAGGCTGCGAGAGACGGCGGGCAGTGCGACGCCAGGGTCGCAGACGGCCGCAGCATAGGTATCATCGTAGCCATTGACAGCTGCGATAATCGTGCGATCGCTCAACTCGATGGCAACAATGTCGGCGTTCAATACCCTGCATGCACTTATCGCCCGCATTACTTCACCTGGCGCAGGGCGACGCTTCTCGTCGGCAGACGTATAGATGGCTCTCAGGCCCGGGATTTCTGCGTATGGGCTATTGCCGCTAATGCTGCGTCCTGATGCCGTCGTATTAGCTATCATATGCATCCCAACTATTTTTACAGTAAACTATAAATAACATATTGCTTATTTAGTTTCTTGTAAGTGTAAATAAGTAAGGTGCATGTATGAATAGCCTGGCGATGGAGACGCTGCTGGACGTAGACGAAGAACGCCCGAGGCCGAAGGCTCTCAAGAGAGCCCTGGATGAAAGCGCGACTGTGGGCCGACCTGCGCTATTTGAAATTGACGACTCACATGACGTGTCTACGGAGGAAAGCAGGGAAATTGCCAGAGCGGATACCGATGTACACACCGGCCCGGGAGTAGTAAAAAGCTATCAGATCAACCGCTGGTGCACTGCGCAGGTGCTCCGGGACAGCGAGGCCGGGCAGTACAGGTACGAGTTGACAGAGCCACAACTGTCTGTACCTGACATGAAGAAGTACGATGCCATCGTGGCAGAGCTGCATAAGAAAACGCGCTCTGCGCTGGCAGAGATGCGCAGGATAGGCGGCCGGGAGCGCATCATGAGACAGTTCGAGCGCCTGTGCGGCGAACATGGCATCGCCGGCGAGGTAAAGGAAAAGATGACATACTGCCTCGAACGGGATTTCTGGGGATACAAGAAAATCCACGCCCTCCTCATGGACCCGAACGTAGAGGACATAAGCTGTAACGGCTATTTCATGCCTGTCTATGTTTACCTGCCAGGGTTCGAGTCGGTGCCGACCGGCATCAGGTTCAAGAGCGAGGAAGAGCTGGACGACTTCGTCATGTACCTGGTCCAGAAGGGCGGCAAGTCGATCAGTGCCGCCAGCCCCATCCAGGACGTGGCGCTGCCCGACGGCTCCCGCCTGAACGTCACGTTATACCGGGAGGTAAGCTCGAACGGCACCACTTTCTCCATCAGGCTGGCGAACCGGGCGAAGGGCGCGGCAGAGCTTCTGCGGCACGGCACCTTCTCGCCCGAGTCGCTGGCGTTCCTCTGGCTGGCGATGGAAAACAGGTGCAGCATGTCGTTCATCGGCGGCACCGCGTCCGGCAAGACGGCTGCGCTGAACGCCGTGTCGAGCTTCATCGTCGAGAAGAACAAGGTGGTGACTATTGAAGATACGCGGGAGGTGCGTCTCTCCAGCCTCAACTGGACCCCGCTGGTCGTGAGGGAGTCCGGCGACACGCCCATCACTGAGTTCGACCTTCTTATCGCTGCGTTCAGGCAGCGGCCAGAATACGTGATCGTCGGCGAGGTACGCACGCCCGAAGGCGCGAGGGCTGCCATTCATGGCATCAACTCCGGCCACACGGTAATCATGACCTTCCATGCGGACTGCCCATCCAGCTTCTTCAACCGCATCACAGACGAGCCGTTCAATGTATCGCCGCACATTGCCGCCGGCATGTCCCTGTGCATCAGCCTGGCGATGGTCACGATTCCCGTTGGCGACGCAGAAGTGAAGGTGAGACGATGCCGGTCTATCTGCGAGGTCGCAGGCGTCGAAGACGGGAGGGTGAAGATCAATCCACTCTTCGAGTGGGACCCGGCAAGCGACGCGATACTGATGAGGCTGGCTAAATCGGCCATCATCGATAAGATCAGGGACGATCGCGGCTGGAGCGAAGGCCGCCTGATCGCGGAGATCGCAGATCGTACCTCCGTACTGCGGTGGCTGGCCGGCCACATGATCAGCAGTGAGACCGAAGTGCGAAGGGTAATAGAGGGATTTTACCGAAACAGGACAGAGCTGATGGAGAAAATCCGCTCCCGGCAGGAGCCTGATACCGGGGGGTTGTCGATCTATGAGACCGCCTGAGATTGCAATGCTAAAGGCTTTTGCCGGAAATATTTCTCAATCAGGCATGTTCGGCAGCTATGCCGTCAGGTACGGGCAATGCCGGCTTGACCGGGACTTCTCCGGTTATACATACCATTCGATATTGCTGGCCGCAGCCAGTTTCATCGTTGTCATGGCGTCTGCCTGTGCCTGGCTGCTGTCTGCAGGAAAGATGACGTCGTTTCCCGAAGCTGCATATCCCATGGCCGCTGGCATGATAGCCGCAATCGTCGTCTTTTACGGCAGGCTTTACTATGTGTCGTCGCTGAAGAACTACCGGGGCGCCCTCATAGACGCGAATGCCATCCACGCTGCAGGACTGATGCTGGCGATGGCCGGCTATAACGTGCCGCTGAAACGGATGCTCCGCAACCTGTCCAACCTCGGCAGCGTGTACGGGCAGGATATCGCGCTGGAAGCCACCTACGCGCTATCGCTGATCGAGGAAGACGGCATGGACGTGATCTCTGCGCTGAGGATGGCCCAGTCCTCCTCGCCGTCAGTGGTCTGGCAGGAGCTGCTGATCGGGATCGCCGCCATCTATAACAGCGGCGGCAGCCTGCGGGATTACCTGCAGGGCAAGTACGAGTCGCTGGCAGCGAAGAAGACACTCGAAGTCAGGAAATATAACGAGACAGTGCAGGGCGTGTCTTCGATCTACCTGTCCGTGATAGGCATAGCGGCCATTTTCATTGCCATCATCAATCTCGTATTCAATATGGCCGGAATGATGGCCGGCGATGTCCTGGTCTGGATAGATGCGCTGGTCATCGTGCCGCTGGGCAGCTTCATCGCGGTCAAGTCCCTGCAGGCCGCGTACCCGGAGGCGAACCCATGACGGCTTTCGGCGAAGCAGACGGCATCAGGACAATGATAAAGGCAGCGGGAATGCCTGGCGTCATGATCGCTACAATCCTGGCCGGTGCATTCGTCGCAGGAGTTACCCTGTTGCTGCAGCCGATCGACGTGGCCGTCTATGTCTTTTTAATGATACTGCTTGCGCCCGCCGCCATTGCCTATAGCCTGATGGCGTCCTACGACAGCGAGATCAACGCTAGAGCGCCAGAGCTCTTCTACGATCTTTCCGAATACGTCCGTGCCAGCGGCTCCATGCCGAAAGCGCTGAAGCGTGCAGCCACCGGACACTACGGGGCCATGTCCGATGAAGTCCGCCGGATACTGTCTGAAATCGAGGACGAGGGATTCGACCTGGCAACGTCGCTGAAAGCCATGGCCGCAAGGGTGAAAAATGCATACGTCACCAGGTCCGTTTCCATTATTAACGAAGCACTCACATCCAGCCCCGATGCAGAAAGCGTGCTGAAGATGATTGCTGCAGAGGGCAGACTATCCCGATCGCTCGAATCGGAGAGAAAGGCCGGCATATCATCCGCAGTGGTGGTCATGTACCTCACGGCGACCGTGTTCCTGATCGTCGTTTCGCTGTGCATCTCGTCGTTCGTCCCGGTTTCCCACCAGCTCAAGGCGCTCACCGCCGGCGAGGCCGTCACGCCGGAAAGCCCCTTCGCTTATGCCATGCCATATTATGTGCTCTCCGTATCAGTCACGGTCTGCACCGGCCTGACCATCGGGGCCATGAGGGACAATTCCATATTCGGAGGGCTGAAGGATGCGGCAGCGCTCACGACCGTCACATTCCTTGTCTTCGAGCTGATAGTGTTCCCGGGATTTGACGTGATGGGGGCTGTAGGGCTATGAATGACCATGGCATTTCAGAGCTGCTGGGCTATGCGATCATGATCGGCATGGTAGCCACGGCTGTGATCTGTGTCACGTCAGGCGCTGCAGGAGCGATTTTCTCTTCCTCGGAGAGAATCAGCCATTCGGAAGCGACGGCATCGATCAAATCACTCGCGGCCATAGCCATGGACACAGCACGCACTAACAATACCTGCTACGTGGCATACGAACTACAGATGCCTGCCGGCTACGAGCTTCTTGCCATGGACTGGCGGGACGATGTTCCCCGGTTTGGCGTAAAGCTTGGCGACGAAGAGGTACCGGTCATACGCATGGGCAGCATCAGGTTGCAGTCTCCCTTCAGGTCAGTGTCGTTCGAGGGAGGGGCGGCTCTTGGTAACGACAGCGGCACTATCGATATCGTGAGAAAGCCGTCGGTGTTCATTGTCAGCCATAATGGGCGAAAAGGGCTGTACGTGTATCTCGTATGCATAACGGCAGATTCCGGCACGATCGCATCAGGCCCTCACGCCATCCTGGACATCCGGGCAGTATCGCAGCGATCGGAGAGCTTTAGCGTGCCTGTGCCATCCGATGCGGTCATCGCCATATCTTCCAGGGACCCGGAGGGCTGGGTAAATTTCCTGGAGAGCGAAGGGTTCGCGGTAACGAACAATGGCAACACAGTAACGGCCACTTCAGGAGGTGTTTCCGACGTCCATGTCACCTGTGTCACATTGCAGGTCCGGCCTGACAGGCAATGACGGGATCGCCACTACCGTGGAATACGCCTTGCTTGCGGGCGTTTCCATTGTCATTTTCCTGGCGCTCGGCACAGCGGTAAACGTGTTCTCGTCCACCGCTGAAGCCGATTCCACGGCTATTGCCGCTTACAGGGTAGCCTCGATGGTTAGCTTTTTATCCTGTGAAATCGTGGGGCCGGGAGACATATCGGGCGCATGCGAGATTGATCTGCCGGAGCAGATATGCGATATGCCGTACCTGGTCTATCTGTCGCCCGACGGGCATGACATTTGCGTCAGCGTTTCGGGGCACCTGTATCATGCCCCGGTCATGCTACGGGCAAACAATGTGAAGATGACAGGGTTTATCGCCAGCGCGCCGCCGGGACATACGGTTGCCTATGATGCCGTTTCGAGGACGGTGACCATCTCATGAGCGACGATTCCGGCGGGGTGTTTACCATCGACTTCATGGCCGGCTATGGCATTTTCATCGTGCTGCTGGCCGTTGTCCTGTACTTTGCCATCAGCACCGTCTCAAGCTGTTTTACCTGGAGCTATGCGGCAGAGCTCCGCCCGATGGCGGAAGATGTGGGGGACATGCTGGTCATGAGCCCCGGCTCGCCGCAGGGATGGCACATGAGCCCGTCCCTGGCGAGAGGCGCTGCCTTTATCGGACTGTCTGACGGCCGGCCGTGTATACTGTCAGAGGAAAAGGTCTATGCCCTCGGGTTCTTCAACGATTCCGAGCTGTTCAGGCACCTGGGGCTGGACGACTCTGAGCGCTATTACGGCATCAGGATTGATGTATCGGCAGACGACGGTTCTGTCAGAGTAGCTTCCGGTTACATCGTCGACGACGGCACGATGGACGTCTGCAAGTGTATCCGGCTGGTTGCGATCAGGGATGCCGATGGCAACGAGAAGGGAGGGAAGATGGTCATTTACCTGTGGAGGAAGTATGCGGGGACGGCAGGGACTGATCGCTGACCGGGAAGGCGCGCTGCATATGATCGAGGCGATCGTCGGCGCTTTCCTGATGCTTTCGTGCGTGACCTGCCTGAGCGCTATGCCACACGGGTTTTCCCGGGAGAGCGACGGCGGCGACGACTTGAGGATAATGTCTGCCGACCTGTTGTATCGTGCTCGAATACAGAGATAACAGCCCCGGGCATCCTGGCCTCGCTTCGACACTGTCCACACCTGCATCCTGGAGCGAACAATCGCCTGACATCGAATCGGACATCCGGAGCTTTTTACCTCCCGGGGTCATGGCCTGTCTGGTAACGCCTTACGGAGATACGGGCGATTTTCCTCCGGATGATGCGGTTATGTATGCCAGGCCGTTTCTCGGGTTCCGGAGGGATACCCATGAGGCAATGGACTGTAAGCTGATCCTCTGGAGAGGCTGAAATATGATGGACGATAAAGGCCAGATACTCCTGCTTTCGGCGCTGGCGGCCTGCGCCTGCCTTATCATGCTGGCGACTTGCTTGTATTCGGTCAGCGCGTCTTATGCGACAGAACGCCCGTCACTCCAGCGGGAAACCCTCGATAATGTCATATGGGTACAGGACGCGGGCCTCAACCAGGCAGCAGGCGAGACAGGCCGCTGCCAGTGGGAACAGCGGGCAGGGCTTGCTGACAGCTTTCGATCAAGGGCTGACCTGCCGGTATCGAGCATAGAGAAGAGCATGCTTGCTCATGGCATCGCATATTCGTTTGCATTTAACGAGTCGCTGGCTATAGATTACCTGGACGATAGCGCGATGTCACAAGTCGATTGCGTCGGCGGAATACTGGTAAAAAGAGCAGGCGATAACGCGAGCGTTTGCGGCTGTGCGTACGATGTGTTCGCTTATGGACGGGTCGTCCCGGTACAGTATATCGACGGTAAAGACCTGGGATTAGAGCTCGTACTTCTGCACGTTCTCCCACCCGGACTCCACGAAGAACATCGGCTTGTTGAACAGCCGCTGATGTAGCGAAAGGTAGTCCTCGAGGACCTGCAGCACATCATCCCGGGGGACGAAATAGGTCATCGTGTCCATCCGTTCCGTTATCCGGTCGATCTCGTCAAAGAATGAGCTGAGGCCGTTCACCACGACGAAGTCGTTGTCTACCATGTTCTCCATGGATTTGCACAGGGCCTTCGTCTTGTCCATGAGCCGGTACTGGAGGTGATTGTACTCGCCCAGGCTGTTGAGGAAATCGTCCAGGCTCTGCATGCGGCCTTCCTCGATGATGGTTTTACCAGCCTTGATGTACTCGGTAGAGATGTCGTTGGTGGTAAGGTCGACGTCTGGAAAATCTACCTTAATGCGCCTCTCGTTTTTCATATATCCTCTTAATACCACAAACTGACAAAACTATATATCTTTTTTCCTGTAACTGATAATTTTTGTTATAAAAGGGCTTGAAAAGCAGGTAATTTTCGATTATTACAAAGCAATTACGAATAATTTATCGGCAAGCTCCTGGGATAAATACGAATGTGTCCAAACTGTAGATCCCGGCGGGCGCTCGCGCGGTGTGAAGGAGCAATATGAATAGTCATTGTTAAAAGGTTGTATACGCTGATAATGCACCCCACACAGAGTACACAGAGTCCACAGAGTACACGAAGTCTTATCGATAGATGGCAGCGGTAGACCATCCTTTAAACGTACTCTGTGTACTCTGTGAACTCTGTGTACTCTGTGTGAGTGCCTTATCAGCATGTACTAAAAGATATAGGAATGACTATACTTGCGGCGGTCAGATCAGGATGCCGGTCGCGTCCTCGACCATCCCTGCCCCGGAGCCCATGTCCTTGTGGCTGACAACGACCTTGCCACCGTCGCCCGAGAAGCTGAACTTCTTCACGTTCACCATGAACTCGTGGTAGTTGAAGACGCCGCCGCTGCGGAAGTTGAAGCGGTGGTCGGCATAGGATTTTACCGATATATCCAGGGCGTAGTCGTCGCCGCTGCTCCGGAACCGCCAGAACGCCCGTTTTGCGTCGCTGCTGACGTCGATGTTGTAGAACCAGAACAGGCGGTCGTGTTTCGCCGAGTAGAAGACACCCTTGTTCCGCAGCGCGTAGTTGTACTCCTTGCTGCCGAAGTAGGGCTTGAAGAACACGAGGAACGACCCGTCGCGGAAGACGAGCCGGCACCAGTACCAGGGCACCATCGGCGTGGACAGGATGACCTTCTGCAGGTAGCAGCGGCCTTTGAAATCTTCGCCGTTCAGCGTGCCCTCGAAGTTGTAGTAGAGGTTGTACACCTGGTAATTCAGGCCCATCTTGAGCTCGTTGAGGACTTCCTCGCTGATGCCCGTGTCAGGCTTGACCAGCCGGAAATCGCCGGTGATGGCATCGCTCTTGATCTCGACCCGGTACTCCGGCACGGTGCCCGAGATAACGATGTCCAGCCCGTCACCCGACGTAACGATCGATTTTCCGTCGGCCACGGTCTGCGTCTGGACCGGCGAGACGAGCAGCTTTTTCTTATCGTCGAAGCACCAGACGAAAGCGCCCGTCGACAGCACACCGTCCACCGCGTTCAGGCCGCTGACCTCGAGGTCGTCGATCACACTGCGCCGGGAGTTACGCCGGCCGAAGGTGGCCACGAGCTGCATTGGCTTCTTGCCGTCCAGCGAGGTGAAGATGGCGAACCAGTACTCCTTGCCGAAGGGTATCAGCGACTCGTATTTGTAGAAGATCTCATCGAGACACGGCGCAGGCTCGCCGGCCTTGTAGATGGCCGTCTTGAACTTGCTGTTCGCGTACATCATCGACAGGCTCGGGATGGAGTAACGGGAAATCCGGCTGTAAAAGTGGGTTTCGTAATAACTCCGGACGTCGATCAGGTCCTTGCCTTTGCGGACAATGTCGTCCGTGCTGATCTCCGGGAGCTGGATGCTCTGCCGCAGGCTGGTGATCGCCCGGTACTGCGCCGGGAGCAGGCTCTTGCCTTTGTTCACGATCTGCATATGATCAATGTAGGGCAGGCGGATGTCGCGCCGCAGGTAGCTGATGGTTCCCTCGCGGACCGGCGTCATTTCCTTGCCTTTGCCGCCGATGCGGTGCTTGTCGATGAACGGGAGCCGGATCATGCTCTTCAGGCTATCTATTATACGTTTCTGGCTCGACATTGCATCCCCTCGACACAGACTGATTACGTACAGGGAGTATTAATTTGTTGCTATTTTGTCATGCCGCCCACCAGCACGAGCGATGCGGCCTCGAAAATGGCCGCCACAGCCAGGACGACCCCGACGACTACCAGGAGCTTCCCGTTGTCGATGATTGCCTTTACATAGGCTTTTAGCGCCGACTGCTCGCCGAAACGGTTCGGCCAGACCAGCGCCTCGACCAGCCTCATGGTGGCGAAAATGGCGATGACATAGGCCTCGCCTTCCAGCAGCAGCGTGCCCAGAAGCGGAAAAAGGACGTCGGGCCGGGTGATGACCGTCGGCACGGAGAAGATGATGCCGAAGGCAAAGAATTGCGCGCCGAACACGACGAGTATCCACGGCGGAAAGATCAGCGATGGCAGGACCGCAAGGACGACGGTCACGAAGTAGTTATGAGAGAATATCTGCCACGTGCCCAGCAGGATGTCGCCCGATTCGAGGGTCTGGCTGACTGTGGAGATAGGCCCCGTGGAAGTGGCCTGCTCGATGAAGTCGACAGACGCGTTGTGGATATCCGGGAATATCTGCCCTACCAGTGTGCCCAGGACGAACAGCCCGAAGAGGAAAACGTTGCACGCCAGGAATAGTTTCCAGTCCTTTCTGAAGATGCCTGCGATGTCCCCTGCAATGCTCATGGTGATCACCTGAACTATTGGATCATTGTATATGGCTCTTCTTGCGTTTTGATGTTGATTCGGATCGCACTACGCTGCGCTAGCTTGTCCTGACTGAAGCTTATAAGAATGCCTCGTCGCGGAGGCGGGTTATGGCCGCATGAGGATGAACAGCAGCTCGAAAGCCTCGTACAGGGCGCCGATGGCGAGGATGATCGCCACGACGATCAGGAGCTTGAAATTGTCAATGATCGCCTTCACATAGGCCTTCAACCGGGAGCTTTCCCCGAAGCGCGAGGGCCAGGCCAGCGCTTCGACCTGCCTCATGCAGGCGAATATGGCTATTACATACGCTTCTCCCTCGATGAGCAGGGTGACGTAGTGGAACACGAGCTTGCCGAAAGTCAGACGCCCGTAAGGAACGACGAAGGCTATGCCCCACAGCAGTGCCCGCCAGCCACCCAGCAGCAGCGCCCATGGTGGGAAGATGAGCGCCGGGAGGGTGATATAGACGAGCGTCCCGGTGATGATGTTCGTCCGGAAAATCTGCAGGGCGAGGTTGAGCACTTTGCCTGCCTCGATGGCGCTGCCCACGGGCGCAAGCGGCCCGTTTTCAGACCCATGGCCAGCACACCCAGCCAGTATCCCTGTATGTCCGGGCGCAATAGAGCGATGAAAGCGCCGACGAGCAGGATGCCGAAATAGAAGACATTGACGGCTATGAGCAGCTTCCAGTCCTTGCGGAAAATGTCGATAATGTCTTTGATCAGGTCCATGCGATAACAATCTGTGCTACCTGCAGCGTGTTAAAATGCTGTGAAAAAATAATCGGACTACGCAGCAGCACCATGTCGGGCTTCATGCTGCAGGCTGGGCGGGCGGTAATACGAGCGGCCTTCGCCGCGGTCGCGCGCGCAGAGAGGGCAGGATGAGTTAAGCCTTGCATATACAATGCGCCTCCTGCCAGGCTCGCCAAGGGCGCCAAGTAGCCAAGAGCGCCAAGGACGTTTATTAGATAATGCCGCAGCATGTGACTATATGATTAAAATACCCTTGGCGCTCTTGGCTACTTGGCGCCTTGGCGAGCGTGACAGGGGTCGCATAGCCTTAACAAGGCAAAAATTACTCAGCTGGAACCGGGAACCGCAGCAGTGCCGCTATCCCGCCGAGCCGCTCCAGCCGCTGCCCGGGCTCGAACTCTGTCGAGAAGACCACGACTTTGCCGCGCGAGTGCTCTACGCTGCGCATTAATCCCTCTACCTCGGATGCTCCCCGCTCCCGGTAGCCCCGCAGCGCCTCGTCGGCGATCATCAGTGTCTCCACCGCGCCGTAGTCCACGGCTTTCTTCACCGCGGCAAAGCCGTAGGTGACCTTGCCGTCTTTCGCGATGCCGGCAAGCAGCTCCTCAATCAGCTGCGCCTCCCGGGTGATCCGCGTTTCCTCGACAAGGCGCTGGATGGCGCCGCGGCGGAGGACTTCCTGGAAGCCGGAGGAGCCGATGGAGGAGATGTCTTCGACGACTACTTTCTGGGCGATGTCGGGGTTGTTGTTCTTCAGGAACTTCACGAAGTCGTCCTTGATGAAGCCGGGGCCTGCCACTACGAACGTCTGTACCTTGTCCGCATATTTCAGCTGCCGTGCGACTTCGGCGAAGAATTCGGACCGTGCGTCGGTGCCTTCACGCTTGCCGGAGGACGCCTGGCGCACCCGGGAGACTTCCTCGATGCCGTACTGCCGCAGGTACCCGATGGCGGCCTCGCCCTCCTCGATGGTCACGATCTCGACCTCGGGGCGCTTTGCCGCCTCGATCGCCTCGCGTATCCGCTCGATCTGGTCGGGCTTCCAGTGCTTGATGATAGAAAGTTCCGTGTATGGCTCGATGTTCAGGGTGTGATAAGCGCCCGCGTCGAGGTCAGATAAGATCGTGCCCTTTATGCGCAGCCGGTTAGAGAACTTATGGAACTCGACCGTCTCCACGTTCACGCCCAGCCGCACCAGCCTCTTTTCGACCTTGTCCGGGCGTATCTTGTCGGATATGGAATCCACCGCGCGGAAAGTCATGGAAAAGACACGGTCGCCGGGCTCGATGACGTACTTCAGGTGCCAGAGATCGTCTAGCGACTCCGGCGTCAGCGATATCTCGCCGTACTCTCCCCGCAGCTCTTCCTTGTTGACCTTCATTGCGCGATCCTCATTGCGCAATTCTCATTGCGCAATCCTCGTCTCTCCCGGGGGCATGAACATCATGATGCGGTCGGGCGATGCGGCCTGGCGGATGACCTTTGAGTCGTCCTGGCTCGCGTGCTCGGTGAAGTAGCGGTATATCTTCTTGGCGGCGTCGCCCTGGTTGAGCTCGCCGGGCTCTATGACGACTATGTACTTCGCCCTTGCCTTCACAGCTTCCACCGGGCCTCCGATGACGTAGCAGCCCGAATCGTCGAACCGGATGCCGACCGCGGCGCGTACCGGGACGTCCTTCACGTAGTTTCGCTCGCCGCGGACGATAAAGGCTCCCTTGGCCACGTACTCGCCGGATTCCGGCGTCTTGGACACCTGCTCCGGGCGGACCCAGTAGCAGTCGCCGGAGAACTGGCCGGCCTTCCAGACAGACGAGTAGGATACGGCAAACTGTGCGGTCTCCGCCAGCGCCTGCGGGGAGACTTCCCGGCCTTCGGTCTTGATGACGGTGATTGGGGCGCCGTGAGCCTGGGCATGGAAGAAGACGTCGTTCTTGTCCATGTATTTCTTCACTATTTCCTCGTTGGAGTCCGCATCCCTGCCTGCCACGACGAGGAACCCGTCCGAGGTATTGAACCAGCGGAACCGGTCGTACCAGCGGGCCTTTCGCGGCTTTGTCGATATCTTCTTCCGGACGGGCGCCTCCGCACGGGGCTGCGCTTTGGCCATGGCCTTCTTCGTCACCGCTATGGCCCTTAACGCACCTTCCTTCTTGGACGTTATTCTTTTGGCCTTATCGTAATATGCCTGGGCGTTCTGTGGCACTGTAAGCGCCACGTCGATGTTTACGGTCGCATCCGGCAGCTTCACCGTCACAGTGCCCGTCGCCGGGTCCACGGACTGTATGGCCGTCGCCGCTGTGTTGCCGGCATTTCTGGCGGCTTTCAGCGTCTTCTTGATGTCGTCCCAGGAGTAGCCTTTCGCCCGGGCGCTGGAGATGACCTTGACGATGTCCTCGACCTGCTGGTAGTCGGCGTAGATGATCTCGCCTTTATGGACGTTTTCGACCTCTTCCTTCTCGAATTTGGCGATGGCGTCTTCCTGCTGCTTGAGGCGACGCTCCAGCGGACCTGTCTTCTCCACCTTCTTCTCGGTGGCCGCGGCCTTGATCTCGGAGATGGTCATGGCGCCGTAGTACTCGTCCAGCGCCTTGTTGAAGGTCTCGAAAAAGACCTTCTCGAAGCCGTCGTATCGCTTAAGCTCGATCGGGAGAACGTCAATATTTTTTCCATCAGCCCTGACAATATGCGGGCGCAGGACGCCCTCTGAAAGTGGCTTTAACAGCATTCTGATGCCGTTGAGCAGCAGTTTGATCTCGCTCTCCACGAGCGATCTGGCGGCACGGTTCTTGTCGATGCCGGCGATCTGGCACGCTTCCTCCACGTACATGCCACCCATGTTGGTCTGTGTGGCGAGCGTCCGCACCAGGTCCTTATCCGAATCCCGGAAGAGCGGTGCCAGCTCGCTTTCGGTGAGCGTCAGAGGGTTCAGCTGCGACGTGGGGTACTCGTAGACTTCGCCGCGGAGCACGTCCCTGTCCTTCATCTTGAAGGACTTGAGGGGCATGATGATCTTGCGGTCTGCATCCAGCAGCACCACGTTGCCCCTTGCGAAGATTTCCACGACAAGGATGGTTTTTTCGCCTGCACGCAGCACCTCGATCTCGACGATGCGGTCGAAGCCGCGCTGGCGAATGGCCGTAATCCGGCCGCCCATCATGTACTTCCGCAGTATCATGGCGAACGCCGGGGGCAGCTTGGGCGACTCGCGGGCATGGCTGCTGATGTGGAGCCGGCGTCCGGCCTCAGCGATAAGGTCGTACTTGCCGGTCTTGAACTCCTGCAGCCGCATGCGAATCTCGTCCGGGGTGTGCTGGTACACCTTCTCGAGCTTGGCGTCGAGGAGGAACTGCAGCTCGCCCACCACGGCGAACACGTCCACGCTGCTCATCTCTTCTTTCATGTGATCTCTGTCGCTCCTTCCCTGTCGGGAACGTCTGTTGCTAATGAATATTGCATGATAATAAACTTTGGTATGCCACGGCAGCTTCGTATATTGTTACCATTATGGCTTTGTGGCATTTTATTTAGTGGTCACGTTTATTTGCCTGCTTCCCGAAAGTACGTAAGGGATTATCGTGGCGAGGGAAATCGTCAAGCTGGCAACCGTGGCAGCCATCATTTTGATCGCAGCCGTGCTAATAGGGCTCTTCGCATCAGGGTACATTTCTGCCTTTAAGCCAGGAGGCACGAAGGATGCGGCAGGAGAGCATGTCGTCGGAGGCGGCAACAGCATTACGGGAGGCAGCTCTGTCGTAAGCAAGCCGGCTCCGTCTCCGTCTATGCCGCCCATGCCGCAGATGCCGGAGGCCATGCAGCAACAGCAACAGCAGCAGCCGTTCCCGCAAAATCCGCCTGCTCAACTGGTACAGCCATTGCCGGAACCGGTCAATCCTGCATACATGCAGGGCCCGGCCATGCCGCCTATGCAGCCGTCTCTGCAGCCGTCTCTGCCTTCGCCAACACCGCCCGCTTCATGGTTCGACCAGCGAATCATACAGGACCGGCAGGGAATGCCCCCGGTCGTCGGGCCTACTGCAAGGCCTTTGCCGCCCGTCGAGCAGCCGGTATCGCAGGGTCCTTCCGAGCCACAGTCGCCGTTCGTGCTGGGCTGGATGCAGATCATCCAGCGGTTCGTCACCATCCTGCCCTACCTGTTCCCGGGCATTATCCCGATACAGACATGGTGGCCACAGGGCATCTGAAGCGTACGTCCGCATGCTCTCCATCCTGTGACGGGGCGACAAATAACGACGTAAGCGGAGGCAGTTTCGCCGAAAATGCGGTATTCATTTGAAAAGACATTTCTTTTTCATATGCCCCTGAATATTTTCGCTCAACTATGACGTATGATTTGATATAGTGCAATTACATAAGAAGTGATTGTAGCATCACATCGCGAATACCCACGCGGATGAATGCTTCAACACCCAAAAGGTGGAGAGCCCTGTAGTAATAGGATCTTGTCACCTACACCTATAACTACGTTAACTCCATCTCCAACACCCACCTCAACACCCACCTCAATACCCACCTAAACCTATACAGCCACGGTCCCGACAAGTACCACAAGGAAACGGAAACGTAACATTCACATTACTGGTGCTGTAAGTTAAACCGTAACCTCATTCGGGGAACGAAAGGACCGTGGCTATAGGCGATTTTTCGAGATTTAATAATAAGCGGGTGAATGTAATATTTTATATGGTTTCTCGGGGGCTGATAGCCATTTATGTATCACATCAACGAGGGCTGTTCATCTCTTCCAACCGGGCAGTGCCTTGCATCGCCAGCCGTGCGGACGCTCGCGCGCGTGCGCGTGACCATCTGTAGAACAGGAAAGACAATCGCCAATGGCCTATCCAGGCACGCAATAACTTCCGTTTTTTCTGACACATCTATCATTCAGGGCTGGACACCGTTTTTGATTCTGACGGATCAAGAGGGGGCTCCCGCCCCATCTAGTCGCTCCGCCCTCCGGGCTCCGCTGGACTCCCCTGGCTACACCGCTCCGCGGAAGATCAAAAAGCCCAGCCCTGGACATTGTGTTAATTATCTGCAGAAATGGATACGTTTATTAATGTCCCGGACACATCAGGAACCAGAATGAAGCGCAGCAGACAGGCAGCGGCCCGAAAAGCGTTCAACGTCGACATGGCCGCACAGCGGATTGACCGGCTGTTCGCAATGGCGGAGAAGGCCTGCAAGGACCGGCCTGACCTGGCGGACAGGTACGTGGATATCGCCCGCCGGATCAGCATGCGTCACCGGGTGAGCATTCCGGGAGAGTTGAAGCGGCACGTCTGTAAACAATGCTGTGGCTATCTGGCTCCGGGAGTCAACGCAAGGGTGCGCATCGACGGAAGGAACATCCTGATTACCTGCCAGCGCTGTGGCGGCATCAAAAGATATCCTTATAAAAATGAGCGAAAAGAGCCGGCGGATTAGGCCGGCCCCGGTTTTCCCAACCCGTTTTTAATTACTGTTTTCAGCGGACGCCGCTGGCCTGCATTGCAGTTCCGGAGAAGCTGGCCTGTGGCATTGCCTGGGCGTTGCCCTGGAAGCCAGCCGCTGCCGGAGCCGCGTTCCAGGACGCCGTGCTGCCGAGACCTGACTGCGCAAGGTTCGAGGCCAGACCGCTCTGCAGTGCACCCTGCAGGTTCGGGCTAATAGACGATGCTGCTGCACCGTATGGCGCGCTCATCCCGGCGACAGCCGGGCTCGCACACGGAGATGCCGGTGCTGCACAACCCATGGACCCCAGAGGTACGGTGTATACCTGCGGGACCAGATTCGTAACGGGCACTGAGGTCGTCACTGGCACGATTCTGGGCACCGTGGTCGTGGTCACTGCCGGCTTGACGACGGGCACTGGTATCGTCTCCGGGACGATAACGGCCTTGGGTACTGTCACCGGGCATATGCTGGTCGTCGGGACGACTACCGGTACCTGCTGGGGCACCGTGGCCGTGGACATGACCGGAACGTTGGTCGTGACCGGGACATTGCATGACACCTGTGCAATACAGTCCTGCGGTGCTCCGACAGCCACTGCGCCGGACGGGCCGCACGGGCCGCAGGCGCCGCCTAAGCCGGCGCCGATGCCCGGGCCGAACTGCGCAAATGCCGGCGCCGTGATCAATGCCAGCGAGAGCAGCGCGATTGCTGCTATTGAAATTTTGTATACCGTCTTCATAACTACACTCCCTACACTACCACAGATAAAATCGAGTTGTGATAAACGTTGCCAATTGAAAAAGTTGTTCGGAGGGCTCAATTTAATAAAATATAGCAAAATAGGCTCCTGATAAGCAAAATCGAGTGGTAAAATGCTCTGATTATATAATTGAATGATAATAGTACTTAAAACATTGAAATTAGTCTGATATGGCCGTGTAATATGAACGATAAATGCAGCGGTGGGGTTGCACGACACGGTGGTAATAATGGTAAGCACATATTAATGATGGCGGCATATCGGCCCCGCATCCGGGTTTCGCTTTACGGCCGGGCTATACATAAGTTTTATAATGATAGGCGCACTGCCATATATGGAGTGAAAAGAGAGAATGGGAGTCGATTTAGGCGATCTCGTCGAGCCCCGTGAGATCGAGCTGAAGGAGCTGAACAACAGCACCATCGCCATAGACGCTTTTAACACCTTATACCAGTTCCTGAGCATCATCCGACAGCAGGACGGAGCGCCGCTGGCTGACGACCGGGGCAACGTGACGTCCCACTTATCAGGCATCATCTACCGGGTGACCAACCTCGTCGAGGAGGGCGTCAAGCCGGTGTTCGTCTTCGACGGTAAGCCGCCGTCCTTGAAGGCTAAGACGATCAAGGCCAGGGCTGAGGTACGCGAAGCGGCCAGACAGATGTACGAGGCGGCGAGAGCGTCGGGCAGTACCGAGGCCTACAAGTATGCCCAGGCATCGACTTCTATCAACCAGCAGATCATTGCGGATGCAAAAGAGCTGCTGGGATACATGGGCGTCCCGTACCTGACTGCGCCTTCGGAGGGCGAGGCCGAAGCCTCTTACATGGTCATCAAAGGCAGCGCCGACTACGTGGGCTCGCAGGACTATGATTCGCTGCTCTTCGGGTCGCCACGCGTAGTAAGGAACATCACGATCACCGGCAAGCGGAAGATGCCCCGGAAGAATATCATGATCGATGTCAAACCGGAAGTCCTCGAACTGAACGAGGTACTGTCGAAGCTGGACATCACCAGAGAGCAATTGATCGACCTGGCCATTCTGGTGGGCACGGACTACAACCCGGGCATATACAAGGTCGGCCCGAAGACCGCGCTGAAGCTGGTCAGAAAGCACCCGAACGACATGCAGGGTATCTTCGACGAGCTTGGACAGACCGTGGAGAACTACGAGGGCATCAAGCAGTTCTTCCTCCACCCGGACGTCACCGATAAATACGAGATCAAATGGGGCAAGCCTGAGCCAGAGAAGATCAAGCGGTTCTTATGCGAGGAGCACAGCTTCTCGCCCGAAAGGGTCGATAAAGTGCTGGAACGGCTGGTCAAGGCCATGTCCGAGACCAAAAAGCAGAAGACACTATCGGCGTGGTTTTAGATAGTCGTTCCTGAATCTTTTTATCCAGGCTCATGACCCTTTCAACACAAAGGCCACAATGGCCACAATGGCCACAAAGTACTTTTTTAAATTTTATAACTTAGCGAACTATTAAGTAGCTTGTAAATATAGTTAACTTATATGCAAATTGATGTAATTAAGTATAATGTAATAAATAACCGACATATTGAAGAAAATCCAATTCCAGCATATATTGAAAAAGTCGGTGCTCACATTTTAGATTTAGCTTTTAAAATACATACCGAACGTGGGCCGGGCATGCTGGAAAAGACGTATGAGTTTTGTCTTTACAATGATTTAAATGATCTAGGTTTCTTTGTAAAATCACAAGTACGCCTACCGATTGTACATCATGGACATCGATTAGACGATGCTTATAGGGTTGATCTTATTGTAAACGATTGTGTTATTGTGGAATTAAAATCAATAGAAGGTTCAATACTACCTGTCCATAAATCCCAAGTATTAACTTATTTAAAATCTGGAGGATATCGGTTAGGGCTGTTAATCAATTTTAATACAAAAAGCTTAAAAGATGGAATTGCTCGTATTGCGAACTAATTATTTCACTATTGTATAACTCATTAGCCTATTATTTTATAGTACGTTGTGTACTTCGTGGCCTTCGTGGCCTTTGTGTTGAAAGGGTCATGAGCCTGGATAAGGCATTTCACAAAGCATATATCATTTCACGCCGTTAATTTCTATTTATAGAAGGTACCGAACCATGAGCACTTACGAAGAACTCTCATCAAAACTCAAGTCTGCGCTGGGCCTGAAGGGCTCGCCTGTAGGAGTCAAACTCCTTCGAACCAGGGAGGAAATCCCTGCCGGGGTGCCGGAGATCGGCGAGAAGGTCAGGCACTGTGAGATGGTGCAGAAGGCCCGGAACGGCGATGTGTTCTACGCCACGAAGGACAAGCATGCCTGTGCCGGGGGCGCCGGGGCGCTGGGCGTCATGGAGACGCCGGAGAAGGTGCTGAACGGCGAGTTCTACTTCGGGCTGGGCGACTTCGGCTCGAAGGGCGCGGCAAAGCGGACTACAGGCTCGATCACGAGAGTGGACGAGGAACACGTGGCGACGCTGTACGCGCCGCTGGAGAAAGCGGCCTTCAAGCCGGACGTCGTTGTGATCATCGGCAATCCGAAGCAGATGTTGCGCATAGCAAAAGCGAACATATATGCGCTCGGCGGCCGGAACTACGCCGACTTCTCGGGCATCCAGTCGGTCTGCGCCGATGCCGTCGCGGAAGTCTACATGACCGGCGAAGTGAACTTCACGCTGGGCTGCATGGGCTCCCGGAAGAACGCGAAGATCGCCGATGAGGAAATGATTGTCGGTATCCCTGCGGAGAAGGTGCAGGAGATCGTCGATGCACTCGAGCGGTCGGCCCAGAAATAAAGAAATGCAGCACAGACCGGGTATATACCCTGCCCTGCGCCCGGTTTTTCGTTTTTTTCATTTATCGGTTTTTTATCTGCGCTCTGCGATCTTTGAATGGTGCGCGGGTTGAAGGACCTGTCTGAAGATGGGGGGATTTGCCGCAGAGGCTATCAAGCACGATACAGTATCTTTTATCGCCTGGTGCCTGGACGGCCGGCTGCTGACCGCAAACCCGCAATTCTGCCTGCTTTCCGGGTATGCGGCAGAAGAGGCTGAAAGATTGAGGTGGCCGTCCAGTTTCACTGGCGAAGAGCTGGGAAGGCGTGTGGAAATGACCATGGAGGAGCTGGGCCGGGGAGAGCAATCCCGCCAGTTCGAGGGCAGCCTGGTCCGGAAGGATGGTACTGTGCTCCCTGTGGCCGTTTTTATGCATATGTACTATCCCCCCGAATCGAACGAGCCGGTCTTTTTTGCGTTCATCACGGACATCTCGGGAATGAAAGCGCAGGAGAGACGGTTGCAGATGACGCAGTTCGCAGTGGATCATTTCACCGATTCATCGATCTGGCTGGATAGTAATGGTAGTATCCAGTACGTCAACGACAGGGTTTGCCAGATCATGGGCTATACCCGGGAGGAACTCCTGTCCATGAGCATCTGGACCCTGGACCCGCAGTACCCACCTGACAGGTACCGGGAGCTATGGCAGTCCGTCAGGAAGGGCGGCTGGGCACACCTCGAGTCGATCCTGTATACCCGCGATGGCCGGAAAGTGCCGATGGAAATCCACGCCAGCTATATCCGGTTTGATGGCGTCGAGCGGATGATCGCCTTCCTGCGGGATATCACCGAGCGCAGGAACGCAGCGCAGGCGCTGGCGGAGAGCCAGGAAAAGTTCCGGGTTATGGCCGACACATCGGTGGCTTCTATCTTTCTTGTCCAGGATAACCGGTTCATCTATGCCAACCCGGCGGCATCAGCAATTACCGGGTACACGAACGAGGAAATCCTGGCAATGAATTTCTGGGAGCCGATACACGAGGAGTTCAGGGAGGGCTTAATAAAGTACGGCACCGACCTGCTGCACGGCGTAATGATCCCCGGGCGGTTTGAGATCAAGTTCGTGAGGAAGGGTGGCGACGTAGGCTGGGCAGACCTGACAGTGGCACCGATACGGTACCATGGCAAGCCCGCAGGCGTAATCACGGCGCTGGACATCACCGAGCGCAAGCGGGCCGAGGAGGCGCTGAAGGAGAGCGAGGAAAAGTTTCGTGTCCTGTCCGAGCTGTCGCCGTCAGCCATCTTCATGTACCAGGGCAATAAACTCATCTACGCGAACCCGGCGGCCGTGCTGTTCACCGGGTTCTCCATGGGCGAGCTGTTGACGAAAAATTACTGGGAAATGGTCCACCCGGAGTACCGGGAGATGGTGAAGATGTACGGGCAGGCGCGGCAGAAAGGCGAGCCGGTGCCGACCAGGTACGAGGTCAAGTACATCTCGAAAGCTGGCGAGGAACGGTGGGCGGAATTCACCGCAGGCTTCATCGAGTACCGGGGCATGCCAGCGGGCATCGTGACTGCATACGATATGACCGAGCGTAAGCACACGGAGATCGCCCTGCAGGATGCCAAGGCGCAGGCCGAGCTGTACCTCGACCTGATGGGCCACGACATCAACAACATGAACATGGCCGCACTGGGGTTCCTCGAGCTGGCCGGCAATAAGCTCAAGTCCCGGGGATCGCTGGACAGTGACGATCTTGACCTGATCACTAACGCTATGGACTCCCTGATGAACAGCTCGGACCTGATCGGCAGCGTACGGAAGCTACAGAAGGAGAGAAAAGGTGTCCTGAAGTCACAATATATCTGTCTGGGCCACGTCCTGGCCGAGGTGAAGGGGCGTTATTCGAGTGTCCCCGGCCGGGACATCACTATTACCTGCAGTTCGATCTGCGAATGCTGTGTGCAGGCTAACGAGCTGTTAATAGACGTGTTCTCGAACATAGTGGGAAATGCCATAAAACACTCCACCGGGTCGCTGGCTATCAATATGAGCCTGCGCAAGGCCGAGGAAAGCGGCGTAATATTCTGCAGGATCGTCATCGAAGATACCGGCCCGGGCATACCGGACGAACAAAAGCCCGGGATATTCGAGCGTGCCGGCAGGGAGCAGGCGAAATTGACAGGCAAAGGCCTCGGGCTATATCTGGTGAAGACGCTGGTGGACGACTTCCGGGGCAGAGTATGGGTAGAAGACAGAGTGCCTGGAGACTACAAGCAAGGCAGCCGGTTCGTGATCATGCTTCCTGCAGCAAAGGTCAGCGACGGCGATACCAGTGACGATGGGGCGCATGTATTCAGCGTTTAGTCGTGCTTAGATTGCTTCCCCACCGGTAGACTCTCCTGGACCCTGGCCAGGTCCTCATGAGTCTTTTTTAACATCTTCTCAGTCTCCAGATTGCCTGGTCAGTCCGGGCCCGTTCCTTCTCGGCCTTCTTGATGTGCTTTTCTGCCGCTCGTCTATGGAAACCTCCGGAAGATAATGAGCTACCGAACATTCGTGGTCGGCTTGCCCTGAGATCGCTCCGGCAGCGGCGGCCGGCGAGACCTGGCGGCGGGTAAAATAACTTTTGATAAATCCGACAATCTCTGTGTAAAGGATGACAGGGTCGTCGTCTGCAGACAGAGGAACGACATGGTCTACCTCTAGCGTGATCAGGCCGTTGTAACGGTATTCATTGAGCCGCGACAGCAGCATGCCCAGTGGCAGCAGTCCCATGCCGGGTATCAGGTGTCCGGCCTCCGTCTGGCCCCCGTAGTCGCTGAAGTGGACGTTCTTGACCCTGGGTATCAGCATATCACAGGACAGGAGTATGTCCATACCCGAAGCCGCACAGCTCGACACGTCGAAGTTAATGAAAACATCATGTGCATAGCTGAAGTCCCTCAGCCTTTTGATGTCGAGCACCGGATGCTGGAACTGCGTAGGCCTGCTGTTCTCGATGGTGACCTTTTCCTTCCCGTAAATTTCCTTGAAGAGGAGCACATTGTTCCTGAATATTCTTTGCGCCGGCCAGTTCAGCACCGATGCCCTCGGCACTTCGATGACCATGATGTCCGGGTCCAGCTCGTCCATGGCATAGCACTTACCGTGCATCAGGACTCCTGCTGTGCTCAGCGGGCTAGGAGCGATAATGCTGCGGACGGGCATTTCGTGTTCCAGCGAGAGCAGGTTCAGCCGCTCATAGTCAGTGCTGAACGGGGGCTGGCAGAGCTCTACGCCGTCGAACCCGCAGCGCTCGGCAAAATCAAACATCCGGGCGTACTCTTTCACCTTGCCGGATGGCCGCAGCTGTAAGCAGACGTCGGGCATATGGCAAAGATAATACGGATGAAAATAAATGGTATATCAGGGAAAAAGTCACATATTATAATATTTTTCCGTGATTTTGAGGTTCACGTCGCCCCTCATGGCATAGACCTTCGAGCTTGCGTCGTGATAAAGGATTTCCCGCTCCACCCGGTAGCCGTTATCCCGCAGGGCGTCGCCGATCGGGGTGACCTGCTCGCGCATGATGTCGACAAACTTTGCCGGATTCTCATTGACAGGAATGTCCACGATGGAATGGACGATCACCCGGTCGTCCATGATAAACTCGGAAACACGGTAGATGTGACCGTCCCGCTCTTCCTGCCCGATAACCTTGAACTCGACGTTCGCATAATTATCTGTCAGATAACGAGTGGTCGACAGTGTCGAATTAAGAAGTACATTAAACCAGGGTACCATGGTATTATCACCGGGATAGTATTGCCCAATGTTTTTTGATAAATAAACAGGGGTGGACATCTCATGATGAGATGCCCGCCGACCAATATAGTCTTTTTGCATCTATGCTTTCACGTACAGGGTGCCTTTTCCGGCTTCTGCGCGGTCGCCAGTGTAGACTTTGAACGGCATCTTCTTGCCCTCGAAGTCCACTTCCTGCGTCTCCTTCAGCGCAAAACCCGGCATCATAGTCTCAATAGACCCAAGCACATATATAGTGCCACGAGTCATCTGAGCGCCGACACGACCCGGCGAATTACCGTAGATCACAATCTTGCCACCGGGCTCCTTAGCACCGACAGCCCTTCCCGCATGGATACCCGCATTGATGTTAGCATTACCCATGACAGTGATCGTGCCTCCGATCATATACTCGCCAATATCACAACCAGCGTTACCCTTCACAAGGATGTTACCACCCTTCATACCACGCCAGTCACCACGATAGCTCGCACCCGTATAGTTGCCGGCATTACCCTCTATGACGAGGTCGCCGCCTTCCATCTGGATACCCGCAAACGCGTCAGCATTGCCCTTTACCAGGATCTGGCCACCCTTCATCCAGGCGCCGCAATACATATCAACGTCGCCCTTACAAAGAATGGCACCGGCCGTCATCTTCGAGCCGATATACTTGACACGAGGAACGCTCCCGTTAATGACAATGGCCAGTTCCGCAGCATCAGCGGCAGTCGAGCCGCTAATGTCGAAGAACTTGCCAAGGCGATGGGTGGTGTTACCCTCCCACACCTTCAAGTCACCAATCTGCTGGAGCGTCTTTCCGGCAAAGTTGTCGGGCGTGATGCACTCGGCTTCAAGTACCAGGTACTTCTCGCCATTCGGGGTTAAGGTAATCTTTTCCATGTTAGTTACCTCCCGCCAGCGGACCGGCCTTTATGACCGTCTGGTGAGCCGCATACACGTCCTGTACCGGGTAGTTGTTCAGACGTGACCGAGTAGTACTTCAGGAACTTGTCCACGACATCGTCGACGACCT
Source organism: uncultured Methanocellaceae archaeon (assembly GCA_963792125.1). Classification (GTDB taxonomy): domain Archaea; phylum Halobacteriota; class Methanocellia; order Methanocellales; family Methanocellaceae; genus Methanocella_A. The sequence continues at coordinate 546,733 of CAWBVA010000012.1, forward strand.
GCTTATTGTTAAAGCCGTCCGCGTCAGACCAGATCAACCTGCTTTGGCTGTCCCATCGACACGACTTCGCCATCCTTGACGACGATCTCGCCGCCCTTAATGGTGTAAGCCGCATTCGACAGGGCATGGATGAGCCCGTCGGTGTCCTGCGTGCTGTCCTGGGTCTTCGGGTTGAAGCTGTAAATCGCAATGTCCGCATCCGCACCGACACCGAGGTGGCCCTTCGTCTTGGACATGCCAAGTGCTTTTGCAGGCCCTGCCCTGGTCATCGTTGCGATGTCGTCGAACGTCATCTCTCTCGAGATGCCAGCGATCTTGCTTCTCTCCGCCACCCACTTATGCAGCGTAGCCAGCCGTGCCGTCCCTCGCCTTCTTGCTCATCAACCAGGCCGTCACGAACGGGTACCGCGTGAACGGCCCTGCGTTCGGGTTGTCAGTGGTCATGAAGCACTTCCACGGGTCCTTGACCAGTAATGCGAGCTCCAGGCCAGTAGCCCACTGGAGGCCGAACACGTGGTTCTTCGGGTCGTAAATGAATGGCACTACGCCCGAGCCGGTTTCCAGCTCTACGTCCAGGTTGGCCCACTTGAGGTGGTTGGTCGAGTGCAGTACGAACTCGAACGGCCCGTCCGCCGTCATCGTCGTCGTCTCGTCAAGCGTGACAAAACCGACATCGATGGTCAGGTGATCATGGCTGTTCACATAGTCCGCGATTGCATCGGCCTTGGAGTGGAAGTCCTTCCATGCAGTGCCCCCATAGGAGTTGAACTGCATGTGCGTAAAGTGCATGTTCTGGTTACGGCCGGACTTCTTGTTCGTCTTCAGACCCTCGGTTAACGCAAGCGTCTTCAGCGTCGTCGTATAGTTGCCCGGGTGACCCAGGTTGTTGCCATGCAGGTGTATCGAGTGCGGAAGGCCGAGCCTCTCGTTCGATGCTGCCAGGCCCTGGATGATCTCTTTGGGCGTAACGTCGAAGTATGGCACCGGGTCGTCGATGTCCGTACAGTTCTTGCCCCAGCCCCACGCCTCAGTTCCGCCGGGATTAACCAGCTTCACCGCAAAGCCTTTCGTAGCTTTAAGCATCCATGCGACGAACGCGTCAAGGTTCTCCGGCTGATTCTTCTTGATATATTCCATTACCAGCCAGTTGTTACCCAGCAGCGTGAACGCCGTCTGGTCCACGATCGGAGTGTCATGGATCTCTTCATGGGTATGCCTCGCCAGCAGAGGAGGCATCGCCGCCTCATTCAGGTAGGTGTAACCCAAGCTTGGAGTACCGGTACGCAGTCTCGAACGTACTCGGAATGGAGAACCCTCCGCCACAGCGCAGTAAGTCCGTGTGCGTCCGCATGTTGGGGTCGTGCAGCTTGTCTTCAGGCCTGTACAGCCTGCCGACATTCAGCTTCGGCCCGGCCACATGCGTGTGCGGGTCGATACCGCCGGCCATGACGATCTTGCCCTTGGCATCGATGATCTTAGCCTTCGTCGAAAGCTTGGAGGCCTCGACAATCTTGCCGTTCAGGACAGCAATGTCCTTCACATCACCCTTAATGCCATGAGCAGGGTCATACACAAACCCGTTCTTGATCAATAATTCGCTCTTAGCAGTGGTAGATTTTGTAGCCATGGCTTACACGCCTCCTGCTTTCTTCTCGGCCTTGATCTCTTTGACGCGGGCCAGTATCCTGGTCAGGATCTCGGCGTCCGAGAGGATTCCTTCCGGAGCGTTCGTGACCTTGCGGCAGCGAATAGGCACATTATCCATACGATACGCAGTGCCCTCTTCCTCGACTCCTACGATGGTCGACGGCATCACAATCTTACTGACACCAGTCGTCGGAGTCTCATGCGGATCAATAGCGATCGTCGGGATCTGCGCATACCACTTCATCGACGAATACGGGAAGTGAGCGCCCGGATCCGAAGCAATAACCAGCGCTGCGTCGCACTCGTGCCTCTGCAGAATATCGTTGGCCGCCGTCTCTCCCGGATTATACCTGGGGATAGCCCCTGGAGAAGTCCATAGCGAACGGGAAACCAGACTGCCAGCACATAACCTGGCCACTGCCCGTCACATTATAATGGCCTCTCATCGCGATCAGACTGAACTTCGTATACTTGTTCATGTCAGCAACCCAGCTGATCGCAATGTCGATATTACGGTGCTTGCCAGTCGTCTGCGTAACACCCATACCGAAGAACAATAGTCCAAACTTCTTAGACTTAGCCAGCTCAGCCAGCTTCATGATCTGCTCTTTCTTGACTCCGCCCACTACGTCGGGGATATCCTCGCCACGGGTCGCAGTGCGCAGTGCATCCAGGACCTCATAGTCCTTGCCCTGCTCCACCTGGACGTGGATCTCCGCCTGCTTCGCAGTGTCAGTCGGCCTCGGGTCGACTACGACAACCGTCCTGTCCTTGAAGCCTCTCTCTGTAAAGAAGCCCCTCGGATAAGTCGAGTACCGGGACATATGCCTCGGGTGCGCGTGCACCGGATTACAGCCCCAGTAGATGATTAGGTCGGCCCTGTTCTTGACTTCGCCCAGCGTGCAACACGGAGCACCAACAGTCTGAATAGCCATGACCGACGGGCCATGACAAACCGACGCGGTATTATCCGTGACAGCGCCGCAGACCTCGGCCAGCTCGTTGCCGACTTCCTGCGCCTCGCAAGAAGTAGACGACCAGCCATACATCAACGGACGCTTAGCGTTAGCCAGGATCTGCGCCGCTCTCTCGATAGCGTAGTCCCAGCTAATCTTGCCGAACTCGGCCGAGTTGTCCTCCCGCTCCATCGGGGCCATAATACGATGGCCCGCCTGGGCAGACTTGAACTTCTCATTACCGATAACGCAAGCATTGAGCGTGTCAACGATATGATTCCCATCCATGACGACCTTGATATCATCACAGAGCGTTCCGCAGAAGGGGCAAACAACATCAGTAACTACCTTGAGGTTACCCGTCTTCACGGTCGCCTGTGCCTGAGATTCTGAATGCATGTTTAGCCCTCCTGCTTGAGGTTAAGTACGGCCTTCTGAAGCAGCTTGATGCCGTTCATGACCGTCTCGTTAGGTGCTGGTTCGATTGATACTTTGACTCCCTTGAAATGGGGCATGCCCGTAGAATACGTCTCCGGACTCGTGACCTGATTAGCCCACGGCCCCATGGGAATAAAGACCAGCCCAGGGTGCGGACCCTGGGTCGCCTTAACCGCCCTAACGACTACCTCACCGTAAGCCGACTTGACCTTTACAGTCTGCCCGGGGAACACATGGAGACGCTTTCATGTCAGAGACATCCATCTCCACAATCCCACAGGCCTTGATGTAACCGTCATCGTGCTTGTGGCCCTCAATAGCCACGCCCTGCCAGACGGTCCTGCCGGATATCATATTTACATCGATTGAGTTAGTCATTCTCGGGTCTCCTTACCAAAAGTCCCCGGTCAGGTCTTCTGTACCGGTGCGGCTTCCAGTTTCTTTCCAGCGCCTATCTTTCTTAGCTCTGCCAGGTCGTCTGCCCCGGAGGCACCCTGGCCGGCGGAGGCCGACTTTGCCTTCTGGATGGGGCTCGGGCCCAGCTCGTTGATGGTCTTGACCATGTCCTTGATGACTTCGCCCCACTTGGCACCTTCTGATGCCGAGACGAAGGTCATGCGTACCCTCCGGTCATCGAACCCGAGGGACTTGAGGACACGCTTGGTATAGAACATCCTCTTCGCTGCCTTGTAGTTCCCTTCGAGATAGTGGCAGTCGCCGAAGTGGCATCCTGACACGATCACGCCGTCCGCGCCGTCCATGAACGCTTTCATGATCAGGAGCGGGTCTACACGGCCCGTGCACATCAGGCGGATGAGCCTGACGTCGGACGGGTACTGGATACGGGAGGTGCCCGCCAGGTCGGAGCCTGCGTAGGAGCACCAGTTACAGACAATGCCCAGGATCTTGGGCTGCCATTCACCGTTTGCTTCGTTAGCCATTACTGGTCACCTCCAAGGAGGAATGCGTCGATCTGAGCCACGAGCTGTGGGGTGGCGAAGTGCTGCATCCAGATGGCGCCGCCCGGACAGGACGAGCCACAGGTGCCGCATCCCTTGCACATTGCATCGTTGACGCTGGCTCTCATCTTGCCGTTGCTAACTTCTTCCATTGTGATAGCCTTGTACGGGCACTGTCTTTCACATATGCCGCAGCCCGCGCACAGGGTTTCGCTTACTTTTGCCGCGATGGGCTCGAGTGCGACCTTGCCCTGGTTGATGGGGATCTGGGCAGCCGCAGCCGCACCAGCCGCCTGGGCAACTGTGTCGGGAATATCCTTCGGACCCTGACAGCAGCCTGCGAGGTAGATACCATCGGTACTGGTCGAGAACGGGTTCAGCTTGGGGTGAGCCTCAAGCAGGAACAGGTCCGGGCTTCTGCTGATGGTCAGCTTGTTCCGCAGGGCCTCTGTCGTCGCCTTCGGGACTATGGCCGATGCTAATACGACGACGTCCGCTTCCAGTGAAATCGGGGTGCCGAGCATGGTGTCTTCTGCCTGTACCAGCAGGTTCTTGTTCGGGAGCTCCTGGATCTTGGCTACACGGCCGCGAATGAACTTGGCGCCCTCTTCCTGAATCCTGTAATAGAACTCTTCGTAGGCCTTGCCGAACGCCCTTATGTCCATGTAGAAAATGTAGGGTATAACGCCAGGCATCTTCTCCATGATCTGGTGGGCGTGCTTCAGCGAGTACATGCAGCACACACTGAGAGCAGTACGGGTTAGCGTCCTGGTCTCTCGAGCCGGCGCACAACACGAATGCTACGGTGTGCGGCTTCTGGCCGTCAGATGGCCTGACGAGCTTGCCGCCGGTCGGACCGGATGCGTTGATGAACCGCTCGAACTGGAGGCCGGTAATGACATTGTCAAACCGCTTGTAGCCCCACTCGTCCTTCTTCTCCACCTCATACATGTCAAAGCCAGTGGCGGCAATAATCGTGCCGACCTTGATTTCCACGTCTTTGCCGGGGTCTTCGAGGTCGATGGCCTTCTTGTCACCGCACTTCTTGACACACAGCTCGCACTTGACGCACGAGTCGAAGTCGATGGTGAACTTCAGTGGCACTGCCTGCGGGAACGGCACATAGATTGCCTTCCTCGCGGAAAGGCCCATGTCGAACTCGTTAGGCCTGTTGACCGGACACACGTCCGCACAGTCGCCACAACCGTTACAATCCTCAATCTTGACACCTCTCGGCTTCTGGTTCACAGTCACCGTGAAGTTGCCAATGTATCCCTCGACCTTCTTTACTTCCGAATAGGTCATCAGCTTGATGTTGGGGTGTCTCTCGACATCCACCATCTTCGGAGTAAGGATACACTGCGAACAGTCAAGAGTCGGGAACGTCTTGTCCAGCCTCGACATATTACCGCCGATAGACGGAGTCGATTCGATGAGGTACGTGGTGATGCCCGAGTCTGCTGTCTCTAATGCAGCCTGGATACCTGCGACACCCGCGCCGATGATCATGATCGACTTCTCGACCGGGATGAACTTCGTCTCTAACGGCTGGAGCAGCGCTGCTCTTGCCACTGACATCCTGATGATGTCCTTGGCCTTTGCCGTTGCTTTTTCCGGCTCCTTCATGTGGATCCACGAGGACTGCTCGCGGATGTTAGCCATCTCGAAGACGAACGGGTTTAATCCGCCCGCTGCGGTAGCCTTCCTGAAGGTCGGCTCGTGCAGACGGGGCGAACACGCCGCCACTACGACAGCCTCAAGGTTGTGCTCTTTAATAGCCTCCCTGATCTTGGACTGGCCGGGGGTCGAGCACATGTAAGTGTAGTTGTCCGCGTGCACTACGTTCGGGATAGTCTTGGCATACGCCTTGAGCTCCTCGATAGGTATGACGCCGGCGATGTTAGTACCGCAGTGACAGATGAAGACTCCGACTCTGTTAGGTTTACCATTTGCCATTCTTCTCACCTCACACAATCTTATCCAGCACTTTGTCTACAGGAATGACGTGTACACTCAAGCCCAGCTCTTCCGGGCTCATGCCCTGGGCAAGGCCCAGGAGTTGCGAGTAGTGCAGCACGGGGATGTTGTAGACATCGCCGAACTTTTCCTTGATCTCCTGCTGACCCTTGTCAAACTGCAGGTGACAGAACGGACAGACATCGACAATACAGTCGACACCAGCTGCCTGCATATTCCTGAGCTTCTCATTGGTCATGTCAAGCGCGTAGTCGATCTTGTAGCCACGGACGCCTCCGCCCGCACCACAGCACATCATCTTCTCGACATAGTCCACACTGGTCGCTCCGAGAGCCTCGACCATCTCGTCGAGGAACGTCGGGTACTCCGTGCCGAACGCAGGAGAGCCGAACTTGCGGTCCCTCGCGGGCTTGAGCATGTGGCAGCCATAGTGGATGCCTACACGGAGACCGTTCAGCGGAGTGACAACGCTGTCACGGATCTTCTTGACCCCAACGTCACGGTAGAGCTGCTCGGCGAGGTGCCTTACCTCGATCGTGCCCTTGAACTCCATACCGGCGAGCTTCAACAGCTCATTGACCTTCTGCCTCTCGGCAGGGTTCTCCTTCAGCTTCTCGTTAACATCGTACAACGACTTGTAACAGCCATTGCACACGACGGTACAGTCCAGGCCCATCTGTTCAGACAGGCAAATGTTCCTTGCCGCGAGCGCTTCCCAGGTCAGGATGTCCATGGAGCCGAATGCGCCGGGTGCGGGGCAGCACGAAGCGCCCACCAGGTCGACCAGCTCGACGCCCAGCGCCTTCGAGGTCTTAATCGAAGCGGCCTCGATGCCCGGGTACCTGTTCGGTGCGATACAGCCTAAATAGAATGATGTCTTAGACATTACTTCTTCGCCCCCTCGACATGAGCCTTGATGGCCATGAGACCGGTCGCATCCAGTATTTTCTGGATACCCGGGATGAACTCGGGATGCGAGTGAGTCGTCGGCGGGTCCTTTGGCAGGCCGAGCTTGACACGAACAGCCCTGTTCGCATCATTGTTCGGAACACCATGACCGGACTGGTAGATGAACCCTGCCGTCGCCAGGAAATTCTTCGGCACAAGATACTGCCTCGTAGCCATATTCCTCAATGCCATGATGACATCGGTTGGCTTCACATGCCTGGGGCACCTGTCAGTGCAGGTGTAGCAGGTCGAGCAATACCAGATCGAATCGTCATGCAGAAGCTGTTCCTTCATGCCGAGCGACGCCATCCTCATGACCTTCCTGGTCCTGAGGGCATTGCGTCTCCCCTGCGGGCAGCTGCCGGTGCAAGTACCGCACTGGAAGCAGACGCCGATGTTCTCGCCGCCCATCTTCTCGATTTCGTGGGTAAAGTTCGTCAGACCCTTGTTGATGTTTAATACCTGTGATTCCAGAGCTGCCATGATTAGGCCTCCTTGATCTTCGGGGTCTTCTCAGTCATGAGCTTGGTCTCAATCTTGTTGATACAGGCTCGTCTTCTCGCCCTTCACATTCACCTTGGACCGCTTCATCTTCAGCGGACCATCAGCGGGACACGCGTTAATGCAGGCGCCGCAGTACATGCAGAAGTCCTTGTTGTAGGCCAGCCTGCCGGGCTTGTGGCCTGCTTCTTCTACAAGGGGCAGGTACAGCGCATTGCATGGGCAGACTTCCACGCATGTGGAGCATCCGGACGGGCACTTGCTTACGTCCACTGTGAGCTCGCCTTCGAAGACCTTCTCGACCTTCGCGGCTTCGCTGGGGCAGATCTGCTGGCACCAGCTGCACGTGGTGCAGTCGTCCAGGTTGATGTCGACCTTGCCAGTAAGCTTGGGCTCCTGGGTGATCTTCCGCTCGATGGCGAGTGCATCCTTGGGGCAGATCTCTACGCAGACCTTGCACGCGTCGCACTTCTTCTCGTCGAAGCTCAGCTTGCCAATCTTCTTGACTGTCAGCGGGGTCGGCTCCTTGTAGTCGATCTTGAACGCGTCGCAGGTCTCTGCGCAGATGCCGCAGAGCGTGCACTTGTTCTCGTCGAGCTTGTAGTCGATCGCGTACTTCATGGTCGAAGCAGCCTTATGGCCCTGGTCAACCTTCGCGACCTCTCTCTTAATCGCATCCCTCGGACAGACCTCCTCGCACAATACACAGCGAGTACACTTGTCCTGGTCGATCTTCGCATTCTTAACCAGCGTCGGGAAACCTTCCTTCTCAAGGATGGGTAACCTATCCTTGCCGTCGATGGATAACTTGATCGCGTTAAAGGGGCACATAATGTTGCATACGCCGCAGAACGAGCACTTCTTCTCGTCCACGTCAACCTTGGCCACCTTGGCTTTGCCACGGCTGACAGCACCAATAGCCCCGCGGGTCACTGCCTCCTCCGGACAGGCGTCGATACAGACTCCGCAGCCGGTGCATCGATCCAGGTCTACTGTCAGGTTCAGCTTCTGAGTCAGTAGCTTCTGCTCGATAACCTGCTTGTTATCTTTGATTTTCTTAGAATAACTGGGAAACATCTAATTTCTCCTCCACATTCACTCCGTAGTAAGCGTAATCGCACGCTGAGGGCATACCTCTAAACAAACGCCGCAACCGTTGCATACTTCCTCGTCGATAACGACAGCCTTACCGTTCAACACGTTGTAAGTCTTCTTCTTGGTCACCGGGTTGGCGACTGTCAGTTCCAGAGCATTAACCGGACAGGCTACAACGCAATTGTTGCAGCCGGTACAGGTCCTGTTCTGGATATCTAAAGATATCGTCGTCACGATAGCACCAGCCGATCATTCCTTGAATATCTTGAAGATCTGGTCGGTTCCGGTGGACGCGAGCCTCTTCCGTTCGTCAGGCTCCCACACAGAGGTAAGTATTGGCAGCGTCATGTCGACGCCCGGCACGTAGCCGAACATCGCCTGGACATCGTTCTGGACCATGTGCATCAGCTTTGCGTTGTCAATCTCGGCCGGGCAGAGCTCTTCGCACTGTCCGCAGTTGATGCATGAGTCCGCAACGTGGGTAAACCGTATCAGGTGGAACATGAATCCTGGAGGTACGTCACCCGATGGGACCAGGTAGGGTTTCTTGGTGCTGCACTCGGTACAGTAGCAGATGGGACAGTTCTCGACACAGGCGTAACATCTGATGCACCGGGAAGTATCCTTCATGATGGCCTGCAGGCGCTCGGTGCCTTGCCCATCGATGTCGAAGTACTTCGCACGCCACTTGTCCGCAAGCTTGAGCATGGCACCCTCTACCTTGCCGCGGATTTCTATTCCCTTCTCCGCAGCGGGCTGTGCCTCGATTGCTCCTGCCGCGATCGCCTGGTTCATCGCCAGTGCGCCCTTCTCGCTGCAGACCTCGACGAAGGTGGCCTTCCCGGCCTTGTCGCCGATGACGCCCCAGTTGCCGCAGGCAAGATCTGCCTGACGCGGGACCTTCATCTTGCACCGGCGGCAGTTGTTTCTCCGTCCGTAGCCCTGCTCTTCGAGCTCGTCCATGGAGATGCCCTTGTGCTTGCCGTCAGCCGTCTGGATGATGAACTGACCCTTGTCGATCTCTTCCTTGACGACGGTGTCCGGGTCGACCCCGAACTTCTCGGTGATCATCTTCCGGGCCATTGCCGGCTTCACGGTGCCGCCGCAGTTCACGCCGATCATGACGATGTTGTCCAGGTTGATCTGGCTTCTCTTAGCCATCTCGTACATGGCCATCGCGTCGCAGCCCTTGACCACGACGCCGACCTTCATGTCCGGGGCCGCGTTGAGGACGCACTTAGTGAGCTGCTTGGGTACCAGCAGCGTGCCGCAGTGGAGGGAACCGGCCGTCTGGATGACATCCTTCGGGTCGGTGATGAATGCGGGCACGGCATCATAGATGTCTGCCCCTTTCTTCATTGCATAGACCGCGTCGACCATCTTGCTCTCTAACATGAACTTGAGCAGTGCGGTGACTGTGCCGCCGGTCTCGCCCTTCTCCTGGATTGCGTTGTCCTTAGCCCATGCGTATAATAAATCGCCTTTTGCGACCATTTTTAGGCCTCCTTGATCTTTTCTATCCTGATTGCACAGGCCTTGAACTCCGGGATCTTGGCGACCGGGTCAAGCGCGTTATGCGTGAGCTTGTTCGCCGCGCATTCGACGTAGTGGAATGGCATGAAGACCTCGTTCTTCTTGATGCCGTCGGTTACCTTCGCGGTTATGATCAGCTCGCCACGGCGGGTGATTGCCCGGACCATCTCCTTGTCCTGGATGCCGAGTCGCTTCGCGTCATCGGTGTTGATCTCGACCCAGCTTGCCGGAGCTTCGTTCTCCAGCGACGGCGAACGCCTGGTCATCGACCCGGTGTGCCATTGCCAGATGCATCTGCCGGTGGTAAGGATCATCGGGTATTCCGCGTCCGGGACCTCTGCGGGAAGCTTGAACTCTATTGGAGTGAAGATTCCCAGGCCGTCGGGGTGGGCAAACTTCACGGTGTGGAGGATAGGTGTGCCCGGGTGGTCCGCTGTCGGGCATGGCCAGTGCAGCGCTTCCGGCTTCTCCAGCCGCTTGTAGCTCATGCCGCCGTAGGCTGGCGTGACTTTGGCTACCTCGTTGAAGATTTCCTCAGGGCTCTTGAAAGCGAACTGTTTCCCGAAGCCCATCTTCGTGCCGAGCTCGCAGATAATCTGCCAGTCGGCCTTTGCCTCTCCGGGTGGCTCCACGGCTTTCCTGAACCGCTGGACACGGCGCTCGGTGCTTGTCTGGGTGCCGTCCTTCTCCGCATAGCAGGCTGCCGGCAGGACTACGTCCGCAAGCGCTGCTGTCTCGGTCAGGAAGATATCCTGCACGACCAGGAATTCCAGGTTCTTCAGGGCATGTTCCACGTGGCCGAGGTCCGGGTCGGATACCATCGGGTTCTCGCCCATGATGTAGATGCACTTGAGCTTGGGCGGGTTGTCGCAGAGCACGTTGATCATGTCTGTGACCGTGTACCCGACCTTGCCACCTGCGACATCGCAGCCCCAGGCGTCCTTCATCTTCTGGATCATCGGTTCGAGGGTCACGTTCTGGTAGCCGCTGTACACGTTGGGCAGCGCGCCCATGTCGCAGGCACCCTGCACGTTGTTCTGGCCACGGAGCGCGTTCACGCCGCCGCCGACCCTGCCGACATTTCCCGTGAGCATCTGCAGGTTCGCAGTCGACTTCACGTTGTCCACGCCGGTGGTGTGCTGGGTGATACCCATGGAGTAGAGCAGAGCGGACGAAGGCGACTTTGCGACCCATTCGGCAGCCGTCTTGATGTCCTTTGCCGACAGGCCGCAGGACTGTGCGACATTCTCCGGGCTGTACTGGGCTTCATGACTACGGCCTTGAGCTTCTCGTAGTCCTTGGTCCGTGTCGCGATGTACTCCTTCGCTTCCCAGCCGTTCTCGATGATGTGATGCATCATGGCATTCAGGATCTCGACGTCGTGGCCTGAATAGAAGGACGCATACAGGTCAGCCTGCTTCGCAGTAGGCGTAAATCTCGGGTCGAAGACAATTAGCTTGGCACCATTCTGCTGGGCCCGCATAATGCTCCGGCCGATGAGCGGGTGCTGCTCGAAGGTGTTGCTCCCGATGACGAAGATGCATTTCGACTGGGCGATGTCGTTGACGTTATTGGTCATCGCACCGGACCCGAATGCGCCTGCCAGACCGACGACCGTCGATGCGTGGCAGAGACGAGCGCAGTGGTCGACGTTTGGCGTCTTAAGCACTGTCCGCGCGAACTTCTGCATCAGGTAGTTCTCTTCGTTCGGGACACGGGCGGATGCGAGACATGCCATCTCTTCGGGCTTGTACGACTTGAACTTCTTAATAATAAGGTCGTAGGCCTCGTCCCACGTCGCTTCGACGAATTTCCCATCCTTCTTAATAAGTGGCTTCTTTAACCGATCCTCACGGTGAATGAACTCGTGCGCATAGCGGCCCTTGGGACAGAGCTTACCCTCATTTACAGGGTTGCGCTGCCAGGGAGCTGTGTTGACGACTTTTCCATCACGCACGACAAGGTTCAATCCGCACCCCGTACCGCAGTACGGACACGTTGTGGACACTAGTTTTATATCCATTGATAAACCTCTCGGACACTATACCTATTGCAATTACTTTTCCTGTTATAGATGATAAATATAACTAATAGCCGTGATTATATGGTAAAAGTAATATATATTTAGAGGCGGTTTCTAATAGAAAAAAGTACGGACTGATCGAAGAGTATATAAAGATTATCGATCAAGTTATATTTTCTAATTCTTACATTGATGTAGAATGATTATTTATAGTCTAACAAGGTCATTAAATGCCAAATAATTTATTATAACCGGCTATAAAGATGGGCGCGGTGTTATTGCGGCTAACAAGGGATTGCTAGGCGTTGATTACTCCCGCGCGCGCGAAAAAAAGTGATCTTCCGGGAGAAGGGTATCGACCCGTCCAGATTACATAATATAATACTGTTCGGTAATGTACAGGTTCACGTCGCCCTTCATGGCATAGACCTTCGAGCTGGCGTCGTGATGACAGGATCTCCCGCTCCACCCGATAGCCGTTATCCCGGAGAGCGTCGCCGATCGGGGTAACCTGCTCCCGCATGATACCGATGAACTTCGCAGGGTTATCCGGGACCGGGATGTCCACAGTCGAATGGACGATAATCCTGTCGCCGAGGAGGAACTCCGAGACACGGTATATGTGACCGTCCCGCTCTTCCTGTCCTGTCACCCTGAACTCGACGTTCGCATAGTGGTCCGTCAGATAACGAGTGGTCGACAACGTGGAGTTAAGCAAGACGTTATACCAGGGTACCATGGCATCACCGGGATAGCTATGAGTAATATTATATGATAAATAAACAGGGGTGGACATCTCATGATGAGATGCCCGCCTTTTAACGTAATCTCTTTCCATTTTACGCTTTTACGTAGAGGGTGCACTCACCTTTCACGTAAAGCGTGCCTTTCCGGCTTCTGCGCGGTCGCCAGTGTAGACTTTGAACGGCATCTTCTTGCCCTCGAAGTCCACTTCCTGCGTCTCCTTCAGCGCAAAACCCGGCATCATAGTCTCAATAGACCCAAGCACATATATGGTGCCACGAGTCATCTGAGCGCCGACACGACCCGGCGAATTACCGTAGATCACAATCTTGCCACCGGGCTCCTTAGCACCGACAGCCCTACCCGCATGGATACCCGCATTAATGTTAGCATTACCCATGACAGTGATCGTGCCTCCGATCATATACTCGCCAATATCACAACCAGCGTTACCCTTCACAAGGATGTTACCACCCTTCATACCACGCCAGTCACCACGATAGCTCGCACCGCAGTAATTACCTGCATTGCCCTCTATGACAAGGTCGCCGCCCTCCATCTGGATACCCGCAAACGCGTCCGCATTGCCCTTCACCAGAATCTGGCCGCCCTTCATCCAGGCGCCGCAATACATATCAACGTCGCCCTTACAAAGAATGGCCCCGGCCGTCATCTTCGAGCCAATATACTTGACACGAGGAACACTCCCGTTAATGACAATAGCCAGCTCCGCGGCATCAGCAGCAATCGTGCCACTAATGTCGAAGAACTTGCCAAGGCGATGGGTGGTGTTACCCTCCCACACCTTCATATCGGCTATTTGTTCGAGCGTCTTTCCCGCGAAATTATCCGGCGTAATGCACTCGGCTTCAAGTACCAGGTACTTCTCGCCATTAGGGGTTAAGGTAATCTTTTCCATGTTAGTTACCTCCCGCCAGCGGTCCCGCCTTGTAAACGGTCTGGTGTGCGGTGTATACGTCCTGTACCGGGTAGTTGTTCAGAGTGACCGAGTAGTACTTCAGGAACTTGTCCACGACATCATCGACGACCTGCTTATTGTTAAAGCCATCGGCGTCAGTCCAGACAACCTGCTTCGGCTGTCCCATCGACACTACCTCGCCATCCTTCACGACAATATCGCCACCCTTGATGGTATATGCCGCGCTTGAGAAGGCGTGGATGAGCCCGTCGGTGTCCTGCGTGCTGTCCTGGGTCTTCGGGTTGAAGCTGTAAATCGCTATGTCCGCATCCGCACCGACACCGAGATGGCCCTTCGTCCTGGATATGCCAAGCGCCTTAGCCGGACCAGCCCTGGTCATCGTCGCGATATCGTCGAACGTCATCTCTCTCGAGATGCCAGCGATCTTGCTCCTCTCCGCCACCCATTTATGCAGCGTAGCCAGTCTGCCGTCCCTCGCCTTCTTACTCATGAGCCATGCGGTGATGAACGGGTACCGGGTAAACGGCCCTGCGTTCGGGTGGTCAGTGGTCATGAAGCATTTCCACGGGTCCTTGACCAGTAATGCGAGCTCCAGACCAGTAGCCCACTGGAGGCCGAACACGTGGTTCTTCGGGTCGTAAATGAACGGCACTACGCCCGAGCCGGTCTCTAACTCTACGTCCAGGTTGGCCCACTTGAGGTGGTTGGTCGAGTGCAGTACGAACTCGAACGGCCCATCCGCCGTCATCGTCGTAGTCTCATCAAGCGTGACAAAACCGACATCGATCGTCTGGTGGTCGTGCGAATTTACGTAGTCCGCGATTGCATCTGCCTTGGAGTGGAAGTCCTTCCACGCAGTGCCTCCATAGGAGTTAAACTGCATGTGCGTGAAATGCATGTTCTGGTTACGACCGGACTTCTTGTTCGTCTTCAGACCCTCGGTTAACGCGAGCGTCTTCAACGTCGTCGTATAGTTGCCCGGGTGACCCAGGTTGTTGCCATGCAGGTGTATACTGTGCGGCAGGCCGAGCCTCTCGTTAGAGGCAGCCAGACCCTGGATAATCTCTTTGGGCGTAACGTCGAAATAAGGCACCGGGTCGTCGATATCCGTACAGTTCTTGCCCCAGCCCCACGCCTCAGTTCCGCCAGGGTTAACCAGCTTCACCGCAAAGCCCTTCGTAGCCTTGAGCATCCACGCTACAAACGCGTCAAGGTTCTCCGGCTGATTCTTCTTGATATACTCCATTACCAGCCAGTTGTTACCCAGCAGCGTAAACGCCGTCTGGTCCACAATCGGAGTATCATGGATCTCTTCATGGGTATGCCTCGCCAGCAGAGGAGGCATCGCCGCCTCGTTCAGGTAGGTGTAACCCAGCTTGGAATACCGGTACGCCGTCTCGAATGTACTCGGAACGGAGAACCCTCCGCCAGCAACTGCAGCAAGTCCGTATGCGTACGAAGGTTCGGGTCGTGCAGCTTGTCTTCAGGCCTGTACAGCCTGCCGACATTCAGCTTCGGGCCGGCTACGTGAGTGTGCGGGTCGATACCGCCCGCCATCACAATCTTGCCCTTGGCATCGATGATCTTAGCCTTCGTCGAAAGCTTGGAGGCCTCGACAATCTTGCCGTTAAGAACAGCAATGTCCTTCACATCGCCCTTAATGCCCTGAGCCGGATCGTATACGAACCCGTTCTTGATGAGCAGCTCGTTCCTTGGCTGCAGTTGTTTTTGTGGCCATGATTAAGCACCTCCGGCTTTCTTCTCAGCCTTCAACTCTTTGACGCGGGCCAGTATCCTCTCGAGGATTTCCTTATCCGAGAGGATACCTTCCGGAGCGTTCGTGACCTTGCGGCAGCGAATAGGCACATTGTCCATACGATACGCAGTGCCCTCTTCCTCGACTCCCACAATAGTCGACGGCATCACAATCTTACTGACACCAGTCGTCGGAGTCTCATGCGGATCAATAGCGATCGTCGGGATCTGCGCATACCACTTCATCGACGAATACGGGAAATGCGCTCCCGGATCCGAAGCAATAACCAGCGCTGCGTCGCACTCGTGCCTCTGCAGAATATCGTTGGCCGCCGTCTCTCCCGGATTATACCTCGGATAGCCCCTGGAGAAGTCCATAGCGAACGGGAAACCAGACTGCCAGCACATAACCTGGCCACTGCCCGTCACATTATAATGGCCTCTCATCGCAATCAGACTGAACTTCGTATACTTGTTCATATCAGCGACCCAGCTGATCGCAATGTCGATATTACGGTGCTTGCCAGTCGTCTGCGTAACACCCATACCGAAGAACAATAGGCCAAACTTCTTAGACTTAGCCAGCTCAGCCAGCTTAACGATCTGCTCCTTCTTCACACCGCCCACCACGTCGGGGATATCCTCGCCACGGGTCGCTGTGCGCAGCGCATCGAGGAGCTCATAGTCCTTGCCCTGCTCTACCTGGACGTGGATCTCCGCCTGCTTCGCAGTGTCAGTCGGCCTCGGATCAACTACGACTACCGTCCTGTCCTTGAAGCCTCTCTCTGTAAAGAAGCCTCTCGGATAAGTCGAGTACCGGGACATGTGCCTCGGGTGCGCGTGCACCGGATTACAGCCCCAGTAGATGATCAGGTCTGCCCTGTTCTTGACTTCGCCCAGCGTGCAACACGGAGCACCAACAGTCTGAATAGCCATGACCGACGGGCCATGACAAACCGACGCAGTATTATCCGTAACAGCGCCGCAAACTTCTGCAAGCTCGTTGCCGACTTCCTGCGCCTCGCAAGAAGTAGACGACCAGCCATACATCAACGGACGCTTAGCGTTAGCCAGGATCTGCGCCGCTCTCTCGATAGCGTAGTCCCAGCTAACCTTGCCGAACTCGGCCGAGTTGTCCTCCCGCTCCATCGGGGCCATAATCCTGTGGCCCGCCTGGGCGGACTTGAACTTCTCATTACCGATAACGCAAGCATTGAGCGTGTCAACGATAGTGATTTCCATCCATGACGACCTTAATGTCGTCACAGAGCGTTCCGCAGAAGGGACATACAACATCAGTGACTACTTTGAGGTTACCCGTCTTCACGGATGCCTGTGCCTGAGATTCTGAATGCATTTTAGCCCTCCTGCTTGAGGTTTAGTACGGCCTTCTGAAGCAGCTTGATGCCGTTCATGACCGTCTCGTTAGGTGCTGGTTCGATCGTCACTATTACTCCCTTGAAATGGGGCATGCCCGTAGAATATGTCTCCGGACTTGTGACCTGATTAGCCCACGGCCCCATGGGAATAAAGACCAGCCCAGGGTGCGGACCCTGGGTCGCCTTAACCGCCCTAACGACTACCTCACCATAAGCCGACTTGACCTTCACGGTCTGCCCGGGGAACACGTGGAGCTTCTTCATGTCAGAGACATCCATCTCCACGATACCGCAGGCTTTGACATAACCGTCATCGTGCTTGTGGCCCTCTATGGCCACGCCCTGCCAGACGGTCCTGCCGGATATCATATTTACTTCGATTGAGTTAGTCATTCTCGGGTCTCCTTACTGCCCGCGTTTCAGCTCTTCTGAACCGGGGCGGTTTCGACTTTCTTTCCAGCGCCTATATTCTGAAGCTCTGCGAGGTCATCGTCTGCAGATGATGCCCCGTGGGCGACATCTGCCGCCTTCACCTTTTTCTGTACCGGGGTGGGGCCCAGCTTCTTGATGTCGTTGACCATGTTCTTGACGACTTCCGCCCACAGGGCACCTTCGGATGCCGAGACGAAGGTCATCTTGAGTCTCTTGCCATCTAAGCCGAACTCTTCCAGTACCTTTCTGGTGAGCGCGATGCGGCGCCTCGCCTTAAAGTTCCCGGCTATGTAGTGGCAGTCGCCAATATGGCAGCCGGATACCAGCACTGCGTCCGCGCCCAGGCTGAAGGCCTCCATGATGAAGGCCGGGTCAACGCGGCCCGTGCACATGACACGGACGACGCGGACGTTGGGGGGATACTGTATACGGGAGGTGCCCGCCAGGTCGGAGCCTGCATAGGTACACCAGTTACACAGTATGCCCAGTATCTTAGGTTCGAATTCGTCAGCCATTTTAGACACCACCCGCCGGTGTGAACAGCGCAGCTATCTGCGCTCTTATCTGCTCGTTCTTGAAGTGCTGCATAGAGATTGCCTTTGCGGGGCATGCTGCACCGCAAGTGCCGCAGCCCTTGCACATCGCATCGTTGACGCTGGCCTTCCTGTGGCCTTCGCCGATGTCCTCGATCGTGATCGCCTTGTAGGGGCACAGGCTTCCGCAGACGCCGCAGCCCGAGCAGAGCGTGTCACTGACTCTCGCCGCAATGGGCTCGAGGGCGACCTTGCCCTGGTTGATCGGGATCTGGGCAGCCGCAGCCGCACCAGCCGCCTGGGCAACTGTGTCGGGAATATCCTTCGGACCCTGACAGCACCCTGCGAGGAAGATGCCGTCCGTGCTCGTGGAGAACGGGTTCAGCTTGGGGTGAGCCTCAAGCAGGAACTTGTCCGGGCTTCTGCTGATGGTCAGCTTGTTCCGGAGCGCTTCGGTCTCCGCCTTCGGAATGATGGCCGATGCTAATACGACGACGTCCGCTTCCAGTGAAATCGGGGTTCCCAGCATGGTGTCTTCTGCCTGTACCAGCAGGTTCTTGTTCGGGAGCTCCTGGATCTTGGCGACCCTGCCCCGGATGAACTTGGCGCCCTCTTCCTGAATCCTGTAATAGAACTCTTCGTACGCCTTGCCGAACGCCCTTATGTCCATGTAGAAAATGTATGGTACAACACCAGGCATCTTCTCCATGATCTGGTGGGCGTGCTTCAGCGAGTACATGCAGCACACACGAGAGCAGTACGGGTTAGCGTCCTGGTCTCTCGACCCGGCGCACAGTACAAACGCAACATTATGCGGCTTCTGGCCATCGGATGGCCTGATCAGCTTGCCGCCGGTCGGACCGGATGCGTTGATGAACCGCTCGAACTGGAGGCCGGTAATCACATTGTCAAACCGCTTGTAGCCCCACTCGTCCTTCTTCTCCACCTCGTACAGGTCGAACCCGGTAGCCACGATGATGGTACCGACCTTGATCTCTACGTCTTTGCCTGTGTCCTCGAGGTCGATGGCCTTCTTGTCACCGCACTTCTTCACGCACAATTCACATTTCACGCACGAGTCGAAGTCGATGGTGAACTTCAGTGGCACTGCCTGCGGGAACGGCACATAGATTGCCTTCCTCGCGGAAAGGCCCATGTCGAACTCGTTAGGCCTGTTGACCGGACACACGTCCGCACAGTCGCCACAGCCATTACAATCCTCAATCTTGACGCCACGGGGCTTCTGGTTCACGGTGACCGTGAAGTTGCCTATGTAGCCGTCTACTTTCTTGACCTCACTGTAGGTCATCAGCTTGATGTTGGGGTGTCTCTCGACATCCACCATCTTCGGGGTAAGGATACACTGCGAACAGTCAAGAGTCGGGAACGTCTTGTCCAGCCTCGACATATTACCGCCGATAGACGGGGTAGCCTCTACCAGGTAGGTAGTGATGCCCGAATCCGCCGTCTCCAGCGCAGCCTGAATGCCCGCTACACCCGCGCCGATGATCATGATCGACTTCTCGACCGGGATGGTCTTGGTCTCCAGCGGCTCGAGCAGCGCTGCCCTCGCCACGGACATCCTGATGATGTCCTTAGCCTTCTCGGTTGCCCGCTCCGGCTCCTTCATGTGAATCCACGAGGACTGCTCGCGGATGTTAGCCATCTCGAAGACGAACGAGTTCAGTCCGCCTGCCGCCGACGTCTTCCTGAAGGTCGGCTCGTGCAGACGGGGCGAACACGCCGCGACTACGACAGCCTCAAGGTTATGTTCCTTGATGGCGTCCCTGATTTTGGACTGGCCGGGGGTCGAGCACATGTAAGTGTAGTTGTCAGCGTGCACTACGTTCGGGATAGTCTTGGCATACGCCTTGAGCTCCTCGATAGGTATGACGCCGGCGATGTTAGTACCGCAGTGACAGATGAAGACTCCGACTCTGTTAGGTTTACCATTTGCCATTCTTCTCACCTCACACAATCTTATCCAGCACTTTGTCTACAGGAATGACGTGTACACTAAGCCCGAGTTCCTCGGGGCTCATGCCCTGTGCCAGTCCCAGCAACTGCGAGTAGTGCAGTACTGGGATGTTGTAGACATCGCCGAACTTTTCCTTGATCTCCTGCTGACCCTTGTCAAACTGCAGGTGACAGAACGGACAGACATCGACAATACAGTCGACACCAGACCTGCCTGCATATTCCTGAGCTTCTCATTGGTCATATCCAGCGCGTAGTCGATCTTGTAACCGCGAACACCTCCACCGGCTCCACAGCACATCATCTTCTCCTCGTAATCGACGCTCGTGGCTCCGAGAGCCTCGACCATCTCGTCGAGGAACGTCGGGTACTCGGTGCCGAACGCGGGAGAGCCGAACTTGCGGTCCCTCGCGGGCTTGAGCATGTGGCAGCCATAGTGGATGCCTACACGGAGACCGTTCAGCGGAGTGACAACGCTGTCACGGATCTTCTTGACCCCAACGTCACGGTAGAGCTGCTCGGCGAGGTGCCTTACCTCGATCGTGCCCTTGAACTCCATACCGGCGAGCTTCAACAGCTCGTTAACCTTGGCCTTCTCCGCAGGGTTCTCCTTCAGCTTCTCGTTAACATCGTACAACGACTTGTAACAGCCATTGCAGATCACAGTACAATCCAGACCCATCTGCTCAGACAGACAGATATTACGGGCGGCCAGAGCCTCCCAGGTCAGGATGTCCATGGAGCCGAATGCGCCGGGTGCGGGGCAGCACGAAGCGCCCACCAGGTCGACCAATTCGACGCCCAGTGCCTTCGAGGTCTTAATCGAAGCGGCCTCGATGCCCGGGTACCTGTTCGGTGCGATACAGCCTAAATAGAATGATGTCTTAGACATTACTTCTTACGCCCCCTCGACATGAGCCTTAATGGCCATGATACCCGTAGCCTCCAGGATCTTCTGGATACCCGGAATAAACTCGGGGTGTGTATGAGTCGTCGGCGGGTCCTTTGGCAGGCCGAGCTTGACACGGACAGCCCTGTTCGCATCATTGTTCGGAACACCATGACCGCTGTTATAAATGAAACCCGCAGTGGCCAGGAAGTTCTTCGGCACAAGGTACTGCCTCGTAGCCATATTCCTCAACGCCATAATGACGTCGGTTGGCTTCACATGCCTGGGGCACCTGTCAGTACAGGTGTAGCAGGTCGAACAATACCAGATAGTGTCGTCATGCAGAAGCTGCTCCTTCAAGCCGAGCGACGCCATCCTCATGATCTTCCGGGTCCTGAGAGCGTTCCTCCTGCCCTGTGGACAGCTGCCGGTGCAAGTACCGCACTGGTAACAGACGCCGATGTTCTCGCCGCCCATCTTCTCGATTTCGTGGGTGAAGTTGGTTAAGCCCTTGTTGATGTTTAATACCTGTGATTCCAGAGCTGCCATGATTCAGGCCTCCTTGATCTTCGGGGTCTTCTCAGTCATGAGCTTGGCCTCGATCTTGTTATACAGGCTCGTCTTCTCGCCCTTCACATTCACCTTGGACCGCTTCATCTTCAGCGGACCGTCAGCCGGACACGCGTTAATGCACGCACCACAGTACATGCAGAAGTCCTTGTTATAGGCCAGCCTGCCGGGCTTGTGCCCCGCTTCCTCGACCAGAGGTAAGTATAACGCGTTGCATGGGCAGACGTCCACGCAGGTGCTGCAGCCGCTCGGACACCTGGTCGCGTCGACCGTCAGCTCACCTTCGAAGACCTTCTCGACCTTCGCCGCATCCCTCGGGCAGATCTGCTGGCACCACGAACAAGTCGTGCAGTCGTCCAGGTTGATGTCTACCTTGCCAGTAAGCTTCGGCTCCTGGGTGATCTTGCGCTCGATCTGTAATGCGTCTTCAGGACAGATCTCGACACAGACCTTGCACGCGTCGCACTTCTTCTCGTCGAAGCTCAGCTTGCCAATCTTCTCGACCGTTAACGGGGTCGGCTCCTTGAAGTCGATCTTGAACGCATCACAAGCCTCAGAACAGATGCCGCAGAGCGTGCACTTGTTCTCGTCAAGCTTGTAGTCGATCGCGTACTTCATGGTCGAAGCAGCCTTATGGCCCTGGTCAACCTTCGCGACCTCTCTCTTAATCGCATCCCTCGGACAGACCTCCTCGCACAATACACAGCGAGTACACTTGTCCTGGTCGATCTTCGCATTCTTAACCAGCGTCGGGAAACCTTCCTTCTCAAGGATTGGCAGTCTCTCGACACCGTCGATAGAAAGTTTCACTGCGTTGAAGGGGCACATAATGTTGCAGACGCCGCAGAACGAGCACTTCTTCTCGTCCACGTCAACCTTGGCCACCTTGGCCTTGCCACGGCTGACAGCACCAATGGCTCCACGGGCAATTGCCTCTTCGGGACAGGCGTCGATACAGACTCCGCAGCCGGTGCATCGATCCAGGTCTACTGCCAGGTTCAGCTTCTGAGTCAGTAGCTTCTGCTCGATAACCTGCTTATTGTTTTCTATTTTTTTCGAATAACTGGGAAACAAGCTTTCCTCCTCCTATACAATTTTACTCCGTCGTTAGCGTGATCGCTCTCTGAGGACATACTTCGAGGCAAACGCCGCAACCGTTGCACACTTCCTCGTCGATGACCACTGCCTTGCCGTTCAAAACATTGTAGGTCTTCTTTTTGGTCACCGGATTGGCGACCGTCAGCTCCAATGCATTGACAGGGCAGGCTACAACACAATTATTGCAACCAGTACAGGTCCTGTTCTGGATGTCTAAATTTATCGTCGTCACGATAGCACCAGCCATTTTATTCCTATGATTTGGTCGTTTTTTTTTGACCACTCGATTATTTATAGATTATGAGCCTAAACCCCAACCTATCAAGCGATTTTCATCTATGGAACGCTTCTCAATGGCATTGAGTTTTTAAATACTTTTTTCCACAAACTATACCCTTCACGTTGCCGATATTTCCTTTCCCGACCGGAATCCTGGTATTCGCCCCCCTGCCCGTTAGTCCAAGTTTTTCATGAATGTAAAAAAATTACCAATCACCAGCAACAATAGACCCTGGCCTGGGCCTGGTTACCGGGTTTAAGTACAATATTTAGTACCTTTAATATATAAACTTTTCCGAAAATTTCATATATAAAAGTAAGTTGGGAGCTATATTATATATGATATATTTTGATTCACCTTATAAATTATAGAATAAAGCCTATTATTAATAAATTTTTCCGACGCCCTTTTTTCACTTGCGGTTGCTGTGTCCGGGATTCGGAGCTTTAATAAGTAGTGGAAGTCGGTTGGGCCTTGCAAATTTATCTACTTTTCGGTAAACACTTGCTATGAGTTGCCTTCTATGCATAATGTGCCCGGTCATGGTTAAAGGAGTATGCAGATAAGTATCGAGTTTTTCCATAGTATCCCGACGATAAAACACGGACAATATTTGAAGACCTTGCCGGTTATGGCCTTCGTAATCTTAGCTTTAGCAGCTATCGAATTGCTATGTACAGACAGATTCGGAATCGTGATATGGTACGATTACCATCAGCGCATATGTTGCCAGACAATTCAAAGACCTGCCACAAGGTATGGAGAATGAACATAACAGAGAACCAGATAACAGGGACAGACTGCCATGTAGACCGTACTGCTGCACCAGGCCAGGATAAAAACAGCCCGGCTACAGTTACAGGCAGGAAAGGATTAATCCCCTGGGCCGTCTTTCCGGACTTCCCGGACTATTGCATGAGTATTACATATTACATTGCATGAACATTCATCAAGCTCATGCCGGCATGCCGGTATCAGGGTAACGCTACTTACAAACGGCAAGCGTTTATCGTACAGTGAAAATTTTTCTAATTATAACTAAAACCTTATATAACACCTCCCGGGAAAAACCAGTTTAGCAAACAGCGGACATCTGTGCTTCACCGGTCAGGGGTTCCGCAGTAATTGGAGTGATACTATGGCCAAGGTAAAAGTGATGGAGACATGGCTCGGTGCCTGTGCCGGCTGCGAAATATCGGTGCTGGACACTCATGAGGCTCTCTTACCAGTCTTAGAGAAAATAGAATTCGTCTATATCCCCGTCCTGATGGACGTCAAGCATGTCCCGAAGGCGACAGTCGCGATCGTATCCGGATGCGTCAGGAACAGCGACAACCTTCACGAGCTCCTCGAGATGAGGAAGAACGCGGACATCCTGGTCGCACTGGGCAGCTGCGCCTGCTTCGGCGGCACGCCGGGCATGGGCAACCTGTACACTACGGACCAGCTGCTCGAAGAGGTCTACGTGACCACCAAGAGCACGAAGAACGAGATTCAGAGACACCCGTACATGGACGGCCTGCCGACCCTCTTACCCGAAGCAAGGCCGATAAGCGATTACGTCAAGGTCGATGCCATGATCCCCGGCTGCGGCCCGAACCCCGCCATGATTGCCCAGGCAATTTATTCACTGCTCGGCGTCGGCGAGTACAAGCTTAGCGACAAGTCGGTCTGCGACGAGTGCACGAGAGAGAAGAAGGAGAGGAACCTGAAGAAGATCCTCCGGCCCTGGGAAGGCACCGTGGACGAGACCAAGTGCCTGTTCGAGCAGGGATACATCTGCAACGGCTCGGCTACCAGAGCCGGCTGCGGTGCACGCTGCCCGTCCTCGGGAGCGGCATGCCGCGGATGCTTCGGCCCGTGCGAGAACGCATCGGAGCAGGGCTCTGCAATGATCAGCGCCGTGGCCTCGGTCTACGGGCTGGACGACGACCCGAGCACTGACCTGGACAAGTTCGTCGCGGACGTCTACGACCCCATCGGCAACTTCTACAAGTACACGTTCGCCTCGTCATTCCTCGGGAAGAAGGTAGTCGAAAAGACGGCAGTAAAGAAATAAGGTGATTATCATGGTCAAGCAAATTCAAATCAAACCCGTATCCAGAATCGAGGGCCACGCCCAGGTCACCATCGACTTAGACGACAGCAGCAAGGTGACGGACGCCCGCTTAAACATCATGGAAGTCAGGGGCTTCGAGAAATTCCTGCAGGGCAGGCCCGTAGAAGAGGCGCCGAGGATCGTAACCCAGATCTGCGGCATTTGCCCCGTATCGCACCACCTCGCGGCGGCCAAGGCCGTGGACGGCTGCTTCGGCGTGAAGGCCACCCCGACTGCGCACATGCTCCGTGAGCTCATGCAGTTCGGCCAGTACATCCACTCGCACTCGCTGCACTTCTACTTCCTCGCGGCCCCGGACTTCGTGTTCGGCCCGGACGCGGACCCGAAGCAGAGGAACGTCTTCGGCGTCATCGGCGCTAATCCGGCACTGGCCACGGAGGCCGTGCTGTTCAGGAAGATCGGCCAGCAGATCGTCGAGGCCACCGCAGGCCGCTCGATCAACCCGGTCACCTCGCTCCCCGGCGGCATCACCAAGGGCCTGACCCAGGCTGATGTCGACAGGCTGCTCCCCATGGCACAGCAGGCGGTAAAGTACTCGCAGAACGCGCTCGCGCTCGCCAAGCCCATCTTCAACCAGTACATCGAAGCGATCAAGATCCTGGGCGAAGCCCCGTCGATGCACCTGGGCCTGGTCAAGAACGGCAACCTCGAGCTGTACGACGGTGATCCTCCGCCTGCAGGGCAAGGACGGCAGCATCATCAAGGAGTTCAAGAACGAGGACTACCTGCAGTACATCGCAGAGTACGTCTACCCGCACTCCTACATGAAGGCGCCCTACTGGAAGCCCATGGGATGGGAGAACGGTATGTACCGTGTCTCGCCGCTGTCCAGGATCAACGTCTGCGACAAGATCGACACCCCGCTGGCCCAGGCCGAGCTGGAAGAGTTCCGCAAGGCATTCGGCAGGCCGGCCCAGCTGACCCTCCTGTACCACTATGCCAGGCTAATCGAACTGCTGTACGCCTCCGAGAAGGCTGTAGAGCACCTTAGCAACAAGGCGATCCTGGGCAAGGACCTCCGCCAGCCGGTCAAGGCACAGGCGAGGACGGGCGTCGGCATCATCGAAGCCCCGCGTGGCACGCTCATCCACGACTACGACACGGACGAGAAGGGCATGATCAAGAGGGCCAACATCATCGTGGCCACCGCGCACAACAACAAGGCCATCAACCTCGGCCTGAAGAACACCGCCCAGAAGATCATCACCACGGCCACCCCGGCCGAGGGCATCCTCAACAGGATGGAAATGGTCATCAGGGCCTACGACCCGTGCTTCTCGTGCGCAACGCACAGCGTTGCCGGCAAGATGCCCCTCGAAGTCGTCATCAACGGCCCCGAGGGCAAGAAAGTAATCCGCAGATAGACAAGCTTTCGCGAACCCCTCCGGGGGTTCGCCCCTCCTTTTTTGCATCTTATGAAAACATTGCCAGAACAGCTACTATAAAGCCTGCCCCGTAGAGAAATGAAAGGTGCTGGCGGCCGCCCACGCGCGCACGCGTGTCCTGGCATCCGCTATGGTACGACTTTTTCGTTGCCAATACCTGGCCATAACCCTGGTCGGCAGTCGACTCTCCCGAAAGTCCGATCATCTTAAGCGGAAAGCTTTTACATTAATTGTTCGTATTATTACGTATGAAATGCTGTAACCACCCGACGGCCGATGCTGTCAGCAAATGCCACAAGTGTGGCAAGGACCTGTGCAAGGAGTGCAGCGTTGACTACTACGGAAAGCCGATCTGCGCCGAGTGCGGCCTGCCGCTGCTGGGCCTGCTGGGCAACATGCACGGCGAGCCAAGGACGTCGATCGAGCAGAAGAAATAGACTGAAATCAAACGCTGAAATTCCCGCTTTCAGCAATACTGAAGTAAATTCGTTTTTACACAGGCATCAAGACAGGCAGATTCGGCAAGCGTACAGCCTTTGCCGTCTCGACCTTAAAAAGCCTTTCCGGAAAGGTTCATAAAAATTCATAACATACATGATATTATGTCATCCATGGAAAACGGGAGCGCTCATTTCGGTTTCCACGCGATCTGCCAGTCGGCCGCATGGCGAAGACAGCAGAGGTGTGGCGGCCAGGACGTCTGCCGGCCCCGGACGAGAAAAGCGTCCGGAGGGGTCTATGACGAGCCTTCGTCTGCTTTGCGATAGCAATGATCAGGTAATCCTGACTCTATCTTTTCTTAATAATTAAGCGTAAATTCATAAATAGATTGATTTATTTAAAAGCATAATTATTATTATGTCCTCGTTAGAGAGCGGCTCAGCCGATACCAGGCGACAGCGGCGCGAGTGCCAGTACAGGGCAAAAATCAAGCCCCGGCAGGCATGCAATTGTCGTATGGGCCACAGTCCGGGCCACAGAAGGATACTGATGGTATTTACTAAGTGAGAGCGAGACTGTCAACCACTAATTTTTAATATATTGAAAATAAGTATTAAGTATGCTTTCGCTCTCTATTGGCCTGCTGCTGGCATCGCTCATCGGCGGCATCGTCATAGGAGCGATCGCCGGGCTGCTGCCGGGAGTACACGTCAATAACACCTCGGCGATCCTGCTGGGCCTTTCGCCGGCGCTTGCGGCATCTGGAGTCCCGGCGCTATACATTGCCATCGCCATCGTGACAAGCACCATTTCCCAGAGCTTCCTGGACATCGTGCCGTCCATCTTCCTCGGGTGCGCCTGACGACGCTACGGCGCTGGCGGTCATGCCCGGCCACCGGATGCTGCTGGACGGCCGGGGCATCGAGGCGGTGCGCCTTTCGGCGGCAGGCAGCGGGCTGGCCATCGTCGTGTCCATGCTGCTGATCGTGCCGGTATCGCTGATCTTCCTCTACGCATACCCGTACATGTGGGGTTGCATGGCGCTGATACTGGCGGCGATCTCAGTATTCATCATCCTGTCGAACAGGAGCGACTCGGTTTTTCCGGAGGCCTCGGAACGCATCAGGAAGATATGCCACGGCGCGCTTATCTTTACAGCCTCAGGCTTCCTGGGCATACTGGCATTTGCCATCGAGCCGGCACTGGTCCCGATCGTAAGCATCACGGCGCCGACAGTATTGCTACCGCTACTATCAGGCCTCTTCGGGGCACCGATGCTGCTCATGAGCATGCTGAACGAGCCTGCTATCCCCCGGCAGGCGCACAACGATTTCAGCCTTCCCGGGACGGAGATCGGGAAATCTGCCGCCCTCGGCACCCTGGCTGGCGCCATGGTCTCCTGGTTCCCGGCCGTCAGCTCCGGGGTGGCCACGTCGATCACCGGCATGTTCGCAAAGCAGGACGACGACTCGGACAGGCGGTACCTGATCGCCGTCTCGGGCGTCAACACGTCCAACGCCATCTTTTCGCTGATGGCGCTGTACGTGATCGGGCGCCCGCGGAGCGGCGCGGTGGCTGCGGCACAGGAGCTGCTCGGCGGCATGATCAGCTTCGAAGGGCTCATACTCTTCCTGGCCGTCATATGCGTGGCAGGGGTGCTTTCTTACTTGCTGACCCTGGTCGCGGGAGGATATGCGGCCGGCGTGTTTTCAAGGATAAACTACCGCTGGCTGAACAGGGGCGTGCTGCTGTTCCTTGCGTCCATGTGCCTGCTGATGACAGGAGTCGCCGGCATGGCGATCTTCCTGATGGCCACGGCTGTAGGGATGGCGGCCCACATCCTGAACGTGAGAAAAACGTGCCTGATGGGCGTGCTTTTGCTGCCCTGTATCCTGTATTTTCTATAAAAAGTGTGCTGCTTTCACAGGACTCATGTCCGGCCGACAGGCATGAGGTAGAGGGGCCGCTCATCGTCCGGCATACCCGCTATGCGCCTCACCCCATCCTCGGAAAATGCGCCGATGGCCACCGTCCCCAGCCCGAGCGACACCGACTCCAGGTACACGTTTTGCGACACGTGCCCGGCTTCCATGTGGACGTACTTCACGCCGGCGGGATAATCCGCGCCCGACCGCTCGTCGTGGACTGGCGTGTCGTATTTACCGGTCGTCCGCTCGTAGACACCGGCGATAATGAGGAAATGGCGCAGCATTTTTAATGCTTGGCTGGCCCAGGGCAACTGCGGACAGATCAGCCCTTTTATCCCCGTCTGCAACCCGTGACTATAACATGCTCTCCTGGCACGTATTTGTAGACGCCTGGCTTCAGGCCCTTGACGTTCCCGGCGACAACGTAGACTTCAAGCGGATAAAGCGCTCCTGCGGACGGCGCCGTCCTGCAGCCGTCCGTACCGGTCAGGCCCTGTGCCGCCCAGAGCAGCTGTGAAACTTCGGAAAGGCTCAGGGGCTCGTCCCTGAATTCCCTGACTGACCTTCTCTGGAAAAGGGCCTGCTCGATCGACGTGTTGCTGTCATGCGACGGCGCAGGCAGCCTGATCGTTTCCCCCGGAGATGCCTGATCTGCCCCAGCCGCACATCCGAAAAGCTGGATGTACCCGAGGATACACGCCACTACAGCAATGGCAGACAGTAACGAGATCGGCCTCATTTCAGGCTGATCTCATCTAATTGTTGATTTCAAGATATTTGCACGCGATATGGCGCTGATCGTCAACTGATAAAATCAGATTTCCACGAGGATATCTTCGCCTTCGACCTTTACCGGGTACATCTTGAGCGGCTCATGGGACAGCATCATGAGGGCTTCCCGGTCGTCAGGTCGAACTGCTCGCCATGCGACTTTACACATGACGACGTTGCCGAGCAGTAAGCCTGTCGACAGCTTTGCTCCGAGATGCGGGACATTTATCCTCGAACGCGAAGAGCTTACCATTAGCATTGGCGATAGCGACCTTTTTGTCCCCGGCTACGTAGCCGTTCATCGTGCCCGGTGCCACGTCGGAGGCCTTAGCCACTTTGACGAATGCCATAGTCTCATACGCGACTCTGCCGCATGGGATATGAAAGCATTATACACGGAGGGCACGGAGGCCACTAAGGGCACGAAGGGCTTACCCATCTCATTCAATGGTAAATACAGTATCTCCGTGCGCCTTTGTGCCCTTCAGTGCCTCCAGTGTCCAATGCTTTTATATGTAACCTCGCTTTATTAAGAACGATAAAGTATGGTACGGATAGCGCTGCCCAACAAAGGAAGGATTTACGAGCCGGTGATGAGTCTGTTCGAGGGTGCGGGGCTCCACGTGATCGACCATTCGGAGCGGAGCCTGTTCGCCAAGACGGTGGACGAGAACATCACGCTGCTTTTCGCACGGTCCCGGGACATCCCCGGCTACGTGGAGAACGGCGCGGCCGACCTGGGCATCACGGGCGAGGACTTCATCAGGGAGTCGGGCGCTGACGTCGAGGTGCTGCTCGATCTCGGCATGGGCAAAGCCAATCTCGTGCTGGCGGTGCCGGACGAGTCGGGCATCGAAAAGCCGCAGCAGCTTGCAGGCAAGAAGATCGCCACCGAGTTCCCGGAGATCACCCGGCAGTACTTCAAGTCCCATGGTGTCGACGTCCACGTGGTCGAGGTCTGCGGCGCGACGGAGATAACCCCCCACATCGGCGTCTCGGACGCGATCGTGGATTTGACTTCCAGCGGCACCACGCTGTCCATGAACCACCTGAAGATCATCGACCATGTACTCTGTACATCACAAAAGCTGATCGCGAGGAAGGAAAGCATTAAGAAAGACGGCAGGAAGATATCGGAGATCACTACGGCGCTGCAAAGCGTCATCGAGGCCCGCGGCAAGCGGTACCTGATGATGAACGTGCCGGAGTCCGCCCTGGAAGCGGTGAAGAAAAAGCTGCCCGGCATGGCCGGCCCCACGGTGATGAAGGTCGAGGCGTCGTCATCAATCTGCGCGGTACACGCGGTCGTCCACGAAAGGGAGATATACAAGGTCATCAACGACCTGAAAGAGGTAGGCGCGAAGGACATACTGATCGTGCCCATCGAGCGAATAGTGCGTTAGAGGGCAAAATATAAAGCCTGTCATCGAGTATGATCGTAAAATCGCAGAGGAAGGATGCAGTAATGATCGACTGGAAAAAATGGAGACACGTGACCAAGCTGGACCCGGACAAGCCCATCACGAAGCAGGACGTCGCGGCCATCGTGGACTCGGGGACGGACGCCATCATGGTGTCGGGCACCCAGAACATCACCAAGGAGAACGTCGCAAACTTAGTCAATCTGCTGAGCGAGTACAGCATCCCCAAAGTGCTGGAGCCGGCAGGCACTCCCGGCATGAGGGACGACCTTGACTTCATCTTTATCCCATCGGTCTTCAACACCAAGAAATCCAAGTGGCTCGTGGGCATGCAGAAGGACTTCGTGCGGGACCACAACATCACCTACTGGGACAAGATCATCCCTGAAGCGTACATCATCCTCAACCGTTTTTCAGCCGTCGCGCTCGTTACCCAGGCCGAGACGGGCCTGAGCTCGAAAGACGCAGCTGCATACGCCGAATTAGCGGACCGGTTCTTCAGGTTCCCGGTCGTCTACATAGAGTACAGTGGCACCTTCGGCAATCCCGAGTTAGTGAAAGCGGTCAGGGAGAAGCTGCAAAACTCACAGCTGTTCTACGGCGGCGGCATCGACTCGCGGGAAAAGGCAGAGGCTATGGCAAAGTATGCCAACACGATCGTCGTCGGCAACGCCGTTTACAAGAAGGGCGGCGTCGAGAAGCTGAAAGAGACTATCGTCAGGTAATTTTTATTTTCACGCACCACGCTGCGATTACTTATACAAAATGAGCTTGTAAGTAATCAGCGTATGTGTAATTTCGTGCTTGCGGAACCGTGACTCCTTCGCCAGCTGCGCGACCTCCGTTTCCTTGTAGAACGGCTCGGTGAGCGCGTGCAGCCGGAACTCCCAGGCATGGAGGAAGCCGTACTTGTCCTCCATGTAGGCGAACATGGTCTTGTTAAAATCCCTGGGCACGTCGTAAATCCAGGCCTCGCCGCCCTCGCGGAGCACCCGGTATATCTCGTCCAGCCCTTTCTCCGGCTGTTTCCAGTGGTGAAAAGACAACGTAGTAAGGACAAGATCGAACTCCCTGTCAGGGAACGGCAGTTCAGATGCGTTACCCTGCCGGAACTCCACGTTCTTCAGGCCCTGGCGCTGTGCTTCCTCGCTGGCTATCTTTACCATGTCAGCCGACAGATCCAGGCCTGTCACTCGCAGCATCGGGTTATCGCTGGCAATCAGGATCGGCAGCTTGCCCGGTCCTGTGCCGATGTCGAGCACCCGGCCCGCGTGCAGCTTTTCCACTACCTGTCCGGCCACGATGCGATAGAAGTCGCCGAACATCCGGCCGCCGGCCAGTATGGCGTACACGCGTGAGAGCGGGTAAGGTATTGCTTCTGGCTCGATGCCTGCCAGGATGTCGCGCAGACTCATATGATAACACAATTACATTCGCGAACATAAAAACCGATGCCGCCAAGAAGCCAGGAGCAGGTTGACGGTCCTGATTCTTACCAGTTGTATCCTGGCTGTGCGTAGCAGTACATAAGGCGCGGTTAAAAGGCCGCAGAGAACTCGGTTGATGAAAAATGTTATTTTCAGGTAAAGGCCGGGAAAATTGGCCTGGTCCAGGCATGCGTCGTACGAGGATTCTCGCAGAGAGCGCAGAGAAACGCAGAGAGCGCAGAGACGAAAACGAGTTCCTGTGAGGTCATGGCACAATTCTCTGCGCTCTCTGCGTTTCTCTGCGCTCTCTGCGAGAATCCCGTCTACGCTTGCCCGAACAAGGATAAATTTTCATGGGACACAGAGGGGGCAGAGAGCGCAGTTTCATTGTTAAAGATGGCTTAACCATAAAACCTGAAAATAACTGCGTTCTCTGCGCTCCTCTGCGTTCTCTGCGGCCTTTAACCATTCCCGGCGTTCCTTCACGCATTACCCAACCATCAGGTCAGGGCGCCGACTAGAAAAGCGACAAGCGCGATCAACATACCTATCAGCGTGGTCTTTCTCGCGCGGCTGATAGCCTTCCGGTCGTGGCTCTTGAGCAGGTCGACGCATATCCACAGCAGCACCAGCGCTGCGAGGGCAGCCAGGATGGCGTAGAACAGGTTCCCGTAGAATGCGGGGTCGATGTTAAAAATGAACGGTACTGGCGCGAACAGCAGAGCGATCAGGTACAGGGCAACGGCCACGTACTTTGCCGTATTCGTACCATAGACACGTGCTACCGTCTTCACGTCTCGCAACGCGTCGCCCTCCACGTCCATGATGCCCTTCATGATCTCACGGCCGAGGCCGACCAGGAAGGCGATCACGGAGAGCACGAGCAGCACTTCGGAGCCCTTGAAGAGCATGCTGCTGAACAGGAATGGCGCGGCCATGGTGAAGGCGATGTATATGTTGCCCAGGATGCCGTATTCCTTGAGCTTGTAGTCGTATAAAATCCCGAACGCTATGAGCACTACGATGACGATCAGCGCACCGATGTTGCCCATGAAGTAGCCGGCGACGACGCTTACCGCGAACGTTATAACGGTAAGCAGCAGCGCTTCCTGCCGGGAAATGTCGCCCCGGATGATCGGCCGGTCAGTCCGGTTATTCTTCCTGTCGACCTCGACATCGAAATAATCGTTCAGCGCGAAAGCGCCCATCTCCGCAGCCACAACGGCGATGACACCGGCGACGACGAGACTGGGATCATCGGGCAGCTTGTGGTAAGCGATGGTAAGGCTGACCAGCAGGCTGACTGCGTATATGATGCCATGCTCCAGCCTCGTGAGGTCCCAGATCGCTTTCAGCTTCTTCAGCATGCCTTACCCTGCCAGCATAATGTTTGAACATTTGCTGACAAACGCCAGCAAATGTTAAAGCATAATCAGAATGATCGTATAAAACGATTTGCTATGGAACAGGCCCCGCTGTACGTCTACCATGCGCGCCAGGACGACCCCAGGAAGTGCACGGCGAGGCGGATGAGCAAGTTCGGGCTGGTGACCATGTACGAGACCCCGGGCATGCTTCCGTCCGGCGCTATTCTCATGGACCCCACCGCCGGGCAGGCCATTTCGCCGGCGGACCGGATGCTTGCCAAGAAAGGCGTCGTCGTGCTGGACTGCACGTGGGGAGAAGTCGAGAAGCTTTTTCCTGTTTTTAGATCAAAGCGCATGCGGGGGAGAGCGTTGCCTTATTTGCTTGCAGCTAACGCGGTCAACTATGGCAAGCCGTTCATGCTGAGTTCGGCCGAGGCTTTTGTGGCTGCGCTGTACATCCTCGGATACCAGGAGCAGGCGAGAGAGATCGCTGATAAGTTCAAGTGGGGCGACACCTTCCTGACGCTGAACCATGAGCCGCTGGAGGCCTATGCCACCGCTAAGGATTCTGCGGATGTCATACGTGTCCAGCAGGAATTCATGCCTTCGTGATAAAATTTAAGACATGTTATGTCATATGCTATCAATTAGCAAGCACAGGCATAAGCCGTGTGAATAGCGAGGCAGGTGAAAGCCTGCTGTTTACCGGTTATTCGCGTTATTATGCTAGATCGTTCGATTTGCGAATACGAGCAGGGGCATCTGGATTTAGCCTCAGTCGGACGGAAAAACGATCCCGAGCAGTTATCGCCAGGATATCGGGATGCCATGTTAGCCCTGTATCCGGACGTTCGCCTGACTATTCGCTCGTCCAGGCGCACTTTTTATGATGCGGCCGCAGGCATAATCCTCTCGATCGGTCAGGACAGACTGTGTCTCGTCCCGGGAGGTATGGCATTTTTATGAGACTCCCCGGCCTTTTAATCGAAACGCTTACTGTTTCAGGCACGATGACGGGAGCAGACGGCGGCTTGAGTAGAGGACCCGGCAACATGGACGTGCTTCCCTATGACATCATCGAGTTCTACCCCGACCCGACGCTCGTCATCGACAATAAGGGCATGGTCATTGCGTGGAACAAGGCCATGGAGGACATGACCGGCGTCAGGGCGAAAGAAGTGATCGGCAAAGGCGACTACGAGTACTCGCTGGCCTTTTACGGGTGCCGCAGGCCCATCCTGATAGACCTGCTGGACTTTCCTGTAGACCGGGTCAAGGCCATGTACAGTGAAGTCCGCATCGCAGACGGCAAGCTGGAGGCCATGACGGAAAGTGTCAGGCTGAAAGGCAGCGAGGTGGTGCTCTGGTGTATATCGAGCAAGCTGTACGGCCACGACGGAAAAGCCGTCGGCGCCATCGAGTCCATCCGGGACGTGACCGGGCAGGTAAGGACGGAACGAGAGCTTAAGAAAGCCCGGATAGAGCTTGAGATGCGGGTCGAGGAGCGCACATCCGAGCTTGTGAGGGCGCGCAGCATCCTGCAGGCGACGCTGGATACTATCCCTGTCGGGGTCGTGATGGCGGACGCGAGCAACGGGCTCATCTCTTATGCCACTAAGAGCGCTGTAGACATCTTCGGCAGCGAAATGGTAGGGATTGACATCTGCGGGAATGACAGGTCTTTCTGGCTCCGGAAATCAGACGGGTCGCCGCTGGCGCCTGACGAAAGGCCGCTCTATCGTTCGCTATTCTACGGTGAGCGAATATCTGCCGAAGAGATACAGGTGATGCGCGCAGACGGGAGCATCGTTACCACGCTGGTCAGCAGTGTCCCGGTACGGGACGAGGAGGAGGCCATAGCCGCAGCCGTAGTCTGTATCATGGACATCACCGAGCGCAAGCTGGCCGAGGATGCCCTGCGGGAGAGCGAGGAAAAGTTCCGGGTGCTCGCGGAGACAATGGCATCAGCCGTATTCATCTATCAGGACGATAAGCTGCAGTATGTCAACCCGGCGCTGGAAGAGATTACCGGCTACGACAAAGACGAGCTCCTTGAGATGCGTTACTGGGACTTTATGCACCCGGACTGTCAGGAGATGGTAAAGGAACGCGGCAGGGCAAGGATTAGCGGTGAGCCTGTCCCGTCTCACTACGAGGTCAAGATCATTACAAGGAGCGGCGATGATCGATGGCTCGACATTGCCGCGGCGCTGATCGAATACAACGGCCGACCGGCAGGTCTGATGACCGCCTTCGACATCACCGAGCGCAAGAAGGCTAAAGACGCCCTCGTCGAAGCCAAGCAGCAGGCAGAGCTGTACCTCGACCTGATGGGCCATGATATAAACAACATGAACCAGATAGCGTTGGGCTACCTGGAGCTGGCGGAAGAGACCAGAGATGAGAAGGCTGCGTCCGTCGTATCGAAGGCGCTGGAAATGCTCAAGAGCAGTTCGGCACTGATCAGCAATCTGAGAAAGATACAGCGTATAAAGGGCGGAGCCATCGAGCTGGAGAGAATAAACCTCGGGGAACTGCTGTCGGAAGTCAGGGACGAATATTCCATGATGCCAGGCCTGCCTGTCAGCATTGCAAATGATCCTTGCTCTGACTGCGTCGTAATGGCAAACCCGCTGCTTAAGGACGTTTTCTCCAACATCGTGAGCAATGCGATCAAACACTCCGAGGGCAGCGTTGAGATTGGCATAAAGGTAGAGAAGGTAAATGCCCGTGGCAGCGAATGTTACAAGGTATCGGTGGAGGACAACGGGCCGGGCATACCTGACGAGTTCAAGGAAAAAATATTCAACCGCTTCACGCGCGGAAAGACGGAAGCGAGAGGACACGGGCTGGGGCTATACCTGGTCAGGACGCTCGTGGAAGGGTTCAGGGGCAGGGTATGGGTAGAGGACCGGGTAAAAGGCGATTGCAGCCATGGATGCCGGTTCGTTGTCCTTCTGCCGGCGGCTGAGGACTGACTGCAGATCAGTAGAACTTCCCGTCGGACCCTCGCCCGGGCACCTTAGTGTCGAACGACCCCGGGCCTTCGATGGTGAGCACGACCAGCGGCTCCGTATTCGTGTTCCGGATGCCGTGGGCTTTTCCCGGCGGCGTCACAGCCATCATGTCCTTCGAGATGTCACAGGACCGGTCGCCCTGCCGGTACTCTCCCTGGCCTGCCAGCACGATGATGACACATTCCGAGTTCGCGTGCATATGCGGCTGTATGGCCTGGCCCGCCTGTATGGTCCACAGGTCGATCTTGTGGTGTGGCGTGATAGTAATCCCCGAATCATTAGGCCGGTCCCTCAGCCCGTGCCGGTAGTCGTCCAGGTCGAAGACAACCGACGGCTTCTCTTTTGTAATCCTTGTCTCCATCATCTCCATCACAATATAGACTTTTTCTGCACGCTGATAATCCACACCCGCCGCGTGGGCGGGTAAAACTTTCAGTCACCTAGGGAAAAGGTGATTTACTATGTCCGCGTCACTTCCTGCATATGAAGATCGCCGAGCTTGACATACCTGAGGCGTTAAGGGAATTCTACCTGCAGTCCGGCCTCGAGGAGCTGTACCCGCCTCAGGCGGCAGCCGTAGAGAAAGGCCTGCTCGACGGAAGAAGCCTGCTGGCAGCCATTCCCACGGCCAGCGGCAAGACCCTCCTCGCCGAGATGGCCATGCTCAAGTCGATCGCAGCGGGCGGCAAGGCGATCTACATCGTCCCGCTGAAGGCGCTCGCCTCGGAGAAGTACGACCGCTTCCTGGAATTCTCGAAGCTCGGCATCAAGGAAGGCGGCGTAAAGGTAGGCATCGCCACAGGGGACTTCGATGCGAAGGATGAGTACCTGGGCCAGAAGGATATCATCGTCGCCACCTCGGAGAAGACGGACTCGCTGCTGCGCAACGGCGTCTCGTGGATGACCAGCCTGACGGTAGTCGTGGCTGACGAGGTGCATCTCATCGACTCGGCTAACCGCGGGCCCACGCTGGAGGTCACCCTGACTAAGCTGATGAAGGTCAATCCCGGCCTGCAGGTGCTCGCTTTGTCCGCGACCATCGGCAACGCTAAAGCGCTGGCCAAGTGGCTGAAGGCCGAGCTTGTCGTCAGCGACTGGCGGCCTACGGTGCTTAAGGAAGGCGTGTTCTTCGGCCGGGCGATCAACTTCAAAGAGGAGAAACGCGTCCTGAACGCCGCCGGGCCGGACGAGGTCTTATCGCTGGTCAGCGACACGCTGGAGGAAGGCGGCCAGTGTCTCGTATTCGCCAACACACGGAAGAGCAGCGAGAGCATTGCCCAGAAGGTCTCCCGACACCTCGCCAGGAACCTCTCTGATGCGGACAAGGCGCGCTATGACACAGTGCGGCAGCAGATCATGAAACATGCGGAGACGGACATCGACCAGAAGCTGGCCGAATGTGTGTCCCATGGCGTTGCGTTCCACCATGCCGGTCTGCGGGGCGAGCACCGCCGTATTGTCGAGGACGCATTCCGCAAGACGAACATCAAGGTGATCGCCTGTACCCCGACGCTGGCTGCCGGCCTGAACCTTCCCGCACGCCGGGTGATCATCCGGGACTACAAGCGGTTCGACGTGAACTACGGCAGTGTGCCTATCCCTGTTTTAGAGTACAAGCAGATGGCCGGTCGCGCCGGGCGGCCAAGACTCGACCCGTACGGCGAGGCGGTCCTGATCGCCAAGAACTACGACGAGTACCAGGAACTGCTGGAGAACTACGTGATGGCCGACCCGGAGCACATCACCTCCAAGCTGGGCACCGAGCCTGCCATGCGCGCGCACGTGCTTTCGGCTGTCGCCACCGGGTTCTGCCGGAACCGCAGCGACCTCAAAGAGTTCATGGACAGCACCTTCTTCGCCTACCAGCGTGGCGACCTGTCCTCGATCATCGACCACGTGCTGGACTTCCTGCTGGAAGAGTGCATGATCGAGGAGAACAAAGGCGGCAGCTTCCGCGCCACGGAACTGGGCTCGCTGACATCGAAGCTCTACATCGACCCGCTGTCCGCTTCGATCATCATGAAAGGGCTCAAGCGCACGAAAAACATGCCCGAGGTGGGCGAATTCGGGCTGCTGCACCTGATCTGCGGCACGCCGGACGTGAGGTCGCTCTACCTGCGCCGGACTGACTACTCCTGGATCATCAGGTTCGCCGACGAGCATGTCGAGGAATTCCTTGTCGACGTGCCGGACAGCTACGGCGACGACGTGGAGTTCGAGCAGTTCCTCTCCGGTGTCAAGACGGCGGCGCTGGCCGAGATGTGGATCAACGAGAAGAGCGAGGAGGCCATCACCACGTTCTTCAACATCGGCCCGGGCGACGTGCGCAACCTCATGGAGACCTGCACCTGGCTCATGCACGGCACCGCAGAGATCTCCCGGCTTGCCGGCGTCCCGGCCACGAGGACGGCCCGGGAACTGGCGGTCCGCATCGAGAACGGCGCGAGCCGCGAGCTGCTGGACCTGATCGAGCTGTCGGGTGTAGGCCGCGTCAGGGCGCGCAGACTCTACGACTCGGGCTACATCAGCCGGGAAAAGCTCAAGGGCGCCGACCTGATGGCGCTGGCGGCCATACCGGGCATCGGCGACAAGCTGGCGGCCAGCATCCTCAACCAGCTCGGCCGGAAGATCGAGGGCTATGCCCTGCCGGAGCCCGAAGCTGCACAGGCCGGACAGAGCACGCTGCTTAGTTTCAACGATTAGAATTTTTTTAAATAACTTGGCGGTCTTGGCTACTTGGCGCCCTTGGCGGTCGTGACCGGAGTCACATAGCTTATGTAAGGATTGCGGCATGATAGCATATTTTACATATCTGCCGCTCTATGAAGGCTATGCGCCTACTGGTCACGCTCGCCAAGGGCGCCAAGTAGCCAAGAGCGCCAAGGGTTTATTAAAGATATTTAGTAACTAACCTGTTTTCTCATCCTGACAAGCGTGGAAATAGCTTTATTAATTTTCAATGCTAACTCGTAGCGATGACCGGGCTCGTGATCACTGGCGGCAGAAAGCGAATCGATGACGTGAAAATATTCCTTAAAGCCATTGCCTCCATATCGGCCGACTACGGTGTTACGGTACAGGCGACCAACGCCGACGCCATAGCAGGCAGGGGCCACATCGAGTTCGCCGTCGAAAAAGCCATCGAGTCCTTCAGACAAAAGCGGAATCTCGCCCGAGACCTGGGCATGGAGATCATGCTATACCTCCGCGGCCGGAGGCAGATCGAGAAGGCCCTGGAGATTGGAGTGAAGACCGGCGAGAACAGGATTGCTTTTATCATCGTCGGCGACAGCGCGGAGAAGGCTTTGCCCGCGGTCGAGTCGCTGCTGGACGAGGTCGATCCTTCTGTTGTGGACTATTCACACGCCAAGGACGACATGATCATGAGGCTGTATGACATTACGCCGGCTGAGGTGAGCATCGTCGGCCGGGAAAGG
The DNA here is from genome assembly GCA_963792125.1 of uncultured Methanocellaceae archaeon. GTDB lineage: Archaea > Halobacteriota > Methanocellia > Methanocellales > Methanocellaceae > Methanocella_A. The sequence goes on from CAWBVA010000012.1 coordinate 586,720, forward strand.
GTACCGGAGCTTGTACGCGAGCGATCTGCCCTATTAGAGTTTGAAAAATAGCCCGTCAGCAGTTTTAAGGTTAATGCGAGACATATAGCACCGGGACGGTGGATTATGCAAGCTGCAGCCATACATTACTTTTCAGGCACAGGGAACACGCACCGTGCGATCACGATCGTCGGGGAAAAACTGAAGAGCGCCGGCTATGCGGTCGACCTGTACAGGGTCTCTGACATGACGGAGCCTGCCGCGAAGAAGTACAGCCTCCACGTGTTCGCCTATCCGGTCTACGCGCTCGACATGCCCAACATCATGCTGCAGTACATGCGCAAGCTGCCACGGGACAGCGCCCGGGCTGCAGTGATCACTATTTTCGGCGAGCTGAGCGCCGAGCACATGATGAACGGCTATGAAGGAAACGCGCTGGCACGAGCGAGAAAGGTGCTCCGTAAAAAAGGGTACGACGTCTTCTTCACTGACGCGGCCGGCTACCCGCACAGTATCACCATCGGGCTAAACCCGCCGGGGATCGAGGACCAGCAGGCTATCAGGGCAAGGTCTGATAAAAAGGTCGAAGCGATGGCTGATAAGATCGTCAGGCTCAGCAGCAGCTACCGTCCGGAAAGCCTGCTTAACCCGGTCTACGGGATTTTTGGCGACCTGTTCAGGATCATCGGCCGCCGGTCGCTGGGAAAAATGTACGTCGCCGACGCAAGGTGCAACGGCTGTGGCAAGTGCGTGCGCTCCTGTCCGGCCGGGGCTATCATGCTTTCAGGCGGAAAGCCCAGATGGGGCATGGAATGCGAGGGATGCCAGCGTTGCATCAACAGCTGCCCCAACAGGGCAATCCAGACCTCGATAGTCCGGCTGATCGGGGTACTCGTGCTCCAGATACTCTCGCTGGCCACCTTCATCGGGATCTTCCTCCTGCCATACCGTAACATTTTCATGGACACCACTATCGGGCCTGTCCACATTAGTGGCTGGTGGTCGGGATTCATCGTTGCCCTGGTGGTCTGGGCAGTGGTTTTCTACCTGCTGAGCCGGTATGTGCTGGACGAGTTGATCTGCATAGGCGAACGGACCGGGGCGCTGCAGTCCGTTTTTCACGCGACGTTCACCCGGGGCTACAGGCGGTACCTCGACCCGGGGTTCAATCCTGTAGAGCCTCTGCCACAGGTCCCCGGCGGAAAGAGATAAGGGATTACTTTCACCTTGCGGAGCGCCATTTTAAATACCGGAAAAGACATTTAATTTTGGGTGAGCGAGGGGAGTTATGTCACCTGAAGCTACCAGTGTGGACCTGGAGTACGTCCCGGGGATCGGCCCAAGCATTGCCGCCGATCTCCGGTCCATAGGTATTTTTTGGCTGGCTGATCTGAAAGGCCGGGACCCGGAGCAGCTTTATCACGCTCTCGAAGACAGGGCCGGCCGTCACATCGATCGCTGTGTACTGTACATTTTTCGTTGTGCGGTCTACTATGCCTCGAACGAGAGGCACGACCCTGAAAAACTGAAGTGGTGGCACTGGAAAGATACGTAAAAGGCGATTGAGATGGAATTCGACTATCCGGCAACCGGCGTATGCGGTCTCTCCTGCAGGCTGTGTCCCCGGTACCATACCGATGGCAGCAGCCGGTGCGGCGGCTGCAAGAGCCCGTTCAGGATGGGCGCGGGCTGCCCGTTCGTCACATGTGCGGTAAAGAAGAAAGGGATCGAGCTATGCACCGATTGTGCGGAAGGCGAGACCTGCGAACGGTGGACACGTCACCGGGAATTATCGAAGACTATCGACTCGTTCGTCTGCTACCAGAAGCTGCAAGATAACGTTATGTTCATCAAATCGCACGGCATCCGGGCGTTCGAAGAGGATGCGGAGAAGCGGCGCAAGCTGCTGGAAGAGATGCTGGCCGGGTACGACGACGGCCGGTCGAAGAGCTTCTACTGTATAGCGGCCACTGTATTCGAGATAGCGGAACTCGAACAGGCGCTGGCATCTGCCGCCGCCTCATCGGCCGGCATGGGGACGAAGGAAAAGGCCAGGGTGATGCGCCGCGTGCTCGAGAGCACCGCGAAAGAAAAACATTATTACCTTGCTCTTAGAAAATAAAGTGATTATACTCGTTCGGGTGATGTGTAATGAGCGGCCTGCCGGTGGCAGAACAGAGTATTATTGTAAAGGATCAACCGTGGCGGACGATAGCGCTTTCTGTAGCCAATACGATCATCAGCTGGGGCACCGGAGCACTAATCTTTTACATCATCAACCCATGGGCAGCCGTGGGATACCTTTTATTATGCTTATGCGTACTGGTCATGCCCACGTATTTCAGGTGCCGGTACTGCGTCTACTATGGCAGACGTTGCACGTCTGGCCTGGGGCTGATCTCCGCAGGCCTGTTCCGGAGAGGCGACCCCGCGGGCTTCTGTAACCCCAAAAATATCTTCCCGGTGGCGATACCGAGCTTTGCCGTGCTCCTGCTGCCGCTGGCCTCCGGCGTGATCGTGACCGCGCTGAGCTTCTCGTGGGTCATGGCAGGTCTCACGGGCTTTTACTTCGTCGTAGTAATGGTCGGAGGCTACTTCTTCCAGCGCTACGTGACCTGTAAAAATTGTGCCCAGGGCAGGGTCGGCTGCCCGTCCTACCGGATGATGCAGGGCGGAAAGCTGCAATAGCTAATGCACTATCCGTTCCGGCGCCGAAAACACCTTCACTTTCTCTTTGTCCGCGAAGCAACACAGCGTCGCGTTAGCCCTGCGGGCGCTGTCGATGCCGCTGCTGATGGGTGCAGCCTTGGACAGGATGAGCGGGATTTTCGCCCGGACCGCTTTCATTACCATGCCGGCCGGCTGGCGGCCTGACGAAAGAAGGAATAATTGAGACAGGTCATCGCCGGCAAGCGTCGCCATGCCAACGACTTTGTCGATGGCGTTGTGCCGCCCGATGTCCAGCGCTTTGTATTTCAGCGTGCCGTCCGCGGCCACCAGGCATGCGCTGTGGGCGCCGCGAGTGCGCTCCTGCGTCTCGGAGAACAGGTACTTGAGACTGTCGAGTATGACGTCGATCTTGAACTTCTGGCGGACAGGCAGGCTGACGTTGTCGTCCCGGCGCTCCCAGTTGACGCCGATACAACCGGAAGACCGCAGCTCGTACCACAGGTCGAAGTGCTCGAAGGATCGTATCTTCAGGTAGACGCGACCGTTTTCCTCACGATAGTCCTCGATGTCTTCGCGGCTCTGAACCGCGCCCTCGGTGATCATATAGCCTATGGCCAGCTCGATATGGTTATCCGGCGTGGTCACGATCGACGACAGCTTCGTGCCGTTGATGATCAGCTCGATGGTCTGCTCGACCATGACCGGGTCTGACGTCTGCTCGGCGCCAGCGCGGGTCACCTTCACACACGAATATTCCCTGACCGGTTCCATTTGCCTCACACCCAAAGGTTTAAACTTTTATAAGCATATGCATTCTTGATGGCTTATAAATCATTCCTCACGAAAAGGCAGCTCGCCGTCCTGCGGTTACGCCAGGCGGGCCTGACCCAGGAAGAGATTGCCAGGCGGATAAAGACCACCCGCGCCAACATCAGCCTCATCGAGAAGCGGGCCCGGGAAAACGTCGAGCGCTCGAAGGAGACCATCCGCGAGTGGAACAGCGTTATCTCTCCGGTCCGAATTTCCATCAAGAAGGGCACGGACGTGATGAACATCCCGGAGATCGTCTTCGACGAGGCGGACAAAGCTTCGATACACGTCAAGTGTGATTCCATCGGCCTGATCACGCTCATCAAGAAGGAGAAGGGCACATCGATCACCAACCGCATCGTCGACGAGCCGTTCGAGATCGACATCGCCAACTCGGGAGACGTGGCCGTACTTTGACGGCAGTGGACACTGCGACCGCAGTGTTCGCGGTCGATGTCGGATCGGGCACCCAGGACATCCTCGTAGCTGATACGAGCCTGCGGCATCCCGATATGAAGATCGTCATGCCCGCGCCCACTCAGCTATATGCGGCGAAGATACGAAGGCTCCGCCGGGACTTGTTTTGCGACGGCTATACCATGGGAGGCGGCGCCATCACCGGCGCGCTCCGGCGACACGCAGAGAAATACAGGGTAGTCATGACGCCGGCTGCCGCCCGCACCGTCCGTGACAACCTTGACGAGGTCCGGGAGCGGGGCATAGAGATCGGCAAGGAGAGCGACCTTCCGCCCGGCCATGCAAAGTTAACTCTTATCGATGTGGACATGGTCGCCTTCGAGGCTGCGCTATCTATGTTAAACTACAGCCTGCCGAAGAACATCGCGGTGGCCGTCGCCGTGCAGGACCATGGAGTTGCGCCGAAGGGCGTCAGTGACCGGCAGTTCCGGTTCCGGCAGATCGAGAAGAAAATAAGGAAAGGCGCTACGTTCCGGGACTTCATCATAACGGAAAAGACTAAATTGTTCTCCCGTGCCAGCGCAGTCATCCAGAGCCTCAACGACCAGGGATATGACGACGTGCTGGTCATGGACACCAAGATCGCCGGTATCTACGGCGGGCTGTATGGTGTAAAGCTCCCGGCCATCGCCATCGACGTGGGCAACGGGCACACGACCGCTGCCTCCGTGGCAGAAGACGGTACTATCGTAGGCGTGTTCGAGCACCACACGATGCAGCTGACGCCAGATACTATGCGCGAGTATATAGAAAAGCTGGCTGCCGGCACTATCACCAATGAAGAAGTCTTCGACGATGGCGGACATGGGGCTTACGTCCGGGAGGCAATTACGCCGCGGGCTATTGTTGCAACAGGCCCACGCAGGCAGATGGCCTTGAAGACGGGGCTCGACGTGAAGCTCGCCTCGCCGCTGGACGATGTGTACATGGCCGGGCCGGTGGGCATGATACGGGCGTATAAGGCGTTGAAAGAAAGTTGAATTTCATAGAATTATTGCTTACCGTTTCCACGCTAATGTTACTAAGGCTATGCGACCCCTGTCAGGCTCGCCAAGGGCGCCAGGAGCCAAGGGCGCCAAGGCAATTATAAATGTTAATCTGCATTCAGTAGAAGTTTCTGGATACTCCGGGCGCCTTCGCGCGCGTGCGTAAGAGCCTGACGATGCGATAATCCAGCCGTTTTTATCGACTCTTACGTGACTAATAATGCATTACTCTCAAAAAAACGTTGGCGCCCTTGGCTCCTTGGCGCCCTTGGCGAGCGTGACAGGGGTGGGCGCATAGCCTTGAAACGGCTTACGTCAGGCCTTTGTTTTAGCATAGCTTCCGCTTTCACCGTTTCCTTCTTCTCGTCCCGGATGGTGAACGCCAGCAGGAACGACAGCACCGTGAAGACAATGCATAGTAAGAAAGCTACACGTAGCCCGCCCCAGTCGCCGAGGAAGCCCACCAGGATCGGCCCGCCGCCGTCGCCCACTTCTTTGAACGTGCCGGACAGTCCCATGACGGTGCCCATAATGGCAGCGGGGGCCGCGTATGCGAGGTACGAGTTGGATATCACCCAGAGCGCCGAGACGCCGATGCCGGACAGCACCACAGCCGCGAGCCATACAGGGACAGACGGGAACAGCGCTATCATTAGCAATGCTGTGGTCAGCAGGATGGCGCCGACCATCATGGGCAGCCGGGAGCCGTACTTGTCTGCCATCTTGCCACTATAGTACTGGGCGAGGACGTAGACGACAGCCTGCAGGCCTAAAATGAGGCCGGTAGTGCCGGTGTCGATGTGGTTCTCCGTCCCGTAGAGGGGCAGGAAGGAGATGATCGCGTAGAAGACCAGCATGCCGCTCATGCCGATGAAGTAGCTGCTCAGCAAGTCTAACCTGAAGCCTTCCCGCAGCATGGTCGATGCGGCTTTCCGCTGGTGCTCCTTCGGGTTAAAGCTCTCCCTGACGAACAAAAGGGTTAGCAGCAGGCAGACTAGAGCAACGCCAGCGCAGAGCCAGAACATCATGTTGAAGTCGTCCAGGTACTGGATGATGAGGCCGCCTGCGATGGGGCCGAGGGCGTAGCCTGCGCCTTTGATAGAGTTGTATATGCCCATCGCTTCGCCTTTGTTTTCCTGGAACATGTCAGCCACGATGGCGACGGAAGTGGTGGAGAACGCGCCGATGGCCACGCCCTGCACGAACCGTATGCTGAAGAGGATGGTCGTGTCGTGGAACAGCGGGTACGCCACCGAAACGATGATCAGCGCGACGAAGCCAAAAAGCATGAACTTCAGCCGGCCATAGCGGTCGGAGAGAATGCCGAAGGGTGTCTTGAAGATGACCTCGGCGATGGCCAGCGACCCGATGACCAGGCCGATCTGCATGTTGGTGGAGCCGAAGGCGCCCATGTACGTCCCCAGGTTTGAGGCGATCAGGTGACCGGTGAAGGATGCCGCGAAGCCTGCGAACGACAGCGTCAGCAGCGCCAGCATCCTGTTATCGCCATTTTTAAACAGTGTCATTTTACCGCTTTTCACTTCCCGGCGTTCACACATACAGCCTATGATAATGCTGTACAGTAATAATTTACTATGATAATTATGCATGTTATGCCTTATCCATAAATAGCTTGCGGACGCGGTGAAAGCTGGCAGCGGCATGGCGGCGCAAATGTTAATTAATTATTTATCGTCACTGCCGATAATTCCTCATAATGGCGCAGTTGTACGACTTCCCGCTGGGCGTATCGAAGCACGACCCCAACTTCGGGAAGATACTGCAGATGATCGAGGGCTTCAGGGGATACGAGACGCTGGAGAGCCTTAAGACCGCTGACGACCAGGTGAGGAAGAAACTGGCAGCGCAATTGCAAAGTGCCCTCGAGGAGGCGACTGTTGCCCGGAAGAAGCTGGAGGCGGGCACGCACCTGAGTATCCTGCAGGAATTCGACCGGATGACGGGACGCATGCGCTCGGTCCGGGAAATGTTCGCAGATAATTACCAGAACAGGATCGCCACCTGCAAGCGATACATGCCGGAACGGGACCTTGTCGGCGAGCTGTATTCGCTGGACTTCAAGATACTGTCCGACGCGAATAACGTCTATAACCTCATGCAGGAATTCCAGCGCATGGTCCGGGAAGACATGATGCTGGCCAACGTCCATAAAATAGGCATGTCCCTCGACGAGATAGCCGACAGCATGGAGAAGAAAAGCCAGATCATAGGCTGCATGATAGAGTGAAAAAGCACGTTTTTAGAAAAATTATTATGCAGTAGCGCTTCGGGAGATCTGCCCGATGTCGTCCTTGATGACCTGCTTCAGGTCGACCAGGATCAGTAACCGCCCTTCGAGCTTGCCGACGCCCTGTATGTATTTCGAGCTGACCGTCGTGGATAGCGCATCCGGGAGTCCCTCGATCTGTGTCGCGTTCAGGTTCTTCACTTCGGTGACCGAGTCGACGATAACACCGACTATGTTCTTATCTACCTCGAGGATCATGATACGTGCGTTCCCGTCCATAGCCTTGCCGTCGAGGCCCAGCCGGTTGCGCAGGTTGACAACTGTCGTTACCTGTCCACGCAGGTTGATCACGCCGTCTACGTACACTGGCGAGCCCGGTATGCGTGTGATGTCCCCCACGCGGATGATCTCCCTGACCTGTGAGATGTCGACGCCGAATTCCTCGGTGCCCAGCCTGAAGACCACGAGCTGCGTCTCGTTGTTGATGCCACCATTATCTACCATAATTATGCCCTCTTTGTTGGAACGATTAGAATTTTGAGGCTAAATGATAAATAAATATCGTATTCAATGTGTAATTACGCATTGGACACCGAGGGCACGGTGGTACATAAAACGATTTTAAAGTAAGTGACACATTTCCTCAGTGTCACCGGAAGGCGCGATATAAAGCGAAAAAGAGGCAGGGTTGCTGGCGCTGTCGATTAAAGGCAGCTGAAGAACCGATTGCAATACGGCCTCCAGCAATAGCCCATGCCTGTTTTTCCATTCGTTATATACCCCCCAAATATCGGGCTCTTCCCGGCAGATGCCGGAAATGGCCCCGCTGCTAAATAACCGTCACCTGAAATGGCGGTTATATGTTTATTACTATTTCACTTTAGTGATATATAGTTTTCTTTGGCTCTTTATCATAAATAATCCTTAAATTTGGTAAAATATGCAGACACTCGCGGTCGATTGCGAGGTTTCTGAAATCAGAATAATGCAAAAAGTAAAGAAAAGGCAGTTGCATTCGCCTTTTCTCCACCTGTCTACCCCTTATACGCCCTTCACAACCCCGTAGTAGTATGTGACAAAGCCGGTCAACGGTATGAGTAACAGCATCAGGAACCACAACCAGTTAATGCTGGCCTGTTCTGTCACCGGGGTGGATACCAACCGGGTATCGACCGCCGAATTACTGTCGCTGGCCTGGTTCCCTGCACTATCTGAAGCGCTCACGTCAGCAATAGCTCCGCCGGTGTCGCCTCTGGCGGACTGTATAAAACTTGTGTTTAAAAACATTACACATACTAAAGTCAGTATGCCAGCGCTACTAACGTAGTGCTACAGCTAAACCTTGACTTAAACATTTTATACCCCCCATGCTCCCGATTGGCAATCGGATTTTTATTTGCCTTTCATTATTGGTTACAATCCCAAATATTCTTAGAGATTGATTTATTTGGTTTAGTACTTGCTTAAATATAAATTTTACTATAGAAGCGATTAAATGTAATTACAATAATATAATTACACAAAATTTTATTCTTGCACTATGAGGGTTACGAGAGCCCTGCATATTGTCGTCGGCATATGAGATAGAACGATTATCTGCAAGTGTTGTAAGAGATGATCCGTGTATCGAAGAGTGAACATTCACCGGGTATACTGTGATCGATACTGTAGCAGAAGCAGAGTTGACCTTGCCATCGTTTACCGTGAAAGTGAACGAGTCTCCACCATTATAGTTAGCGGCTGGCGTGTAGACGATACTAGCTCCAGTCCCGGTCACCGAACCATGAGCTGGCTGAGTGTAAGCAAAAGTCAACGAATCACCGTCAACATCCGAAGCGGTCAGAGTAATCGACAGAGGCGTATCCTCATCTGTCGTCAAACCCTGCGAAATAGCCACCGGTGGGTGGTTCTGGTTCACAATAGCATATGTTGCAATGACATTCGTATTCCCTCCAGGGTTGTCTATATTAGCAGGTGTTACACTCACAAATGAGTAGACAATTCCCGCACTATCTGTAACACTGGATGGGAATTGATTTGCCATTAATCCGGTAAAAATTTCAGTGTATCAGAGGCAATATACCAGGCGTAATATAATTCATTGTTGTTCGTTAGGCTTGTACCCCATACGTTCCAATCCGACCTTGAACTCGCGGGATCTTAGAATCTCTGAAAATACCTTGACTGCAGGTTTGGTCATGCTACTTTTATTCACGACGAAATCGTACTCCTCGTCCCGGAGCGGAATGAAGTCCAGCCCGTTCTGGTCGGCCACGGTGCGGATGCCGATGCCTGCATCGGCTTTCCCGGAAAGGATGGCCGATGCGACCGCATTGTGTGTCTTCGCCTCCACGTCGTAGCCCTCGATGGACTCGATCAGTTCCTCTACGGGCACGTGTTTTTCCGCCGCCAGCTTTTTCAGCTCCATGTCGAACAGCGTCCTCGTCCCTGACCCGCGGGTGCGGTTGACAATCCGCCTGCCGGGCAGGTCGGCGATGCCGCGGATGCCCAGCGGGTTACCTTCAGGCAGGATAAGTCCCTGTTCCCGGATGTACCCTTTCACGAGCAGGCCGTTGATGCCCTGCAGGAACGGCTCGTTATACACGCCGGACTCGTCCAGCAGGTGCACCCCCGCCACGTCGGCGATGCCCTTGCGTATGGCACGCAGCCCGCCCATGGACCCGACGTTGATCGACCGGACGCTGTAGCCCTTCCGGGCCATCAGCTCGGTGATCATGTCGATGCCCAGGCAGTGGCTCCCGATGATCAGCAAGTCCGGGAAAGCGATCTTTTCGGAGAACAGGGTGACCTCCACGGGCTCGCCCTCTTCGAGGACGTGGGTATGCTCCCCGATCTCCACGTAGCCGTCCGCATCCAGCAGCGAGGTCACGGCACCCGAGCCCTTCTCGATCGGATAGGCCGCAAGGCCGCCCTCTGCCGTCCGGATGAGGCCTACCGGTTGCAACACCTCCCGGCCGCCTTCCGACTGCGTGCGCACGGCCATGCGAGCCTGAACCCGGTACTGTTCCGCCCCGCGGATGCCGGCCATGTGCCGGATCAGCGGCGCGGCGACCTCGTTGAAGATGGTCAGCGCGGAGGATGGATATCCGGGCAGGCCGATGAAAGGCCTGCCATTCGCCTCTCCGATGATCGTGGGCTTGCCAGGCTTGATCTTGATGCCGTGGACCAGAACCTTGCCCATGCCTGCGACGGTGCCGAACATCATATCCGACGCCCCGGCCGAGGTGCTGCCCGACGTCAGGACGACGTCCACCTTTTTCGAGGCTTCCAGCAGCGCATCACTGAAGTCCTGCGGACGGTCCCTGACGATGCCGAGATAGACAGGAATGCCGCCGTTCTCTTCTACGCCGGCGCCCACGGCATAGGCGTTCACGTCGTATATCTGGCCGGGCTTCAGCTTCGCGCCGGGAGGGGCGATCTCGTTGCCTGTCGAGATGATGCCGACCTGAGGCTTCCTGTAGACATCGACTACGCTGAGGCCGACAGCCGCCAGCACGCTGATCTCTCGTGACGTAAGCCGGGTGCCCTCCCTGAGCACAAGCTCGCCCATCATGACGTCGGCGCCTGTGTGCATGACATTCTCCCCGGGCGATACCGGCTTCCGCACGTTGGCCATGTCTCCGGACGTGTCCGTCTGCTCTATCATGACTACTGCGTTTGCGCCCCGGGGCATGACTGCGCCGGTGGCGATCTCGACGGCGGTGCCCGGCTCCACGGTAACAGAAGGCATCTCGCCGGCGTGTATGATGCCGGCGATCTTCAGTGCTTTCGGCTCTTCCTCGTCGGCGCCCCATGTATCCTTCGCCTTGACGGCAAACCCGTCCATGGACGCACGGTCGAACCCTGGCACGTCGACCTTCGAGTGGACGTCGCGGGCCAGCACGCGGCCGTAGCAGCCGGAAAGCGGCACCTGCACGGCCTCGCGCCGGTAGAACGGCAGGAGCGCCTTACGGGCGTCCTCCAGCGATACTAAAGTCCTGAACTCCTTCCTACTCAAGATAGACCACCTCCACCGTCTCTCCCGCCTCACGGCCCTCCACGTCCTCCGGTATGATCACGTAGCCGTCGGCCAGTGATACTGAGCTGAGGATGCCGGCGCCTTTGGTGCGCAGCGGCGTAGCCACCCCGCCCTCGACGGAGACCCTGGTATACGTCCGGTACCCGGCCTCCGAGGCGATCTTTCGGGACAGCACAGCCTGCTCAGACCGGTATTTCGACGGGGGAAGGTGGCCGAGCTTCTTCACCGCCGGGTCCGCAAAGACCATAGAATCGATAGCGCAGGCCGCCGGATAGCCTGGCAGGCAGACGATCGGCGTGCGTTTACCCGGGGTTTCCACGTAGCCCATGGCTACGGGACGCCCGGGCTTGATGGCCACGCCATGGACCAGAACCTTGCCTGTGGTCGAGACCACTTCGGGGAGCAGGTCCCTCCGCCCCACCGAGCTTCCGCCCGTCGTGACGATAAGATCGTATTCCGCGGCCTCCCGGAGGGCTGTCGCCAGCTTTTCCCGGTCGTCCACCACAATGTCGTGTACGCGGGGCTGGCCGCCATAGCGCTTGACGTAGAGGTAATTCATCACACCGTTACTCTCGTTCATCTGACCGGCCTGCGGCACGATGCCCCGGGGCACGATCTCCTCGCCCGTCGGGATGATCATGACCCGGGGCTTGCGGTACACCTTGATATCCGTGTAGCCCATGGAGGCCAGCAGTCCGACGTCGGAGGGCTTGAGCTGCCTCCCGGCGATGAAGACCACCTGGCCCTTCGCGACATCCTCCCCTTTCATGCCTACGTTCTGGCCCGGAGTTACCTGCCCGAGCACCTCGACCATGCCGCCGGACGTCTCAGTATTTTCTATCATGACCACGGCATCGGCGCCGGCAGGTATCGGGCTCCCGGTATGCACAGGCTGGCACTCGCCGCGCCCTACACGGTCGGCAGTCGAGACCCGCAGGAAAAGACCCGCGTCACGGCTGCTACCGAAGGTGTCCTCCGCCCGGACCGCGTAGCCGTCCATAGCACTGCGGTCGTAGTGGGGCACGTCCCTCGGTGCGGTCACGTCGCCGCAGAGCACCCGCCCGTCAGCCTCTTCAAGGGGAATCGTTTCTGTCCCTTCGAGGGAAGCGAAGGAGCCGAGAAAAATATTCAGGGCCTCCTGTATGCTTGTTTTCGTGCGGAAACCCGATTTCATAGGCATAAAATTGTAAATGGATTTGATAACGATAAATCTTGTGACACGGAGGGCGCTGGTTTTCGCAGGGCGGTCGAGGGGCCTTGTTCCAAAAAGGCCCCTCGGACTCGAGAAAACCAGCACCCTCTGTGTAACCTATAAATATATACATGGAATACGTATGACAATATATTCGATTGATTCAGGAGATATTACGATGAAAGTGGAACTGAGCCTCGACGGCAAAAAAATACCCATGAACAAGTTCGTGCAGAAGATCATCGGTTCGGGCATCAAGGGCATGGTCGACACGCTCGATGGCGTGGGCCCGTGGAAGAAGCTGCAGATCACCATCGAGCCGGAAGAGTAACAGCCGCGCTGTTCCCGGCAGATCATTTTAGCCGCGCGAGCACACATGTTATCTGATGCCGCGGCAAGTGTACTTTTTATTCATAGCGGTCCTTGCAGCCAGCTTACCCGCTGTCTGTTACGTCCACCTTTCTTTCGAACCGGCGCTGCAGGCATATTCCATGGACGCAGGAAGCGTTCATGGCATACCCCTCGAACGCTGGCTCTGGCACGAGGGCATCTATCCGGTCACCGGCGTCTATGCCGGAGGAGAATATGTCAAATGGGCCGATGCGGCCTATCACTCGCTGTGGTATATACCTGTCATAGTAACGCCTGACTGCAGCCTGAGCATCTTCGGAAAACCCGTGGACGGACATGATATTGCGGTTGTCACTGCATCAAGGCCGGAGCGCTCTATCCTCGACGTGGCACCCACAGCCGGCGAGGCGCTGGGCCTGAAGGGTGATTTCGACGGGACATCCGAGCGTCAAGGAAACGCTTCGCAGGTAGTGGTCATATATGTCGACGCCCTCGGCTGGCAAAGGTACGAGTGGGCCACGCCGGTCATGAGCAACCTGTCGTCACTCGGGCCATCGGCAGCCTGCGACGTCTACCCGTCCATCTCCAACGTTAACGCGGCCGCCTTGATCACCGGCGTGATGCCTGAGCGCAGTGGCGTAGACCGCTGGGAACGCAGGACGATGATTGCGGATAATATAATAGATATAGCGCTAAGGAATGGCGTCAGTGCCGCCTGGATAGACGGGCCGCGCCAACCGGTATCCCTTGACAGGGGCATCGTCAGCGTAAACGATTCTGATGGCGACGGAGTGACGGACGACGAGATCATGGCCAGGGCTGTCGCCGAATACGAGAACGGCACACGCCTGCTGTACGTACACCTGTATGACACGGACCGGACGCTGCACATGTCGGGACCTTACTCGCGACGATCGCTCGACGCCATGGCCCGTGCCGACGTGCTCATTGGCTCCATGGTCAGCCGCCTGAAGCCCGGGACTCTGCTAATTATCACCGCCGATCACGGCGGGCACGATATAGAAGAAGGCAGAGGAGATCATGGTACGCTGTTGCCACAGGATATGATCGTCCCACTAGTATACCGGCGTTGTTAATTGATTTCAGTTTCGATACTTATATATGTTAATCATGCATAGTTACTTTCGAGGCATGATGAGTTAGTCACGTCAGCGTCCTCTATTGATAAACCTGCAAAAGAGTGAGACTGCAACTGTCGCCTGGCGACATAAGCAAAAGTATGTCGCCGGGCAGCTGCTCTTGGCACTGATTTTCCGGCAGTTTCGAGCATTGAGCTATTTGATCGACGGATTCCTGCAGGCACTGACGCTCATTACCGAGTCTTCTTTAACTCTATGAAACGTCGTCAGCTTACGCGGGCGTCGTCATTATCCATGTCCGAGAGCGCCCCGTACGCTTTCCGCTGATACGATTTGGCATTTCGCCGGAAGATATTACAGGACTTTACGGGAGATTTTTATATAACCGGTCTCCGTGGTAACTATATGAAAAATGTAATTACATATTTGTAATTTATTATTAGCAAATAAACCTATTTAATATTATTAGAAAGCTTTAAGAGCTATTATGGCATAAGAGATTATAGTCAGTTCTTAAAATTCGGGGGTAATCATCAATGGGGGCTTTTCAACCGCCTGCAGAGCAGGCCATATACGCCGCTGCAGGCGTTTCATCGGAAGATGACGCAGGTATGATGGAGACCAGCGTCAGACAGCAGGCGATCGATACTGAGTTTCTTGACGCGGTCTGTAACGGCGTCTTGCTTGTCGGCAAGAACTTCAGGATCACTTCGCAGAACTACATCTCGAGGGTCAACATGGGCGATCTGGTCGGCCAGTGCTGCTACAAGGCGCTGGAGAACCGGAGCGCGCCGTGCGACAACTGTCCAAGCGTGTGCCCGACAGGGAACGAGTACGAGACCTCCATGCGCTGTGCAGGAAAGGCCTGCTCGCTGTACGAGGTTCGTATCTACACGTCGGAGAAGGGGCCCGAGGTCGTCGAGGTCTATCCCAACATGATAGACCGCGAGATCGTGGTCAAGAACCTTCACCTTTACCGGGAAGAGCTGGACCTGCTGAACAACGTGGTCGAGCACATCCGGAATGCTATCGCGGTCGATGCCGAACGGTTATAAAGCCGCCCGCGTATACCTTTTTTGTCTTTGTTAAACATTTATTATAGCTGGTTCTACGGTTACTCTCGCCATCAGGACAGGAACTCACCTGCACGCGTACCTGGACAGATACGGGAACAGAGGCCATCATAGTTCTTGACGTAACTTTTTGAAGGCTTGGCCTGCATCTAACACAACGTATATGACGACCACGATATACACGACGTTTTAGAGGTAATGGCCAGCGTAGCCCTATTATTTAACGTTGTGTACGTCGTGTAGGGTGCCGGCCAGCCTGTACAACATTCTGCCAATGACGATAAACAGATGGACACATGACCGGAGACGGTCAGTATGCAGGTTAAATGTACAAAATAGTTTAAGCGGAAACTAGCTAAAATAATAAATGCAGCCTATGGTCGTTTTATCGGTCTACGACACAGGGCTGCTGCTCTTTATCTGCTCCAGACGAGTAGCAAGTATGTTGATGAGCGCCAGGTTCTCCGGTTTCTCGTTGTTGGAGACCTCGACGATCTTGAGGATGTATAGCGAGATCTTTATGCCCTTTTCCGTCAGCTCGTAGCCTTCGTCGTTCGCACACTTGGACACGATGCTTGAAATGATCAGTGTCTTCAGCACCCGGTTAAGGATTCCGGGGTTGAGCTTGGTCTCGAACATGATTTCCGTAAAGCGCTTCGGGCCTTTCCCGAGAGCTGCGAGGACTTCCATTGTCCCGGCGTAGGAGATGGTCTTCAATATTTCCATAGGCATACCAGCTTATTTTTGATTACATTCAGATTAATGCACAGGGGGACCCGACTTGAGCAGCAATAGTTTGGGGGGGTATATAGCTTGCGACTTAAGGGCCGAATCCCCGGTGCGTTAGTTTCTAATTAGGTATTAATAAGTATATAAATGGGTACAACAGGGTTGTACAGACAAATTGTACAGAATTTTTATAAAAATGTGAATGGTTACGAATTATTCATGGACTAACGATAAATTACCGAATAAATTTTCTTATTAACCGGCAAGCTTATAGGTGCTCGTTAAATAAACGACGACCGGTATTTTCTGTCTTATCAGCCAGTATTATAGTATGGAAAGGGTGCGCTTTTCGCAGGAGCGCATGGTTTTACTTCCCTGTACGCTGGCAAACGTTCATATATATGTAGTGGCATGTTCCGTATTGTGACTCACATGGAAATGAGGGATCGTTTTTTACAGTACGGACATTGCTAAGATTCCGAACAAGAACGTAGAGATTTTTGACACTACTCTCCGGGACGGAGAGCAGACGCCCGGCGTGTCTTTCACGCACGAGAAGAAAATCGAGATCGCGCGAGCCCTCGATCGGCTCGGGGTGCGGTATATCGAAGCTGGTTTTCCCATATCGTCCGCAGGCGACAAAGACTCCGTCAGGGACATCGCCCGGCTGGGGCTGGACGCGACCGTATGCGGCCTGGCCCGGGTTATCAAAGCGGACATCGACGCCTGCTTCGACGCCGACGTGAAGATGGTGCATACCTTTGTCTCCACCTCGGACGTGCAGCGGGAGAACACCATCAAGAAGTCGCGGGAAGAGGTAGTCGACATGGCCATCGAGGCGGTCGAGTACATCAAGTCCCACGGCTGCGAGTGCCTGTTTTCCCCGATGGACGCTACGCGCACCGACGTCGACTACCTGATCAAAATCTGTAAGGCGGTAGAAGATGCCGGTGTCGACGCGATCAACCTGCCGGACACGGTCGGAGTGGCGGCGCCCCCGGCCATGAAGTGGCTGGTAGGAGAAGTCGTGAAGAACGTGCGTGTGCCCATTGCAGTGCACTGCCACAACGACTTCGGCCTGGCGGTGGCCAACAGCCTGGCGTCCGTGGAAGCGGGCGCAAAGCAGGTACAGGTCACCATGAACAGCCTGGGCGAGCGGGCCGGCAACGCCGACATGGCGGAGACGGTGATGAGCCTGGAGGCGATCTACGGCATATCGACCGGTATAAAGACTAAATACCTGGTCGAGACAGCCCGCCTCATCGAGCGCTTCTCCGGGATACCGGTGCCACCGACCATGCCAGTGGTGGGCGCCAACGCGTTCTCCCACGAATCGGGCATCCACAGCCACGGCATCATCAAAGAGTCGAAGACCTTCGAGCCGGGCATCATGACGCCGGAAATGGTCGGCCACATGCGCCGGCTGGTGCTGGGCAAGCACACGGGCAAGCACGCGGTGAAAAAACTGCTCAACGACGCGGGACTGGACCCGTCGGACACGGAGCTGAACGACATCCTCGAGCGGGTTAAGGACCTGGGCGACAAGGGCCGGAAAGTCACGGACGTCGACCTGTACGCCATTGCCGAAGCAGTGATGGGCGACGTGGCCGCGGCCGAGAAGCATATCATCCTTGAGGAGCTGTCCGTCATGACAGGTAACCGTGTCACCCCGACGGCGACGGTACGCGTCACCGTGGACGGCAAGACCTATACGGGCGCCCGGACGGGCGTCGGTCCGGTAGACGCCGCCATGAGGGCGGTGGAAAGCCTGGTAGACGGCCACAGCCACAACATGAGGCTACGCGACTTCCGCATGGAGGCTATTACCGGCGGCTCGGAAGCCCTGGCCGAGGTCATGGTGGGCGTAGAGGACGATAAGGGCCGTATGGTAACGGCGCGTGCGGCGCGGGAAGATATTGTCCAGGCGTCCGTCGAGGCGCTGGTCAGTGCTATGAACCGCCTGTCGGCAATGCCAGAGGAACCCCGGACCTGAACGGCACAGGGCGGGGTCATTTCTATTTTATTATTATTTTATTTTTATAAAAATTGCCAGCAGGGCAACCTTTTACCCTTTAAACCGTTCTTAGTTTCAAGCACGGTTATATTCATACGGGTGAAAGCCCCAATAAATATTTAATATAATCACATATAGGGAGTAACAACGATGACACCTATGAAAAACCCTATAAATCCAATTATTGGTCCTATTACTAAGCCGTTCAGGATCAAGAACCCCTTTTTCAAGGAAAAAGGCAAGGACAGGAAGGGCATTGCGCTTCTGGTCGACGGCCCGAACATGCTTCGCAAGGAATTCCAGATCGACCTCGAAGTGGTCCGGGAGATCCTGAAGCGCTACGGGGACATCAAGGTCGGCAAGGTCTTTCTGAACCAGTACGCGTCTGACAAGCTGGTGGAAGCCATCGAGAACCAGGGCTTCGAGCCGATAGTGGGTTCGGGCGACGTGGACGTGCGCCTCGCGGTCGACGCTATGGAGCTGGTGTTCAACGAGCACATCAATACTATCGCCATTGTCACGAGGGACGCGGACTTCAAGCCCGTGCTGTCAAAGGCAAGCGCATATGGCAAGGAGACCATCGTCTTCGGCGCTGAGCCTGGCCTGTCTATCGCACTGAGGAATGTGGCAGACTATGTGATCGTCTTCGACGGCCACGAGTGGCACGAGATCAACAAGGCCCACCTGGATCCTGAAAGCGAGCCCGAAGTCGCCCACGAATAGACGTTCCTCCTCAAGACGCTAAGGGGCCAGGAAGAGACGCCAGGACTCCACTGTAGAAACTAAGAGACACCAAGAGGCAAGGTTATTTCTAATTTTCAAGGCGCCATGGCGCCAAGCCTCATTGCCAGGCCCGTCCTTTATCGTTAATTAAGACTTCCCGGTCGCGCGCCCGCACGAGTACCTGCAGCCAGCTATGAAAGCCGAGCCAGAACACCATTCTCAGACTAAGCGTTTCAACCTGGCAACCTGTCCGCCTGGCGCCTTGAATATAAAAACAAATCTTGGCGCCCTGGCGTCTCTTCCTGGCTACCTGGCCTCTTTTCTTGGGGGCTTGTTCATGATTTGCGCGACGGCCATGTCGACACATTCTTCCAGCGCCTTGTCCAGGTCGCCACGGATCACCACGCCGGCGGCTGCTGCGTGGCCACCGCCGCTGCCGCTGAACTTTTTGCCGATGTCCTGCAGGAGCCGTGCCAGGTCCAGGTCGATGCCCCGGCGCACCCTGCCGGAGATACGCCGCTCCCGGTCTTTCTCCGAGCCCACGAAGGCGATGTCGGCGCCGAGGTTGATGAACGATGTGGCCGCCTGCGAGCCAAAGGAGCTCACCCGGCTTTCCACGATGAGCAGGTCTCCCACCCGGTGCAGCGTGAGCCGCGACGCGGCCTTCAGGATGGCGATGCGGCAGGAGATGTCCGCGGGCACCTGTCCGAGGAAGTCCGTCACATCTGCGTACCTGATGCCGCCTTCCGCGAGGATTTTGCCGACCACCTCGAAGGTCCCGGCGCCCGCGTAGCGGAAGTGGCCGGTGTCCGTGATGATAGCCAGGACGAGCGCGAAGGCGATGTTCGCGTCGACGGGCAGTCCGTTCTTCTTGTACAGGTCGTAGACGAGCTCGGCGGTAGAGGACCCGATCCTTGCCAGGGCGATCTCGCAGCCCTCCGAGAGGTCGCCAGGCGTGTGGTGGTCGATGAGGGCGCATTTGCCCAGCGACTTGTAGCCGGTCTGCACCAGCGTCGACGTGTCTACCGTCACTACAATGTCGTATTTCGACAGGTCCGGGGCGATGACCACGTCGATCTTCAGCCGCTCCGCAAGCATGGAGGCCATGGTGCTGGGGCTGTCGTACACGCCGATATGCCCGCCGAAGACGTGCTGCAGCGCGTAGGCGCTCCCGAGCGAGTCCACGTCTGCGTTCTTGTGACAGAGGAATAGAATGTTATGATAGTTGCGAAGGGTTTCGTAGAACTGTTTTTCGTCGACAGGCATGAGATCACCGTAAAACTTCAAGAGGTATCCGGCCGGAGTGGACAGCCGAAGCGACGATCGCGCCTGCCCCGCCGGCGGCGCTGATACGATCGAGGTCTTCCATGTCCCTGACCCCGCCGCCGGCAATGATCTGATGCCGTGATTCCGAGGCTGCCGCTTCGAGCAGGGCGAAGTCCACGCCCTCGCCGGAGCCGACCCGGGCGACGTCCAGCAGTATGATGGAGTCGAGTTCCATGCCGTCGAGCATTGCCACCACCTGTAGCGGCGAGACGTCGAGCGCCGGGTCCTTAGCCATCATCCGGCCGCCCCTCATGTCCACGCTGACGACCACGTCCGACCCCTGACAGGCTTCGATCAGCGCAAGCGACGCGGTTTCGGTGCCCAGGATGACTGACCGGGAAACTTGCTTCACCGTTTCAAAGCCCTGCCGATCGGAGACGCCGGCGTCCGCCATCGTGCGGGTGAGCTTCGAGAGGCCGGCGATGATCTGCAGGCTGTCGCCCCTGCCTGTGATGCGGTCAAGGTCGGCAATATACGTCTCTCGTGGCCGTATGGTGCGGATGACATCCACGGGGTCCGGGGTGGCTACTAATTGACTGTACTCGCTGATCGGCCGGTAGCGGTCCCGTTCGCCCCGGACGCCGCGGACCACAATGCCGCCCATGAGATCGCAGGCAAGAATGCAGCGCATCATGTCATACCCTTTATCCTCAATTTATATATATTCAGTGGGAAGGGCGCCTCATGACGGTTTAATGCATCTACCGTATGCCGATCTCCATATCGCGCATTAACGCTGGACGTTTTAAGTATACGGTCGTGAAATGGCTCTCTGATGTGTTCCATATGCGGGGTAGCCGGTGTTACAGGGTTGCTGCTCGCTTTTTTTATGTTAGCCATCGTGCTACAGACACCAGCCGTATATGCGGCTGTCGCCGACGATCGCCTGCAGATCACCTACGTCTACAGCCATCAGTGCCTGAGCTGCCAGCAAGCCTGGCCGGCCATCAAACAGGCTATAGACGACTCCGGGCTGGCGGTCAACCTCTCGCGACTTGAGATCGCTTCGAGGGAGGGAGCAGAGTATGCCCGTGCTAAAGGGATCAGTTCGGTGCCTGCCGTGGTCGTCAACTGCGGCCCGCCCGTGGGGCTCGAGGACTACGACAGCGTGGAGTCGTTCGACCGGGCGCTCCGCGAGAGGATCGCCTGCGAGGCCGGCACCGGCTCATGCAACGGGGCGGCGCGTCACCATTGCACGGCCGATAAGAAGATAGCCACGCTTTCGGCGCCGACGGCCTTCGTGGCCGGCCTGGTCGCCGGCATCAATCCATGCCTGCTTGCGGTCATGGCGTTCATCGCCGGCACCACGCTGTCGACAGCCGGCCGCAGGACAGGCATCATAGCCCGCATCCTGTCATTTTGCGGCGGGCTGATGGCTGTCTACCTGCTCATAGGCATCGGGCTTATGGAGCTGATCGGGCGTGTGCCCGGGCTGGAGACGGGCCTGAAGGCGGCCATCGTCTCGATCCTGATCGTGCTGGCCTTGTGGAGCTTTGTCGATGCCTACCGGGTGAAAAAAGGAGTGGAAAGCCGATCGTTCCGGGCGGTACTCGAAAGGTTCCGATCGTCGTACCGGCGGTTCGGCGTGCCGGCGAGCTTCGTTATTGGCGCAGCCTTCGGCCTGGTGAAGATGCCCTGCGTCGGGGGCCTGTACATCGCGATCCTGGGGACGATACTGCAGGCCGGCCAGATAGCGGAAGGCATCCTGTACCTTGTCGCTTACAACCTGGGCGTCATCACGCCTGTGCTGGCGCTGGGCTTACTGCTGACACTGGGCCTCAGCCCCGGTACCGTGAACCGGTTCAGGCACCGGTACCGGGTGGAGCTAAAGGCGTTCAACGGCGTCCTGCTGGCAGCCATGGCAGCCGGCTTCGCCCTCGGCGTGATCTGATTCTAAGGCGGTAAAGGAGATCAGGGAGGTCGGGGAGGTTAAGGAGAAACGAAAACGGAGCCTGAGGAGTAACGTTGGACTTAGGAGACTTTATAAAATATCGGTCTCCTTGTACGACCTGATTTCCACGGACTCATCTCCAAAGTATCCTCGCACGTCCTCAACAACGATACCTCAAAAGCTATATCAACAAGCCATGAATAATACGATCAGGTTGACTTTGTGCATTATCGTTCTTTGTGTCTTTTTACCTCAGTGTCTTCATGGATTAAAAATCGCTTAGCATCGAATTGATACATGGCAACTGTTATATAGAAAAACGATATAAGGAGTTGTGCATGAAGCTGTTAGTCAGCCCCATCGACATCGACGAGGCTATCATAGCTGAACGTGGCGGCGCCGACATCATCGACGTCAAGAACCCGAAAGAGGGCTCGCTGGGCGCCAACTTCCCCTGGGTGATACAGGCGGTGCGCGCAAAAGTCTCCGGGCCGCTGAGCGCGACTATCGGCGACTTTAACTACAAGCCCGGGACAGCTTCTCTCGCGGCGCTGGGCGCGGCAGCGGCAGGGGCGGACTACGTCAAGGTCGGCCTTTACGACATCAAGACCGACGAGCAGGCCTTCGAGCTTCTGTCCAGCGTCGTCCGGGCAGTCAAGACGTACGACCGCAACAAGATCGTCGTGGCGTCCGGCTACTCCGACTACCGGCGCATCGGGTCCATACCGGCGATGCAGCTTCCGCCCATCGCGCAGCTTGCCGGCTGTGACGTGATCATGGTGGACACAGGCCTCAAGGACGGCAGGTCTACCTTCGAGTTCATGGACAATGACGAGCTCAAGGCCTTCGTCGATGCGGCTCACGAGAACGGTCTCCAGTGTGCGCTGGCCGGGTCGATCAAGTTCGAGGACCTGCCCGCCCTTCGGAAGATCGGCCCCGACATCATCGGCGTCCGCGGACTGGTCTGCGGCGGCAACCGCAACGACGGCATCCGCGCCGAGCTCGTGGCAAAGCTCCGTGCCAGCATGAACTGATTTCTAATTTCAAGCGGCCAAGGGTCTAAGAGAAGGCGCCAAGGCGCCACTTTTAGCAACCGAGGTTTCAAAGCGCCAAGCCTATTTGTGACTTTCAAGACGCCAAGGTATAAAGAGCCAATATATCCTGACTGGCATCGACTTGGCCCTTCTCTGGCATTGCCCTTGGCCGCGTATTACATCGGCGCGCGGGTCTCAGTTGGCTTTTTAGGCCGGCGCAGCCAGAGGTACAGGCTTACGATCAGCGCGATGACCAGCACGCCGGCCAGTGTCGACCACAGCGGGCTGCCTGCGTACTCCATGGCCCGGCCGCTCAGCCAGGAGGCCGTGTCGGAAGACACGTGGACGATACCTGCTATCAGGCCGTCCTGGTCGGGGACCGGCGTGGCTGTGGGCGTCTGCGCGGAAGCTGTCGGCAGGAATGAGATAGCGCTTAACAGAAAGAGTACGACTGTCAGTTTTTCCATCAGACTCATAACGTTACCCTTGGAGCCTGTGTTCCTACGCTGTTAAAGCATTTGTACTTTTCACTGTGGCACGGAACAGGCGCATCCATGGAGCGTGCGGTCGGAAATATCGGCGACGATCAGCCTTCTTTGCCCCTGTCGCAGAAATTTATTAATACTTGATCGGGTATAATTACCCAAAAGGGTATATGGTGATTAGCATTGTTCTTAAAAAAATTAGATACCCCTGTCGGGATGACTTTTGACGACGTGCTGCTCGTGCCGAGCCGTTCGTACGTGGAGCCCGATCACACAGATGTAAAGTCGAGATTTTCAAAGAATATCAGCCTCAACGTTCCTATAGTCAGCGCCGCCATGGACACCGTCACGGAGTCTGAGATGGCCATTGCCGTGGCCCACGAGGGCGGCATCGGCGTCATCCACCGGAACATGACCCGGGAAAAGCAGATCGAGGAAGTAAAAAAGGTCAAGCGGGGCGAGGAGATCATGAACCGTGAGGTGCTCACGGCCAGCCCGCACCAGACCATCGAGTCCGCCTGGCGGATGATGTCGGAGCAGGGCGTCACAGGCATCCCTATCATCGAGGACAGCAAGCTCGTAGGCATCATCAGCCGCCGCGACGTGCGGCCTATCGTCAAGCTTGAGCCGACCAGGAAGATCAGCGAAGTCATGACCCGCAGCCTGGTCACCGCCGGCGAGAACGTCAAGGTGGACGAGGCCATCGACCTCATGTACGAGCATAAGGTCGAGCGGCTGCCGGTGGTCAACGAGAAAGGGAACCTGGTCGGTATCATACTGATGCAGAACATTCTCGAGAAGCGCCAGCATCCTAACGCTATGCGCAACGGTAACGATCAATTACGCGTGGCAGCGGCCGTCGGGCCCTTCGACATCGAGCGGGCCATGGCACTGGACAAGGCCGGCGTGGACGCGGTCTGCGTTGACTGCGCCCATGCGCACAACATGCGCGTGGTCGAGTCGGCCAAGCGCATCAAGAAGATGGTATCTGCCGACGTGGTGGTCGGCAACATCGCGACGCGAGAAGCAGCTGAAGAGCTGGCAAGCTTCGCCGACGGCATTAAAGTCGGCGTCGGCCCCGGGTCGATTTGTACCACGCGCATCGTCGCGGGAGTGGGCGTGCCCCAGCTTACGGCCATCGCCGAAGCGGCGGAAGCTGCGAGCAAGTACGACGTGCCCATCATCGCCGACGGCGGCATCCGCTACTCGGGCGACATCGCCAAGGCTATCGCCAGCGGCGCCGAGAGCGTCATGCTGGGCAACCTGATGGCCGGTACCAGAGAAGCCCCCGGCAGACTGATCACAATCAAAGGCCGGAGGTACAAGCAGTATCGTGGCATGGGCTCGCTGGGCGCCATGGCCGGCGGCGAGAGCTCCGACCGGTACTTCCAGGAGTCGAAGCGGGAGCTGGGCAAGACCAAGTTCGTCCCGGAGGGCGTCGAGGGCGCCATCCCCTACAGGGGCACCACCAGCGACACGCTGTACCAGCTGATCGGCGGCCTGCGGTCGTCCATGGGATACTGCGGCGCCAACACCATCAAGGAGATGCGGGAGAACTCGAAGTTCATCCGCGTCACTGCGTCCGGCATGACCGAGAGCCACCCGCATGACATCCTGATCACGGACGAGGCGCCGAACTACCCCCTGTCCACCACGGCTCTAGGGTGGACAGGCGTCCACCCGCCTGTAAGGCCCGGACAGCCCATTTTTTATCAGCCCTCGCGGTAAGCCGGTTTTTTTCCGGGGCAACATTTTTATCCGCTTTTCATGACGCTACTGGTGACGGTAGTTACCATGAAAAGACGTCTGATTATGCTAATCGCCATCATATTCGCCGCCCTGATCGTGTCCGGCTGCTGTGTATGCTGTATCCCCTGCGGCCGCACAAGGTATGCTTATGCAACCGGGGAAAGCCAGGCCCCTGCGCTAATCGCTTATAACGTCAGTGCCAGCCCGGCGCAGGGAAACGTGCCATACAATGCCACCGTTGTCCCGTTACCATCGCCTGCGGTCGGCCCGGGATCGGGGTAACGTACATCTTCTAATTGCTTACGAGCCTTTAGAAACATTTATATACCATAAAAACTAACGAAATGTTATTGATACTATGGACACAACCTATCTCCTTGACATCCTGGGCAACGAGAACCGCAGGAACATACTGAACCTGCTCTCATATCGCCCGTGCTACGTGACGGAGATCTCCGAGGAGCTGAAAGTCTCCCCCAAAGCGATCATCGACCACCTGAAGATCCTGGAGGAGGCCGGGCTCATCGAGAGCTTCCACGACCAGCAGGGACGGAAATATTTCCAGATTGCCAACAATGTCATGATACAGGTGTCCATCTCGCCCATCTCTTTCCAGATCGAGGTCACCAGGGTGGAGGCTGGCGCGGACGAGCAGAAGATGCTCCGCGACAGGTTCCACGGCGACCAGATCAGCGAGGACATCGTGGGCAGGCTGAAGTATCTCTGCGAGGAGGCGCGGAGGCTCACACAGACGAGCCTCGAGCTGCGCGAGACGCAGAAGAACATCCAGAACATGCTGTCCGAGGTCACCAGCATGTCTATCGAGATCATAAACGAGGTCGCCGCCGACCAGATCGAGGCGGAGATCCTCTATTTGCTCGTCAAGGGCCCCATCAGCTTCGAAGAGATCGCCGGAAGGCTGAACATACCCGGTCCTGTGGCCAGGGCAGAGCTGGCCAGGCTGATGAAGAAGGGGCTCGTGACCTACAGAACAGGCCAGTGGAGCATAGCGTAAGCATGCGTAAGCATGCGTAAGCATGCTTAAGCATGCTTAAACTGAGCGAGGTGAAAGGCAATATGACTGACAATAAAAATGAAGTAACACTAAAAGTACAGGAAGCATACCACAGAGACGTAGGCCGAGGCATCGCTCGCATTGATATGGAGACGATGCGCCAGCTCGGCATGGTCAGCGGCGACATCATCGAGATCGAGGGCAAAGGCGCGACCGCTACCGCAGTAGTCTGGCCTGGATACCCCAGCGAAGAGGGAAAAGGAGTCATTCTCATCGATGGCAACATCAGATCGAACGCGAGAGTCGGCATAGACGACCGCGTGAAGGTCCGAAAAATCCAGGCAAAGCCGGCGGAGCGCATCACGCTCGCGCCGACGCAGCCCGTCCGTATCACGGGCGGCGAATATTACCTGCTGAAGCTGCTGGAAGGCAGGCCAATCTCCAAAGGGCAGACGATTCGCGTCGAGATGCTGGGCAGCCCCATGACATTCGTGGTCACGGCCACGCGGCCGACGGGCACCGTCATCGCCGACATGCGGACCGAAGTGACGATTAGCGACAAGCCGGCCGAGGCTGGCAAGGTCGAGAAGGTGCCGAGGATATCCTACGAGGACATCGGCGGCCTGAAGCGGGAGATCGGGCTCGTCAGGGAAATGATCGAGCTGCCGCTGCGGCACCCGGAGATATTCCAGAAGCTGGGCATCGAGCCGCCCAAGGGCGTGCTGCTGTTCGGCCCGCCGGGAACGGGCAAGACCATGATCGCCAAGGCCGTGGCGAGCGAAACGGACGCTCATTTCATCAACATCAGCGGCCCGGAGATCATGTCCAAGTACTACGGCGAGTCGGAGAAACAGCTCCGCGACATCTTCAAGGAAGCCGAGGATAACGCCCCGTCGATCATATTCATCGACGAGATCGACTCCATCGCACCCAAACGCGAGGAGGTATCGGGCGAGGTCGAGCGGCGTGTGGTCGCCCAGCTGCTTTCGCTGATGGACGGCCTGCAGTCGCGCGGCCAGGTAGTCGTCGTGGCGGCGACCAACCGCCCTAACGCCATCGACCCGGCGCTGCGCAGAGGCGGCAGGTTCGACCGTGAGATAGAGATAGGCGTGCCTGACAAGACAGGGCGGCTTGAGATCCTCCACGTACACACGAGGGGAATGCCGCTCGCCGAGAACGTAAACCTTGAAAGGATCGCCGACATCACCCACGGCTTCGTGGGCGCCGACATGGCCGCACTGTGCAAAGAGGCTGCCATGCACGCGCTGCGGCTCATCCTCCCGCAGATCAACATAGAGGAGGAGATACCGCAGGAAGTGCTGGACAAGCTCCAGATCACGGGCGACGACTTCATGGAGGCGCTGAAGAACATCGAGCCGTCGGCAATGCGTGAAGTGTTCGTCGAGGTGCCCGATGTCCACTGGACGGACGTGGGCGGCCTGGACAATATCAAGCAGGAGCTGAAGGAGTCGGTGGAGTGGCCGCTGAAGTACAAGGATGTGTTCAGCGCCACGAACACGAGCCCGCCCAAGGGCATACTCCTGTTCGGCCCGCCCGGAACGGGCAAGACGCTGATCGCCAAGGCCGTGGCCAACGAGTCCGAGGCCAACTTCATCAGCATCAAAGGGCCGGAAGTCCTGTCGAAATGGGTCGGCGAGTCGGAGAAGGCAGTGCGTGAGACGTTCCGCAAGGCCAGACAGAGCGCGCCGACGATCATCTTCTTCGACGAGATCGACGCCATCGCCCCGACGAGAGGCGCCGGGTTCGGCGACTCCCATGTGACCGAGCGGGTGATCAGCCAGATGCTGACCGAGCTGGACGGCCTGGAGGAACTGCACAACGTCGTAGTGATAGCCGCGACCAACCGGCCGGACATGGTAGACACGGCCCTGCTGCGGCCGGGAAGGCTGGACAGGCTGCTGTACATACCGCCGCCCGACGAGGCTTCGAGGCTGAAGATATTCCAGATACACACTGCCGGCAAGCCGGTGGCGAAAGACGTGAACCTGGAGCAGCTCGCCCGGGATTCGAAGGACTACGTGGGCGCGGACATCGAGGCGGTGTGCCGAGAGGCGGCCATGCTGGCGATCCGCGAGTACATCACCCCGGACATGAGCCCCGAGGAAGCCAGGAAGAACGCTGGCACCATCCAGATAAAGATGAAGAACTTCCAGGCGGCGCTGAAGAAGGTGCGCCCGACGGTCTCCCGGGACGTGGCCCAGCGCTACGAGCGGCTCACCGAGGAGTTCGCCCGCCATGTGGTGGGCGACTTCGAGGACACGACGAAGACGAAGGAAGAGAAGAAACCGAAGAAGGAAGAAAAGAAGCCGGCCGAGGTCAGGACGGCTTCATAACCCAGGAGATGATTACTATGACATCGAAGAAGAGGAAGGAACCCTTCGACATATTCAGGGACTTCGACGAGATGTTCAACGAGATGCTGCACGAGATGGAGTCGGGGATAGAGTCGGGGAACGTCCCCAGGGGAGGACCGTTCTTCTACGGCTTCTCCTGGAACCAGCACCCCGGCGAAGAGCCGGAGGTCCGCGAGTTCGGCAACATCCGCCCCGGCAGGGACAACGTCGAGATCGGCGAGCGCAAGCCGCTGGTCGACGTGTTCGACACCGATGACACTGTGCAGGTGGTCGCCGAGATGCCAGGCATCGAGAAGTCCGATGTCGACCTTAGCGTCGACGGCAGGAACCTGGAAATCCACGCAGCCCGGGGCGACCGCCGCTACAACGAGACGGTCGAGCTGCCGGCCGGCGTGGTGGAGGACAGCGCTAAGGCGACCTACAAGAACGGCGTCCTCGAGGTCACCCTCAAGAAGAGCCCGAAGGCGAAGAACAGGAAGAAGATCGACGTAGAGTAGACGGGCGTCCCTGGATGCCCGTCTCCTGATTTTTTATTATAGTCATTCATGTGAATGTTGTATACGCTGATAAGGCACCTAACACAGAGTACACAGAGTTCACAGGGTTAACAAAGTTTTATTTAGAAGATGCTACGGTAGCCATTTCTTTAAACGTACTCTGTGTACGTCTGTGTCTGAGGTGCCTTATGAGCCATGTACAAAAAGATACAGGAATGGCTATTAATTACTGTCACCATTGCTGATTCCAGGACATTCGTTCGCGCGCACGAGCGTCCGCCTGCCAGACACATGGCCAGCCGGGGTTCAGGCGATTTGCGCATTTTAAACGAAAAAGCAGGCAACGATGGTGGACAGCACGCCAGTGAGGAAGATGCCGTCGAAGGTGCCGAAGCCGCCCGCGTTGATGCTGCTGGCGCTCAGCTTCTGCAGCCGCAGCACGTTATGGAGCATGGTGCCGAGGATAGTACCGATGACGCCGGAGACAAAGGCGAGGCGTGCACAGTTGTACAGTCCGCCCCCGTAAAGGCTCAGTCCCAGCAAGGCCACGCCCAGCGAGAGCAATGGCGGGACGAGGGCAGGCACGTAATACCCGACGCTCCGGGAAGGCTTCGAGAGCAGGAAGATGCCAATCGATACGATGGCGATGGAGAGCAGCACTGTGAGGGGTTGTAGCGACAGGACAAAGTAGGCCGAGGCCAGCAGCATGAAGATGCAGCCCCCGAGATTGACATAAACGACCGTATTGTGGCCGTGCCACACCGGGAGCGGGTACTTCATGCCCAGGTAGGACACGTACCGCTGCTCGCTGTCCCGCCGGCTCTTGAACTCGAAGACGGGCAGGTTCACCACGCCGCCGACAAGGATGGTCATGTACAGCGCCACCGACTCGAAGACCGACAGCCCCAGCACATTATGCAGCGCCGGGCCCGGGCTCCATTCGAGCAGCGCAGAGACCGCCAGCAGCATGAAAGGGAGCGCTAGCAGAAAGATAAAGAACGGCAGCGAGACCGGTAAAAAGAAAATGTTTTTCTTCATTCTGTGTATGAAGGTTACTTGCTGACTGCCATGGACGCTTTCTTGTCCACGACGATGTAGTCGCTGATCGCCCGTACGGCGGAGAACGGGATAAGGACCATGCCGTCCTGGGTCTCGTAGTTGTCCACGTTCAGTGTCATGTCCGGGCGAATGATGAGGTTCACCAGATCGCCGGTCCTCATGTCAACGGTGATGTTGTACAGGATGCCCATTTCCGAACCGTCGGTACCCATTACTTTCTTGTTGGAAAGCTCCTTCTTTGCCATCTTTTTGACCATAAAATCCCTCGAATCCATCTCCTACGCGCCACGACAAGCGGCGGCCCATAGATATGATACTCGTAATTATAGCGTTACCATTTAATAAATTTCGCATGCTATAAGTGCTTTGTGCTTGCTGGTTTTAGCGGGGCTCAAGCTGGCATTTCGCAGGGGCTGCACGGGCGGCCTTGTTCCAAAAAGGCTTCCCTGGGTCGCGACACCGGACGCCTGCGCCGAAAGCACTAATGGGATAGTTTGGGAAGGGGACAGGGGGAACCGTTTACAAAAGGTTCCCCTGTACGCTTAGCCTTTTCTCGCAATCATACACTTCGTTCTTAACATCGTGGCTGCAGTGCAGCATGATTCAATATCGTACGTTGTGTGCAGAGCCGGCTCAGCCGTGTACAACAATAGCAAAAAGGATAAAAAATGAATAATCGGACACAGTGCCTGCGGGATTAACCCGGGCCTCCGTGCCCTCTGTCATGCTCAGAGATACTCGGGCGTGAGGAACGCCTTCTGGACGTCCTTCGGCGTGCCGCCCTTGAAGTGGTCCTTGATCGCCTTGTAGTAGTTCGTGACCATGTCGTTCATGGTGGGCTTGACCTTCTTGATCGCCTCGTGGAAATGCTTCGCGCTTACTTCTTTAGCGTCGAAGTTCTCACGCATCGCCAGCATGGCCGCCTCTCTGCAGACGGCCTCGATGTCGCTGCCCACGTAGTTGTCAGTCATATCTGCCATCTGGTTCAGGTCGACGTCCGCTGCCAGCGGCATGTTCCTCGCGTGTATCTTGAAGATGCCGACGCGGCCTTCTTTCGACGGTGCGCCCACGTAGACGAGACGGTCGAACCGTCCCGGCCTCATCAGCGCCGGGTCGATGATGTCCGGCCTGTTCGATGCGCCGATGACCACTACGCCTTCAAGCTCTACTAAGCCGTCCAGTTCCGTCAGGATCTGGTTGACCACCCGCTCCGACACGCGGCTGCCATCGTCGCCGCCGCCTCTTGCCGGCGCCAGTGCGTCCAGCTCATCGAAGAAGATGATGCTAGGCGAGACCTGGCGGGCTTTGCGGAACGTTTCCCTGACCGCCTTCTCTGACTCGCCAACCCATTTGGACAGCAGCTCAGGCCCGCGGATGTTGACGAAGTTGGCCTCCGACTCGCCGGCCACCGCCCTCGCGAGCAGAGTTTTGCCGGTGCCCGGGGGACCGTATAGCACGATACCCTTGGGCGGCTTGATGCCCATCTCGGTGAACCTCTTCGGGTTGCGGAGCGGCCATTCGATGGCCTCGATGATCTCCTGTCTGGCCTCGTCCAGGCCGCCGACATCCGACCAGCGGGTGTTGGTCGCCTCGATGAAGATCTCTCTCATCGCGGACGGCTGCACCTCTTTCAGCGCTGCAGTGAAGTCGTCGCCGTAGACGCGCATCTTCTCCAGGAACTCCCGGGGGATTTCCTTGTCCAGGTCGATGTCCGGCAAATACCGTCTCAACGCCTTCATTGCGGCTTCCTTGCACAGCCCTGACAGGTCCGCGCCCACGAAGCCGTGAGTCGTCGCCGAGATGCGTACCAGGTCGACGTTCTCCAGCGGCATGCCCCGGGAGTGGATCTGGAGGATCTCCAGCCGGTCGGGGGCATCCGGCACGCCGATCTCGATCTCGCGGTCGAAGCGGCCTGCACGGCGCAGCGCCGGGTCGATGGCGTCCAGCCGGTTCGTGGCGCCGATGACCACGACCTGGCCCCGCTCTTCGAGGCCGTCCATCATGGTGAGCAATTGTGCCACGACACGGCGCTCTACCTCGCCGGTGACGTCCTCTCGCTTGGGAGCGATGGAGTCCAGCTCGTCGATGAATATGATCGACGGCGCTGGAGTCGCGGGCGTTCTCGAATATCTCGCGAAGCCGCTGTTCGGATTCGCCGTAGTACTTGGACATGATCTCCGGCCCGGCGATGGAGTAGAACTCTGCGCCGCACTCGTTGGCCACCGCTTTCGCGAGCAGCGTTTTTCCCGTTCCCGGGGGCCCGTGGAGCAATACGCCCTTGGGTGGGTCGATGCCCAGCCGCTGGAACAGCTCCGGGTGCTTCATGGGCAGCTCGATCATCTCGCGGACGCGCTGTACTTCCTCGCGCAGCCCGCCGATGTCCTCGTAGGTGATGCCGGTCGTCTTGTACTCTTCGTAGCCGCGGACCGGCTTGTCTCGCAGCTCTATCTCCGTGTTCTCGTTAATGAGCGCCGGCCCGGTCGGGTCGACCTTGACGGCGATAAGCGGGATGGCCTGGTTAGACAGCGTCCGTCCCATGAACGGGTTGGTCATGCTGCTCATCAAGGGCACCACGTCGCCCAGGATGATCGGCCGCTTCAGGAGCTGGTGCTTGATCATCTCCACCGCGTTGCCGCTGAACTGGATGGCCGTGCCCTCGGGCGGCGCCAGCACGATGTGCTGCGCGTCCTTCACGGTGGCCTTCCTCACTTTCACCCGCTCGCCGATGCCTACGTCAGCGTTCTGCCTGGTGAAGCCGTCGATGCGGATCATTTCCTGGCCCCAGTCCTGCTTCTCGGCACGCCATACCTTGGCCACGGTATTGCGCTTGCCTTCGATCTCAATGATGTCCCCCGGCGAGAGCTTCAGCTCCAGGAGGGTGTTAGGGTCAATGCGGGCGATGCCCCGGCCGAAATCGCTGGGCAGCGCCTTTGCAACCTTTAGATATAGCTCTTTCATAAGACTCCCCGTATTATCCTGATGATTCTAATGTAAATCGTCCTCTGTGCTCCGTAACTATATTCAAATGTCAGCATTATTATTGGAATATCTGATTATTTAACGTAGTTGGTGCTGTTCACCTGCTATAGAGGTTTACACTGCCCGCTTTTTAGGATGAAAGCGGGAAAAGGTGCGATGACATCATGTATATATTGTTCGTACAAAAAGTTTCTCGATGATAACTCGACTGGCACGGGCGCCGCCCCTTTTTCCGGCTGACGCCACTTCCTGCAGCCGGAGAGGTAAAATCCGGGCAATCTTCAAGTAATTTAATTAACATTACTGCCCAATCTTCATTCTGCGCATTGCCACGGAGGCTCGTGGCAGACGGCAGTCGTACTATGATTAAGGCTATAAGAGCATAGTGACATTCATTGGTGGGAACGGTGAAATTTTGAAGTGCCTGATCTTCGATCCCTATTGCGGAGCCAGCGAGCAGATGATACTCGGTGCCCTGCTGGGCTGTGGCGCCGACGAGTGGCGGGTCAAGGGCGCGGTGGAGGGCCTGAGCGGTGCCCCGCTCCTTGTGCGCGACGTCCGTAAGGATGGCAGAGCGGTGAAAATCGCGGAGATCGACGATAAGAATGCCCGCGGAGTCTGGCCTGCCTACCTGACGAAAGACGAGGCGCTGAACAAGCTGTTCGTGGCCCACGAGAACGAGCCGGTCAGGACCGACGCCCAGTGCATCGTGCGGTCCATCATCGATGCCAGGGAGAAAGCCGGCAGCGGCGAGCCTGCCATAAGCCTCGGCTCTGTCGCCATGATCCTGGGGGTCTGCACGGCCTATGATACGCTGGGCCGGCCGTACATCCAGTCGACGCCCGTAGCCATGGGCGGCGGCATGATCGATACGGCATGCGGCAAGATGCCCGTGCCGACGCCGGAGACCATGGCGGTCCTCAACGGCTCAGGGCTGATGGTACAGGGCGGCCCGTTCGAGGGCGAATTGCTCACGCTGGAGGGCGCCGCCATACTCGCCTATCTGGTCAACGCCTCAGGCAGGTACTACCCGGAGAACCGGACCATCGCGACCGGCTACGGCCAGGGCTATCTCGAGCTGCCGGTCCCGGACGTGCTCCGGACGGTGCTCTGCGAGGTAGACGACGCCATGATCGCCGACCGCATCGAGCTGCTGGAGACCAATGTTGACGACGTGACAGGAGAAGTGCTCGGCAACCTGATCGAGGAGCTGATCGAGATGGGCGCCCGTGATGTGAGCATCATCCCGGCCACCATGAAGAAAGGCCGGAGCGGCCAGCTCATCCGCGTCGTGTGCAAGGCGGAGGACGGCCCGGCGCTCTCCCGGCGCATCATGCTGGAGACCGGCTCGCTGGGCGTGCGGGTCATACCGGTCAAGCACCGGCACATCGCGCAGCGGGAGGTCAAGGTCATCAACGTGTGCGTGGACGAGAACACGTACCCCCTGCGCTTCAAGGTGGCCACGGACACCAACGGCCACATCCTGGACCTTTCGGTCGAGTACGACGATGCCAGGCGCGTCTCCCGCGAGCTGTCGATGCCGCTGAAGACGGTCATCCGCAAGACCGAGGCCGAGGCGTGGCTACAGTACGACCAGACGTGCGGCAAGGAGAAAAAGCCCTGAAAAGATTCAAGACTCTAAGGTTCCAAGAGAAGGCGCCAAGACGCCACTTTTAGCAACCGAAGGTTTCAAGGTGCCAAGTCTTTTTTATAATTTTAAGGCGCCAGGCGCCAGAAAGTCGTTGCTTATGATCATAAAATTATATTTGTAGCCCGACACCATAATATTAAAAAAGAACTTGGCGCCTTGAAACCTTCGGTGGCTAAAAGTGGCGTCTTGGCGCCTTCTCTTGGATCCTTAGGCGCCTTACGTCAAAGATAGTGGTTCCCGGCGTGATTAGCCGGGCCACGATCTCTATGTCCTCTCAATCCTCGCTTAGCAGAACCCGAACGGGCTGAAGCCGAAGCCACCGAGGCCGCAGCCACCGAAGCGCCAGGCCAAAGCCACCGAGGCCGCAGCCGAATCCAAGCCGAACGGGCTGCCAAGCCGAAGCCGGCAGTTCCGAACGTGTTGAAGCTCGTCGTCGAGACGAAGCTGCTCTGGAAGCTGGCGCCGGTGCCGATGCCGAAACCGCCCAGGCCGAAGCCACAGCCACCGAACGGGCCGAACCATGCCGAGGCCGGCATGGCGACGGCCGCCACTGCCAGCGCGATAGCGAGGACTAATACAATCTTCGATACTTTCATGAAATCCCCCCACACTATATACAGGACTTGGGCCTGGAATTATATATAGACTATTCAATTTAAAAACGCAAGGAGACCGTGCGAACCGTCTGTTTTAGCGAAGGATTGTAAAAATCTCCCTGATAGTCATAATAATGGCGATTACCACGTTAAACGGTTAAAAAGGCCGTTTATCGTTCTTTCTTGAACAGCCTGGCACACAACAGTGCGAAGAACGGCAGCGCGAGCACCCAGTAGTGGAGGTACTGCCTGATGAGTATCGTGAGGGCGAAGCCTGCGGCCGACAGCAGGAAATACGTCTCTGCCGTGCCCAGCTTGCGGTCTTTGAAGGCGCTTGCGAACCCGATGATGACAATCGAGGTGAACATGCTGGTGGCCATCGCGATGTTCGCGGCCCACATCAGCGGGTCCGACGTCCGGTAGTTCGTCACCCCGTCGACGTCTTTCTCGCCGATGTAGGAGCCTGCGACGCCGAAGCTCCAGTACAGCGAAGCGTTCATGGCCTGGGAGCCGTAGATGACCAGGATTACCGCGAAGATGACCAGCAGCGGCAATATCACGCCTGCGAGGAACGCCGGCGCTTTCTTCAGGTTTTTATCGAGGTACATTACAAGTAGCAGCAACGGCACTGCGAGCATGGCATACTGCTTGAAGCCAACGGCGATGCCCGCACACAGCCCGGCCAGGAAGTAGTGCCGGTTCTTGCCGCACAGGGCAAAGTAGGATGCCAGCAGCACGAACGTCACGGCAAAGGGCTCCGTCATCACGAAGTAGCCCTGTGCCCAGCCGATGTTCAGGGTGAACAGCACGCCGGCCAGCAGTCCCGCCGACCGGCCGTAGAGCTCCCAGCCTATCTTCATGACCACGAAGGCGCTGACCAGGTTGCAGAGGCCTACCAGCAGCAGGCCTCCCAGGAACTTCTGGCCGACGATCACCGGCAGCGTCAGGACGAAGAAGATGAGCGGCGGCTTGGGGTCCTGGTAGTCCAGGTAGGGAACCGCGCCGTTGACGATCACTTCGGCCATGGCATAGAAACGGCCCGTATCATAGGTCGCCCATGCGCTGTTCATGAACAGCGAGGAGGCGAACAGCATGACAAGGATGATGATGCCGAAAAGCAGCATGGAGCACACGAGAAACGTGCGGTCCGACAGGTCTGGCAAGAGCCGCGAACTTTTTTCCGTCACAGTTTCGTAGGCCATAAGATCGACTGCCTGGAGTGCAAGAGGAACGTTATGAGGCAATTGGGATAATAACCTTTCGGTCGTCCGAAAAGAGCCTGGCGCAGAGGATGACGGCAAACGGCAGGCCTATGAACCAGTAGTGGGTGAGCTCCCTGAAGAGCAGCGCCGTAAACAGCAGCAATAGCGACAAAAGCAGGAATTCCTCCAGTGGCTTCGCCTTCTTCGACAGGAAGGAGGCAATCGCGACGACGGCCGTAATGGTCGTAAACGCCCCGGCAGCCGCAAGGTTCAGCATGGCCATCAGCGCATCAGGGACGTCATAGGCCGTAGCGGCATGCGTCTGTGGCATTACTTCCCATGATACGCCCAGGGACACTCCGCCGTTCGTCAGCAGGCTGAACACGGCCATAGGCGCCAGGGCGCAAACGACAAGCTCCGGGGCCTTGAACAGCTTTCCCTCCCTGAGCGGCAGAAAAAGGGCGGCAAGGATGAGCACGATGGCGAGGGGCTTCAGGACGACCGCGGAGCCTATGAGCAGGCCTGCGACGATGTATTTGCCGCTGGAGCCGGTCAGCAGGACGTATATGGATAAGACCAGCAGGAGCACGGCGATGGCGTCTGTCGGTAGCATATAGCCGGACGCGAACGCCGTCCCCGCCGCAAACAGGGTGCCCGCCAGCAGCGCAGGGCCCCGGCCGTAGAGTCGCCATGTAATCCCGGCCACTATGACTGCGCTGACCAGGCTGATGCCCGCGATGACCAGCAGGCTGCCCATGATCGTCGATACGCCATACAGGTGGACAGTGACAAGCTCGGGGAAATGACTGAAATACCTGGCGGTGGCTTTCAGGATGATGTCGGCGAGCCCGTAGAACTCATGGATCGACTGCGGCCGCCAGCTTCCTTCCATGACCAGGCCCGTGACAAGTGCCGAGCCGAATAGTATCACGCCGCAGGCCGCGCTGGTGATCATTGCAAACACCGTCCTCCCGGACGGCACAGGCAGACGCATAGAATCTTTCTGCGTGCCGAAAGCCCCGGCGATCAGCAGTATGGCGAAGGGCAGCGCGAACGTCCAGTAGTGCAGGAACGGCCTGATCAGGAG
Organism: uncultured Methanocellaceae archaeon; assembly: GCA_963792125.1. GTDB lineage: Archaea > Halobacteriota > Methanocellia > Methanocellales > Methanocellaceae > Methanocella_A. The sequence continues at coordinate 624,057 of CAWBVA010000012.1, forward strand.
CGTCGCGGCGAACAGGACGGCGGCCAGCAGGAAAAACATCTCGTCCCTCCCGGGCTTTTGCCTGAATGTGGCTGCGGCCGCCAGCAGGACGACAGGGTAGAACAGGCTTAGCGACAGCACTATCCAGGCCGCGGCAACGGCGGGGTCGTCGATACGGTAGGCCGAGACGTCCTGTATCGAGCCCTCGGTAATGTACGAAGGCGCAGAGCCAAAGCTCCAGTACAGCGAAGCGAATCCTGCCTCCGTGCCGTAGAGGAGAAACATGGCGCCGAACATGACAGCCAGGGGCAACAGGATGCCGCCCATGTATGCCAGGAACGCTTTCGTCTCTTTTTTCATGACGAGGTAGAAAAGCGATAGCGGCACCAGCAGCAGCGAGTACTGCTTGAAGCCGATGGCCAGCCCGGCACACAGGCCGGCAGCCACGTACCGGCTTCGCCCGCCGAACATCAGGAGATAGACAGACAGCAGGATGAAGGTGAGCGCGAAAGGCTCGGTAAGCACGAAGTACCCTTCCGCCCACGCCATGCTGATGGCGAAGAGCAGCCCTGCGAACAGCCCGGCGCCGCGGCCGTAGAGCCGCCAGCCGATGGCCATGACGACGATCGCGCTAATGAAGTTGGCGACAGCCACCAGCAGCAGCCCGCCGGCCATGTTTGCGCCCAGCGCAACAGGCAGCGTCAGCAGGAAGAAGATGAGCGGCGGCTTGGGGTCCTTGAAGTCTACATAGGGCGTACCGCCCTGCAGGATCACATCGGCCATGTGGAAGAATATCCGCGTGTCGCCCAGCGACCAGATGCTGCCGGAGAAGACGTTGACCAGCGCGGCCATGGCCAGCGCGATAGCAAGGAACAGCGCGCAGGCCCCGGCGAAAAATGCGCTGTCCGGAATACGGTCCAACCACTTCAGCCCTCCCATCCGTCGCCACCTGTCCCATTATTCGTGCCACGATCATATAAATTGTCGGTGGCCGGGACAGGAGCGCATGGAGGACAGGCATCCATGGGAATGTTTATCGTCAAGAACTCCGGTGATAAATATCTGTATGGCAATTCTGATTGGCAGCAGCGGTGCCGGGGACGACCTGATCCGGAGATTGCACGACGAGGGCGTCTCGCGCAGCTGCACCACCATCCGCCAGATCATCGAGCGGAGGGAGGCCATAGACGAGGCCATCGAGCACGAGCGGATGCGGCAGAGCGAGCTGATCGAGCGGGAGATGAAAGGGCTCCGGTCGAAAGCGGCCCGGCGCCGGCTGATCGATCCGCTGATCTTTTTCCGCAGCGTAAAAAAAGGCGACGAGTATCGGCGCCGGCTGGCCCACCTGAAGGCCAACCGGGAGGCCATCGTCGAGAACCAGCTGCTGGCGATGTACCGTGAGAAGGACGTGCTCGACCGGCTCACCCGCGAGTACCGCAGCGAACTGAAGGGGTATTATGGCGAACTGCTCGTCATGGACACGCTGAAGCAGCTCGACGACAGCTACTACGTGATCAGCGACGTCCGGATAACACGCGAGTCCGGCCACCGTTTCGACGGCCGCATGCTGAAATCTGCCAGGGTCGACCATATCGTCATCGGGCCCAAAGGCGTGTACTGCATCGAGACCAAGAACTGGAACACGCTCAAGAACAAGGACAACGGCGACAAGCCCACGCCCGGAGAACAGGCGCGAAGAGCTTCGCACCTTCTCTACAAGTTCCTCAAGTATACCTGTGGCATCAGCGGCGTGAAGGTGATGGGCATCGTGATCTACACCAACACCATGATCAAAGGCAGGGAGGACTTCGTGCGCTTCATGCGCAACGACGAGTTTTTCGGATACCTCGATGCCAGGCCCGACAACATCCAGGAAGACGTCATCAGAGAGATCGTCGAATGCCTGCGGGGCAGAGACGTCTGGTTCGACGACAGCGTGAGAGAGGAAAGCCTGAAGGGGTACATCGAGGAAGAGCCCGAGGGTACTGCGGCTGAGGTTTCAGGGGCAGCCCGAGGATGAGCGGACAGTCACTGGCGAGGAAGATCTGGCGGATAAAATTACCTGAAGGGTCGGGCGGCGGCTCGCGCGTGCGGGCGTTCAGGGGGCATGGATGCATGTGCTTCTCGACTGTTGAATATTTTACATTATTTTACGTCCAGGCTATTGGAATCTTGCTTTGATCAGGCTATGCGACCCCTGTCACGCTTGCCAAGGGCGCCAGGTAGCCAAGAGCGCCAAGGCCTTTTTTAATATTGCTCTGCGGGAACCATATCGGAAGTAGAGTCGTGGCGCAGCACGCCAGGGGTGGGAGGGCGGGCAATAAGTAGACCCGACAGAGGCGGTATGCGGCAGGCGCCAGTGCGCGAGAATCAGTATTATATATCGCCCGGTCTAATCACCCTGAGTATACATGGACACCGCTGAAATGGTCTACTGTGCCACGAGGGAAGAGTGGCGGGGCTGGCTGGAGCAGAACCACGATAAATGCAAAGGCATCTGGCTGATCTACTACAAGAAAGGCTCCGGCAAACCGCGGGTGCCCTACGATGATGCGGTCGAGGAGGCGCTGTGCTTCGGCTGGATTGACAGTACCGTCAGGCGAATTGACGAGGAGAAGTATGCCCAGCGGTTCACGCCCCGGAACGCTAACAGCGGGTGGTCGGAGCTGAACATGCGGCGCATGGAGCAGTTGATCAAGGATGGCCGGATGACAGAGGCGGGATTGTCGAAGTTTAAAGACCCGGCAGCCCGGAGGTCGACGACCAGGGATATGGACAATGTTACCCCGCCGGGATTTTGGGAAGCTCTGGAGAAAGACCCGAAGGCGCTGGCATATTTTAACAAGCTTCCGCCATCACAGACCAAACTGTACTTCCGCTGGATTAATGGCGCGAAACGCGAGGAGACGAAGCAGAAGAGGATAGCGGAATCCGTCGAGCTGCTGGCACAGGGCAGGAAGCTGTCGGATAAATGGTTCAATCGTGTTTAGCGCTACGATTTTTACTCGATGCCTTTCCCGGTGATCGAGAACTCCGTACTCTCGCCCTCAGGCCGTGACCGGTGCTTCTTCAGAATTGCCACCCGCTTCCCCGGCCCCGCGCGCTTCAATTCCACAATCACCTTGCTGATGTGCTCCAGCCATTTGCCGCCCGAAGCCCTGAGCACCTCGTTCTCGATGTCCGTGTAGATCTGGTTGGTGATGACTACGGCCACGTCGTGCTTCCGGGCCATGCCCAGCAGCGCGGTCATCTGGCTGGCCAGCTCCCGCATCGGGCCGATGCCGTCCTTGCCGTCCCGCTCGACCCGGTACAGCGCGGTGGCTGAGTCCATGATGATCAGGCCGATGTTCTGTTCGCTCTGTTCCATCAGTTTCTCCGAGTCCCTGATGGCGGCGAACTGCTGGTCGAAGGTGATGACCTTGTACCAGTACAGGTTCCTGGACAGCTCCGGCGCATCATCGCCCGCTATCTGGGCAAACCGCTCCAGCGAGAACCCTTCCGTATCGATGAAAATGACCCGCTTGCCGGCCCGTATGGTATTAATGGCGAGCTGCAGACAGATGTTCGTTTTGCCGCTGGAGGGCTCGCCGTAGACCTGCGAGACCGTTCCCGTCTCGAACCCGCCGCCCAGCAGATCGTCGAGAGGCTTCGCGCCCGTCGGCAGTTTGTGTATGAGTTGTATCATCCTGCGAATACCGGTAATCAGTGTGCCGTGATGGTTTAAATTGTTATTGGGCAGTTTTTGAAAGGGTGACGGGAAAACCTTTTCCAAAGAGGTTTCCGTCTAGAGGCCTGCTGAAAGCACAATGCGTAGTTTAGCAGAGGGACCTTTTACAGAGGTTCCCGTACACGCCATAGAACGATGCACAGAGGATATCTTGCTACGAAAATAGACGCATGCAATTGCTTGACATAGTACCTGGATTATTTAGGCATGTCAGGGACTCTAGTACAAAGTTCTCTGTGCGCCCTAAAAACTATCGCAACTTGTGCTTCGGCACAGGCTACGTGTCGTGAGTCCTTTTTGGAACAAAGCCTCCGACAGCCCCGCAAAAACCAGTTGGATAGCTTTACGTCAAATGAAAACGTAAATAAGTCATGTCAGCATCCATGCGCGGACACAGCGTCGTGTATGCGGAGGGAACTGCATAATCGCTCTTATCACCTCGGACTTTGCCGTTTACGAGAAAATGGTCGCGGAACTGAAGAGCCGCGAAATGCCTTTTATCACGTTGAGAGTCGGAGACCACATCCCGGCAAATGTCGACGTTGTCATCACCACCGAGAACGAGGCGGATACAATCGCATGGGACGGCAATCATCTCGTAATCTATGACGACACAGTGGCCACGGTCAACCGGGCCATCAGGGCTGAGCGAAAAACCGAGCCGTCCGGCGCCATGATCATCGGCATCGATCCTGGCCGCAGGCCGGGCGTGGCCGTGATGTCGGGCGACATGGTGATCGCCGTCCATCAGGTGAGCCCCACAGAGGTCGAGCCGCTGGTGAGGAAGATCGAGCATGACTACCGGCCTACCTCTATCGTCGTCCGCATTGGCAACGGCGCACGGCTGGTGACCACGCAGATCATTAATACGCTGCTGCAGGCTGGCTTCAAAGTAGAGCTGGTCGACGAGACCGGCACGACACCTCATATCGGCCGGGACGTGCATACGAACACGGTCAGGGATATTATAGCGGCGATTAACATCGCGCGCATCAAAGGTGTCCCGGTGGGGCATGAGCGGGAGGTCGAGCCTTCGAAGGGCGAAATCCGCGTCATACAGGAGGCAAGCCGCTCCCGGTCAGAGGGCAGGGCGACCATCCCGAGGTACCTGGCACGGCAGGTGGCGCGGGGGGAAATGACCATCGACCAGGCCATCGCGATGCATAAGGGCACTATCAAGAATGGCAATGGCGATAAAAACGGCAACGGTCACAACGGGAATGAAGGCCACGACCTGTAAGGTCATGAGGATCTGCCAGGCGCGAGCATTCTTGCGCGCAAGCGACCGCCGTGGCAGTCTTATCTTTCAGTATCAGCACCTGGCCTGCCGGAAGTACTTCCAGCCAGTCTTCGCTATTTTCATCCGGGCGTCAGGGTCCTCGCGAATCCATTTTATTACTTTGTTAAAGGCCGAAGCCGGGTCGCGGGTCTCTTTCGGGTCGAAGTACTCGCGGTACCCGAGCGATACAATATATTCCTTAAAGCGCTCTTCCAGCTCATGCTGCAGCAGTCCCGTAATCTCGGTCACATGCACCTCGTAGCCGGCTTCGCGCAAGACTTCCTTCGACCGGGAGTTCACGTAGCCGGTGCAGATCTCTACCGATGTGTCGGAAGGGCGCCCGCCCAGCTTCTCCACAAGCGCTAACGTGACGTGTGCGGCCTCCTCAAGATACGCGTGCGTCTCGAACGGCTTTCCCTGGAAAAACCGGACGTCCACCATGCCTGTTTCGATGTGCCCGGCTGCCTCGGCGCCAATCATCACGCCCCCCAGCGGGAACCCCCATCCGGAGTCGTCTACCTTAATAACCTTTTCCCTGACGGGCGCCTCTCCGGACAGCAGTCGCTCCAGCGTGCGATAATCAGTGGTCACCAGCTTTAGCTGCCCTTTCGCGTTCCGGTAGACTCGGGCGGTCCACCGGGGCGTTACGCGTATACCGTCGCCGTAGATGCTCAGGACTACATAGGGGCTGGCCTCTCTGCGTTGCGGCAGTCCCAGTCCTTCGATGGCCCGCAAAGTCGTCTCGTTTATGGGCCTGACATCCATATTTCCCCTCTGGTGATACAAACCATAATAAATACTGCCTGAGCGATCTCTCGCTCTATTATTAATATTAATCCGTGAATGTTTAAAATAATTCCTTTTTTCGGTATTTAATTTTAACAGGGGCCGGGGATTAGCCGGTGAAGGCTGCCCGGCGCGATCGCCTTTATTTTCATGTGTTTCCGCCCGGAAAGCTTATAAAACGCAACAGTTATTCATATACCCGTTATAATTAATGTAAGGGTTAATATAATAACTTACAAAAATATAACACAAGCCTTATTACCTTATAGTAAGTAAGCAGTATAGGACATATCTGGAACTATATATATCATCGTTTCAGATTACTGTCAGGTGAGAAAAGCGGGATGGTAAGATGGGTTATCATATTACACTGGGGGATAGCAGATGGCATCGCTGAACTATGGCAAACCGGCCGGAGAAGGGAGCCTGTATATCATCAAATCAGACAGCAGGATCGAGCTGTTCGATCCTAACAAGGTAGTGGTCAGCCTGATCAAATCGGGCGTGCCCTACAGGCTGGCGTGCGACATCGCCGACGACCTGCAGTACAGGGTTCACGATGGCATCACGACCAAGTCGCTCCGGACGATTCTCCTGAACATCATCGACCAGAAGGACCCGGAAGCCGCTCTGCGATACAAGCAGTCCCACGAGATGTTCGTGCGGACATCTCGTGGCACGCTCGAGCCGTTCGACTACCGGATGATCGAGACCTCACTGGTCAAAGAGACAGGCATCCCCCAACAATCGGCAATTCACGTAGCAAAGGAAGTCGAGGCCAAGCTACGCAAGCTCAAAGTCAATTACCTCAGCGCACCGCTCATCCGTGAGATCGTAACAGTCCAGTTGCTCGAAGAGGGCATGGAAGAGGCACGTGCGAAGTACACCAGGCTGGGCATGCCGGTCTACGACGTCACCCACCTCATCGAGCAGGGCAGCAAGGAGAACGCGAACCTCCACCACAACCCCGAGACCATTCACAAGTTCGCCGGCGACCAGATCCTGCGCGAGTTCCTGATGGTCAAGGTGCTCCCGGGCTACATCGGCGACGCCCACATGCGCGGCGACATTCACCTGCACGACGCGGACTACTTCGCGGTCAGGCCGAACTGCCTGCAGCACGACCTGAGCTGGTTCTTCGAGAACGGGCTTCGCGTGGACGGCACAGGCAAGCACACCTCTGTCGCGGCGCCGCCCAAGCACGCGATGGTGGCCGCGCTACATGCGGCAAAGGTGCTGGCATCCGCACAGACCAACATGGCCGGCGGCCAGTCGCTGGATAATTTCAACATCTTCATGGCGCCCTTCTTCACGGGCATGAGCTATGAGGACGTCAAGCAGGTCGCCCAGGCGTTCGTCTACGAGATGAACATGCAGTACGTGGCCCGTGGCGGCCAGGTCGTATTCTCAAATATCGACATCGAGCTCACGGTGCCGAAGTACCTTGCAAGCAAGCCCGCCATCGGCCCGAAGGGCAAGGTCATGGGCACTTATGCGGATTATCACGACGAGCTGATCACTTTCACCAACGCGTTACTGGACACCTTCATGGAGGGCGACGCACTCGGCAAGCCCCACCTGTTCCCGAACACCATCGTCAAGGTTCGGGACAGCGCCTTCAAGGACCCGGAGCAGAAAGAGATGCTCTTCAAGGTGCACCAGCTGTTCTCCAAGTACGGCACGCCGTACATCCTCAACATGCTCCCGGAGTGGCAGCATGACGCCGTCAACAGCATGGGTTGCCGGACACGGCTCAGCGGCGACTGGGCGGACAAGCAGGGCTACGACGACCCGTCTATGTCGACCATGAGAACGGGCAACATCCACTATAATACCGTCAACCTGCCGCGCATCGCCCTCGAGGCCAACGGCGACGACAGCCGGATCTTCGAGATCATGGACAAGCGGCTCGACCTGATACGCGAGGCGCTGAACATCAAGCACGACCTCATGGACAAGCGGCTCCACGTGAACAAGATACTGCCGTTCCTCACCCAGAAGGGCAAGGACGGCCAGGAGTACTACCGGTTCAAGGACTTGACGCATACGGTCGGCTTCGTCGGGCTCAACGAGCTCACGAAGATACACTGCGGCGCCGGGCTCCACGAGTCCATGGATGCCTACGACTTCGGCATCGACGTGATCAGGTACATGCGCGACTGGGCGGACACGATGACCGAGCTGACCGGGTGGCGCTGGACGCTGACCCAGACGCCGGCCGAGTCCACGGCAGGCCGCTTCGCCAGGCTGGACATGAAAGAGTTCGGCAACCGGGCGATCGTCAACGGCGACCGGGAGAAAGGCGCGGTCTACTACACCAACAGCTCACACGTGCAGGTCAACGCAGACATCCCCCTGTTCGAGCGGGCGAAGATGGACGGCAAGTTCCACCCGATCTGCAACGGCGGCCACATAGCGCACCTGTTCCTCGGCGAAGGCACGCCGGACCCGCAGGGCCTGATGAGCCTGACCGAGAAGATCTGCCGCAACACCAACGCAGGCCTCTTCGACTACACGAGGGACCTGACGACGTGCCGGAAGTGCACCACCGTGTCGGGCGGCCTGCTCAACGCCTGTCCCAACTGCGGCGCCGGCGGCCAGGACCTCGAGTACTACTCGCGGATCACCGGCTACTGCCAGCGCATCGGCAGCGGCGACAGCGCAGGCGGCTGGAACGACGCGAAGATCGCGGAGCTCCGGGACCGGAAGCGGTACTGCATAAACTAAATAAAGCTAAAAACGTTTTCTTTTCTTTTGGTGGTCTTTATGCCCTTTATGCAAGTATACCTCGGGGATATCGTACCAACATCGACGCTCGAATGGCCGGGCAAGGTGTCACTGGTGGTCTTCTTCCGGGGATGCCCGTTCAGGTGCCCCTACTGCGCCAACGCACAGTTCGTCGACCTGGAGTCCGGCGAGCCAGTCGAGCTGGAAAAGGTGACGGCGGAAATCGAGAGAGCGAAGGACTTCATCGATGCCGTCGTCGTCTCGGGCGGCGAGCCGTTCATGCAGCAGTCGGCATTCCACGAGATTGCCCGGTACGCTAAAAGCCTCGGCCTGCTGGTCGGGACACAGACTAATGGCATGTACCCGGACAGGATTTCTGCGGCCGCCGGGCTGGGCCTGCTGGACGCGGTCATGCTGGATGTCAAGGCCCCGCTGGAGCTGAATGCCTATTCACGGGCCACAGGGGACCGGGACAGGTGCGACATCCTGGACGCAGTTACAAGGACCGTAGCGCTTTGTAACAGACTGCGGGCCGAGGGAAAACTGGCTTATTATGAAGTCAGGACTACGGTGTTCCGGGGCATTTCGGACAGGCCGGATGACGTCGCAGCGATCGCTGCGGCGGTACAGTGCGACGCCTACGTGATCCAGCAGGGCCGGCCTGAGATCGCCATGGACGAGTCGATCAAAAAGCTGGAGGCTGTACCCCGTAACGAGCTGCTGGAACTGGCCAGGCTTGCGAGGCGCAGTGTATCGCATGAAAAGGTGAAGGTCGTCAAGGTACGGACACGTGAGATGGGCGACGAGGTCGTCCTTCAATAGCTGACATGCCGACTCTAAAAATGCACAGAAATTAAGTCTTGTTTATGCAATGCGCCCCCGGTCATACCCACAGCCGATGCCGGGCACGCGTGCGCGCGCGAACGGCCGGGCGGGCAGTAATGATCGCTGCATTATGACTTATAATTTCCTGCGGGGCACTGTCTGCTTCGTGGCAACGGTCACGACAGGACTTTCCTGCGGGCCAGGAGGCAGCTGCTTCTGTGCCTTGATGCCGCCGTGCTTGACTCGCCTCACGCACTCCCGGTTGATGACTTTCCATACCTCGTGCTCGAGTGCGTTGCGACGATACTCAGCGTCATAGCTCAGGTAAGAGAAGAGGAGGATGCCGATGGCCAGCGCGACGATCACAATGGCGGCGGCTATCGCGATGAAGATGGTTGTCTGGATGTTCACAGTGAAATAGAGGACGACCTGGATTGCGACAGCCAGCAACAGCGGGACTATCAGGCCTGCAAAGGACAGCCATATCTTATGAGGCTTGTATACGCCTGTCTTCGACTTGAACTCGGAGATCTTTTCCATGACGGTAAGCTTCTCGCCCGTGTTGCACGAAGCCGTGATGAAGGCAGTGACGTCCTTCTGCTGGTCCTTCGTGAGTCCAGTCCCTCCGACTGCCACCCGGACGTAGCCCAGCAACGGCGTATGCAGCCGCTCTGCCGTTCGCTTTTCCGTGGCCTCCCGTATGGCGTATACTTTCTTGATTGTCGTAAGGATTAGCTCTTCGTTATTCATGAGACTACCACCGCATCCTCGTTTTACTATGACATTACGTATTAAATACTTATACCAGAAAAGTTTTGTGTTATATTCCTGCAACTCCGGGCAGTTCCTGAGTACAGTCCGGATTTCCACAAGTATTATTATGTCCGGCCTCTAAAGACAACTCGAAAATTGACATACGAGGAAATGCAGAGGCGTTGTTTTTATGAAGGTCATAGCGTTCGTGGGCATGCCGGGAGCGGGAAAGTCGGAGGCGTCGGGCGTTGCCCGGGAAATGGGCCTGCCAGTCGTCGTCATGGGTGACGTGCTCAGGGAAGAGGTCCGCAACAGGGGTCTGCCGCCGACTGACGAAAATATCGGCGGCGTCGCTAACCAGCTGCGTAAGGACGAGGGCATGGACGCGATCGCTAAGAGATGCATACCCATAATCGAGGCTCTCAATGCCCGCATGGTCGTCGTGGACGGCATCCGGGGCATCGCCGAGGTGGAGACGTTCAAGAAGGCCTTCGGCGAGAGCTTCACCCTGGTAAAGATCGACGCGCCCTTCGAAGTGCGGCTGGACCGGCTGCGCCGCCGGGCAAGATCAGACGACATGGGCAGTCCCGGGTGGCTGAAGCAGCGCGACGAGCGCGAGCTGTCCTGGGGGATGGGCAAGGCGATCGACGTGGCCGAAAAGTCTGTCGTGAACCTCGACCCCATCGAGCGGTTTCATGACGAAATCCGCTCCATACTGCGCAAAGAGGGCATCCAGACGACGGTCTCCGTCCTGCTCTTTCCCACCGAGATCGAGGACCGGGTAAGGAAGGCGGTCGAGAACATTTTCCCGGGTACCCGGCTGGCGCTCATCAGGAAGGAAGGGTTTGTGGACCGGATGGAGGGCATGGCGCCCTCGCTGGACGCGCTGCACGAGCTTCTGCGCAGGCAGAAGATACTGGATACCGCGAGGAACAGTTTTTATAACGGCCTGAAGGAGAAAGAGATCTCGTTCCAGCTCAACAAGCAGGCCGCATTCATGGGCTATGTGAACTTCCTCGACCATGAGGTGGCGCTGGGCGGCATCTATGTCACCGTCGAGACGGGCGAGCCTGAGCTGATCATCGACTGGCTGGCGCCGCGTACCGCGGAGGGCAGGCCAATCAAGGAGATCAGCCTGTGAGCACGGTCAGCTTTTCCGCATACAGGATGGTCAACTACCCGTTCTCCTGGGCGCTGGGCCTGGAGGAGATGGGCTTCGAGGGCTGGGAGATCGTGAGCGAGGGACGGCAGAAGATCACCCCGGAGTCGCTGCCCGAAATCCGTGACATCATCAGCACCATGAACCTCAAGATCACCGTCCATGGGCCGTTTTCAGACCTCAACCCCGCCTCTTTGATCGACCCGATCTGGGAGGAGACGATCAGGCAGATCAAACAATGTGTCGAGCTGTCATCTGATTTTTCCGAAGTAGTTGTCGTGCACCCGGGGCTACTGTCGCCGCTGGGCAGCCAGATGCCCGACAAGACATGGGAGAAGAACGTCGAGGCGCTGCGTATCTTATGCCGCCATGCGCAGGACTACGGCGTACGCATCTGCCTCGAGAACATGCCTGACATGGAAAAATTGCTGTGCCGTACGCCCGACGAGCTGTTCGGCATGGTCGATTCCGTCGGCATGGACAATATCGGCACGACGTTCGACGCAGGCCACGCCAACACCACGAGGAACACGGCCGGCTACCTGAAGGAGAAGGCGCGCATCAGCCACGTGCACATCCACGACAACAAAGGTGTCAAGGACGAGCACCTCCCCCTCGGCGGTGGCACGGTCAACTGGGACCAGGTGCTCGGCGGGCTGAAGGGCTTCGAGGGCGCGCTGGTCGTAGAAGGGCGCAATGTGGAAGAGGGCAAACAGAGTCTTAGCTTCCTGCGGCGTTGGAGAAAAGAGCAGCGATGACGGAAAAGGACAACGGCTTCGACAAGCTGCGCGTGTTCATGCTGTCGCTCGGCCACATGGTGAACGACAGCTACTCCAACGTTATCCCGCCACTACTGCCGTTGCTGCAGGCGACTTACAACCTCAGCTATACCTTGTCGGGCGTGATCATGACCGTCTTCACGATCACCTCGAGCGTCATCCAGCCGATATTCGGCTATATCGCGGACAGGCATGGCAGACGGTGGCTGATCGCGCTGAGCGTGCTCTGGATTGCCTTCTTCATGTCCATGATCGGCATCGTCGGCTACCTCGGCCTCGACCCAACGAGCTCCTACATCGTCATCCTCGTCCTGGTGGCCATGGCCGGTTTCGGCTCTTCCGCCTACCATCCGCAGGCCTCGGCCATGGTGCCCCGCATCAGCGGCACCCACAAAGGCGTAGGCGTCTCGATCTTCTCCGCGGGCGGCAACCTCGGCTACGCGATCATGCCACTGCTGGTCGTACCTATCACGCAGATGTGGGGCCTGGGTGGCATACTGGTGCTGTTCATCCCGGGGTTATTCATGGCACTGCTCCTGCAGCGGTACGCGCCGGAAGCTCCGCAGGCCACATCCGCCACGCCCGGCCTGAAAGAGCTGTATGCAGACATCATGGTGGTCATCAAGCCGCTGTCAGTGGTAACAGGCGTGGTCTGCATGCGGGCATGGCTCTTCTTCGGCCTGATCACCTTCCTGCCGCTATACCTGATCGCGCAGAACGAAACCCACGAGGCGGCGAGCCTGCTCCTGTCTGTCATGTTGCTGTGCGGCGCGGTCGGGACGCTGCTTGGCGGCTGGGCTTCCGACCGCTACGGGCGCAAGTTCGTCATCGCCCTGTCGCTGGTGCTGACAGGGCCCCTGCTGCTGGGCGGGCTCTATACGCAGGGCGTCCTCGGGTGGGCCCTGATGTCGTTCTGCCGGGATGGCGCTGCTGGCATCGTTCTCGCCTGCAGTACTTATAGCGCAGGGTCTGATACCGAAGAACCAGGGGATGGCCTCGGGCATCATCCTCGGCTTTGCCATCGGGGTGGGCGGCCTCGGCGTCTCCGTCACCGGCGCGATCGCCGACGCCTACGGCATAGGAGCGGGCACGTACTCGCTGGTGCTGCTGCCGTTTGCAGGACTATTGTTCACACTCCTGTTGCCGGGTAGGCTTACTCCGGAACGACGCTGATAGCTTTTTATACGTTCCCGGCACATATATTAAAATCTATTAATGAGGAGATGGCTGTACGCCTGAAGATAAAAATGGAAACGGGACCTTCGACAAGTTCAGAGTCTTTCTGCTTGCCCTGGGCCATTTTACGGTAGACGTCTACGCGGACCTGCTGCCACCATTGCTCCCGGTCTTCCAGGCGATGTATAACCTGTCGTACGCGGCCATCGGCATGCTCACGGCCATATTTTCGGTTACGTCGACACTGATTCAGCCTGTCTTCGGTTACATCGCCGACAAGTATGGCAAGAAGTGGATAGCCGCGCTGGGCGTGGCCTGGGTGGCGGTCGGCATGTGCGTCCTCGGTGTCGCGCCCGGATACGGGTCGATCGTCGTCATCGTGGGTCTCGCGGGCATCGGCTCGTCCATGTACCACCCGCAGGCCTCGGCCATGGTCTCGAAGGTGAGCGGCAGCCAGAAAGGGCTGGGCATGTCCATCTTCATGGCCGGCGGAAACATCGGCTACGCGATCATGCCGCTGCTGGCCGTCATCATAGTGGCCATGTTCGGCCCTGCACTCGCTCATTTACCTGATACCGCCAGGCATCATCGTGGGCCTGCTCGTCTACATGTATGCCCCCCGCATGGACGTGGACCGCAAGAGCTCGATCGACCTGAAGACGCTCTTTTCCAGCTTCACCTCGGTGAAAGGGCCGCTGACCACGCTGATCACCGTCGTCTCGCTGCGCGCCTGGGTCTGCATGGGCATGATCACGTTCATCGGCGTCTATTACAAGGACCATTTCGCCGGGTGGTCGCTGCTCGGCTATGACATCGGGGTCATCGGCTACGCGATCACGCTGTTCGTATTCATCTTCGCCAACGCCATCGGAGGCATCATCGGCGGCTGGGCGTCGGACCGGTTCGGCAAGAAGCCGGTGATCGTCCCGACGCTGCTTGCGGCCGCACCGTTCTTCTACCTCGCCTTCAGCGCGCCGGACATCCTGGTCTGGCCTCTGATGGCGATAGGCGGCGGCCTCATGTACGCCTCCATATCGCCGACGACGCTGATGGCGCAGGAGATGCTCCCCCGCAGCCAGGGCATGGCCGGCGGCCTCGTGCTCGGCTTCGCCAACGGCATCGGCGGCCTGCTGGTGTTCGTGACCGGCATCATATCCGACCATTTCGGGCTCTTCGCCGGGATACTCTCGCTGATGGGCATTATCGTTGCCGCCGGGCTCCTCGCGATGCTGCTGCCAGGCGAACCGGCAAAAGACCGGCTCCGGCGCCGGTTGCCGGGAACTAAAGATGCCAAGAGTCTAAGAAGAGTCTCCAAGGCGCCACTTTTAGCAACCGAAGGTTTCAAGGCGCCAAGTCTTTTATTAATTTCAAGGCGCCAAGAGTACAAGTCATTATATATTGATTATTAAAATGTCCTTTAGAACTTGGCGGCTTGAATTAAAAAATAACTTGGCGCCTTGAAACCTTCGGTTGCTAAAAGTGGCGCCTTGGAGCCTTCTCTTAGAACCTTGGCGACTTGTTACCCTGGTTTCTGTTCGACGGGTATGGCGGGCGGCTCGTTGAGCTTGTCGGTGATGCGCTTGAGCGTCTCGGCCATGAGTACCTGCACGTCGGTATTGGTGTCGCCGGGCTCGCTGCCCTCGATGCGCTTCAGCATCTCGATATTCCGCACGATGGTCTGCACGGCTGCGAGCATCTCTTCGAGCGTGATCAGTCCGGAGTAGTACGCGTAAAAAAATGTGGTGCCGGACCGGACGACTTTCCGCTTGAAGGCGGCCTGGGCCGAGGACACGTCCTGGCGCTGGTATTTGCCCTCCATGAACGGGACCAGCTCGGGCAGGTTCTCGCCTATCCAGGTCATCTGGGAGCGGCCGCGGTCCTTGAAGTCGGCGCACAGCCGGGCGATCGCCCACTCGCGGGCGGTGAGGTGGGTCAGCTCTTTTAACGCGTCGTTGACCTCACTGTACTTCTTGCGGTCGAACTTCTGGAACCGCCAGTACTTTTCCCCGGGCTGCATGATTGAAAAAGCGGCCTGACGAGTAATAAACATTGTCCTGACCGGCGGGCGGCCGCTCGCGCGAGTACGCAAACAGGGTTCAAAAAACGCCTCACTCGACCGGGGTATCTCCACTTCCATGAAGTCGTCGGCGATGATGCATGTAAGAAAGCTATCTGGCCTCGGCCTTCCTGGCTTCCATCCCGGCCGGCGCCCTCTCCCCTAAAAACCTGCGAATGTGGTCAGCGATGACATCACAATATTCTTCAAGGGCAAAGTGCCCGGTATCGAGCAGGTTGAAGTCGATATGCTCCAGGTCCCGCTTGTAAGGATAAGCGCCCTCGGCGGGGAAGATGGCATCGTTTTTTCCCCATACAATAAGCATGGGCGGCTGGTACTCCCGGAAGTAAGCCTGCCATTGGGGATATAGCGGGGGATTCGTACCATAACTGTAGAACAGCTCAAGCTGAATCCGGTCGTTCCCGGGACGGTTCAGGAAAAACGTATCCATATTCCAGCCATCGGGACTTATTGCCTCGGGGTTTCTTGCGCCGTTCGTATACTGCCACTTCGTCGCTTCCGGTGTCAGGAGCTTTCGCAGGGCAGCTTCTTTGTCGGGAGTGCGGTCCTTCCATAATGCCTTGAGCGGGTCCCAGAATTCCCGCAGTCCCTCATCGTAGGCATTGCCGTTCTGAACGATAAGCGATTCCACTTTTTCCGGGTACTTTTGCGCCAGTCGAAAACCGATGGGAGCTCCGTAGTCGAACAAGTACAGGCTGAACCTGTCCAGGCCTTTTGCCTGAATGAATTTATCTATTGCCTCTGCAAGGTGATCGAAACTATATTCATACTCATTGACCGATGGCATCGAGCTGTTGCCAAAGCCCGGGTAGTCCGGGGCGATCAGGTAAAATTGATCTGCCAGCTGAGGTATTAAATTTCTGAACATGTGAGACGAGGCAGGGAAGCCATGAAGCAGCACGATTGCGGGCGAATCTTTTGAGCCCGCTTCTCGATAAAATATGTCGAGGCCATCTACGTTCATTGTTTTATATGCGACCATGATAATCCACATTCATGGGTAATCTTCTTTTCAAATAACAGGTTGCGCCATTTTTTACAATTAGAGCGTGAATAAAAAAGGTAGTGATGGGTGACGATGTATAGACATCTTACTCGATAAGCGGAATTTCCACTTCCATGAAGTCGTCGGCGATGATCGCGTTATCGAAATATTTTTTAACATCTGCCAGCAATGGTGCCGGGTCCTGGGAGTAGCGTGAGCTGATGTGTGTCAGCAGCAGCTGCTTCACGCCTGCCTGTGCCGCGAGCTGTGCGACACCGCCAGCCGTGGAGTGCTGTGTCTCCTCTGCCTTGTCGGCCATATCGTCGGCGAAGGTGCACTCGGAAATCCATACGTCCGCATCTTTTAGGAAGGGCAAAAACGCCTGCGATGGCACCGTGTCGCCGGTATAGACGATCGTCCGGCCCGGCCTCGGCTGCCCAACGACATCTTCGCTTTTGATCTCCCGGCCATTGACGACTACGGTCTCGCCACGGTGGAGCCGTGAGAACAGGGGCCCTTCGGGGACGCCCAGCTCCAGCGCCTTCGCCTTGTTGAACCTGCCCGGACGGGGCTTCTCGCGCAACGCGTACCCGAGGCCGGGGACGCTGTGGAAGACGCTGAATGCCTCGATCGTATAATCCTTGAACTCTATCTTATCCCCCGGCTCGAGGCGCTGTGCGATGACCGGGAACCCGAGGCTCAGGTAGCCGAGGCTGTTCAGCAGGCGGCAGAACTCCTCGACGAACTGCGGGCCGTAGACATACAGAGGCTCCGTCCGTCCCTGGAAGCTCATGGTCTGGAGCAGGCCGGGTATCCCGAGCGTGTGGTCGGCATGAAAATGGCTTAAGAAGATCGAGGCCACGTCCATGAAGCCCGACCGGGCCTTCATCATCTGGCGCTGGGTGCCCTCGCCGCAGTCGAACAGCATGCGCTCCCCCTCCCGCATCAGCATGAACGACGGCATGCCCCGGTTCGGCGTCGGTATGGAGCCGCCGGTGCCGAGGAAGATGATCTTGAGCATGCGGATGTCTATGCGTCCAATGGATATTATATTTATCCTGTTTACAAGATGTTTCATGTATAAGTATTACTCAGGACAGGCAGAACTAATCGTCTCAGGTCGTGCGGACGCTCGCGCGGGCGCGTATGACCGGGGCGGAGGCTGCATGCAGTGGAAGCCAGCAAGCAATTCCCGACGGCATATAATGGTTATTCTTCCCCGTGCCGTCGGCCGTAGAGCAGCAGCGCGCCGATGCCGCCGACGACGGCCAGCCCGACGGGCAGGCCTTCTTCCGTCCTCGGGGGCATCGCGGTCTTTCCGACCTTGATCGGGACATAAGTGTAGTAGGGCCTTGGCATGGGTGATGGTCCCGGCTCTGGCTGGTATGCCGGCTCGGTCTCGACGTACTCAGGCAGGACGATGTTCGCGGTGGCGGTTCCGCCGCTGACGTCGACGATGGCGAAGAATACGACCCCGCCTTTCTCGGCGGTCACGTTGTATATGCCGTAAGGCACGTCGAAAAACGTATAGATGCCCGCGTTATTGCCGATGCCGCTGCTGCTTTGCTGCGGGTTGTTCGGCACTGGGGCAAAATTGCCATATTCGTCGTACAAGGTTACGACCGCATCGGGTACGGCATGGCTGCCCACCGAGGACATGACAATACCCGTAATCGTGCCAGTCGGCTGCGGGTATTCGGGCGAAGGCTCGGGCGGGAATTCCGGCTCTTCGTCCATGCCGTCGTTACTCTGGGCTGCGGCCGGCAGGACACATAAGGCAATGACGATAAAAACAATGAACAGGCTCATCGCTACCCGCATAATAGAATTTTACATGAGCCAGATATAAAAGGCTGAGCCGGTAAACAGGCGAATGTAAAAAAGGAATAAAAGGGCTTAGAGGTAGCCCTTCTTCTTCAGGAGCTCGGCGTTCAGCACGCTGGCGCCGGCCGCACCGCGGATGGTGTTGTGGCCCATGCAAACGTACTTGATCGCGTTGTCGTGGCCCGCGCGGATGCGCCCGACCGACACGCTCATGCCCTTTCCCTGCATGCGGTCAAGCCGCGGCTGGGGCCGGTCCGGCTCGTCGCGCACGATGATCGCCTTTTCAGGCGAGGTCGGCAGGTCCGAAAGCTTAGGGTTGAACTTCTCGAAGGCGGTCCTGACCTGTTCCGGCGAGGGGTTCTTCTTCGACCGCAGCCAGAGGGACATGGTGTGGCCGTCGAGCACCGCGACACGGTGGCAGGCGGCGCTCACCCAGAACGGGGCGTCCTTGATGTGGTTTCCATCCAGGTCGCCGAGCAGCTTCAGGGCCTCGGACTCCATCTTCTCCTCTTCCTTGCCGATGTACGGGATCATGTTGTCGACGATGGCCATGGAGGGCACGCCCTCGTAGCCCGCGCCGCTGACCGCCTGCATCGTGGAGACATGGATGTTCTCGATGCCGAACTTCATGAGCGGCTTCAGGGTGACGACCATCATGATAGTACTACAATTGGGGTTGGTGACGATGGCGCCGTCCCACTTGCGCTTCTTCCGCTGGACGTCTATCAGGCCGAGGTGCTCCGGGTTGACCTCGGGTATCATCAGCGGCACGTCCTTCTCCATGCGCCATGAGCTGGCGTTGGACGACACGATAACGCCTGCCTTCGCAAAGTCGGCCTCGATCTTGAGCGCCTCTTCGGCAGGCATCGCAGAGAATACTATGTCCACGTCCATGGCCTCGGGCTTTGTCGGGACTACCTTCATCTTCCGGACTTCCTCCGGCATGGTAGTATCCAGCCGCCACTTGGCGACCTCCTCGTAGGGCTTGCCCGCACTTCGCTCCGACGCCGCAAGGGCCGTGATCTCGAACCAGGGGTGTCCTGCCAGCATCTGTACGAACCGCTGGCCTACATTCCCTGTCGCTCCAAGTATTCCCGCTTTGATCATGTGCTCACCTGGATAGTGTATGATCTAAAAGCACTTTATTCTTTCTTCTCGGCCTTGATCGACTCCGTGGGGCAGGCCGCTTCGCAGTCGCCACAGTCCTTGCACAGATTCGGGTTGATCTTGGGGAACTCGTCTTCCATCTCGATGGCCGCCTCGGGGCAGGCATCGACGCACGTTCCGCATCCGACACAGGATTCCTTGTCCACTTTCGCTACCATTGTAGGGTTAACCTCCGGTTGAATGGAGTAGTGTAGGATATACATAATACTTAAAAGTTTTCCGGCGCGATGCATAGCGATCTGCGGACAGCGTGCCCCGGCGAAAGTATTTAATTAACTATTGTTAATCCAGTACAGTCAGCGTACGGACAGCGCACCGGCAACGCTTTGTAATATAAAGCTACATCAAATATTTTCAGAGGGAATGAAGATGGACGAGCATGTTATCGAAGGGCTCGGCAAGGCCCGTATCGTCATCAGGGATGGAAAGGTCGTCGAGGTGGGCGAGCCGCAGATAGGCTATTGCCCGATTTTCGACAAGCACAGGGGCATCAAGAAGATCGATAAGGATGTCATCAGGAAGAACATGGAGTTCCGGATCAAGGATTTCGGCATGTGCACGCCGAACAGGGTCCTCAAGATGAAGGACTTCCTCTCCTTTGGCGTATCGGAGATCATCTGCACGGCCATGACGAAAAAGATGGTCGACGCCGCAGTGCTCGTGTGCGAGGGCACCGGCACACTGGTCGTTACCGACCCGGAGATGGTACAGGGCGTCGGCGGCCGGGTTTCAGGCCTGGTCAGCACCACCCCGATTCCGGAAGTCATCGCGAACGTCGGCCGAGAGCGTGTGCTGGACCCGGCGACGGCGAAGATCGATCAGGTTGCCGGCGTGGAGAAGGCAATCGCGATGGGCTACAAGGACATCGCGGTCTCTATTGTCAGCGGAAAGGTCGCCCGCCAGTTCAAGGAGATGGAGAAGAAACACCCGGGCGTCAACATCTACACGTTTATTGTCCACACGACCAGCATAACGAAAGAAGATGCGGAACTTATCTTCCAGCACGCGGACATCGCCACAGGCTGCGCATCGAAATACATACGCGAGGTCGGAGAATCGAAAAAAGCCTTCAAGATCGGCGACTCCGTCCCGATGTTCGGCATCACCCCCCGCGGCGTACACCTGATCCAGGAACGGATCAAGTTTACGGGCAAGGAGATCAAATCCAACCCGCAGGCGCCGCAGCCGGATAAGCTGTTATAAAGAAAAAGGAGGAGGTACGGGCCGGTTGCGGCTGGCCCGATCCCTTAGAGACAGAAGAGGAGGCGGTATTGCCCGGGGTCATCCCCCGGCAGTCCCTTCATATTGCAGTCCGTACAGGCTCTGCCTCGCGTCTTTAAAACAGAAGCGTTCCGATATGACCTTCTCGCTCCGGAGCCGGTTCAGCGCATAGCGGACCGTCCTCGGAGGCAGATAAGTCCTGTTTATGATTTCTTTCTGCGTGAGCAGGCCGCTCGTCTCGAGGACTTTGTAGACCAGCTTCGCGGAAGGCGGAAGACGCTCGATGTGTATAGTGTTTTCCTGAGGCGGTACAATTACTGATCCGATGCCATTAGTGGCAAAAACGATCCCTCATGGTATATGTCACCACAATTAAATATACTTAACAATAGTTAAGTCTTTCGATTGTGGCAAAGGTTCTCGAAAGGGGCACTCAGGCGCTCATGACAGCCCCGTGAGAACTAGCTTGCCGCTTACGGCAATTATTTAACGTGGGCGGAAAATAATGTAGCGAAACGCGTTATTTGGAGATGCTGCCATGGACGTGGGTGTCGGGAAAAAAGCAGAGCTAATCGAAGCAGGCGGAGTCACGGTAGACAGCTCGTTCGACCCGTACAAGAGCCGCTCGACAGCAGGTCCCGGCGCCGGGCTGGAGTCGATCTTTGTCAACATCGACGGCCACCGCGTGCGCCTTGGCATCCGGCAGTCTTCGCGGTTCAGTGCCCGGCTCGACGACGGCACAGTCACGATCTCCGCCGATGGTTCCGTATTCGTCAAGGGCAGACTGGAGGAGGCCATCTCCCACTGTCCGCGGCAGGTCTACATTACAGTAAGCGAGAAGTGTGTCTTCAATTGCAAGTTCTGCCCTGTGCCAAAGCTCCAGGGCAAGATCAAGTCCGACGAGGAAGTGCTCGGGCTTGTCAGAGACGGCATTAAAGGTCCCTGACCTGGCCGCTATCTCGATCACGTCTGGCGTCTGGCGTACGCCGGAGGAAGAGGTGCAGAAGGTCGCAAGGCTGGTGAAGCTCATCAGGAAAGAGCTTGACGGCCGGGACGTCCCTATCGGCGTATCTGTTTACGCGACAGCCGACTCCTCGGAACTGCTGAAAGAAGCCGGCGCCGTCGAAGTCAAGTATAACATCGAGACGCTGGACCGGGAAATCTTTAAGAAAGTATGCCCGGGACTCTCGTTCGACCATATCATCGATGCGCTGGAGCATGCGGTCTCTGTCTACGGGAAAAATCACGTGTTCAGCAACGTGCTCATCGGCATGGGCGAGTCGGACGAGACGCTGGTCAAAGGCATGGAGATGCTGGCCGCCAAAGGCGTCATCCCGATACTGCGGAAGACCAATCCACATCCGCTGCGCGCAGGCGAGATATACATCGAAGCCGTCACCGCGGACCGGCTGCTGAAGCTGGCCGCAGAAGAATACCGCATCCTGAAGAAGTACGGCCTCGACCCGAAAAAGGCACTGACAGGGTGCGTCCCCTGCACCGGGTGCGACATCACGCCCGGGCTGGACGTCTGTTGATCACTTTTTGAAGTGCGTTATCAGCGGCACATTTCCATTTATACACAATTATATATACATAATTTTATATACATATCTCCTATTACACACTGTACCGAAAAAAAGGAGCATCGGCCGTGTGGCGTGCGCAGAGTCCGCTGCGGCCGGTGATGCTGATATGTACCGAGACGAAGACATACCTGAAGACGAAATGGCGACAATGCCGGCATATGACAGCTACGTGAACGACCAGATGGGAAAGCCCCAGTACAGGCGCATAAAGATCGGCCTGGACAGAGTAGAGAGAATCCTCGGGTCGATCGCCTCAGGCTGCCAGCGTACCAGCAGAGAGCAGACGTTAAAAGAGCTCGACCACGTGCTCGAGAAGCTACAGGAGACAGAGCTGCTGGCCGAAAAGATCGAAGACCCGCTGGTATGGGAATATGTCCTCGATCACATAGATATGCTTGTAGCCATACGCAGGCACATGGTAGCGGAGATCAGGTGGGAGCTACAGTCTGACCGGAACTGTCCTGTAGAAGCCTGACCTTTTACCTTTTATATCTCGATACTTTTTGCATTATCGACTTCGTAGCGGACAAGCTCATCGAATTCGAACTGCTCGTTCTCCATCCTGACTACCTCGTCAAGCCTGCCATGAATGGACGGATGCCGCGGTACTGCCTGGCATCCGCCGGCCTTCTGGATTGAAATATCGAGAGTGCCGATCTTTTTGGCGATCATCGTGATCTCTTCCTTGTCAAGGCCTATCAGCGGGTGATAGATGGGAAAGTCAACGTCGTAGGCTTCGGCCATCATGTTCTCTGACGTCTGCGATGCTACCTGGCCCAGCGAGGAGCCGGTGATGATGCCGTGAGCGCCATCTCTTTTTGCGATGGCGTAGGCGACCTTGTACATGAGGTGCTTGCAGAAGACACAGGTGTACTTCTTGTTGCCCTTTTCGATGAACGCCCCGAGGTTCCTGCCGTGGGGCGCGATGTACATCTTCATCTCGTGGCCCGGGGACCACTCCTTCAGCTTTTTGACGATGTCGATGGCTTTGCGCTTCGCGTCCTCGCCGAGATAGGGCGTGTTATCCATGTACAGCGGTATGATCTCGCAGCCCCGCTTCATCATCAGCCATGCGGCCGCCGGAGAGTCGATGCCGCCGGAGACCAGCGCCACCATCTTTCCCTGGCTGCCCAGCGGCATGCCGCCGACGCCTTTGACGATGCCGGTGAAAATGTAGGACTGGCTCTCACGCAGTTCGACGTGTATGGCGTGGTCCGGGGTCTTCAGGTCCACCCGGGGATGTCTGTCTGCCACCGCGTTGAACACCGCGTCGCCGCAAATCCTCCCCAGGTCCTGCGAGGTGAAGGACTCATCCTTTACAGAGCGCCGGGGCATGATGGCGAAGGACTGGCCCTCGCGGATGACCTCGATGCCTATTTTCGCGGCTGCGGCGCAGGCGTCTTCAACGGTCGGGCCGGCGACGACGGCCGGGCTGCACGACACGATGCCGAACACTTTACTCACGGATGCAGGCGCCTTCGGGTCTTTCGTCCTGACGAAGATGCGGCCCCGCTCCCGGTCGATGCCCTCGTAGGCGATACGGTCCTGGTCCAGCATGGCCTTCAGGTTGTAGATGAGCAGCTCCTCGTATTTCCGGCGTATCTGCTCGCTCTTGATGCCTATTTCCCCGTACCTTACTATGACCACGTCGAAGTCCATCTGTTTCACCTGTCAGGCATGCCGCACATATAACCATTGCCGGCAACGAGTATATCTCTTTCCGCGGCCGGCGCCGTGATGCCGTAACAATCGTTAAGGGCCGTTCCTGATATTAATACCCTGTTATTGCGGCTATCGTCTCGCGGGGACAGGACAAAATTAATAATGCAGATACCATATATGGCCGATCATTATGGACTGGCAGGTATATGGTCTTGAAGGCGGCGGCGGAAATACTGCCATGGGCATGGAAGTGTTTTTTCTAATCGCCGTGATCATCGTTTTATTACAGCTCAGGACTCGCAGGGTCAGGCTGTGGACCATCTGGATCCCGCCAGTGTTCATCGCTCTGGTGACGGTCCCGATCATTGCGTTCGAGTACAGCGGCATCGGCACGCTCCTGCTGTCTGTCGCCGGGTTCGCGATCGGCTGCGTCGCTGGCGTTGTCATCGGCTCGCGCATGGTGGTCAAGACCGACGAGAGCGGCAGAATAGTGCTGAAGGGGTCTGTGATCGCTGTGCTTATCTGGATCCTGGTGCTGGGCCTGAAAATCTTCGGCAAGGGCATCATCGGTGACACGGGCGTGATCAGCCTGGCCGATCTCACCGCGGCCCTGCTGGCCATGACGCTGGGCACGATAATCGCCAGGCGCGCTTACATAATGGTCAAGTACCTGAGTCTGAAAAAGGCTGGCACAACGGATACAAAGGACACCGTGGCTTAGCTGATTTTCTTCGTGCGCACTGTGGCCCTGGTGCTTTTTAAAAAGTGGGAAGGGGCGCTGCAACGCCCCTGCGGTGTGCTATGGCACAGGAAATATGCTCACTCAATCCTGATATTGAGGATGAAGACGGTCTCGTTTCCGAAAGTCGGCTCCCAGGCGCGCTTGTAGACGGCGCTGATCTGCTGGCTGCCGGTGCCTGACGCCTTGATCTGCCACTCGTGGACGCCGCCGGCGCCGATGAGGCCGCCGGTGGGCTCGTGGTAAGTGTTTTTTGCGATGGTCAGGCCTGAGGTAACATTGAATACCCACGAGTACCCGGTGGTGGGGTTCTCGTCGAGCAGTACCTTGATCGTCTCTCCGGGCTTGACTGTGATAGTCTTGTTGGTATCCGTCTGGTTGAACGACTGCATGTTGCTGTTGCCCCCGGTGATGGCATACGCGACGGTGAAGCCTGCGCATACGATGACCACGAAAGCAACCGCCAGCAGTATGACTGACATGCTTTTCATATCTTTCACCAGACATTCATAGGCTTGATTACTATATATTTATTTATTAAACTACGAATGAATTCGCAGTTATCCAGGGCTTATCATGGCAAAATAAAGATAAAAATGGTTCATTGGACACAAAGGGCACTAAGGCCACGGAGGGCACTAAGGATCAGCCACATACAGGACTGGTAATGGCTGTACCTCCGTGCCCTTTGTGGCCTTTGCCCTTCGTGTCCAATGCTTATTTGAACATGTCGTCCATCGAGTAGAGGCCCGGCTTCTGTGAGACAATCCAGCGTGCCGCCTTCACGGCGCCGGAGGCGAACGCCTGGCGGGAGTGAGCCTGGTGCTTAACCTCGATGCGCTCGCCTTCGCAGGCGAAGAGCACCGTATGGTCGCCCACGATATCGCCGCCCCTGACGGCATGGATGCCGATCTCCTTACCGCGCGGCGAGACACCCTCGCGTCCGTAGACGTACTGCGGCTTCTCGCTGAGTGCCGAGGCGATCACGTCGGCGGCCTTCAGCGCGGTGCCGCTGGGCGCGTCCTTCTTCTTGTTGTGGTGCGCCTCGATGATCTCGATGTCACAGCCCTCGAGGCGCTTTGCCGCTTCACGCAGGAGCTTGAGGAACACCTGGACGCCGACGGAGAAATTAGGCGAGATGATCGCGGCCACTTTGCCGGTTTCGATGGCTTTCTTCATCTCGGCCTTCTGGGCCTCGTCGAAACCCGTTGTGCCGATGATCAGGCTCACGCCGTTAGCCGCAGCCGTCTTCGTGCTCTGGACGGCGGCTGGCGCTATGGTGAAGTCGATGAGCACGTCCGGCTTTGTCGCTTTGAGCACGCGGTCCATGTCGGCCGCGGGGCTGACGGTGATCTTATCGACGGCCCGGCCGCCCTGCAGGTCGAACCCTGCCACGAGCTGCATATCCGGCTGGGCGAGCACCGTCTCGGTGATCATGTGGCCCATGCGGCCGTTGATGCCGGCGATCGCGATCCGGACGGTCATTTCCTGGCCTTCTTCACGGTCGCCTTCACCGAAGGCGCCTTCAACGAAGGCGACTTCACCGCAGTCTTCACGGGCGAGACCTTTGCTACGGCCTTGCCGCCGGTCTTGACGCCGTACGCATCGAGGAGACCCTTGAGCTTCTTCTGGTTCTCCGGGGCCATCTCGGTCAGCGGCAGCCTCAGCGCGCCTGCGGCGACACCCATCATGTTGGCGGCAGCCTTCACCGGTATGGGGTTGGTCTCGATGAACATGGCCTTCATGATCGGCGCGATCTTGTAGTACAAGTCGATGGCCTTGTTGTGGTTGCCCTCGTCATAGTACTTCACCATGGCACACATCTCCTTCGGCATGATGTTGGCCAGCACGGAGACGACGCCCTTGCCGCCCATCGCCATGACGGGGAGTGTGATATTGTCGTCGCCCGAAAGCACGGTGAATTTCTTCTTGCTGCCGCGGGTGAGCTCGATGATCTTCTCTACCTGCTCCATGTTGCCGCTGGCTTCCTTGATGCCGATGATGAACTCGTCTTTGGACAGCTCGGCAACTGTCTCGGGCAGCATGTTGGTCCCTGTCCTTCCCGGGACGTTGTAGAGAATGATCGGCATTTCGGCCTTCGCGGCGATGGTCCGGTAGTGCAGGATCTGCCCGGCAGGCATGGGCTTGTTATAGTAAGGCGTGATCAGCATTGCGCCCGTAGCGCCTGCGTCCTTGGCGTACTGTGTCAGCTCCAGCGCTTCCTGGGTGTTGTTGGAGCCGGACCCGCCGATGACAGGCACCTTGCGCCTGTTGCGGTCGGCCTGGTCGACGGCGATCTGCAGGAGCTTCTTCTGCTCTTCGAACCTGAGCGTAGCTGCTTCTCCCGTACAGCCACATGGCACGATGCCTGCCACGCCGCCCTCGATCACGTAGTCGATGTTGCGGCGGAAGCCCTCTTCGTCGATCTCGCCATTCTTTTTAAAAGGAGTGATAAGGGCAGGATAGACGCCCTTGAGCTCTTTAAGCTTCATCATCTCTTCCTGCCGCTGGATGACATTTTGCGTGTCACGTATCCAGCGATGCGGTTTCTTACTTCTTTCGTCTGGATGGTCGCGAGCTTTTCGACTTTTTCCTTGTTCTCATTGAAGTCAGCGCCGAACTCGTTCGGGTACTGCCGTAACAAGGCGTCAACGGTGCTCTTGATATATGTCTGCCTGATATTTCCCACTGTGTTACCTCCTGCGTGTTTTTTAGACGGGCTGCGTCGGACTCTGCAGAATCCGCACCTGCACAAGCAAGTACGATGATGATCGTACTTTATTATACTGTTCCTTTTAAATATTGCGATTGCCCGCCGTGTGGCACGCGACACCCAGATGAACATTAATGGTTAAAATAATTTACCTACAGATGGTTTTGCATGTCCCGGCAGTTTTAAAAAGAGTGACGGGAACCTGTTCCAAAAAGATTGGCCCGTCAGGACACCGACACCAGTGCTGAAAGCACCAATGAGATAGTTCGGGAAGTGGGCAAGGGGAACCTTGTTGAAAGGTTCCCCGACAGCTCTTTCGAAGACGAGTTATGCAGCTAACCCTTTCCTGCGCAGGCTGACGTAGATGATGGCGTATATGACGACGGTGATCGCCGTAAAGACGAGCAGGTTGACCCACTGGGTGGACACATCTTTGTTATAGACGATCGCGTCGTTCAGGCCGTTCATCAGGTACACGTTCGGCAGGACGGAGCCGACGACCTTCAGCTCGTCGATAAAGGTGTACAGGAAGGTGAACAGCATCAGCGGGGTCATGATGACCGAGGAGATGATCGAGGCGGTCTGGTAGCTGTTCGAATATATCGATATCAGCAGCCCGATCCCGTTGAAGGCGATGGCGCCCAGCAGTACGAAGACCGCGGCCAGCGGCAGGTTGCCAGTTATACTATTACTCAGGTACAGTACGATGACCGAGATCAGCACGGTAACCATCACCCCGAACAGGGATTTGCCCATTATCACGTCCATCTGGGTGACCGGCGTCGCCATCAGGGCGGTGATCGTCTTCTTCTCCTTCTCGGTAGTGAGGGTCGCCGGCAATACGCTGACGCCCACGATGATGATCGAGATCAGGAGCAGCGTCGGCGCGGTGAACCCGCTGTAGCCAGCGGAGCCTCCCGGGCCCGTGGAGCTGCCGGGCACCTCGACGACGCTCTGCGTCTGCAGGCTGACCGGGTACTCGAGGCCCGCGTACCTCAATGTCAGCTCTTTACAGGACTCGGTGAAGATAAGCGACTTGAGGTTCGTCGAGTCGGTCAGCAGGGTGAGCGACGGCTTACTGCCTGCGACGATGTCGCTGTCGAAGTTCGCCGGGATATCGATGCCTCCCACGATGGAGCCTCCCACGATGCTCTGGTTGATCTGGTCGGTCGAGGCAAAGACGCTGATATTGTACAGCGAGACCGTCTTGAGGAAATCCGTATAGTCGTGGCTGTCGCCGCGGTCGTAGATGCCGATAGCGACCGTCTGGTTCCCGCTCGCAGTGATGGAGCCCATCATGAGACTCATCATCACGGGCAGGAATATGGCAATAGCAATGACGATTAGCAGCGACATGTTCTTGATCGACAGCTTCGCGTCCTTGGCCATGATCTTGATGATGTTACTGATTTGCATTGGTTAACTGTTCCCCCGTCAGCCTGATGAATACGTCTTCCAGCGTCGCTTCTTCCGAGGCCACCGAAAATATTTCCCCGCCCAGGGACAGCCGGCTGAACATCTCCGCACACTCGCGGGAGTTCAACGGGCTCTCATAGACCTTCCCGTCCTTGGTCTCGACCTTGAGCGCGTCCTGGCCGTACTGCTTCTTCAGCATCTTTGGCGTCCCGCGAGCGATGATCTTGCCTTTGTAGACGATGGCGAGGTCGTGACACAGGAAATCGGCCTCCTCCATGTTATGCGTGGTCAGGATGATCGTCTTGCCCTCCTGGCTGAGCCGCTGGATAAAGTGCCGTATCTCGTGAGACGAGCGTGGGTCCAGGCCGCTGGTCGGCTCGTCGAGGAACAGGATCTCCGGGTCGTTGATCAGCGACCGGGCGATCAGGACCTTCTGCTTCATGCCCTTGGAGAATTTGCCGACGACCTTCTTCATATGCTCTTCCATGCCTACGAGCTTCAGGACTTCTTTCGTCCGGGCTTTATCCGCTTTGAACATGCCCCGGAAGAAATCGATGTTCTCGTAGGCAGAGAGCTCGTCGTAGAGGTTCTGGTATTCGAAGACGATGCCGATCTTCTGCTTGATCTTCAACGCATCCTTAGCAATGTCGAGGCCGCCGATCACGGCGTTTCCCGAGGAAGGGCGCTCCTGGCACGTGAGCATCCTGATAGTCGTCGACTTGCCGGCGCCGTTGGGCCCGAGCAGGCCGAAGATGCTGCCCTTCTTCACGGTGAAAGAAATGCCGTCGACTGCCGTAAAGTTCCCGAATCGCTTGATCAGGTTATCGACGATGATGTCGTCGTCTGCATTAATGCTGGACAGTCCTACCCACCTTCAGGGTATTATGCAATTGTCGGTGTATATAACCCTTCTCGACTATACGGTAAAGTCGATCGAAACGAATAAAAAAGATTGCCTGGCAGCGATTACTGCCGGGAGTGGTGGTTACTTGAATATCGGGCGCTGGCTCAGCAATTTGGGCAGCGCCAGTGGCCGGTAGGGCTTTCCCGCACACCGCATGCGTACTTCCTGCGCCAGCTCGTCCCGGGTCATGTTGGCACGCTTGCCGGTCTCCCTGATGGTGACGGACAGCAGGCCCGACTCGGACTCCCGCTCGCCCACGACGGCTACATAGGGTATCCATTCCATGCTCGCCCGTGCGATCTTCTTCGACAGCGTATCGTCGCTGTCGTCCACGTCACAGCGGGCGCCGTCGATGTCCAGGTAACGGCAGTAGTCGAGCTGTTTCTCGGACACAGGGATGAACCGGACCTGTGTGGGCGACAGCCAGACAGGCAGCGTCGGCGACTCCTTTTTCAGCGCCTCCTCCAGGAAGGAGAAGTACCACCGCTCGATGCTGCCGATGCTGGAGTGGCAGATGATGCAGCCCTTCTTCTGGCCGTTCCGGTCCACGTAGTTGATGCCGTAGACCTGTGCGTCCTTGATGTCAAGCTGTACTGTGGAGAGCTGGATGCAACTCCGCGTCGAGTCCACACCCTGGAACTCGTTCTTCACGGCCCAGTAGTGCTTGGCCTCGGAGAGGATTTCGATGAACGCCGGCTGATTGGAATATTTCAGCAGCTCGATGATACGCTCTTTATGCGCCACGTAGAACGGCTCCACGATGCGGAATACGATGGCGTACTCCACGCCCGACGCGTCGGCGAGGTCCGCGTAGTTGCGGTACAGTTCCATGTACTCCGCCCAGCCCTCTTCGATGTCCCGGCAGAAGCAGTGGATGTCCGGCATGTGGAACGCCCGGAGCCGCTTCAGCCCGGACAATTCTCCGCTCCGCTCGTAGCGGAAGCTCTTGCTGAACTCGTAGATGCGCAGCGGCAGGTGCCGGTAGCTGATGGTCGCGTCCTTCATCATCTTGAACAGCCCGAAGTCGCCCGCAAATCTCAAGATGAACTGCTGGTCGTCGTCCGGCGGCGTCACCGTGTAATGCCGCTCGTGGAAGGTGCCCGCCTGCTCCCGGATTTGGGGGTCGTTCCAGTCGTAGAGCAGCGGCGTGTCGATCTGCAGCGCCTTGAACCGGTTCACCGCGATATCGTAGGCCCAGTCCCGCAGTAACTGAAAGAGCAGGTACCCTTTCGGGTAGAAGCGGAAGTTGCCCGAGTCCGAGGACGGCTCGTAGCCGACCAGCTCGTGGGTCTGCATGACCTTGACCGAGGGCGGCTCTTTATTGGGAGGATGCTTGAGCTCTTCGGAGACGACGTACGCCTCCAGCGGCCGGTGGCCGACGGCTGTGAGAGTCTTCATGACCTCGGCCTCCTTCGACAGGTCCAGCTGGTGCTCGGTTCCGTCAGGCTGCAGTATGATGTGCCTGCTCTGTATGTTCTTCACGACATCTTCCCTATTTTTCAGCTCGATCAAAGTTCAAGGCCCCCGGGCAGGAATCAGGTTCTTGACGGAAGACAGGACGTCCTCAGTCAGTAGTAGTGGTAGTGGCGAAAGTAGTTTTTGCGGCGAAATAAAGGCGAAATAGCGCAGCTGTCAGGTTACCACCAGTTAATACTACAAGCCCACAGTATAAAAAAGTTGCCACGGCTACGGGCGCCCATATGGTAAATGCAGGCAGGGCGGGCGCTTTTAATGATTGCTGGCAGGTAAACAAGGGACGCCTCCGCGCCGGTCACGCGCGCGGGCGACGGACTGGCAGACAAAACACGATTGACCATCCCCGGCAAATCGACACTACCATCGTCAGCAGGGTAAAAGCGCAGTACACCAGCTCAGGCTATGCGCCCCTATCACACTCGCCTAGGGCACCAAGGATTTCTTTATTTGCCGCGGGCGCATGCTGACATCAGAAGAGCATCCGGGTTCAGGAGGTTCTGCGGCTTCCCGGCCAGAAAGGTCCTGATGTTTTCGACAGTGATCGCCATGCACTTCTCCCGGGCTTCCAGTGTGTTATAGGCCACATGCGGCGTCAGCAATACATTATCGAGCTTCGGCAACGGGCTGTCCGGCGGGAGCGGCTCCTCGTTGAAGACGTCGAGGCAGGCGCCGGCGATAAGGCCGCCTTCCAGCGCGCAGAGGAGTGCAATCTCGTCGATGACCGGGCCGCGCGCCGTGTTCACCAGTATAGCTGTCGGCTTCATGCGCGCGAACGCCTCCCGGCCGATCAGTCCTTCCGTCGCGGGCGTAAGCGGCAGGTGCACGGAAATGAAGTCACTGCGCTCGTATAATTCGTCGAGGCTGACGTACCTGAAGCCATATTCTCTCGCATGCTCTTCCGACCGGCGGACGTCGTAGGCGATCACGTCCATGCCGAAGCAGCTCGCGATCTCCGCGACACGCATGCCTATGCGGCCGGTGCCGATCACGCCCATTGTCCGGCCGGCCAGCTCCCGCCCTTCCCAGGAGGTGCACTCAAAGCAGCCTTCCCGGATTGAGCGGTCGGCCTCCCGGACTTTCCGGAGAAAGGCCAGCAGCATGGCAAACACGTGCTCTGCGACAGCCTCGTCGGAATAGCCCGGCGCGTTAGCTACAGCCACGCCATGGCAGGTGGCCTCTTCGAGATCGACGTCATCGTAGCCGGTCCGGGCCAGCGCCACCAGTTTCAGCGTCGTGTACTTGAATACGGTGGCAGACAGGCGAAAATGGGTGACGATGGCAATGTCGGCACCTTCGACCCTCGCCAGGAAGTCCTCCAGCGACTCGGGCCTGTCCTCGTAGACACGCAGTTCACCCAGCTGTTCCAGCTGTTCCCGGTAGACGTCTGGCATACAAATAGAATCTGTGGCGACGATGAGCATCGATCAAATAGTATGCGGGCGGGGAAAAGTCGGTTTGCCGTGGTCATGGCGGGAGGTCTCGGAGGTTCCGGGACCTTTAATTACCGGCTGTCGATGCGCCGTCTCAGGGCCGGGTCTTCGGCGATGAGATCAGCCAGCACCTGCTCCACGCTCTCGTCCGGCGCCAGCGGCCGGTTGACGTAGACACCGGTCCGCCCAACGTCCGCGCGTCGCTCCAGCACCCGCATCCGCTCTTCGACGATCTGCTGGCTCACGTTCACCTTCTTTGCCACGACGCCCGGCGAGAGATCGGAAAGCGGTGTCTCGATGTGTCCCTCGGGCGTGGGCTCGATGAGCATGAGCCGCTTGTCCACGCCAGGCACCCGTTTCCCGTCCTTGACCTCTTTTAGCCCTACGGCGCCTCCGAACCGGTAGAACTCCAGCTCCACCTCCCGGGGCGGTATCAGTGGAAATGTGACCGACGTGTTATCTTCCAGCTCGACGTTGGCCTTGACCAGCGAACGGGGCGTCGCCTGGGTGATGGTCGTGCCGAGTACGGTAAAATCGTCCAGCGCCAGCAGCACCTGCATGGAGCTGGCCACGAGAGGGATGAAGATGTCCACGTCGCTCGACGGCTTCACGTCGCCCCGGGCCACGCTGCCGAAAACCATGGAGTCCAGCCCTTTCTGCTCCAGCGCATCAAGTACCTCCTGTGCCCTGCCACGCAGGCGGCGGAAGTCCTCCCAGCGGATGGTATCGTAGACGACCTCTTTACGTTCGCCCATCTCTGCGGTCTTACGTCTCAAGGGATCACCCGGTCTCTCTGCCCACCCAGTCCAGGTAGCCCTCGGAGCCCGCAGCGATCTTCCAGGAGGTAATGCACGGCACCTCGTAGGAGTGCATCTCCTTAACCCTTTTGATCACATCCGGGGACCAGGGCCGTCCGGGTCTTACAGATCATCGCCACCTCGCTGCACTCGTCCATGCGGCCTTCCCAGCGGAACGCCGAGGTGATGGGCCAGCAGTTCACGCAGGCGACCAGCCGATCCTCGACCAGCGCCCTGGCGATGCTCCGGGCCTCATCCGCATCCTTCACGGTAACGTAAACTGTCGAATACATCTGTACAAGCGTCTTTCATGCCTGCTACATATTAATATCGCAGACTTCATTCCCCGGGTTGCCCGGCATTGCGGGCGGTGATTGGCGGCATGTGGCCGCTATACAGGACGTGAACGTATTTATATGAAATATTACTATGCTGTGATTGATATTCGGATTAATGGGGAGAACTTACTTTGGTTGATTTTATCTGGGTCGCAGTTATCATAGGCTTCGCGCTCTGGTGGATGGGCGTCTATGCACTCAACAAGGCCGGAGTGTTGAAGCGCTTTAACATGACGGCATACGGGCCGCTTATTATGTGGAGGACGTACCGGGGCCAGGGCTTACTCGAAGCGCTTTCAGCGCCGAAGACGTTCTGG
Source organism: uncultured Methanocellaceae archaeon (assembly GCA_963792125.1). Lineage (GTDB taxonomy): Archaea > Halobacteriota > Methanocellia > Methanocellales > Methanocellaceae > Methanocella_A. The sequence goes on from CAWBVA010000012.1 coordinate 657,899, forward strand.
AAGGCGTTGTTTTCCCTGTGCATCCCGCTGGTTTTCGTCTCCATGATCATCATGCTGGCGATGATCCTCATCGTCGATGTCGTCATGATCGTCAAGACGCCGGCGCCCAGTGTGGCGACCGCGCCTCAGAACATCCTTGTCATCCCGGGTGTCAACCAGTTTGTGCCGTTCGTCTGGGGATGGCTTGCGCTCGTTGTCGCCATGGTGGTGCATGAGCTCGGCCACGCGGTGATGGCACGGGCCGAGAACATCAAAGTCAAGTCACTGGGATTGCTGCTTGCCCCCATTCCGCTCGGCGCATTTGCGGAAATCGACGAGGAGGAGATGTTCGGCACAAAATCTGAAGGCACGACGGGAGAAGTCCTCGGGCCAATGGACACTAAAGCGGCCGGGGAAGGCAAGCGTACGGCATCGAGCATGGGGCAGGTCCGCATCCTCAGCGCCGGAGTGATCTCCAATTTCCTGATCGCCATCGTCGCGTTCCTGCTGCTGTTCGGGCCGGTGCTCGGCGCCATAGCGGCGACGAACTCCGGGATGGCAGTCGTGAACGTGGCGCCGGGGACGCAGGCCTACGATATCGGCATCCACAATAACATGATCATCAACTCGGTGGACGGCGTCAACGTATCCACGCCCGGCCAGTTCAACGATTACCTGCGGGCCCACGCTGGCAGCAACGTGACTATCCAGGGCATGCAGGGCAGTCAGGCAGTCAGCTATACGCTGAACGCAGGCGACGCGAAGGGGCTTTACATCCTCGGCGTCGTACCGGACTTCCCGGCGGCGCAGGCAGGCATAGGCCCGAACATGCAGATGGTCTCTGTCGATGACACCCCTATCAGGAACAACGCGGAGTACACCGCGTTCATGGCCAATACCACGCCCGGACAGACGGTCAACGTCGGCCTGATCGCGCAGAACGGCACCATGCTGAACACTACGCTGGTCCTCGCCAGCGGCGCGCAGCCTAAAGGCTACATGGGCTTTGGCGGTGCCGACCTGTCGGACAACTCGATAGGGATACTCGTAGGCACGTTCGACGCGAAGGGGCAGCTGTCGTTGCTCCAGAACATGCTCAGCCCTACTGGTAATAATATCGTGGACAAGGCCCTGTCTGTGGTCGAAGGCCTCGCAGTCATCATGTTCATGCCGCTCTGGGAGGTCATGGGCGGCTTCACGGGAATCAGCGTGTTCCAGAGCGACCTGGCCAGCTTATATCATCCGATCGGCTGGGCGGCCGGGCTGGGCAATACCGTCTTCTATATGGCGCTGGCCCTCTTCTGGATCGGCTGGCTCAACATGAACGTCGGCCTGTTCAACTGCCTGCCCATGATACCGCTGGACGGCGGGCACATCTTCCGCGAGGTCACCCGCGTCTCGGTGGGCCGGTTCATCCGCGACGACAAGAAAGTTGACCGCATCTCCAAGGCCATCGTGAACGGGTTTGCCATCACGCTGTTCTCGTCGCTGGTGTTCATGATCGTAGCGCCTTACATAGTGCACGGATTAGTGTAATAGCACTAAGGGCGCACTAAGGGCGCAAAGTACGGTCTTTTTTACTTTTTTATCCACAGATGTGTATTTGAAATTTTTTAAAGTTAGTCTTGGCGCCCTTGGCCCTTGGCGCCCTTGGCGAGCCTTAAACTGTTCTTTGTGTTCCGGTACGCAATGCCAAGACAGGGCTGCGTCATTGTTGTTGTACAGGCAATGCGCCCCCTGTCACGCCCGCCAAGGGCGCCAAGGGCCAAGGGCGCCAAGACTGAAAAATAACATTACTGACAAGAAGAACGTATAAAAGAAACAGGAACGACGATACAAAGGTCAACAAAAAAAGAAGAATCGTTTAGCCACTAAGGACTTTGTGCCCTCCGTGCCCTCCGTGCCCTCGGTGTTTTTTATTTCCGCTTGCCCTTCGTCATTTGCTGATGCTGGCGGGACTTTGACTCCATCTTCAGGTAGCCCTTCGAGGTGAGCCAGCCTATCAGGAAACTCTGGAGGATGACGAGCGCGAAGACGATCACGAAGGCCAGGAGCAACGCGACGATGCTGCCTACCATGGACGTGAGGATGGAGATCGTGCCGCCCAGGCCGAGTGCGAAGATAATGGCGAACGGCAGCGTATAGACGGCGCTGTAAATCATCCTGGAACGCTGGTCCGCATACTTCCCGAAGTACGGGGCGATGATGTACATGATGATACACAGTATAACCCATGAGCCCAGGAACGTGACGAGGGTCAGCAGGACGAAATCTGTGATGCCGGCGGTCGTCGAGAGATCTACCCCGCCGGTAGAGTTGTTTACTGCTTGCATAGCTATCAGCCGTTACAATACGCTTGGAGATAATAAAGCTAATGGAAAAATTATAAGGGCCGGACTGTCACTCGTCGCTTCTCGACGCTGATGCCCGCTATCCATCGAGATACGAGCACTGGCAATCTATATATCTATTTTCATGCAGTAATCATCGTGCGTCGCTTTTCTTCCGGGCTGTCCGCGGCTTCGGCGCGGAACTTCAGGTAGTCCTCGACCGGCCCGGGGTACTCGACCGACAGTGCCTTGCCCGGGCAGACGCGGATGCACTGGAAGCACCGCAGCCCGTCGATGCATTTCCATGTGAACTCCGGGAACTTCTCTCCTGTGTTTATGCTCCTGGTAGGGCAGGACTTCTTGCACGTCTCGCAGAACAGGCATTGCTCCTGGTTGAACAGGATTTTTCCCTCGATGTCCTTGCGCATCTTCTTTACGAGCGCCGCATGTGGCTTGCCGTGGTACGCGGCAAAGAACGGGGTCGGGCTGGCCAGTTTCTCAGGGTCGAGGCTGTGTCCTGCGGCCTTCGCTGCCAGTATTTTGTCCACGAACTCATCTACGGTCCGGAGATCGCGTTCGTCCGGCCTTCCGGCGTTGACCTTGAGCTCGCGTCCCTGCGGGTAATCGTCACTGCCCTCGATCTTCAGCCCGCCCAGGATCCTGTATCCCTTCTTCGCGAGCACGCTGGCCGCATCGTACAGGCTGTCGCCTGCGGTGGCCCCGCCGTAGGTGGTGAAAACAAAAGCGCTGGTGCCTTTAACCTTCTTCAGCCCCTTGAGGAAGTCCGAGAAAAATTTCGGCGGGTAGCCGAAGTACGTGGGGAAGCCCACGCCGAGGATCTCTATGCCCTCCAGCGCCTCGGGGAAGTCGGCTGCATCCTCGTGCATCAGCGGGGTGACAGTGTACCCTTCGCCCTGCAGTCGCTCGTAGAGCGCATAGGCGACCTTCTCCGTATTACCGGTCTGTGAAAAGTAGACGATCGTCGATCTCATAAAGTGATCAGATCGTAGATGCGGCGCATTCTATGTAAAGTTTCCCGGCATGGCATTGCAGGGCAGGCGTAATAGCCCGCCCCTGCCTTCTGCCGGTCTAGCAGAACCCGCCGCCCCACCAGCCATTGATGAAGACGTTCGGGAAGAGAATTCCCTGCGGGCCGAACAGGCCCTGGTAGCCGAAGAGTCCCAGCGGGCCGAAGAGGTCGGTCGGGCCGAACATGCCCAGCGGGCCGAACATGCTGTAGCCTCCGCCCAGCCCGACGCCGAACCCTGCACCTAACCCTGAGAAGCTGGAAGCGCCGAAGCCTGCGCCGAAGCCCCCGAGACCGCCGCCAATGCCGCCGGCCGCAAAGTTGCTGCTGGCGACGCCTTTAGCGCCTGCACCTATGCCGGCAGCGCCCACAGCCGTGCTGCCTGCGCTGGCCGCTCCGCCGGCCGTGCCTGCCGCTCCGCCGGCGGCACCTGCCGATCCGCCTGCCACCGCGATCCACCTGCTCCGCCCGCAGCCATGGCTGGCGTGACTAATGCCATAATGACCAGGGCGGTCACTATAAGTAGAGTAAATCTCCTGAACATCGAATCCCCCACGATAAATACTGGCCTTCGAACCGTAAAAAGGATATTGCGGTAAACGAGCGGAACACGGCCCGGTGGACGAAAGATAATGCTGATCGGGCTGGCGCCGGACGAACCTGTTCGCCGGAGACAACGACCCGGGGTAAAAAATTGGTGACAGGCATGACAGGCCTGTCACACGGCTCAATGGAGCCGACTCCCTGCTATGATACGATCTCCAGGGCTAATACAGTCCCCTGGAGAGCCCGGTGCTGCCAAGGCCATACTGGCTGCCGACAGGGCTGCCAAAAGAGCTTCCCAGAGAGCTGCCAAGGCCACAAGAGTTGCCAAGCCCGAGCGGGCTGCCATAAGAGCTGCCAAGGAGCTGCTGCCGACTGGGCTGCCAATGGAGTCGGGCTGCCATAAGAGCTACCAACCCGAGCGGGCTGCCATAAGAGCCGCCATGCCACACGGACTGCCAAGCCCGAGCGGGCTGCCATATGCGCCGCCCAATCCAAGCGGGCTGCCTATTCCGCCGAAACCTGTCCCGACAGGGCCGCCAATTCCATACGGACTGCCGATAGGACCACCGAAACCTGTCCCGACAGGGCCGCCAATTCCACAGGCACCGTCGATTGGTCCGCCAAAGCCGGCCCCGATGGGCCCGCACGCTGGTATTGCTGCTGGCACAGGAGCTGCGACGGGCACAGGTACCGCAACCGGTACGGGCACCGGCCTGCCGAATAGTCCGAACGGGAACAGGCTGCCAAAACCGAGGCCACAGCCGCCAAAGGGCCCGAACCACGCCACAGCGGGCGCCGCCATCCCGAGAACTGCTATGCCAACCAGGCAGAAGACTGCCATTTTCTTTAAATCCATATAATTCCCCCTACGATTGGAATTGCACCATTTATCAGCAAAAGAGAAATGCCTTCATTTACCGGAAAGAAGGCTCTTTTCCATAGTATAATGTGGGCAATTTAAATGGCTGGCTGTCGCCTGCGGCCGGCAAAACCATCCCCGTTGCGGCATTCGCGGACCGTCGGCCCCGGAGGCGTTAAGATTATATCTAATAACCTTAAAGTAAACGTGAACGCACATCTGATTTCCATTAATGTGGCGTGGATGGTAGCTTATGGTAAGAATCACAGAGACGGTTTTGCGAGACGCGCACCAGTCGCTGGCGGCGACGAGGATGCGGACGGAGGACATGCTCCCCATCGTGGCGAAGCTCGACGAGGTGGGCTTCTATTCCCTGGAAGCCTGGGGCGGGGCCACTTTCGACACTTGCATCCGTTACCTGAACGAGGACCCGTGGGAACGGCTGCGGAAGATCAAGGGCGCGGCCAAAAAGACCCCTATCCAGATGCTGCTCCGGGGGCAGAACCTCGTAGGCTACCGGCACTACGCCGACGACGTGGTAGAAGAGTTCGTCCGGCTGGCCGCTAAGAACGGCGTGGACATCTTCCGTGTCTTCGACGCGGTGAACGACATCCGCAACATGGAGGCCCCCATACGAGCGGCGAAGAAGGCGGAAAAACACGTCCAGGGCACCATCAGCTATACCGTCAGCCCGGTGCACTCGAACGACAAGTTCGTGGAAATGGGCAAACAGCTCGCCTCCATGGAGTGCGACTCCATCTGCATCAAGGACATGGCGGGGCTCATCGGGCCGAAGGACGCGGCAGAGCTCGTGTCCCGGTTCAGGAAAGAGGTAGGACTGCCGGTCGACCTGCACTGCCACTGCACCAACGGCATCGCGCCCATGAGCTATTATGCGGCCGTCGAGTCGGGCGTGGACATCCTGGACACGGCGATGTCGCCGTTCAGCTTCGGCACCTCACAGCCTGCGACGGAGACCATCGTCGGGGCCCTGATGGGGACGAAGTACGATACCGGGCTGGACCTCAAGCTGCTGGCAGAGATCGCCGAGTACTTCTGGAAGGTCAAGGAGAAGTACACCGGTGTCATCGACCCCATTTTAGAGAGGATCGACGTCAACGTGCTGGTCTACCAGATACCGGGCGGCATGCTGTCCAACCTGGTCTCGCAGCTCAAGCAGCAGAACGCGATGGACAAGTACGACGCCGTGCTCAAGGAAGTCCCGGTCGTACGGCGCGAGCTGGGATACCCGCCGCTGGTGACGCCCACCAGCCAGATCGTGGGCACCCAGGCCGTCTTCAACGTGGTGCTCGGCGAACGTTACAAAGTCATACCCAAAGAGGTCAAGGACTACGTCAAAGGCCTCTACGGGAAGGCCCCCGGCCCTATCGACCCGGCGGTGCAGAAGAAAGTCATCGGCGACGAGAAGCCAGTGACGGCGCGGCCGGGAGACCTGCTCGCCCCCGAGATGGCCGAGGTCAGGAAGAAGGTGGACGCGCTGGGCCTGTCGAAAGTCTCCGAGGAGGACTATGTCACATATGCGCTGTACCCGTCGGTGGCCGAGCTGTTCCTGAAGGGCGAGATCAAGCCTGAGACGCTGAAGCCCCGTGCCGCAGCGTCGCTGCCCTCGAAGCTCGGGCCCAACGCCCAGAAGTTCCTGGTGGAGCTGGACGGAAAGGTCATGGAGATGCGCATCGAGGCGGTCGGCGGGGCGCCGATCATCATGGCACCCGGCGATCGGCCAGACGAATCCTGCCGAGGCGGTCGGCGAAGTGGCGGAGCCCGGCTCGGCAACGGCGCCGTCACCAGCCCGATGCAGGGCACCATCCTGAAGGTCAACGTGAAGGTGGGCGACTCGGTGAAGAAGGGCGACGTGGTCGCGGTGCTGGAGGCCATGAAGATGGAGAACGACATCGTGGCCCACAGCGGGGGCACGGTGAAGTCGGTCTTCATGCAGAAAGGCAAGAACGTGGACGCGAATGCAGTGCTTGCGGTGATCGAGTAACATGTTCAACAAGGTCATGATCGCCAACCGCGGCGAGATCGCGCTGCGGGTCATCAGAGCCTGCAAAGAGATGGGCATCCAGACCGTCGCCGTGTACTCGGAGGCCGACGCGAAGTCGCTGCACGTGAAGTACGCGGACGAGGCCTACAGCATCGGCCCGCCCCCGGCCAAGAGCAGCTACCTGAACGTGGAAGCGCTCCTCGAAGTGGCGACCGACGCGGGCGTGGACGCCATCCACCCCGGCTACGGTTTCCTGTCGGAGAACGCGCCGTTCGTAGAGGCGGTCCGCAAGGCAGGCATCGAGTTCATCGGCCCGCCGGCGTCCGTGATCAAGAAGCTCGGCGACAAGATGGTGGCACGGAACACCATGAAGAAGGCCGGCCTTCCCCTCATCCCCGGCTCCCCGTCGACCATCAAGACGGAAAGCGAGGCCATCGAGCTGGCCAACCGGTTCGGCTACCCGTGCATCATCAAGGCCTCGGGCGGAGGCGGCGGCAGGGGCATGCGTCTGGTCTTCTCGGACGCGGATGTTCCTGACGCGCTGCAGAGCGCGAAGCGCGAGGCTGAATCATTCTTTGCCAACCCGGACGTCTACCTCGAAAAGTACCTGGAGGAGCCACGGCACATCGAGTTCCAGATCCTGGCGGACAAGAGCGGCAACGTCGTCCACCTGGGCGAGAGGGACTGCTCCATCCAGCGGCGCCACCAGAAGCTCCTCGAAGAGGCGCCGTCTCCGCGCATGACGCAGGTCCTGCGCGAGACCATGGGCAATGCCGCCGTGCAGGGCGCGAAGGCCGTCAAGTACGAGAACGCCGGCACATTCGAGTTCCTGCTGGACAAGTACGGCAACTTCTACTTCATGGAAGTGAACACCCGGGTACAGGTCGAGCACCCCGTGACGGAACTGGTCACCGGCATCGACATCGTCAAAGAGCAGCTCCGGATTGCGGCCGGCGAAGAGCTTTCCTTCAGGCAGAGCGACATCAGGATCAACGGCTGTGCCATCGAGTGCCGCATCAACGCCGAGGACCCGCAGGAGAACTTCTTCCCCTCCCCGGGCAAGATCACGACTTATAACCCGCCGGGCGGGCCGGGCGTCCGGGTCGACGGCATCTCCTATGCAGGATACGAGATTCCGCCTTACTACGACAGCATGGTGGCCAAGCTCATCGTCTGGGACAACAACCGCAACGGCGCCATCAACCGGATGCGCCGGGCGCTGGACGAATACACCATCGAAGGCGTCAAGACGACCATCCCGTTCCACAAGATGATCCTGTTCAACGCCTACTTCCGCAAGGGCGACTACAGCACGAACTTCATCCCGAAGCGCATCCTCAACGAGGACAAGCTGGTGCCGAAAGAGATCAAAAAGGGATTGAAAACCAAATCGTTCGGCCACAGGATCCACTACTTCGAGGAGGTCGCTTCCACTAACAGGATAGCTAAAGAAATGGCCGCAACGGGAGCCGAGGAGGGCACCATGGTGCTCGCCGAGACACAGAGCGGCGGCATCAAAGGCCGCATCGGCAGGGAATGGGTATCGCCCTTCGGCGGCGTCTGCTTCTCGCTGGTGCTGCGGCCTAAGACCGCGCCCCGCAACGCTACGAAGATCACGCTCGCCGCAGCAGCGGCCGTGTGCAAGACCATACGGGACTTATACGGCCTGGACGCGAAGATCAACTGGCCGAACGACGTGCTGATCGGCGGCCGCAAGGTGTGCGGCATCTTCACCGACATGGCCATGGACATCAACTCGATCAAGTACATCGTGCTCGGGTTCGGCATCAACGTGAACGTAGAGATGCTGTCCTTCCCGTCCCGTATACAGAAGACGGCCACCTCTATCAAGGAAGAGCTGGGCAAGACCGTGTCCCGCAAGGACTTTATCGACGCCTGCTCGTCGAGTTCGAGCGGCTGTACGGCGCCTTCAACGAGGGACAGTACAGTATCATCCTGGACGAGTACAAAGGCATGATCTACCCGCTGGGCAGCCGTGTCATCGTGAAAGACCAGGACAACCTGTACGAGGGCACGTCCGAGGATATCACCGAGGACGGCGCGTTCGTCATGAAAGCCCGGGACGGCACGCTGATGACCTTCGTGACCGGCGACGTGCATGCACACCCGGACGAGATCATAAAGAAGCCTGCACCGCCTGCACCGTCGTAAGCGATGGTCGCTCTTGTCTGTTCATGCGTACGCGCGCGAAGGCGGGCAGGGCTGCAGGAAACTTTTTAAAAGAGGCTTCATGCGACTGCTGCCAGCTGGCACCTGTGCAGCCGTTTTTTGAAGCCTTGCCAGCTATTTTTTTAAAAGGGCATCATTGACCGTATGTAGCCCAGATACGGCACGTTATGCCTGGCGATGCCGATGATCCACTCTTTACGGACGGGCTGCCACGGGCAGATGTTGGTCTGCTGGTCCAGCCGGCCGTTGTTGTTGTCGCCCAGCGTGATGTAGCCCTCGGCCGGAGCCGGCGGGCCTCCGGGCCACATGGGCTCGGACTCGTTCACCCAGTACATGGCGCGATGGATGACGGGCTTGACTTTCGAATCGCCCATGGGACGATAGATGATCACGTCGCCCGGCTCGGCATACCTCACATAGTCGGTGCCGTTAGACGCGGCGTAGGTCTGTACCTCGCCCCGGGAGATGCCCTGCAACAGCACCAGGTCGCCGTCGTGCATGTTCGGGTACATGCTGTCCCCGATGACGCTGACGATTGGAGGCCATGTGCCGGAGTAAGCGAACAGCGCAGCTCCGATAACGGCCACGATGGCCAGTGAAAAGACGACGTCTGAAGCCAGATCGTATAAAAACGGGTGCTTCTCCCTTAGCGCCTTCAGAAATGCCGGGGTTTTCATGAATCTCAAGCGTTTATAACGCGCTTACCTTAAGTAATTTGCTTCAGGAAGTCCAGCCAGTAGCGGGCGTCCTCGACCCGGCGGCGGCTTGCGGTGCTCCGGATGTTGCAGTATTCCTTTTCCCCGAGCAGGCTCTTCAGGCTCATGATCGCCCGGAGGAGCCCGGCTGCCTCGCGGAATATCTTCTTAGCATCGGACTCCGTCAGACGGCTGCTGCCGTGCAATATCTCCTCGTCGACCTTCTCGTGGGCCGAGAGCTTCCAGATGAGCTTGCGCACGTTCTCCTTCTCCTCTTCGGTCAGGCAGTCCTTCGCGAGCAGGTCCCAGACGATCTCGTGGAGCGGCACGACCTTCCCTTCAAGCTCGAACTCGAACGGCGTGGCCACCCCCACCCAGACGAGCAGCCGGTGCAGCCGCAGCTCGAGGCGCCTGCGCTCCTCGGGGGTGATCAGCCTCTGCTGTCCGGGCGGCACAGGCTTTGTGACTGCTTCCTGTCCGGGCGCTTTCTTCATCGCCTCTTTCTTCATCGCTCTGACGTCGCGCAGGACACTGCCCGGCGTGGTGCCTTTGATAGTCTTTAATGACCGGTCGTCGATGACGGATGACATGTGGCGCTCCTGATTAAAAAGGTGTACACTAATGGTATTTATCTTTGCGCTGCCCGCTGGATAAAAAGTATTGAAAAGGCCGTGATACGGGCCTGTGATCACTTTAGTTTCTTCTCGAGCTTCTTCAGCTTCTTCTTGGCGGCATCGCTTCCTGCTGCGGCCGCCTTGGACAATTCTTCTGCTTTCGCCTGCTTTACTTTCTTGAGCTTTTCCATCTGTTTCTTGCTGGTTGGCATTATTGTCACCTATCCTTCCGGCTTCGGCCCGCGCCTCATGAGCCGGTCTTTAATCCTTAGCTGCAAAATGATGCCAATGATTATGTATATTGTGGTCACGGAGATGGCCAGCAAGGGGTCGAACACGGGTACCGGAGTGCCGAACACGGTTTGCATGACCGCGTCCAGGATGGCCGCGAAATTGAAAGACGCGTGCATGACCATGGCGACGGGCAGCCCCAGGAAGAAGGCGAACAACGTGTAGCGCTTCAGGCCTTCCCGTGATTTGAAGTAGCCGATGGCGGCCCCGGTGGCCGCGGCGAAGCAGCCGTGAGATAGTGATCCCAGGAACGAGCGGTACAGGATCAGGTACACCCACGGCACCACCCCTCCCACGGTGACCGGGCCCGCATTTGAGGCGAAGTAGAGCCAGTTCTCGATGGCCGCGAACCCCATGCCCACCGCGAAGCCGAACAGGATGCCGTCGAACATGGAGTCGAACTCGTGGTGGCCCGACAGTATCAGCAGGCCAAGGCCCTTGGCCGTCTCCTCCACGATGGGGGCGATGATGACGGCGGTCACTAACATCGCCAGGCCCGAGCCGACGAACAGCTCAATGACGATAGATAGCGTGGTATTCATGAAGAACGCGATGAAGGTGGCCATGACGCCCCACATGAACATGGCCATGATGAACCGGAATGGCTCCCGGTCGTAGTAGTCGGCCATCCAGCCGATCACCAGGAAGATGATGGGCATGAATAAGGCGGCCACACCCCCGATGAAGAAGATCAGGATGCCGATGTCCGGGCGTATATCAGAAAGCGTGATCAGCAGGATAAGCAGGACCAGCAGGGCTCCCAGGAAAAATTCCACAATCCAGAAGAACGGGGTAAGGATGACGCCTGCGATCTTCTCTGCCAGCGGCCTCGCCCTCATGACCGGGAAGAACAGCGTCTTCAGGGTGTACTCTTCCTGCCCCCGGTAACGGACGTTGAAGGCTGCGGCGAGCGTGCCTGCCATCACGACGACAAGGATGACCAGCAGCACGATGGCCGACGGTACCCCGAAGACAGAGAGCGTCGACTTCAGCGAGCGCTCGTAGGGCGCCCAGTCCTCATGGATGCGAAATATCCTGCCCGCGTAGTGCGACTGGGTCTTGCCTATGACGCTGAAGACATCAGTCTCGTTCGTCTTGCCCGTGTAATTGAAGCCTGCCTTAAAGGTGAAATCCTTTGACTCTCCCGGCTTGAGCGTGCCCAGGCTGTCGAGCACGTTCCACTGGTTGTCCCGGTCGAGGGCGAGAAAGACCTGCATGTTCGAGCTTTCGGGGTTAGTCACCCGGAATGTCAGGTCCCTGCTGGCGGAGGGATCGCTGAACGAGAAGTCGGTGCCGTCGGACAGGCTGACGTCCAGCGTGCCATTACGGAATATGCCATGAGGAAACGTATTGTCCGTCGCACTCCCCGATCCGGAGCCCTGTGCTATCGCAGGCAGAGCGGCAAGCAGTAAAAACATGATTGTGACAGAAAGTGCTGCTGTCAGCATGGATAATCGTTTTTTTTCACTCGCGAGCATCCATATCTCATATGCTCTCGTAGACATAAAAGGATTCCGCGGAGGCATGCCAAATATTTATACTATGAGCGGAATCTTCAGCACGGTGATCATGTGAAAAAGGCAGTGATCGAGACCGACAAGGGCAATATAGAGCTGGTGCTCTTCGACAAAGAGGCACCCAACACCGTCAAGAACTTCGAGAAGCTCGCCAACTCGGGCTTCTATAACGGGCTGAAATTCCACCGGGTAATACCGGACTTCATGATCCAGGGCGGCTGCCCCAAGGGCACCGGCACTGGCGGGCCCGGATACACGATCAAGTGCGAGATCAACATACACAAGCACGGCGCCGGAGCGCTGTCCATGGCCCACGCGGGCAAGGACACAGGCGGCAGCCAGTTCTTCATCACGCACTCGCCACAGCCCCACCTCGACGGCAAGCACACCGTCTTCGGCAAGGTCGAGAAGGGCATGGAAGTCGTGAACAAGATCAAGCAGGGCGACGTGATGCGGAAGGTCCGCGTCTTCGACGCCTGATCCTTTTTTATAGAAAAATTTATTATTTACTCGCCTTAAGATCATAGGTATAATGGTAGATGATCGGGGCATTGTGGATGAAACGGTGGAACAAGTATCCGTAACTATGCAGGCATCTAATCCAGACGAAGGCGACGGGCTTTCCGGGCACCGCAAGTATCCTGGCATTCGCCGGGGTTATGGCGCTGCTGACGTTCGCTGTCAGGATAATGTCGCCGATAAATGAGTGGACATGGTTCCACATTTTCGAGCCTGCCCATCTTCCCCAGTATGCGATGCTCTTCACGGCCGGCATCATCGCATATCGAGGTGGCTGGCTGGACAAAATCCCCGCCGCCACGGCAAAGGCCTGGTCTGTCGTCGCCGGCCTGATGGTGCTGGCGGTCCCTGTCATTTACTTCACGCTCGGCGACGCTGGATTCGACGGGGGCTTTTCGCCGATGGCGTTGCTCTGGTCGGCCTGGGAATGCCTGCTTTGCGTGAGCATGTGCATCGGCCTGCTGGCGCTGTTTAAAAACAGGTTCAGCAGCCAGGGCAGGATTGCGAAAGCGATGGCCGATAATGCCTTCACCGTATACCTGATCCATATCCCGGTGATCATCTTCCTGCAATACCTGCTGGTGGGCGTGGCCATCGATCCGATGCTCAAGTTCCTGATCGTGTCCGCTGTCGCCATACCGGCATGCTTCGGCATCGGCCACTTCGTCATCAGAAGGCTGCCGATCGTTAAAAATGTCCTGTAGAGTTGTCGACAGCGATCTCGACCTGTTTGCAGTCATGCCTTCCACGCAGAAGGGCAAAGAATGGGACAGATATCATCTATGATACGATCGACAGAAAAGTGGCTTCGGACATTATCGCCTACAACGACGAAGAGTACAGGGAGATGCTCCCTGTCAGTCGGTTTTAACAGAACGCGGTCAGAGGAAATGTGGTCTGTGAAAAATGAGAGATATGGAGACCATTTAGCCGTGGTAAATCGAAGGCGCTGCGCGCCAGGGCGGTGGTCGGTGTATCTGGCCTGTTATCTGAAAATATATAATTGTTCGCCGCCTTCGTTTTTATATGCCCCGGCTGACAGAAGATGACCTGATCGAGTATTTTGATGAAGGGACGTACGAGAGAGGGCAGGAATATTACGAGAACGGACATGTCGTAAAGCCTTCACGGCTCGATAAGACGCTTTTTGCTAAAGTGATCGGCAAACGGCCGGAGCCATACGATGTCCGGGCGGAACTGGGCGATGAAGTTTTCACCAGCTGTACCTGTCCGGTCGGCGACATGTGCAAGCATGGCGTGGCCCTCCTTTTAAAGTGGATTCACGAACCGGAAGCATTCAGCGATCGGGGCATGATCTTCCGGGCCCTGGAGTCAAAAAGCAAAGAAGAGCTGCTCGATATTATCAGGAATGCCATTAACGAGCACCCGTACCTGATCGACGAGCTGAAGATTCGGACTGAAGGCGTTAAGGCTAACCGTATCAACGCCAACGTCGACGGTATCATCAATAAAATCAGACGCATCGCCTCGGAAGACGAGTATTACAGCCCTGACGCCCTGGTCCTGAAGCTGGAAAACATCAGGGACACTGCCGAATCTCTGGAACACGAAGGCCGCTATACAGAGGCGTCGGTCATTTACCTGGAACTCATCGGCGCCGGTCTGCAGATCTTCGGGTATATCCCCTATTACGAAGAGGTCAGCGAGGAAGCAGGCGATTTTGTGTCCGAATGCGTCAGACTGTTTAAACATAGCGCGTCACGCATCGGCAAGGATGACGAGAAGTACGGGCTGCTGGATAAAATCCTGAGTCTTATAGGGATGGACCAGTGGGGGCTCGACACGGATGAGCTTTTATACGGTATAGTGACCCCGGAGAACATCGGAAGGATCGAAGAGCGATTCATGAGAGATAGCGCCGATGACAGTCCATTGAAAGATGGCGAGTTCAGGTTTAGCAGAGAAGGGGCAATTGAGACCCTGGGATCTCTACAGGACCTTATTTCCCGCAGAAAGGATAAGGCTGGCAGGCTGTGCTCTCGTCGATAAGAATGATTACGCCCGACTGGCGAGAGCGCTGCTGGGCTCCGGTAAAGCTGAAGAGGCGTTTGAAACGGTCCGTAAAGGCCTGGAACTGGAGGAAGGCGAGTCGCTATCCCTTGACGATGTATACTTTGCTGTTGCCTCAGTATTGGCTGAACAAAAGCCGGGCCTTATCGATTTCGACGTGTCGGTTAACATCGCTATTGAAGCTTTATCAGGGAGATTTTTTGAGGACCGATATCGGCAGATCTCCGGCTTTTTCAAGGACATGGGCTGGTCCGAACGCTTCAGGGATGTGCTGATCAAACGCCTTAGAGACCGGGACATGCTGGCGCTTGCGCTCACTCTCGACGGTTGGATTGAGAATGCAGTGAAGATAGTCGAGACGTATCCCGATACCGACGAATTCGCGACTGCCCGCGTCGCTACAGCAGCCCTGGATAAGGGCATGAACGAGGAATCGGCCAGACTGACGGCTGCTCTAATATGCGAACAGAGATGGAAGATTACCATTTCAACCAGCCTTCTGACAAACTTCTTATCTAACATGGTAAACTATTCGGATGAAAAAACGTTGATCCGCGTCTGCGAACATCTGGCCAGTACATGGTTACCGGCACTGGCCGGGAAAGATGGCGCTGCTAATAGCTGGAAAAATGCCTGATCGATCGCTTAGACATTACGCGGCAGTATCTCCGGGTAATACCTGCGAGCACGATCGCATCGATCGCCCTTACTGTCGGTAAAAAGATGCCTGACAATGGCATAGAGTTCTGTCTGGATAAGATCACGCTGGATATCAGCATATCGCACGCCCGTTATGGCGATGCGATCCGACTGCTAAAAACTATCAGGCAGCTTTATGAGTCAAACGGAAGAAACACGGAATGGTCTACGTTTATCACCGAGTTTGCTTCGGAAAACAAAGGCAAGAAGAAATTAATCAGTATGCTGAAAGACGCGTCGCTAGTGCGCCTAGTGCTGGTGATTTGATATCGTACCTGATAGTTAGGCGCGACTGAAAAATGTATGAATGTTAAGGGCTTCGCCCTTCGCTTCAGCATGGCCACCCGGGCTTTCAGGCACTCCTGCTCCTGCTCTTCGGTCACGTTAGGGTCCTTGATCTGCGTGAACCGGGGACAGGGCATCTGCTCGCAGAGCCCGCAATGCCTGAGGTGTTTTCGTTGACACAGCAGTCATATACCGGGCATACGCTGACACCGGCGAACTGTGTCCAGAAAGGCGCGCCATTCTCTGCGTTACAGCCGCGGCATCCTTCTTTTACTAGGCACAGTCCCCGCAGTCGAGCCCGCAGACGGTTTCCATGCCCTTCGAGTTCATGAATAATAATCGTCGCCCGTAAAAATAATGGTTCGCCCTAGAGGTATCCGAAAGTAAAAATGTCACTGAGAGGATGACGAGATCTGCCGGGCCCTTCGCTTCCGCTCGTTGCTGATGGAATAGCTGAGCTTTGCCTGTACGATGCCCAGCGGCAAAATGACCTTGCGCATCAGCGGCGCTCCCGGGTGCAGCCAGCCGTCGTAGCTCTGCGGTGGCGAATAGTGTTTCCGGGACGGGTCGAGGGTCACGTCGGCGACGATAACGCCTTCCTCCCGCCCCATCTGCGCTCTTGCCGAGCCGTTGCCGTCTGCGATGGTCGAACAGCCGGGGTAGCCGAAAACGGCCGGGTTCATGAGGTGGCCCCAGATTCCGCCCAGGCTGCCGACGAGAGGGCCGGTCTGGTCTGCGAAGATGACGGGCACTCCCAGCATACGGGCGTAGAATTGTGCGTAGCCCTTCACGAGTGCTCCTGCTTCGCGCACATCTGCCTCCTTCACGAGCTTCGACGTCGCCAGGGGAGCAGTCCACGCGTGTGGCATGAGCACAATGTCGGCCGATTGCTCGTGAAGCAGCCGGGGCATGTCAACGTAGTGGAAGTCCGCGCAAATGCCGAAGCCGATCCTGCAGAGAGGCGTATCGACGACCGCCGGCGAATCCCCCGCCCGGAATATGTTGAACTCAGTACGCCGTTTCCTGACCCGCCCGGCAACCGCGCCATCGGGACCGGCCAGCACGTAAGCATTGTAGAAGTCGTCGCCATCGGCTTCCGCGAGCCCTGTGCCCAGGTAAACGCCCAGCTTCTTCGACAGGCCGGTCAGCCACGCTACGCTCGGGCCGTTAACAGGCTCCGCCCAGTCCCACATGCGTCTGTCCATCGTGTAGCCGGGCACGGCACACTCGGGCAGCACGATCAGCTGAGCTCCGGCTTTCGCCGCCTGCTCGATCATGGCCTTCGCTTTTTTGAGGTTGTTTTGCACCTGCCCTGTTTCCCGTGCTCATCTGGACTGCAGCCACACGTACCGTGCGGACGCTCTGCGCTGCGTCAGTCATCGCTTACCCTCCCGGCCGATCCTGTCTCCAATCTTGATCATCATCGCGGTAAAGGCGTCCCTCTCGGCATCGCTGTCCAGCGCCTCGAGCATGCGTGCGGCTGCGCTCCGGCGTATGCGTCGCTGCTCTTCCCGGACCTCCTGCCCTTTGCCGGTCAGCTTCAGCCCGTAGGAGCGGCGGTCTCTCGCGCTGATGACCCGCTCGATCAGCCCTTTGCTTTCAAGACGGTCGATGATGCCGGTGAGCGTGCTGTTGGGCACATCGAGATAATCCTTAACCTCCCGCAGTATCACATCGGGCTTTGCTCTCGGCTATCGCCAGGACGTGCAAGTCGAGCGGGGCCAGCCCTTCGAACGATTTCGACCATGTGGATGGCCGGTCTACCTTTAAGGCCTCCATTGTCCTGATCAGTCCGGACGCCAGTGCATCCACGTTTTCATCAGACATCTGTATCACCTGAATTATTACGTAACTCGTAATTTACTTAATTAGTAATATATGTTTGCTTCAGGCCCTGATCTGCCGTACTGACTGATAGTTTCATAGAGTTGCAGGATGTAACTAAGAAGTGAGGGACGTTGATGAAGATCACCGAAGATGCGTTAGAGACCGCAATTGCAGCGGCGAAAGAATCCGAGGTGCCGCTCATTCTTGCGGGCGAGAAGGGCGTGATCACCGATGTCGTCATCGATCAGGCGAATATGCAGTTCGATACCTGGGCCGGCCAGCTCCCGATAGGCGGCCTTGCGGCGGGCACCTGGCGCTATGGCAAGGTGATCACCAGAGATGATCATGACCTCGGGGCCGGGTATAACCTCGTTGTGGACGAGAGCGGCTACAAGTTCCTTGACCCTGATGGCAAAAAGGTTAGGGTCCGGGTAATCAATAACATGGCCTTACGGACACAGATGGGGCAGAACTGATACATTTAGACGGCTATAGTGCCTATATGTAATGGGGACATGAAGATCACCGAAGACGCCTTTGAGATGGCGAAAGCGGCCGCGAAGGAATCAGAAGTACCACTGTGGCTGGTCGGCGAAAAGAGCACCATCACCGACGTCATGATCGCGCCGGGGCGGCAGGAGTTCGACACTTCGGCAGGCATGCTGCCCAGCATGATGCCTGCAGGAGTACGCCGCTACGGCAAAGTGATCACGAAGGACGATAAGTACCTGGAGCCGGGCTATAACCTGGTCGAGCAGGACGGCGCCTGGAAGTTCATCGACGATAATGGCAAAGAGCTGCCGGTCAGGGTCGTGAAGTCGGAAGACGAGAGCGACTGCGGCTGAAGACATGAAGATCACGAGAGATGCGTTCGATCTGGCTACGGCGGCGGCGAAAGATTCCGAGGTGCCGCTGTGGCTGGTCGGCGACCGGGGCATTATCACCGAGATCCTTGTCGCTCCGCCCGGGGAAAACGACTCCTTGTCATATTATTTTTTCGGGCGCTGGGAGCCCGTTTCACCGGGCCTGATACCTGTCGGGATGCACTATTATGGAAAAGTGATCACCGGATGCGACAAGTGCCTGGTACCCGGATGTAACCTTCTCGAACGAGACGGCGAATGGCACTTCGTCGACGAGGACGGCTGCGAGATGCCACTGGACATCGTGGAGCCGTAGAATAAGACGTTTTTTAGAGGCAGGGGTTACCTGCCTTCTATCTCCTGTGCTGACGCGGCCTGTGGCACCTGGTGGCCGTGGGTGGTCATGACGATACTCTTGATCGTCTCGGTCGGCCGCATGGGGTTGCTATGGACGCTCTCGCAGGTGCGTTCGATCTCCCTTACCTGCAGGGACATCTCGCCGGCCTTGCTGGTGCTGGTGCTGATGCTCTCGGCGATCAGCTCCAGGGTGGATACGATGTCGAACCGGCCGATGACGTGCTCGACACTCAGGCATCCCACGGTCTCGTACAGATCACTCGTGTCCCGCTTCACCTGGTCGATGGTCTTCCGGATGCTCGCGTATGCGCGGAGCGCGCAGCCCTCGCACCGGTCGCCGGTATACGGGTTCCCGCGGTCGGACCACCACAGCTTGTGCGTGGTGTTGTAGTAGTACGTGGCCGCCTCCTTCGAGAGGAACTGACAGTTCGTACAGTCCTGTCGTTGCCAGTCTTTACACTCCTTCCTTATCCCTCGCGCATCCATGACGTGGCCTCTCTTGCACGTCCCACCGGATGGCCGGACGCTCTTGCAGTTCGCACATGTCTTCAAGTTAGCACCTCCAATGCTTTATCTACAGACGAATGATGGTAAATCAGCTGTTCGAGCGCTTTCGCTATCCGGTCCGGATCGCTGCTCTGCCACACGTTCCTTCCCACGGCCACGCCACAGGCTCCGGCGTCAAGGATGTCGTGCGTCTGCTGCATGAATGTCTTCGGGTCTGTCTTGAGGCCGCCTGCGCAGACGATTTTCGCCCGCCCGGCCATCTGTACCACCCGCCGGAACGAGTCCACGCTGCCCGTATACTTCACCTTCAGCACGTCCGCGCCAAGCTCCAGGCCGACTCTCGCACTGTAAGCGATGACGGTCGGGTCCGTGTCGTTGGGCACGTACTGCCCTCGAGGGTACATCCAGCCGATGACCGGCAGCCCGTAGTCCCGGGCGCGCTCCTGTACCGCGCGGAAGTCCTCCATCTGGCGCGACTCGTCCGGCGAGCCCACGTACAGCGTGTAGCCCACTGCGTCGGCGCCAAGCTTTACCGCGTAGTCTACCGAGCAGACGATCGGCGAGAACGGCGGGACCTTCGCGATGTTGTCCTTGCCGTTCACCTTCACGATCAGCGGCACTTTTCCGGCATAGTTCTCGCTGTACTTTTCAGCCAGGCCTTTGTGCAGTATCAGCCCGGTAAAGTTGTTTCTAAGCGCGATGTCGATCACGTAGGAGGGATCGAAGTTCTTTTCATTGAAGTCCTTCGGCCCGTGCTCAAGGCCCTGGTCATAGGCCAGGAACATCGCCCTGCCGTCTCTGAAAAGCCGTGACACGTATTTGTCTGAAGCTCCGACCATATATATCAGTAATTTTATATAAATCTCATTAATATATTACTAAGCAACGGATTATCGCGGAAATAAGAGGGATGAGTTGTGATAAAATTGGTAAATATATAATAATTTCTGCTCCAATCTGCCGCTATCCAGGCCCTGAAAGGGATAATGTCGGCTTTATGACAGCCATTTGAGCAATTGCAGTGATACAATCTTACAGACAGAAATACTATGGCAAAGAAAAGCCTATTAACCAGGCGGTTATATACAATACGGGGACAGGATTGGATAAGACAGGACACTTCGGGGGCTCGCTGCTCCTGTACTTCGGCATCTTATACGTCACAGGCTGGCGTGGTGATACAATAGAGACGCTGGGGCTCGCGCTGATTGCGGCGATTGTTGCCGCCTGCATGTCGGTGAAGCCGGACGCCGATAACTTTGCCTGGGGCATCTTCCACCGGACATGGGTCACTCACAGCCTCACCACTGTGCTGCTCGTCACGGGTGTCACATACATAGTATTTGCAGACCTGCTGCACGCCGGCCCGATGACCATGTACATGACCATCGCTATGCTGAGTGCCACTCTGTCGCACGTGCTGCTTGACTCGATGACAAAGGGCGGCGTGCCGCTGTTGGGGCCGTTCGACGATAAAAAGTGGGGCCTGCGGTGGTTCAAGGGCAGCAATATATTCCTTAACTGGGCGTTCCTCACGGCGGGGCTCGCTATGGCTGCCATATACTTTGGACTCATCCAGCTTTAGCACAGTCATTCGTGAAATGTTTTGTACAGGCTTGCCGGCACCAAACACTACGTATACGACGGCCACAACGTACACTACGTCATTTATTTAACAGGCGCGATGGACCTGTTCTATAAACGTTGTGTACGTCGTGGCCGTCGTGATACATTGTGTCAGATGCCGGCTAAGCATACAAAAAGTTGGATCAACAATAGCAAAACTGCTCGTGGGGCTCAAGATTATTTTATCTTTTCGACGTGGACGATGGCCGTATCCAGGCACAGCTCGATGATGTGAAGGTGCTCCCGGTTGTCGAAGTCCAGGCCGGAGAGACTGACGTTGTCGAGCAGTTCCAGCAAGCGCTGTGCCCGAAGCTCTATCTCGGATAGGTCGGGAATGTTGCTCATAGTATTATGAAATGGCCGGGAGGTTTATAAAGTCTATCTCACGATCCGTTCATTAATCCGGCTATAGAGGGAGAATCATTAAAAAATATGGCCGGAATAGCCGCCTTAGATTAGCGACACGAGATCGAGCAGCGCCTTCTTCGGGTCCTTCGCCTTGACTACGCCGGACGCCAGCAACACGCCTGCCGTGCCCAGCTCAAGCGCAGCCTTCACGTCCTCGCCCTTCGAGATGCCCGCGCCGCAGAGGACGATGATCGATGGATCAATCGCCTGGACAGCTTTGACCGAGTTCTTAACGATGTCCGGGTCTGCCTTTGACACCGGTATGCCGCTGCCTATGAGTTCGGGCGGCTCGATAGCGATGTAATTCGGCCTGAACGCTGCGACCTCCTGGACCTTCTCAATGCTCTCGGCGCAGACTACGGAGATCAGCTTGTGTTTGCGACACTGGGCGACGCACATACTGATGTTATTGGAGGACATCCGGTCCTCGGAGTGGTTGATCAGCGAGCCGGAGACGCCTGCTTCAATGAGCGCGAGAGGCAGGACATGGCCGGTGTGGCTGCCTGGCTCGATTGGGTCGACGTGCTGGGCGAAGACCTCGATGCCTGAGTCCTTCTGGAGGTAAAGATCGGGCGTCTGCGGGCAGACGATGATGCGCACGCCTTTTTCCTTCATTACCTCGTGTGCCATGCGGGTGAGCATTCTTCCTTTTATTCCTGTGCTTTCGACATAAGTCTTGTAGTTCAGAATGATGACCGGTAATTTCTCCATATTCATAACCAGAAAAGGTATCGGTATTTTCGAATATTATATTCTTCTATTTGAAAACAGGATATGGATGTTTTAAGTTGTCGTATCTAGCAGGAGTATAACGCCCAGGCCGTCAGATCATTAGAATACCAATATACTGTAGCTTCGCCATACCTTTCGCGTGCGACACCCCTTTAATAAGGTCATCGAAACAATAACTCCTCTGTTCTCTGAATCAATCGCAGTTGATGTCGTTGTCAGGTGATGCTGCATGGGCTACTCCGTGTTTTTCAGGTGCTCCACCGTCCGGGCCGCGTTCTTACAATGCCAGGTATTCAAAAAGCATCAATATCCGGTCTGTCATTTACTAATCGCGGTGCGACGCCCATGCCGGCTGATGCTGCATGGGCTACTCCGGGTTTTTCAGGTGCTCCGCCGTCCGGGCCGCGCTCGCACCCTCGCGGACAAGCCCTGGCTGCACTTCGCTGCGCCAGGCTTCGACCGCTTCGCAAGCGCTAAGCAACGCCCGCCTGCGGCTCGCGTTCATTGCCCGGCCGCCTCCGCACCCCTCGCACGCCTGAAGGCGTGCTGCGGGGCCTACGGCCAGAAAAACCCTCCGCGGACCGCGACGCAGTCTATACAATGCGTACCAGGACTAGTACAGGATCGATGCAAATACTAGTATTGGTAAGGGTTGTGTTTACAACGTCGAGTAAGGGTAGCGTGTGCTTCTCCGCGGAAGGCGAGGGTTTTTTCGGCTTGCCCCAAGCACGCTTCAGCGTGCGAGGGGTGTGTAGGTGGCGGGTGTGAAAAACGCTGCCGAAAGGCGCGTTTTTCAGGGCTTGCAAAGGAGATTCTTCGAGCGATAGCGAGCAGTGTCGACGAAGGTGCGAGCCCGACTCCCGACACCGGAGCACCGTAAAAACCCGGAGTAGCACATGCAGCGACAGCAGGCATGGGCGTCGCACCGCGATTAGTATGGAGAGTACTGGTTATCAGCCATAGATTTTTTGTAAAAGCAAGCACCGCGATTAGAATGGAGAGTATTAGATATCAGTCAAAGACGTTTTATAAAAGCAAGCATCGCGATGGGTATGAAAAAGAAACCATGTGTTAACCACTTGATGTCATAGCAGAGCAAGTTATGTATAAGCGCCAGAAGAACAACTTGTTATAGTTTTATCGCCGTTGTCCGGCAGGTACAATTATATTCCCGGCCGCCAAATGCTCAATGGTGTCCGTTTGGGCTTCGTCGCCGAAGAGATCAAAGTAGCAGTCGCGGGCATACTGCTCGTCAGCCTGATATCGATCACAACGAACGTGCTGAGCTGGCTGTTTCCAGCCTCACCAGCCATCTACTTTTTCCTCTGGGCCTTCGTCCTCGTCCCGATCGCACTGGTAGTCATGGGCGCGTTCGGCGCAAAAGCCGCATATTTTGCATGCATGGGCCCGAACCGGTCCATAGCGCTGTCGGTGATAGTGGCGCTCGTGTCGGCCATAGGCGGCACCGTCCTGTGGCTGCTGGCCAGTCCTGTAGCCGTCGTGCCGGACTTCATCGGGCAGTATCTTAGTAGCCGGGAAGCCGGCAGCTATGTTGACCTTGCGCCTTTGCTGATCGTCTATGGCCTGGCGGGATCGATAGGCGGCATTTACGATTACTATATTTCCAGGGGCAGACCATGCGAGGTCCAGCCGGGGAAGGGAATGTAAAAACGATAAATCCACCATTTTAAAATACACGGCAATCCATGTTTATGCAATGCGTCCCCAGTCATATCGAAGACCATTTGTTCAAATCTTTATACACATATCAAATAATCCTTGGCGGTCTCATGAAAAACTATGTCAAATAAGCTACAGACGAGCCTGTCCGGCCACTCGCGCGCGCAAGCGTGCCCCTGCACTGGCACAGTACACACTTTTCATCGTTAATACCTGACCAAAACCCCGGTCATAGACCGACTCCTATGAAAATAGTGATGTCGGTTTCAATGAGTCGTACTGGAAGGCCGCAGAGATCGCAGAGGGGCGCAGAGAACGCAGTTTCGATGTTAAAGACGGCTAAGTGTGAATCCTGAAAGGAAACTGCGTCCCATAAAAATTTATCCTTGTTCGGGCAAGCGTAGACGGGATTCTCGCAGAGAGCGCAGAGAAACGCAGAGAGCGCAGAGAATTGTGCCATGACCTCACAGGAACTCGTTTTCGTCTCTGCGCTCTCTGCGTTTCTCTGCGCTCTCTGCGAGAATATCGTACGACGCATGCCTGGACCAGGCCAATTTTCCCGGCCTTTACCTGAAAATAACATTTTTCATCAACCGAGTTCTCTGCGCCCCTCTGCGATCTCTGCGGCCTTTAACTATGCTGCCGTTCCTTCACGCATAGCATGACAACGGCCAGATTTTCATCATCTTATACCTGACCAGGACCCCGGTCATCCGCCGACTCTTGGCGGTACCTGGCGATCCTGGCGCGCTTTACCGCTGCGCATAGCCTGAACAGAGGAGTATCATGCAATTTATTGGAAAACATTATTTCGTTTAAAGTCTTGGCGCCCTTGGCCCTTGGCACCCCTGGCGGGCATGACCGGCGGCGCATAGCCTTTGAAACGGCAAGCTACAGTAGCCTTTACAAATGTAACCGGTAGAAGCCCATTAAAAAAGGATGAAAAGGGGCAAGCTGCCCCCGTTCAGAAGTCCGTCATTATGCGGTATTGATCGATCTCTTCCTTGTGCAGCGCCTCGAGGAATTCTCTCGAAACACCCTCGATGTCCTTGGCGTTGGTGATCGCACGACCGACTACGAGAATGTCAGCACCGCCCTTGAGGGCCATGTCGGCGTTCACTACCTTGACGCCGCCGGCTACTGCGACTAATAATTTCTTGCCGCCGGCCGCCTTCTTGATCTCGTGGATGTTGCCCCACGCGTGCTCGGCCTTGCCCTCGGTGTCGATGCCGCGGTGCAGCTCGACGATGTCCGGCTTGACCTTGAGTGAGGCGATCAGCTTCGCGGGGTTCTCGACGTTCAGGGTGTCGATAATGCTGTAAATACCGACCTTTCTGGCTTCTTCGATGAACTTTTCTATAGTGGCTACAGGCGCCAGCCCGGAGCAGACTACGGCATCGGCAGTCGCATCGGCCGCCATGCGGGCCTCCAGGTTGCCGGTGTCGAGCGTCTTCAGGTCCGCGACGACGAAGGCGTCCTTGCGGAGTTCCCTGATCTTGCTGATGACTGACAGGCCGTACCGCTTGATCAGCGGGGTGCCTGCCTCGATGATGACGTGGTCGTTCTTCGGCACGTTCTTCAGGACGCGCTCCACGACACCCAGGTCGGGCGCGTCGATGGCGATCTGAAGGTATGGCGGGTCCCAGAGTCTGGTGATCTTGTATCCCATGATCGCGTGCACTCCCCGGTCCTTCTCGTAGGTGACCTTGTCCACGGACGGGAATTTCTCCATCGCACGGGTGAGGGCGAGCTTGGTCGCGCCGTAGTTGTACTTGTAGATCTTCACGGTGTCCTGGGCCTCAGGGTGGATGAAGACCGACGCTATGATGACAACGTCTTCGCAGATGTCCTTCGGCACGAGGCCTTCCTCGACTGCATCTGCAACTGCCTTGGCGACCGCGGCCTGGGCGGGCCCGAAGATCTGGCCGATCTGTGCCATGCCCTTGACGGTGACTTTCGGCACGATGATGGTCGCGGGCTTCGGTATCAGGTTAGGCCGCACGACCGCGAGCAGGGGCGTGTGCCCCATGGATAATTGTGTTAAGCCGTTTGCAAAGGCCGTTCCCACCGGTCCTTCCTTATCGCCGATAAGGAGATCGACGTGGGCTACCTCGTTGCCCTCGCCTATGAGCGCTTCTCCGATCAGGTACATTAGTTCAACCTCATCTGGCACTATACGTTCTTTATTAATAACCATTTGGGTGTGCGTAAAAGGATGAGTGGCAGACGTGTCTGTACTGTATAACCCCGAGCCGTTTTCCTGGCTGTGCGTAGTGACACACAGGGCACGAGTTAAAAGGCCACAGAGATCGCAGAGGGGCGCAGAGATCGCGGTAATTCTTTTAAAGATGGCATGGTAAACCCTGAAAGAGAACTGCGATCTCTGCGCCCCTCTGCGGTCTCTGTGGCTTAACACTCCGTATTCGTACGCAAGCCACAGAGTCGGCCCGCTACACTACTCCGGTGCATTTTCCAATTTCCAGAATCGAGAAAACCGATTTTCATTTACCGAGTTCTCTATGCCTCCTGGGACTCTGCGGCCTTAACCAGCCGGGCGTTCCGGTCGCATAGCCATTAACCGTCAGTCCAGGGCGTTAGAGAGAAGCCATTGATTTGCTCAGAACATTCCGGGCTTCATCGCTCACGAAGTACCGCTTGTACTTCCCGTCCTGCTCGAACCGTATCATCTGGTCCCGCAGGAACCGATCGATATGCCAGTGAACGCTGCTCTTGTCGAGACTGAACTGCTCCGACAGGCTGTGGTTGGTGATGCCCGGGCTGTCCATGATGGCTCTAAGGATGTTGCGGCTGGTCTCGTTCCGTACATACGTCGCCGCCACCCTTTCGAGGTCGCTGCTTCCCCCGCTCCTGAACAGCCGGGTGAACTTGCCCATGCGCCGGAGCACGATCATGCCCTCGGCCTCGAGCATCTGGACATGGTACTTCACCGTGCCGTTCTTCATCTGCTGCCGGGCCGTGATCTCGGCCGGGGTGCAGCCGGGATTCATCTGCACGTAGTTGAATATGCGGTTCCGGTTGCGGTTGGCCAGCACGTTCTCGATACGGCCGGCGACGAACGGAAGGAACTTGATAAGCCCGAAGAGTATCAGCAGGCCGTCGAAGATCGACGCCACCTGTACCCACAGGGGCAGGTCCCACCAGGAGACGGCCGGGGCGTCTGTCGCGACCACGCCGGGGCTATCCTCGAGAGGCACGGCCGGGGTAACGACATAGTCGCCGGGTCCGCTGAAGACGTTAGAATAGATGCCTGCCGCGATCAGGGCCGTCAGGGCCACGATCGCCACTGCCATCGCAACATACAGTTTCCGCATCGAATCACCTGTCATCCATCGATCAATATGTCTTCAAGTAATATGCGCCCGTTCCGCTGGCGCCCGTGTCCGTGACCTTCATAGACCACTCGCCTGCCGCGACACCGGACGGATTATCGACGTTCAGGTTGATCCGGCCGTCCGTTTTGCCATCGGAGCTGTCGTCGTACGGGCCCAGTATGTGGCCGTCAGGCGTGTAGATGGTCAGCTTCAGCGGGTTGCCGCTGTCGCGCCATTTCAGGTCGACGTTGACCGATTTGACGGCGCTTGAAATGTCGGCACTGTGCCACTGCGTCTCCCCGGCGGCGATCTCGTTGTCATACACGCTGTCCTGTGCTGCCCGGCTGCCGGTAAAGGTCAGGTTCGCCAGGTCGACGACGACATCGCTGTCAAGGACATACTCGCCAGGGAAAGGCCATGCGGCAAAGGCATCATCTCGCTGCCATTAGCCGGAGGTATCACCATGATGGGCCGAGAAAATGGCCGGAGACATCTTCTCCCCGAACCGCACCACCTGCTTGTTCTCCCACTGCAGGTCGAACATGTCCGGCATGTCGCTGCCGGCCTTGAACATGGCGATCTTTCCATTGATGGATAATGACGCCAGGCTCGAAGGCTGGCCCGGACATTTTATGAGAGGATCGCCCTGGCAGTATCGTTTTTGTCCCAGAACATTCCAGGGTTGAACACGGGCATCTTAATCCTGCTGTCGTTCATGTAAAGGACCATCGCGGTGTAAACCTGCCCCGGGTCCGTCGGAAGATACCTGGCCGGTTACGATCATGCCGGCCTCGGCGGGGATGCCTGCAACTCGTTGCCTGCCGCAGGACTACCTGCTTCAAAACATGCTCAGGCTATCTGCGGTACTCCGTAGCGCCGAGGGTATCAGATGAGACGACCCTGCCCACATGAAATGCTAAGAGCGTAGTCAAACGGAAGCCATGTGTGAACTGTGCCATGCCGGCTGCCCCGGCAGGGATGTCTTCAAACACGATGCGAGCTGAAGGGCTATCTGCGGCCACTCCGCCTGCAGCGCCGAAGGTACCGGACGAGACGACCTTGCCTGCATGCAATGCTGAGAGCGTTGTCAGGTGGAAGTCATGCGTGTACTTAGCCACGTCGTTCTTTGCCGGGGCATCGGCCTGTACGCGCCCCAGCGAGCCAGAGAACAGCGATGCGATCATCAGGACTAAAACAGCCATCGCCGCAGTTTTTTTAAGCATATGCTGAATAATAATAAGCGTCCGGTGGGTATAAAATCATTTTGATCAGATCACCCAACTGACCATCCTGCGGGCATATTACCATTATTTCTCATTTATTGCAGATGATAAAAATAATTAAAGGCCTGATACCGGTCTTTTGCTGATTCTATAGACAGATCGTCCAACTGTAGCCTTATCGTTGGATGATTTGGCCAGAATTGATATACTCCCGGGCGGTGACTCTGACTGTGCAAGCACCAGCTTAATAAAAACAGGGGAGTGGCTTGTATGATAAAGACAGACAATCTAACGAAAGCTTACGGGGGCGTGAAAGCCGTCGACGCGTTATCGCTGGAAGTGGGGAAAGGCGAAGTCTTCGGGTTCCTCGGCCCCAACGGCTCGGGCAAGACGACGACCATCGGCATGCTCGTGGGACTGATCGAGCCGACGGCCGGCAAATGCTTCGTCAACGGCGTCGACGTGACACGCAACCCGCTGGAGGCCAAGAAGATCACCGGGTACCTGCCGGACGGCATCGGGTTTTACCCCGGGCTGACGGCAAAGCAGAACCTGAAATATTTCTCCAGGTTCTACGGGATGAAGGACTCGGATGCAGACATACGCATCAAGATATTGCTGGAATACGTGGGCCTTGGCGGCGTGGAGAAGCAGACCGAGGGCTATTCGAGGGGAATGAGACAGCGGCTCGGGCTTGCCCAGGCGCTGCTCAACGATCCCGAGGTCATTTTCATGGACGAGCCGACCAACGGGCTTGACCCGCAGGGCGTGATCACCTTCCGGAACATCATCAAGGACCTTGCGGGGAAGGGGAAAACAGTGTTCTTCTCTTCCCACGTCCTGGAAGAAGTACAGCATGTCAGCAGCACCATCGGCGTGATCTCGAAGGGAAAGATCATCGCCCGCGGCACGACCGACGAGGTCCGCAGGAAGATGCAGGGAGACGACCTGACCACTATCGTAGTAAAGGTGAACGGGAGCATGCCGAAGCTCGCTCTCTCGCAGATCGTGAGCGCCGATTACCAAAACGGCCGTGCCGTCATCAGGGCGAAGGGCGACATCAGAGACCAGATTTCCGACGAGCTCTTCCGGCAGAATGTCCATATCCGCGAGCTCCGTATAGAGGAGCGGTCGCTGGAGGACGTGTTCCTGGATACGGTCTACGGAGGTGCTTCCAATGAGGCCTGAAATGATCGTAGCGGCGAAAGAGTTTAAAGACTACCTGAACAGCAAGCGGTTTTTGCTACTGTTCGGCCTGCTGATACTGCTGTCGATCATCAGCGCTGTCACAGGCATCGGCACCTACAACAGCGACCTGGCCACCTACAACAGCAACCTGCAGCAGGCGTCGGCGGCGCCGGGCGGCATGCGGTTCAACGTAGACATGCCTTCCATCCTGAGCATCTTCAGCTCCTATGGATCGTACATCGCGACCTTCGGCATGCTGCTCGCCATATCCATGGGCTTCGACATGATCTCCCGGGAGAAGGAGGAGGGGACGCTCAAGATACTGCTCACCCATCCCGTGTTCCGGGACCAGGTGATCAACGGCAAGATCATCGGCGCAACAGCGATGCTGACCATCGTGCTGCTGTCCACTTTCCTGGCTATCGTAGCCATCATGCTGTTCTTCGGCATCATCCCCGCAGGGGATGACATCATCCGGCTGGCGGCGTTCTTCCTTGCCGTGGTGCTGTTCCTGCTGGCGTACCTGGCCATCGCGGTCATGTCGTCGACCGTCTCGAAAAACTCGTCGATGGCAATGCTGATCGCTGTCACCATCATCCTGGTCGGCATGGTCGTCCCGGACATCTCCAGCACGATAGCCGACACGGCCCTCGGGCAGGCACCCCAGATGGCCATACCGGCGGCGGCAGGCTCGTCGTCTTCGAGCAGTCAGTCCATGATGATATACACGGACAACCAGACCGGGAACGTGAGCAGGGGTCAGGGAGCGCCGATGCAGATCAACCCCGAGTACACCGACTACTGGAACAAGAGAAGCCAGATCACAGGCATCATCAACATCATCTCGCCGAGCAACGACTTCAATGCGATAGCGGAGGTCATCACCGGCCGGCTGACCGGCCCCACGGTAAGCAGTGGAGGCAATAGCGTCGGGTTCTTCAAGATGGTATCCGGGGAGACGGTCTCCATCTGGGAATCCCTGTCGTCCGTGTGGATGAACTTCCTGGCGCTGATCGTGATGATCGTGATAGGGTTCGGCATATCTTATGCCAGGTTCGTGAGGGTGGACGTCCGATGAGAGCCGGGCACATTCTTGTTTTTTTATTGGCCGCCGTCATGGCTGTCGCAGCCCTGTCAGGGCTGGCGACGGCCGATAGCGGGTACTCTTCCGTCTGGTCGGGCTACGTGGGCAACGGTGACATAAAGTCGTTCAACGGGTGCAACGTCATCTTCACCATCCCGGCCAACGCCTCCTCGGTGCATGTCGAAGCACAGAGCTTCAGCTACTCGACACAGTCGGTCACAATAACCCCGGGTAACTCGTACTATTACTACGACGCGCTGCTGATCACGGTGGTACAGCTCGACGGCAACGCCAGCAAAGCCTATGTGGACATCGCGAAGCCGGTGACGGCAGCCTCCTCCGAGCAGACAGGCACGAAGATTTACTGTGATACTCCCGGGCAGCTTGCGCTGGCCGGCGATACGGTGATCTTCCCGATCGTCATACAGAACCACGACGACGACCGCACGTACACGCTGTCTGCCGCCAACGATGCCGGCTGGACGACTACGTTCCAGTACGAAGGCAGGGACATATACCAGATATACGTGCCCGAATCGCAGTCGAGGACGGTAAACCTCGTAGTCCATACGTCCTATACTTCGACCGTCGGCGAGAAGCGCATCACGGCAAAAGCCGGCGACAACAGCGTCAGCCTGGCCGTATCCATTACAAGCGTCAACAGCTCGGCCGGGGTGTCGACGAAAGTAAGCTCGGTCATAGCGTCCATCGGTGAGAAGATCTACTATGACGTGAGCATCAACAACCTGCAGGCGCAGGACAACAACTATAAGGTCAGCGTCGCAGGGCTGCCTGACGGATGGTACTACAGGTACGTCGAAACGAGGGGAGGTACCAGCGAGATGGCCGAAGTAGTCGTCCCGGCGTCGTCGACTAAGAATATCGTGCTCGAGATCGTGCCGCCGCTTAGCGCACAGCAGGGAGACTATGCCTTTACTGCCTCGGTGACCACGCCCGACGGGGTCGCGATCAGCAAAGACCTGACGCTCAAGCTCAAGGGCAGCGTCAGCATGTCTGTGTCCAGCGATAAGCTGGCCTACAGCTCGAAGCCCGGCCAGGCGTTCAGCATCCGGGTTTACGTGACGAACGACGGGCAGGGCGACGCGCTGACTAACGTGTACCCGGACGTCTCCGCGCCGACAGGATGGACCGTTAATACCTCGCCGGCCTCCGTCAACAGCATAAAGACCGGAGAGACACAGGTCTTCACCATAAGCGTGCAGCCACCTGCCAACATCGTGGCGAGCGACTACGACGTGAAGGTCACAGTGAAGAGCGACCAGGCAGAGAGCACAAGCGACTACCGGATCACCATTACCACCGATTCGTATGTGCCCTACATCGCGGTCGCGCTGGTCCTCGCCGTCGTCGCCGGACTGGGCATCATCTACAGGAAGTACGGGCGCAGGTAAGCAGGCCTGCCCCTTTTTTCTTTTAATAAACAGACGAGGCTCGTCGCCGTTCCCCGGAGGAATTATGTGCACATTCGCGTAGTCACGCGTACGCACACGAGCGCCCTCCCGGCCCGTCATTCATCGTTATGAGAAGATCAGCCGCAGCGTCTCTTCCGGCACTTCGTCCACTGCCAGCCGGCCGTGGACCATGTCCGCGATGAACAGGGACCGGGCAATGAGCGCGATCGGCGACTCATTCGAATAGCGGGGCACCGCCGCCGCATATCGCCGGTAGCGCGCGAAGTCGATGGGCGGCAGGCTCCCGGGGACATAATTTTCGCCCGGCGCCTGGAGGATCAGGCTGAAGACATAGGCGAGGAAGACATTGGGCGGGAACATGCGGTTGTTCTTCGAAGAGTTCAGCAGGTAGTCCAGCGCGCCTGGCGAGAGGCGCTGGATAGCAGACACCATCGTCAGCTGGCTTTCGGGCATGTTCAGCTCGGACATTAGCGCGGCAAATTCTCTGATGGTCGGGGAGGAAAAGTCCGGGCCCATCAGCCGCAGGATGTCCATGAATATCTCCCCGAGCCGGTCGATGTCACCCTCCTTCAGCATGTCGACCATGGCCAGGAAGCTGCCAGACAGCAGGTCGTCGCGATCGCCTGCCCTGACCCGGTCTATCCACGAAATCATCGCCGACCGGTCCTCCGGGTCAACGTCGCGTAACATGGATCTTGATCCTGGCGTAGCCGGCGTCCTCCAGCATGCCTTCGTACAGCTCCAGCAGCGAGTTCCGGATGATGTTGGTGCGGACCTTCGTGACGAAATCCAGGGAATCGGTGTATTCGGTAAAATATTTCGTCCTCATCAGCGCCGGCACGAGGCCCTGCCCGTTGAGGTAGTTGTGCAGCCGCTTCAGGCTGTTGAAGCCCTCCCGGATGCGGTAGGTGTTGGCGTTTCCGGTGCCATGGGATATTTTGTGGAGCAGGGCGAGCCGGTCGTCCGCGGAGAGGTCTTCGAGGTGCAGCCGCACGTCCTTGGAGCTTTTGATGTTATGCTCGTCCTTCAGGTAAGTCCTGATCTCTGTAAACGTGCTCTCGCCCCGGTCGGCCAGGTACAGCAGTATGGCCGACTTCGTCCTGCCCGGCGGCTCTTTTTCCCCTCTGGCCCTCGTCTTTACGCGCATTGCACACCGTACTCCGTGGTATTTGATTATTTATCATATACCATGGTATATGAACTTATTTAATAATCGATAAATAGCTTACATTGCTCTAATTGCTCATGTCAATAGTGCATGACCACGTAAATTGTATAATGAAATAGCGAGGTAAGAGACATGAGCACAAAGAACTGTAACCCGTTTAACTCAGTGTATTGCAATCTTAAAGTAAAGCTGACTGGCAGCCTGAGCGAGAATGACCTTAACGGCCTCTATAGCTGCACGCTTTGCAACGAGTGCCACACGGCCGGCTTCAACCTTACGGCGAGGGAGATCGCTGTGGCAAGAAGCCTCGTCGCGCCCCATGTTAGCGTCATCGGAAGGAACATCCGCGAGTCGGGCAACCCCTATGGCGTCAACGACACAAGGAAAGGCGACGGGCCGGACCCGAGCGGCACGATATTGTTCAGGGGATGCACCCCGGCCTATAAGACGCCGGAGATACTGGCGTCAGTCGAAAGCCTGCTGCGGCGCAAAGGCATAGGGTACGGCTTTATGGACGGCGAGGCCTGCTGCGGCAACATCCTGTTCAGCCTCGGCGACCGTGCCTCCGGCACTGAGGCGGTCAGGGCGAACATCGCGAAGTTCAATGCCGCCGGGGTAAAGCGGATTATCACCATATGCCCCGGCTGCTACGAAGCTTTCAACAAGTACTATAAAGGCCAGGATGGGTTTGACGCGGAAGTCGTCCTGGCGGTCGACCTGCTGGAAGGGATCGTCGGTCGCTGGGAGAGGGCTTCGCGGTGCAGGACTCCTGCCATGCCAGGGAGAAAGGCGCCGTGGTGCGGAGGATGCTTCCGGGTGCCGCAAAGACGAGCCCCGGCGTATGCTGTGGCGCCGGCAGCGGCCTGATGACCCACGATCGACTGCTCGCAGGCGCTAAAGCGCAAAAAGTGACCGACAGCAGTCACGTGAAGATCGTCACCTACTGCCCGTTCTGCTACATGAGCCTGTCGGCGGTGAAGCCGGACGGCGTTTCGGACATCTACATGTTGCTCGACGCACGCGGCTGCTGAAGCGACGCTATTCCCGCAGCATGCCCGGGCACTGGTAGTTCAGCGGCAGGTGCTCCGCCACGGCGGCCTTCGCGTCTCCGGCGACGTGATAGCCAGTCTGCCCGCCTTCTTTTTCTGCCACGATAATCCCGTCGTCCGCCAGCTTATCCAGACAGGCGGCGACCGTGCCCTCGTCGATATGCGCCCGCCCGGCCAGCGACGTGGCCGTGATGCCGGGGTTCTCCAGGACGAGACGCAAGAGCGTACATGCGTTGCTGTCCGTCAGGTACGGTCCCAGCTTTCGCTCGACGTCATCGTCTCTCCTGCCGCGACCCAGCACTCCGTGAAGCCATTCTTTCAGCATGTTCCCGGCCCTGTTTATCGAATATTATTGCACGCTGCAGGCTAAAAAGGATATTTGTCGGCAGCAGGCCGTTTTAACAGGCCGGATACAGAGTATAACCGGGGATGGTAAATGATGAATATTTGCAAGACAGCGGCTTTAATCTTTATTGCCGTCGCGATCGTTACCGGGCCGGCCATGGCGCAAGCCTATGCCGGGGCCGGGGCCGGTACCTGGACGTCGGGAGGAGGCGGACAGTATGTCGGCGGAGGAGTGAGTACAGGCACCGGAGGAGCACAGACGTTCTCTCTCGGGAGCGGAAACATGTATTCGATGATGTCAGTCAGCCCTGATGACGCGGCCAGGCTGCAAAACGAAGGTGTGCGCGTGGTGACGGTGCCGGCAGGCACGATGGTGTATGTCACCTCGCAGACCGGCCAGCCCCTGAACATCGGCACGGGGCAGGGACAGACGCCTAACATGATCGTCTTCGGGCCGGGCGGGTTCGTCGGCACAGGCGTCTGGGCCGGGCCGGGCACAGGCGCGTGGGCCGGTACAGGCGGCGCAGGTGCAGGCGTGGGTGTCGGAGTAGGCGCAGGCGGCACAGGCGCGGGCGCGGTATCAGGACCGGGCGGCTCCATGCAGATGTACTCGTTCACCGGCAGCGCGGGACAGGCATACCTGATCACGCAGCAGTCCGGCGGCACGATGGACAGGGTACTGGTTGTCTTCCAGTAGCTGGTTTTTGCGGGGCTGTCGGGGGGCTTTGTTCCAAAAAAGCCCCCCTGACTCGCGACACCGGACGCCAGTGCCGAAGGCACAAACGCGATAGTTTTGGAAGGGGGCAGGGGGAACCTTTTAGCAAAAGGTTCCCCTGTACACATGCCGGAACTATTATTTTTTATAATGCAGAGAGCCCCGCTTCTTCCCTCGCACGACCGCGCAGCAGTATCGAAGATATCTCAGTCTGCATGCGGGAAAGGATGCTTGTCCGTGGCAGGCCGTTTTAACAGGGCAGGCACACAGGTATTTCGAGGATGGAAAAAATGAACAGGACAATCAGAACAGCGGTTTTGATCATGCTGGCCCTGGCCGTAGTCTCCGGGCCGGCGATGGCACAGCAGACATTCGCGGGCGCGGGGACGACTGCAGGCACCGGCGGCACGCAGACGTTCTCGCTGGGCGGGTACAGCTTCTCGATCAATACGATCAACCAGGTTGATGCAACGCGCTTGCAGGAGATGGGTGTCCAGACGGTTTCGGTCCCCGCCGGAACGAGCGTATATGTGACCTCTTCGACAGGCCAGCCTGCGTCGATCAGCACTGGAAAGGGGCCGACTAACTTGATCGTCTTCGGGCCGGGCGGCTTCGCGGGCGCGGGAACCACTGCAGGCACAGGCGGCGCAGGGACAGGAGCCGGCGTGATTTCAGGCCCGGGCGGTACTATGCAGACATACTCGTTCACCGGCAATGCCGGCCAGTACTATGTGATCATGCAGAGGTCTGACGGCACACGCGACATAGTGCTGGTCAGCTTCGATTAAAAATACAGTGAGACACGGCGATATGCCGTGCCTCCGTCCATTTTTAGCTCTTTTCCGACAGCTCAGCCGCCATCAGCCTGGTCGCCTGCTTCAGCCCCCGGACGAACGCTCTCAACTCATCGGGGCTGGCGCCCTTCGCGATCATATCCACGATGACGCTGCCTACGATAGCCCCGTCTGCGCCCATGTCGATCACTTCGCGCACATGGTCCGGCCCGGAGATGCCAAAGCCCACCGCTACGGGCGTGTCCCCGGACGCTTTTACCGCCCGGTCCACGACCGGCCGCAGGCTCTGCGACAGCTCTTTCCTTTTGCCGGTCACCCCCATGGTAGAGACCAGGTAGACGAAACCCGACGAGCCGTCCAGTATTTCCCGCATCCTCGCCTCGCTCGTGTTGGGCGTCACGATGTTGACATAGTCGACGCCATGTTCCGTGCAGGCCGCCCGGACTTCGCCGCTTTCCTCGCGGGGCAGGTCGGCCACGATCAATCCCGCCACGCCGGCATCCCGGCACGAGGCGGCAAACCGCCCGACGCCGTACTGCAGCACGATATTGTAGTACGTCAGGTACACGACCGGCACCTTTTTGTCCAGCGCCCCGGCGATTTCGAACGCGAGATCGGTGTTCATGCCTGCCTTCAGCGCCCGGTCGACGGCGGCCTGTATCACCGGCCCGTCGGCGATAGGGTCCGAGAACGGTACGCCCAGCTCCAGCACGTCCACCGCGCCCGAGTCAATTAACGACTGCGCGATGGCCAATGACTCGACAGGGGAGGGATCGCCTAGCGTGATATAGGCGATCAACGCGCCTTCTCCCCGGGCGCGGAGGCGGTCGAACTGTTCAGACAGCCTCATATGTCCACCCCCATGTGCTTCGCTACTGTGTATACGTCCTTGTCGCCACGGCCGGAGAGGTTGACGATGACCGTTTTGTCCTTCAGTTCTTCCGCGTTCTTGATCGCCCATGCCACCGCATGGGACGACTCCAGCGCGGGAAGGATGCCCTCGACCATGCCCAGCTCCCGGAACGCGTGCAGCGCTTCGTCGTCGGTGGCGTAGCTGTACTCCGCCCGGCCCACGTCCCGCAGCATGGCATGTTCCGGCCCTACCGCCGCATAGTCCAGCCCGGCAGAGACACTGTGTGTGTCAGATATCTGGCCGTATTTATCCTGCAGCACGTAGGTATAGGAGCCATGAAGCACGCCTTTGCTGCCTCCCTGGAAGCGTGCGGCATGCTTTCCGGATTCCAGGCCGCAGCCGCCCGCCTCGACGCCGACGAGCCGTACATCCCTGTCTTTCAGGAATCCCGAAAAGATGCCGATCGCGTTGCTGCCGCCGCCCACGCAGGCGACGATACAGGCGGGCAGATCGCCGTTCCTCCCGGAGCACCTGCGCTCTCGCCTCCCGGCCGATGACGCTCTGGAAGTCCTTCACCATGGCGGGATAAGGGTGCGGGCCGTAGGCGGTGCCGAACAGGTAGTGTGTGTCGTCGAGGCACGTCACCCAGGAACGCATGGCCTCGCTGATGGCGTCCTTCAGCGTACGAGTGCCATTCTTCACTGCGACGACCTCTGCGCCCAGCAGCCGCATGCGGAACACGTTCATCTTCTGCCGCTCGATGTCCACCTCGCCCATGTAAATCGTGCAGTCCATGCCGAGCGCCCGGGCTGCCGTAGCCGTGGCCACGCCATGCTGCCCGGCCCCCGTCTCTGCGATCAGCCTCGTCTTGCCCATGCGCTTTGCCAGCAGCGCCTGGCCGATGGTGTTGTTGATCTTGTGGGCGCCGGTGAAGGCCTGGTCTTCCCGTTTCAAATATAATTTGAAGCCATACTTCCGGCTCATGTTCCGGGACAGCGTGAGCGGCGTGGGCCGTCCCACGAACTGCCTCAGGTAGTCGTCCAGCTCCGCCCGGAAGCTCGTATCGTTCCTGTACTTCTCGTAGCCGGCCGCGACGTCCTGCAGCGCGGGCACCAGCATCTCGGGCACGTAGGTGCCACCGTATTCTCCATATCTGCTCTCTATCATGTCAGACACCCTTCGCGCTCGTCGATAAATGCCCTTACTTTCTCCATGTCTTTCCGGTATTCCCCGTTCTCCACGCCGCTCGACACGTCGACGGCAAACGGCCGGGCTACGCGCACTGCATCCGCCACGTTGGCCGGCGTCAGCCCTCCGGCCAGCAGCACTGGCATGTTTACCGAGCCGATGATGCCTGCCGAGGTCTCCCAGTTGTGCACCGCACCGCTGCCCCCGCCGGCGGGCGACAGCGTGTCC
Organism: uncultured Methanocellaceae archaeon; assembly: GCA_963792125.1. Lineage (GTDB taxonomy): Archaea > Halobacteriota > Methanocellia > Methanocellales > Methanocellaceae > Methanocella_A. The sequence goes on from CAWBVA010000012.1 coordinate 696,086, forward strand.
AGCAGTATCGCGTCGGCGGAGCCTTCGTAGGCCTTTGCCTTCGCGACTTCGTCCCCGGAGCCCACGTGGATGGTCTTGATCAGTCGGGCCCAGGGGAGCTGCCCTTTGATTCGCCGGAGCATCTCCGGAGGCTCCTCGCCGTGAAGCTGGATGGCGCCAGGCTTGACGAGACGCCCGGCGCTGACTACCTCTTCAGCAGATGAAGGCATCATGACCGCTACAGGCGTGACGAATGGCGGCAGGCCTGCAACTATGGATTTAGCCTGCGTTGCGCTGATGCGCCGGGGCGAGATGCTGACGTCGACCAGGAACCCGATCGCGTCGGCGCCGGCGGAGACGCAGGCCAGCGCGTCGTCCAGCGTGCGGACGCCGCAGATTTTGACTCTCGTCACGCGGACGCCTCCCGGGAACGGGAGACGTCTGCCTCCCGGGAACGGGCAACGTACGCTCTCCAGCACGGCCAGCGCTTTGCCCGAGTCTATGGAGTCGGCAGCAGCCTTTGCCGCTTCCCTGATGGAAGACGCGCCGCCGCCGACATAGATGCCACAGGCCGCATTGGCGATGATCACGTCACGTTTCGGCCCGCGCTCCTCGCCCTTCAGCAGCCGCAGCGCCAGCCGGGCGTTCTCTGCCGCGTCGCCGCCGGAAAGCTCTGCAGGGGACGACATGAGCATTCCCAGGTCGGCCGGATCGATCTCGTAGGGCACGATTTCGCCATGCCTGACCTCGCAGGCGATGGTCCGGCCGAAGGTGGATACCTCGTCGAGGCCGCCGACGCCGTGCACTACGATGGCCCGCTCCACGCCGAGGTTGCGCAGCACGCTGGCGACAGGGGCTACAAGCGACGCGTCGTAGACGCCGACGAGCTGTGCCCCCGCAGACGCCGGATTCGTCAACGGGCCCAGCAGGTTGAACACCGTCCTGATGCCCACTTCCTTTCTCGGGCTGACCGCATGTTTCATGGACGCGTGAAAGACAGGGGCGAACATGAACCCGAACCCTATGTCCTCGATCATCCGCTCTACGACTGCCGGAGGCAGGTCGATCTTCGCTCCCAGCGCCTCGAGGATGTCGGCGCTGCCCGACCGGGACGTCACAGAGCGGTTGCCGTGCTTGGCCACGGGCACGCCTGCGCCCGCCACCACGAAGGAGGCGGTCGTGCTGATGTTGAACGTCTTGATACGGTCGCCGCCGGTGCCGCACATGTCGACGAGCCTGCGGCTCGTACGCGGGTGAATCTGCTGGCAGAACTCCCGCATGACCCTGGCGAACGAGGTGATGTTGGACACGGACTCGCCGTTCATGCGCAGCGCGGTGAGGAAGCTGCCCATCTGTGCCTGCGTGGCTTTGCCGGACATGATCGTGCGCATCGCGTCGGCCGATTCGGCCTCGGTCAGCTCCTGCCGGTCGACGAGCTTCTGGATGTACTCCTTCATGTGTTGTCACCGCCGTAGACGGCGGTGACGCCGTAAAGGAAGTTGGCTATGATCTTCTTGCCGTCCCCTGTCAGGATGGACTCTGGATGGAACTGGACACCTTCAATAGGGTATTCGCGGTGCCGCACGCCCATGATTTCCCCGTCGGCTGTCACTGCCGTCACCTTGAGCGACTCCGGGAACCCGGCACGCCTGATGGCCAGCGAGTGGTAGCGGGTGGCCGTGATCGGACGACAGAGCCCGGCATAAATGCCTTCGCCATCGTGCCGGATGAGACTGGTCTTACCATGCATGGGCACCGGGGCACGGGATACGATGCCGCCGAAGGCGATGCCGATGCACTGGTGGCCCAGGCAGACTCCCATAGTCGGCACCTTCTGGCTGACGTTCCGGATGATGTCCACACAGCTTCCCGCGTCCTCCGGCTTGCCCGGGCCGGGGCTGAGAATGATCCGGTCCGGTGCGATGGCCTCTACTTCTTCGAGAGTGATCGTGTTGGGCACGACGACCGGGTCGGCCCCCAGTTCGCCGACGTACTGGTACAGGTTATAGACGAACGAGTCTACGTTATCGACGATCATGACTTTCATATTTGCCTCCTGCCTCGGCAGGGGCCGCGCTCCCTGCCGCAGCTTCCAGCGCCCGGATCATCGCGGCCCCCTTGTTCATCGACTCGACATACTCCTTTTCCGGCTCCGAGTCCATCACGATGCCTGCGCCCGCCTGAACGTAGGCCTTGCCGTCCTTCAGCAGGATGGTGCGGATCGCGATGGCCATGTCCATGTTGCCGCTGAAGGACAGGTAGCCCACGCAGCCTGCGTACAGGCCCCGGCGCCTGCCTTCAAGCTCTTCGATGATCTGCATGGCCCGTGTCTTGGGCGCTCCCGAGACGGTCCCGGCCGGGAAAGCGGCCGCCAGCACGTCAATCATGTCCTTGTCATCCGCAAGATCGCCTACCACGTTGGACACGATGTGCTGGACGTGGGAGTACTTCTCCGTCGCCATGAAATCGTCGACCCGGACAGTGCCGAACTTTGCCACCTTGCCCACGTCGTTGCGGCCCAGGTCGACGAGCATGACGTGCTCCGCCACCTCCTTGGGATCGGCCTTCATCTCGGCCTCCAGCGCCGTATCCTCTTCCTCTGTGGCGCCGCGGGGGCGGGTGCCTGCGATGGGTCGGACGATGACCTTGCCGTTCTCGACCTTCACCAGGATTTCCGGGCTGGAGCCCACGACCGCTGCGTCGCCGAACTCCAGGAAGTACATGTACGGCGACGGATTGATCGATTTCAGCGCCCGGTAGAGCGCCACGCGATCGACGTCCGTGTCGATTTCCGCCCGCTGGGAAATGACGATCTGGAAAGCGTCGCCGTCGAGTATGTACTCCTTCGACCGGCGCACCATGTCCATGTACTGCTCCTTCGTGGTCGGGTAGCTCACTGTGACAGGCTTCCGTACGCTGCCGGGATTCGCCACGGGCGGTATAGTTAGCGATTCTTTCATCGCACGCAGGCGTTCCCGGGCTTCCATCAGCGAACGCTTATCGCCTTCCCGGGCGCAGGCCACGAGCATCTTGACACCGGCGGCGTGATCGAATACGATCATGTCCTCGACGAACAGCAGGTCGGCGTCGGCACAACCCGTATCGTCGGCAGCGCCATCTCCGATATTGTCTATATAGCGTACAAAGTCGTAGGAGATGTACCCGGCCAGGCCGCCGAAGAACGGTGGCAGCGGCGGTATGCTCCGGCCGAATGACTCCTCGAAGAAGTAGACGGGCGGCTGCAGCCGGAACCCGGCCATGAAGTCCTTAAGGAAAGCCAGCGGGCCGCCTTCATAGGGGCCGATGTCCCGGCCGTCGACCATAATCTTGCCGCAGTCGATGCGTATCGAGCGATCGCCCGCGCCCACGAACGAGTACCGGGCCGACTTGCCGCCCGTCTCCGCCGACTCCAGCAGGAACGCCTTCTGCCCGTTCAGCCGGCGGAATGCCTCCAGCGGGTCGATGTCGTTGTCCAGCGGCTCGATCACAGGCACAATCCCGACGGGCTGCGATTTCCTCTGCCGTATCTCCTGTAAGACCGTGTCCATCACTGATCACCATATACAAGCGTTTTCAATGCCTCGCCCGGGTCGGCGGCACTCATGAGCGCGCTGCCGACGAGCGCCGCGTCACAGTGGCTCAGCGCCTCGTCGAGCTGTGCCACCGTCGAGATGCCCGACGCGCTGACCGTGACGCCGTCCACATGCTTCGAGAGCCGTGCCGTGCGCGATCGGTCGATCTCCAGCGTGTGGCGGTCCCGGTTGTTGATCGCGTACAGCCTTGCCCCGGAAGCCTTCGAGCGCTCGATGTCAGCCAGGTCATGCACTTCCACCAGCGGCTCGATGCCATAGCTGCGGCAGGCGGCGATCATCTGTGCCAGGGACTCTTCGAGGAAAAAGGACGAGATGAGCAGCAGGCTGTCGGCCCCGTAGAAATAGGACTCCCGGACCTGTGCCACGTCGAACAGGAAATCCTTGCGCAGCACGGGCACTTTCACGCAGGTGGAACATTGCAGGTTTTCCAGAGAGCCGTGGAAGAAACGGGGCTCGGTAAGCACCGAGATGCCACAGGCACCTGATGCCTCGTAGTCCCTGGCGAGCTGCGCCGGATCATCGACCTGCCTGATCGTCCCGGCTGTGGGCGACGCAGGCTTGATCTCGGCTATCACCGGCCTCCTGCCGTCGCTCTTCGCCGCCTCTATCGAGCGAATGAGGCTCCGTGGCTTCCGGATGTACGGCACGTCGCCCTGTGAAAGGCCGGTAATGTTCCTTGCATGCCTGCATGATCTCGTCGAAGTCCACGTTAACACCATGTACAACTTTATACATTATTGTATGTAGTTAGACTATGTTGATAATATATAAACGTTACTAAATGATTGTCACAGGGCAGCGAGCAGGGAAGTTTCTAAAATATATATGGCAAATAAAAAGCAAAGTCTTTTTAATACGGACGATAAAAGGGTAATTGCATGACACAGACCTTCCTCGAAAAATATTTCGGGAATGACGACGGCAGGTTCGAACCCAACGACCACATCGACAAGTTCGCGCTCATTTACTTAGCCGTCATCTTCGTCACCTGCGTCTCGCTGCGGGTTATTGGTATTATTTGAGCAGGGCTGCCGGTAACGACGGGACAGCCGGCAAGCACATACTCATTTCCTTTTGTATAACAGGATGCCGCCAGCAATAAGAACGACGAGCAACAGCAATCCGACTACTTGAAGGGCGAGCCCGTCGCCCGTCTGTCCGGATACCGTACCGTTGTCCGGGGCATTGGCAGTGGGTATGACCGAGCCGTTCGCAGCACCGGGTGTAGGCATGGTACTTGGTGCAGGCGTGATCACCAGAATCTGACTATTGTCGGTGAAATTAGCCGGAACGATAGTGGCTTCAGGCGCCTCCGTCGTATAGTCGAACTGTATTTCCACCGGCGTACGCTGATACAGCCGACCATTATTGCCCGCCTGGCCAAAATAGTTATCGCCCCATACCCACACGCTGCCGTCGCTCTTCAACGCCATAAAGTGATTAGCGCCTGAGCTGATGGCAGCGACACCATTCAGTCCTTCGACCTTTGTCGGATTGGAATCTCCCGGCAAACTATACGTATTCGCACCCCATGTCCAGACGGTACCACCGCTCTTCAACGCCATAGACTGCTCGGAGGACGCGGATACCGCAATAACATTGTCAATTTTTGACTGGACGATGCCCGGCTTAACCTCGATAGAACCAGTACTCCGGTTATATGCGCCAGTGTTACCGCCATTTCCCAGCTGGCCGTTATAATTCGAACCCCAGCCCCACACGGTGCCATCGTTCTTCAAGACAAGTACATGGACCATGCCGCTCGCTACTGATTTCACATCCGAGACCAGATCGACCTTGAACGGAACAGGGATCGTTGCCTTTCCGGAAAAAACGCCGAGCTTTCCGTAAATCCTGGCCGCTACATCACCATAATCATACAATATGTTATCTCCCCACGCCCACAGGGAACCGTTCTCTTCAACGGCAAAACAACCGTCCCCATCAATAGATTTTACATCTGAAATCGCTAAACGGACCGGCTGAAGCCTGATAAGGCTTACGCTATGATCATCGTTATCCTCGCCGTTGCCTAAATAGCCTCCCCTGACAGTACCCCAGGCCCAGGCAGAGCCATCGTCCTTAACGGCGAAAGCCCACGCCTGCCCGGCATATACAGCCGTCACATTCGAAATCGGTACCTGGAAAATTTTAAAAACATTTTTATTGCCATCCGTAATATCAGTCGGTAACCGTCCCCACCACCAGACGGTACCGTCGTCCTTCAACGCGACGTTACAAAAAGCTCCTGCGGATATAGCCTTGACATTCGAAATCGGTACAAGGGCGGGAACGTCGTGCGGGATCTTGTTATCAGGTATCCCCGTGAGCTCGCCGCGCCAATTCCCGCCCCACTCCCAGACGTTACCGTCCGAGTCAAGCGCCAGACAATGCATAGGACCGGCAGAGATAGATACGATCTTCGGAGACGAAGCGTCTGCCGGACCCGTCGTCATCAGCGACAACAGGCAGATTGACATGAACAATATACAAACGGTTCTCATCAGATCACCTACAAATCATCGGCCCGGGTAAAAACCAGGCAATTAGCCAGCAGAATCGTGATCGCAATCATCGCCATCACTATTATTGCGGGGAGCGCCGATATCAGCCAGCCATTATAGGAGGTCGCCGTGTTGAAAAGGCTGTTACTAATACCATTACCGAACAGTATCCTGCCGGTCAGCTGATAAGGGGTCAACGGGATATGCAGAATGGTGGAGATCAGTCCGGTACCCTGGTTCCAGAACCACTCGAACGACAGGTACGTCACTACGAGAGCGGCGGCCGTTAAAATCTCTTTACAAACGATGCCGATCAGCATCGCCAGTCCCATGACCAGAACCAGGTCCAGAGACAAGACAAGGATATACGAGGAGATCCTCACGATGACCTCGGACAGAGAATAGGGCTCCCCGTAATAGTAAAGAAGCATGACGAAATTGGCGATCATTTCCAGGGTCAGGAACAGCACGATAAACCCGGAAAGGCCCAGATACTTACCCAGGATAAAATCACGCCGATAGATCGGCTTGGACAGCAGGACGTTAAACGAGCCCTTGAACCGATCTTCGCTGATCGCCATCATCCCGAGGAACGCGGCCATGATACTGCAGATAAAATTGGTTAAAAAAAAGATCTGGCCATAACCTAAAATCAACCCGTCCCAACCCTTGTCCCCTGCGATACCGATCAGATTATCATAATCCCCGGCAGCATTGATAAAAGTGACAATGAACAATACGAGGCCGATAACGACGATAACTGGATTTCGCAATACTCTCGCCAGCTCGTTTTTCGCGATCGATAAAACAGCCTTGCCGCTCACGCTTCATCCCTCCTCATGAAAACGATGTAACAGAAAACACATGCCACTGCTACATATAATAGAAATTTAACAAGATCAGGCAACACTGCCGTGAAAGACTCCGTAAGACCGTGTGAACTGTCAAAAAGATTATTACGAATGGAGAGTAAGTAGCCGATCGGCGTCAGGCCAACAACGAAGTTCTGTACCACAACTTCCTTGCCCGGGAACAGGTTTCCGATGACGCGGGCGTAACCTTCCAGGTTATAGAACAAGTACACGATCAAAGAGCCGATGATGAGAGCAAACGTCTGATTTCTTATCAGCAACGAGACCAGTATCGACAGCGATACGAAAACGGCCATCGTCGTCAGCGCAAACACGAAAACGATCGGCAGCCGGGACAAGTAATCGCCGAACGTCGACGCAATCAGGCTGCCGTACAACACCAGGACAAGCGAAGTATAGAACGCGATAGCACCAGCCACGACCAGCGCAAGAAACGCCAGCGAACCGAGCAATTTACCGTTAATGATCGTATCACGGTACAACGGCTTCGCCAGAAGCGTGTTCAAAGCATACCGGTGCCGCTCGCTCGCTATGGAAGAACACCCGATCATGACCCCGACGATCGGCCCGTAAAACCCGATCAGGTTCAGGAACAGCCAGTCCGAAAAGAACAGGCCCATATTATCCACATGCTCGTTCCGGAGACCAACGCCCATGCGGATAACCGTAGGTAGCGTATAATTCAAATTAATAAACGACAGGGTAATCATAACGAAAAATCCGGCGAGTATAATAAGAACCATCGGACTACTTACAAGATCAACAAATTCTTTTCTCAAGACACGTAACAGATTGCTCATATTATACCATCGTTATCCTATACTATTATTACAAAAATAAAAAAAAAATTATTTACCATTCGTTAAATGTGGGAACTGCACTGTTGTATTCCGTAGCGTGCGTAGGGCCATTGCCGAAGTAGATATGATTCATACCGTAAATACCATATGTACCAGGGTTTCCGCCCAGGTAACCAGTACAAGGTTGTTTAACGTCAGTATATGCCGGAAGAGTCACTTGCCAGTATGATATGTGAAGCTCGTCGCACGAATATGCTGCAGTGCCTAATTGCGGGTAACCAAGCTGGTTATAGAAATCATTTTTCCATCCGATATTATCTGATGGTCCGAGGGTATAACGTACCGGATGCATCTTCCGTTATTAACGTACCTCCAGGGCAATCCAAAGAACCCATACCAGTGTCGAACAATGCTGACGGTAGCACTAGCGCATCCGATTCCTGTCACCGCAAGTATTAAACCTGCGAATGTCAATACTATTAGTTTGTTCTTTAACATACCAAATCACTCTCGAGTTGTCCGGCGGGCATCGTTTGTCAAGCCGTTACCCGCCGGGCAACTCCCATTCAACCTATAATAACAGGAAATATTTAAGATAGTCATATCATGTGATATTTTTACCTGTGCAAGTACCCGACTGTACCGTTATATTGCAGGATTCTCATCGTAAAAATCATAGCAAATTTACTGATCGTTATATAATCTATTTATATAGGGTATGATTTTAACTTGAGATCGGTATGAAAGGTGTTAGTAAGTCGACGGCCGAGAAGCTTAAAGCCTTTGATTATCAGGTATATCACGCACTCGACCGTAGCGCTATTCGCCTGTATGTATTATTATACTTACTTAAATACCCTGAAAAGGCCGCGATATCCGATATTGCCGACAGCATCGATGTGAGCTATACTAACATCTGGGGAGCTGTCGTAGGCGGCAACAGGAAGTATAAAAAAGAGGACTCGATGCTCAGCCTGGGACTAATAACCAGAGAGAAAGCCCGTCATAATGTTTATCTTTACTCGTTGACCCCGAAGGGATATGTGGTAGCAAAGATGCTGGAGGAAGCTGATCTTGATAGAGACATCCAACCTGACGAAGAAGTACGATCAGAAAGCTGTTGTTAACAACCTTGACCTGAAAGTGAATGATGGAGAGATATTCGGTTTTCTCGGGCCTAACGGTGCGGGCAAGACAACTACTATGAAGATGCTTCTTGGCCTGGTGCAGCCCACTTCCGGCACTGGTAAGGTGGCCGGGTTTGACATTATTCATCAGGTGCTGGATGTGCGTAAAAATTGTGGCGTGCTTCCTGACCCTGCGGGTTTTTATGATAATCTCAATGCCCGTCAGAATCTAAAGTTTTACGGCAGCCTGTATAATCTGGGCGGTAAAGACCTGGACGCCAGAGTCGAGGCTACTCTCGATCTCGTAGGCCTTAAGGATGCGAAGGGTAAGAAGATCGGCAAGTTCAGTAAGGGGATGAGGCAGCGTTTCGGCGTGGCCCAGGCGATCGTCCACGATCCGCAGGTGTTGATGTTCGACGAGCCTACGGCAGGCATCGACCCGCAGGGTGCCGAGGACTTTCGCATATTGATGAGAGAGATGAAGGATAAGGGCAAGACGATATTTTTGACGAGTCATGTGATGCCGGAGGTGGAGGCGATTTGTGATCGTATCGGCATTATCATTAACGGCGAGATGAAGATTTGTGGTAACGTGAATGAGCTGGTGGACCAGTATTCGCGGAGACAGGGCTATCAGTTGAAATTGCGGGTAAAAGACATGGACGAGGGTACTGTCAGGAACTCGTTGAAGAATATTGCCAGCGTTTACTCTATCGTCAGGAATGACGGGTTTTTCCTTGTTAATGCTAAGGAGGATGTGTCAGAGGACGTGTCGCGTTCGATCATCAGGGATAAGGGGATTATCACCGAGCTGGAGTCGTATCGTCCTTCGCTGAACGAGATCTTCCTTGATGTGACGAGGCCGGTTGCCGGTGAGCAGCGATGAAAATTTTGCGATTTTTACCGTTCGCTCTGGTTTTACTATTATTAACCCATACCATCAGTATCGCCCTTGCCGATTCGCCTGTCACCGTGATGGTGCAGGACGGCAGGGGTCCGGTCGGTGGCGCTATGGTCGCGGTCCAGGTGGGAGGTACCGCCTACTCCGATCAGACAAACCCGGATGGCCAGGCTAATTTTACCTTGCCTGACGGACGGTACTCTTTCACTGCCTATAAGGACGGTTACAGGCAAAGCAGTAGCTCCGGTACTGTCGGCGTCGATAGCATGGTAAACATTACACTGATAAATCTTTACCTGATCAGTGGCACGGTGATCGATGCTTCACTGGGAACACCTTTAAAGGGTGCTGCGGTGACTGTTTCGGATAAATCGTCGCAGGCCGTCTATACCGGCAGCACGAACGATAATGGCGTGTTCAGCATACCCGTACCGAACGGCTACTATGGGGTCGAAGCACGGGCCGGCGGGTACGAGTCATCGTACATGGACAATAATGGCGCCGGGTATCACGTACTCGATAGTCCATTGTACGTCGGCTATGTTCCGGTGGCGACGAGCAATGCAATGGGCAGTTTGAACGGGGTCAGGCTTTCCACCGATTTTCCGGGTAAGAGTGTAAAGGTGAACGAGAGTGTCTCGTTCGATGTAAAGATTACGAATAATGGCATAGTGGACCGTGTGTATACACTGGCCGTGAAGGAGGCTCCGCCAGGCTGGAATGTCCAGTTACTATCAGGCAGCGACGTTGTCAATAGAGTGTTCGTGGCCAGCAAGTCTAGTCAGACTATCCAGGTAAAAATGACTCCTCTGGATGCGGGGAGTAATAGTGTTACGGTCATGGCTGGTTCGGCGAATGATACCGGGGAGCTCCAGTTGTTCGTGGACTCTGTAAAAGACACCGACTACCGTATCGAGCTGATTGTCCCCGACGATATTTCCCTGAACACGGGCGAGAATCGTAATGTAGAGGCTATTATCCGGAATAATGGCACGTCGAAGCTTTCGAACGTGATGCTGGATATCGGCCAGGGCGACATGCCACAGTCGCTGACGGCCAGTGTGACGACCAGGACGATAGATATATTGAATCCCGGGGAGTCAGCCGCGGTTCGTCATACAGGTCTATGCTAAGGCGGATGCGGGGAATGGCAACGATAAACTGTACATGCGAGCGACGAGCAGCGAGACAAAGAGCGAACAGAAAATACATGACAGTGGGTTATGCGACGAGCAACACATGGCTCGGGCGCAGGCATAGGCATCGCGTTCGTGGCAATACTTAGCGTTCGGCTTTATCGTATGGAAATATGGCAGACGATGATTTGATGGTTATGAAAATCAGGCCTTGTTAAGGCTGTGCGACCCGATCACGCTCGCCAAGGGCGCCAAGTAGCCAAGAGCGCCAAGGCTTTTTCATATATCTGGAGATGAAATGGCCCTCTGGTCCAGGCGCACATATCCCGGGCACGGCAATCGTCGCTGTCCTGTACAGGCATTGCGTAGCACTGGATTCTCGCAGAGAGCGCGGAGACGGCGCAGAGAGCGCAGAGGTACTCATAAGACTAAGAATAATTCTTTTATATCAGTCTCTGCGCTCTCCGCGCCCGTCTCTGCGCTCTCCGCGAGAATAAAACGGTTCTCTGGTTCCGGTACGTATTGCCATGACAAGGCTATCGTCGCTGTCCTGTACAGATAAGTACATCCGGATTTTCCCTATGAGGACGCCAGGATCAATCATTATTCCAGATAATCGCCATGCATAAACGTCTTGGCGCCCTTGGCGAGCGCGACAGGGGTCGCATAGCCTGAGCAGAGCGATCACTCGTTGCTTGAAAATAAAAATACAAAAACCCCGTAAAAATGTACGGGGCTATTACTCGCCGGCAATCCCCTTATTTTTCCTTCACCACTATCTCACGGACGATGGGCATCATTTAGACATTTTCTTCGTTTATGCAAGACCAAAACACAGTTCATTGAGGAACCTATGAAAAACTCTGCCACTGTCTGCGATCGAGGATCGGGGGGTCTCGTGCACGTGTACGGACGGCCGCCCGGACGTGCGACGAAAAGCATGGCCAGTTTTTTATCCTCTTATACCTGACAGGGGCTCCGGTCATCCGCCGACTCACGGCGTTACCTGGCACCCTGGGCACCTGGCGCACTTCGCGAGCACGACAGCAGGCGCATAGACTCAATTAAAATTAAAAAGCCCCCAAAAATGATAGGGGGCTATCCTTCTCAATGGCAATCCTTATTTTTCCTTCACGATGATCTCTGCCGGCAATTCCTGCTTCGGCCCGGCCAGCTTCTTGCGCTGGTCCTCGATGGAGCCCATGAACGGCATCCACCAGTTGTACTTCTTCATCAGCACCATGATAGCCGGCACGATCACCAGCCGCATCAGCGTGGCGTCCAGGATGATGGCGAAGCAGAGCACGAAGCCGAACTCCTTCAGCTCCAGGCTGCTCGATATCATCATCGACCCGAAGGCCGATGCCATGACTGCACCGCACAACGTTATGATCGTACCCGTAGCCTCCACCGCGTGCTCGATGGCCTCCTCGTCGGTCTTGCCCTTCAGCACTTCCTCCCGGATGCGCGACACCAGGAAGATGTCGTAGTCCACGCCGAGGCCCATGAGGGCACAGAACAGGAAGATGGGCAGCAGCCATTCGGTGCTCAGGCCGCCCCATATCTGGTAGATCACCACGTAGGCGGCGATGGTCCAGACCACGCTGGCGAGCAGCGTCAGGATGAGCCGCAGGGGCGTAAACACCGAGCGCAGCAGCACCATGAGCACCAGGAAGACGCCGACGAGCACCAGGGCATAGACCGTGTTGTACTTGCCTGTGACCAGTGACTGGTAGTCATGCAGGCCTGCAGGGGAGCCGCCGATCATATACGTGATGCCGTCGCCCGACATGTCAGCGTAGGCTGTCAGGTTCTCCCTCATGTGATCGATCACTTTGCTGTTCTCGATAGAGTAGGGCGAGTCTTTGAACGACGTGTACAGCACGATAGTCCGGTTGTCGTTGCCCAGGCTGTCGTTCATGCTGGCCTGGTAGTACTCGCGCTCGATCATCGGGTAGGCCGAGAGGTTGGTGTAACTGATCGTCGCCCCGTCGGGACGGGTCATGGAATAGACATTGTCCACGCCCTGGATGCCTGACAGCATGGCGGACACGCTTTCCACCTGGTCCAGGACAGGCCGGGAGATGTTGCCCGACGAGTCGCGGGCGTCCTGCGGCAGGGTCATGAGGACCATGACCTTGTCGACTGTGCCACTCCCGAAGGCGTCGTTGATCGCGTCGAAGCCCATCTTGCTCTCGACGCCCGGGGCCATGTTGGCCACATAGTCGGCGCCGAGCTGGAGCTGCAGCGTGAAGTAGACCGCCGGGATGCAGACGAGGATCGCCAGCACCAGGATGATCTTCGAGTGGCGGATGACCTTGCGGGTGATCTTCGACCAGATGCCGCTGGCGACGCCGGAGTTGCCCGTGTTGTAGATCTTCCGGGGCCAGAACAGGCGGTCGCCGGCGAGCGTCAGCACCGCCGGCAGCAGCGAGAGCGCCACGAGCAGCGAGATCATGATGCCGAAGGCGATGCCGATGCCGATGCCTCCGAAGATGCCCTGGTCGACGAGCAGCAGCGCGCTGAATCCGATCATGGCGGTGATGCCGCTCGAAGCCACGCTCTTGCCTGCGTGTTCGACCGCAGTGATCACTGAAGACTTTACATCGCGGCCGAGGGCCCGCTCTTCAGCATATCGGGACAGCGTGAAGACACAGTAGTCCGTGCCGGCGCCCAGCATGATCACCACGCAGAGCGTCATGATCAGGTAGAACAGCGGCACGACGCCTGCCAGCAGGCAGAGGCCGCCGAAGCAGACCACGATGCCGGTGCCCACGGCAGCCAGCGGGACGATCGGAGCCACGAACGACCGGAAGTACAGGCACAGAAGGACGAGGATCATCACGACCGATATCTTGTCGATGTTGTTCATGTCCTCCAGGGAGGTGGTCTTGGCGTCAAGGCTCATGGCCACCGAGCCCGTGACATAAGCCTTGAGCCCGGCGAACCGGTCCTGCGACAGCAGCGATTTCACTTCGTCCCGGACCGTGACCACCGCGTCGGTGGCGGCCTGCGACTCCTCATTGTCCTTCAGGCCGACGACGAACAGCGTCAGATCGCCTTTAGACATTTCCTCCACGACAGCGGCCGGCAGTATCTGTGGGTTGGAGAAGTCGTGGGTGCCTGCCCAGCTGCGGGCGAACGCCTCTACGTCAGCCTTCGAGATGTTCCGGTCAAGGTCGAGCAGCGCGTACATGTAGGACAGGTTGCCCGCCAGATCGAGGTCTTCGTTGACCTTGTTGACCGTGTAGGTTCTCAGGCTGTCAGTCGACGGGCTCCTCCCGAGGTCGTACACTTCCCCGATGAACTCCCGCTCCGACTCGTTCAGGTCCTTGCCTGCCTCGTCGATGACGTAGTGGCTCACCACGGAAGCGTCCGGGTTTTTACCCCAGGAATAGATGTCGGCGAGCTTCTGCCGCTCCGACTCGTTCATGTCGCTGCCAGCCCGTGCGAGGACATACTCGTCGGCGGTCTCGTTGGTCATGGAGCGGCCGAGCGACCACGCACCCCGGATTGTATCGATCACGGTGCTGTTTTCCTGCCCCGCGATCGCACTGTCCAGCACGTACTGCCAGATGGCGTCCCGGTTGTTGCCCCGGGCGTACAGCTCCCGGGCCTGTGCGGCGTCGCCGCCAGAGAGGCTGGCGGTGACAAAGCTCATCGTCAGCTCGTCTATAGCGGCGCCGGTCGGAGTGGCAGTGAGGCCATAGATGGCATAAAGCCTGGGCCGGTCCGCCTCGGTCAGGCCCTGCCCGGCTATGAAAGCGCTGATGACCTCGTCGTCAGTCATCCCCGGATTGCTGTTTTTCACATAGTACAGGCCCGCATGGGTGGCGACAATCTGGGACCGCAAACCATACATCATGTCGCTGGAGCCTGCAGCCTGCCCCCATGCACTACAGAGCTGGCTGTTGATTTCCGTCACGTTGTCCCGCAGATAGTACAGGTCGCGGCTTGCGTCCCGGATACTGTCGGTCGCGTTGTATAGCTCCTTGCTGGCGTCAGTGGCGTTAGCATATAAATCGTGCAGGCCAGTATGTAGCTCAGGCGACACGTTGGCCAGCGTCGAGCGCTGTATCTCGTAGACGTAAGAGGTGGACGTGACGTTTTTGATCGAGCCGTTGTTCACCGTATGGTTGAGCTGGTCCACGAAGGCCATGGCAGCCCCGGGGTCGCCCTTGACCGCGATGATAATCTGGCTCTGGGCTGAATCCGGGAACTGGGCGTTATAGATGTCCTGGGCCTGGATGGACTCCAGGTCCTTCGGTATGAACGAGTCCATGCTGTAGGTCAGCCGGTCGCTGAAGGTCAGCGCCAGCGGCACCGATACCAGCAGCACGATGAGCCATACCGCCAGCACCGCATATGGGTGGCGGGTGACGAACGTTCCCCATTCCCTGAACATGGCTCAGGCCTCCGGCAACGGGGCGTGTGAGTGTATGAGCTGCAGGATATTCGCCGCTTCCTTCGGGTCGAGCTTTAGCTGTCCTTTCTCTATGCCGAGTACCCGTGTCAGGATGTCCTCGGCGGCCTGTATCATCCGGAAATAGCTCTCGTCGTCGCCCGACAAAGCAACCGAGTCCTCGAGATAGCCGAACGCATAGACCAGCATCTCCACCGATTCCCGGGGGTAATTGACATCGAAAATGCCGGCCTCTTTCCCCTGCTCGACAATCTTCGTGATGAGAGGGATGATGATGCCGAAGGACTTCATCATATACCGCTGGTGGGTGACCAGGTTTTCCTCCGTGTGGAGGAACTCGACCAGGTGTGGGTCATACTTGTGCATGGCCAGCGCGGTGTTCGCGATGATCTCGATCTTCTGGCAGGGGTTCATGCCTTCCTGCGAGAGGAGGTGCTCCAGCGACCTCTGGTAGCTGTCGATGTAATGGTTGATGACGGCGTCCAGGATGTCGTCCTTGGACTCGAAGTAATAGTAGAACGTTCCCTGTGCTACGCCGACCTTTTTCACGATGTCGTTGACCGACGTCTGCCTGTAGCCCTGCTCGCGGAACAGCGCCTCTGCCGCCTCGATAAGCTCAAATTTCCGGATTTCGGGGTCCTTCGTTATTCGCATGCTGACCACTTCAAATGATTGACTGACTGTTAGTCAGTGTGACTGACACTTAGTCAGTGAGTGCTTAAAATATTTAAGGATTTCCAGTTGAGGTATAAAGGGCGGGGCATATCGCTGTGAGGAAGGAGCGACTGAGGAAACAGGCACTTGCATGCCAGTCGCGCGCGCGAACTGGCCGGGGATGCTAAGAGTTACGATTTTTAGGAAGGCACCCGACTCTGGCCTTGCTTAGGCTGTGCGACCCCGGTCACGCTCGCCAAGAGCGCCAGGTAGCCAAGGTCGCCAAGGTTTTTTTAGAGACGACGTTGGTGTCAAGCGTTATCACAGTAATGCGTGATAGAAATGCAAGGAACAGTTGCTCGCCAGGCGGCGAGCAAAAACTGTTTTGAGTATTCCTTCTCGCAAAGCCATTATTACTGCTATACTACTATGTTGTTTTTAAACAGCCGCAGCCACGCTGAAATATAAACACATAAAAAGCTTGGCGCTCTTGGCTACCTGGCGCTCTTGGCAAGCGTGACCGGGGTCGCACAGCCTAAGCAAGGCCAGACGCTCATAGCCGTTTCATGAAATTCTATCTATCAGCCGCAGTATTTTATCCTACCTTACCGCAGGCAGGGCATTTCGCTGTGAAGGGCAGTCACACGCATGCGTGCGCGAGCGGTCGCCTTAGCCAAAAAGAATTATAAACAGTCAGCATTATTTCTGATTCTTAACTGTGCCCTGTCGTTTCAGCTCGTCCATGCCGGCGTCCGGGTGTTTCTTCAGGTACCCTGCGGCCTTTTTATTATGCAGCAGCCGGCAGTCCTTGCACGTCCAGACCGGATAGCCTTTGCTGCTGAGAATCCACTCGCCCAGCTCCGGGTCCTCGCACGGGTACAGCGGGCAGAAGCAGTAGGTGCAGTCCTGGCCCTCGAAGTGGTGGCACGGGTAATACGGGCATTTCCCCTTGCCCGATTTGCCGTCGGGCTTCTCGATCCAGTAGAGGCCTTTGTCGCCGTTAGCCAGCACGAACAGACGGCTCTGCATCGCGCTTTTCTCCCCGATGCTGTGCTGCCGCCTGATGCCCTCGGCGACGCCCTTTTTCACGCACCGGTAGATGCTGTGGCCGATAGTCGTTGCAGTGCCTGAGTACTCGTAATAAGGTGGCTCGCAGACGGGCGTCTTGCGCTCCTCCGTAAGGACGGCGACCGCGTCGGTGGTCGTCCCGGTGAAGTCGAACCCCATCTCGAACAGCGTCTTCGCCTTGGCCTCGGTCGCAGTAATAATCGCGCTGGCCAGCGCGCCCTCGGACATCCGGCCGTGGACTACCAGCAGCACGTTGATCGTCCCGGGCACCCCCGGGTCGTGGCAGGGGTTGCTGATGCCTGCGGTGATAAAAGCGGTGACATACGGGTCCCGACGACGCAGAGGTTCTTCATCTGGACCGCCGTTAAAAAGCCGAAGTATGGCGTGTCGGCCCCGGCTGAGACGGCTACCTCATCGAGGTACGTGGCCGGGTCGTCGTTGTTGAACTGACGGCTGACCTCGTGGTTGACCACAGAACGTACCCTTCGCCGGCCGCCGTTGATGCCGGTGCTGATGCCGTCGAAATCCCCTTTGACCACGAGCGTGTGATCTTTTACGTAGTAGCGCAATTTTCCACCGCCGGAAATCGGATGATGTTGAGCCTTTGTATACACATATGGCACATATATACTTAACCGGGGAACATGGTTTTCGCGGAGGCTCAGCTCGGGGGGCCTTGTTCCAAAAAGGCCCCCCTGAGTCAACGACACCGGACGCCAGTGCCGAAGGCACAAACTGCGATAGTTTTTGAGGGGCGCACGGGGAACTTTTTACCAAAAGGTTCCCTCGACAGCCCCCTTCGAAAACCAGCACAATACGTGCAATCGGTTAGTTATTTATAGCTTGCAAGTTAATCAAGTAAAATTGTCTTAACTCAATATAAATTTAGGTATTACCATGCAGGCAAAATATTCTGTAGTTATTGCACTGCTGGTTGCGGTGTTCGTGGCGGTATGCGGCTGCAGCAGCACAGTGACGCCTGTGCCAACGCCCGTGCCGATGTCGCAGTACCCCATGACCGTTTCCGACTACTATGGCCAGACGGCTACCATAGCCCGTGCACCGGAGCGCATCGTGTCGCTATCGCCTGTCAACACAGAGATTCTATTCGATCTCGGAGCGGGGAACAGGATTGTCGGTGACACGGACTATTGCGACTACCCTCCCGAGGCTAAGAACATCACCCATGTGAGCGGGTTCAACTCGATCAATATTGAGAAGATTCTGGCAGCCAGCCCTGACCTGGTCCTGGCTGAAGATATCGTCAGCGAGGAGGCGATCACCCGGCTGAGGGAAACGGGCTTCCCGCTGGTCGAGCTCAAGAATAGTAACCTGACGATGATCCGGCAGAACATACTGTTGATAGGCAATATAACGAATACATCAGCCAATGCGACTGTGCTGGTCAGTGAGATCGACAGGGACATCGAAAGCATCAGGTCGAAAACCGCCGGGCTGAACGACAGCCAGAAGCCGACGGTGCTGCTGCTCGCCGGCCTGACCAAAAAGGCGATTTATCCGTATGGTTCGGGCACATATGGCGACGAGCTCCTGACGCTCACCGGAGGCAGAAACGTCGCCTCGGGCCTCACCGGGTACCAGGTGATGAGCAACGAAGCCATCATCAAGGCGGACCCCGACTATATCGTCATCCCGGTGGACGGCGTGATGTGCACGATGAGTGCCTATGACAGCTTCAGGAACGGCAATGAGTCGTGGATGAAAGACCTGAAGGCCGTCAAGGCCGGAAATGTCATGATGGTGGATGGCACCCTGTTCCTGCGCCCGGGACCCCGGACACCCGAGGCGGGCCTTGCCCTTGCCAGGGCCATACACCCCGAGCTGTTCCAATAAACAGGCATGCTCCGCCGGGGCATACCACCTCCACATTTTTTACAAGCCGTCGCTGATATTATTATACGCTGAGCTGGCACTCAACACAGAGTATAGTCATTCCTGAATCTTTTTACACAGGCTGATAAGGCATCTGACACAGAGTACACAGAGTTCACAGGGTACACAGAGTACGGTTAAAGAAAGGGCCACCGCAGCCTCTTCCGATCAAAGACATCGTGTACTCTGTGAACTCTGTGTACTCTGTGTCGAGTACCGGCTAAGCGTACACAACATTTACGAACGCCTGTATTTATTTGCAGCTTCGATAAATGACTGCGCGAAATCCCGGGTGAAGTAAGCATGTGTATAAGCGCCAATGGCATTATGCTCATAGATGCCATCGAGGCCGCCGGCGATACCTTTTCCGGATGCTGTCTTTATGGCAAACCTCGCCCCCTCACCGCATTCCACCCGGGAATAGTGGAACTCATGGCCGCGATATGCCAGCCCGGGCGCGAATACAGGCCCCTGCACGAATTCCGCTTTGATGTAACCGAGAGCCTGCATCCGGTCTGTCATCACGGCCTTCGCCGGCATCACTTCCGCCATCCGGTACTCGCTCCCGGCAGTGGCAATGCTCTCCGTAAGGTACATCAGGCCGCCGCATTCGGCATATGCAGGCATCCCGTCGTCGACGGCCTTCTTGATCTGGCCCCGGCATGCCGAAGCTTCCAGATTCGCGGCGTGAAGCTCCGGGTAGCCACCGCCGAGATAAAGTGCGTCTATCTCCGGGAGCCGGTCATCCATCGGGCTGAAAAAGACAAGCTTAGCCCCTGCCTCAGCCAGCCGGTCCAGGTTATCCCGGTAGTAGAAACAAAACGCGTCGTCCATCGCAACGCCGATGGATACGGCGTCACTTGAGGGGAGGACAGGTCCGGCATCGTCCTGTAGCGGCGGGGCCCCCCGTGCGATCTCGATGATACGGGACAGGTCGCAGTGCTCCCGGATTGTTTCCCCGGCGCCTTTCAGGCGGTCGTCCTCCCGTGCCATGTTGAGCCCGAGGTGGCGGCTCTTCACGGCCAGATCAGCTTTACGCGGCATCCATCCCAGCGGCTCGGCTTCGAGCGAAGCCTCGATCATGCGCCGGTGTGACGGGCTACCGACACGATTAAAAATAATTCCGGCGATGTCGACACCAGGGTCGAATTCACGGAAGCCCCGGACCAGGGCGTTAGCGCTCCGGGACATGGCGCTTACGTCCACGGTCAGCACCACGGGTGCCGACAGCAGCTTCGCCACATGGGCCGTGCTTGCGGTCTCCGTGCCCTCCAGGCCATCGTAGAGTCCCATGACTCCTTCCACAACGGCAATATCCGCGCCATGGCAGGCCATGGCAAAGGTTTCCATGACGCCGTCCTCCCCCATCATGAAAGCGTCCAGGTTGCGGGATATCCTGCCGCAGATCGCCGAATGATGGGAGGGGTCGATGAAGTCGGGGCCTACTTTGAACGGCTGGACTTTCAGGCCTTCTGCAGCCAGCGCTGCCATCAGCCCCGTCGCTATTGTAGTCTTTCCGCATCCGCTGTGTGTGCCTGCTATACAGATCCGCGGTATGTCCATAAAAGCCGCCTGCTTTAGCCTTATCAAAAAAACTTGCCATAGGGCAAGTTTACATGATCAATAAGCGAAGGTCATATAAAACTATTAGCATAAGGTTCGCCACTAACCGATTTTATACAACTTTCAGGTACCTGCCAGCTAACAGGTCGTCAGAACCAGCAATTAGTTAGTTATTTATAGCTTGCCTGTTAATCAAGTAAAATTGTCTTAACTCAACATAAATTTAGGTGTTACCATGCAGGCTAAGTATATTATAATCACTGCGTTGCTGGTTGCGGCGGTCGTAGCGGTCTGCGGCTGCAGCACAGTAACGCCGACGGCCACGCCCACCCCGGCACCGGCCTCGCAGTACCCGATGACTCTCAGCGACTATTACGGCCGGACGGCGACGCTTACGCATGCGCCGGAGCGCATCGTGTCAACGTCGGCCGCCAACACGGAAATCCTGTTCGACCTGGGGCTCGGCAGTAAGATCGTCGGCGTCGACGAATACAGCGACTACCCGGCCGAGGCTAAGAACATCACCCACGTGAGCGGATTCGCGGAAGTCAGCTACGAGAAGATAACCGCAGCGAACCCTGACGTCATTTTCGCCGAGGACATCATCGGCGAGGAAGCGGTCACGAAGCTCAGGGACATGGGCTTCCAGGTCATCGAGGTCAAGAACAGCAACCTGACGATGATCAGGAAGAACATCGAGCTGTTCGGGAAGGCCACGAACACATCAGACAAAGCGACTGCTCTGGTGAACAGCATCGATGCGGAGGTCGCTAACGTCAGCGCGAAGACCGCCGGGCTGAACGAGAGCCAGAAGCCTAAAGTGCTGCTTGTCACCGGCCTCTTCCCGGATGAGACCATCTACCCGTTCGGTAACGGCACCTACGGTGACGAGCTCCTGACGCTCGCCGGGGCCAGGAACGCAGCCGGGAACATCACCCTGTACGGGGTCATGAGCCACGAGGTCATCCTCAAGGAAGACCCGGACATGATCATAGTGCCGGTGGATGATATCTCCAGGCCGTCTTACAATGCGTTCAAGAACGGCAGCATGGCCTGGGCGACCGGGCTCAGCGCCTACAAGAACGGCAAGGTATACGAGGTCGACGCCAACATCATGAACCGGCCGAGCCCGAGGCTGGCCGATGCAGGCCTGATCATCGCCAGGATCGTCCACCCCGAACTGTTCCAATAAACAGGCATGCTCCACATGGGCATGCCACCTCTCCTTTTTATTTTTTCGTAAACCTGATTTTCGTGTGACTCTGAAAAGGCGTTTCGTGTATTTGTGTCTAATGCATAGCCTGACAACCAGTCGCATCAGATCCAGATTATCCAACATGCCTGATGAATAACATCCCCCTGCAAATATGGCTAACAGGCAAACGTTGAGGATTTTGCGAATAATCTATCACGATTCTTATGGCAAGAGTTATTTACTATAACCATTATTTACACGGAAAATAATGATAGATTAATTTCCGGAAGGGATTTAATACATATTCAAATACAAAAATAAAAACATACTAGGGATGCGAAGTGCCATGTTGGAGAAGATGTTTTACCCGGCAAGCGTTGCGGTCATAGGCGCGTCACAGGAGAAAGGCAAAGTAGGCAGAGCGGTCCTCGACAATCTCATCGACGGGTTTAAGGGGAACATATACCCCATCAACCCGAAGTCGGCGGAGATCGAGGGTATCAAATGCTATAAGAGCGTGCTGAACGTGCCGGGAGACATCGACCTGGCCGTCATCGTCATCCCGGCGAAGCTCGTGCCGCCGGCCGTGAAGGAATGCGGCGAGAAAGGCATCAAGAACCTCGTCATCATCTCGGCGGGTTTCAAGGAAGTCGGCCCCGAGGGCGCGCGGCTGGAGAACGAGATAAAGGACATCGCCAAAAACTACGGCATTCGCATCGTCGGGCCCAACTGTCTCGGCATCCTCAACACCTACTCCGGGTGCAACGCATCCTTCGCCAAGAAAATGCCCCCGAAGGGCAACATGTCCATTATTTCCCAATCCGGTGCGCTGGGCACGGCCATCCTGGACTGGTCGGAGATGACCGACATCGGGTTCGCCAACTTCGTCAGCCTGGGCAACAAGTCCGACCTGAACGAGATCGATTTCATGCAGGCATGGCGGGACGACAAGGAGACAGCGGTCATCCTCGCCTACCTGGAGAGCATCACCGACGGCCAGAGGTTCATCAATATGGCCCGGGACGTCTCCAGGGAGAAGCCCATCATCGTGGTCAAGAGCGGACGGACGAGCGCGGGTGCGCGCGCGGCGTCGTCCCATACGGGCAGCCTGGCCGGGGCCGACGTGGCCTACGACTCGGCCTTCGCCCAGTGCGGCGTCATCAGGGCGGAAACCGTCGACCAGTTCTTCGACCTCGCCGGAGGCTTTTCCGCCCAGCCCATCCCTAAGGGAGACAGGGTGTGCATCGTCACCAATGCCGGCGGGCCGGGCATCCTGGCCACGGACGCCTGCGAGAAGCTGGGCCTGAAGCTGGCGACGCTGGCGACCGAGACCATCGATAAGCTGAAGACCACGCTGCCTGCCGCCGCCAACTTCTATAACCCGGTGGACGTGCTGGGCGACGCGTCGCCGAAGCTGTACGAGTTCGCGCTTAATACCGTGATCGCAGACGACGGCGTGGACGGCATCATCGTGGTGGCAACGCCGCAGGCCATGACCGATCCGGTAGGCATCGCTGAGGTCATCGCGAAAGTGCGCAAGACTACTGACAAGCCTATCCTGCCCAGCTTCCTGGGCGGCACCGAGATGAAAAAGGGTGTGGACTTGCTCCAGACGTACAAGCTGCTCAACTATAATGACCCGGAGCGCGCGGCCTACACGATGAGGACGCTCACGAAGTATAACAGCATTCGGAACCGGGTGTACGAGAAGCCCAAGCATTTCGAGGTGGACCGTGCCACAGTCCGTAAGGTCATCAGCGAAGCCCGGATGGCCGGCATCAGCGTGCTTGGCCTCGAGGCGCTGCCGGTGCTGGAGGCATATGGCATCCCGACGCTGAAGTACCGCATCGTTGACAGTGCGGACAAGGCAATAGCCACCGCGAAGGAGTTCGGCTATCCGGTCGTCATGAAGATCGTGTCGCCGCAGATCATCCATAAATCCGATGTAGGCGGCGTGCGTGTGGGCCTGGACAGCGACGAGGCGGTGGAAAACGCCTATAACAAGATGATGAAGGATGTCAAGGCGGCGGTGCCTCATTGCCGCATCTCCGGCGTGCTCATCCAGCAGATGGCCATGGGCGGCAAGGAGGTCATCCTCGGCGTGAACCGTGACCCGCAGTTCGGGCCGCTCATCATGTTCGGCCTCGGCGGCATCTACGTGGAAGTCCTCAAGGACGTCCAGTTCCGGGTGGCCCCGCTAACCGAAAAGGACGCACTGGGCATGATCTACGGCATCAAGACCCACCAGCTCCTCGAAGGCGTCCGGGGCGAGAAGCCGGCGGACATCGAGAAGCTTGCCGAGTTTTTAGAGCGCCTATCGCAGCTGGTCACCGACTTCCCGGAAATCCTGGAGCTGGACATCAATCCGGTGAAAGTCTACGAAAAGGGCAAGGGCTGCCTGGCGCTGGATGCCAGGATGACCATAACCTAAGCCCTCACCTTTTTTAGTTATACGATCCGGAACGCAGGGACCGCGCCCTGTGTATCAGGTTCCCACTGCATGTCTCCGGTATCCGTGCAGGCAGGACCACGAACCGGGCCCCCTTGCGGTAGTCCTCCGGCACACGATTTTCGATGTGCAGAGAGCCGTGGAACCGGTCCAGCAGGGTCTTGATAAGCAGCAGCCCTATACCACGGCGCTCGGCCTTCGGGGCCCTGTAGCTGACGGCAGACAGCAGTTTCTCTTTCAGCTGATCGGATATCCCCGGGCCGTTGTCCGTGACGTCGACCCGGTAGCAAGTCCGGCCGCCGGAGGTGATCTTACTGAGCGTCGATATCCACGACCAGCTTTCCCTGAGGAATGCCTGACGGCATTGTCGATCAGGTTAGCGAACAGGTCTTTGAGCATGGCGTTCGCGTCTACCATGTAGCCCCTGGACCGGAACGTAGTTGATGGTGATATCCCGTCCGGGGATGCCGGAGAAGTCCGCTTTTACCTCGGAGAGTACCTGCCCCAGGTCCAGTGTCTCAGGAGGGATATCGCCGGCCTGGAGCTGCTTCAGCTTCTTCACGTTGCCGATAAGCCGGGAGCTGTTACGGATAATCTCGAGAGGCTGTGTCAGCAAAAACCTCTCATATTCCTCGGGCTTGAGTGTATCCAGCGCCATCTCCAGGTAGCCCATCATAGCCTGGTTCATGTTGCCGATATCGTGGCTCATCAAATCCACATAAACTTCTGCCTGAGACTTTGCTTCCTCGAGCTGGGCCTCCGCCTGTTTCCGGCCGGAGATGTCCCGGTCGAAGGATATCATGTACTCCCGGTTATGGAACCTGAGGTAATTTGTGCTGACCTCGACGGGAAAACGCTTGCCGTCACTTTTTACATGTACGGACTCGAAGATCAGTGAACCTTGTTCCTTTATACGATTCCAGACAAGCGCGTATTTATCCGGAATATAATCAGGGTCGATGTCCCAGATATACATGGATAGAAGTTCCTCGCCGGTATAGCCCAGGGACCGGCAGGCAGCCTCGTTCACGTACAGGATTTTGCCCTGTAAGTTCAGCCATATGGAGGAGTCCGTAAAGTGATCGACAGCGAACTGTGTCAGCTTCAGCCGCTCCTCCATCGCAAGCCGTTCGGTGATGTCATCGTAGGTGCCCAGGATGCCGATGACGTGGCCCTGTGCGTCGTGCAGGGGGACTTTGTTGGTGTCGAGCCATGACTGCCGGCCGTCGGCCTGCATCTGCGGCTCGATGATGTGGTACTTGGGCCGGTCGTTGTCCATCACCTCGCGGTCGTCCCTGCGAAAGGCGTCAGCCTCAGCTCTGGTCCATGCCAGGTCGTAGTCTGTCTTCCCCGCAATGTTCTCAGGCGAGCCGACGCCTGCGGCCCGGGCGAAGTTCATATTGCAGCCAAGGTATACCGAGTGGATATCCTTCCAGAAGACACGCTGAGGGATATTGTCCAGGACCAGGCGCAGCATCTCGCCGGACGCTCTGATTGCCTCCTCTGCTATTTTTCGCTTCTCGTCGGCAACCTGCAAAGCCCTGATCTGCTCCTTGAGCCGCGATATTTCCTCCTGAAGATCCCTTATCCTGTTCGTATCATCCTCGGTTTTCATGAAAACGTTCATAGGGCCACATACTCGATACTGGAATTATGAGACGTTGTGTATATAAAATAATTATTATAATTAAATGATGAAAGCATTTTCAGCTCATCGTTCAGGCGTACTACCCGGTGTCTTCCAGTCATATAGAAGAAAGCTTTTATTTTACATGTGACGATGTTCAATGGGGTTGGATTATGGTCTATTCTCGTCTGAAGGCCCGGGTCAGGGACGCTATTATCACGCTGCTCATCATCATGCTTGCTGCGACTATATTGATCTTGCCCTTTTACAATCCCAGCCTGGCCGTATACATGACCATCATCGCGGTGGGCATGTCGCTGGCCCTGCAGAAGTACCTGGCCAGCTTTGTCGGACACTTCGTGATACGCGGGTCGGGCATCTTCAACATCGGCGACCGCATCCGCATCGGGATGATCAAGGGCGACGTCAAGCACATCGGCCTCTTCCACATCATCCTCGACGAAGTCGGCGACGACGATAAGATGGGCGGCGAGCTGACCGGGAAGATCATCAGCGTGCCCAACCTGATTGTGCTCGACCAGTCCGTGCAGAACTATTCCCGGGACTTTTCCGTCGATGACGAGATGATCACATGCGGCTACATCTTCGACGAGATCCGGATACCGCTGAAGCCTAAAAGCGACATCCAGAAAGCGGTCGTCATACTCGAGGAGCTGCTGTGGATGGAAAATGCGGGCTTCGTAAAAGAGGCGACGGAACATTTCGACCGGGGACTCCCGAACTTCCTGCACGATATCGAGAAAGGCCCGAAGGTCACTATCCACTTCGACAAAGAGCGGATCTGGATTAAAGGCAGGATCGTCACGCCGATCAGGGCCAAGAACGAGCTGAGGACCAGGATAGGGCTGGACTTCATAAACCGCATCAGGGACGACAGCAGCATTGAGATTAACTAGATCCCTGCGGATACTCGCCTGATCCTGGAAAATCCTGGGAGAAACGGCAGCTCCAGTCTGTGCGAAATGCCAGTGCCAGGATGTAGTACACGCCGGTGAAACACATTCAGGCTATGGATATGCCATTTTGCATCAGTCACTGCAAACGGGTAGCATGACTATGAACTTGCTACCTCGTGCATAGTCACCTGCGACACGGTCTTCAATCAGCATTTTGCCCCCGAGCTGGCTCACGAGCGTCTTGACCAGGTACAGTCCGAGCCCCCTGCGATCGGCTTTAATCTCACTGCTGGCAATTTCCCGGGAGAGCTTTTTCTTCATCTCGTCCGGGAGGCCCGGGCCGTTATCATCGATGGTGACCTGACAGTAGTCCCGCGAGTCCGTGTGTATTCTGTCAAGCCTGATATTTACTGTCAGCGGGCCCACGGAGTGCTTGATTGCATTGTCGATAATGTTCGTGAACACATCTTTTACAAAAATGTTTGCCATTACCTTACATCCGGTTACGCACGAATAGTTGATAGTAATGTCCCTGTCCCCGACGCCCGAGTATTTGCTGGCCACCTGAGAAAGCAGTTGTCCGAGGTCTACCTTTTGAGCCGGGACCTCTCCCGCGTTGATCTTCTGGAGCTTTTTGACATTCTCAACGAGCCGGGAGCTGTTCTTCACCAGCTCGATAGATCGGGCGATATACTCTTTTTCCCCGCTTTCGTCTTTGATCATGTCCGATGCCATCTCGAGATATCCCATGATCGCCTGGTTCATGTTGCTGATGTCGTGGCCCATGATGTCCACGTATAGCTCTGCATGCGCTTTTGACCTAGTAGCTCTTCTTCTGTTTTCTTGCGCTCGGCCACCTCGTTTCTCAAGCCTTCGTTAGCTTCGTTGAGCTCTGCCGTGCGTTCCTTTATGCGCAGCTCCAGCGTATCGTACATGTTACGCAACCGGTCCTCGGAGCGTTTCAGCACGTCGCACAACTGGTCCTTATTTTCAACGATCGAGCCTATGATATAGGCTATTATCAGGAACATGATCGCCCTTAAAACAGCCTCGTATGTGAAGAAGCCGGCAACGAAATAATTGACTCGCGATGTGGAATACGCCAAGGAATAGCGCCAGGTAAACGGCTTTCCGGTGATAGAAGATGGCGGCAAGGATGATAGGGATATAGAAAAGATGCGTATAGACGACATCTATTTTCGAGACCAGGTTGATATAAATCGTAACGAGAATGACGACACCTACAGTGATACCCAGGATTAACAGCTCGTATTTGCCCTGCAGACGCTGGCAGGCATTCTCGAAGATTCCGGTTGCCATTCTGCCCGTTCCCTTTACTTTTTAATTATCCAATAATTTTAAATTTATTATATAGATTGCTATCTATATAAATAATAAAATGTTTCATAATTTTTCACTGCATGGCCAGGTCTTTTTACCGCCGGATGTCGATTAACAATAATAGTTCAGGGCTTCTGCACGCTCAAGGCCAGGGCCGGATATGATTCGCCAGACTCGTCATAGCGTTAGCGTGCCGGGATTATCCGGATGCCTCTGCGACATGTGCAGTGTCACACAATCCATTAATAGACAGGGCACAATAAGGAAAGTGGAGGATGGTTGTTCCGTTGAATGCTAAGTACGCCAGGGCGGTCATCGTAGGCGCCGTATTCTCACTGCCCATACTCGCCTGTATATGGCTGGCCACATTTCTACGTGAAAGGGCGGTTGCCGATGCCCTTAGTAAGGGACAGGGCGTCTTATGTGCAGGCCTGGACACCTATTTGCTCTTCCTGCTGCTGATCATGGCGATATTTGCCCTGGCCGGTATAATGTCCGTGAAATACGCCAGTAAGCTCGTAGGCAGCGCCGGAGAAGCGGGTAAGACCGGCGGGGTCGCCGGCGCTACGGGAGTCATTGTCTCCATAATTATTATACTGGCGGCCGAAGCTTTCATCCAGATTGGCATAGACCACAGCTTCTCATGCCTAGTCGCCGGTGGCCATCGCTTTTCTGATCATCGCATTATTACTCTATTGCCTGGTGCCCGTCCTTATCGGCGCGTCCATATCCGCGTTCAGCGGCGTCCTCTACTACAGGCTTCTCCACAGGGCCAGGCCATAATGCTGATCACCTGGTCGCGCACAGCTTGTTCTCATACCACTCGCGGAACTGGAGCAGTGCTCTCCGCCGGTGGCTGACCTCGTTCTTCTGCTCTGTGGTCATCTCGCCCACCGGGAAACGCCTGTAAGAAAAGATCGGGTCGTAGCCGAAGCCGTTGGTGCCGACCTCTTCGGTCAACAGCTCGCCCCACCAGACTCCGGTAAACGTCGTCGGCTCCTCGCCGGGAGCACAGCAGGCCACGACGGACCGGAACTCAGCCCGGCGGTTCTTTTCGCCCTCCATGAGCTTGAGGATGCCCTTATTGCCCAGTGTATGCTGAACGTAGGCAGAGTACGGCCCCGGGAAGCCCTTCAGCGCGTCGACGAACAGTCCCGAGTCCTCGACCATGACCGGCTTGTCCAGGTTCTCGGCGCAGTACTTCGCGCCATAGGCCGCGATCTTCGTGGGGTCGTCCTCCTGCAGCTCCGGGTAGGTCATGTCGACCTGCTCGACGTCGAAATAGTCGCGGAACAACAGCTCGGCCTCCCGCATCTTGCCGGCATTGTGGGTGACGAAGTAAATCTTATGACGTGGCATAGTATCAAGATGTATCCGCCAGCAAAAAACAATTTCGATCTCTCGGTTGTCTGCAGGCTGCATTATGGGTATGTTCCGCTCCGGTAAAAATTCAAGGCGGGACATAAACATATTTACATCCGCATGAAAACCGGCCCGGAGCTTTCCGGCTTGCTACACTGGCTCACAGGACACCGATCGAGACCTTACGATTTTGTAATTATAAAATGGTAACAGAACTATTATTTTTACTGCCATTAATGTGACTATGAACTTTGAGAGATTATGCGACTCCGAGAAAAAACGTTGATCATTATTATAGTCATTTTTGCCATCCTTATTCTCATCGAGTTCGCCGTCTCCGACCTGATCGTCATGAACAGCTACTACAGCCTGGAGCAGCAGGATACCCTGCAGAAGGTCTACCAGGCCAACGGCGCCTTCGACAAGGAGCTGGAGTCCATCGACGTGCTGCTCGCGGACTGGGCTGTGCAGGACGACGCCCGCAGGTACATGGCATTTCCTTCGCCGAATTATTTAGAGCAGAACATGAGGGACGAGGCCTTCATCTCGCGCAACCTCAACCTCCTGCTCATGGTCGACCCGTCGGGAGATATCAGCTACGGCAAAGCGTTTGACCTGAAGAACAGGACCGTATTGCCCCTCTGGGAGAGTGTGCGCCCCAAAATCTACAACGGCAGCCCGCTGGTGTTACAGTCGAATAACACCAGCTTGTCCGGCATACTGATTCTGCCGGAAGGCCCCATGCTGGTGGTGGCGCAGCCCATCCTGGACAGCAAAAAACAGGGCCCTGCCTGCGGCACGATGATCATGGGAAGGTTCATCGACCCGGAGTGGAGCAAGAAGCTTTCCGAAACGACCCGCCTGGACCTGACCGTATACCCGTTCGATGGCCAGGGCCTGCCGGCAGACCTGCAGGCCGTGCGCAACATGTCCGGCCCGGAATATCCAAATCTCACCATGCCGCTGAACGACGATTATATCGGGGGATACAGGGTCATCGACGACGTCTTCGGGAAGCCGGCGCTGATCATGAAGGTGATGACGCCCCGGCTCATATACCAGAACGGGAAAGACACGATCGCGTACATCATCCTGTCGACGCTCGCCGTGGGCATAGTGATCGCCGCACTGGCCATCGTGCTGCTGGAAAAGTTCGTGCTCTCGCGGCTGTCGTACCTGGACAGGGCGGTGACGAAGATCAGTGCCAGCAACGACCTTTCCGCCCGGGTAGTCGTTGCCGGTAAGGACGAGTTGTCGAACCTCTCGAAGGCCATCAACAATATGCTCTCGTCCCTCGATCAGTCGAACCATAAGCTCCACGAGAGCGAGGGCAGGTATCATGCCATCGTCGAGGACCAGTCGGAGCTGATATGCCGTTTCAGCCCGGACGGTACGCTGGCTTTCGCCAATGAAGCCTACAGCAGGTACTTCGATGCGGAGGGCAGGTCAGTGCCGGGAAAAAGCTTTATCCAGTCGCTGCCGCCCGTCACCATGCAGGGCGCGGAAGAGCTTTTACAGTCGCTGAACGCGACGGAGCCGGCCAGGATACTGGAATGCGTTTTCGAGATAAACGGAAAGACGCGGTGGCTGCAGTGGAACATTCGTGCCATATTCGACCGTCAGGGCCAGGTCGCCGAGTTCCAGGCCGTCGGCAGGGACGTCACCGAGCTGGTCCTGAACCAGGAGCAGATCAAGGCTTCGCTCAAGGAGAAAGACGCGTTACTGAAGGAGATACATCACCGGGTCAAGAACAATCTGCAGATCATCTCCAGCATGCTCAGCCTCCAGGAAGCGAAAGTGATCGATAAGGCAAGCAAGGAGATGCTTAGAGACAGCCGGAACCGTATCAAGACCATGGCCCTCATCCACGAGAAGCTGTACCGGTCCTATGACCTGTCCCGGGTCAACTTCGCCGAATATGTCAGGAGCCTGATGAGCCACATATTGTCCACCTACGGGAGCAGCAACGACCGGGTCAGCATGCGCGTCGACGTAGAGGACATCTCGTTGAACATAGACACGGCGATTCCCCTGGGGCTGATCATCAACGAGCTGGTAACTAATAGCTTCAAGCACGCTTTCCCGGGCGGGATGGGCGGCGAAATTTTCGTGGAGATGCACCGGACCGGGGGAGGGCAGTATTTGCTCATCGTAGGGGATAACGGAACGGGAATGCCCCCGGACTTCGACATCGAACACACGACGTCGCTGGGCCTGCAACTGGTCAACGCTCTCCTCCAGCAGATCAACAGCG
Source organism: uncultured Methanocellaceae archaeon (assembly GCA_963792125.1). Taxonomy (GTDB): domain Archaea; phylum Halobacteriota; class Methanocellia; order Methanocellales; family Methanocellaceae; genus Methanocella_A. The sequence goes on from CAWBVA010000012.1 coordinate 727,744, forward strand.
AGGTCACCATCGTGCGTGAGAAGGGGACCGTGTACAAGATCGCTTTCTCCGCGTGACCGCTCGTGACACGCAGGCAATACGAAGTGAGCTGAATCGTTTTCTCTTCGGCACTGGATAATTATATAATTTTACAGCGGCCATATATGTATTGCAGCGCAAAAAAGGACTGCCAGATACGGGGCATTAAATGATAGAGGTCAGCAAAGGCATCTACTGGGTAGGTGCCATCGACTGGGAAATCCGGGACTTCCACGGCTACGCCACGCCGAAGGGCACAACCTATAACGCGTACCTGATTGTGGACGAGAAGATCGCGCTCGTCGACACGGTCAAGGAGCCATTCAGGGACGAGCTGCTGTCGCGGGTGTCCGAGATCGTCGACCCGGCGAAGATCGACTACATGATCGTCAATCACCTGGAACGAGACCACTTCGGGTCATTCGCACAGGTGATGGAAGTGGCGAAGAACGCGAAGGTCTATGCGTCCGAGCGGGGAAAGAAAGGGATTACCGATGTCTACGGGGACCGCTGGGGCATCACCGCCGTGAAGACTAACGATACCCTGAAGCTCGGCGGCAAGACCCTGCGGTTCATCGACACGCCCATGCTGCACTGGCCCGACAGCATGTTCACCTACGTCGAAGAGAACAAGGTGCTTCTGTCCAGTGATGCTTTCGGGCAGCACATCGCCTGCTCGCAGCGGTTTGACCGCGAGGCGGACCAGCATGTGCTCCTGGAGGACGCGAAGACCTACTATGCCAACATCCTCATGCCCTTCGGGACGCTCATCCAGAGCCTGCTGGCGAAGGTGCCGTCGCTCAACCTGGCGCCGGAGATCATCGCGCCGGACCACGGGCTGATATGGACGAAGCCCGGGACAATCATCGATGCGTACAGCCGCTGGTCGAAGTTCGAGGCGAAGGACAAGATCGTCATCGCTTATGACACGATGTGGGAGAGCACCGAGAAGATGGCCCACCTGATCGCGCGCGGAGCAATTGACGAGGGCGGAGTGGAAGTGAAGCTGTTCCACCTGCGCAAGTCGCCATACAGCGAAGCCATCACTGAGATACAGGACGCGAAGGCAGTCATTATCGGCTCGCCTACGCTGAACAACGGGCTGTTCCCTACGGTTGGCGGATTCCTGTACTATTTGAAGGGCCTGAAGCCGAAGAACAAGATCGCGACAGCCTTCGGCTCCTACGGGTGGATGGGCGGCGCGGTGAAGGAGATCATGGCCCGATATAAAGACATGGAACTGGAACTGATCGAGCCGGCGCTGGACTTAAAGTACCCTGTGACAAAGCAGCAGGAAAGCGAGTGCATCGAGTTCGGGCGGAAGATAGCGAAGCGAGTCAAGGAGGCAAAGAAATGAAATGGATGTGCAAGGTCTGCGGATACATACACGAAGGCGAAGAGCCGCCCGAGGAATGCCCGCTCTGCGGGGCGCCGAAGTCGGAGTTCGTGCAGGTGCCTTAAGTCGCCAAGGTTCTAAGGGAAGACGCCAAGGCGCCACTTTTAGCAACCGAAGGTTTCAAGGCGCCAAGTCTTTTTAATATTTAAGGCGCCAGGTTACAAAGGCACAAAGAAGATACACCAAGTGTTTAAAGTTTATGATATGGCTGGTTTTTTCAATGTCACTTTATAACTTGGTATCTTAAAATAAAAATGACTTGGCGCCTTGAAACCTTCGGTTGCTAAAAGTGGCGCCTTGTACCCTTCTCTTGGACCCTTGGCGACTTAAGCCCCGAACATTTTGGTCTTATTGATCAGGTCCAGCGCAATAGGCATGACGTCCATGCCCCGGATGCGGCACAGTCCGCCCCGGTGGGCTATTAGCTCGTTATAGTGATCGACCGTGTCCACCCGCAAGCCGGATTTTTGAGCGCGCGCCCGTGGGCCTGGCCCGGCATAAGGTATGGTTTACAAGCCGGGGCAATACTTTATATATAATTGCCGAGTAACTTCTTTTTAATTATATCAATACATTTTAATAATCTTTAATGCACAGATCACAGTGGTAAAGATGGCACGTACGACAGGGCGCGATGGTATATTGAACCGGAATGCGTGGGCGTTGCTGACCATGGCGCTCCTGTTCTGTGGCCTGTGCGTCTGCCTGAGCAGGGTGTTCCCGGGCCTGAAGCTCCCTGTCCTCGCCGGCCTTGTCTTCGCCGGCATCGTACTCGTCTCGATCGGCGGTATCAATATTTTAAGGACACTTTAACTGACGTTTCTAAAATATAGTCAGGTGCTATCACAGGTAATGGTAATATTTATTTTATTGAAATGCAAACAATAATGTTTTGGTGTATAATTTATTTCTAAGCATAGAATAAATTCAGCAATGGTTATTAAGGCAGCAATAGATGAGTTCGTGCACGGCGGGCATGTGGTAGCCCTGGTTCTGCCGTCGATGGTCCTGACCCTCGGGCTCGTCAGAAACGAACCCCTGAACCTGCCCTTGCTGGCGATAGCGTACCTGATCACGCTGGTCGTATACACTTATAACTATTACGAGGAGCTCGACCGGGACCGGCTGTCGATGCCCGAGCGCGCGGCTTATCACAAAAAGAAGGCCCGGGCATACCCCTGGCTGATTGGTGGGTACGTGGCGCTGCTGTCGGCCCTGGCCATCCTTTACGACCGGCGTCTGCCGGAACTCTGTATCACGGCCGGGATCGTGCTGACCGCGGGTATACTGTACACGGCGTACCTCAAACGGATAACAAAGGTCGTCCCGGGCTTTAAATGCTACTACGTGACGGGCGTCTGGGTACTGGCAGTCGCGCTCTTGTACGGCATCTACACGGACCGCGGACCGGGCACCGTCCTGCCTGCCCTCTTCTGCTTCTTATTCGCCAAACTACTGGTGAACACCATTTTTTACGACCTGAGGGACATCCGGTCAGATGGCCGGGAAGGGCTGAAGACAGTCCCTGTCGTCCTCGGCCGGGACCGGACGATCCCGTTGTTGTACCTGTTGAGCCTGGTCCCGCCCGTCTTCCTGCTCATTGCCGTACTAACCGGTGAAGCCCGGGGCGTCGCCCTTGTCCTGCTCTCGTTCACCATCTACGAGTTTTATTATATCAGTATTGCAAGGGCGTCCGGGGAGGGTGCCGCGAACCGGAAGGACTATGCACTGGCGGACTATGAGTTCCTGCTCTGGCCGGTGGCCGTCTGGGCCTGTGGAGAGCTGCTTGTCCGGCTCGGGCCTTACCTGACGACGGCCGCGGTCATATTATTCATGGCGTGTGCCATATGCCTGGCCTGGCCCTCGATAAAGCTGTCGGGGCGCAGGAAACCGGCCGGCGATCGGGATGTCGGCCGGGTCTGATCTTAAAATAGCAGAAAGACCTCCGTTTATACGGAAGGCTGTAATGGGGATGTCCTGGCTTATGCCCCGAACTTTTTCGTCTTATTGATCAAATCCAGCGCGATCGGCATGACGTCCATGCCCCGGATGCGGCACAGCCCGCCCCGGTGGGCTATCAGCTCGTTGTAGTGATTGACTTCGTCCACCCGCACGCCGGGCCCGTGGATCAGGACAGGCACCGGGTCGGCCGAGTGGTCTTTGAGCGAGACGGGGGTGCTGTGGTCGACGGTGATGATGATCAGCGTGTCCTTCAGGTCTTTCAGCGGCCTGAACGCGTCGTCCGTGTCCTCCAGGAATTTTGTCTTCCTGTCGAAGTCGCCATCGTGGCCGGCCTCGTCGGCGCCTTTGACGTTCAGCAGGACGAAGTCGTGGGTCTGCAGCGCTTCTATGGCCAGTTTTACCTTGGCGCGTACGCGCCGGGGCGGGTCGACGATATCCTCTCCCTCGACGGGTAAATGCTCCAGGCCGCACATCTTGCCGATGCCTATGATCAGGCCGGCGGCCGCCACCACGGCGCCTTTCATGCCGTAGCGCTGCTCGAACGACGGGATGTGGGGCACTTCGCCTCCGCCGCGTATAAGGATAGCATTGCCTGCAGGCAGCCCTTTCTCCCGCCGCTCCCTGTTCACAGGCTGGTCGTCCAGCACGTCGAGCACCTGCCGGGAGACGCTGTTGACCACCTCGGCGGTGTGCTTTGCCTCGGGCGTGTCGATAACGGCGTGGCATTCCTTAATTGGCAGCCCTTCCTTCTTCGGGTCGGTGTCGGTGATCGCCGGAGAGAGCCCCTTGCCTCGGAGCACCAGCGCGGCGCGGTGGCCGGTCGAGCGCTTGAAGATGATCTCCACGCCGGGCACCTTCACACGCTCGTTGATGGCCGCGGCGAGAGAGTCGGTGTTGTCTATGCGGCCAGCCCTGCGGTCTGTGACCTTGCCGTTCTCTACTGTGGCGAAGTTGACGCGGAAAGCGATGTCGCCGCCTTTCACGTCAATGCCCACGCCGGCCGCTTCAAAGGGCCCGCGGCCGGTGTAGTACTTGTAGGGGTCGTAGCCCAGCAGCGCGAGGTGGGATGTGTCCGAGCCAGGCCGGATGCCGGGCGCGATGGTGTCCATGATGCCGTTGATGCCGCTGAACGCGAGCGCATCTATATTCGGCTTGCTGGCGTGGGCCAGCGGTGTCTTGCCCCCGACGGGCCTGTCCGAGGCCCCGTCGAGCACGATGAAAAGGATCTTGTTAGCGACTTCAGACATGAAAATCATTTATACATATTCCTGCAAAGTATAAAACTGTAAAGTGGTCACATTCACACATAAAATTAATAATATAATGTGAAAAACCGGTCGCGATGGAAAACTATTAAAACGCCTGATGCAGACAGGGTTTTATATGTTTTAATAACTACTTTTTTGTAACAATAGCCTTTTATATGTTTTATTCTAATTATCTAGTTGATGGCAGTCTTAGATACATTAACGAGGCAAAAGATAGAGAGGAAAGTGGACGTCATCTTCAAGGACATCCGGCAGGCTGAGACGCCAGAGGATGTCGTGCCCCTGCTGGTCGAGCTGTCCGAGTTCATCGACGGGGAGAACCTCACACCACAGCAGCTTGAGGAGCTGCGGGGTTTAGGCGTCAGGGCCATGCACAAGCACAGTCGCATGGAGTTCCTGAACGACTTCGGCGCGCTGATCTCCATCGTCACCGCAAGCATGATCGCCGGAGGCGCGATCACCGGCATGTACCTGATCTATACCACCGGCATTTTAGAGCCGCTGTCCATCGTACTGCTGCTGCCGCTTGCGCTGCTGCCTGTGTACCTGTTCTACTATGGCAGGACACAGAAATGGTTCCACTAGGCCCTGCGGCTTGACTCGCCGAGCACCACGCCCGTGGCGATGATATGGGCGACACGTACCGGCTCAGGCAGCCGGCTGTGCACCGCCGTGTCCACGATCAGCCGGGCCGCGTCATCTTTTTCAATCCCTTTGTACTGGTAGTAGACAGGGCCGCCCCGCCATTTCGTCGTGACTTCGTGAATTTTCCCTGCATGCCGTATCATTTCGTATCGTCGTCCCGGCTCGCTCAGGTTCTCCAGCGCCCGGCTGATGCTCTCAAGGTCCGGCAGCTTGCGCATGATCGCGATGACCGGCAGTCCCGTGAGGTCATGGAGCGCTTCGATGTCCACAACGTTGAAGCCGCCGAAGGTGACACCGTTCAGCATGACAACACGTATCTGGCCGGAGGACCGGGAACCCGAGATCATGCCTGCGATGCGCTCCGTAGCGTCCATGCCATCCTTCTCGATGTGAGTGCTCAGCAGGCCATCCAGCCAGCCTCCGCCTCGCAGGATGGCGCCGATGACCAGCACTTCTCTCGACACCAGCGGCGAGTCATCTACGCCCAGGATACGCATCTCAGGCTTCGAGTACATGCGTATCGTACCTCTTCTTCAGCACATACAACCCGGCGATCGAAGCCACCGCGATGACTGCGACGAACGCCTCCAGGACGGCCGTGTAGGCGAAGGACGACGACGGGATAAAATAGCCGAACCAGAAGATCGAGCCGTCGAGCAGTACGCCGATCATCATGCTCAGCGCCAGCCACTTCCACCCGGCCCTGATCGCGTACAGTGCCAGTACGGTGGCGAAGATGTGGCAGAATAACACGGACAGTCGCTCTATAACGGGGATGGGAATGAATGCCAGGCTGAACTGCATTTGCAGTGTATCCTGTGTAGCCTGCGGGTAAGAGCTGATGAGGTCCGGCAACACGATGAAGAGCAGCACGTTCGCCAGAGACCCGAAGCCCAGCAATATAGCTTCCGCGGCGCCGAACCCGATGCCGATCGCTACGGCCTGGCCGAAGGTCGGTCTCAGCCGTGCGACACGGGCGGTAATATACGGGATGCCGGACTCGAACAGGCCGGTGCGCAGCCCGTAGTACAGTCCCACGGTCAATGCGCCTGCCAGCGTATGAGGGAGCAGGTCACGGAACGGCACGGTCACGGTGAAGTCCATGACGAGCTTGACAGCTATGGCTGCCATCCAGAAAAGGGCGCCGAACAGGAAGTACTCTGCACCCGCGCGCCTGCGCCAGAGATATATCGCTATCGCCCCGACAGCGATCATGCCTGCCCCCGATAGCAGGTTCAGCCATCCGACCATCTGCCACCAACTTCCGCCAGAACCCCGCCCGCAGGGCCGTTGATAAGATATCTGTTCGGGTTAAGCTATAATATTTTGCCAGCGTACCGTGGCTTGTGTACAGGAACATGCTGGTCCCGGTAGACGATACGGAGCAGAGCTACGGTGCGGTGAATGTGGCGGGGCTGCTGGCGGCGGCGAGCGGGGCAACCGTGACGTTGTTCCACGTGAGAAAGCCAGAGGAAGAAGTAGTCACTGACATAGTGACGAAGGACCCGCTGATGCAGCAGGGCGAGCTCAGGAGGCAACAGGGAATCTTCCGGCGCTGCGAGGAAATTTTGTCGGCCCATGACGTGAAGGCGGCCACCCTCTCGAAGGTCGACGCCAACATAGCAGAATCGATCATAAAGGAATGCGGGACGGGAAAGTACGATGTCATCGTGATGGGACACAGGGGCCGGTCCCGGCTCAGACAGCTCATGCTGGGGAGTGTCGCCAACGGCGTGCTGGTCGAGGCGAGATGTCCCACGATCATGGTCCATATCCCCCGCTCGGAGCCAGGGTAGATAGCATGAGGGGGCACGGGGGGCGGATCGCTGGCAGGGTCCTGCTGAAGCGGGAAAGCGGCCTGCTCGAAGGCCTCGGCAGGGACTTCAGGTCGTCCCGGGTGCTTATGCTCCTGAGCATGATGCTGGTGATGGGCGGCGGCATCGTCGTCGTAGTGTCCCAGCTTGCCCGCGTCCTGCCCCTTGAGGATACGCACGTCAGGCTGTATTTCCAGCTGCTCATCGTCTGCCTGTCGGCCGCCTTTTTCCTCATCGCCGCCGTCGTGGCCATCAAGGACCGGCCGGAGACAGTGATCACAGATACGGGCATCCTGTACGGCGGCATCTTCCAGCGCTGGGCGGAGATTCGCTGCTGCGTTATGCGCAAGACGAGACGCGGGCTCATCGTGTGGACCCGCTCCCGGCGGCGCCTGCGCATGTACTTCCGTGCCCAGGACGCCGAGACGATCGAACAGCTATTCTACCGTTTCTGCAGCGCCGACGCCTTCGTGACCGACTGTGTGCACCGCTACCATTGATTTTTATAGCTTGCCGCTCATTTTTCATTCATGTTCAGGCGGTCAATAGGGCCGGATACGGAGCTGGCCTTGCTGGAGGCGCGGCACGCGGAGGGAGTGTTCCGGCTGATCGACCGTGACCGGGCCCACCTGAGGCAGTGGCTGCCCTGGGTGGACAGCACGCTGTCGGCGGATGACACGAGGGAGTTCATCCGGCGCTCGCTGGAGCAGTACACGAAGGGCGAAAGCCTGGTCGCAGGCATCTGGCAAGCGGGCTGTCTCGCCGGGATCGTCAGCTTCGTCGAGATAAGCCCGGTCAATCGCTCAGCTATGATCGGCTACTGGCTCGGCGGGGAGTACGAGGGCAAGGGCATCATGACCCGGGCCTGTGAGGCGCTGATCGACTACGGGTTCGGCGAGCTTGGCCTGAACCGCATCGTGATCAGGGCTTCGACAGACAACATGCGCAGCCAGGCCGTGCCCCTGCGGCTGGGCTTCACCCGGGAAGGCGTGGCGCGGCAGGCGGAATGGCTGAACGATCGCTTCCTGGACATGATCGTCTATTCCATGCTGCGCAGCGAGTGGCAGGCCAGAAAAATATAGCACCGTCGAGGTATGCACAGACTGGATGCTCACTAAAAGTCGCTCAATAGCATGGGTTTTAGTCGGGTGGCAAAACGTAAACAGAAGGATTCGTTGCCGGTCCGACCTGTACATGCGCATGCGCGCGCGATCGGCCCGGAGGGCCCGTTGCTTACGCCCTGACTCCCGGCGGAAACGCGGGCAATATTGTTGTGCCTGTGCGTTGATTCTCTGCTGATGGGGAAACTGGGCGTGCAGAGAAATAAGGACGTGAAGCCGATCAGCCACAGGCCTGCGGGGCCGGAGATCGCGGCGGAGAAGGCCGAGGAGAAGCGCTTCGAAGAGGCCCGGCGCGAGGACAAGATCATCTCTGGCGTAAGGACGAAGATCGACAAGAGTAAGTAGTCAGTCTGGCTCTTCTACATTTTCCGTCTTTGTGTCTTCATTCCCTTCGTGTCTTAGTGGCCGCAAAACCTATTTATAAAGCCGGCATGTCCTATAGTAAAAGGGTGGGCCATGGGCGGTTACATCAGGATGCTGTTTTTCGCGGTGCTGATACTGGCGATCGCCGTTTCGGGGTGCTCGCTCCCCGGAGGGGGGCCGGGCGTATTGGCCCCGGTCTCGCCGACGCCCACGCCGGTACCGACTCCGACGCCTACGCCAGTGCCGACTCCGGCCGTAACTCCGGCCCCGGCAGTGTTGTCGCCCCTGACGGGGGCGGACGCAGGCAGGGACTACAGCCGGACGTATGCCTGGGAATACAAGGATGTCGACTGGTCGTTCACGGCCGTAGTGCAGAAGGCCCTCTATGATCGCTTTAAAGCTAAGCCCCACAGCGCGGACGTCAGCTTCGCCAGCTATGCCATGGCCAGCGAGGACCGGGACTGCCTCCACAGCGCGACCTCGCAGTTCCACCAGGGCGGCGCCGATAAGGGTTACACGCGCTACGACGACGCCATGAACATCGTCACCTTCGTCCAGTCGGTGCCCTACGTGGACGACCACCCGACTGGCGCACCGAAGTACCCGCTGGAGACGCTGGTGGACGGCCAGGGGGACTGCAAGGACAAGGCAGTGCTGGCCGCGGCGCTGCTCCACGAGGCAGGCTTCGACGTTGTGCTGCTCAAGTTCCCGGAACACCTGTCGGTCGGCATCAATGTCGACGCCACTGGCACGAGCTACGAGTACAACGGCGCCAGGTACTATTACATCGAGGCCACCGGCAGGAACTTGAAGATAGGCGAGGTGCCGGACCAGCTTAAGGCCGCCACCCCGGCAATCCTGCCGCTGCTGAAAAACCCGTCCCTGGAGGTCAGCGTGACCACGGCGCCGATGAGCAATGCCAGCGGCATCGTCAATTACCGGGCGCAATACTCGATACGCAATGCGGGGCCTGGCATAGCGAAGAACCTGGTGCTGACGGTTCACGCGCTGGCGCTGGGTCAGGGAGAGAACGTGGCGTGGCTGCCCGAATATATCATCGACTTAGGCGACCTTGCCGAAGGCCAGACGATACAGTCGGACGCTTTGCTGATGATGCCAGGCCGGAGAGCCGACCCGCGTCGTATGCATCGTCACTGGCGATAACCTGGACAGGACACAGGCGAGTACCGGCAACTTCGTGGCCGGGATGTAAAAACGCTTCCTGCCGGGAAGGCAGTTTAAATTCATTCGTAAGTATTTTTGTATGGGCTTGCCGGTAGCTGGACACAACGTACACAACGTTTCACGACGGCACAACGGTTTATTCGGAATATGGCTCAGCGTAGCCTTATTATTTCGTATAACGTAGGTACGAACGTGGTACGTATGTGATACGTCGTGTCAGGTGCCAGCTCAGGTATACAACCTTTCAGGAATGGGAATGAAATTGACAGACTAACGCCTGTCTGCAGACGGAATGGTTATTTATATGTATTATTATATAATAATTAATTGAGGATTGTACTATGCCAGAGTTTTCCACTAATTTTTCGGGAATGAAAGCGGACAGGAAGCTGACCGACGAGGAGCTTAAGCGCGCCATCCGGTTCGACATCGCCGCGGAGTACGAGGCGGTGCAGCTATATCTCCAGCTGGCCGAGTCCACGGATAACAAGCTGGCGATCGCCGTGCTGCGGGATATAGCGAAAGAGGAGCTGGAGCACGCCGGCGAGTTCCTGCGGCTGCTGCACGAGCTGGCCCCGGACGAGCAGGAGCACTACGATGAAGGCGCCGGGGAAGTCGAGGACATGATGAAGAAGCTGAAGGCGAAGAAGAAATAGCCTTTTCTTTTTCTGCCCTCATCATGGAGAGCCCCGCGTGATTCCCATTAAATCAGGCAATATCAGGGCATTCCACGCAAACCGTGACAGACGTTTTTATCCGTTAACCGCTCTCATTTTGACAGGTTCGATTTATCGCATCAAAGGAAGGCCCGGAGATGAAGCTTAACTCGATCAGGGTAAAGACGATCCTGATACTGATACCGCTGGTCATACTCCCCATACTGATGGTAGGCATAGCCGGCACCCTGTTCTACCGCGACGTCGTCCGGCAGAACATCTGGGACGACAACCTGGGCCAGGCTAAAGCCCTGTCGGCGTTTATGGACAGCCGCCTGAACTATTCAGCCCTGTACCTGAACAGTCTGGCCAGCCGGCCACTGGTCATCAGCGATCTGGAAAGCAATAACAGTTCAGTGCTTAACCTCACCATCGAGTTTGCGAGCCAGAATACCGATTTTGACGACGATGTACGTGACAGACAGCTCAGGCACGATCGTTTCGAGCTATCCTGATACGCGGATGCTCGGAAAGCGTATCGATAAACCGTACATGGGCAGTATTGTCAACAAGTCGGAGTACACAGGCGGCCCTTTCATTAACGAGACCGGAGAACCCGTGATTTACATAGGCGTGCCTGTAACCGACCGGAACGATACGCTGCTCGGGGCCATCGTGGGCGAGATCGGCACGGACACGTTAGGCCGGGAACTCTTCAGCACGCAGGCCAGGTACAATCAATACATCTACATGGTCAACGGCACGGGCCACATTATCGTGCATTCCAACCGCAGCTATATGAAGTCCGTCAAGGACTATTCCTCTGTGCCCGCAGTCCGGGAAGTCATGCGAGGCAACACAGGCATAACGGAGCAATATAACCCCATAGAGGAGCAGCAGCGGCTGGCAGCCTTCTCTGTGGTGCCAGGCGTCGGCTGGGGCATCGTCATCGCAGTGCCCGTCGACGTGGCCTATCAGCCGATCTATCATTCCACCTACATGTTCGCGGCGGCCACGCTGGCCCTGGCGATCATTAACTGCCCTCATTGCCGTACTGCTGGGCGATTACCTGGTGAAGCCGATCACCGGCATCTCGACCGCGACGAAGAAGATGACCAACGGAGGGGATTACCAGAGGTACCTCCCCGTGGGCAGGGACGACGAGATCGGCGAGCTGGCCCGGTCTTTCGATGCCATGTCCCGGCAGATTACCGCGGACAAGGAGCGCATCATGGAAGAGAAGAACCGGGCGGAGCTTTATGTCGACGTCATGGGCCATGACATCAACAACCTGAACCAGTCCGCCATGGCCAACCTCGAGCTCATCCAGGACGACCCTGGCCTCACGGAAGACGAGCAGAACTCGATCAACTCGGCGCTGGCCGCAGTCAGGGGCAGCGCCGGCATCATCGACAACGTGCGGAAAATCCAGCGGATCAACGACGAGAAGCTCGACGTCATCCCGGAGGACCTGGACAGCCTGATAGGGGCCTGCGTAAAAGAGATGCCCAGGCCAAAGGAAAAGAAGGTCGTCATCAACTATACGTCAAGGCCGGGGCTGATTGTCAGCGGGAACCCGTTGCTGAAGGAGGTCTTCTGCAACCTGATCGGCAACTCGATCAAGTACTCGGGCGACGAGGTGACCATCGACATTTCCGTTGAAAAGACAGAAAAGACAGGAAGGCAGTATTACGACGTGATCATAGCGGATAACGGCAACGGCATTCCCGACGACGTGAAGCCCCGGCTCTTCCGGCGGTTCCAGCGGGGCACCACGAAAGCCCACGGCAAAGGCCTGGGGCTGTACATCGTCAGGAGCCTCGTCGAAAAGCTGGGCGGCTCGGTCAGCGTGGAAAACCGTGTGCCCGGGGAGTACAGGAAGGGCAGCAAATTCATCGTCTCGCTGCCAGCATACGAGGAGCGCACAGATGGAGACCGACATGCAGTGACGTATGTCACATCGGCATAGCGATCGTGGAAGATGAAAAGGACCTTGTCGACATCTATAAGACGGGTGTTCGCCCGGAACAGAATATACGTTTGTTTCGTGGCCTATAACGGTTTCGAAGCGATCAAAAAGTTCATCGAGTGCATCCCCAAGCCACGCGTCGTCCTCATGGACCACCGTCTGCCGGGCATGACCGGCATCGAGGTCACGAGAGAGATACTGAAGATCGACCCGGATGCGAAGGTCATATTCCTGAGCGCCGACTACGACGTGAAAAACGAGGCGCTGCAGGCAGGTGCCGTGTCGTTCCTGAAGAAGCCCGCCAGCATCAAAGAGATCCTGAAAGCCATCAACGACGCGCTGGATAAAAACACAAAATAAAGAAAAGGAGCGCCTTTCGACGCCCTCAAGGATTCAGTATAGGCAAGCCGCGACCGACCCGGCGATTCCGGTCTATCTTTTCGAGAGCAGCCTTCTTATCCTTCGCAGGCACACACTCGAAGGTCTCCAGGTCCTGGCCCGGTGCCACTCGCCTTTCCCATTCCTCCATTTCTCTGACCCCCGTCCGCAGCCCGGCAGGCTGCAGACATATGGCATGTAGGAAAATCATGTTGAAAAAAGTTCATCAGGCAGGGTACGGAATGGCTCATGCAGCAGGAAATGATATACGGAGGCTGTCCACACTGAGGACAAAAAATCACAAAAAATATCATTATGTTTTTCCCGGGAAGTCTGCTCGTTAACGCGTACGAATTATCGCCTGCCCAGTTCCCGGGGCGTATATCGACCGGCTTTTGGAGGCGCAGTGTCTTGCTCGTCCACCCAGCCGCTGCAGGCATGCTCACGGCAGTCGAACTGGCGTACATAAGGCTTGATGTCCAGCAGTGGCGTGCCGTCCAGGATGTCGACGCACGCCACCTCGAGCACGTTCCCCCTCACATTTTTAAGCTCTACGACGGAGAGGCCGATGGGATTTGGCCTGCGGTTGTACCGTATGGCGAAAATGCCTCGCTCTTTCGACCCGTCGAGAAAGGGCTTTGCTACCAGCGAGTACTCTTCGGCCTTGTGGAAGTGATAAATGAGAAAGAGATGGGAAAACCCTTCGATGTCCTTCAGGCCGGCCGCAAACTCCGGGAAGACCTCTACCGTGCCCTTCGCTTCGCTGAAGGTACCCTGGATGGGCGTATCTTCCATTACATTAAACGGGGTGTGTATGATGCCGATGGCCCTGTACGTGAACTCCATTGTATCATTCTCGTTTCCGATCATCCTATATATGCTACCGCACGTATTAACACATATATAGAAATGATATTGAAATGCTCGGACGCACAGGTGTGTATTTAACGGGGGCAGGAATAGAATGATCTATGCCAGGAAGTACGGGAAACCGCCGTATTCTGTTGTCGTCGTCCACGGCGGCCCCGGCGCGCCGGGAAGTATGGCGCCAGTAGCCCGCGAGCTGTCGCAGGCCTGCGGCATCATCGAGCATCTGGAGTCTGCCAGGACTATCGACGGACAGGTCCGGGAACTGCTCGAGGTCCTGCAGGAATACGGGCAGATGCCTGTCACGCTGATCGGCCATTCCTGGGGCGCCTGGCTATCCTTCATTTTTGCCGCCAGGTACCCGGAGATGGTGAGGAAGCTCATACTCGTCGGCAGCGGCCCGTTCGAGGAGCACTACGCTGCCGGGATCATGGATACCCGGCTCGGCCGCCTTAGCGAGGAGGAGAGACACCAGGTCAGCGCCCTTACCTTGTCCCTCCGGAGCCCCGACAGCACGAATAAGACTTCCCTTTTTTCGCTGTTTGGCGCCCTGATGTCAAAGGCGGACGCTTTCGACCCTCTGCCGGAGGGCAAGAAAGAGTAATCGAGTTCCAGGAGAACGTCTACCAGGATGTGTGGCTGGAGGGCAAGCAATTGAGGCAGAGCGGCGGGCTGCTCGCGCTTGCGAAAGATATCCGGTGCCCCGTCCTGGCCATCCACGGCGACTATGACCCGCATCCTGCGGATGGAGTAAACGTGCCGCTGGGACAGGCGCTGAAGGATTTCCGGTTCGTCCTGCTGGAGAAGTGCGGCCATGAGCCATGGAAAGAGCGGGCTGCCAGGGGACGGTTTTACGAGATACTGAAGGACGAACTGAGGTAAGTGTATGGCAGGCCAGACTTTCGATACCATATTGCTAAAGGATGACAACACAAGCGGTGCCGGCATCAAGATCCCGTTCGACGTGCAGGAAGCATTCGGGAAAACGGGCAGGGTGCCTGTGAAATGCACCATCGACGGATACCCGTACCAGGGCTCGATCGTACCCTACGGAGGCACCTATTACATGGGAGTTGTCAAAAAGATCAGAGAGGCGATAGCGAAGACATACGGCGATACGGTCCATGTCGTGATGGAACTCGATGACGGGCTCCGTGTGGTGAAGGTGCCGGAGGACTTCGCGCAGGCGCTGGCCGGGAATGCCCGGGGACAGGAGGCGTTCGAGAAGCTTTCGTACTCGCACAAGAGGGAGTACGTCGAGTGGATCGAATCGGCCAAAAAGGTAGAGACGAGGCAACGCCGCATTGCGAAGGCTGTCGAAAAGCTGATTGGGGATGAAGCGGTCTGATCAGGCATTTTACCTTGCCTTGCTCAGGCTATGCGACCCCTGTCACGCTCGCCAAGGGCGCCAAGTAGCCAAGAGCGCCAAGTTTTTTTACCACGAGCATCGCCAAGATCGGATGCGCGCAGGTACCATGCTGCAAGCCGACACGTCTCAGCAGATTATTAAATATCTGCTAGGAATCCAGTACAGCAATGGCAGCATCTGTCTGCTAAGATCAGGTTTTAAATAACCTTGGCTTTAAAATCCTTGGCCTGGCTACCTGGCGATCTTGGCGGGCTTTACCGGTGCGCATAGCCTGAGCAGAGTAAAACTCACATTGCCTGATATGGAAATGATATAATTATTTTAAGAGCTTCGTCCTGCTTTGCCGGGCAGAAGTTGCAGATCGAGCTCTCCACGTCCTTCTCTTTATCCCTTATTGGGCAGATGAATTCCGTACCCTGCTGCCGGACTGTAAAGCCGCCGGGGAACGGCATTCCCACCGGATGGCCGGGCTGGTCGAGCACGAACATGATAGAATGCGCTGACCAGGTAATAATAAAGCGTCTGGAACCGGTCGTATTCACCGTCCCCGCTTCCGAAGCCGATCTCGTCGGCGGGGGCCTTCATATTGGCCACCATGGCACAGTACTCCCGATAGAGTTTAAGGTCGTGTACCTCGCCGGACAACATGCGGCACTCGCCTTTGCCGTACATGTACATGATCCGGCAGTATCGGCCGAAGTACTGCTCGGCGAAGTGGGGCTTCACTTTCTCACGGTACGGCGAGGGCAGCAGGCTCACCTCCCGCTCCAGCCTGGCGCTGGCCCACTGGAGGTCGGCGATGGTGTAGCGGGAGAGCGCGTTGCAGAGGGCTTCTGCGATCTCCGCTTTACCGGTCATGCCGGCGAGCGATTCCAGGAACTGCTGATCAATGTCGTCCATGAGAACAGGAGTATCAATGTCAAAACAGGATAAAAGGTTTCTGGGGTCTGGGAGATTTACTTTGTTCTGGCTATGTGCCTCCTGTCAGGCTATCCAAGGGTGCCAAAGGCCAGGGGTGCCAAGGTTGTTATCTGAGAGGAAATCGAGTTAAATGCGTCGACTGGCTATCCGCTCGCGCGCGCGTGCGCATGAAGGCAACCAGTACTAACGGTCTTATCCACAAACGTCCCGGTGCCCCGGGCTAGCCTGACAGGAGGCACATTGAATAGAAACGGCAGATACTGTTCTTATTCCGGCTGCTCCATGAGTACGAACGGATTGCTATACAGGCCTCTGTGATAGAACTTTGTAACTCTTATTTAACAATCCTGTCAGGGTTTTCCACCAATTTGCGAATCCTGCGGACATCGATGGCGATATGGATGACACTGCCGCAGATCACCACTACCAGCACAGCAAAACCAAAGCACAGGGACATTAAGAGGTAAATGCTGGCCGGGTTCAGTCCAAGCAGCCTGTAAGTCAGGCTGGGAGTGAATCCACCTGTGGTAAAATAAAAGTAAATATACGCGAGGGCCGATGCGATAAGCACAATTGCTACAGGTATAAGGATGATGGTTATGAGAACTTTCTGTACCGTCTGGACAGGGCTAACCACAATATAAACCTCCATATTGAATATAGCCTCGGTATTAGGAAGAATGATATTTACAGAATAAATTGTTCAGACACCTGTCAGGGGAACTTTTTGGTAAAAATTTCCCGTGCGTCCCCTCAAAAACTGATCGCAAAAGATGCCTTCGGCATATGTGTTTGGTGTCGAGACCCAGGGAACCTTTTAAGAAAGTTCACGGGAGCCCTTCAAAAATCTAATGGACACGTCGGGAATTGAACCCGAGGCCTCTTCCATGCCAAGGAAGCGATCTACCCCTGATCTACGTGCCCTAAAATGCAGCACTATCATGGTCGATATATGCTATAAATCTATCGGTGGACGACGACAGCCCGGCCAGAAAGAGCATGCTGCAATCCCGCCCTTGGGAGTCCATGCGCGCGCGAGCCGCCGTCACCGCCCGCTTCTCTTGCACGGCGCCAGAATCTTTAAAATCTCCGACCCCTTTCTCCGTCACCTTAAAAGGAAAAGCGCCGGGCTCATCGTTCTTTTACGAGGTACCCCGGCTCGACGACGCAGGCGATCTCGCCCATCATCAGCTCGTCGATCTGCTCGTAGGTCATGAACCTGAATCCGGCTTTCTTCTCCGGCTCCAGGAACGCCAGCATGAGATCCCTGATGTCGTCGGGTATCCTCATAACATAACCATTCTTCAAACAGTCAAAACGTCTCTGCGTTTCTCTGCGGTCTCTGCGAGAATAAAAATGGGATTCTCCGGTTCCGCTACGCATAGCCCGGGCAGGGCAAGCGACCCTGCCCATGGACAATATCGCGCACGCGCGCGTGACCGGCCCGGCGGGCTCTTGTCTCCGCCCTGCAGACTATAATGCTAACTTACTTGATCAGCAGTGCGGGCCTGCCCGGTATGGCAAAGCGTCGCTTGTTCTCCGGGTCTTCCGCGGGGTTGAGGACGATATGCATGCCGACCTCCTGGCCGATGAAGTCCTGCGCCTCGTCGAGGACGGCTTTCTCGTCCACGCCGCTCGGCAGGAGGCGGTCGCTGATGACCTTGCCCACGTACTTGCTGACCTCTTTGCCGGCCTTCCGCATCTCGGGGTCGGCCATGACATCCTTCATGGCCTGGCCCATGTTCTTGCCCGTCGCCATCGCCAGCGCCTTGTACTTCCATTCGTCGGCGGTGAAGATGTTGACGTTCTTCGCGTCCTTGAGCTGGGCGACCTCGACGATCTCCTGGATGTCCTCGATGACGCTGCGGATGAAGTCCTCGGACTTCTCGATGGACTCGTCCACGGGCACGGCCTCGTCCCAGGCGGGGTAAGCCGCTCTGGCGATGAAGCCCTGGCCGCCGATCTTCTCCCATATCTCCTCGCAGATGTGCGGGCAGAAGGGGGCGAGCATCTTGGTCTGGGCCTCGATGAACCACGTCATGATGCGTTTGTTGGGGGTCGGGGACCGGCGGATGTACCACCGCAGGTACCGCTGCATGTCGAAGTAGCCGCGCTGGATCGCCGTGCGGAAGTCCATGCGGTCCATGGCTTCCTTGGTCTGCTTCACGGTCTTGATGGTGACCGACTCCAGCCAGCGGTCGATGAACTTTTCGTCGTCACGGCCCTTGCCGTAGTTCTCCACCGCGAACTCGTACCACATGGCCAGCTTCGGGCCGGCGCCCCGGGCGAACTCGCTGTCCCAGTTGGGGTCTTCCAGGCCTTCGCCGCCGTACATGAGGGTCAATCTCGTCGCGTCCGCGCCGTTCAGGTCGCAGATCTGCCGCAGCGTGTACACGTTGCCTTTGCTGGTGGACATCTTCTGGCCGTCGAGCTGCAGGAACCCGTTGGCGCTCATGCCCTTCGGCCAGTACTTCTCCGGGAAGATGGCCGTGTGGTTGAAGATCGAGAATGTGAGGTGGTTCTGCACCAGGTCCTTGCCGCTGTTGCGCAGGTCGAACGGGTACCAGTACTCGAACTCCTGCTTCATGGTGTTGAGCAGATCCTTGCTGATGCCGGTCTTCTTCGCCACATCGTTGCCGTCGCCGAGGCTGAGGAACACGTAGTCGAAGAACTCGTCGGTGAGTTGCTCAGGCTTTATCCCGTACTTCTCCGGGTGCTGCACGTATTTGGCAATGGTGTAGTAGGCCATGTAGATGGTCGAGTCTGACAGGGATTCCACTATCCAGCGCTTGTCCCAGGGCAGCTCCGTGCCCAGGCCATATTCGCGGGTGCATGCCCAGTCCTTCAGCCAGTCCACCACGTAGTCGAACTGTCTCCGGACTTTCTCCGGGTAGAGCTGCATGTTCGCGATCGCCTTGTGCGCCTGCGCCTTCCAGATGGGGTTGCTGTAGTTGAGGAACCACTGGTCCGAGACAATCTTGACCACGCACTTGGTCAGGTCGCGACAGACGACCGTTTCCGGCAGCTCGTAGAAGATAGCAGCCTTGTCCTCGTGGACGAAGTCGCTGACCAGCTCCATCTTTGCCTCCATGACCTTCTTGCCGGCATACTTGCCGGTGTTCTCGTTCAGGACGCCCGTATGGAACTCTTTCTTGTAGATCTCCTTGGTCGCCGCTTCCAGCTTCGGGTCGTCCTGGTCTTTGATGTTCATGCCCTCGACGATCTCCTTGGCCGGGAACTTTCCGTAGCCCTCTATCTTGATGAGCGGTATGAGCTTGATGTCGCTGATCACTTCCGGCGTCAGCCCGGACTTCTGCAGGTTGTTCTCGATGTCACGCAGCGCGGCGAAGTCGTAGGGCGCATGCGCAGGCACGGACATGACCACGCCGGTGCCCCTCTCCGGGTCGACGAAGGTCGCCGGCAGGATGGGGATCATGTTGCCGGTCACCTGGTTGAGCACCTTTTTGCCGATCATCGCCTTGCCGGGGACTTTCTCGATCTCGTGGACGACGAACTTCTGGTTCTTGAGCTTCTCGATGGTCGCCTCGGTGACCAGCCACTCCTCGTCGTTCACCTTCGCCCTGATGTAGGTCACGTCGGGGTTCAGCCAGAGGTTGGTAACGCCGAAAGTGGTCTCCGGCCGGTATGTGCCGCAGGGGAGAATGGTCTCGTCCAGCTTGAACTTGATCAGGTAGATCTCTTCAGGTGTGACGCCCTCGCCTTCGAGCCGGGCGTGGTCGCCGACCGGGTTTTTGCAGTGCGGGCACCAGACGACCGGGTGCTCGCCCATGACGATGTAGCCGCCTGCTTTTAGTTTCCGCATCTGCCACTGGATGAAATGATCGTAATACGGGTTGAGCGAGGTGGTGATGAAGGTGCGGGACCAGTCGACCGCGGCGCCGATGCGCTTCAGATCCTTGGTGGTCTCCCGGGGGAAGAACTGGGTCCAGTAGACGGGGTCGGCGAACTTCGGGATTTCGCTCTCCGGGATGCCCATCTTGCGGAGGATGTCCATCTGCTTCTTCTCGCCCTGCGCTATGCGCTCCGCCGCTGCGACGATAGGCGTGCCGGTGCAATGGAACGCGAATGGAAACAGGGTGTTATAGCCCTGCATGAGCTTGTAACGTGCCATGACCTCGGCGCGGATGCCGCTGAAGGCCCGGCCGATGTGGAAGAAACCGTTCATATACGGGTACGGGAAGTTAATGAAATACTTGGGCTTCCCCGGCTCGACGACGGGCTCGAAGACCTTCGCTTCCTCGTAACGCTGCTGCCACTTCTCCTCGATTGCCTTGAAATCCATATGATGCCCTCTTAGCGCGATGATCGTAATCCAACAATGTAGTTGTAATTGTGTTATATAAGTATGTCTATGTCCGCATAAGGTTTTTCGTTTTACGGGCAACGGCAGCTTTAATATTTTCAGGGACAACGATCACCGTATGAGGAAGCTGAATGCATCAGACGCTGTCGTGAGATGGGTACAGCCCCATGCGCGAAACCGCTTCTTCGAGCTGCGGTCGGATGACGACGTGGTCGCAACGCTGGCCCGGGAAAAGACGTTCGGCACGCTGGCGACCGCGCAGACGGCAGATAAGACATGGACGTTCAAGCGGGTGGGCGTTTTCAATACCCGGATCACCGTCAGGTCGCCAGGGTCGGAAGCAGACCTGGCCACGTTCAAGCCCGGATGGGGCTACGGAGGCACGCTCGATGCCTGGGGCCGGGCCTATGTCTGGAAAAAGCTTGACTTTTGGGGCAACAGATGGGGCTTTGCCGGACTGGATGGCACGGTCCTCGTGAGCTTCGCTTACTCGGGAGGGCCGGGGCACATGTTCAAGATCGAAGGGACGGCGGAAGTGTCCCCCGGCACGGCAGGCGTGGATTTGCCCCTGCTGCTCACACTGGGCTGGTACGTTATGGTATTGATATACGACGATAATGCGGCTGCCGGGGGTGCCGTCGTAGCAACGATGTAAGCGGCGTCTACGGTAAAACGAATCCCTGCAGCCAGACGATGCCGCTGATGCGGTCGCCCTGGCCCACCTTTTCCTGCGTGGCGCTGGCGGTCGCGCAGATATAGAAGTCGTGCGGCGCGCTCTCGTGGCCGAGGCGCAGGGTAGTCTTTATAACGTAAGCCTTCCGGCCCAGCGCTGTCGTTTCGAGGATATCCTGGACGGTGCCGCGGAAGACGTAGTCGTCGATGTCCCCGCCCTCGTAGCGGACGAACAGGTCGTCGTCGTGCGGCCCCTGGCCCCTGCTGCGGGCGATGACGTAGGCGATGCCGGCGAGGAGCACTTTCGTGTCCTTCCCCGGGGAGTACGAATGCTTCCTGCGGAAGTACATCGTGTCGAAAAAGTTCAGCGTCCCGCCGCTTGCGAATACCTCGATCTGGCCTTCGAGGGCGTTCTCGCACTCGGTAATCCTTGTGATGCGTGCGGACAAGGGGCTGCCTGCCTTGAAGACAGGATAGGCAGTGACTGTCTGGCCGTTATTAGTGATCGTGAGGACGTCCAGCATGCCCTCGCCGGTCATGTACCCGGACACTTCGTCTGCGCCGTATAAAACGGTCAGCCGCTGCCGGGACGAGGCTAGCGCGTCGACGCTCATCTTCACGGCCTCCGGGTCGCTCTTCGCCAGCAGCCGCAGGTGCCCGGAGTGGTCGATGTTGCCCTTGATCATGTCCGGCGACCTGACCAGTGGCCCGGCCGTCTCGGAAGTAGTTCCTGTGAAAGGCTGTGTGACCGGGGGCGACAGCTTCGGCCGGGCCGGCGGGGTCGGCTGAGAAACGGCTGGCGAATGCTGTGGCTGGTGCTCCTTGAATTTTAACGCGTCCCTGATCTTCCCCAGCACCTTGCGATACCTCCTGATACTATCGATTCTATACTGCCTGACATTATTAAGCTTTCTTGTAATACACGGTAATCGGCAAACGTAAGTAATGTAATACCGGTTCATGTGCAGGCATGTACTTAGTTCGTGGCCTCGTGAAAAACCATTAACTTCATGCCGCTGTACTACTATGACAGCCATGTGGTGAGTCAATGACAGATATACCTCCTGATCATCCCCGGTATATGTCCCTCCTGACGCGTGAGCGGCTGGTGAAGGGCGTCCGGGACGGCATTACGAGCGAACAGGGGCTTATCGCCCAGGGCCGGGGAGAGGCGTTCGACTACCTGATCGGGGAGCGGACGACCGGGTCGGCAATGTCTGCGGAAAAGGCCGCGGTGGCGATGCTCATGCTGGCCGAAAACCCGGTGATATCGGTCAACGGGAATGCGGCAGCGCTGTCTGCGAAAGAGATGTGCCAGCTCGCCAGTCTGCTGAACGCCGCCGTAGAGATCAACCTGTTCCACCGGACTGAGGAGCGTGTGGCCAGGATTGCGACGCTGCTGCGCTCCGAAGGCTGCACGAAGCTGTACGGCGAGCATCCTGACCGGCTGATACCAGGGCTGTCGCACGAGCGGGCGAAGGCACATCCGAAGGCATCTACACTGCGGACGTCGTCCTGGTGCCGCTGGAGGACGGGGACAGGTGCGAGGCGCTGGTGAAGATGGGCAAGCGCGTGATAGTCGTAGACCTCAACCCGCTGTCCCGGTCGGCGCAGATGGCTACCGTCACCATCGTCGACAACATCGTACGTGCGGTGCCGAACATGGTGACGCTGGCGCAGGAGATGAAGGGCATGTCTGCGATGGAACTAGAAGAAATCGTCGAGGAGTTCCATAACGATCGGGCCCTGGCCGCCGCGCTGGACAACATTGTGGATAACTTGAAGAAGTAAGCATCGCCATGTGAAACGTGTTTACGCTGGCTGGCACCGAACACAACGTACACGACGGCCACGACGTACACTACGTTTTAAAAGGGTTGGGCGCGCTTACATATTGTTTTATATAACGTACGTTGTGTACGTCGTGTCCGTCGTGTACCTTGTGTTCGGTGCCGGCAAGCAAGTAAAATATTTTTACCATAGTCTTGTCATCGATCGTTGCTCATGCGGTAGCAAAACATTATTATATATTGTGTATTATAATTAATAGAGTAGATCGTTATGGCGGAGAAGGTAGAAAGAATGGTTGACACGACTGTCGCTAAAGCCGACAGCTTCAAGGTACAGACTGCCGACGCGCTGGAGGAGACCGCCCGCAAGCTGCGGGAGGCCGATCTTTCGGTAAAAGGCGATGAAGTAAAAGCCATGCTCAGCGATGCCGAAGCCCGCATCAGTATGCTCAGGGGCGACATAGAAAAGAAGGTCGAGCCCGTGGAGACGTTCATCGTCGACCACCCATTCGCTTCAGTCATGATAGCCATGGGCCTGGGCTTCATGGTAGGCTCACTTGTCGCCAGCATGCGTCCCAGGGACTGAGTGATAGTATGGGAGAGGCCGCCAGCCCGGAAAAGCCGCTGTCCGTCGAATCGGAGTTCGCCCACCTGGTCAGCTACATAGACCTGTACATACGGCAGAAGACTGACCTGTTCATCCAGCATTACGTGTTCGACCCGTTCGATTTCCTGGTGCGGCAGATAGTCTATCTGTCGGTGCTGGCCGCGCTGCTGGTGGCCGGGACGCTGGCCCTCCTTATCGGCGTGATACTATTCATATCGCACGCTGGTACCCATGTGGGCGTCGCTCGTTATCATGGGCGTCGTAGCCTTCGTCATCGCGGGCCTGGTGGCCTATGTACTGTTCTCGCATAAGCCGATGCTGAAAACCCCGACCACCGAGGATGTGATGAGACATGGCAGGCACGTAGACGCGTGACCGAGGAAGACCTCCATGTAACGGAGGCCCTGATCGCCGATTCCTTCGGGCGGCTGAAAAAGTCCATAGCCGAGGCGCCGCACGAGGCAGTCAGGCCGGCTGCCAACCTGATACGGGAGCACCCGTTCGTCGCTGCGGCGGCTGCCGCCGGTGCCGGCATGGTGGCGTTCCAGGTGTTCCGGATGATTGCCCCCGGCCCTGCGCCGAAAGGACAGGAAAAGCGAGGCGGCAAAAGCTCGGGCCTGATTGCCCAGCTGCTGCCGATGGCGGCACCGTATATCGCCAGCATGCTCCAGCAACAGCTGGGCAAGGCGATGTCCGGCGAACGTCGTTAAGCCGCCAAGGATCTAAGAAGAGACTCTAAGGCGCCACTTAGCGCCGAAAGAGCTAAAGACGCCAAGTTTTATTTTTAATCCAAGGTACCAGGGTCTCCAAGTGCCATTTTTCTTATGAACAACGATCTGGAATCCTGGCGACTTGATCTTAAAAATAGTCTTGGCGTCTTCAATTACACTAGCTGTCCGTCTCGCCCAGGATAGCCATGAGCACGTTCGGGATTTCCAGGTCTTTGCTGCCCGCGCCGAAGCCCGTCTTTTTCGCGCGCATTACAGGCACGGGGCCGGTGCCCTTGCAAATCTCGGCGAGGATGGCTGCACCTGTGGGCGTAGTCAGCTCGGCCATCACGCCCGAAGAGTAAGTGGGAATGCTGCGGAGCAAGCTCTGCCGTTGCCGGGGCCGGCACAGGGAGCAGCCCGTGGGAGGTGCGTACCTTCCCGCTGCCCACGTTGACCCGGGAGGCGTAGACCTGTTCGACGCCTGCCTCTTTGAGACATATGGCGGCGCCGACGACATCCGCTATCGTGTCAAGCGCGCCCACCTCGTGAAAGTGGACGTGCTCGATGCCTGTGCCGTGGACCTTCGCCTCTGCTGCGCCCAGCCGCCTGAACACGGCCTCCGAGAGGCGTTTGACGTCTGCCGGCAGGTCGCTGCCGTTGATGATCGGCAGTATCTCGGCAAGGTGCCGTTCCTCGGCCGTATCGGGAGCGATGACATCTGCTTTCGTGGCCCTGATGCCCTTTTTCGTGACACCGGACACCTCGATGCTCAGGCCTTCGATGCCCAGCGCCTCCAGGCCGGACGACAGCGCTTCGCGGCTGACGCCCAGGTCGAGCATCGCGCCGAGGAACATGTCGCCGCTGATGCCGGAAAAACAGTTAAGGTACAAAGTTTTCATGCGTATCACTGCCGGCCCTTGAGCACTTCGTTCATGCTCCCGCTCCGGAACCCGGCGAGGTCGAGCGTCACGTAGGTGAAGCCAATTTTCTTCAGCCGGTCTACTATGTCATCCCGGTATTTGAGGACGTCGGACAGCTCGTTCTCCGGCACCTCTACTCTTGCCAGGTCGCCGTGGTAGCGGACGCGGAGCTGGGTGAAACCGTAGCAGTGCAATACCTTTTCCGCCTCGTTCACCATGAGCAGCCGGTCCTTCGTGATTTCTGTGTCGTAGGGAATCCTCGTGGCGAGGCAGGCACGGGATGGCCGGTCCCAGGTAGGCAGGCCTAATTCTTTCGAGAGCTGTCGTATCTCTGACTTGTAGAGGCCCGCTTCCCGGAGCGGGCTGCGGATGCCAAGCTCCTGCATCGCCCGCTCGCCCGGCCGGTAGTCCGCCTCGTCGTCCATGTTGGAGCCGTCCACGATGTAGCCCAGTTCCAGCACTTCCTTCAGCCGCGTCATCGCGTCGAACCGCCCCCGCTTGCAGACGTAGCATCGTTCCGGCGTGTTGGCGACGAACTGCTGGTTCCTCATCTCGTCGGATTTGATGGCGATGTGGCGCACGCCCAGGTCCTTCGCGATCATCGCGGCGCTGTCCGCATCCTCGCGCGGAGTGATCTCAGAGATGGCGGTGGCTGCTGCCACTTTATCCACTCCGAGGGTATCGACGGCACACTTCAGCAGCAGCGTCGAGTCGACGCCGCCGGAGAACGCGACGAGGACGCTGCCCATCTGCTCAAGAGCCAGCCGGAGCCTGAACAATTTATCCTCGAGGCCGGGTTCGGTCAGTGTCATTGTTATCCACAAATACTAGTCGCGCATCCGTAAATATAGTTTGTATGCGGGCAATGCAACCGAAATAGCGCACTGAAAATAATCGCCCCGGCCGACTGACGGGAAGGATGCGGCAGAATGAGCAAAAGCGACGGGTGACCGCAGAGCGTGGTTGCGCTATGATGTAATTAAAGCCGTACATCGGGTTACTTTTAGTACGGACACTGGGAAAGATTTTGAAGTAGCGCGGGAATGAGTCCGGCTAACCAACGAACGCGAGTCTTCAGGTATACCGTATTATGACAACCAAGAGAAAGAAACAGGCTTTTATTCCTCCGTCGTCCGTCAGCTACGCGACATTATCGCATACGGACGAGGAGATTCTGGGGCTGTTCGAGCCTTCGGTCCGACAGTGGTGGACAGGCCACTTCGGGCATATGAAGAAGGTCAACAACGGCTACTTCACCCCTCCCCAGCGGCTGGCCATCCCTCTCATCCACCAGGGTAAGAATGTGCTCATCTGCAGCCCGACCGGCTCAGGCAAGACGCTGTCGGCGTTCACCTCGATCATCAACGAGCTGTTCCTGATCGCCGACTCCGAGCACGGGCTGGAGAACAGTGTCTATTGCATCTACATCTCCCCGCTTAAGTCGCTGGCGAACGACATCCACAAGAACCTCGGGGAGCCGCTGAGCGAAATAAGCAAGCTGTACGGCGACGAGAAGCTGATCCGGCATGCCATCCGCCACGGTGACACGGCCACCGACGAGCGGGCCGCCATGCTGCGGAAGACGCCGCACATCCTCAACACCACGCCGGAGACGCTGGCTATCCTGCTGAACTCCCCCAAGTTCGTGGAGAAGCTGGCGACGGTCCGCTGGGTGATCGTCGACGAAATCCACTCGATGGCCGATACGAAGCGCGGCGTATTCCTGTCGCTGGGGCTGGAGCGCCTCGCGGAAGTCACCACGCAGCCGTTCGTCCGCATCGGGTGCAGTGCCACCGTGGAGCCGCTGGACCGGATCGCCGAGTTCCTGGCCGGCTGCGAAAATGGCGCCTCGAGAGAAGTGTCGATCGTCGACACCCGGTTCGTCCGCGAGTTCGACCTGAAGCTGCTCTGCCCGGTGCCCAACCTGATCGAGGCCCCGGCACCGGAGGTCAACAAGGCGCTGTATAGCATGATCCACGGCCTCATCCAGAAGAGCAAGAACACGCTGGTCTTCACGAACACCCGGAGCGGAGCCGAGCGTATCCTTTACCACCTCCGCCGGGACTACCCGGAATTTTACACGGAGGAGAACTCGGGCTGCCATCACGGCTCGCTCTCCAAAGGCGGCCGCCTCGACATCGAGGACAAGCTGAAGAGCGGGCACGGTCAAGCTGGTCACATCGTCCACCTCGCTGGAGCTGGGCATCGACATGCCGTACCTGGACCTCGTCATCCAGGTCGGATCGCCGAAGTCCGTATCCGCGCTGCTGCAGCGTGTCGGCAGGGCCGGCCACAGCCTGGGACAGGTCGTCAAGGGCCGGGTCATCGCGCTCGACAGGGACGAGCTGATCGAGTGCGCCGTGATGCTGAAGAAGGCGCAGGAAGGCTTCATCGACGGCATCTCCATACCGGAGAACTGCCTGGACGTCTTAACGCAGCATGTGTTCGGCATGGCTATCAAAGAGCCGATGGAGCTCGAACGTGTCAAGCGGATCGTGAGACGGTCCTACTGCTACCGGAATCTGTCCGACCACGACTTCATGAGCATGCTCAACTACCTGGCCGGCAACCTGCCGGGCATGGAGGACCGGAGCATCTACGGGAAGATATGGTACGACCCGGAGACACAGAAGATCGGCAAACGTGGCAAGCTGGCAAGGATGATCTACTACACGAACATCGGCACCATCCCCGACGAGTTCGCCTGCGACGTAATGACGCGCAGCGACCAGAAATGGGTGGGCAAGCTGGACGAGCAGTACCTGGAGAAAGTTGCAGAAAGGCGACGTGTTCGTGCTCGGCGGCAAGTTCTACGAGTTCAGTACCGCCGGGGCAGCAAGGTCTACGTGGACCCGTCCAGCAGCCGTCCTACGGTCCCGTCATGGTTCTCGGAACGACTGCCGCTGTCCTTCGATCTGGGGCTGCACATCCTCGACTTCCGGGGCATGATGGCGAAGCGCATCGGAGACCGCAGCACCTACAAGTGGCTGCTGGAGACCTACCCGGTCGACAAGAACACCGCAGCCAGCATCTACCAGATATTCGACGAGCAGAAGCGCTACATCGGCGCGGACTCCATATCGACGAGGAAGCGGTTCATCATCGAGGAGCATGCCGACAAGATACACTTCCGCCGCTACTACTATTTCCAGTCCAACTACGGCCGGCCGACCAACGACGGCCTCAGCCGCATCCTGGCATACATCATCTCCCGGGAGCGCACCAGCAACGTGACACTGTCGGTGAGCGACAGCGGGTTCTTCGTGTCCGTGCCGCTGTCCAAGAAGCTGGACGTGAAAGGATATCTCCAGTCGCTGGACGAGACCCGGGCCCGGGAACTGCTGCGCCTGTCGCTGGAGGAATCCCAGCTGCTCAAGCGCATGTTCCGCATCAACGCCACCCGGTCGCTCATGATCCTGCGCAACTACAAGGGACACCAGAAGAGCGCCAAACGCCAGCAGGTATCCGCGGACATGATGCTGTCCTACGCCCACCGGCTGGAGGACTTCGCGGTGCTGGAGGAAGCCTACCGCGAAATCATCGAGGACAAGCTGGAGATCGCCCACATCCAGCAGATCGTGCGGGAGATGAAGGACGGCTCCATGGAAGTGGAGGTCATCCAGGTGGAGACGCCGAGCCCGATGTCGTTTGGTATAGCGTCATTATCGGCTTCGGATGTGGTCCTTGCAGAGGATAAGACGTCGCTGCTCAAGGAGTTCCACAAGCGGGTGATGGAGAAGATTGCGGCATGAGCGTGTCGAATAACGGGTTTATCGTTGTAATCCGGGAACACGAGGACCGGGGCTCTCGCGCGCGCGTGCCCATGCCCATGCTGACCTTGTCTCCAATCGCCAGAATAGTCTCCGGCGCCGCGCGCCAAAGGGTGGGAGGGCGGGTAGCACCTATCCTCTGCCGGAGGCAGCATACGACGGGACCCGGCGTGCAAGAAGATACGATTTTGACAGGGCGAGACAACCTCCAGGGCAGGACACCTTCTCTGACGATGACGGATCAAGAGGGGGCTCCCGCCCCCTCTAGTCGCTCCGCGCTAACGCGCTCCGCTGGACTCCCCCGGCTACGACCGCTCCGCTTCGCTACGCGGTAAGATCAAACAGCCTGCCCTGTGCAATGGTATTTCACGGTTGATCAATGATACTGCGAGAGTGACAGGCACATGAAGGTCGAGTACTTCAACGGTGCGGCCTACTTCCCAGAGGCGGGCGCCTGTGCCGTCGCCGACGTGCACATCGGCATCGAGGCGGCGATACAGGCGGAGGGCTTTGCCATGCCCCTCGATGAAGACAGGGAGCTGCTGGACCGGTTCAAGTCCATCGTCAAGCGGTTCAATCCGAAAGTGATGGTGCTCGACGGCGACGTGCTCCACGAGTTCGGCCGCCTGCGGAGGAACGCCAAGAAGTCTTTCGACCATATCATGCTCGCGCTGCTCTCCTCGGTAGACGAGGTGATAGTGATAACGGGTTCGCATGATAAGATGATCGATACGGCGCTGCTCGATATCGACGGCATCAAGTGCGAGCCGTTCTATTTTTCCAGCGGCATCCTGTTCGGCCACGGGGACGTCATCCCCTCCCGGGCGAAAGACAGCGATGTGGAGCTGATCGTCATCGGCCACGACCACCCGACGCTGGACGTGGAAATGAAAAAGGAGCCGTGTTTCCTGTACGGCAAAAAGGCCTGGCGCGGCAAGGACATTCTGGTGCTGCCGGCATTCAATCCGCTGTGCGCAGGAACGTCGATTAACCGTCTTGACTCGTGGGATTTTCTGTCGCCGTTCATACGCGAAGGCGACATCGGAGCCTACCGGCCGATCATCGTGGTCGGGGGCGAGATGCTGGAGTTCCCGCCGCTGCGGGAGTTCCGGGACGTGCTCGAGTTTTGAGGCCTCGGAGGGTTCGTGAGGGCACGGAGTTATTCAACACAGGGTACGCAGAGGCCAGAGGACGGCACAGAGGATTTTAATGCAGAGGCTGCTTCAACGAGCTTCCTGCAATCGACCAGGCCGGGCGTATCCCGGGAAGTATGGATGATTTCGGCGGTCAGTTCCATGATATGGTCGGATGTCAGCGCGATGGCCGGCCTCCCGCTCTGTATGAAGATCATGTGGTCGCCCGCGTACCACTGCTCGCCTTCGACGAGACTGCCATGGCCGCCGAACGCCTCGCGCGCGTTTTGCTCGATCGTCTCGGGGCAACCGTAGAAGGAAAAGGCGGTCTTTCCTTTCATGTATCCCATGCCGTCGATGTTGACCGCGAAGGTTACACGGTCGAGCTCCTTGCCGTAGCGGTTCAGGTAATCGAGCTCGCCGGCAGCGCTGTAATGCTCTTCTCCACTGATGGCAACGATCTCGACACCCGCCTTCCCCCGGTAATCACGGAGCATCTCCGTCAGCAGCATCAGCGTGACGACGCCGGACCCGTTGTCCAGCGCGCCGGGAGTGGTCGGCCTGGCGTCGATATGAGCACAGACGACGATCTTCTTCTTAGCGCCGGGATTTTTGCGGGCGACCACATTGCAGGCTGTAGAAGGTATGCGCCTGGCATCGATGGCCAGCCTGAGACTGGGCGCCCGAGCCAGATGCGATCTCCTCTCCGATTACATCGGTACAATACACCGACGGTATGTCAAAGTCGCCGTCGTCGAACAGGGGATAAGGATACAGGGCGCCCATCAGCGCCGGGTTTTTGCCAGTAGCGGTCACGATGGCTGCCGGCTGCTTCTTATCGAGCATGGCGATGGTTTTCCGGTGGTGCTCCGGGTTGTAGAACGGGTAGTTCCGGGGCATCAGGTGCTCGGCGCACAGCTCGTCTTTCATGAGCAGGATTTTGCCTTTACATCGACACTTCATGAGCTCTGCCATCGTGGATGCTGTGACCAGACCGGCGGTCACGTCACACCCCGGCGAGAAGGGGCTGGCAAACACTTCACAGGAGCGCCCGTCGAATGTCAGTGACACTTCGCTGCTCTCATAGTCCAGGCACGGGAAAGAGGTCATGTCAATGTCGTATCCCCATGATTTCACCGCTTTTGCGAAGAAGTCCGTGGCCTCACGGTTCCCGGACGACCCAAGCCGCCGGCCCGGCTTCATGTTGCACAGGGTTTCCAGATACGACCTGGCCTTTGCCGTTTCTGTGTTAAAAGATACGCTCATGTTTACACCTTTAATTATATCAATCTAATATTGTATGCATCCAATATGGTATTAGTATAGTATTTATAGCTATCGCTTTGCAAGTGCATGCACAACATTATCATGCGGACAAATCATCAGATTAAACTAACATAAAAAATGGCAGGGTGGTAGCTCTGGCGCACTTTGTGCCCTTAGTGGCCTCCGTGCCCTTCATGTCCAATATTTACTCGTCACAGGGCTTGCCGGCGATGCACCAGTTCTCCTTTTTGACGTCGTGGAAGATCACATGGACCGCGCTGGCAGGCACGTCTTCCTTGACAAAGGCATCGGTGATCGCTTTCGCAATGCGCTTCTTCTGCTCCCGGGTTCTGCCTTCCCACAGGTTGACTTCAATTACTGGCATAACTGTACTATAAGGCAGAGAAAAAGATAAAACGTTTGCCTACAGGTGCCCCAGCGTTTTCTTCGCGAAGGGATAAAAGGCTTCCAGCATTCGCCTTGAATGCTCGTTTTTATGCCTGTTGACCATTTCGGTGATCCGGTCGATATCGCGCTTCATGTATTCCATGGCCACGTAGGTCATCTGGTAGGAGATACCCCGTCCCCGTCGCCTCGCCCAGTAGGACGCCTTTTTCAGGCCATAGGCCTCGAAAATATAGCCCAGGTACAGGTACACGTTGTAGTCTGTCTGGTCCCCGGCCATGATCGCGGTGCAGAACCAGTATATCGCTCGCTCTACGTCACCGGACCAGAAGTAGCACTCTGCGAGCCTCCGGCAGAGCGGGCTTTTGATAAGGGACTTTGCAATGCCATCTTTCAATACTTCGATCGCCTGCTGGTAATTTTTCATGCCCATATGGTAAGTGGCAATCCAGTAGTAGGCCAGGTAAAAGTCCGGCTCCCGGTGCCGGGCCTCCTCGAACCGGAAGATCTCACTCTTCCTCACGTTGTCCTCGGCCAGGTAATCCTGTATGGCCTTCGCCAGCGCCTGGTCATGAGACGGGAACCTCGGGTCGGGCAAATCCTTGATGGTAGCGTCATAGACCTCGCGCAGGTCGATGGCCGGTTCCTCCGGCTTTTCGCCTTTGAAAACTTCAAGCAGCCCCATGACACGCCTCGATCAAAACTACGACCTGCGCATATATATTCGTTACCTGTGTGCCATAATGATGTCCATTTTCCTTGCCAGGCATACGTCGCAGGCCGGGCAGTCGCCCGCGCGCGAGCGTGACCGGACAGAAGGCAAACCACATTACTATCATGTCCTGCCGTTGCGGTCTCCTTCACGACAATAGCTCGCAGGCCCTGCTCCGCAACTTCCCCCGGTCAGTTTTAAGCGTACGCGGCCCGTACTCACCGTCGGGGATGCGAATTGAAGGTTCTGGCGATCTTACTGCTGGCATCAGTGCTGCTGCTCGGCAGTGCTGCCATGGCGCAGCAGCAAAATGGCGGTACGGTGATGGGCGATCTGGACATGCTCAAGTACCGCCTGAACAACGTGAGCGACCAACTCAGCCCTGAGCTCATACACATGCAGACGACCGAGTACCGGGTCTACGAGCAGCACGCGAGCTTCACGCCTGCGCAGCGACAGGGGGCCATCGCCGAGGCGAATACGGCGATCGCCGATGCGGATCGCTATGACAGCGAGATCAACAGCGTAGAACAAGGCCTGAACGCAGTGACGTCACAGTACCGGCCAGCGGCGTTGTCCCGGGTGAATGCGACGATAGCAGAAGGCAAGATGAACATACTGAGGGCGGACATAGCCTCGCTGAGGAACGACACGACTGCTCTGCGCCTGTCTGCCGAACGGATAAAGCAGATGACTTGATGGATTAAAGATTTATACCCGGCTCCATAATGTACTCGGTGACATTATGGCCAGAGCCATAATGTACCGGAAACATTATGGCTTACGCGCTACCGCCGGACGACAGGGAGATGAGCCTCGGGGAGCACCTGCGGGAGCTCCGCAACCGTATGGTCATTGTCATCGTGGTCACGCTGGCGCTGATGGCCATCGTCTTCCCGTTCTCCGGGGGCCTGGTGGACGCCGTGATCGCGCATGTAGTGCCGTCATACGTCAAAATCACTACTTATGCCCCGCTGGAGCTGTTCAAGACCCGGATCACCATCTGCTTTATCGTGGCCGTCTGTGTCGGATTCCCGCTGCTGGTCTACGAGGCGTTCAGGTTCGCCGCCCCGGGCCTGTACCCGGCCGAAAGGCGGTTCCTTAAGGTCGTCTTCCCGTTCTCGCTGGCCCTCTTCATCGCCGGCGCATCCGTCGCCTACCTCGTGACGCTGCCGCTGTTCTTCGGCATCGTCATAGGCAACGGCGCGTCCGTCGCCACGCCAAACCTTTCCCTGGGCGAGACGTTCGGCATCGTCACGAACTTCATGCTCGGGTTCGGCGTCGTATTCCAGGTGCCGCTGGTCATCATGCTGGCCGTACGCATGCGGCTCGTGAAGCGTGAGACGCTCGTCAAAGGCCGTATAGGCGTGTACGGGCTGTTGTTCGCTTTTGCCATGTTCATCTCGCCAGACCCGACGTTCTTCTCTCAGCTGATCGTGCTCGCCATACTCGCGGCGCTCTTCGAAGTGGGGCTGTTCCTGTCCAAATTCATTTAGATCGGTTTCCGGGAGGGCACGGAGACGCTTGCACCACAAGGACACAGAGGCCACAGAGAGGCACAGAGGACATTTTACAATATGGCTGTCACGACACAAGCTTTTTCTTTAAAGTCCTCTGTGTCGTCCTCTTTGGCCTCTGTGTCCCCTTGGTGAACGTCCCCGCGCCCTCTTGCCGACCTCTGTTGCTCCTATAATACGAAAAGGCTTTTAAGAGTAAGCGTGAAAAGGGTATACAGTATCGAAAACGATCATTACGAGCCCTGCGCTCGGTGGTGGGATGGATATAGAGAGGCAGAAGGATGGCTCCGGCCTGCCGGCGTTCGGCAGGAGGACCTTTTTGACGATGGCAGCGGCTGCCGGCGCAGCCGTTTTTCTCGCCGCGCACGCGCCCGGCGTGGCAGCGGCGATAGCTGGCTCTGACAAAAAAATCCTGTGGCTGAGAGGCGCCGGCTGCGGGGGCTGCACGGCTTCGTTCCTGAACGGGGGTAACCCTGACATCCTCGCGGCCATGGAGGGCATCCGCATAGAGCTGTCGTACCACGACGGGCTCATGGGACAGCAGGGCATTTTAATCGACGGCGAAAAAGCCAACACTGACTCGTTCAACGCCATCAAGCGCATAGAGAACATCATCAATGCAGGCGGATACCTGCTGGTGGTCGAAGGGGCGATCCCCAACGGCCCCGAAGGCAGCGGCAAATATGGTACCGTCGGGGATAGTACGATCAAGGAGATTTTCGCCGCGGCTGCCGGCAACGCCGATGCCATCCTGGCCGTCGGCACCTGTGCTGCCTTCGGAGGCATCTCCGCCGCTAGCGGCTCGACTGCGGACGCCCGGGGCGTAGCCTACACGGGCTCGTCGCGGTTCAAGGGCATCATGGGCGAACTGGGGATGAAGAAAGACGTGATCAACGTGCCGGGATGCCCGCCGCATCCCGACTGGCTGCTGCTGACCATCGCCGATTTGGTCACCGGGGCATCCGTCGAGACGGACGACTACCGCAGGCCGGTCGCTTTCTTCCGGGAGGCCGTGCATACTACCTGCCCCCGGCGGGGGTACTATGATGACGCCAGGCGGGACGGGAGCTTTGCCGAAGGCCACTGCATGTACAACCTGGGCTGCAAAGGGCCTGTGGCGTACGCCGACTGCCCGGTGCGCCGGTGGAACTCGGGCGTCAGCATGTGCACACAGACCGGAGGCCTGTGCATCGCATGCGTGGAGCCAGGCTTCCCTGACGCGTTTTCTCCGTTCTTCTCACGCATCGAGGACAGGAACATCCTGTCTGGCATCAACATAGACACCGGAGCGAAAATCATCCTGGGCGGCGCCGTGCTGGGCGCCGGCATCCATGCGGTCAAGCGTATCGCCATCGGCGACAGCGATCGAGAGGAAGAGCCGCAGAAAGAGAAGGGCAAGAGGGGGCTGTAGATGGTCAGGATCGTCATCGACCCGGTCACGAGGACGACCGGAGGGCTGCGTTTTTCCGTAGAGATGAAGGACGGCTCCGTGGTGGACGCCAGGTGCTCGGGCACCACGTACCGTGGTTTCGAGCAGATGCTCGTCGGCCGCGACCCTATGGACGTGGTCTATTATACCCAGCGTATCTGCGGGATGTGCTCCACGCCGCACGCCATTGCGGCGGCCGGCGCCATCGAGAGCCTCTGCGGGGCGACGGGCGAGGTGCCGAAGGACGCGCTGGTCATCCGCAATATCCTGAACGGGCTGGCCTGGATTCGCAGTCACGTCGAGAACCTCTACCTCTCGTTCCTGCCGGATCTATCCGACCCATTCTACCTGGACCTGCTGAACTTTTCGGACATGGGAACGTCACTGTACGGCGAGTTTGCCGGCCGGTTCAACGTCCCCGGTTACGCGTCGGCCATCATGACACAGCCGGGCAGCGCCTATGCGGACGCTATCAGGTGCGTCAAGCTCATTGGCGAGACAGAGGCAATACTGTCGGGCCGCTCGCCTCACGGGCCGGCCATCGTCCCTGGCGGCGTCACCGCGAGGCCGACCGCCTCGGACGTCTCGCGGCTGAAGTCGAACTATGCGGCGATCGTGGACTTCCTGGAGCGGCGGCTGACTGCGCCGCTGTCGCTGGAGCAGTGGCTGGATAAGACTCATGCGGGCACCCCGGACCCGAATTACATCCTGGACCACATCAACTCGCTCTCGCTCAAGGACCTGTCTGCCGGGAACGGGTGGAATGACATGCAGCTCTTCACCGTGTTCGGCTCGAAGATGATGAGCAGCGACTTCCTTGGCCTGCCTCTATACATTGAGCTCGACACGCTGGGCGGGTACCCGCTGCTCGACCAGCTGATCGGCTTCCTCAACAACGGGGTGTTCTACAGGGTGCGGGACGGCGGCAACGCCTTCAGGGACGGCTACGTGCCTCTCGACGCGGGGAAGGCTGACTCGTACCAGGTCGCTTCCGGGTTCACGGCCGGCAGCCTGCAGAACCTGTTCGCCAGCGCGGAGAGCCTGGACCCCGCCCAGATCACGGAACAGGTCAGTGGCTCGTTTTACACATATTCCGGTGCTAAAGGGTCCCTGCCTCCCTCGGGCGGCGAGACCGTCCCGGTGAAGAAGGCGACCGACATCTACTACACCGGCCAGAAGTACAGCTTCGTCAAGTCCCCGCGCTACGGGGGCGTGCCCTGCGAGGTAGGGCCCATGGCCCGGCTGATCAATTCCCGGGAGCCGTTCATCTTCAACATCATGAAAATGCTGCACGACAGCAACTCCCGGTTCACCAGCGGCAAGAGCTACACGATGACCAGCGTGTACACGAGAGTCCTGTCGCGCATGCAGGAGACGCTCGTCGTGGCCCGGATGCTCGGCGACTGGATAAACAATGATCTCGAAGTGCACGACGACGCCCGCAGATATAGCGTCCCCGTGACCATGAAGTCCGGCCGGACCGGCGCATGCCTGATGGAAGCGCCCAGGGGCGCGCTGGGGCACTGGATAAAGGTGGACAATAACGGCCGGATCACCGGTTACCAGATCGTGTCGCCGACCACATGGAACGCCTCGCCGCGTGACAGCGAGACGAAGTACGGCCCCATGGAGCTTTCCACCATTGGCATCAAGACCACACCGCGGGGCAACATGCCGGGTACGGAGGCCGACCCGCTCAGCCTGTACCACATCATCCGGTCCTTTGACCCGTGCGTATCCTGCGCGGTCCATACCATCAGAGGGAAAGGATGAAGGAGAAGGACCAGAATAAGATGGTCGTCACCCGGCACACCACGCTGGAGCGGCTATCCCATTATGCCAACATTTTCTCGCTGGCCGGCCTCATTGCCAGCGGCTTCATCGTCTACCTCGGGCTGCCGTACCTCCAGTACAGCGACGCGTACGCGATACACATCCTGTGTGCGGCCGTCTTTCTCGCGATCAACTGGATAGTCATACCGTACAGCGCCATTGCCGACGGCCGGCTGCTGGAGTACTGGTTCACGCCGTCAGACTTTCGCAGGCTGTGGGCGGCGATAAACAACTTTTTTACCGGCTCCGAGTACCCGAGGTATACCATCTATGACGAGCGGAAGCGTAAGTTCAGGAACCGCCTGCACCCCCTGACGAAGCTGTTGCTCATGTCGCACTATGCGGCGCTCCTGGTGGCTACTGTCACGGGGGTCGTACTGTACTCGACCGCTATTGCGCCGCTAGGTGTAAACATCTCCGGCATTATCCTGACTGTCCTTGACTTCGTGTCGCCATTACTGACGCTGTCGGGCATGGAGCTTGCCCGTATACTCCACCTCGCCGCCGCCTACTGGTTCATCATCGAGGTCGTCCTGCACGCAGGGCTCATCCAGCTTGACCCGAGAAAGTTCCAGCACATGAAGTCCATCTTCATCGACGGCCGGGAAGACCTGATGACGGACCAGACAGCCGAGATACAGAACATGCTGGAAGATGATGAGTAATACAGGCCAATCGGTCCCGCAGCCCGGCAGACAGTCACTCACGTGCACGAGATATATACTGCAGGTAGTCGTGTTTTACTCTGGCAGGTCTTCTGCGCGGTTGACGTTTAAAAAAGTCTTCAGTTCCGGGTCGATCCTTTTTATCTCGTCGGCCGGGACGTAAACGACGTCCTTCAGATTCTTTAGTGGCGCGGCGATCCGGCGCTCGCCATTTCTGACCGCATCCTCGACCGCCCGGATCATCGGCTCCCGCCGGTAGACGGCGTGCAGAGGCTCTATGAAGCCGTCGCCTCCCACGGGCACGGCCGCATCATGGCCCTTTGCCTTTTCGAATAACAGCTCGATGGCATGAGTGTTGACCATGGGCATGTCGCAGGCCACGATGACCACGTATTCGCCGTGGGCTGCCTTCAGGGACTGCAGTACGCCGGCCAGAGGTCCGATGTCGCGCAGCTCATCGTAGGCGAAGGCATTGTTACCGTCGATCAGGTACGGAAACACGCGGTCGCGCTGCTGCTCGTCCCGTACCGAGACGACGATCTCGTCCACCAGCGGCTTAATCGCCTCCCGCACGTGACAGATCATAGGCCTGCCGTTGACCGGCTTCAGCGATTTCTCCCCGCCGCCGAAACGGGTGGACCTTCCGCCCGCGAGAATGATGCCAGACCTCATTGCACAGGCATAATGATCGAAGTGATATAAAATGCTTTATCCGGAGATGCAGGCCGACAGGCCACGCGTGCGTGTGCAAGCAGCCAGTCAGACGGAGCCGGTCTGTTCACAGGAAGAACAGGTAATAGATCAGCATCGCCAGCAGCCCTGTTATGAGCGTGGCCACGAAGTTCACGCCTGCGTTGGACAATATCTTTTGTTGCTGCAGGGTGGCGCCCAGCAGGCTGTCGATGTTCGTGCCGACGAAACCCATGAGGACAGTCAGGAAGATCATGGACCCCGCGTCGGAGCCCATCATGCCCATCAGGAACGCCGCGATGGCGATGGCTGCGGCCCCGAACAGTGACGCTACCTCGCCCAGTGGCGAGACTCCTCCGTCGGTGCCGGGGGCCACCGGCTGGAAGGTGGTGATCATCCGGGGCTGGCCCTTGTACGTGCTGCCGATCTCGCTGGCCAGTGTGTCGGCCGTCGCCATAGCCATTGAGCACAGGAAGCCTATCAGGTAGATCGACTTGTCTACGGTGCCGAAATAGGGGATACTGGCGGTACCCACCACTCCGTAGAGCACCACGAACACCAGCGGCACGAAGCAGTTGCCGAAGACATTCTTGTAGCCCCGGGAGCCGGCGTTGGCCTCAGCGGCGCCAAGCTTTTTCTTGTACCCGTACTTGTACTTGGTGAATAAAGCCCCGAGGAAGAGGAATACCAGGATGAGCGCGAACCAGGATAGCCCTTTGCCGAACACGATCATGAACAGCCCCAGCAGCACGCCGCTTAGCGCCCCTGACAGGTCGACAGCGTTCAGCTTGTAGGACATAATGCCGATGGCGAACGGGATGGCCACCGCCACGGCAATCTCTGCGGGATCCGGCACCCGGGCATAGTTGAACGACGAGAACAGCCACATGGCCATGCCTGCGCCCAGTGGCACGGCGATGTCATCCTCGTCGACAATCGTATACAGCAGTGCGCCGGTGACCGTGCCGATCACCGCCAGGAAGAACATGAAGTATGCCGGGTCCGCGCCGTTGGGCGTCGGGTAACCTCCTTTAACGAGGACCCAGATCCCGAAGATGAAGGCGAACGCCGTGCCCATGACCAGCAGCGTGACGCTCCAGAACACGTCCCGGTCACCCTTCGCCATCAGGTTCACGATGGACGCGGAGCCTTCGCCGAACGCCACGGCGCCGATGACCGCAGCCAGAACGTACACGGGAAAGTTAAGCACGATTGTGAGGATGGCCAGCAGGAGCATGGCTCCGCAGAACTTCAGCGGTCCGAGCAGCACGCCGGCTTCGCGGTCCTTCTCCGAGGCCATTGCCTTGAAGAGCGGCGAGCCTTTCGGCATGTAGATGATGCCGATGGTGCCCAGCAGTATGCCCAGCACGATGAGCTCTTTAGGGATGAACGGGAAGAGCAGCGCCAGCAGTCCCAGCGAAATGTATGCGGACTGCTTTTTGATCTCGTAGCTGATGCTTTGCCCGGCTCCGCTGGGCAACCTGGGATACATAATCCCACTGTAATAAGCGGATACGCAAAATACTTTACTCTATGAGCGTATTAAGAAGTACCATGCTCGTACGACAGGCAGCTTACGATATTTACGAGAAGGCCATGCGGAAGAGCATCACAGGAGAACCTGTGCCCCGCTGTATTGCGCTGGTCATCTCCGATGCAGACCTTGTGGACGGAAGGTCGATCGCCAAGCTTACCGAGCTTGCCGGATGGTGCGCTGAGCTGCACGTCGGCGAGATTTTCATATACGTCAGCATCACGGAAGGCAGCAGTGTCGCCCTGCTGGCCGGATGCATCCGGGAAGAGTTCGAGCACGCGGGCTTCCCGGCCAGGATCGTCTCCCCGGGCATCGTGGCGGAGATCAAAGGCGACCGGCCCTGCAAGGTCAGTGTCTCCATAGGCTTCGGCGGCAAGCACGAGCTGACGAACGCGCTGCGGGAGATCATGGACAAGGTAAAGGCCGGGGAGATCAAGCCCTCCGACATCGACGAGGCCATGGTGGAGTCTCACCTGGTCTTCAGGAGCGAGCCGGACCTGTTCATCCGGACAGGCGAGGAGCGACTGAGCGATTTCCTGATCTGGCAGTCGGTCTACTCCGAGCTGTATTTCACCGACGTCAACTGGGAGGACTTCCGCAAGATAGACCTGCTCCGGGCGGTCCGGGACTACCAGTACAGGCAGCGAAGGTTCGGGAAATAAAGATAACCACGGGAGGACATGTTTTATTATGATCTCTGAGGCCGACGTCAGGTTCCCCGACATACCCTTCAGGAAAACCGCCATTCTCATCGTCATTGGTCTCGTCCTCTACTTCGGCTACCTGTACCTGGTCGGCTTCGACACGGTGAGAGACCAGCTTGCCCGGGTCAACCTGTGGCTCGTAGCGCTGGCGCTGGTCGTGTCGCTATGCGGCAACGTTTTCCACACGGCCGGCTGGTGGGTGCTGCTGCGCCACATGAAATACAAGATTTCACTTGGACTGGCGTACATCATCTACCTGTCCAGTATCTTCTTCACCAACCTGGTGCCGTCTGCCGCGATCAGCGGCGAGATAGGGAAGATCTACTTCATCCAGAAGACCGTTCCGGATACCCGCATCGACCGCACCTTCGCCGCCGGCCTGTTCAGCCGGCTGCTCGAGGTCGTGCCGACGGCGACCGGGGCTATCCTCGGCGTCGCATACCTCGCGCTGTACTATGACCTGCCGCTCTGGGCGATAGCGATCTGTGCGATCATCGCAGTCGGCATTGCGGTCGCTGCGCTCTTCGTCCTCGCCATCTCCATGAACGTAAAGCTCCTGCGGTACACAGTGAACGTACTGTTGAGCGTCGTGTCTAAGATACTGAAGGGCCGAAACATGGAGGGCATCAGGGACAAGGCGGAGGCTCTCGTCACGCAGTACGACCGGAGCATCCGGGAAATATCGGCGAGCAAGGTGCTCATCGTCAAATCACTGACGCTGATCTTCATCGCCTGGATATTCGACGTGTCGGTGGCGTACATCGCCTTTGCGGCCATCGGCTACAACATACCGGTCGGGGTGGTGATGACCATCTATTCCATGATGGTCCTCGTGACGCTTATCCCCGCGTTTGTGCCCGGAGGCCTTGGATACGTGGACGGGCTGATGAACCTGCTATACAGCCTGGCCGGGGTGAACAAGAACGACGCGTTCAGCGGCACCTTCATCATCCGCCTTGTCACGCTCTGGTTCCTCACGGCAGTGGGCGGCCTGTGTACGCTTTATCTTGCGAGAGCGACGGGCAAAGAGCGACATGACCCTAAAACACGGTGAAACCGGCGGCCTGGAAGGAAGTGCAACCACCAGCGGCCAAATAAATACAGCCTAACGTTATATACTCGTAAACTAATGTACTTTTATGAGCGAGTACGTGCCGGTCAACGTCAGGGGCGTCTACTTCGTCAGCACCATCACCGGGCCACAGGCCGTGGTTTTTCTCTCGGACAACGGCGACAGGATGGTGCCTATCTACATCGGCCCCGCAGAGGCGATTTCCATAGACATCGCGCTGCGAAAGGAGACTACGCCGCGCCCGATGACCCACGATCTGGTCAGGTCGATCATGGAGAATTTCGGCATCAACATCGACCGCATCCTCATCGACGACCTGGACGAGCAGGTCTTTTACGCACGTCTCATGCTGCGGAACGGGGGCCGCGAGATCGAGATCGACGCCCGCCCGAGCGACTGTATCGCGCTGGCCGTGCGGTCCGACGCCCGGATTTTCATGGAGCAGGGTATTCTGGATAAGGTTTCCATAGACAGGAAGGATATCGAGGCAGCGGGGAACATAGAGGACTTTTTCGAGTAGCTACTCGAGTAACTTTTTGTATGCTCGTAGAGCTATAACATGAAAAGTGCTCGAAGCATAGTCTTTTTATTGTTAATTTTTATTCATCCCGGCGGTATGTCGAAGTTTTATAATCAGTCCTGACGCCCTTGGCGCCAGGATTAAAATATCTGAAAAAAAGTATTCTGCTTGCCGCTCTTTTATTACAAAATAGCATACTTTTAGATTACTTTCACTATACTGAACCATAAGCCTAATTTACTTATTCTCAGTTATATGAAATCATGTTTATACCCCTTAACACTGTCAAAGAAAACGGATGGCCTAACGTGCTTGCGATCGGTGATACGGCGAGCGTATTCTTCCTGCTCAGCCTGCTCTCGTCGTTCAAGTTAAACGTATTCATCGCAGATACGGGCGTCGACGGCTCGTCGCCCCTGCAGTTCAGGCGGGGAGCGAAGAGCTCGCCTGACGTGGCTGCGGCGTATTACGACTTCTTCGACTCACCCTACCGGATAGGTGCCGGCGTGTTGAGGCGCATGGACCTGATCATTTATACCACCTGCCGCGGGTACGTCGTCGGCTGGTCCAGGCGGCTGCGGGTGCCCTCTGCCTTCCTGAAACGCCGCCCGGACGGGGCTATCTTCGAGGTCGAGGGCGCGCTCCCTGACACGGGAAGCCTCACAGGCTGCCGGACTCCGGAAGGCGCCATCTCGGCGCTGCTGCTGGGGCTCGTCGACGAGGCGAAGCCGGGCCGCTACAGAGAATCGGCCTCCATCGTGACCATCGACAGCGACGGCCGCGGGCGCGTCTACCCGCCATCTGAGCGCAAGCCTGTCGCACGCATAGTACCTGACGAGACGACCTACAGTGCCTGGGACAGTATCGTAGAAGTGCTCGGGCCGGAGGAAAGCATTGTCATCGACCGGCCCGACGCCAGCGGACCAATGCGGGTGTCCGCAAGCCTGTCCCCCGGGCCTAAGCTGATCGAGCTCGGCGTGCCCGAGCTGCACATCCTGAAGGTCAACGGGCCGAAGGAGCGGTACATCGAACTGACCGGCGACGCGGCACGCGTCTTCGATGGCGCCCTGCTAAGGCACCAATGCGCTTAGAGAGCCGCGGGCGATGTCGACGATACGGTCGAGCAATGCGTCGATGCCCTGGCCGGTGCTTGCAGACACGGGCATCACGACAGCGCCGTCCCCGGCTTCGCCCTTTACCCGGTCGAACGAGGCGCCGGGCATGTCCATCTTGCTGGCGAGGACGATGCAGGGAATGCCGTGCGCTTTCAGCTCCGCGTGCATCTGCTTCTCGAAGGAGGTCATGCCGCGGGTGGCGTCGGAGACGACCAGCCCGGCGTGCAGCCCGAAGGCGACTACTTCGCGCGCCACCTCGAAGCGCTCCTGCCCGGGGGTACCGTAGAAATAGATCTTGATCCCCCGGTGCTCCCGGATGCCCAGGTCCAGCGCTACGGTAGTAGTGCCGACCTTCTGGGGGGCTTCGGTCAGGTGGACGTGGGGGTCGATGGCCCTGACGAGCGACGTCTTCCCGGAGTGGTAGGAGCCAAAGACCACGACCTTGGCCCGCAGCCCTCCGTCGTGCCGGTTAAGGTGATCAGAGTAGTGCTCGAACATTACTTCCATCCCCACCAAATATTTACACCACAGGCAATAACCTTTTTCCTGATAGCTGGTATTTACAGGGCTGTCGGGGGGCTTTGTTCCAAAAAAGCTCCCTGACTCGCGAAAACCATCTGTGTCCAATGCCCCAACAAATTGATATACTCAGAATAATGATTAAAAGGACATGAGTCCCCGCTTCGGCACATCTGAGCTCATAGACATCTTCGTCTCGTTCATAGTCCTTACCTTAGCGTTCTCCATCAGGGGAGGGATCGGGTCGTTCAGCATGCCGGAAGCGGACACCCTGATCATCACTGCGGTAGGCGTCGGCACCGGCTTCATGCTGCATGAGCTGGCGCACAAGTTCGTGGCACAGCGCTACGGCTACTGGGCCGAGTACAAGGCGAGCCCCATGGGGCTTATCTTCACCGTCGTCATGGCGGCTATGTTCGGGTTCGTGTTCGCGGCGCCGGGGGCTGTGATGATACGCAAGATCGGCGGCCAGAGCTCTGTAAACTTCAATGCGCCCCAGTCAGCCTATTCGCCGGACGA
Source organism: uncultured Methanocellaceae archaeon (assembly GCA_963792125.1). Lineage (GTDB taxonomy): Archaea > Halobacteriota > Methanocellia > Methanocellales > Methanocellaceae > Methanocella_A. The sequence goes on from CAWBVA010000012.1 coordinate 772,102, forward strand.
CGACCGCTACTGGGATGCCTACGATGTCAAGACAGGAGGAGAAGAAGGAAAGATCGCGGTAGCCGGGCCGATCACCAATGTCATCCTGGCAGGGTTCTTCTTCGCAATATTCATGGCACTGCTGACCATGCCGGACGTGGACATGCTTTTCCTGCGGGGGGCGTTCTACGCGATGTACATCAACATCTTCCTGGCGGCGTTCAACATGATACCCTTCGGCCCGCTGGACGGTGCCAAGGTCTTACGGTCCAGCCCGGTATTATGGGGAGCCGTCGGCCTGCCGGCAATCGTCGCTACGCTGATCCTGATGTTCAGGATAGACCTGTTTTACAACATCATAGGCATAATCTGACTACATAAAGTCGGAAAGGCCCATCTGCTTGCTTTTATCGTTCTCGAAAAGGCTCTGGATCGACAGGCTGAGCAATTCCAGCCGCTGGATGGTGTACTTCGACACTTCGTACTCTTTCGCGATGGCGAGGGAGACAGCCATATATTTGGTCACCGCGCCCTCGTGGACAGTCAGGATGACCCGGCCTCCGCCACATTTAGGGCAGGTACCGGTCAGGGGCGGCCTGCGGTATTTGGCGCCGCACTTCACGCAGCGCATCTGCTGCGTCGAAAACGCGCGCAGGTTGCCGATCAGGTCGGGCAGGAAGTGGGAGTTGATCACCCGCTCCGCGACGTCCCTCTCGTCGACCGCCCGGATACGGCGGGCGAGCTGGAGCTGTGCCCGCAGCTTGTCTTCCATGCTGCCTAACGTCTTGTATGCCGAGTTGGCCGGCCCGGCGGCGATGTCGCTGGTGCCATGAGTGAACATGAATCCTTCATACTGCGGAGGCGTGCCCAGCCGCTTCGACACCAGGTCAATGACCTTTTCAAGGTCCTTGGGTGTCTTCAGCTCCCGCGTGGCGAGGTAGAACTCTCTCGGGTAGCGGGCCATGACGTCTATATTATGTGATTCTTTGTCGATCTCCTTGGGGTCTATCCTCATGGTCAGCACCAGCGGCGCGTCCATGCGGCCGCCGCGGCGGTCCGGCAGATACGACCGCGAGAAGTTGATCAGGCCGTCCAGCAGCATCATCACGCAGTCCTCGTCGCCGTCGCAGTTGCGCCGCTTGGCCGCGTGGAAGAACGGGTGCGCATATCCTGCCGATGCGCCGGTGAAGCCGAGGATACGTCCGAGGACGCCTGCCGACGTATGGGGGGCCAGCCCGATCACCAGCTGCCCGATCAGGTCTTCCTCTTTTGCCGCGTTATAGAAGCGCGGCTGGCCGTAGAACTTTTCCAGCAGGTCGTCGAGGAAGTTGCAGACCTTGATCAGATACCCCGAACAGTCGTGGGACAGGACGATGTCCTGCACCTTGAGCTCGAACACCTGTTCCGGGGAAGTCAGCGGTTTGCCGTAAATATCATTCTCGTATCCCAGCTCACGCGCTTTCTGCACCGTGAGGCCGATCTCCCTTGGTATGAAATGGGTGAGGGGCACGTCGCTCAGGTCATAGCGGATGGTGCCGTCCTTGAACACGAACACCCCGTGTTTCGCCCGGAGGATGCCCTTTTCCAGCGGCTCGGGGGTCTTCTCCTTCGAGATAAGGCCCTGCACGCCTTTGAGCGCTTCGAAGTTGCCCCGCTCGCCGACGTTCTTCAGCGCCGCGAAGTAGAGGCTTTTGACGTCGATCTTCCGGGGGGCGTTGGCCGTCGCCGGCTTGTGGCACCGGGGGCACTCGCCTTTGAACCCGTAGATCTTGCACTCGGGACAGCCGTACAGCGGCTCTGTGTGGCCGCCGCACTCGCATTTGTTCTGGAACGTCTTTTTGCCGCAGGCCTCGCAGGTGCGCTGGCCGATCTCGATGCTGATTTCACCAATGCGGTCGTTCATGGACTTGCTGTAGGAGCTGGCGTCCTGCAGCGACCGGTGGATGCCGCCTGCCTCGCCCACCGGGAACAGCACGTGCACCGGCGGCTTCATCTCACGGAGCTTGCTCTTCTCGGGCCGGCCCATGCGGGCGCCTATCCTGGTCGGGGCCCGTTCCATGACCGTTATGCCGCTCAGCGCCGAGATTGCCTTGCAAGGGTGCGGGTCCAGGCTTGCGTAGACGTTCCTGTCTTTCATGGTGAGATCGGGGTTCAGGCCCAGGCACCGGCAGAGGACGACAGTCTCCTGTTCCGGCACGATAACGACCTTCTCACGGAGCGTGTGAGGTATTAAAAGCACTTCGAGCTGCCGCTTATACCGGGGCTCCAGCGGTAACCTCAGGCTGCCATCCTCGACCGTTCCGTTTGTGCTCACGTAGTCAGCCAGGCAGACGATGTCGTCCAGGCTGAAGATCATGCCACATATATGTATAATCCGGGTGGAGGGGCACGCCGTACTTCTCCGAAACCGAGAACGCGTCGGCTGCCGAGCCGATTCTGACCGCGTCCTGCGTCTTCTCCTGCAGGTCCTGCTCCCACCATTCTGCCACGTAGGGCGAGGGCACCAGAATGTGGTTGTTTTCCAGGAAGTCGCCGAAGTTGATGATGATCTCGCCGTTGTCCAGTATCTCCGAGACGTCCGGCCGGAGACTCCTGGCTTCCGCCTCGTTCTTGATACGGACCACGTCGCCGTTGATCAGCCTTACCGTAGGGCCTTCGAGGCTGTCCACCGGGACCATCGCCGCCGCCTTGCCGGGGCGCTCTACTTTCAGCTGTGTGCCCGTGGCGATGAAGTCATCCATGATGATCATGGAGGCGGGATGGATGCCGGCGGTCGCGAAGCCGGTGTTACGTGAGCGTCCGTAGCGGAGCCGGAACCCGCCTGCCCGGGACGGGTGGCCGAACACGGGACGGCCTGCGATCAGGTCGATCAGGAACTTGTCCTTCGGCTTGACCTTATTCTCGTCCTCGCCCGAGGAGGCCGGCTTCGAGCCGGCAATGATCTTGTCCAGGAACTCCCACCCGTCGAACTTGAGCTTGTCCACGTGCTTTTTCACTTTGGGGGCCTTGAGGATGATGCCCTCGGCGATGACCAGCGCGATGCCGCCCCTGACGCGGTTCGTTTCCACCCGGTCGAGGTCGCGGTAGCCCTGCACTTCTGCGTCCTCGGTGGGCTCGCCGTCCACGCAGATGGGACAATTGCGGACGATGAGCCTGATCTCCTCGTCGGTGGGCGAGTACTGCAATCCGGCGACTGACTGGTAGAGCATGATCTCTTCCACGTACCGCTCGACCTCGTTATCCCTGGGCTTGTAAGGCGCCAGCCCGACTTTACGGCGGACGTAGTCGGCGGCCAGCACGGCGAGAGCCTCGGCTGTGCCGCCGGCGCTCCGGATGGGGCCGGCGAAATAGACCTTGATGTACTCGGTGCCGTCGTCGTTCTTGCCCAGCGAGACCTGGGAGATGCCTTCCAGCGGCGCGGCGACCACGCCCTCGGTGAGAACGGCCACGGCGGTTCGTATTGCGCACTGGATGGCATCCACGCGGTTGTCGAAACTGCCCACCAGTCCCTCGGCTATGTCGGCGGCCACCTGCAGCGAAGCCTCTTCCCGGGACATCTTCTCCTCGCACTTGCGGATGTGCGCGGCCAGCCCCTTGACCCCCATGAGCACCTCCACGCGGTCGGCCAGGTCCGCAGCCGAAGGCACCTCTACCTCCAGCGACGGGTCGTAGCCCTGCGCTCGCGCAGCTTCGGCTATGGCACGGCAATGGCTTAGCTCGGACTCGAGCTTCTTAAAATAGGCCTCCTGCGCTTCGCTGGTTTTTTGCTTCATAACGATAACTTCAGTAACGCGCCCAAACGCATAAGCATGACGGGCAATCGCCGGGTTTTCATGCGGCAAATTATACGAAGGCATGCAACATAAATGGGCGCGATTCATCCGGATATATTTAAGAGCAATAATCGCAAACAGTAATTGACAGGTATGATCCACATTCGTCTGACAAGACTTATACCGTTACAAGCGGTAACTATGTGCCTGCTGTCAGGCACGGCCAGCGCAAGCACCAGAGGGTACGATGCCATCGGAAACCCCTTTTCGGGCCTGCTAATCCTGCTGGGATTGCTCTTCGCTTTCGCCCTGTTCTGCTATTCATACCTGCTCCTGGACCGGCTGGAACAGCGGAGGGTCGACCGGATGAGAAAGGATAACGACGTCGATGGGCTGATCAAGGCGCTCCGGTCTTCGTGGCTGGGGCCGAAGGCTGCGCGTGCGCTGGCATCGACAGGAGATGAGCGGGCAGTGGAGCCTTTGTTGAGCGCGCTGGGCGACCGGAGGGAGTACATACGGAAGGCGGCCGCGGAAGCCCTGGGAAAGCTGGGCGACTCACGCGCAATCGAGCCGTTGTCTGCCGCCATGGGCGACAGGTATGCCAGCGTCAGGGACTGCGCACGCATGGCCCTGGAACACATCCAGAAAAGAAAGGGACAGGGCGCCGGTACCGCCTAGACGTGGCAGAAGCCGCAGGCACTTTTATTAATGAAGCGAAGAAATGATTTGAGCGTCCGACGATGTTCCGGCCGGACAGAGGGGAATTCATATGGCTAAAGCATCTCATGAGAAGCACAAGGAGAAGGCAGAAGGCAGACAGTATACGGTAGCGGTCATCACGGTCAGCACCTCCCGGTTCGAGAAATACGGCAACAGCAAGAATCCCGGGGACTGCGAGGACGAGTCGGGCCGGATCATCATCGACCTGCTGGAAAAGGCAGGGCACAAGACAGCCTACTGGCTGCTGAAGGACAACCTGCTCGACATCGAGACCACTCTCATAGAGATGCTGGAACGGGCTGACGCCGCTATCCTGTGCGGGGGCACAGGGCTGACGGCCAGCGACGTGACCATCGAGGCGGTGACGCCCCTGCTGGAGAAGACCATCCCCGGGTTCGGCGAGCTGTTCCGCCTGAAGAGCTACGAGGAGATCGGCACCGCCAGCGTCCTTTCCCGTGCCATGGCCGGCGCGATCAGGGGCAGGGCAGTGTTCTGTATCCCCGGCTCGCCCAACGCCGCGAGACTGGCCGTCTCCGAGATCATCGCCCCGGAGCTGAGCCATATCATCTCGCACATCAGAACACACTAAAATCGGATTAGTCTGGATTCGTCCGCGGGATGGGTTGAAGATCGTTTCGTGGCTGTGCATAGCGGTACGCGGGACGCGGTTTACAGGCCGCAGAGAACTAGGTAAATGATAAATGGTTATTATCTTGTAATGGCTTTGAAATCGGGCCTTGCCAAGCTTATGCGACCCCTGTCACGCTCGCCAAGTTCGCCAAGAGCCAAGGGCGCCAAGGACGTGTCATGAGAGGACTAATCCCTGTTTTTTTAATAGTCTTGGCGCCCTTGGCTCTTGGCGAACTTGGCGAGCGTGACAGGGGTCGCATTGTATCAACAAGAACAATTTTCATGGGAGTCGGTCGATGACCAGGGTTTAGGTCAGGTATGAATGATGAAAAAACGGCCCCGGCTATGCGTCGCCAGCCTGGCCTGCGGCAATCGCACGCGCGCGAGCGGCCGCCAGGATTGCCGATTTGATGATGTTTTTCATAGGAGTCGATCGATGACCGTCGCCACGGTCAGGCATTAATGATGAAAAGTTTTTCATGAGACGCAGTTTCTATTTTAAACAGGGCTAAGTGAAGTGTAAAACATAATAGGAAACTGCGCTCTCTGCGCCCCTCTGCGAACTCTGCGGCCTAAAACGGTTCCTGGCGTTTCAGATCGCAAACACAGGGATGGCCGGAGTATCGAAGAGCATAAATATCAACAGGCTGTTTTTTATTCAGAGGGATGGCTCCTGGACAGCGCTAAAGTAAGGAAGATCGGTGGCTACAGCGGCATCGCTGCCATCGCTGTCTACATGCTGGGCACTATCCTGGCAGCCATTCAACTGCCCTCGCATTTCAGCCCGTTTGACATTTTGATCAGCAACCTCGGTAACTATGCCGGTAACCCGTCGGGCGCCATATACTATAACGGGGGCGCCGTTATCACCGGCCTGCTGCTCGTGCCGTTCTTCGTCAGCGTCGGGCCCTGGTACGACATTGCGAAGAATAGTAAATTTTTCTATACCGGCGCTGAACTGTTCGGGATAGTACTGGCGCTGGGCATGATCATGCAGGCTATCTTCCCCCAGGGCACGACTCTGCACCGGCCATGGTCTACCGTCTGTTTTCTCTCGATGCTTGTCATGCTGCTGCTCGCGAACGGGGCGCTGCTCAAAAACCCGAAGTTCAACAGGCTGATCGGCTACTACGGCTTTGCGGCGGCGCTGGCGAGCCTTGCGTTCATGGCGCTCTACGCGATGGACAAATCGCCGGTCATCCTGGAATGGATTGCCGTCTACGCAGGCCTGCTCTGGGTACTGCTGCTTTCTTTTAACGCGCTAAGATCATAATACCGTTCAAGGCAATCGTTACGAAGGGCATAAGTAGCCACAGGCATATCTTATCCAGAGGGATCGCTCTGGACCACGCGAATCTAAGAAAGATCGGCGGCTATTTCGGCATCGCCGCCGTTGTCGTCTACGTCTTGTGCAGCATCGTCTCGGCCTTGCAGTATCCGACACAGTTCAACCCGGTCAGCAACTGGATCAGCGACATGGGCAACTATGACCTGAACCCGTCGGGCGCGATCATCTATAACGCCGGCGCTTTCGTGGCCGGGCTGCTGCTCGTGCCCTTCTTCGGGTGCCTGGCCAGCTGGTACTACGTTGAAAGGAAGGACAAATATTACTATGTGGGCGCGGAACTCTTCGGGTTCATCGGGGCGCTTGGCATGGTCATGCACGCAGTCTTCCAGGAGGGCACTTCGTTACACTTTCTCTGGGCGACGGTCTGCTTTGCTTCGCTGGTCGTCGTCCTCATTATCGCCAACCTGGCACTGCTGCGAAACCCGATATTCAACAAGCTCATCGGCTACTACGGTTTCATCGCGGCGCTGATTGGGGTGGTCTTTTTCGTGCTGTTCGTAGGGATGACTGACACGCCGAAATTCATGGAATGGCTTGCAGCCTACGGCGCCTTCCTGTGGATTCTGCTATTGTCTTTTAACGCGCTTAGCCCGAAAAAGGCCGGCAGGTGAAAAGCTGGCAGTGGTTCGCGCGCGCGAACGGGCAGACCGGCCTCCCGCTCATTTTAACATTTTTAGCAAAAGACGCTCGTAGACGTCCACGGCACTGCGGAGCTGGCCCAGATCAAGGTACTCGTCCACCACGTGGGCCTGCTCGATGCTGCCCGGACCGATGACCACCGTCGGTATGCGCTTTGCGCGGAACGCCCACATGTCACAGCCCGCCGGGAAACCCGACCGGCTCCGGGTCGATGCCCGATTCCCCGAGCACCGCTGACGACAGCCGGACGACGGCTTCGTCCCGGTCCGTGGACGAGGGCGGATAGGCGGACAGCAAATCTAGAATCCACCTCTGCCTTGTGCCTCCGTGAAAAGCGGCTGACCAGACGGCGCAGTTCATCGTAGGCCGACTCGATGCTTTCGCCGGACACCATCCGGCGGTCGATGAAGAAAGTACAGCTCTCCGGTACCACGTTGATGCGCTCACCCCCGTAGATCATCGTGACCTCGGACGACGAACGGCCCAGCATCGGGTCGGTATTTTTCCTCACCCGGTAGCCGTAGGCCTCTATGGTCTTTATCAGCTTGATAGCGATCGAAATGGCATTGGTGCCCTGGGACGGCCGTGAGGCATGCGCCGCCTCGCCGTAGACCGTGATGATAGGCCGGATGGCGCCTTTGTGGGCGATGGCGACGCGCAGGCCTGTCGGCTCCCCGATGACCGCCGCCGCAGGCGCATAGGTCTCCAGCAGCTTCCTCGCGCCTGTCGACCGGCCCGTCTCCTCCTCGACGACAGCGGCAATAGCGGCGCACCCTTTGACCCGGCCCTTCACCCTGGCCATCGCTTCCATCATGGCCGCCATCGAACCCTTGGCATCCGTGGCGCCTCTGCCGTAGATACGCCCGTCTCGTACCGAAGGGACAAAAGGAGGCGTCTCCCACCCGCTAACATCCAGCGCCGGGATGACATCCTGATGCGTGCAGAGCATCAGCCCTATGGGCCCTGAGCCGACCTTGCCGATCACGTTGTAGCGATCACTGTCCACGGCCTGCATCTCGACAGCCATGCCCAGTTCCCGGAACTTTCGCTCAAGGCAGACAGCAAGCGGCGTCTCAGAGCCGGTGACAGACGGGATAGCAATAAGGTCCTGCAGGATGCTCTCTGCCGTTACGTTGGTGACGCTCATTGGAAAAAGGTTAGCTGCGAAGGTATATTGCTTTTGTTGTTGAGGTCACGGAGGTTTCAGAGGTAGCAGAGCTCAGCACAGAGGTCACAGAGGTCACAGAGGTACGACACAGAGGTTTATATTTAATTAGAAGGCTCGATATACAGCCTTTTTCTTGAATAGTCCTCTGTGACATACCTCTGTGCCTTTGTGACCTCTGTGCTGAAGCTCTGCGACCTCCTGGAACCTCCGTGACCTCAGTACAAATAGCGAAAATGATTTTACCGCTAAGCCCTATTGTATACCATCATGGCGAGGAAAGATGATCTGCCGGAGATGATCGTTTCGGCTGCGAGGTACGCGTTCTCCAACATGACCGCGCTACTTATCGGAGGCATAGTCATCGCCCTCTCTTTCCTGATCATTGGCCTGCCGTTCTTCCTCGGGATATATCACCCGGTGCATGAAGGAGATCGTCAGGGGCAACGGCGTGATGCCGGAGTGGGATGACATAGGGCAGATGTTCGTGGACGGCATCCGGATGACCGGGGTGTTCTTCGTCTATGTGGGCATTTTCTTAGTCGTCATCACGATACCTGCGGTGACCGTCGTGATCTTCAATGTCCTGGGCGCGCCACTGATGGTACTTCTCAGCACGTTGTTACTGGCGCTGACATCTGCCATAGTGTTCTGTCTGCTTGCCGTAGCGTTCTTCGCGTCATGGATTGTCTATGCGAGCACCGGCAGCGTGCGCAAGGCGATCACTGCGCGGAGGGTGCTGGGGTTCGTCGCGTCAGACCCGTCCAGCTATCTCGTGGCACTCGTGGCTTCGACGGTCGTGGCGCTCCTTGGCGTCGTCGCCATGTCGCTGTTCGTCACGATACCCTGGGCGCTGTTCGTCATGTGCTCTGCGGTGACCTTCATCTACGCCAAGTTCTACCAGGACACGATGAAGTCCACGTCGCATGCGCTGGACTGGCTGAAGTAAACGTTTTATCCACGGGCGGCATATTCTCAGCCATGACCCGATACCAGCCGCTGTTTATCGACTTCGCCGGAAAGGACGTGGTCATCTTTGGCGGCGGCCCGGTGGGCGAGAGGAAAGCAGCCTATTTTTCCGGGGCAAACGTCACGGTCGTCAGCAGGGAATTTACCCCGGGCCTCGAGTCGATGCCGGGAGTCAGGCTGGTCAGGCGTGATTTGTCGGCAGCGGATGTGCCGGGGCTGATAAAAGGTGCGTTTCTGGTAGTGGCGGCGACCGGCGACGCTGCATTGAACCGGGAGATCGCCCGGATTGCCGCCAATAACTGGCGTGCTTGTTAATTCTGCCGGTGGCGACTCACAGGTCATCCTGCCTGCGAAGATCGTGCGTGATGATATAGTCATAGCGATCTCGACCGGTGGCACGAGCCCTGCGATGGCGAGGTTCATGAGGCAGAGGCTGGAGTCGTTGCTTGGCATGGAACTCGCTGACATGGTACGGCTGCAGTCCAGCCTGCGGGAGACCCTGAAGAAGGAGGTGCCTTCGCAGGAGGAGCGCGAACGGCTGCTCCGGGAAGTGCTGGATGACCCGGCGATCTGGGATGCTTTAAAAACCTCCTACAATGATGCGTTGCGGCTGGCCCTGGATAAACTACGTGAATGAAACGCCCCGTCGGGATTTACATTATAATCCGTTTTATACCATCCCGCTTCAGATCACTGTTAAAATTGATCAGCAGTCCCAGACGTTTACCGCTGATTTTTAAGTATGTTTGCAACTGTAATCTGTGTAGAGAAGCTAATCGCTCGACCGATTTGACCTCAACTATTACCCGGTTTTCCACCATTATATCGATACGATAATTGTCATCGAGGGTCTCCCCGTCATAAATTACCGGCAGTGTAATCTGTCTTTTTACGAGCAACCCTTTCTTACCCAGTTCTTTTGCCAGACACTTCTCGTATGTTTTTTCTTTCAATCCGGGTCCTAATTTTTTATAGACGACGTTTGCGCAATCAACCGTCAGCTTTGCTACTATTTCCACGTCATAAGGTATAGGCTCAGGCTTCAATTTATATTTGTAATATCTCATGACTCGCTCCGGAAGCAGTGTCAGGATTTATTTACATTTTTTTGTATTTAACATTTGGCTAATTTTTCACCCATAACTACCACATTACCACGCTCTATAGACACACCGTCGATCACAGTGAACCCGTAAACTATATTCGGTTGAAGTGCTATGATTATATCATTTAGTGTTACTATATCACAAGATAACATGTAAGAGTGGTACTATGCGGTTTCTCTCCAGCCTCTCGATCAGCTACAAAAACGCTAACGTTGACCTGATCGAGCGGGCACGGCTCCAGGACCCGGACCTCGCGCTGCGCAGGCTCAGGTCGCGAGTAGGCGTGTCAGAGGCCATGTTATTGCAGACCTGCAACCGTGTGGAGCTATATGCAGTATCCGACTCTCCTGATACACTGACATTCTTTGCCCGGGACGAAGGCATGCCGCCGGAAGCGATGATACCGGCAGCGGACGAGGGCTGCATGCGGGCGCTGATGCGGCTGGCCTGCGGGCTGGAGTCGATGATCGTTGGCGAGGACCAGATCCTCGGGCAGTTGAAGGTCTCGTACCTTCAGGCGGAGAAGAACCGCACCATGGGGCCGGTGCTCTCGAACGTCGTGATAAAAGCCATCCATACAGGCCAGCGTGCCCGTGTCGAGACGAAGATCAACAAAGGCTCTGTTTCCATTGGCTCTGCCGCCGTCGACCTGGCCGAAACGATCACAGGCGGCCTGCGGGGAAAGACGATCCTTGTGGTGGGCGCGGGAGAGATGGGCACACTGGTCGCCAACTCTATCGCAGAGAAGAGCCTGCGTGCCATCTACGTGGCCAACCGGACGTTCGAGCAGGCGGAGAAGCTGGCTTCCAGCCTGCGAGGCACGGCTGTCCGGCTGGAGCGGATGGGCGACTATATCAGCAGCGCTGACGTTATTATTTGTGCAACGGGCGCACCGCACATCATTATTACTAAGAAAATGGTCGAAGAGAACAGGAACGGCGTTCCGCTGCTGGTCATCGACATCGCCAATCCCAGGAACGTCGAGGCCTCCGTCGGCACGGTACCCGGCGTCACACTGCATAACATCGACAGCCTGAGGCGTATCAGCGATGCCAACATGGAGACTCGCCGGGCCGAGGCGACGAATGTAGAGGCGATCATCGAGGAGGAGATGGCACTGCTTAAGCGCGACCTGAAGCGCATGCAGGCCGATCGCGTGATAGGCGGCCTGTACCAGAAGTCGGACAATATCCGCACGGCGGAGCTTGACTATGCGATCACAAGGCTTACCTCGGCCGGCCAGCTATCGGAAAAGCAGGTGGGCATCCTGCAGGACTTCTCCGCGGCGCTGACCAAAAAGATACTCGCCAGCCCGACGAAGAAGCTCCGGCTGGCCGCAGAGCGCTGCGACGAGGACTGTCTCCGGGTGGCGCAGGACCTGTTCGACCTGAAGGGTGAGGAGGAAGATGTCATATCCAGTAACAAGGCCAAGGCGCTTAAGGCAGAATAAGGCCATCCGCGGGATGGTCAGCGAGAACGCCTTAGACGTCGGCGACCTGATCTATCCGGTTTTTATCGACGAGACAGCCACTGAACGAAAGCCCGTCGGCTCCATGCCAGGCGTCGAGCGCCTGCCGCTGGACGCGCTTGAGGCTGAGACGGACGAGATCGCCGGGCTCGGCATTCCTGCGGTCATCCTGTTCGGCATCCCGGGGGAGAAGGACGAGACCGGGGATATCGCCTACGCTTCCGGCAATGTCATCGAGAAAGCGGTGAAGGCAATCAAGCGGCGGAACCGCGACATGCTGGTCATTACTGACGTTTGCCTGTGCGAGTACACGACGCACGGCCACTGCGGGCCTGTCAGGAACAATACGGTCGATAACGATGCGACGCTCGATATCATCGCTAAGACGGCGGTCAACTACTCCAGAGCCGGCGCCGACATCGTCGCTCCTTCGGGCATGATGGACGGCATGGTCCATGCCATCCGGAGTGAGCTTGATTTCCACGGGCTCAAGGATACGATCATCATGTCCTATGCGGCCAAGTACGCGTCGGCCATGTACGGTCCCTTCCGGGACGCGGCATCGTCCGGCTGCAAGGGCTTCGACCGCTCCACGTACCAGATGGACCCGTCCAACGCGGACGAGGCTATGCGAGAAGTGGCCATGGACCTTGAGGAGGGCGCAGACATTATCATGGTCAAGCCTGCGTTATCGTATCTTGACATCGTCTATCGCGTCAAGTCCGAGTTCCGGGTGCCTGTGGCTGCCTACAGCGTCAGCGGCGAGTATGCGATGATCAAAGCGGCCGCTGCTAACGGGTGGATCGATGGCGACCGCGTAGCTATGGAGGCGCTCCTGTCCATGAAGCGGGCCGGCGCAGACATGATAGTCACCTATTCTGCGAAGGACGTTGCCCGGCTTCTGCAGGCGTGAAGAAAAGAATGTATATCATGAATTGAGCTTACTGTTTAGATTATCGAGGTGTCCCTTTGAAACTCGACCAGTCAAAAGTCCTGTACGACCAGGCCGTTACTATTTTCCCCGGCGGGGTCTCCAGCCCCGTCCGGGCTATCAAGCCATACCCGTTCTACGTGCAGTCCGCCAGCGGCAGCCACATCACTGACGCCGACGGCAACGAGTACATCGACTGCTGCCTGGGCTATGGCCCGCTCATCCTCGGCCACGCCCACCCGGGCGTCCGGGATGCCATCGTGAAGCAGCTCGAAAAGGGCTGGCTGTACGGCACGCCGACCGAGCTGGAGATCAAGTATGCCCGTAAAATCCAGACTTACGTCCCGGGCATGAAGATGCTGCGGTTCGTGAACACCGGCACCGAGGCCACGATGGGCGCCATCCGGGCGGCCAGAGGGTTCACCGGCAGGGACAAGATCGTGAAGATCGAGGGCGGCTTCCACGGCGCCCACGACGCGGTCCTGGTCAAGGCAGGCTCCGGAGCCGCCACGATAGGCGTGCCCGACTCGCTGGGCGTGCCGGCAGATGTGGCGAAGAACACGCTGCAGGTGCCTTATAACGACGTCAACGCCATGGAGGAGACGCTCTCCGCCCACAAGGAAGAGATCGCCTGCGTGATCATGGAGCCGGTGATGGGCAACATGGGCCCAATCCTGCCGAAAGACCACTATCTCCGGGCGGTGAGGAACCTGACCCGCGAGTACGACGTGTTACTCGTTTTGGACGAGATCATCACCGGGTTCCGCCTCAGCATGTTCGGCGCCCAGGGCTACTACGGCATCGAGCCGGACCTGACGACGCTGGGCAAGATCGTCGGCGGCGGCCTGCCCATCGGCATTTTCGGCGGGCGGAAGGACATCATGGAGACGGTGGCCCCGCAGGGCGGCGTGTACAACGCCGGCACCTTCAACGGGAACCCGCTGTCGCTTACGGCGGGCATGGCGACCATCGAAGCCCTGGAAAAGGAACGGGTACACGCAAAGCTGAAGGACAGGACGACGGCGCTGGGGCAGGCGCTGACGGACATGATGAGGCACATGAAGCTGGACTATACGCCCGTAGGCCTCGCGTCTATGTTCCAGATCTTCTTCGGCCCGCAGCCCGAGAACTATGAAAGCGCGCTGAAGTCGGACAAGGTCAAATATGTCGAGTTCTGGCGGCACATGCTGGAGAACGGCGTCTTCCTGATGCCCTCCCAGTTCGAGACCAACTTCCTGTCTGCGGCCCACACACAGCAGGACGTCGACCGGATCGTGCAGGCCTGCCACAAGTCGTTCGAAGCGATGAAATGAGGTAACGAGCGTGAGGATCGGTACGCGAGGGAGCAGACTGGCAATGGCGCAGGCTACCAGAGTTTGCGCCTTATTGATGGAGACAGGCGTGAAAGCGGAGCCTGTGATCGTGAAGACCTCGGGCGACGTGCAGGCAGACCGGCCGCTGTACGCGCTGAAGGGCTACGGCGCCTTCGTCCGGGAGATCGACGACCTGCTGCTCCGCGGGGAGATCGACGCCGCGGTGCACAGCCTGAAGGACATCCCGACCGAACGCCCTGCCGGGCTGACGCTGGCGGCCACGCTCAAGCGAGAGTCTGCTCTCGACCTCGCCGTCACGAGAGACGGCCGACTCCTGAAAGACCTGCCGGACGGTGCGGTGATCGGCACCTCCAGCACCCGGCGAAGGGCGATGGTAAAGCGGTACTATCCGGGGCTGCAGACTGAGGATATCAGGGGCAACGTGGACACCCGCCTGCGCAAGATGGAGGCCGGCGAATACGACGGCATCCTGCTCGCCGAAGCCGGGCCCATGCGGCTCGGCATCGTCCTGCAAGCAGAACGGCTGGACCCCTACAAGTTCGTGCCCGCAGCCAACCAGGGCGTGATCGCCATCGTGGCGCGGGAAGACTCGCCTGCGCTCGGACGACTGCGGCAGCTTAACGACCGCACCACGTGGCTGGAGACGAGGGTCGAGCGGATTATTACCGCGACGCTGGACGGCGGCTGCGTCGTCCCCATGGGCGCCTATGCGAGCATGGAAGGCGACGAGATGGACGTGATCTGCGAGGTACTGTCCCTGGACGGAAGCCAGCAGGTCCGGGTCCGGGAAACGATACCGGTGGCCAACTGCGAGGAGCATGCGAAACGCATCGCGGAGCGGCTGGCGATTTCGGGCGGAAAAACGCTGGCCGAGGCGGCCAGGAAGGAGCTGTTACGATGAGGGGAAAGGTATACCTTGTAGGCGCGGGGCCCGGCAGCGTGGACCTGCTGACCATCCGGGCGCTGAAAGTGCTGCAGGACGCCGACGTCATCCTGTACGACGCCCTGGTCGGCGAGGGCATCAAACAGCTGTTTCCCCCGGAAGCGCAGTTGATCGACGTTGGCAAACGCGCGGACAATCATGCGTACCCGCAAGAGGAGATCAACCGGATGCTCGTAGACCTGGCACAGAAGTACCGGACGGTGGTCCGGGTGAAGGGCGGCGATCCATACGTGTTCGGGCGCGGCGGCGAGGAAGCGGAAACGCTAGCGAAAGAAGGCATCTCCGTCGAGGTCGTCCCGGGCATCTCCTCGGCGATAGCGGCTCCCGCCAGCGCCGGCATCCCGGTGACCTTCCGGGGCTATGCATCGTCGGTCACCATCATTACGGGCCACGAGGACCCGACGAAGGGCGCGAAAGCGCTGGACTTCAAGGCGCTGGCATCACTGCAGGGCACACTGGTCATCCTCATGGGCATCAAACGCCTTGAGGATAACGTGCGGGCGCTCCTGGACAACGGCAAGGCCCCGGAGACGCCGGTCGCCATCGTCGAGAGCGGCACCACCCTGGACGAGCGGGTCACCGTCGGCACGCTGGGGACGATCGTCGCACTGGCGGAAAAGCAAAAGGTCGAGGCGCCGGCCGTCATCGTGGTCGGCGAGGTAGTCCGCCTGAGGGAAGTGCTGGGTAAGAAATGAAGCGTATCGCGATAACCCGGCCACAGAAGTTCCTGCCGGATGCCGAAGCACTGCTACGGTCGAAAGGCCTGGAGCCGGTGCCGGTGCCCATGATGGAGCTGGTGCCCCGGGAAGACGGGGCGCTGGAACAATTTTTCAAGCGTCTCGAAGCAGGCGAAGTCGATGCAGTCATCATCACCAGCCAGAACGGCGTCCGCTTCATTTTCGACCGGGCGACAGATGCCGCTGCTTTGAGGGAACGGTTGAACGCGGCAGAGGTCATCTCCATCGGGCCGAAGACCAGCAAGGCGCTTGAGGAGTACGGCGTAAAGGCGAGGCGCATGCCGACAGAGTTCTCCAGCGAAGGCCTTGTGCACGATTTCCAGCTCCCGGGCAAGCGTGTGGAGGTGCTGCGCAGCAACCACGGCAACCCGGTGCTCATCTCCGGATTGGAGAGCGGAGGCGCATCGGTCAGGGAAGTGATCGTCTACGACATCATGCCGCTGGCCGGAGAAGCACAGGCCGCCTTCGTCCGGGAGGCATTGACCGGCCGCATCGACGCGTTTACGTTTACGAGCACCATGACGGCGAAGAGCCTGCTCACGATGGGCGAGTCCATGGGCGTGCTGGAAGACCTCAAGCGGGCCATTAACGCTAAGAAGGTCGCGGTCATCGGCCACCCGACTGCCGGTTTTTTAAGAGAGAACGGCATCCGCATCGACGTGGTGCCGGAGCGGTTCACCTTCGAGGACATGATCGACGCCCTGATCAGTGTGCTTTAAATTACGCTCGGGGCGTCTATATAGTAAAATATGAGTAGTTAAAAGTGCTTTTATCAGCTACTGGAGGCCCTTTCATGGCACACTGTAAGAACTGTAGGACGGAAGTCCCTGAAGGCACCGAATACTGCCCGACATGCGGCAGCCGGGTCACGGGTGAAGGCAACTATGGCGACCGTCGGGCCTGGCGGCACGGGAGAGGCACAGGCCCCTGGGGCGAGTGGTGGGGCGAAGACCGTATGAAGCAATGGAGCTGGGCCTGGTC
This sequence comes from uncultured Methanocellaceae archaeon, assembly GCA_963792125.1. Lineage (GTDB taxonomy): Archaea > Halobacteriota > Methanocellia > Methanocellales > Methanocellaceae > Methanocella_A. The sequence goes on from CAWBVA010000012.1 coordinate 788,825, forward strand.
GCCGCTCTGGATGATGATCAACGCCGTCATTTTCGGGCTGGGCATCATCTTCATCGGGACGCTGCTGTTCCTGGCGACCTCGGGCTACATGTCCCTGGTGTCCTGGGACACATTCTGGGCGCTTCTGCTCATCGGCCTCGGCGCACTCGGAGTCATCCGGGAATCGGCCAAATACTACCTGAGCGGCCATCGGTTATGGCGTGGAGGCATGTTCCTTGCCCTGGTCCTGATCATCCTGGGCGCGGCAGGCATGGTAGCACACTATACCAACTGGGCGCAGTACTGGTGGGCGTTCGTCATCGTCGCCGGCGGCCTTTTGGTCATCGTGTGGGGAGTCCTCAACTATATCGGGATGAAGGGTGGGGACAAAAAATAATGTAAAATGGGCCGCACCGGCGGCTCTTACTGTTTTTTCGCCAGGTCGTAATAGTACCGGATTTTGCAGCTGTGCTCGATCATCGCCGTGGTATTAAAACAGTCCTTGATGTCCGGGCCGAAGGCGAACGAGCCATGGCCACGGTTGATGAAGCCTTTGTATTTGCCTGTCGTCAGCATGCGGGTGATGTTATCCCAGAGCAACTGCTCGCCGGTGGTCCCGTCCACAATGGGGATCGTGCCCAGGAAGGGCAGGCCTTCGCTATCGAGCGGCGTTACCATATCCTTCTGTAGCAGCGACTCGACGATCGCGAACTGCGGGTGGGCATGGATGATAGCTTTAGCGTCCGTGTTAAGGTAGATCGTCCGATGGCTTTGTGTCTCCGTGGACGCCTCGCCCAGCGGGTCTGACAGTGAGAGCCCGACTTCAACCACGTCTTCCGGGCCGTTGATATCCCCGAGCATTACGCCAGTCCGCTTTATGACCAGCCCGTTCTTAGAGCGCACGCTGATGTTGCCGAACCGCGAGCTGGTCAGGCCGCTCTCTTCGAGCTTCTTTCCCCAGAAAGCTATCTCTCGCCACATCACTAGCCAGATACCCACCTGCACATTATTATATCTATCCGGCGAATAGACGGTAATGTAAACCGGCCTGGAGCCGACCGGTTCCATCGGAAACAAGGGGGTTACGACAGCCTGTGCACGATCATTTGACCGCATGGAAGGCAGAATACGGAAAGGCCGTCTGGCGCGGGCCCTACGACATCGGGCCGATCAGGTCGGCGGTCAGTCCGGGAGCGCGGCTACTCGACGCCGGCTGCGGCAGCGGCAAGATGGCCGTGCCGCTGGCGAGGGCAGGCTACCGTGTGGTCGGCATGGACCTGGTAAGGGAAGGACTGCTGGAGATGAAGGGCAAGGCCGACGTGGAGCTCGTAGAGGGCGACGCGAGGAGCCTGCCTTTCGGGGACGGGACGTTTGAAGGCGTCGTGTGTTACGACGTGCTGCAGCACCTGCTGGAGCCGGAGCGACAGGCGGCAGTTAATGAGATAAGCCGGGTGCTGGTTCCGGGGGGACATGTCTTCATAGAGGCTTTCGGCCGGGAGGACATGCGCTATGGCGGCCCGGAGGCGGAGCCCCATACGTTCCGGCGGGAGAGCGGCATCATTTATCACTACTTTTCGGAAGGAGAGATGGAAAGCCTGCTGTCCGGCTTCGAGGGGGTCCGGGTAAAAAGCACGGTGACGCACAAGGTTTTCAGGGGCAAGGAATACAGCCGTCACAGGATATTTGCCTGCGGGACGAGAAGCCCATAGTATGTATTGCAACCAGTAGTTTACCAATTTTCTGCCCTTTTGAAGATAGTTTTTAATACGTTCGCAATCAATTGTTAGTAGCATCGGAGATGCTGCAGCATCGTAGATGCTGCAGAATCGTAGATTCTGACTCATAGGGGCATTTGACACATGGACATATCAGGCACCCTGTACAGCGTTTTTGGCGTGAGCGAGCCCCTCTTCCTGGCGCTCGAAGCGCTGGTGGCGCTTTTGCTGGCCATTTCTCTCTCAGCGACCGTCCTGGAGACGGTGAGGATATACCGGGAATACTCCTCGAAGGAGCAGCCGGAGGAGCCTGCCGCAGAGCCGGAAAAGGCCGTGATTTTGCCCCCGGAGCCGGAAAAGGTCGACATCACGAAGCTCGGCCACATCGCGGCACAGAAGCCCGCTGAGCCTGTGAAGCCCCCGCAGCAGGCGCCGCTTGTCACGACTTCCCCGCCTGCAGCGCCAGCCGCCGAGGTGGTCAAAAGCACGCTGCCGGAGAGCATCAAGGCCCTCACGGCAAAGTACGGGCTGGACTGGCTGACCATCGCGTCCGGCGACGGCCTGGTCATCGCCTCGACCAGCAAGACCCCTGACGAGGATGCTGCCGTTTACTCTAACCTGTTTTTCGAGCTGTACCGGGCCCGCGCCGAGACCTATTTCAACGTCTCGAACAAGGACATTCACCTGCTGCAGGTCGAAAGCGGCGGCCACAAGGTCATCGACGTGGCCAGCAGGCCGGGGCAGATGACTCAGGGCGAAGTGTCCGGCCTCCGCGAGGACACCAGAAAGGTCGTAGAGCGATTCATCCGGGGCGGCCGGAAGAGTTGACGGGGCACGTAAAGACTATTAAAGATCGGCGTGGAATGATAATTTCGTACGATCATGGGCACGCGTTCTATTGAGGCTGTCACGGTGGACCTCTGGTTCACGCTGATAGCACACGACAAATTTTACGATGACAGGATCACTGAGGCGCGAATATCTGGCATAGCCAGGGCACTGCAGGACGCAGGCCATGACATCTCCAGAGAGAAAATCGTTGAAGCGTTCGGCGCCTCCGGCAGGTACCTCGAACAGTACTGGGCGACGTACCGGGACATGGACACGGACGGACAGGTAAAGATACTGCTGGAGTGTATGGGCATCGAGCCCGGGCCGGGGCTGGTCGCTTCCGTCGCCGACCCGTATGCCAATGCGGTGCTGCACGTGGAGCCGTTCCTGGTCGACGGTGCCCTCGAAGCGCTGGAAGCGATCAGAGACAGCGGCCTGCGGCTGGCGCTCATCTCCAACACTGGCCGTACGCCGGGCCAGGCCATGCGCAAGGTGATCCGGAAGATGGGCATCCTCGACTTCTTCGAGGTGACCACGTTCTCCAACGAGACCGGGTACCTGAAGCCCGATAGCCGGATATTCGAGGCCACGCTGTCTCGTATCGGGGCCAGGCCGGAACAGACCGTCCACGTGGGCGACCACGATGTACTCGACGTCAAAGGCGCGAAGGGCTACGGCATGAAGAGCATCAAGGTGCTGCAGTATGCGAGCAATAGCAAGGCCAATAACGAGTCAGACTTGTGCATCGACACGATGCATGAACTGCCCGACGCAATACTCCGGCTTATGAAATGACGGCAGACAGCTTTCCGTCGCTGGCAGGGCGGGCGTTCTCGCGCGCGAGCGGTCGACAGGCCGCGGGAGATAGTTTTTATAACGGCGCGCTCAACTGTACTGCTGGACTATGATCGACACGGTGACATTTGACGTCTGGAACACGCTGGTCGTCCACGAGTTTTATGACGACCGCCTGCGGATTCACAGGATGCGCAGCGTCATGGAAGCGCTCCGCGAGGAAGGATATACCTTCACCCTGGAACAGATGGGCAATGCCTACGATTATACCGAGGCCAGCCTTTCCGCCGTGTGGAAGAGCGAGCGTGATGTCTGCAACGACATGCACCTCGCGCTGTTTCTCGAAGGACTGGACCTCGAAGCCTCCGACAGGCTTATTGAGGTAATAAGAGAGCCCTACTCGCATGCGCTGCTCCACTTCCAGCCCAGGCTGGTCGAGGGCGCGGGCGAGCTTTTATCCGCATTGAAGCGCCAGGGCTACAGGATAGGCCTGATCTCTAACACCGGCCGTACGCCGGGCCGCACTATGAGGAAAGTGCTCGAGGGCTACGGGATAACCGGGTGCTTCGACGCAATGACCTTCTCGGACGAGGCGGGGTATATCAAGCCGAACCCGCAAATCTTTGAGATCGCGTTACGCAGTCTGGGCGCGGAGCCGGAGAAGACAGTCCACGTAGGGGATAACCCGCTGCTGGACGTGTACGGGGCCAGGGCCTGTGGCATCGGTGCTATCCTGTTCACGAAGTACATGGAGAAGTTCGAGAAGTACGCCTCTAAATATTACAGCGCCAACGGCCGCCAGTGCGAGCCTGACTGCCAGGTAGACGCCCTGCCCGGGGTCGAAAAAGCGCTGGCACGGCTGGGCGACCCGGCGCTATCGCGGCCGGGTGGCCGGGAAAAGTAAATATAACTTGAAGGGGGTTCCCTCGTACGTGATGGACACCGTAATGGACGTCGACCTGCGTTCGACGATGGACATACAGATCACCGCGCTGGAGTGGATGCCGTTCGAGAACGGCTACCTGAAGTACCTCCCGGACGAGGATAAGGACGTCTACCTGGAGCAATGCCCGGACGGCACCCTGATGGTCTCGCCGGAGCGGTATCGCGAACGAGTCATGGCGGAGTTCGACTACCCGCTGGACGAGGTCTATTGCGGGGAAAACAAGATTCTGCTGCGGCTGAAAGAGTTCTACAAGCACTGCTGGGTGCTGAAGCTGCAGGATCCTTATATCTCGCTTATCATCACTATTCTCACCCAGAACAAGACGGCGGACAGCGCCCGCAAGACGTTCTACCGGCTGCAGCACCGCTACAAGGGCATCGACGTCCACAAGATGGCGGCCGCTGACAAGAAGGAGCTGGAAGAGCTGATCAGGACATCGGGGCCATACAAGGCCGACTTCATTATCAGGTGCTCGCAGGAGATCATCGACCGGTACGGCGGCAGCATCGAGTGGATGCGCGACTGCGCCGACGCGGGAGGCAAGGGAAGCACTGATGAGCCTGTACGGCGTAGGCCCGAAGACCGCGGACTGCGTGCTGCTGTTCAGCCTGGGCCACAGCGTGGTGCCGGTCGACACGCACATCTGCCGCGTCTCGGAGCGCACCGGGCTCAGCATGGCCAGCGGCGACACCGAGGCGGCCAAGCGGAAGGTCAAGGAAGACCTTGAGCATGCGTCAGAAGATACCCGGCATGGCACATCTGCTGATCATCAACCTGGGCAGGGACTTCTGCAAGGCGGTCGGGCCGCTGCACAGCGTCTGCCCGGTGGAGGACATCTGTCCCAAACGGGACGTAAGGAAGGAGAAGAAACTGACATAGCGGGTGTGACGCATGGGCAGGGCGAAGGCGAACCGCGGGCGCGGGCTAAAAAGGTCATGGGGGTCGACGAGGCGGGACGCGGGCCGGTCATCGGGCCGATGGTCGTCTGCGGCGCACACATCGACCAGCGGGCCCTCGCCAGCATCGAGTCCATGGGGCTGAAGGACTCGAAAAAGCTCAGCGCGAAAAAGCGGGAGATGTTCGCTGCGGAACTGAAAGAGTTGCTGGAGTTCGAGCTCGTCGTGCTCTCGTCGGATACGATCGACGCCCGGGTGGGCTCCGAGGAAAACCTCAACGCGCTGGAGGTCAACTGTTTTGCCGATGCTATCAGGGCCGTGAAGCCCTGCGCCGCGTATGTTGATGCATGCGACGTGAACGCCGAGCGCTTTGGCTTCAATATCCGCCGCAACCTGGACTTCGACCTGGAGATCGTGTCCTGCCACGAGGCGGATAACAAGTACCCCATCGTCATGGCCGCCTCCATCATCGCCAAGGTGCACCGGGATGCCCTGATAAGCGAGATATCGGAGAAGCTGGGCGAGGATGTGGGCAGCGGCTATCCCAACGACCCGGTGACCATCGAGTTTTTGAAGAGCTATTATAAGAAAAACAAAAAGCTGCCTGACTGCGCCCGGAAGTCCTGGAAGACGGCCGATACGATCATCGCGGACTGCCTGCAGGCCAGGCTATTCCAGTTTTAATATATATTATATTCCCTCTTTAACGTTAGAGACGGTTACTATCATCTACTTGTCCGGTTCTCTTGCTAGCCGGTAAGCATTGAGGGAGTCAAGGACATGCCACGGATGATGCATTTCGAGATTGCGGCGCAGGACATAGAGAAGCTACAGCATTTTTACGCGAAGACATTCGACTGGAAGTTCAAGAAGATCAGGGCCCCGATCGAGTACTGGCGGATTAAGACCGGTGACGACAACGAGCCCGGCATTGACGGGGGCATGTTCAAGAAAACACTGCTCATGAACGCTAATAACGTGATCACCGTGCCTTCGCTCGACGATTACGTGAGCAAGGTCAAGAAGAACGGCGGGAGCATGGCCAGTCCTAAGGTGCGGGTGCCCGGCATCGGCCGCATCGCCGTATTCAAGGACCCGGAGGGAAACGAGTTCGGGCTGCTGGAGGCCGAGGAAGAAAAAAACAAAATTAAAATGATGACAATGAAAAACGGGCCGGGCGGTCGTTCGTGTGCGCGAGCGGCGATCCCCGGCGGCGTCGTGAGATATTACGGCGTGCCGCTGGCCAGGAACCGCTGCTTGGGGTCCTCCAGCTTCGACAGCAGGAACAGGTCGCCGGGTGAGAAGGCCAGCTCTTTGTCGGTCTTGACCTGTACTTTGTACTTAGCCGCAGACTTTGTCGACTCCACCTCTTTCCCGTCCTGTAAGATTTTCGTGACCAGCGCGGGTGAAGACTGCAGCCCCGAGTAGACGTGCACCTTGTCGCCCGTCTTGAACTCGCCCTTGAACCGGGCGGTCGTGGCATCCAGCGCGAACTCGTCGCCCACCTGCTCGGACCGGGACAGGATGAAGCCACGGTCGAGGTCCTTGCTCTGGACGTTCTTGAGCGCGATGCCCACGCGGGAGCCGGTCGGCGCGGACTTGACGTCGATGTCGTTCGTCTGGATGGAGCGAACTTCAGCTTCCTGCTTGAGCGGGAAGACCATGATCTTTTCCCGCATGTTGATGGTGCCCTGTCTCACGTACCCGAGGATGACGCAGCCGATGCCGGTCACGTTGAAGTGATGGTCGATGGAGATGCGGACCGGCTTATCGTTCAGCGCCTTGTGCTCTTCTTTCAGCTGGTCGTCGAGCTTGAACAGGAACTCTTTCAGCTCCTCGACGCCCTCGAACGTCGTCGTCGAGGTCGCCAGCACATTCCAGCTTTCCATGACGGTGCCCTTTGTCAGGTTCTTGATCTTCGCCTTCAGTTCGTCGACGGCGAACGCGTTGGACGTGTCAGTCTTGGTGATCGTGATGATGCCGTGCTTCGGCTTGAGCAGGTCCATGAGGATGATACACTCGCCCGTGCGGGCGTCCATGCCGCCTGCGTCGATGCAGAAGACGATCACGTCAGCCATGTTGACTGCGTTGACCAGCGCCTTGGGCGACTTGGGATACCCGACGGGATCGATGGCCGCCAGGATGTGGTCTCCCTTCATGAAGTTGTATAGGACGATGTCCGACTCGGTGCCCTTCTTGCCGAGCCTGGATGCCAGGGTGGTCTTGCCCGACTGCTCTCCACCGATGATAGCTGCGTTCACCATAGTGATCACTTCGAATACGGTAGTAGAATACGGGAAATCACATAAATATGTTGCCCTGATGCGAACAAGGCGTATCAGCCTCTAGTTACCTTACAGAAGCCGCCGGAGACGCCTTCACGATGCCCCTGACCTCATGTGCTGCACGGTCGATCTCTTTCAGCACCGTCGAAAACTGCGGCCCGGCGTTCACCAGGGCTACCAGCAATGCGACAGGGCCGGCGCCCACCTCGACGATCCTGCGGTCGCCTGCTTCCATGATCACTCGCCGGGGTACGCCCTGCCTGAGCTCGGACGTAGCGGTCTCGGCCGCGCCCAGCAAGGCCGCAGCCATGGCGGCGAACGACTCGTTCTCTTCCGGGCTGCCGGGCATGTCAGACTCGATGATCACGCCGTCCCGGCTGATGATGACAGAGGAGTCTACTCCTGTCTCCTTCAGCTTCGCCAGCACGGCCTTGAGCCCGCCCCTGAACTCCTGGATAGCCCCTTCTTCCACCGGCGCTCCCCCGAAAATAGCCAGATTAACAATCCAATGGCTTCAATCTATATGAGTATGAACTATAATAAATATAGATCATTGTAATTATATTATTATGCCGTGACCAGATCATTTCGGGCACGGTGCCTTACTACCTTGCCAGTAAGAGTATTGTCCTGGACACGGTAGCGTTGAAAACAGCCGGTCTTACAGTCGCCTGTGGCGGGATGGCTACGCTTGCCGGGGGCTCGGGCAGACTGAAGTCTTTATATTAATAAAATCTTATGGGGCACTCAGGTCTCTTTCCTTTGCCTTGAATGCCCTGGCCTCATGCTCGTTGCCGTCTACGTTCATGAACTGCTCTCCCAGCTTCTCCTTGATGTTCATCGTGTCGGAGTAGCCGTAGGCGAAGTTGTCGCCCTTCAGGATGACCGTCCGGCCCTTGAACTCCTTCTTGCGGGACTGGGCCGCTTTCATCAGCGCCCCGAACTCCGTTACGGGCAGCTGCAGCTCGACAAAACTCTCGTTGCCCTTGAGCGCCGACTCCAGCAGCGCGTTCACGAACTCGGACTGCAGGTCCTTGTTCTTCTTTGACAGCTCTTTCCATTCGTTGAAGAACCGCTGCGCCGTCTTCGGGATGTCGTCGTAGCCGACGCCCCACAGATCAGCCACGTCCCTCAGGATGGTCTCGTGCCGCTGCACCTCGCCCATCGCCTGCTCGAGCGACTTGAACTCCAGACGGACCACGCCGTCCTGGATGCGTTCGCTGGACAGCATCTTGATGAAGCCGACCTTCGACGTGTTGTCGACGTGTATGCCTCCGCAGGCCTCCACGTCGTAGCCGTCGACTATCACGATGCGCAGCGTCTTGCCGGGCACCGCGCCGCCCTGGTATATTCGCATGGAGTACTCCATCTCGGCCGCCGTGCGGGACATCTCCCGTATCCGGATGGGCACCTGCTTCATGACGAGGTCGTTGGCCGTACGCTCGATCTCCTGCAGTTGTTTGAAGTCGAGCGACTCGTAGTGCGTGATGTCAAGACGGGCTTTCTCGGGAGTCTTCTCCGCACCGGCCTGCCAGACGTGATCGCCCAGCACCTTCCTCGCCGCATAGTTGACGATGTGTGTGGCGCTGTGGTGGGCTGCGAGAATCCTGCGCCGGTCCCGGTCTACCTCGCCGGTGACTTTCGCCGTGTCGGAAGGCAGGGGGGACTCGAGGACGTGGACGATTACGCCGTCCTGCTTGTAGACGTCGATGACTTTGATGCCGTTGATGAACCCGGTGTCGCTGGCCTGGCCGCCGCCCAGCGGGTAGAAGAGCGTCTTATCGAGGACGACTTTAGTCGGCGTGATCATCTTCAGAATGCCCGCCTCGAACCTGAACTCCTGCGGGTGCTCGTAGTACATCGGCACCGTCTTAGGCAGGCCCGTGGTCTCGTTCGCCTCGATCTTCCGGGACGCCTTCGCCTCGTGCCTCGCCTGCACCCGTGCATAGAAGTCCTCGGGTATCTGCACGTCCGGCTTGGCCTCCTTGATCAGCTCGGGCGAAATGCCCTGCGAATCATAGAGCTCGACCAATTTCTCCGCCGTGAACGACTCCTTACTCTTTACCATGCGCTTGACGACGTCGCGGCTCTTGCGGCGCGATTCCTCGTAGCGCTTCTTCTCGACCTCAAGGATGTCGAACAGGCTGCCGTAGTCGTGCAGCTCGGTATACCACGAGCCGAACTCGTCGATGTGGGACCGGAACACGTCGTTCAGGTCGAGGTCCAGCTGGTACTGGTCGATGAGCGTCCAGCACCGGCGCAGCAGGTTCCGTAAATTATAGCCGCCGCCCACGTTGGAAGGCAGCGCGCCATCGTGGATCGCGACGAGCAGGCTGCGCGTATGGTCGGCAATAGCGTACAGCGACCGCATCCGGTAGACCTGGTCCTGCAGCGAGTCGATGTCGGTATCGAGCTGCCTGGCCACGTCGCGCCAGACAGAGTTGACATCCTCGATCTCGTCGACATTTAGGATGCCCGCATACTTCGCGAAGCGTGTCTGGAAGTCCCGGTCCGGTCGCCAGCCGACCTTGTGGTAGATGATCTCCATGGTCTTCGGGAAGGTCGCGTCGTACGACATCGGAAGGCCCTGGCTGAACCACGCCCAGCGCTCAAGCCCGGCACCCATGTCGATGACCTTAGTCCGCAGCTCGCGGAAGCCGCCGTCGGGGAGCTGCTCGTACTGCATGTACACCTGGTTGCCCAGCTCCAGGCCGCGGGAGAAGTACTCGATGGACGGGCCGAAGTTGCCGCCGCCGGCCCAGACGTCCTCATGGAACACGATCTCATTAGCCGGTATGCCCAGGCCGCCTTTCGTGAGGAAGTGCTGGATCTGCTCGATGCCCTCCTCCTTGAAGTAGACGTGCTTGTCAGGCGTATTAAACGTGTGCTGGCCGACCATGATGAAGCCGGTGTAGTGGCGGCCGGTGATGCCCACATTGTCGATGTCCGGGAAGCGCAGGCAGAACTGCGGCTCCAGCACCGCGTCCGCGGGCGGCTCGATCTCGCCTGACACCACGTACGGCTGGAAGTCGTTGATGCCCGCCGCCACGAAGTAGAGGTCATCGTACCACCGGCTCACGACCGGGTAGCGCTCCAGCGGGACGTAGCCCCACGGCTCGAACGTCTTCACGTACGTGTCCCACGCCTCTTTGTACCCGAACTTCTTCCGGGTGAGCGATTCGCCGATGAACCGGTAGCCGCCGCTGCACTCCGCCTCGTCGCAGTAGTCGCGTTCCGTCTGGCTCCAGAAGCCTCTGCCGCAGTGCTTGCACACGTGCCGGGAATAGCCCAGCCCGGTAAGCGTCTTCACCGGGTAGTACTTCTCGTAGTTCTTGGCGAACTCCGGCTTCATGAGCTTCTTGATCTGTTTGTCGTCCATGGATGTTCCCTTCAATGAAAAATCGGTGAATGTGATGTCTTCTTCGCCCTATGTGGCAGAGACGCATAAATTTATCGGTTTAGCTGGTTTTTGAGGGGCGCACGGGGAACTCACGGATAATATTCTCTCTCCCGTTTTACGGCCCTGGCGGCCTCGTGTCTTCGTACCCTTAGTGCCTTTGCGGTTACGGAAAGGTTTATTGTCTTTCAGTATAAAGAATAAGTCGCCTCTGGCGGTTTTATATGTCCGATTCTCACGCCCAGCAACCGAAAAAGCGCTCGTTCAGCTTCGACGACATCATGTCGATCCTTGACGAAAGCAAGCCTGTTTCGACGGCCGTGCCCGCGACAGCAGAGTCGCCGGTCACAGAGCCCGCTCCCGTCGTCAGGGAACAGCCCGCGCAAGTGCCGGAGCCCGTAATTACGCAGGAGCCGGTAAAAGTAGCTGAGCCGGTAGCGACCGCACAGCCAGACTCGGCTATTGTAGACAGACTGCTGGCTGACTTCTCGGACAAGAACGCGGAGATCCTGCGCCTGAACAACGAGATCATGCAGCTCAAGTTCGACGTAAAAGAGAAAGAGCTGAAGATCAGCAGCCTCGCCGCAGCCGAGACGGCGCTGAAGGAAAAAGAGGAAGCCGTCAAAGACAAGGATGCCACTATCAGGGACAGAGACGGGACCATCCGGGAGAAAGAGGCAGCCCTGAAGGAGAAGGACGCAGCCCTCGCGGAAAAAGAGGCAGCCCTGAAGGAGAAAGAGGCATTGCTGGCGGCAAAGGACGCGGAGATCAAGGCCTATGAAGCAAAGGCCGGAGAGCTCGAAGCTAAAATGAACGAGATGGCGGAGCAGCTTGGCATACTCCGCAAGTTTTCAGCCCGGGAGTCCGCGCGCGAGCCGTTCGAAGACGAAGCCCCGGCCGATAAGCCCGCTGATAATATACAGGAGCAGATGCCCGTTTCAGGGGACGACGACGTGGCGGCGATCTTCAGGAGGCTCGCTGAGGCGAAGACCGCGGAGCCTGAAGACGAAGAAGGCAAGGAAGCCCCGCGCCGGCCGAGGTCGGCCAAGCTCTACGACCTGTAAGCATTTGCAGGCCACAGAAAGCTTGATAGTCACATATCCCTTATTTTCAGTCGTGTCACGCTATGGCGTTAAATGAGATGCCGGCCGTGAAGCTCACGGATGTTACGAAGAGGTACGGCGACCTGACTGCCGTCGACAACCTCAACCTGGAGATAAGGAGAGGCGAAGTCTTAGGCTTGCTGGGGCCGAACGGTTCGGGCAAGTCCACGACCATGAAGATGATGCTCGGGCTGATAGCGCCGACCTCTGGCACGGTGAATGTCCTCGGCTACGACGTGGTCCGCAGTCCCATCGAGGTACGGCGCAGGGTAGGCTACGTGCCCGAATCTCCCCGGGTCTACGAGTTCCTGACGGCCCTTGAGTTCCTGGACCTGACCGGGGACATCTACGGCATGACACCGGACGCCAAGAAGGAGCGCATCCACGAGTTCGTAGGCGCCTTCGACCTGGAAGGCCGGGAGGGCGACATCATCAGCTCCTACTCGGACGGCATGAAGCAGAAGGTCGCCATCATTTCCGCACTGATGCACCGGCCCGAGTTCCTGATCATGGACGAGCCGCTGCGGGGCCTGGACCCCAAGTCGGCGAAGATCGTGAAGGACCTGCTGCACGAGCTTGCGGCGCAGGGCGTGACCACGGTTATCTCCACCCATGTGATGGAGATCGCCCAGGCCATGTGCGACCGGATCGCCATCGTATACCATGGTAAGCTCCTCGCGCTGGGGACCATGGACGAGATCCGGGAGAGCTCGAAGATGCCGGGCTCGGGCCTGGAGGACATCTTCCTGAAGCTGACCGGGACCGGCGATATCCGGCCGGTGGTGGAGGCGCTGACCCGGTGAGCCTGAAGAACGTCCTGCGGCTCTACGGCGTATACAGCAAGTCCTACCGGCTGATCGCGAAGGGCAAGTTCCGGAATTACAGGGACAACCGGTGGAAGAACTATGCCGCATACACGCTTTTGTTGCTGTTAGGCGCCGGGATTGGCGGCCTGATAGCCCTGGGCATCAACGCTATAGGCGGCGACCTGGTGCAGATACGGGACGGGGCGGCGGGCATCTTCGTGTCTCTCCCGGTCATAGCCGTCCTGTACAGCCTCTACTTCACCCAGATGAGCCAGATACAGCGGATGGGCGCGAATACTATGGTCCAGCCGATCTACTGGTTCCCGGTGACATGGGAGGAGCACACGCTGGCGTCCATCCTCATGAGCATGACGGCTCCGCTGGCCATCACCCTCATACTAATCCCGGTCATCCTTATCCCTTCCTTTGTGATCGGCGTGCTGCCGCTGGGCATGCTGACGATCGTCGCTCTAATCGCCGGGATGGCAATGACCGGGGCGACTTCCGAGATACTGAAGGGCATCCAGGCCAGGATTGTCGGGGCGCTCTCGAAACGCGCCGGGCGGCTGACAGTATGGGTACGGTTCCTGGCGACGCTGGCCATTTTCACCCTGGTCTACGTCTTCTACTTCGCCATCAACCGCGCGGACATCATGTCGCTGGTGCAGTCGCTGGCCAGCGGTATCATCATCGCGTGGTTCATACCGTACCTGTGGCCGGGCATCGCCCTGTACGAGGTCTATCACGGGTCGTGGCCGATGGCGGCCCTGTTTACGGTCGCGTCGGCGGCATTCGTCTGGATATTATACCGGCTGGCCGTCCGTTCCAATGTGAAGTTCGCGCTGCAGGACTCGTCTGCCATAAGGATATCGGGCGGCCCCTACGTGCCGAAGCGCGGCCTGCTCCGGCGGATGGGCATCTCCCAGGCCGTGGCGGCGATCATGCGCAAGGACCTGAGGGCGTATACCCGGCGCCAGGAACTCATGTACGTGTTCGTCATGCCCATCGTCTTCGTGGTCTCCACCATGATGCCTGTCATGGCCGGAAGATCGGGGCCGGACACCTTCACGTTCTTTTACCTTGCGCTGGAGCCTGCGGCGGTCCTCGTGGTCTTCCTCGCCAGCTCCGTCGTCGGTTCCGAAGGCGACCGGCGCTGGTATCTCTTTATGTCGCCGGTGTCGCCGCGGAGCTTCGTCAGGGCCAAATACCTGTTCTGCACGATCGCTGGGGCAGCGGTCGCACTGGCGTCCGTCGCCATCGCCAGCCTGATCTTTTCGCCCACCCCGTACATGATCGCCACGGGCATCATCGAATCGCTGCTGCTGACTTTCGTGATTGGCATCGTCGCGCTGTCTTTCGGCATCCGGGGCGCCGACTTCCGGGAGGCGCCCCGGCAGCGGACCATCCAGCCGGTGTGGATGGCGATATGCATGATGGCCTCGATTGTCTTCGCGCTGATCGTTGTCCTGCCGGTCCTTGCATATGGCGCCGCGGACACGTTCAGTAGTTACCTGCCCGGGACGCTGCCTTCGCCCATGCCCCACGCGTACCTGTTCGCCGCATGGCTGATCAGCGGGCTCCTCGCGCTGGCAGTCGGCGCAGTGTTCTACATCGTCTCTGTACGCTTCGCAGGGGACCTGTTTAAAAGTATGGACACGTAATCCTTATATCCGATAGAGCTCCAAAATGTTGCCTATGAGTAAAATGACAAAGGACGCTGTTCTGAAGAAGGCGGAACAGCTCAAAGTCGAATTCGTCAAGCTCCAGTTCACCGACGTCCTGGGCACGACCAAGAACGTGGCCCTGCCGGTCAAGCAGCTCGAAAAGGCGCTGGACGGCGACGTCATGTTCGACGGCTCGTCCATCGAGGGCTTCGTCCGCATCGAGGAGTCCGACATGTACCTGAAGCCGGACCTCGACACATTCACTCTCATTCCCTGGCAGAGCGAGTACGGGAACGTGGCCCGGCTCGTCTGCGACGTGTACCTGCCGAACGGCAAGCCGTTCCCGGGCGACCCGCGAGTCAACCTCAAGCGGGTCATCAAGGAGGCCGAGGCCGCCGGGTTCGTCATGAACGCCGGCCCGGAGCCGGAGTTCTATCTCTTCGAGAGGACCGAGGAAGGCGTCCCGACCATACAGACCAAGGACAAGGGCGGCTACTTCGACCTCTCGCCCATCGACCTGGGCGACGAGGTACGCCGCGCCATGGTCATGGCGCTGGAGAGCATGGGGTTCGAGATCGAGGCGTCCCACCACGAGGTGGGCGAAGGCCAGCAGGAGATCGACTTCAAGTACGCCGACGCGCTGGCCACCGCGGACAACATCGCGACCTTCAAGTTCGTGGTGCGCAAGATCGCCATCAACTACGGCATGCACGCTACCTTCATGCCGAAGCCTGCGTTCGGCAAGGCAGGCACAGGCATGCACATCCACCAGTCGCTGTTCAAGAAGGGCGGCAAAGTCAACGCCTTCTACGACGAAAACGGGAAGTACCAGCTCAGCAAGATCGGGCTGCAGTACATCGCCGGCCTGCTCACCCACGCCAGGGGCTACTGCGCGGTCACCAACCCGCTGGTCAACTCGTACAAGCGACTTGTGCCCGGCTACGAGGCGCCCGTCTACATCGCCTGGTCCGAGAAGAACCGCTCTCCGCTGGTCCGCATCCCCGCCCGCAGGGGCATCGGCACCAGGGCGGAACTGCGCTGCCCCGACCCGGCGTGCAACCCGTACCTCGCACTGGCCGTCTCGCTGAAGGCAGGCCTGGACGGCATCAAGAGAAAGCTCGACCCCGGCGACCCGGTGAACCTGAACATCTACCACCTGACCGAAGAGGAGCGCAAGCACTACGGCATCCGCAATCTGCCAGCCAATTTATCGGAGGCGCTTGACGAGCTCGAGGCCGACGACGTGATGAAGAGCGCCCTCGGCGAGCACATCTACGACCGGTTCATGACCGCCAAGCGGATAGAGTGGGACGAGTACCGGCAGCAGGTCCACCAGTGGGAACTGGACCAGTATCTGGGCTTGTATTAGACAATATATCAGGGCGGCCTTCCTGGCCGTCGCTTTTTCCTTTTATTATATTACTCACAGTCGACAGCGGCCCTCACATGCACGAGCGACTATTTCGGACAGGAAATGAGCAGATAACGATGGCCGAGGGCATCGCGGGCATACTCGATACATACGTCGTATCTGCCCGACCGTAAGATCACGTAGCTGTCATCAGTCGACTGGAATATCGCCCTTTCGTCGACGATGACAGCCTTCTTCGTCCCGCTGACTTTATAGTAGATCGTCCCTTGATGGCCGTTACCCGAATCAGGGTCATATCCAAATGACAGGTATTCCAGCCCGTCGGGCAGCTCAAGCTCGATGGCCCGGAACGCGCCTTGCGGAGAACAGGGATCGTCCAGGTTGCGAGGGGCCATAGATAGCAGGAAACGGCAGTCGTTAGCCATTGCACTGGCCTGGCGGTCCACAGTGGCAAGTTGCACTGCTGGTACAGCATTTGTCAGTCCAAAAGCCGCAAGTCCCGTAATGATAGCCATGATAAGTACAGTAGCGACCAGTGCGACGGGGATCGAATCTGCTGCGCTGTCGTCACGGGCTATCGATGCCATAGACCTCCGGCTCACCTCCGCCGTGGGCGCTGACACGCGGGCGTACCCTGATGATGTGGTAGGACTCGGTGGCGTCGTCCAGCACGATTGCCGCCCCTTTCGCCGTGCCCAGGCGTGCCATCGCCTCCTTGATCGGCTCTTTTACATAGATCGGCCTCGCCCGCTCCAGCGCCTCGATGTCGTCCCTCAAAGTGAGGCGGTGAGAAATAAGGACGTCCGCCTGGGACAGGACATCATAGCCCAGTGCCGATGGACGCTGCGTGGCCAGCACCAGCGACAGGCCTGGCTGTCGACCCTGGCGGAGCCACTCGTTGATCAGCACCCGGCCCGCGCCTCCATCGGCGAACATGTGGGCCTCGTCTATCATCATCCAGACCAGAGGCACATCCCGCTTTCCTGTAGTCTCACTACGCCTGGCCCGGACGCGCACATCGTAGAGCGCCCGGGCGAGGGAGGCGACGGCACAGGAGCGTATTCCGGGGTCGTGGCCGTAGCCGCTCAGGTCGATTACGCTGACGGCCCCTGGTTCCAGCAGGCGATCAAAGGTGCCGTCTTCCGAGAAGAGTTGCCATGAGGCGACCATTGACAACAACCCGCAGAGAGACGACCTGATCTCAGGTGGAGTGTCCGACGATGCGATCTCTTCCGACAGTTGCTCTATGTCGAACCGGCCGAGCCTGACGATGGCGCCTATTAGTGTGGCACCATGCCCGCTGAGTGGGTCGACGCCCAGCAGTTCGCAATAATCGTAGGGCGATAGCGAGCCTGTAGGTATCTCGAACGGGCTTGCGCCGGGCGGAGCCCTTTCGAGAAACGGTACAGGGGCAAAAGCCCTGATGCCGATGCCGGCGGGCAACAGGCCCCATCTGGCAAGATCGCTCTGTTGCGAAGGCGCATACATCTGGCTGAATATGCCCATGGTGTCGATGACGATGACGGTAAAATTGCGACGTATGGCGTCCGGCAGCCGGGCGAACTCCTCTGCCAGCACGCCCATGGTATAGGACTTGCCGTAGCCCCTCTTGCCGCAGATAACCACGGCATGTGGCTTGAGCACATCAAGGAATATCCTGGCGCCGGCCGAGCCGTCCAGTGCCATGTACCTGCCTATGTAGAGTCGACCGTCCCGGGAATCGTCGGGCCTGCCCAGCAGGTATTGCTTCTCGCCCATACTTATTTACAATAATTTGCAAGTTAATAAATGTTAGCATGAACGGTTATATGACAGAATGCCAATGATCGTATATGCAACTCTGGCGGTTCCACAGGAAAAGTGTCGGGATGTGGGTGATAGAGTCCAACCGCAGCCTGTTCCGGTACCCGCTTGTGCCTGGCGTCGACCACTCGGAGCCGGCCAGAGAATATTTCAACTACATGCAGATGGTGCTGGATGCGGCAGCAGACCTGCTTTCCCTCCGCTATGTCGAGAACCCGCCAGGGCACGTGATCATGAAAAGCTTTGCGCAGCTATTGCCTCCGGAAGTCCGGAAGGAGCTGATTCTTTCCTGGGATGCGGAGGCTGAAAACACGGGCGAGTGGAGGCCTGCAGCCCTCTTCGGCGGCCTGTCCCGCATCCACGTTAAAGAGGACACGGCCGTGCTGCCGGTGGAAATCCCCGACGTGCTGCGGCTCTGCCTCGTAGCTGCGGACGACCGGTACCTGCTTACGCTGGTCACCAACTGCGACCTATGGCTGGACCGGTTCATCTCCGGCGAGGACAATGCGGAGGCGGGCTCGCTGAACGCGTCGGCCCTTGGCAGGATGATCGAACGCCTTGAAATCGCCATGGACGGGAGAGTCGTCTCTTTCACGTCCGAGATGGGCATCCCTGTCAACGAGCGCGGCTTCAGCTGATCGGGCAGGTGCCCAGCATGGCGAGGACTTCGCCGTCCGACAGGTCCGGGAAGCTGTCATAATAGCTGGCGACGGCGAACGACCCGTATTCCTGCACAGTCAGACTGATGACCTCGTCGGCCTCCTTTTCCAGCCGCTCCACGGAAGAGCGGGGGCTGCACGGCACAGCGACGATCACCTTCGCCGGCGCCTTCTTTTTCACGGCCCTCACCGCTGCGATCATCGTGTAGCCACTGGCCAGGCCGTCGTCCGTAATGATGACCGTCCTGCCCTTCGGGTCCAGCGGAGGCCCGGGGCGATAGGCTTTAACGCGCCGCTGTACCTCGTCCAGCACCGCCATCACAATGTTGTCAATATCTCTCTTGCTGAGCCCCAGCTGACGGACGAGCTCGTCGTTCAAAACTACAGTCCCGTCAGGGGTGACCGCGCCGAAGCCAGCCTCCGGGTTATAGGGGATGGGCAGCTTTCGCGGGATGATCAGGTCGAAAGGCGCGTGTAATGCTTTCGATAGCTCACAGCCGATGGGCACGCCTCCCCGGGGTATGGCGAGAACCAGAGGGTTCTGCGAACGGTACGCCTCCAGCTTTTCCGCCAGCTTCTGTCCCGCTTCCCGCCGGTCCCGGAACATCATGTGGCCCGCACCATCTCTGCGGCCTTCTGGCTCTCACCGGGCGACAGCGAGTTGATGATGGCGTCGCAGAAGAACCCGACGTCTGTGGGTTGTCGCGAAAAGATGTACTGCTGGCTCCGTACCAGCGGCTTATCAATGTATTTCGCCCCGGCGTCCTCGATATCGACGACAAGCGATTTCCAGCCTGTGGCGTCCTTGCCCTTCAGCAGACGGGCGGTGATCAGGATTTGCACGGCATGACAGATGGCCGCTATCGGCTTGCCGGTCCGGTCGAAGTCCTGGACGAACTTGATCACTGCTGGATAGATGCGTATGTGGTCGGGGCTCTGGCCGCCGGGGATGACCAGGGCGTCGAAGTCGCCAGGGTCAAGATCGTCGAAGGCCACGTCCGTGGTCACAGGTAAGCCATTCTTTCCCTTTAGATTCTGGCCCGCTTTGGCGCCTGCAAGAATCACTTCGGCACAGGCCTCGTACTTCAGCCGGTATAGCGGGTACATCAGCTCAATGTCCTCAAAGCCGTCGCCGGCGATCATAACGATATTCTTTCCCTTAAGCTCGTTCATATCTCATTCCCGATCAAACGTGGGAATGCAGATATAAGAACGATTTCAGCAGATATCACAGTTCTTCGACTCTGTAGCGTCGCTTTGTTTTTTGTCGCCACTGCCCTGGCTGTCGAACAGCTTCCGGTATTCGCCATACCCTTCTTTCTCCAGGTCCTCCTTCGGGATGAAACGCAGCGCCGCAGAGTTAATGCAGTACCGCAGACCTTCCGGCCCCGGCCCGTCGTTGAAAACATGACCCAGATGCGAGTCCGCCTCCTTGCTGCGGACTTCAGTCCTGACCATTCCGTGGGTACTGTCCCGTCGTTCTACGACCTCCTCTTTTTTGATCGGACGGGAGAAGCTGGGCCAGCCGCAGCCGGAGTCGAACTTGTCCCGGGAGCTGAACAGCGGCTCGCCGGAGACGATGTCAACGTAGATGCCTTCCCGGTGATCGTTCCAGAACTCGTTGCGGAACGGAGGCTCGGTGCCCTGCTCCTGGGTCACATGGTACTGCGTCGGGTTCAGCTTGCTCCTCAGCTCATCTTTCGAAGGCTTCCGGTTTCTGGCCTGTTCGTCCTGCATATTTCCTGCTCCTGATAAATGATCAAACGACGCCGGGTATGTATGTTTCTATCGTTTTTACCGCCATCTATGTCATGATGTATTGATAGCAGGGCATTTCTTTCTGAGCGCACAGGCTAAAGTTATTTATCCATTGAAGCATAGAGACTTAATTGCAATATGGTGTAATAATGTATGACGATGTATGATCTCGCCCATGCTGCTGGCAATATCAGAAACGCATTATTCAAAAAGAGGCAGGCAACGACATCGCAAAGGCTGAAGATAAAGCAGTGTGTCGCCGGGACAGAGCTCGCGATAGACTGCGCTGCCTGCAATACCGGCACCTCTGGCATGGCTGACCCGGCCTGCAGGCGCTGTGTGCTTGAGGCACTGGCGGATCATGGCAATGTCGAAAGGCTGCTGCTTGAGCGGGAACTCGTACGCGAGTACAGCGGCGACACGCTTGCCCGGCTGATGTCGACAGCATCCTTCTGCAATGACCTGGGCTTGCGCGCTTCAGGACTCAGGAAGTTCGGCTGCGGCAAATGTGACGTCGGCAGAAAGGAAAAGATCAACGCTATCGTCAAGCTATCCTTAGCCGACCAGACAGCGGCCGTGGATGCCATCGACAGGCTTTTCCTCGAAAGCTATAACGGCAGCCGCAGGCCCGGATGTCAGGACTGCCAGCAGCATTTTGCTTCGCTGGTCGGGGACATGGCTATGGCTGCCGCAAATGTGCGGGACATTGACTACAATTTGCTCGTACCCTACGTCATGCCGCGCTTCTCCCGGTCCCGGGTACTCGAACAGCCGCCGGCTGGAGCGGCCTTCCTCCGGTCCTACGAAGTGGAGCCGGGCAACAGCTGTCCGGTCATGCACGTCGCTATCTATGGTCTGGCGGAAAGCCCGGAAAAGCTGTACTTCGCCATGCCGTGGGAATATTCCATCGACCGGGAGGACCTTTCGCTGATCGTGGAAGCCCGGGAACGCCTGCTAAAGCGACGTCCTGATGGAGAGGCGTTCCTGGACGTGAACGGGGCCCGGGCCTTTTTCGCCCGGCACGCGAAGAGCTCAGTCATGAACGCGGCCGCCACCCGTGGCATACGGATAGAGGCGGACAGGCTGGAACGGCTGGCTGCGACCTTCGTCAAATACACGTCCGGCCTTGGCATCATGGAAGACGTGCTGGCCGACCCCCACATCCAGGACGCCTATGTGAACGCACCGGTCGGCGCCACGCCGCTCCACGTAGTCGTGGACGGCGAGGAATGCACCAGCAACCTGTACCTGTCGGAGAGCGACGTGGAGTCGATGATCTCCCGGCTGCGTGCCATTTCCGGCCGCCCGTTCTCCGAGGCCAGCCCGGTGCTGGACATGGACCTGGGACAGTTCCACACGCGAGTATCGGTCATCGGCAGCCCGCTGTCCCGGGGGCTCGCCTATGCCTTCCGGCGGCACAAAAAGACACCGTGGACGCTCCCCCAGCTTGTCAGCCATAAGATGCTCTCGCCCTATGCCGCGGGGCTGCTCTCGTTACTGGTGGACGGCCACGCTTCCATGCTGATCACCGGTACAAGGGGCGCGGGAAAGACCTCGCTGCTTAGCGCGCTGATGCTAGAAATCCCTCAGAGCTACCGGATACTGGCCATCGAGGACACGCCTGAGCTGCCGGTCGAGGACATGCAGCAGCATGGCTGGAAAGTGCAGGGCATAGGGACACGGGCGGCGGTATCCGGCTCCGAGGCGGAGTTCCAGGCTTCCGACGCGTTGCGGGCTGCACTCCGGCTGGGCGAGTCGGCGCTGATCATTGGCGAGGTGCGGGGCGTCGAGGCTAAATCGCTCTACGAGGCCATGCGCGTGGGCGCATCGGGCAACTCGGTCATGGGAACGATACACGGGGCCTCCTGCCGCGACGTCTTAGAACGTGTCGTACAGGATATCGGCGTCCCGCAGGCCTCGTTCAAGGCGACGGATGCGGTGGTGGTCTGCTCGACCGTAAGGCCGGGCGGAGGCAGCCAGAGGGAGCGACGGCTCATCGAGATCGCCGAGGTGGAGAAAGGCGAGTGGGGCGACGACCCGGAGGGCGCGTTCGATGATCTCATGGGATACGATGCGTCGAATGACCTGCTCCGGGCCACGGACCGCATCGATACAGGCCGGTCGGAGGCATTGAAGAATATCGCCAGGAGGTGGGGACTGTCCATCGAAGAGGTAAACAGCGCCGCCACTGCGAGAGGCCGGATGATCGGGGCAGTTGCGGATGCAGGACTGGGATGCCCGCCCGTCATGGAGGTAGAAAGCTACGCGAGATGCGTCAACATGTTCCGGGTAACATGCGACGATTACTGGAGCCGGGGCAGACCGGACTCTGCCGGTGCTCTGCAGGCATGGGAGGCCTGGTTTGGTAAAGAGCTGAAAGGGGGCTCGTATGAGCATTGAAGAAGCATACGTACGCACAGGCCGGATGTCCTGCGTCGCCTTATCTGCCGTTACGGGTAAAAAGCGACTGGCCGATTATGCTGAGAGGCATTTCAGCTCCGATCTGATCACAGCACTCGGGCTTTACGGGGATGGAGCTGGAAGCCGCCGAAGTGCTCTCGCTCGCCGTTATCGGCCGCTGCAATGGCGCTCTTGCTGGTCGTGGCTGCGGGCAGCGCCGCGCTGGCCGCGGGAATGCTGGACGGCGCTACCATGGTCCTGCTGGTCGTCAGCGCGGGCATCGTGCCCATGCTGACCTTCGTGTACGTCAGTGAGTACCCGAAGCGCCATGCGGCCTACATGCGGGTGCATTCGCTGGGCGACGTGCCGGAGGTGGTCAGCTACATCGTCATGTCCATGAAGCTCAACCCGAACATGGAGCGGGCGCTGGCGTTTACCGTGAAGAACTCCAGGCGCCAGCTCGCCAGAGACGTAAGGAAGCTCATGTGGGACATGCAGATACGTGCATACGACAGCCTCGACGAAGCGCTGGCTGCCTTCGCTGACCAGTGCGGCGCCTATGGCGACCACTTCAAGCGGGCCATGTTCATCGTGAAAAGCTCGACCTGCGAGCGGGATGAGGCCATGCGCACCATCGCGCTGAACCGTGCGCTGGAAGTCGTGCTGAGCGGGACCAAGACACTCATGAGCGGATTCATGGCCACGCTGCACGCGCCGACGCTCATCCTCTACTCGATCTTCGTCATGGTGCCGCTGGCGCTGGTGGCTATGTTACCGGCGGCCGCCGTCGTCGGACTGAGGATCAACGCCATACAGCTGTTCCTTCTCTACGACCTGCTGTTCCCACTGGTCACGCTGCTCTACGCCCACTCTATCCTGATGCGACGGCCCGCGGCCTTTGCCCCTCCCGACATACCCGACGATCGCAGGCTGCAGCAGGCGGTGCCCGACTGGGGCTGGGCTGTGATCGGACTGGCGGCCGGTGCAGGCATCTGTGCAATGGGCCTGGCCCTGCCTCCCGGCATATTGCCGTTCCAGCAGGCCGATTTTATCATATGGGGCATCACTGCGGCCATTGCGATCTACTGCTATTGCACCTGCCTGCCGTACAAGAAGGCGAGAGACGTGATCACGACCATGGAGTCGGAGTTCGCCGACTCGCTGTTCGTGCTGGGGCGGCGCATGTCCGAAGGCCGGCCCCCGGAGGAAGGCTTTGCCTACACGGCCCGCATGGTCTCGGGCACCGCCATAGGAAAGGCATACGCCCGGGCTGCGTTCAACATCAGCTGCCTGCGGTCAACGCTTAGAGACGCGGTGCTCGACCCCGGCTTCGGCGCCTTCGCGGACGTATACTCGGACCGTATCAGGGCGACCATCAGCATGCTTGTGGAGACCTCTGCCATGAGCGGCGAGGTGGCCGGCGGCTCGATCATCAGGATAGCCGACCATCTGAAAGAGCTGCAGGGCATCGAGGAGGAGATCAAGAAGATGCTCTTTACCATGACCAGCATGCTGAAGATGACCTGCGTGGTCTTCGCGCCCTTTATCGCGGGCATCACGCTTGCCCTTTCGGGAGCTGTGACTGATATCGTGGCGAATACTATGGCAGACATGCGAGGCCTGCCGGAGAGCGCCCGACCTTACTTTCCCATGGTGCCCCAGTTCACCGCACCCTCGGTATCCACGGCTGACTTTACCCTGATCGTCGGCGTCTATGTGATATTGCTGGTGATCATCCTGCTACGCTTCGTCGACGGCATAGAGCACGGCGACGACGTGCAGGAGTTCATGTACAGCGTGGGCCGGACACTGCCGGTGGCTGTTGCGGTGTTCAGCGTTACGACAGCCATCTCCGGGACCGTATTCAATGGCATGATGTAAGAAGATGCCAGGTTCAAGCCAGAGACGCCATGACGCGATTTTAGACCGATGGTTACCATGGCCAGGTCATTGATGATTGAAAAACTAAGTGCCAAGTTATATATATGCGAAAATCGACAATGACCTTGACCCTTTGTCCGAATTGAAACAATTGACGTGGCGTCGTGAAACCTGCGGCTCTGGCCAGTCGCCGACTGAACATGTCTAATTAGCATCTTGGCGCTTCTATGTCGGATTATGTATCAGACTTATTTTCATTTATATGAAAATTGTTAAATACTTTAAGCGCTTACTTATTTTCATATAAATGAAAGTGATGCTTATGAAAGGCGATAAAAGGTTCTGGAAGAATGACGATGCGGTGGAAGGCCTGCCTGTGCGGCTCATCGTGGTCCTGGTCGTGGGCGTGATCGCCCTCGCAGCCATGGTGGCGGCGCTGAACGGGTTCAAGCCGCAGAAGTCGATGAGTGCCACCGTCTACGAGGTCGGCGGCAAAGACGGCAACATGCTCATGGTCACCAAGGCGGGATTCGGCCCGGTAGAGCACAACTGGACGTGCAGGGTCAAGGTGGTCGACGCGAACGGCGATCCTGTCGAGGGCGCCAGCGTGATAGTACACGGCCTCTCCGGCGCCGGAAGTGATGTCACGGACAGGTACGGTGTCGCTTACCTGTCGAAGACCAATAACATAAACCTGAACTCAAACCAGAACTCGGGGTACATGGCGCTGGAAGTCTCGGCATCAGGCTATAGTACGCTCAGGAACGAGAACGCTATTGCCGTCATCCGGGTCGACTATAACCAGGCGATCACAGATGAGGAATAGCACCAAGACGCCAAGGGCTAAGAGAAGCGCTAAGGCGCCACTATAGAACCGAAGGTTTCAAGGCGCCAAGCTTTTTAATAAGAAGCCAAGTTTTAAAGGCTCTGTTATCATTCATACTTTGGCTTGGCGCCAAATTAATAGCTTGGCGCCTTGAACCTTCGGTGCTAAAAGTGGCGCCTTGGCGACTTCTCTTAGTTACTTGGCACTTGGGATCGTAGCCATGCAAAGCCCTCGGCGGCGCCTTCGCCATAGCTGGCCTTGCTCACGTAGTCGGCGGCTGCCTTAACCTCCGGCTCTGCGTTACCCACGGCAATGCCGACGCCCGCCACTTTGAGCATGTGAAGGTCGTTCGCCGAGTCGCCCATGGCCGCGAAATTGCTCATTTCGATACCCATGATCCCGGCGATCTTCTGCATGCCGGTGGCCTTGTTGACGCTCTTGTGCTTCAGGTGCAGCGCGAACTTCGTGTCGACGATCTCCAGTTCCGGGTAGTTCTCTGCCACGATGCGTCGGGCCCGGTCGACGTCGATGTTCCTCCGGAACGCGAGCTCTGATTTCCGGTAGGTCTCGTCCAGCGGCTCCAGGCGAGGAAATTCTTTCCTGAGTATGTCACGTGCCTGGCGGCACTGCTCGATATCGGCCAGCACGATGGCCTTCGCATCGAAGCCGGCCTGCACCACGCCGCCGTTCTCGCCGATCATTATGTCGCTGGCGCCGAGCAGCTTGGAGGCAGCCCGGACGAAGCAGATCACGTTGCCGGAGGACAGTATGACGGGTATCGGCATCTGCCGCATCTCCCGGAGGGCCTCCAGGCTGATCAGGCGTTTCATGTCGGTGAGCGTCCCGTCGATGTCTACGACGATCGCTTTGATGTCTTTGAAGTCGGCGCGCATGCTGATCAGAGAAAGCCAGTAAAAAAGATATAGGTAATGGTTATCACGGGTAATGCACGCTCTGTACGAGCGATCTTTGATGTCGTAAAATTTTCAGTCTGCCTATTGCGGGTGCGTCTTCACGTAGTCCTCGATGACCTTCCGGATGTCCTGTACGTTGTCCAGCACGGTGATGCTCTTCATCTTCCTGATCTTGTCGACATTCTCCACGTCGACCTCCCGGATATAGAGCGTGAGCTTCTTGCCGCCCGGCAGGATGGTCTCCAGCTCGCCGGGCTTGTTGTCAGGCGGGAACAGGTAGATGGGCACCCGTGCCTTGGCGCCCTGGGAGACGGCGTTGGTGATCAGCGTGTCCGAGATGCCGCTGGCGATCTTGGCAGTCGAGTTCGCGGTCACCGGGGCGACAATGAAGAGATCGTAGTGCCCGGTCTGGAGCTTGCCGACCAGGAACGGCGAGTTGGAGTTGACTTCCGTGCGGAGCTCGTAGAACTCGTCCTTCAGCTTGTCCCAGAGCTTGTACCATTTCAGCACCATCATCGCGTTTTTCGAGACGTAGATGTCCACTTTCAGGTCGTACTGCCTCTTGAGCTCGATCATCAGGGCGGCGATCTCCTCGATCTTGTCGCCGCAGCCCGTTATGCCCCATGCGATCTTCACCATTACGTACTGCTCCTTACCTTTTGCATCATGTCGTAGAACCTTTTCGCCGTCTTCCGCACTGTCCGCAGGCCTTCCTCATCGGCCGCGATGCCATCTTTGCCCTTGTCGTGGGACCAGAGGCAGCCGCCGAGATTGGCGCCGAACGAGCCGCCGCCCGACGGGTACATCTCGTTGAGGATGTAGAAGTTGTTGATGATCTGCAGCGCGATCTCCTGGCCTCCGCTGCGGTCGCCGCCGACGGCAAGGCCCATGCCGACCTTGCCTTTCAGGATGAGCGGGTCCTTCGCCAGGATGGCCCGGCACCGGTCCATCAGCGTCTTGGTCTGCCCGCTCAGCGTGCCCTGGTAGCAGGGCGTGCCGAAGATGACGCCGTCCGCCCAGAGCATGCCATCGTAGAACTCGGCCAGCGCGTCCTTGTGTACGCAGCCTTTCTTCTCGCGCATACAGTAGTCGCAGTGGATGCAGAAATTGATGGCCTTGGCCCTGACCGTGAAATATCTCGTCTCGCACCCTTTCTCCTTGAGAAGGTCGAGCGCGTAGTTCACCGCATAGTCGGTGCCGCCCGCACGCGGGCTGCCGCAGATGCCGAACACTTTCATGAGAACCTCGCCGGGAAAATTGCGCCGGACTGTTAAAAAGTAGATATGGAAAGCGCGGGCAATAAATCTTGCTACATTATGGGCGTGGTGCTACCGTCGCTTCGTCTTGATGTTGCCATAGGTCCGCACCTGGTTCTGGATTTCCCGTATCCAGCCCATCATGGCACGCTCGTCTTCCCATTTGACGTTGTCCGATTCGAGGGCTTTGCCGAAGGCTTCCATAGTCTCGGGCACCTTCAGGAACTTTCTCTTCTCGATACACATATCGATGTACAGCGGGTACACATCGTCCGTCAGGCTGTAAAGCTCCTTGATCGGCTTCATCTTCTCCATGAGCTCGGCCTTTACCGCGGGCCTGTTGCCGTTGGAGAGGCCGCGGATGAGGTATGAAAATACGGTGGCTGCGGTCTCTTCCTGCTCCAGCTTGTCCATGTCCATTTTTATGCACCCTGTGTTAATAGGCCTGATCTGTGGCATCGATAATAATCTTTTTGAAATGCTAAAAGGATGAAGCCACGGGCAGGGCTAATGACCCCTGTAAGGCCCGTGGCGTTTGTCTGATCAGCGGCGTTTCTATTCGACGTGCTGCTTCGGACCGCAGCATGCGGGACCGGTCTTTGCCTTGGGATCGGTCAGGCCCAGGCTGATGCTGTCGACCTTGCCGCCTTTCCGCGCGTAGTCGGTGATGGTTTTCTGGGTGCGGATGTAGACGCCCTCGTACATCTCGAACGGGAAGGGCAGCGTCTTCTCGCCGGCCTCCTTTATCTTCTCGATGGCCGCCATGTCGGTGACCTCGATCCACAGCCTCCCGATCTGGACGGTCAGCTCGACCATCTCGCCCTTGATGTTCAGGTACTTCTTCTCCGCGACGTTGAACTTGCCGTCCAGCAGATCGTCCGGGTTGTCCCTGGGCAGGCGGGGGCCGAAGACGACCATCCGGGTAATGCCGTCGATCTCGTTCAGCTCGTTCAGCAGCCTCTGGGCGGTCTCGATATTGAGCACCCGCTGCGGGAAGAGCTCGATCTGTACCATCTTCTTTTCTTTGCTTATCTGTGATATCGGTTTGTTAAATCTCGACATTTTTTCTCCAACTCCATTGTCCCTGAGCACACATATCTGGTAACCTTGATATAGCGTCGTCCGGGGCTATATATTTACAGTATGCAGAACGTCGTCAAAGTTCATCTTTCTTCCTTTCCCATCAGTATGGCCACGCCGATGCTGAACAGCATGACGCAGAGGAAGCAGCAGATGCCCGTATCCACGATGGCGTCCCGGATGCTGCCGCCGAACATTGCGTTCCGCAGGCCGTCGTTCAGGTAGGTCAGCGGCGAAAAGACCGAGACGAACTGTAAAAAATCGGGCAGTCGCTCGACCGGGAACAGGGAACCGGACAGCAGGATGAGCGGGATGACGACGACGTAAGTGACGGCGTTGACCGAGTCGGTGTCTTCGAGGAGGTACGCGATGACCATCCCGAGGCAGACGAAGGTGATCGAGCCCACAACGAGAACGAGCACGGAAATGATGCTGACCGCCGGCGTTACTCCGAAGACCAGCCAGGTCATGAGCAGGGTGATCATGGCTGAGAGCAGGACGATCAGCATTCCGGTAGCGGTCCGCGACGCGTTCAGCTCGAAGCCGGTCAGCGGTGTCGTCGCGATCTTCCGGAAGACGCCGTTAGCCCGGTACTTGACCATCGTGCCTGTCGTCCCGCTGATCGCCGAGAACATGACGGACATGCCGATGATGCCGGGGAGCAGGTAGCGGATCTGGCCGTCGTCATCCTGCCCGCTGAGCAGGAATCCCAGCGCGATCATGAACAGGACCGGGAAGAGGAACGAGAAGAACATCGCCTGCGGGTTCCGGAAGAACAGCCGCAGGCTGTACCGGGCTTCGGTAAGCAGCCTGGTGGTGGCCCTGCCCATCTACAGGTCCCTCCCGGCCAGCTTTTCCCCTGTCAGGTTCAGGAATACATCGTCGAGTGTCGAGCGTTCCACGTAGACTTCAGCGCACTCGCACCGGCAAGCCCGGGCCATGGAAATGATCTCGGATATACACCCCAGGCCGTCTCCCTCGGGGAGCTTCACCAGCACGTCGTTGCCCGATACCCGGCTGCCAGGGATCGATTTGAGCATCTCGCTTCGGGCATCGGCACTGCATTCCCTGAATACGAGCGTGTTGCCGCCGCCGTACCGGGCGATCAGGTCGTCCGGCGAGCCTTCGGCGACGATGGAGCCCCGGTGGATGACACATATCCGGTCTGCCAGGTGGTAGGCCTCGTCCATGTAATGGGTCGTGAGAAACACGGTCTTGCCGCGGGCTTTCAGGTCCAGGATAATGTCCCAGACGTCCCGTCTCGCCCTGGGGTCCAGCCCGGCGGAGGGCTCGTCCAGGAACACGATCTCCGGGTCGTTGACCAGCGCGATGGCGATGCCCACCCGTTGTTTCAGGCCGCCGGACAGGTTCTTGAACAGCGCGTTTCGCTTGTCAGTCAGGCCCATCTCGTCAATCAGCCGGTCGATGTCCATTTGTTTCGCGTACATGCGTGCGAAATAGTCAAGGTTCTCTCGGACGGTCAGGGAGTCGAAGGCATTAAAGGCCTGCGGCAGTACGCCAATGTTCTCCTTGATGCCCGCGTCGTCCCGGTCGGCGCCCATGAAGGCGTTGCCCAATGCGATGCCGGTCATCACGTCGTTGCCCAGGATGCTGATAAAGCCCTTAGTAGGCGGTCTTATCATCTCCAGGATCTCGACGATGGTCGTCTTGCCGGCGCCGTTGGGGCCGAGCAGGGCGAAGACCTCGCCGGCGTACACGTGGAACGAGACGGCGGCCACGGCCGTGAACCGGCCATAGTTCTTCACGAGGTTCTTCACGCTGATGACCTTCCTGCTCCGCTCCCGGTCGGTGATGACCGAGCTCAGCACAGCTATGCCTTCGTCCAGCGGGCCTTTTTCAGTCGTACTCATGCCATTTTGCTGCTTTGTATCCATAGTAACAGCTCCGTGTGCTTGTTGCCCCGCTACTGCGAGGCCTGTTACATCCCGGAGGGCCCTCCAGCAATCGCTCTATTTCATTTCAACAGGTATTGAAATGCAAGCTATTTATAGTTATTCATTTCAAAACTCATTGAAACTGATTTCAACAGTTATTTAAACAAGCAGTGCCAGAAAATGGCCTGATAACAGCGTAAGCGGGAGCGTGTGGATAGTGGCAGACCTTGCGGGCCATGAGGTGAAATGTGCCGGGTGTCGGGAATACTTCCGGCCCGATCGGCTGAGGCAGGAAAAGAATGCCTACTATTGCCGCAGTTGTTACGGGATACTCAAACGCAAGGAAAAGATCTGCCCGGTCTGCCGCAGGGTGCTGACTCCCTACGATGCGGCGACCAAGGACGGCGGGTTCAGCTATTGTCCCGACTGCTATGACAGGGTTACCGGGCCGAAATGGCCCGGAAAGGCCGCCGGCGAGACCGCAGACGGGAATGCCCACTGTTCGGAATGCGGTAAATCGCTGGCCCCGGAAGAAGCCCGGGCGCTGTACGCGAACAATTGCTTTTGCATCGCGTGCTACGAGAAATCAGCCCCGTACCTGGACGCGAAACCGTTCTGGCTACAGCCTGGCGACGCGGTGGCCGCGATGCGCACGGGCCGCGAGGTCCGCTGCGGCAAGTGCAACCGGGACCTCGGGCCGCTGGACGTCAAGGTCCGTGACGGCAAATCGATCTATTGTGAAAAATGCTACCGGGACGCCCGGGATGCCCCCGAAAACCACCGGTTCTACGTGGCAGAGCGGGCCGGCATGATCACCCGGCCGGGCGTGACCGCTGTGAGAGAGGGCGCCGACCTCGTCGAGTGCGCGAACTGCGGCTGGGTCATCACCCGCGACCGGCTCGGGACGCTGGAGCGGGACGCCCGTGGCAGGTTGCGCTGTGCCCATTGTGGCAAGAAGTTCGAAGCCCCCACGGAGCAAGCCCCCGAGAAGCCGAAGCCCGCGAAGATGGGTACGGAAGACTTCGCCGATCACGGCACAGCTATTCAAGTGCCTTGGCGACCCCTGCAGAGTCAAGATCATCGAGTCGCTGAGCGAAAAAGAGCTTTGCGTCTTCGAGTTCGTCGAGCTGACGGGGTCCCAGTACTCCGCCATATCCTACCATCTCAAAATGCTCAAGGAACTCGGCATCGTCTGGTCGTACGAGCGGGGCAACTTCGTGGTCTACTCGCTCACGGACAAGGGCCAGATCGTCCACGAGTTCATTCGAAAGTCCCAGGAACTGAAGTAAAAAAGAAAAAGCGTTTTTGTTTTTGCTTTTCATCTGCAGCTTATAATTGGAAATAAAGAGACGGGGGACAGAGGTTTATCCTCCGTGCCCTCCGTGTCCTTTGTGCCCTTTGTGTCCAATGCTTAATCTTCCTTCCATTTCATGACCAGCACGCCGACCGCGAACAGCACGATGCCGAGCACACTGACGACCGCCAGGTTGAACAGGGCCACGTCGTTGTTGCCGGTGATCATCGAGCTGCGGAGGCCGTCATTCAGGTACGTCAGCGGCGAGACCTTCGCCAGGTACTGGAGGAACCAGGGCATCTGCTCGATGGGGAAGAACGATCCCGACACGAACATCAGCGGGAAGGTGAGAGCGCTGGCCGCGTTGGCCGCAGTCTCCTCGTCCTTGATGAAGCTCGCGATGATCATGCCCAGTCCCGAGAAGACAGCGCCGCCTGCGATGATCGTGATAATCATCAGCGGGTTGATGCTGGGCGCCACGCCGAAGGCCAGCCAGCCTGCGATCAGTGCGATAGCTGTCGAGATCATCAGGATGATCGTCATGTGGATGATACGGCCCGCGTTCCAGCCGATTCTCGAGATCGGCGTGGTCGCCAGCTTCCGGAAGACGCCGGTCGCCCGGTTGTGTGCCATCATGCCCACGGTGCCGTTCACGGCCGACGACATGATGGACATGCCGATGATGCCGGGGAGCAGGAAGGCGAAGTAGCTGACGCTCTGAGTGGCGACGTCGTGAGTTTCGGCGCCGACCACGGCAACCGCGTTGGCGAGCCTCATGTTGAGCCCGTTGACGACCTCGGAAATGATCGAGATCAGCGCCATTGAGGCGGGCTTGGACTTATCGTAGTAGATTTGCAGCTCGGGAGCTGTGGCGTTGCCGCCGGCCATCTTCGCCTGCATTATACCCTGCTCAAAGCCCTTCGGGATCTCCATGTAGATGCCAATCTTGCCGTCCTTAAGCTGCTGTGCGAGGTCCATGCCCGAGCCGTCCTTGAGCTCGATGACGGTGGTGTTGTTCAGCGCCTGCAGGATGCCGTGGGAGGTCTGCGAGTTGTCGGAGTCGTTGTAGTACAGCGCGTACGTCCCGGACCCGCCGCCCATCACGAAGCCGAGCAGCAGCAGGATGACGATGGGGAAGAGCAGCGTCCAGAAGACGGCGCCCTTGTTCCGGTAGAACGACTTCAGGCTGTATTTTACTTCGGTGAACAGCTTGACCATTTAAACCGCCTCCTTTGCGCGCTTCCTGCAATTCCTGACGCATAGCTCGATGATCGCGACGACGATCAGAGTGCCAGTAATTGCTATCAGCACCGCCGGGGACCCGAAGGTCTGGATAAGGCCCTCGTACCCGGATATTATGATACCGGGGATGGCGCTGAGTGTTTCTCCTGTCATCTAGTTCGCCCCCTGTACAAGTGTCTCGCCAGTCAGGTTGAGAAATACGTCTTCCAGAGTGGACTTTTTCACGTATATCTCCTTGCAGGCGAGGCCGCCCTCGTTGATGGCCGACACCGCTTTCATGATGCTGCCCATGCCGTCGTTCTGGGGCAGGGAGGCCAGCACGTCGCTGCCGGAAGCCCGGCTGTTCGGTATCTCTTTCAGCAGCTGCTCGCGTGCGGCGTCGCTGCACTCGCGTATGATGAGCGTGTTGCCGCCGCCGTACTGGTTGATCAGGTCTTCGGGCGACCCGTCGGCGATGATCTTGCCCTTGTGAATCACGTCAATCCTGTCCGCGAGGTAGTATGCCTCGTCCATGTAGTGCGTGGTGAGAAACACGGTCTTACCTTTTGCCTTGAGCGAGCGGATGGCCTCCCACACGTCACGGCGGGCCCTCGGGTCCAGCCCGGTGGTGGGCTCGTCGAGGAACACGATCTCCGGGTCGTTGACCAGCGCGATGGCGATGCCCACCCGCTGCTTCAGGCCGCCGGACAGGTTCTTGAACAGCGTGTCCCGCTTGTCCTTCAGGTCGAACATCTCGATGAGGCTGTCGACGCTGACATGGGTCGGGTACATCTGGCCGAAGTAGTCGATGTTCTCCCACACGGTCAGCCACTCGAAGGCACAGAAGCTCTGCGGCATCACGCCGATCTTCGTCTTGATCTTCATCTCGTCCTTCCTGATGTCGTGCCCCAGGACACTGATCGTCCCGGAGGTGGGCGACTTCAGGCACTCGAGGATTTCCACGGTCGTGGTCTTGCCGGCGCCGTTTGGCCCGAGGAAAGCGAAAACCTCTCCGCGGCCGATGTTGAACGTGATATCGTTGACTGCCATGAAGTTCCCGTACTTCTTGACGAGGGACTTCACCTCTATGACATTTTCCTGCATGTTGGTACCTCCCCGATTATTTGGAAAATCTGATTGGAACTGCCGCCCCTTCGCGGCCCTCTATGGCCTGCCCCAGCAGGCTCATTGAATGCTCTACGTATTGCCGGTAGCTGAAGCCCCGGCCGGCCAGGTCCGCCTGGAACCCCTGGCCCAGGTTGACGATGTTCTGTGTGGCGGTCATGAGGAAGATGGCGATCTCCAGCGGGTCCATGTCCTTCCTGATCGTGCCGTCTTTCATGCCCATCTCAATGGCTTCGCACATAATGCCCGTAATCACATGCATCATATCGTGACAGGACCGGGCCTCCGGGCAGCAGTCCCAGTCGAACCGGTCCGATCCAGAGTAGATGAACATCCGGTAATGGTCCGGGTGCTTCTGGCTGAACGCGATGAACGTCTCCCCTATCGCGCGCACCTTGCCGATGCCAGTCTGCTCTTTATCGGTCGCCTCCCGGAACTCGGCCTCCATCAGCCGTACGCCCCGCTGCACGACGGAGAAGAACAGAGATTCCTTGTTCTTGAAGTACAGGTAGAGTGTGGCCTTGTTCATCTCCACGGCGTCGGCGATGTCATTCATGGACACGTTGTCGTATCCCCTGGAGAGGAACAGCTTATCGGCGGCGTCGATGATGTAGTCGCGCCTCTGCTCCTTTTCCCGTTCCTTCAGCTCTTTTATCGACACTTTTGCCACCAGCATTATAACTGAAATTTACTTTCTTAACCTGTCGTTATTTTCATAACCACCGGTTACGAGCGTAACCCATAGTTATTCTATGTATATAAAGCCTTCGCTAACGCATAGCAAGTGCTTAAAAAATCTGGCATGAAAGCCAGGTCGTCCTGTGCCGGCTTACGTCCAGTCCCAGTACCAGCGGTGCCTTGTGCTGTGGACGACGCTGGCGACCAGGCCCAGGAAGATGCCACCCAGGAACCCGATGGCCGCGAGCAGAGCCGTCATCCGGATGCTTCCGATGCCGACGAGGAACTGCAGGCCGTCTGTCAGCGCCCCGTTGAACCACGGGAACAGCTCGATGAACCACCCGAGCACGTACCCGAACAGCGCGCCGAAGAAGGCGCCGAGCAATATTCTCAAGACCATTTTTTGTCCTCCGTTGTCTGTTTGTTCAGCGATTCCTTCAACCGCTGCAGCCGCTCCGCGATATGTGCCAGCCGGGCTTCCGCCGGCTTGAGCCTGTCCCTCGGGAGATCCTCGAGATACGAGACGTAGCTGTCCAGCTCGTCCAGCGAACCTTCCAGTGAGTATGACCCGTGCTGATGGTGGCTGTGCCGGTGCCCGTCGAGGCCGATCTCTTCCATGCCCGTCGATGTGAGCTCATAGCGCTGGTCGTCCCGTTTCCGGATCATCATCTCCTCCTGCAGCGTGTTCAGCAGGGGATAGATCGACCCGGGCGACGGCCGCCATGCGCCCATGCTCATGCGCTCGACCTCATCCATGATCTCGGCGCCGTTTTTAGGCGACTGGCTCAGCGAGTACAGGACGACGTACCGAAGGCCGCCCCACCGCCTCATTTTGGCGAGGTTCTTGAACATGTCCTTGTTCTCTTTCATCCAGTCTTTATTCCACCACATATCGTGTCACCGATACCGGGCTTTTAAGGCTGGCACCTAGCCTGCCTCGTGTTTCGTGTTACGCTCAGGGCGTATATCGAATTTCCGATATCGAATGTTAGATATCGGTTTATCGATATAAAGCTTACGGTTATTCTTACCGGTCAGGCGGTTAATTAAAACGTGGAAAATGGAGGAACATCTGTCAAACGTTCCTCAAAGCGGACAATGCCGCCGCTACTACACACAGCCCCGCTGCCACGATCATGATGGCGCCGATCGTGCCCGCCAGCAGCGACGGCCCTGCCACCAATACTGTCCCGTTATATCCGGACATGTCCAGCCCCACGATCAGAAGGACGCTGGCCATCACCACACCGAGCGAATTGGCCAGAGACCCCACCGTGCTCGTCACGCTGGAGGCCATGGACGTTTTCTCTGGCCGGACTGCGGACATGATCACGGCGCTGTTCGCGCTCTGGAAGACTCCGTCGCCAATGCCCCTAAAAATAAAGGCGGCGACGATGATGCCAAGGTCTATCGCCATGAACGCAAAGCCAAACAGCAGGTATGCAGCGACGAGGATAAGCATGCCAAGTGCCGTGGTGAACTTCCAGCGGTACCTGTCGTAGAGCCATCCTCCCGCCGGTGCGGCAAAAATCATGGCCAGCGGCGACAGCATGAACAGCAGTCCGACCTGGGATGCATTATAGCCCAGGGCTCCTTCCAGGTAGAACGGCCCGAGTACGTTCAGGATAATGATGGCCATATACGAAAGGGCCATGCTCACCACAGGCAGCGTGAACTTCTTATCGCTGAACATGGAGAGGTCAAGCAGCGGCTCCGCACACCGTCGACTCCTGGAACAGGAAGGCTACCGCAGATAAGGCGAACACTATGCCGTAAGAGACGAGTGTCGCGGTTATCACGATGCCACCTGCAAGCTCGCTGCAGAACAGCATTAACGAGACCACGGATACGATCAGCGTTAACGTGCCTGTCCAGTCAATTTCAAAGCCCTTTGCCACGACCTCCCGTATCTTCAGGTATTTTAACGCACAGGCGACTAAAACGATGCCGATGGGCACGTTCACCAGGAATATGTACTGCCAGCCGAGGCTGCCGACGATAAAGCCGCCAAGCGTGGGGGCGATCAGGGCGACGATGCCGTAGGTGGCCGCAATGTAGCCCATAGCTCGTCCCCGTTCCTCGGGCGGGAACGCTTCGAAGGTGATGGCGCCGCTGATGCCGGCCACCATCGAGGCGCCGATGCCCTGGATAATGCGGAAGGCGATCAGCAGACCGATGTTCGTGGACAGCCCGCATGCCAGGGAGCTTAACGTGAAAAGCGCAAAGCCTATAATGTATAGCTTTGTCTTGCCCGTGTATTCGGATATTTTTGCGAAAAAGATGAACAGCCCGGTCATCGCCAGCAGGTAGCCGGTGATAACCCACTGCGATAGTGCCACGCTGACATCGAAATGAGTGGTAATAGTAGGCAACGCGATGTTTACCATGAACCCGTCCAGTACGGACATCATTACCCCGACCAGGACTATGGCTAAAACGACATACTTGTTTCTGTAATCGATACCCGGCACATCTGCCGGTCCTTGAGCTAATTGCTGCATGTGAATGCCTCGTTAAGTTTGATAGCATCCGCTAATCGCGGAGATATAAGCTGCACACGAATGACAACGGCGATAAGGAGCGACAGGTTACCCCTGATACAATGGCGCAGCAGGGTGCAAAGCGGAGCTTTAAAACCCGGCCTCCTTCGCATTGACGTCCATGGAGACTGTACAGTAACCGTTTAGAAAAACGCACTAAGGCAGTGTAAATAAGGAATGGCTACAGGTGTATATAATTGTTTAGCTATCGCCAAAGAAAAATCCTCAAAAAAGAAAAAACAACATTAGCTGTTCTTGCAGGATTCATGCCTGCTCATGCCTGTCGTCGTATGGCTTCGAGGCACAACATGCCGGCGTGCGCTTATCCTTCGGATCGAACATCCCTATGCTGATGTCGTCGACTTTCCCGCCCTTCCGTGCATAGTCGGTGACCGTCTTCTGCGTCCGGATGTACACGCCTTCGTACATCTCGAACGGGAATGGCAGCGCCTTCTCGCCTGCCGTCCTGATTTTTTCCACGACCTCCGCGTCATCGATCTCGATCCATATCCTGCCGATCTGGACCGTCAGCTCGACCTTCTCGCCCTTGATGTTCAGGTATTTCGTCTCGACGTCGCCATAATGGCCGTCCAGCAGGTCGTCCGGGTTTTCCTTCGGCAGGCGGGGGCCGTAGACGATCATCCTGGCGATGCCCGGGATGGCGTTCAGCTCGTCCAGCAGTGCCTGGGCGGTCTCTACGTTCAGTGTCCTCTGAGGGAACACTTCGACCTGCATCAGTCCGTTCTCGTCCGTTTTTCCTGTGATGGGTTTGTTGAACCTTGACATCTTTTATCCTCCTCTGACAGATTGTCGTTTTTCAGCGCATCATGCTATACTCGAACAGTATCACTGGTTCCCATTCTCTCCATGTTCCGGGCGTCTCTTTCCCGCCGTCGCATGCCATGGCAGGCACAGCTGGCGCTTTCGGACCCTGGAAATGTTTAGTCAGCTCTCTGCCTGCGGTACGGGCATTGATAATAAGGTCTGCCGTTGACGCATTCTGCGGAATGTCTCTCACCTTAACCGGGTGGCGACCGGTAATGCATCCTGCAAGCTCTGGGAACGTATTGTAACAGAATGCCTTGAGGTGGGTCAGCACGGGAAG
Source organism: uncultured Methanocellaceae archaeon (assembly GCA_963792125.1). Lineage (GTDB taxonomy): Archaea > Halobacteriota > Methanocellia > Methanocellales > Methanocellaceae > Methanocella_A. Next base: position 827,049 of record CAWBVA010000012.1, read on the forward strand.
AAGTCATCGATCTCCCAGAAGCCGCAGCCCGAGACAACCACGACCTTGCGGAGGTTGACATGCTCACGGGTCGTGTGGATCGCGTGCTCATATGGTTCGCCACAGAGGTCTCCGCCCCGGGACAGCCGGTCTTGCAGTAACTTCATTGACTCGGTGGTTCCGGCCAGTCCGGCAAAGCCGTTGAAGTAGAGCGGCGACGCCAGTACCAGGACGTCTGCCTGGCCGATTTTTTCGCGCAGCCACCTCATGTCATCGCAGGCCATACATTTGCCCGGGGTCCTCACGGTGCAGTTGAGGTTCCCGCAACAGGGGAAGATCAGCAGGTCCCGGGAATAATAGAGCTCCACGCTGGCTCCCGCTTCCCTCATCCCTTCCAGCAGCGGGGCGAGAAGGATGTTGATGACGCCCCGATCCTTTTCATGGTCTGTGTTGATGGCTACGACATGCATGCATTATCCCTCTTACTGCCTGCCCTTATCCGACTACTGCATAAGCGAACGAGGACCGGTCATAGACTTCCCTGTTCGCGTTCTTCCCGTGGAAATAGGCTTTTTTATAGTCCTCGCTATCCAGGTTCCTTATTCCGGAAAATCCCCTTTCGGCGAGGAATGTCTCGATTGGCCCCCGGATGCCCGACTTTACAGGCTCACCCTGCTGCCTGGCGAAGTTCGATCCGTTTATATCGCTGGCCGTAGGCTTTCCTTCCCTGATGCGACCATAGTCAAAGAGGATGGCGCTGCCCTTGCCTGAATTATGCACGACGAAGGCCAGCATCTCGTCCACGGCCTCGGGCGGAAGGTAATATATGAGTCCCTCCATGACGAAGAGCGTCTTCTTCGAACAGTCGTACCCGCTCTCCTCCAGTCGCCGGCCGAGCTTAACTGCCTCGAGATCGGCGGACATGTAAGTGACGTGGCCAGGCAGCGAGCCGAAAATCTCCCTGATCTTCTCCATTTTCATGTTTATAGTGTCGGGGTGATCCACCTCGAACACCCGGATATGCTTCAGCCCGTCGATCCGATACGCCCGGGTATCGTACCCGGCCCCAAGGATGACCAGCTGCCCGAAGCCATCGCCGACTGATGCCTTCACCACGTCATCGAAATACCGTGACCCGGGCGACCAGCGAATTGGCCAGCCCCGGCATGAGGCGGTTATGCCTGTCCATTTCAGCCTTGAACATCTCCGGGTAGTGGGTCATCAGCGCCAGCGTATCCTGGCTGATGAAGCGGATTGCGTAGGGGTCGTAACAAATGCGCTCGTCCTCGGGTTTCCTCGACTCGTCCGCCCTGATGAGGGCAACGTTTTCGGCCATCCTGCTGGGGCCCTTTTTCTCTGTGCCGTGCCTGACGACGCCCGGCGCGTCTGCCTGTCCTTTCGAGTCCATTTCTAATCGCCTTATCAAAGTTGAATTGCTTCTTTCGGCGTTTTTTAACCTTAAGTTATTTTGTAACCATTGGTTATCAATTAACTAACAGTTATTTTACTATTTATACGTTTGGAGGGAGAAAAAGATCGCTTACGTTGCCAGTCAGGCGCGATAGCGGCAGCTATACCGGATTAAGCAGCGGCAATCAGCTATTAACGACTATTTTTTAGCCTTCTCTTTACTGGCAAGCATGAAGCCTATGAAATCCCCAATGTCCATGGCAAACTTCCGCTCGTCGATTCCCTGGTTCTCCAGCACCTTTGCCAGATCGGGGCGCATCCGGGGTATGCTTTCGAGTAAAAGAGTAAAGACAGTGGCAGCTTCCGCCGGATTCAGGTCCCGCCTGAACGCCCCGTCCGCGATGCCGGCCTTTATCGCGTTGCACATGAGTACGAATATCTCGTGGTTCAGCTCGACGATCTGCGTCGCCACCTCGCCGCTCGCCCGGTTGGCCGCCAGGTCGACCACCCTCCAGAACCTCGGCCCTGAATCTATAATCGATGTCATCGAGACTGAGCGTACTCGTCGACGCCGGTAATGCTGGCCAGATCGAACCGCCCCGAGTAGAAATAGTTATAGGCGCGGTTGTAGTCGGGGTACTTCCTGGCGAACGAAACGTACGCATGCCCGATCTCCCAGAGCTTGTCGAAGCCGGTCTTCGCCTTTCCTTCCCGCTCTCGTACCATCTCGTTAAGAATGTGGACGCCGTGCAGGACCACGGTGAAGTATAGCGACTCCTTGTCCTTGAAATACAGGTAGATCGTAGCCTTGTTGAGCTCGACCGCCTTCGCGATATCGTCCATGGTGACATTGTCATAGCCCCTGGCGAAGAACAGCTTCTCGGCAGCGCTGAGTATATCGTTCCGGCGCTGCTCCTTTTCACGTTCCTTTCGCTCTGCTATAGACATTGAAGTTCACCAGTGGTTTCATTCGACGGCAGGTTATATTGTAACCAATGGTTACCACCCCATAAATGCTTTGCCTGACGTCTCTGGCACAGAATATTTCAAAGCGTACTTCAATACGGAGGTCGTACTTCGGACGAGCGTATCAAGACTGCTGAAGAAGGCGGACCTGCCGTTCGAGGACGTGGAGACTGGCAGGCAGATATTTCTCGTTGCGATTGTCGATGGCCGGATCGCCGGCACGGCGGGGCTGGAAGCTTACGGCAGAACAGGGCTGCTCCGCTCGCTGGCCGTCGAAGAAGGACTGCACGGCCACGGCCTGGGAAGCGAGCTTGTGAAAAAGTTGGCCGATGAGGCACGAAAGACCGGCGTGCAGGAGCTCTACCTGCTCACTATGACCGCGGCGCCATTCTTTGCGAAGCATGGCTTCGAGAAGACCGAACGCTCGAAAGTTCCGGTGTCATTGCAGAGGACGACAGAGTTCGCCTCTCTTTGCCCGGTCTCTTCGGTATGCATGAAAAAGCGGCTATAGCTCGTACTTCCACCCGTCTTTACGCAGCGCCTTTTTCGCCGGCAGGTAGCCGGGCATGACCTGACCCATCAGCGCCCAGAACCGGGGCGAGTGGTCCTTCACCCTTACGTGGCAAAGCTCGTGAGCTACTACATATTCGAGCTGCTCCCGCGGCGCCATGACGATCTTGGCGTTGAAGTTCAGCAGGTTCTGCGCCGTGCAGCTTCCCCAGCGCTTCGACAGGTTCTTCACCTTATAAGGCAGCGGCAGGATACCAAGCCGGGGAGAATATACGTTCAAAGCCTGGTCGATGGCCATCTCAGCGTGGAACCGGTACCACTCGAAGACGGCCTCCCGCATCGTTTCTGTCCGCTTCTCGCCTTCGATGCCTGGAGGCATGATGACGTTCAGGCGGCTATCGCCCAGTGTCACTAGCGGACCGCTATCGCCTGTCGTGAAGTGGAGCAGATACTCTTTGCCGAGGTAGAAAAAAGCCTCTCCTTCGACGTACTTCTTGGTCGCGTCCCGGCCCCCCTCCGCCCTGAACTCCCGGAGCTTCTTGTCGATCCACCGTGCCTTCTCCGACACCAGCCGCCGGATCTCGGCCAGGCTCATCCTCGCCGGAGCCGCGACCCGCACCTCGCCCGACGGGTAGACAGTGATGCCCAGACTCTTCCTGCGGCTGTAGACGACATTATATGCGATTGATGAATCGCCGTATATGATGCAGCCTTGCTCTGTCCCGGTATTCACATCTACCTATCCTGCTGTATTTAGCTAAATATTATTGTGCAAAAACAATTCGTTTTTCAGGTATCTGTCTTGCGTCGGAGGGAATGGCCGGGCGCTCGCGCGCGGGTGACAGATGTGCAGGCAGCACTAACCGATGCGCTTGGTTTCAACAATGCAATCTGGTCATACCCGCAAAGGACGCCAGAGCCAAGGGCACCAGATGGTAGACGATAAAATGTTATTTTCAGGTATAGCAACGAAAATTTAGCCTGGTCACGCAATGCGCAGCGGTAAGGGCGCCAAGTAGCCAAGAGCGCCAGGAGCGTTAATGTATAATGAAAACAAGCGCTGTAGCTTTTAAAAAATGTCTTGGCGGTCTTGGCTACTTGGCGATCCTTGGCGAGCTTTAAAAACTGTTCCTGACGTTCCTTCACGCATTGTATAAGCAACAGCCGGTTCGCAAGCAAACACTTTAGGATTATTCTTTGGCATAGACGCCCTGGAAGGTCGGCGACTTCTGCGGGCTCTTCCCCATGGCAGAGCTGATCTCCCGCAGCCCGTTCTCCCGCATGATAGCCCTGACCTTTTCGGGGGCAATGCCATGCATCGGGCTGGTCGGCTCCCGGATGTAGCATATGCCGCCCTTTTTCAGCTTGCTCAGGACAATGCTCATCTTTTCCCGCTGGATGCCCGCCGGGATGTCGTGCAGAATATAGTGAACGAAGACGACATCGTATGACCCGGCCGGAATATCCAGGTCCGCTATGTCACCCTGCATGAGGTCGATGTTCGGGTATTTGCCGGCCACCTTTTTCATGTAGCCCATCCATACCCTTGAAATGTCGACGCAGGTCAGGTGGCCGTTCGGCAGAGCCTGCGCCAGGAGCTTCGACGCCGCACCGGGGCCGGAGCCGTATTCCAGCACCCGCTCGTCGCCCCGCAGGCCAAGGCTTTCGATGTATGGCCGGTAGTACGTGCGGGATATCATGCGGTATGTGAACGCCTGGAATGCCGCCAGTAATCGGTTAGGTTCTTTGAAAGTCGCAGCCCGCGAACGTTGAGCGGCCATACAGCAAACCTCGCGATGGCTGAATAATTGCCCCGCATATTAAAATAGTTGCTAGAGCCGGGCCTGTCCATGCCGTATTGAAGTTGTATGCCGGACCTACAAAAACCACTTTTTCCGGTACCGGGACTCGTTCCAGCCTTCGTCGATCAGGCACAACTCGCTGTCTATCATGGCAAGAGCGTTGTTGATCGAGCCGGTCAGCCTCGAGGTTATCCAGTCGTCGACACTCTCGGTCATTCTGCCCTCGCGTGCCAGCGCTTCCATTTCCCGGACGGCATTTTTAAGGAACCGGTCTTCCCGGACGATCAGGTATTCGGTGATCACTACCCCTTCGTAATCCTTCGGCCCGAACATAACGACACAATAGATGGAGCCACAGCGATTGCATTTACAGTAGAGGAGCTCGGTGCCCGGCAGTTCAATCGGGCCCTGAATCGGGCCTTTGACGGTGACCGTGAACCTGCCGTTCCCGGCAATGTCCACAATGCTCACTTCCGCGGGCTGCCGGCCGCACCCGGGACATGCCCTGACGGCAAAGAGATCGTCGGGGTTGAAACCGCAGCGGCTGACGATCAGCTCGGATACTATATCCAGGCCCTGAAAACAATCCGTTCCTTCGACATTCATACGAACTCCGATAATTAGTACTGTATGCTGTCATATTATAATAATTAATATGATATGTAAATTTATTATTCGATATGGTCATGCGGCTCAGAAACTGGCATTGCCTGAATGCTGACGTGAATAACGCGAAAAAGAGATAAAGGGACAGGACCGGTTTAGTCCTTCAGTCCCTCGGTCGTTACGCTGAAGATTGCCTCGCCTTCGGGCAGGTTCGGGTAATTAATTATTCATAATATCTGGTATACGGTTTATCTGACATAAATAATTGATAAATTACTTATAGCTCGAGCTTTATTTTAACAATATAAAGTATATATAGTAATTGAATAATATAGGCTAAGATAGTAATCATCTTGAAAGTGATAAAATGTACGCGATCTACTTCAATTATGGTATATTTGGATTAGCTTTTATTGTCGCGGTTTTCAAGGCATATTTGACTAAGTATTGTCGTGTATTTTTAATTGGGCTGACTTATACTTATGATAAAGTTATTTTGGAAAGAGTTATTAATCATAGCTTTAAAATCTTTGTTTAGAGGGCATATCACAAAGTAGACGATTTTGAAAAAGTAATACTTTTCTTAGTCAGCTTGTATATCTCAACATCAATTTGTTATCGCCATTAACAACATCTTATTGTTTACCAAAGAAAAACAGGGCTGATCACTTTTCTGTTTTTGACGGATTAAGAGGGGGCTCTCGCCCCTCCAGACGCTCTGCTCTGCGGGCTCCGCTGGACTCCCCCGGATAACTGCTCCGCTACGCTCCGCGGAAGATCGAAGAGACAGCCCTGAACATTGAGATATGCATTTATCAATGATCATGATGGCTTGCGGTTTTTAAAATATTTTCTACGTAGTGCAAGTGCTAGAGGATGATGAAGATGATTTATGAAATTTTATGAGATAAATGGAGTACGCGGAGGTATGTTATTACTTTCGCTTCCCTATCATCGCATTAATTTAGACCACACTGTATATAAGTTAAAATAGAGATAAATCAATTAACACTAATGATATTAATATAATTGAGCGTGAGCCGATAATGACAAATATTCAAACCTTCCTAGATATGAAAAATTTATTCCAGGCTGGTTTTGAGGAGAATGAAGAGGCACTGGCTCGATATGGCGAGTCCAGAACTACTAGATGAAGGGCTATCTAATTGAGAGCAATCGCCCGTTAGTGACGATTTATATATCGAAGGATTTGGCTCATGGAAAAAGCTGGATACGGCACAAAAAATTGGTATGTTAACCTCGGCGGCAGCACACATGGCAATGTGCAAGGTTCGTTTTTTCTCGACGCCTCCAGGAATCGCGTCTGGATACTCTATAGTCTTATTGATGCGAGCGAGTCTGATCGTGCCATATTTAAATGGATAAGTGATGCATGCGGTCTCGATAGATGCTGGCTATCACGCAATCAACTTCTGCATTTTAGCAAAAAACAAAACTGGCGAGAGAAAGGTATAGGGATAAAATTTTCTGATGGTCTTACACCGGACGAAGCTGCAGGTAACTTCAGCCTGAAGGCGTGGTATGGAGCAAGAAAAAAGCTCCCTGGGCTGGTCGATGTAATCAACAGTGCAAAGAAAAATTTTGCGATCCATAGTGCCAGATGGCAAAAACTGAATAATGGCTCGATTTCGATCTCTGCCGAATGGTATAGTAATGGTAAAGTTACGATTAACAAAGCAACAGACGTAGATGAAGTAATGCTATCTGTTTCGGAAATGGCTAATATCTACGAGGATGCTATCAATGGAGCTACAGAGATCCGAAATAAGAAAATGGGCGCATTTGAATTAAGCTTTAAACAGGAGATCGACCTTGAAGCTTTTTCGGATACAGTATCTATGGGCAGAGGCAATATGAATCTCTGGCTCGTCGAAACTGAAAGCGAACCTGATTTCAGACGGTTCCGTGGCGTTGATCTCCATACTGGGATCGCGTTTTTATGGATGTCGGCCCTGATTATGCATATCTGACAATACCTGGTAAAGGATGCGTTAACGCAGCACCAAGAATTGCGACACTGCAAGGCGAAGATAACGCTGGAAAAACTTCGATATATTTCGACGGATTAGAGATGTTTGCCTGAAGAATTATCAGGTGGGTGATGGCTGATGGTCAGGGTAGACGATCGGATCAGGCTATGGCGTAATACAATCCAGCTATTTCACAGGTATAAAAGAGACAATTTTATCGGTCCTTTCTACGAATCAGGTTATAACGACTATCGTGTTGAAGCATGTTACTCGAGCGCTGCTCGGGAAAAGAGCGGACACCTGACATTATCGCTTGCAGTTCTCAAGGATGGTTAGTCGTTGAGCTAACGAACAATGATAAATCTAAGGAACCAAAGCTAGATTCGTATAAGAATTGCGACCCCCGTTACCTGAGGAATTATGGGTTACGAACGGATTATTCTGAACCTGATACGATTAGCAGTCGTCTTTCAAGGGTAGATGACGGGCATCACTGTCAGATATTTGTTGACGATAAGTTAGAAGTTTTAAAAGACGATTTGATTGTCGATCCGCTATTGAGAGAAGCGCTTCACAAAGCTAACGGGAAAAGCTTGTCGAGGCTACCGGAAATACCTGTCAGCCTCGTTCCAGAAATGAATAGAGGACCTGAAATCAGGAGAGGTTTAATCGATATTGTACTCCAGCTTTTAGCCCAGAATGTACCGATGGCAAAACTGACTATGACATTGTATAGAAGGCCTTGAGCGATTGAAAGATGTTGTTCCGCCAGGTTCCATTGGACCTCTAAAAGAAAAAGTCAAATCTGAGATGGATGTCCTTGTAAAAAAAGACCTTGAAGGATATTAGAGTTAAAGATGGGAAATATAAGGCGACTGATAAATTTAAGGAGCACCCCCGAGCTAGGGAATGATTACTAAAAAATTACAAGAATGGGCAAACCCCTCGAACCGCACGTTATCTGACTCCCATAAAGAACATTGATATACAACATTTTAAACTTTGATGCAAAGTTTGATATAGTGCGGAGGGTGGGTTGTGAGCCCACCTCGGAGATTAAAATCTCCCGAACCTGACGGGCAGGTAGACATGCAATAACCGCCACATAACCATAACATCGGCGGGAGACGAATTTTTAGGTCTCCACCCTTAGGTTCCCGCTTAATGTCATGATTGCTTCACAGTCGTGGTCACATCCATCTTTACGTTAATGGTTAGACTCGATGCTATGACCATAGTAACGGCAACGCGAGCCATAACCCCGCATTGCGATATATAATTGATTGTGCATGTTATAGTAAATACCTTATCATTGATAAAATTAAAAGGGAAAGAAGAAGTTTAATCCTTCAGTCCCTCGGTCGTTACGCTGAAGATTGCCTCGCCTTCGGGCAGGTTCGGGCTGTCTACGAGCCTCGCGATCCTCTTCTCGCCCTTAGACTTCCGGAGATACAGCCGGAACGTGGCCGTATGACCGACAATATGCCCGCCGACGGGCCTGGTCGGGTCGCCGAAGAACGCATCGGGCTTGGCCTGCACCTGGTTGGTCACCATGACCACGGCATTGTTCAGGTCGCCGAACCGCATCAGGTCGTGCATGTGCTTGTTCAGCTTACCCTGCCTGTCTGCCAGCGTGCCTCTGCCGACGTATTCTGCCCTGAAATGCGCGGTGAGCGAGTCCACGATGATGAGCCGCACGGGCTTGTCGGAGTCCCTCATCTTCTCGGCCAGCTCGGAGGCGCTCTCGACCAGCAGGATCTGGTGGTTGGAGTTGTACGCCCTCGCGACGTGGATGTTCTTGAGGAAGTCCTCAGGGTCCAGGTCTTCGCCGCCTTTGAGGCCTTTGACCATCTGTGCGATACGCTCGGGCCTGAAGGTGTTCTCGGTGTCGATCATGACGACCGAGCCGTCCAGCCCTCCCTGCTCGGGGGGAAGCTGCACGTTGACGGCCAGCTGGTGGCCGATCTGCGTCTTGCCGGAGCCGAACTCGCCGTAGAACTCGGTGATCGACTGGGTCTCGATGCCCCCGCCCAGCAGCTCGTCCAGCGCGTTGCTGTTCGTCTTGAGCTTGCCAATGGCCTTGCGGCGCTCGAACACAGTCTCGCCGGTCTCGAAGCCGCCGATGTTGGCGCACTTCTTGGCCCCGGCAACGATCTTGGCTGCGGTGTTCTCTCCGACCTCCGCTGCGGAAGCCAGCTCTGCGGGCGATGCGACAGCGATCGCCTCTACTGATGTATATCCTGCCTCTTTGAGTTTTTCGGCGGTAGCAGGCCCCACGCCAGGTAAATCTTCCACTGTCAGTCTTTCTGCCATTTTGAAACCTCACGGCTCGGCCAACTTTTGGCCGCATAATTAAGCAACATATATCCTGTGGATATAGAACGTTATCGCAAGCACGCTGAAAGTATTATCATGAGCGGTGGTTCCGGATTCATAAAACCGGCCGGAGCACACCGTATGCGACCCTGTAGCCGTTCAATTGACTGAGGTCACGATCGTATGAATATTTTCTCTTGGCCGCCGGTTCCATTTTGATAATTATCGATCAGATAGATCAAGTTTATTTTACATAAGAGGAATAGCTTTGGCATACCTAGCGCCCAAAATATCGGCCGTGACTCCTCTGGCGCCGCTATACGGGTAACATCGGCCTAATCGGGCTTATTCTCCGGAGTAAACATGCATCTGCGTAAAAAAACGTTAATCATCATCGGTCTGACACTCGTGGGCATGATCCTGCTGATCTATGCGGCTTCACAGGCGATACTCATGCATAGTTATACGGACATCGAGAACAGGGAGGTAAGTTCGGCGCTCAACAGCTCCCTGAGTGGAATAAACTACGACCTGTCGACACTGGACAGTGTTACGGTCGATTACGCTTACTGGGACGATACTTATTCGTACGTGCAGAATGGCGACTCCGGGGAATATGTCCAGTCCAATTTTGTGGACGTCACGATGATTAACCAGAAACTCAATGTCGTCGTAATCGCCAACGCATCTGATCAGGTCATGTACGCACGGGGCTATGACCGGGAGAAGGGAAAAGACTCCGCTGTCCCCGCCGGGATCAGGGAGAGCCTGTCGGTTGGGAGCCCGCTGTTCAGGTCGGCGGCCGCCGACAGGCTGCACGGCATCATCTTGCTCCCGGACGGCCCCATGCTGATCAGCGCCTATCCCATACTGCAAAGCGACGGCAGCGGGACACCGGCTGGCACAATGATCATGGGGCGCTTCCTGAGAGACGATGAAGTTAACGCCTTGAGAAATATGAGTGGCATATCGATTGCCGTGTACCCGTACAGCGCGACAGGCATGTCAGGCGATTTTAAACTGGCTGAGGGGCTGGCCGACAGCGTCAATCCCGTGATTGTCGCGCCCGTCGATGCGGATACCGTCAGCGGATACACCATCATCGACGACATATACGGGAAGCCGGCGCTTGTCGTCCGTGTCGACGAGCCTCGCATAGTCTACCAGCAGTCGCAGGGCACCTTGCTTTACATCGTTGTGTCTTTACTTATCTCCGGCCTCGTATTCTGCATCGTGACAATGTTCTTCCTCGAGAGAATGATCGTATCGCGGATGATCAGGCTCAGCGAGGACGTGGGCAAGATCGGGCCGGATACGAGTACTGCAGCCCGGGTTTCTGTGAGCGGAGACGATGAGGTGGCAGAGCTCGCCAGCACGATCAACCGTACGCTGGACGCGCTGGAAGCCTCGCGGCGGCAGCTGCAGGACAACGAGGAGCGGCTGCGGAGCATGGTCGAGAACATTAACGACGTCGTCTGGGAGACGGACGCCACCCTGAAGCTCACATATGTCAGCCCGAAGGCCCGGAACGTCTTCGGATACGGGCCGGACGAGCTCAAGGGCCGGTCGCCGTTTGAGCTGGTTAAACCCGGGGAGAGGGAGCATATCCGTTCGATCATCCACGACATGAACGTCCGTAAAGACTCCTTCGCCCATGTCGAGTTCTGTATCGTGCGCTCCAACGGTGATCAGGCATGGATTGAGGTTGGAGGTAATCCTGTACGCGACCCTGCAGGAAAGATCACCGGGTACCGTGGCATTGCGCGCGATGTAACCGAGCGGCGGCAGGCCGAGGAGACGCTCCGCGTAAGCGAAGAACGGCTGCGGCTGTGCGCCTCCACTGCCCGCTTCGGCACGTTCGACTGGGACCTGGTGAACGACCGGCAGGTCTGGTCGCCCGAAACCTACGAGATCTACGGCCTTCCGCAGGACACGCCACTGACGTTAGACAGCGTGAACAGCCTGGTTTATCCGGGAGACCGGCAGGATGCCGTCATCGCGGCGGGGCTGGACCCGGCGGGACCTGGCGAGTATACCCTGGAGTATCGTATCATCCGCGCATCGGACAGTGCCATACGCTGGGTTTACGTGCGGGCAAGCGTCTTTTTCCGGGGAGAAAGCGCCGGGTGCGGGCTGTCCGCGTCCTGGGAGCCATCCAGGACATCACCGATCGCAAGCGCGCCGAAGAGACGATGGCAGCCTCGCTATGCGAAAAGGACGTGCTGCTCAAGGAAATCCACCACCGTGTCAAGAATAACCTGCAGATCATCTCCAGCCTGCTGAGCCTCCAGTCGGGGAATGTCAAAAGCGAGAACCCGGCTGGCATGTTCAGGGAGAGCCAGGACCGCATCCGGTCCATGGCGCTCATCCACGAGAAGCTCTACCAGTCCAAGGACATCTCCCGCATCGACTTTGCAGGGTATGTGCGCAGCCTGACCGCGTATCTGTCGCACTCCTACGCCGCCGGCCGGGGCGTAACCATCGCCATAGACATCGAAAGCGTGCTGCTCGGCATCGACACGGCGATCCCCTGCGGCTTGATCATCAACGAGCTGGTCTCCAACAGTTTCAAGTACGCGTTCCGGGACGGCCGTAACGGAGAACTGCGCATCGGTCTTGTGCAAAATCACGACCTGTATACGCTGACAGTGAGTGATAACGGCGTCGGGTTCCCTCCGGGCCTTGACTTCCGGAACACGCCCTCGCTGGGCCTGCAGCTGGTCAACACGCTGGTCGGCCAGCTGGAAGGGACCATCGAGCTGGACTCCTTGCACGGGACCACGTTTAAGATCGTCTTCGCCGAGGTCAGGTCATGCTCTGTGCAAAATGTCACACCATGAACAGTCTGGCATGCTCCCGGAAGTAATAGTCATGTTTATTTAGTTTTGCAAGAGATAGCTTAGTTCATCAAGGTAGCCGGATGAACGGCCGGGCGTCTGTAGACAGGCCGTTGAGGGTTAAATACATGCAGTTGCGAACGAAGGCGCTGATCGTCGTTACGGTAGTCATAGCTCTGCTTTTATTGATCATGTACGCGGCCGCACAGGTCATCTTCGTGAACGGCAGCGGCGACCTGCAGACCCGGGTCCTTTATTTCTTCGCCTTCTCAGCCGTCGTCGGGCTGACCATCGCCTATGCTACTGTGTTCCTCATCGAGAAGATCGGTATTGGGCTGATGGACGGTATGACCGATGTCATGAGGAACATCCGGACAGACCGCGACCTCTCCGCCCGTATACCGGTGGAGGGACACGATGAAGTCTCGCAGTTTGCCATCGCAGTCAACGAGACGCTGGACGTGCTGCAGATGTACCGGCGGCAGTTGAAGGAGAGCGAGGGTAAATACCGCAGCCTCGTCGAGAGCATCAACGACGTCGTCTGGGAGACGGACAGCGACCTGCGATATACGTACGTCAGCCCTAAAGTCCGTGAAGTCATGGGATACGAACCGGAAGATATCATGGGAAAAACGCCGTTCAGCCTGATGGAATCCGGGGAACGGGACCGGCTGGGCCCGGCTATCACCGACATGATCAACCGGAAGGGGTCGTTCGCGCTGGTGGAGTTCTCCATGAAGCGCCGGGACGGCAGCATGGCCGAGCTGGAGATCAGCGGCTTGCCTGCCAGGGACCATGCCGGGAAGATCACGGGGTTCCGTGGCATCGCCCGTGATGTCGGCGAGCGGAAGCGAGTGGGAGAAGCGCTGAAGAAGGCCTATGACGAGCTGGAGCTTCGCGTGCAGCAGCGGACGGCCGAACTGGAGAAAGCCAATATAGCCCTGACGGAGAGCGAGAGCAATTACAGGGACCTGGTGCAGAACGCCAACAGCATGATCATCCGCTTCGACATGAGCGGCCGGATCAGGTATTTCAACGAGTTCGCCTGCACCTTCTTCGGCTACTCGTATGACGAGATCATCGGGGCGAGCGTGCTGGAGACAATCGTGCCCCGGGCCGAGTCGTCGGGCCGCAATCTCTGGAGACACATGGACGACCTCATGGCGCGCCCGGACCAGTATATGATCAACGTGAACGAGAACGTGCGCCGCAACGGCGAGCGTGTCTGGGTCTCGTGGACCAACAAGGCGGTCATCGGCCGGGACGGGCGCATCGAGGACATCCTGGCTATCGGTAACGACGTGACTGACCTGAAACACGCCTCCGACGCGCTGAAGCGGGTTAACGATACCCTCGAGTTCCGGGTGCAGCAGCGGACGGCGGAGCTGGCCAGCGCCGTGGAGGCGCTGCAGGCGGAGATCGCAGAGCGCAGGAAGGTCGAGACGCAGATGAAGAGCTCGCTGCAGGAGAAGGAGGTGCTGCTCAAGGAAATCCACCACCGGGTGAAGAACAACCTGCAGATCATCTCCAGCCTGCTGAGCCTCCAGTCGGGGAACATCAAAAGCGAGAACCCGGCCAGCATGTTCAGGGAGAGCCAGGACCGCATCAGGTCCATGGCGCTCATCCACGAGAAGCTGTACCAGGCGCGGGACATCTCCCGGGTGGATTTCGCGGAGTACGTCCGCAGCCTGACAGCCTACCTGTCCCGCTCTTACATGCCAGGCCACGGCGTGGAGATCGTCATCGCCATCGAGGGCATCTACCTGGATATCGACAAGGCCATCCCCTGCGGCCTGATCATCAACGAGCTGGTCTCCAACTCGCTCAAGTACGCGTTCCCGGACGGCCGCAAGGGCGAGATTCGCATCGGCCTGGAGCACAGCGACAATGTTTATACGCTGAAGGTGGGAGACAACGGCGCAGGACTGCCCCCGGGCCTGGACTTCCGCAACACTACGTCGCTGGGCCTGCAGCTGGTCAACACGCTGGTCGGCCAGCTCGAAGGCACCATCGGCCTGTCGGACAGCAGCGGTACCAGGTTCAGGATTACTATCCCTGACGAGAGCAAAAAATAGCCAGTATTTACTGTCATGTTATTTATATGGCTTAAATATCGGTTCTAATTGTGTAATTATCCAATAAAAAGGTTAGATTTATTGTGCTGCAGGTGTATTAAGCATAGCTGTTTCGAGATGATCAACATAATAACGCCGGATAAGATACAGACGATATCCCGCAGGCACGAACGCAAAGCCCGGGATAATGTCGCCATGACGCCGGAGGGATGAGATGGACTTCCAGCTCTCGGTTTTTTCGGCCGTGTTCACGGTAGCGGCAGCCATTTCTGCGGGACTGTCCTGGTATGTCTGGCAGAGACGCAGGTCGCCGGGAGGGCTCTACTTCGCGCTCTTCATGGCCGCTGCCGCCGAATGGGCGCTGACGAGCGCGCTGGAGTACTCTGTGGCCGATGTGCCATCGAGAATCCTGTTCGCCAAGCTCGGATATATCGGCGTAGCCACAATCTCACCGCTCTGGCTTTTATTCACCCTGGACTACGGCCGGCAGACCCGGTGGCTCAGGTTCCGGTGGCTGCCGCTGATATGGGTGGTCCCGGCTACGGTCGTCGCCCTGGCCATTACCAACGACTGGCACGGCCTCATATGGCCGGGCATCACGCCTGTTTCAGACGAGCCCGGGGCTATCCTCATGTACGCGCTTGGCCCGGCGACACTGGCGAACGCGGTGTTCGCTTACGTGCTCCTGCTGGGGGGCTCGATTATCCTGCTGAAGGCCGCACTGCGCTCGCCAGGACGATCATACCTGCCAGTGATGGCCCTGGTCCTGGGCATCCTGGTTTCACTTGTGACCAACGTCCTCTACCCGACAAGCCTGAATCCTGTTAAAGGCCTGGACATCACCCCGATAGCCTTCATGATCAGCGGGCTGTTCTTCACCTGGGCCATCTTCGGGCAGCGCTTCTTCGAGCTGTTGCCGGTGGCGAGAGAGATGCTTATCCAGGTGATGCCGGATGGCGCCATCGTTATGGACGGCGACGGAAAGGTCGTAGAGATCAACCCTGCAGCTCAGCGTATGCTCTGCCTGCCGGAAAAACTCGGAGTCGACGACATCGGCCGTGTCGCCGACCGGTGGCCTGCACTCGACAGGTGTTTCCAGAGCAAGACGGACGCCGAACTGGAGGTCATGATCGAAGGCCCGGAAGGAACGACCTGGCTTGACACCCGCGCGTCTGTCCTTTATGACGCCAGGGGCAGGCAGGCCGGCAGGCTTGTCGTGCTGCGTGACGTAACGAAGCGGAAGCATGCAGATGAAGAGCTTAAACGGTCCAACGAGGCGTTGAGCGCATCGCTGCATGAGAAGGAGGTGCTCCTGAAGGAAATCCACCACCGGGTCAAGAACAACCTGCAGATCGTGTCCAGCATCCTGAGCCTCCAGTCGGGAAGCGCATGCAGCGAGAGCCAGGCGACCCTGTTAAGGGAGAGCCAGGACCGCATCAGGTCCATGGCCCTCATCCACGAGAAGCTGTACCGGTCAAGGGACCTCTCCCGGATCAACTTCGGGGATTACGTGAGCAGCCTGACGGCCAGCCTGGCACATTCATATATTGCCAGTCCGGCTGTACGCATAAGGGTCGATGTCAGGGACATATTCCTGGATATTGACATGGCCATCCCCTGCGGCCTGATCATCAACGAGCTGGTCTCCAACTCCTTCAAGTATGCGTTCCGGGACGGCAGGGCCGGCGAAGTATACATAAGCCTGTCTGGTAACAGCCAGACATACACGCTGGTGGTGAGCGATAACGGGACGGGGCTGCCGCCGGGCACGGACTTCAGGAACACGCCTTCGCTGGGCCTGCAGCTGGTCAACACGCTGGTCAGCCAGCTCGAAGGGACGATAGAGCTTGACCTTGAGAAGGGAACAAGCTTTAAGATAACGTTCGCAGAGATAGAATAAAATGAATTGGAGCGGTGAGGGTATGGTAAGGATTCTGGTTGTCGAGGACGAGCACATCGTCGCAATGGACCTGATGAACAGGCTGAGGAGCCTCGGCTATGAGGTGCCCGACTCTGCGTCCTCCGGGAAAGAGGCGATCGAGAAGGCGGGCCGGATACACCCGGACCTCGTGCTAATGGACATCTTCCTCAACGGCGAGATGGACGGCATCCAGGCCGCCGGACAGATACGCTCCCGCCATAACATCCCTATCATATATCTGACCGCCTTCGCGGACTCGGACACGCTCCAGCGGGCCAAGATCACCGAGCCGTTCGGCTACATCCTCAAGCCCTTCGAGGAGCGGGAACTGCTGACGACCATCGAGATGGCGCTCTACAAGTACCGTATCGAGCAGCGGCTGAAGGACAGCGAACGATGGCTCGCCACCACGCTGAAGAGCATCGGCGACGGCGTGGTCGCCACCGACAGGAACGGCTGCATCAAGTTCATGAACCCGGTGGCCGAGACGCTCACCGGCTGGAAGGAGAGCGACGCGCTGGGGAAGAGCCTGATCGAGGTGTTCCGGCTGGCCAGCGCTGACACGCGGCAGATGCTCGAAAACCCGGTAACAAGGGTGCTCCGCGAGGGGACAGTAGTAGGCCTGTCGGCGAACGCGCTGCTCGTGTCCCGGGACGGCCGGGAGACGCCAGTCTACGACAGCGCCGCGCCCATACGGGACGACGACGGCAACGTCGCCGGAGTGGTGCTCATCTTCAGCGACATCACCGAGCGCAAGCGTTCCGAGGAGGCGCTGCGCCGCAAGAACAGGGAACTGGAGATCGTCAGCTCGATCACCTCGTCCATCAACCGCGCCAGGGGCATGGAAGAGATGCTCGACCAGATACTCCGCGACTCACTGGAGCTGCTGGAGATGGACGCCGGCGCGATCTACCTGTGCGAGCAGGAGGGCATGCACTACGCGCAGCTCACCACCGTCGCCACCCGGACGGACGCGGGCAAGGCTATACGTTACAGGCAGGTGCTCCACGACGTGTCCCAGAACATGAACGCCATCCGGCCCGGAGACCCGGCCATCGTGATCTTCGAAGGCGCAAAGGCTGCGGCCACCGTTCCGATCACCGTACGCAGCGGCCTGATAGGCATCCTCGCCTTCTACTCGGCCGCCGGCGCCGCTGTCAGCGACGAATGGTCGGCCATGCTGCTGGGCATCGGCGCACAGATCGGCATCGCCATCGAGAACGGCCGGCTGTTCAAGAACATACAGGACACGAGCCGGTACCTGGCCGACATCATCAACGAGTCCCCGGACGCGGTGCTCACCGTCGACATGGGCGGATTCATCATGTCCTTCAACAAGAGCGCCTCCCGGCTGCTGAAATACGAGGCCGAGGAGGTCCGCGGGCGCCACGTGACCTCGCTGCTGCCTGATAACGCGGACATCGACCTGGCGGAGCGCAAGAACTACGTCCGGGAGTTCCGGTGCAAGGACAGCACTGTGGTAACGCTCAACATCTCGACGTCCACGCTCTTCCGGGAAGGCCGGAAGAATGGCTTCATTATAACGTTGAAAGACCTGTCGGAGATCACCGGCCTCAAGATCATGCCCATCACCGAGAAGGCGGTCGATACGGCGCAACAGTACCACTTCGAGAAAGGCAGTCTGTATTTGTTCGACAAGCGTAAGGGCAACCAGAGCCTCGAAGTCTTCGCCGACCAGGTGAAGCACAACATCCAGGGCTTATGTGTCACAAGGCAGAACCCCAAGAAGATCCGGGAGCAGTACGGGCTGGAGAAGACGCCCATCATCTGGCTCACCGGCGGCGAAGGACTGCAGGGCGAAATCCACATGAAGCCCGACAACCTGACCGGCCTCGGCGCGACGCTGGGCAAGTTCCTGACCCAGTCGAATAACGGGATCATCCTTCTGGACGGCCTCGAGTACATCATGACCCGCAACGGCTACGAGGCAGTGCTGAAGCTGGTGCACTTCCTGAACGACAAGGTGATGACCAGCGACTGCATGGTCATCTGCTGCATCGACCCGGCCACCATGGACGACCGGCAGTACCACATCCTGCTCACTGAGATGAAAGAGTTCGATGAGTAAGAGGCTCTGGGGGTTTCGGGAGGGCTTTGTTCAAAAGAGGCCCCGTGGATTCACGAGCTTAGACACAGGCCGAAGGCCAAGCTGCGATCGTTTGGGCGCCAGGGACCTTGTCAGAAGGTTCCCCTGACACTTGCGATTAAGCTCGATTCGGCCTAAAAATTTTATCCGCGGCCCCCGTTGTTCCCATCATGGCAGGAGTCCCGGACCTTTTTTCACCGTATCGAATGGGCAATCTCACGCTGCCAAACCGCATCGTGATGGCGCCGATGACACGCAGCCGCGCAGGGGAGGCCAACGTCCCGGGCCCGATGGCCGTTACTTATTACGTGCAGCGAGCCTCGGCCGGCCTGATCATCACCGAGGGCTCGCAGGTCAGCCCGCAGGGTGTCGGCTACGTGCGGACTCCCGGCATCTACTCGGCAGCGCAGGTCGCCGGCTGGAAGAAGGTGACAGACGCCGTCCACCGGGCCGGCGGCAGGATTTTCATCCAGCTCTGGCACGTGGGACGGGTCTCCCATCCCGACTTCCTGGACGGCGCGCTTCCCGTCGCGCCATCCGCGCTTCCCGTCGAAGGCTATGTCCACACGCCAGGCGGGAAAAAAGCAAATCCCGGTGCCCAGGGCCCTGGAGACCGGCGAGCTGCCGGACATCGTCGGGCAGTTCCGTCGGGCGGCCGAGAACGCCAGGGATGCCGGCTTCGATGGCGTCGAGATCCACGGCGCCAACGGCTACCTGCTGGACCAGTTCCTGCGGAGCGGGTCCAATAAGCGGACCGATCAGTATGGCGGCAGCCTGGAGAACCGGGCCCGCCTGCCGCTTGAGGTCACGAAAGCCGTCATCGGGGTATGGGGCGGGGACCGGGTCGGCTACCGTATCTCCCCGCACTTGGACGCGCACTCGATGTCAGACGCCAATCCCCGGGAAACCTTTTCCTATCTCACGAAAGAGCTGAACAATACGGGTCTGGGCTATCTTCACCTGATAGAGGCCATCGGAGGCCGGTTGGGGTTCGTACCTCCGGAGGCACGGCTGGGGCCTGACCTGCGCAGGATTTTCGGGAGGACGTTCATCCTGAACGGCGGCTATGGCCTCCGCAGCGGGAACGAGGCCATCGCCCGGGGCGAGGCCGACCTGATCGCCTTCGGGGTGCCGTTCCTGGCCAATCCCGACCTGCCGGAGCGCTTCAGGCAGAACGCGCCGCTGAACGAGGCGGACGTGGCGACCTTCTACGCGGGCGAGGCGAAAGGCTACACAGACTACCCGCGCCCTGGTCTTCAGATGAGGCGCTCAAAGGAAATTAGCATAAACAAGCCAGGCCAGCACGAGATTAATGATCGCCAGCGTGATCATGCCCAGGACGATCAGGGCGACGGCTGCGAGACAGATGGCCACGTCTATCCCCAGCTGGATGATGTTATACAGCCAGAAGACCACCCGGTAAACCCATTTCACGACGTCGACCAGCGCTTTTCCATATTCGGACGTCTTTCCCTTCGACTTCTCTTCGGCGTACTTTTTCAGGTAGTCGAGCAGGTCGTGGATGAGCTTGTTGATCATCAGCTTGATGAAGCCGGTGAACACGTTGAAAGCGATGTATGCAACCAGGAATATGGCTACGATGGCGATGCCAACTACCAGGAGGAGGTCGGCTATGAGGATGAGCGCGATGAACAGATATACCAGCCAGTTCGGGTCCATATCAGAGTACAATGGCCTGTCGAAGGTAAAATAGTTTTTACTCTCCGGTAAAAACATGTACCAGGCAGTTTCCATACAATGCGCCTACTGTCAGGCTCGCCAAGGGCGCCAAGGGCGCCAAGGATTAAATGTAGTTCAATTGCTGTAAGGCTAAGGCGTAATTCGTTTCAAAATTATCGTCCCATAATTATTATCCTTATTTAAGCATGCGCAGTGATAAAGCCCGCAGATCGCCAAGTACCGCCAAGATCGCCAAGGATTACGAAACGGGTGCGCATGCCGTCACAGTAAACTTCACTTGGCGGTACTCTGGCGGGCTATACGCTGCGCACAGCCTCGATAGTCTAAATATTCATAGCCTTTCTAGAAAACAATTTTTATTACCGATATTGGCGCCCTTGGCGGGCCTGACAGTGGGCGCATAGCCTATGAAACGGCAGGCGATGATTTAGTCGGTCAGGATCGCTTTTCCTCGCTCATCTGCAGCACGGTCATCCGTCGGCAGGAACCCGAAGCTCTCGTAAAACGGAATAGCCGCCTCGTTGCCGGCGGCGACCGCGACGATCTTCTTTTTTGCCCCGCCTGCATCCAGCCAGGCGAGGGCCCGGTTCATCAGCTCATCGCCGATGCCGCTGCGGCGGTACTCGTCCTCGACGAAGATAGAGTCGATCTCGCCGGTCTCCTCATGAATGGTGCAGACACAGTAGCCGATCGTGTGGCCTTCCTTAGCGGCCACGATGATGCGGAGATGCTCTTTCTTGAGCAGGTCGCGTTTGCGTACGTCGAAGGTCATCTGCTCGTAATGCTGGCGAAAATTGGGCGAGCGGACAAGGTGATGCTCGTTCAGCCCCTCCCACAGGGGACGGATCATGTCTATGTAGTCTGCGCCAAGCTCGAGGTACATCACGTCATGCCATGAAGGTCAACGTTTATTACACACTTTATCCCTATGTGCTTTGCGCTTTACCAATCTTGCAGTCTCAAGACGCTTATACGGATTAATACATTGCGAGATAAGCCTTTAATAAGCATTGAGATAAGCTGTAAAACATACAATATCCGGCGTGATGGCATGAGCGTACGAAAGGCTTGCATAGTGGTAATCCTGATCACCTGCCTTGTCACCATAGGCGGTTGCACTGTAAAAGACGGCAATACATTGCCGCGCGATAAATATTCGGCCATCCAGGAGGACCTGAAGGTCAATTGTACCTTGATCGAAGAGAAGAACTATAACCCGATGCCGCACATTACGCCGCCTTACGAGTACGATTACTATGGCTCCATGATACGTAGCGAGGGGTATTATCCAGAGGTTAACGACAGTCTCAAAATCTTATATGGCACTACATATTATCGCGTCCGCGCTCCCTGGGACACAGTAACAGGATTAAGGATAAGGGGCGTTTACAATTTCCCTTACGTCTGCGAATCTGGCTTCGTATTCGAAAGCATCGATGGCAACGGCACCATTTTTGGAAGCTACAACAACTCCTCAATCGCCCTGCATGGAGGGGAACGGTGGATATCGCCTGTCTACACAGAGATAAAGAGCGTAAACGGCACGGGTATGGATAAAAAGCCTTACTCGTACACGGCGCGCTTTAATACGACATGGACCATTACGAACCTCGGCACGTTCGATAAGGCGAACCTGACACGGTCAAACAACAGTAAAACTGCCATGGGTTTCGATAGTGTCTACTAAGACAGTGACTGACGCAGGAATAAAAAAGAGCGCTGGCCGAAGGCTCTACTTCGTCTTCCGCACCGCACTGCGCCAGTTGGCCGACAGCTCGATCTCGCCCCGCATGTTCACCCGTGCCTGCACGTCAGTGACCAGCACCTCGTCGCCGACTGAAAGTGCCTCGGCGAAGTTTGCGTGCTCGCCCCAGAAGACCACTCGGATGCGGCCGCTCTCGTCGGAGAGGAACACGCCGCACAGCCGCCCGGGCTTGCCGTCCTTGGTGACGAACTCCTTCGCGCCGTCGACGCCTGTCACGGTGCCCTTGATGTTGTACGACTGGTCGGCGGTCACGTCACCGATCTTCGTGGTGGTCTCCTCGTACTTCACGGGCGTCTCGGACTTGCGGATGATGCCCCTGCTGCCGACATTGATCTCCACGCCACCGTTATAGGCCTCGCGGGTGTAGCCATGCAGGATCTCGATGGTCTCGCCGGGCTGGTACGGGTCCACGTCCGCAATTTTGGTGTCCCATACGGTCACCCTGATCTTGCCGGTCTCGTCGCCGATCATCAGGCTGGCCAGCGATCCCGTCGAGCCGTCCTTGCGACTGAAGGTGCGGGGCTCCTGTCGGGAGAGGATCATGCCACGGGTGCACATGTTGCCCATGCCGGCTTTGACCTCGGAAATCCTGACCATGGGGTCCTTCAGCGTGATCTTGACGCTGTCGTCCCTGGCGATGCCGCCGCCCCGGCCGATGCTCACTTCGAGGCCTTTCTGGCCTTCCTTCACGTAGCCGCGAACCCGCAGTATGTCGCCCTCCTTGATGTCGCCCGTCTTGACCGCGTCAGCCAGGTCGTCCCAGAGCGATACGCGTATCTCGCCGGTCTCGTCAGCGATGGTGATGTTGGCGACGCTGCCGGAGGTGCCGTCCTGCCGGCTGAAGGTGCGCGGCGGGTACGCAGTCGTGATCTTGCCCACGAAGTCGACGTTGCGCCTCTCCATGGAGATGTCCTTGATCTTGATGAGGACACCCTCGGCGACCATGGCACTGCCGCCGTCAGCCGTGGCTGCGGCGCCTGCCGACTTCTTCATGGCCGTGAGGTCGTCGACGCCCAGGTCGTGCGCGACGAGGAGCGCGGCGGTCCACTGGTCGCACAGCCCGTCCATCGCGTCGATCTTGTCGTCGATGAGCTGGCTGAACTTTTCCCGGGTGATCTTGCCGTTTAGCTTTGCATAGATTTCGTCAATATCGGACATGCTCCAATCCCACGCCACAAAGTAAGGGTTAGATGGTTATAATGTTGTCGATTTAAGGACACTAAGGGCACAAAGGACACAAAGGACACAAAGGGAACTATCGTCTATACAGTAATCGTACAGGCTGTGTCCTTTGTGCCCTTAGTGCCCTTTGTGTCACCGGTACTTCCCCGTACGGACACCGGCGTAGCAAAGTTAGATTTATAATGAGTTCGACTCATTAAAGCTTGTATTACTATGTCCGGTAACCTGACCATCACGGAAAAGATCTTCAGCCGCACGGCGGACAAGCCGTGTAAGGCTGGAGATTACGTTCTCGCGGACATCGATCGCGCAATGACCCACGACATCACCGGGCCGCTGGCGGTCGAGGGCTTCTACGAGATCATGAAGAACCAGAACGACAAGAAGGTGTGGGACCCTAGTAAGATCGTCGTCTTATTCGACCACCAGGTGCCGGCCGATTCCCTGAACGCGGCGCAGAACCACATCATGCTGCGCAAGTTCGTGAAAGACCAGGGGATCGACAATTTCTACGACATCTTCCAGGGCGTCTGCCACCAGGTCATGCCCGAGATGGGGCACGTGACCCCGGGCATGCTTGTGGTCGGCTCTGACTCGCATACCTGCGCTTACGGTGCCATCGGCGCCTTTGCCACGGGGATCGGCTCGACAGACATGGCGGCCGCGTTCGCGCTGGGCAAGCTGTGGTTCCGGGTGCCGGAGACCCTGAAGTTCGAGGTGGACGGCCGCCTCGGAGATCGTGTCTACAGCAAGGACGTCATTCTCAAGCTCATCGGCGACGTGGGAGCGGACGGCGCCAGGTACCAGGCCTGCGAGTACGGGGGCGAAGTGGTGCGGGACCTCGACGTCTCCCAGCGGATGACCATCTCCAACATGGCCATCGAGATGGGCGGCAAGGCAGGCATCATCGAGCCGGACCGGAAGACCGACGACTACATCAGGCAGCGGGTGCCGGGCTACAAGCCGGACCGGGACATGAAGAGCGACGAGGGCGCGCAGTTCTCGGAAGTGCGCAAGTACGATTTATCGGAGATGCCCCCGCAGGTCGCCTGTCCGCACAACGTGGACAACGTAGTTGACATAGACAAGATCGAGGGAAAGAAGATCGACCAGGTCTTCGTCGGGAGCTGTACCAATGGCCGGTTCGAGGACTTGAAGATCGTTGCCGACATCATGGGCAGCAAGCCAGTCGCGAAGGGCGTGCGCATGATCGTCATCCCCGCCTCGCGGACGGAGTACATGAAAGTGCTGAAGGCCGGGCTGGTAGAGCAGTTCATGAACGCCGGCGCGATGGTCGAGGCACCGTGCTGCGGGCCCTGCATGGGCGGCTCCTTCGGGCTGCTCGGGCCGGGCGAGGTCGGGCTTTCGACGTCCAACCGTAACTTCAAGGGCAGGCAGGGAAGCGCAGACGCGTTCGTCTACCTGAGCTCGCCTGCCACGGCGGCGGCTTCGGCAATCAAAGGAAAGATCACTGACCCGAGGAGCGTGTAACCATGGGAAGAGTGTGGAAGTTCGGGGACGACGTGGACACGGACGCAGTCATACCTGGCCGGTTCCTGATACTGAACAAGCCGGAAGAGCTGGCGAAGCACGCCTTTGAGGGCGTGAGGCCGGAGTTCAAGGACCAGGTGAAGCCGGGCGACATCATCGTGGCCGGGGACAACTTCGGCTGCGGCTCCTCGCGTGAGCATGCGCCGCTGGCCCTGAAGGGCGCAGGCGTCAGGTGCGTCATAGCGAAGTCGTTCGCGCGCATCTTCTTCAGGAACTCGATCAACATTGGCGTCACATTGCTCGAATGCCCGGACGCCGACCGCATCTCCGAGGGCGACGTCCTCGAGGTCGACGAGGCGAAGGGCATCATCGTCAACAAGACGAAAAAGGAGACGTATAAGGCGAAGCCGCTGCCGGAGTTCCTCATGGAGATCGTCCGGAGCGGCGGGCTGCTGGAGTATGCGCGTAAAATGGTAGAGCGGAAGAGCAGGGAAAAAACGCATGAGAAGATCAGGGAGGCGGAGTAATGGAATACAAGGTGCCGGTGATCGCCGGCGACGGGATAGGGCCTGAGGTCATCGCCGAGGGGAGGAAGGTCGCCGAGGCGGCCGCGGATGTCTATGACTTCGACATCAAGTGGATCGACATGCCGTTCGGCGCCGACCACTACCTCAAGACGGGCGAGACCATCAGCGAGGCGTCGCTGAAAGAGCTGTCGAAGTACAGGGCGATCTTCCTCGGGTCCCTGGGCGACGATAAGAAGGTGCCGCCAGGCATCCTCGAGAAAGGCGTCCTGCTGACCATGCGGTTCTATTTCGACCAGTACGTCAATCTCCGCCCGGTGAAGCTGCTGGAAGGCGTCGAGACGCCGCTGAAGAACAAGACGGCGAAGGATATCGACTTCTACGTGGTCCGGGAGAACACCGAGGACTTCTACGCAGGCCTGGGCGGCCGTGCGAAGAAAGGACTTTGCAACCAGGAGCTGGAGTTGATCCGGGGCATGTACGCGGCGCGGTTCGACCTGGACATCGACACGGACAGCGACGAGATCGCCTACCAGATCGGCGTGATCAGTAAGGAGGGCACCCGCAGGATCATGGACTACGCGTTCAGGCTGGCCGACTCCCGTCCGAAGAAGCACCTGTCGAGCGTTGACAAGGCGAACGTGATGACCGACATCTACGGCCTCTGGCGGGAGACCTTCAGCGATGTCGGAAAGAAGTACCCTGCCGTGAAGACTGATTTCAATTACGTCGACGCGGTGACTATGTGGTTCGTGAAGAACCCCGAGTTCTTCGACGTAGTCGTGGCGCCGAACATGTTCGGCGACATCATCACCGATCTCGGCGCCATGATACAGGGAGGCCTCGGCCTTGCGCCGGGCGGCAACGTCAACCCGGAAGGGACCAGCATGTTCGAGCCCATGGGCGGCTCCGCGCCCAAGTACAAAGGCCTGAACAAGGTCAACCCGATCGCCACGATCTGGGCCGGCGCCATGCTGCTGGAGCACCTCGGGGAAAAGCAGGCAGCAGACGGCATCGTCAGGGCCATTGAGACGAACCTCCGGGATCGGAAGGTAAGGACCTACGACCTGGGCGGCACTTCGAAGACGTCCGACGTCGGCACCGATATAGCCCGTATAGTAAAGCAGCAGGGGCGGCAGTAAGCCCCTTGTCCCTTTTTAGCGGTTGAACCGGTACGACTGCAGCTGTGCTATCGTTACTGCGTTGTATCTGTTCTCTTTCAATATTTGCTCTCTGTGTGTCTTTTCTCGTATAGTGACCGGCGGCAGTCTGCAGGCCGGCGGAGGGCTGTGCGTACCGCGGTGAGAGCTTTGCCGCCATAGTACCGGATGCGCAGCATGTTTCTTATCTTGTGAAAATAGCTCATTTCGATGTTCATCGATCACAGAAAGGAAGGAGAAGATATTAGAGCTGAAGGTAATTTTTTTATACTGATTGATTACCTGCAGGGGAAAAATGATTACTTTCACTGCTTACTCAGGTAAAAATTATATACTCATTCCGACAGACAAATGGTTGATGAGAAAGGACCGTATCGAGGAGCGCATCACCGGCATCGAGCGGGACATGAAGGAACTGCGATCGGAGATCAGGCAGGAGCTGCGATCGATGATCGGCGAGCTCAAGGAGTTCCAGGAGCTCATGATCAATGACCGGATCGGCGAAGCGCAGGACACCATGTCGCGGCAATACTGCCAGTTAGCCTGCGACAGCGCCCTGGATGAAACCAGGGAAACGCTCCTGGACCGGATGAACTACTGCCCGCCTGGCGCTGATCGGGACGAGTGTATCGAGCATCTCATGGAAAAGCACCTGCGGGCCGGGATCAACGAGGTCGGCAATGCCCGGCCGGAGGAGGTCGGTGCTGCAATCAAAGGCATTCTCGACAGGGACGCAGAGGAGCGAAAGCGTGACACAGGTACTCCATGTGAGATATGTATGAAAATTTACGACGGGGAGCGGGACAGGCTGCTGGCTATGGGCGAACGGTTAGTCAACTACCGTCAGAGCCTGGTACAGGCGCGGTCATGCGTCTATTTCAGCCAGCTGCCGGACGACCTGGCCGTGTCCGAGATTGTCGAGCCGCTGTCCCATAAGGCCCGGTTCGCGATGCTGAAAAGCCTGACGTCGGGCGACAGGTCCTACAAGGAGCTGGGGGAGATCACTGGCTTTACAGGCGGCCATCTCCTGTACCACCTTAACAAGCTGACGGATGCCAGCCTCGTACAGAAAGACGGGGAGACGGGGCTGTACCGGATCACCGAAAAAGGCACCGGCGTGATGGAGATCGTCAGGAAGATGTACGCGAAATAAGATCAGAGACCGGTTGACACATCGCTGCTGTATACGGCTTCGATGACTTTTTTCCGGATTAAAAGATCGCTTGACACGATGCGGGAAGGCAGCGTGTAGAACGTCTCCCTCACTTCCGCCATGCTCTTCAGCGAGCGAAGGTCGTCCTCGATGTCCTTCCGCGTCTTTCCGTAGACGTCGATGACGGCGCCCTGCGGGTGGTCAAGCCCGATCACGTTCCACTTGTTCCTGATGCCGTTGACAATGTCCGTGCGGGCCTTTTCGCTGCCGTCGTTGAAAATGATATAAAGCCGGTTGGAGAACATACCCTCGAACATGCCCGGCTGGATGACCACCGTCGGGGCGATCACGCTTCCGGTGATCAGCTTTTCCATGCGCCGCTCCAGCGTCTTCGACGCTATCTGCAGGTCGCGGGCCATATTGTCGACGCTCGCACGGGGATCGTCCATCAGGTGCTCGATGATACGCCAGTCCTGGCCCGACAGTTTCACCGACGGCAGCGCCTCGTGGGGGTACACGACGTTGGTCACCCGGGAAGGGCTGATCTTGGCCTTGATCTGGTCTACCAGGCCTTTCAGCTCCTGCTCGCTGGTGTAGAGAACGTAGGCAGAGTATATTTTGCTCGTCGTCTCGACCACTACGGTGACACGGTCCATGGTACGGAGCGCGCGGATGTCCTTCTGCTTGCAGTAGTTCCGGTATGCCTCGGCCAGCACGATGGCAGTCTTATAGCCGAACAGCGAAGGGTTCACCCGGATGCGGTACTCGCTGATCACGCCCACGTCCCACATGCGGAAGATGCGGTTGATCGCCGTCTCTTCAGGCACATCAAGCGCAGCCGCTATCGTTTCGTAGGAGATGCGCGAGTCCCTGATCAGCATGCCCAGGATGCGGAAGTCGAGGCTGTCCACTGCGATGCACCGTGATCTCTATGGTTAAAGGTTTAAAGTATAAAAAGGTAATGATTAATCATTAATAAAAAATTGAAAAAGGCTTTACATCGGCTTTCCGGCGTTAGGGCCGGGGCTCTGGTTGATCACTTCCACCGGCTCCAGCAGCCAGACGCCGAGCGCGGTCATGCCTCTCGCCTTGAGCGCCGCATTCATGCCGTCGTAGGCCGGGCCGGAAGTCATATACGCTTTCGCCTTGCACCGCACCTGGTACGACTCGCCGCCCTTGACGACGAGAGCGCTCACGTACCCGCCCTTCTTCAGTGTCTCTTCCAGGTTGGCATGCGTCTCTTTCGCCAGGATGTTCGCGAAGACGAGCGTGTCAGGGGCTGGAGCCCTCAACGAGCCCAGCGGCACTGCATGAAGCATCCCGTTGTGCGACAGCGTGGCGAGGACTTTGACCGCCTGGTCGTCGTTGAACAGGTCCTGCACTTTCTTAGGGAGCTCTTTCACCAAAATGATCACCTTGTGCGATTGCCTGATAAGCAATAGCTATCACGTAGATATGAAGACAGGATGTATTTGAGATTTTTCGGCCGGCAACCTCCGCAGGCTTCCAATATGTTTTTATCGTGGGCGATCGACCTAGCCTCGTATGACCACCACCGAGACGCATCGCTTCACCTGTCCGCTGTGCGGCAACATGTTCGACTCGCAGCTCATCACTTCCACCAACTCCTTCGGCCCCCTGCACTCCGACTTCTACCGCGAGGCATCAGGCGCACAGCCCATCTGCCTGTTCGTGCACACTTGTACCAACTGCGGCTACACCGGCTTCGAAGGCGACTTCGAGCCGCACACCTTTTCGCCGGAGTTCACCCGGCTGGTAGCTGAGACCATCACGCCGGAGATCAAAAAGCGCAAAATAGACGCCAACGGCAACTACTATTTAGCCGCGCTGTGCGCCCAGTGGCGCGGGGCCTCGGCACAGGAGCTCGGGCGCATCTACCACATGGGTGCGTGGTGCTGCCGTATGCGCGGCGATAAGGAAAAGGAAAAGTTCTACCTGGCCCGGGCTGCGGAGGACTTCGAGAAGGCGCTGGCCGCCGGCCAGCCGTCGCAGGATACCCGCGCCATGTACGCCTACATCATCGGCGACATTTACCGGCGGCTCGGGGAAGCCGACCGGGCGAAGGAATGGTACAGCAAGGTGGGAGAGTTGCTGAAGGCATACGGCGGCGAACCACAGATCGGGGAATACGCGGAGCGCCAGATGAAGGAGCCGAAAGATATCTTTTAAAACTGCATCCGCGCGACCGGGCCCTGGAAGGGCCCGGGGCGCGCTTTTCCCATCTCTACCTTAACCTTCGTACTGGCTGTCCTATGGCGCCAGTTTGCGGCGATATAATGGTTTTGTAGTAGCACATCTGTGCCGCTCGTTTTATGATCGGGAAAGTTGCATCAGAGGATTGTCAGCCGGGGGTGCATCTATGATGCGGTTGGGGGGGTATGTTGCGACTATCAACCCTCTGCGCTACAGACCTATGATGGGCAGATAAGTATTTATCAATACTTACCGTACATAAGCGTTTGAAGCTTTATAGTGAGCCCGTTTTACGTTTATAGCTTTATGGATGCCCCGATTACTTTAAAATTGACGATATCGCGACTTTTAAACGTTTCACGGCCATATTGCTGGCTATCATGATCTTTTATGCCACAAACCGGTCGGGCATTGGAGATATCCGGCACGCTGATTACCCGGGATATGGCCGTATATTGTGGCAGGAGGATTAAGGCCGGGCCGTATGCGGGTGCGATAAGTTTATGTGATGGAAAGTATACTATGTCCACGCGTCGCGAGACGCGGTTCCGCATTTTAATGCGTGCCCCGATAGGGTAGTGGACATCCTTGGAGCCTGCGGAGCTCTAGACCTGGGTTCAAATCCCAGTCGGGGCGCTCAACAGTTTTAGAGAGGCCGTCGGAGAACCTTTTCCAAAAAGGCTCTCCTGACTCGCGACACCCGCACAAGCCCATTTTATGGGCAATTTTAAGGATCGTTTTTGAAGGGGTGCAAGGGGGAACTTTTTCCCAAAAAGTTCCCCCTGTACACCAGCCTAAACAAAAAGCTCCCCTGTACGCTTTATCAAAAAAGAGCCAATCTTCCCTGTACAACACAGGCCTCAGTCTCATCGGCTGGTGCAGCGGATGCAGAGGCACCCCCGCCATCGTCGTCCCGAAGCACCCGGCACACCGTCAGGTCGAACTTTTCGGCGTCTGGTATAACGTGTCTCCAGATCACGTAATATTCGGCCCGGCCTGATGGGATACCCCTGCCGTGAGCCACTTCCAGGCAGGTATGACTTCCACGTCTCCGAATTTATCCGATTGATGCATCGTTATAATCAATCCATTATTAAGTTTGAACTCACTCATCGCTTCTGAAGCGCCATCTACTTCTCTCTGCAGGTTATCCTTTGTCAGCTCAAAACAGACCTGTATGGCCTGCACTGGTTTGTTTTTATCAACTACGATAAAATCGCATTCCCGTTTACCTCGGTAATAAAATATAGAGTTCGGACCACAGGTTCTCCTGAGCTGCAGGAACACGATGTTTTCGAGCAGACGGCCATTGTTGTCCGTGAATGACAGGGTATTGGCTTTTATAAAACCGGGGTCAATGGCGAAAATTTTCTTGGGGTTCACGATCATTTTTTTATACGAATAGGAGAACATCGGCACGGTAAATAGCATGTAGCTGTCTTCGAGATAGGATATGTACTCGATGATGCTTTTCGTCGTGATGCCGAACGTTTTTGCCAGATTCGTATATGAAAATTCAGACCCGACATTCGACAAAAGGTACAAAGCCAGGCTCCGGACTATCGCAGCGTTTCTCAATTTGTATCTTACGACGATGTCCCGGGTTATTATGTCACTGAACAGTTGCTGCAGGATGTCCGATGTTCCGGATATTATATATTCCGGGAACCCTCCTCGCTCTGCATATTCGTTGAATGTCGACAGCGATGGCGATCGGTTGTTCATCTTCAACGCTTCAGAATACGAGAAGGGGAACAACTCATACGTTAAATGTCTGCCTGTGAGCTTCGTGCCCAGCTCTCTGCTTAGCAATGAGGCGTTTGAACCGGTGATGATGAACCTTTTTCCCGAATCGAGCCCTCCTCTGACAAAACGCTCCCATTCCGGGACTATCTGGATTTCGTCGAAAAAATAGCAGCCCGTCCCGGGATGCAGCTCACTAAACACCTGGTCCAGCTTATCGAAGTCATTTAAGTCGAAACCGTTCGCCCGGGCGTCTTCAAAGTTAAAAAAGTTGCAGTCGCCTGTCTTTTGTGACAATTGCTTGAGTAATGTGCTTTTACCGCATCTCCGTATGCCCGATATGATAATTGCACGACGCACATTCATGTCGATGCTGTCAAGTAAATCTCTACTGACGCCTGCTTCGTGGCTGGCGAAATTTTTTTCTTGTAGTTGCACAATTTCCTGTATCGTCTCCCGGAGAAGCATGATAGCTGGTATGCAAGCATGATATATAAGTTTGTTTATTACTAATATACAAAATTGATTATTATGATATATAATACTATATATCAAAAATAAACAGATTTGTTTATCACCATTAAATTAACAGTGCCGGCTATTGATGGCTGGAATCATCGCTAAGGCACAGGCATTCTTTTTAATCTCGATCATTATAATACAGGACCGGCTTGAGGCTCTTACGCTGGTGCAGCGGATGCAGAGTACCGGTACAGCTTATCCTCGCTGAAGGTTGCTCCCTGCTCGAGAAATGACGTTTTTACGGCCATGTCACCACTCCCGGACATGAATCACGTTTATCATACAGGTATTAAAAACTAATCGTTGTTTATCCGTTCCAGCGCCGTCGCTATCTGGTCCCGGTATTCATGCCTGATTCGAATACGCTGTCCGCCCTCTCTCGCGACGTTCCGCTTCATTACGAGGCCTCTTGCCGCCAGCTCTTTGATGTAACGGCTGATGGCGCTCTCGTGCATCTCCAGCGCCGCCGAGATCTCCTGGTTGGACAGCTCTGCCTTGTCTAACAGCAGGTTGAGTATCTTCCTGATCGGATCACGAAGGCCCAGCGACAGGTAAAACTGCTCGTCCTTCGAGAAGGAGCCGGCGTTCGTGAAATAGCGCACATACTTGCCGTCCGATTTAAAAGTCGCGACACGGTGGTTCAGGCTTAATGACGAGAAAGTGGTACCGTATCGTGCCGACGTTGACGCCAAGCTCGCGGGATATTTCATGCAGCGTTGAGCCCGGGTGGCCGGCGATGAATTCCATTACCCTGTTACGGTTATCGTTTTTAGTAAGCTGGCTCCTGGACCTCGTGAGCCGCCGAGGGCGAATATCTTGATAAAGAGGACAGACGGCGGCCGTCAAGGCGGTACGCCGGCGACGGCGCCGGCGAACTTGCGCGCGTGGTGACGAATGATGGCGACGATAAGGGCGGCTCTGGACGGTCTCTGGTGATGACACCGAAGATATTGCTGTCGCGTGTGCCGTAATAGAAGGTGTAGTTATCGGCTAACATAGTGGTCACAATTGTGTCGAGTGACTTCTGCCACAGCAATTCGCCAGACATCTTATCGAACGCGTAGAGATGGCTGGCATAGAAGCACAGAGTCTCATTAACAACGATCGGCCACTGGTAGTTGATCGATTTCCAGTACAGGTATATAGTGTCGTTGCCGAACGCTGAAGCCACTCATCATTGTGGTCGATATTTGGAAGGTCTCCATGTTCAGGCTGATCGTCAAGTCGAGAAGCCTGTCCGCGTTATCACTGGAGATGATCACATATGTTCCAGGGGGCGCAACATCGTACATCCATAATATGCGATCGTTGACCAGGCTGTTAGCACTGAAATTAATGCGTGACAAGTCGCTCATGTTGGTTCCGGATGAGGACGGATAAAGGGTATGGAGACATTGTTGGCGCTAATACGGTACTCAGCCGTCTGTAACGAGATCACTGGCATCGGCGTCATCGAGCGTACCATACCAGGCGTTTCCGCCCGGAGTAATTTCGCTGCCATTGCGGGAGATGATATGAACTGCGCTGCCGCCATGGACGGTTCTTGGCATACAAACGGTCCTGCCGGTCAAAAACGATCCTCGTCAACAGGCTGACCCTGCCTTCATAACTCTTTGACCAGAGCGTGTTGCCCTCCGTATCCAGCGCAGTTATCATTTTACCGATCGGCCAGGTGCGATCTGATGGTTCACCCGAGAGGACATACAATGTATGGTTACGGTACAGCGGCAGAGTATGGTACTGGTAGATTAATCCGGGCACCAACATAGGCCGGATTACCAGCTGACCGACGCTCTTTTGCCACAAAAGCGATCGTCGGGCGAATACGCCGCGACGATGCTGGCGGGCTCTTTGTAGGTGGTATACTGGTATATGCTGTACATATAGCTGATAAAATTCGTCCGTTTGTTGGCGAATTGAGAGCACGGTACAACATATATCTGCCCGGCTTCGTCTACCGCAGGGGGCGACGAGACTTTGCGATCCGGAACAGCATCATGCCGTTATCACTGTAGACGTTGACACTGTAATCGTCGAAGACGTAAACCCTGCCGTTTTGCGCGTAGACGTTAGAGTCTTCGTAAGAGTGGTGCTCGTACTGATCGGCACATCCCAGAGCAGCTGACCGCCAAGAATGGCGATGAGCCGCTCTTTCAGGAGATAATCGTGATAGGGGATGTCCCCCGATGCTCTTCGTATGGGTAATGATTATAGTTCGTGGTTGAATTTTCCCTGACATAGAGGTAAAGTGTATTACCGTCTATCGAAAAGGCCGCTAGACGTGGAGTATTCGATACGGGTGATGATAGCTGCGGATCGGCACTTATAGGAAGTGACCGTATTTGATGGCGATAATCATTAATTTTATACAGATAATCGCGACAAAGGTAACTGTTTGGAAGTTCCTCGTGTGATTATGGTTAAAGTGTGTGTAGTGTTCTCTCGGATATAAAGGTACAGTGTACCATTATCTATCGAAAAGGACGGGCATATGATGCGTAACGTTACTATAATGTGTCTGTTTGTTGAAACGGCCGGAACATCACGTTAGACACGCGCCATTCCTCCGGCACCTCGTACTCCCATTTTATACTGCCATTGGGACTATATGGCACGAATCGTATTGCCGTACGTGCCCTGGAACGAGTAAAGCGTCCCATCGTCTGCCGTATAGAGCTTACACACGGCCCGGGCCCCGAAAGGTTCCATGGGCCGTCCGCTACGCCTTCGGTGCACGCCATTGTCAGCACGGTCTGATCCGTCTCGTTGACAGACAACGTTGCCGCTGTCTGTGCGATCGGGCGCCGACAGGGCAAAAAGGGCGATGCCAACGATCGCGAGCAACACAATGATGCCTGCATAGATGACTGGCTTATTCATCGGTCACACCTTAAGATATTAGACCGGAATAGCATAAATATAGGTTCTCTCAGGATTTGTTATCGGGTAAAACTGGCGGAGCGCTATGTCGCATGCCCGGCATGCATTCGCGCGCGCGCGAGCAGCCGCCGTGCAATAGGAATTAGCCCCATTCAAAACCGTCTTGGCGCCCTTGGCCAGGCGGCTTGACAGGGGTCGCATAGCCTTAGAAACGGCAGGCTACGATTGTCTGTATAATAAAGAAAAAAGTTATAAAAAATTATTCGTTATGCACCGGCACATCCGGGAACGGCAGCGTGCTGAACGCCCGCATCACCCGGTAGTTAATCGCACGTGAGAAGACCTCTGCGTACTCGATCTCCACCTGCATGCCCCGGAACTTCGCGGTCGCCTCTTCCCGCTCCATGAGGTGCTCGACGCTGCCGAGGTGCTCGACGCCGGCCTTCATGGACAGG
Source organism: uncultured Methanocellaceae archaeon (assembly GCA_963792125.1). Classification (GTDB taxonomy): domain Archaea; phylum Halobacteriota; class Methanocellia; order Methanocellales; family Methanocellaceae; genus Methanocella_A. The sequence goes on from CAWBVA010000012.1 coordinate 862,359, forward strand.
CTCTTGTGCTCCTTCAGCGCCTTGAGCTTGGTCTGGAGGGTGCTCTCGATGTCCACGTAAATGTCGCCGGCCGAGTTCACGCCGCTGGACGTCTCGGAGTAGTACAGGCAGGGCACCTTGTAAGGCTTGTGCTTGGTCTTCACTTCGCCGACACGCGACAGCAGGCAGGCGCCAAGGACAGCCTGGGACAGTGACCGGTGGTCAGGGTTGTAGTCCGTGGGCTGATGAGTGATCACGATATCCGGCTTTACAGACCGGATTAGTTCCACGATCTTGTGTATGGTCGGGGTGTCGTTCTGGATTTCGCCTTCTTCCAGGTCCAGGAACATGGTCTCGCAGCCCAGCGCTTTCGAAACCTTCGTGGCCTCTTCCTGGTTCTCCTCGCATGCCGATACGCAGATCACGCGGTTGCCTGCCTTCGCCATCTTCGCCAGCGTGCCGCCGCACTGGTACGGCATGTCGAACGGGTCCGCATGGGCCCCGATCGCTAATACGGTAAGCTTTGCCATACATAATAATTGTTAATAAAAATATAAAAAAATATGCATTTTATCCGGGGCTGATTTGCTGTGCTTATCCCCCGGCTGTCGCCGGTGCGACTGCGCCTGAGGGTGCGAGGCCTGCCTCCGCCCGCGAGATCATCGCTGCGGCAAGCTTTCCGAGCGCATAGAGGATATCCATGTCGTGGTCGCTCAGCTTGCGCCGGTCCATGGTCGAGTCGATGATCATCGTGCCCAGGAACCGGCTCTTTTCTATCAGCGGGAGCACGATCAGGGATTTGACCCCCAGCTTGTTTGCCAGGCTGTCCGGTGCGGAGCATAGCGGATGGTCTTTGGAGCCCTCGACGATCAGCGGAGTCCGGGATTCCATGACCCGGCGCGCATATGTCGCCTTGTCCTCTTCGGATGCGCAGTACGCCCTTTTTTCCACGGCAGTGCGCTGCCATTCGCTTGCGGCCGCGGTAGACCGGAATATGCCATCGCGCTCGTCATACAGCAGGATGTCGCAGCCCGTAGCCATGATCGCTTCCGGCACGCTGGCCGACATCAGCCCCAGCAGCGAGCCCAGGCTCGGAGCGATGCTGGAGGCGCCTTTACGCTCGGTCCGGCGGCGCACTGTGACGACGCTTATATCAGGCCTTCCGCCCGATTTCAATGCGGCAGCGTCGTAAATTCCCGGTATCTCGCGACCTGTAGCCCGGTCTTTGAACATTGCTTCCTGGTCGCGGAAGGCTTCTCCCCTCATGACCCTGGCCAGCGGCCAGCTCTCCGGCGGCAGAGGCCGGCCTGCAGCGTCCATGACATCGTAGCGGCTCGTATCCTTGAAGTAGTGCGTGCCTTCGTCCGGCGTGCGGAGCCCGAATATGTCCAGTGCTGCGCGGTTCATGCACTCGACCTTGCCGGTCCTGTCGACGACAATGACGCCATCGTTCATGTCACGCAGGATGGCTTCGAGATAATGTACCCGGTCCTCGCACTGCCTGTCAGGGAGGATTACCGCTTTCTCTGCCTTCCCGGCAGGCTCCTCCTCATCCACCAGCCGGTCCCTTTTCTCAACGTCGAATTTCATATGATTGTACACCCCGGATTATTATTTATTTCCAATTATTTTTAGCTCACCACTTTTATACCCGTAAACCTCCCGGACTATCGCAGATTACCCTAAATCACAGTAATGGAAAGGCCTGGCCATATATTGCAGAGCCTGTTTCCCCCCATCGTTCAGGCAGGTTAAGATAGCTGGCCGTTACATTCGATCGGTACCTTTATGAACGGATGCCGTATTGTCCCATGCCATTTGCCTGTTGCTTTCAGGCATGAATTCTGCCCCGGGAGTAAAACGGCATACTTTGACATGGTAATAAATTATTATTTATTGTTTGACTTTATTATATTTATATTATTATATTAAATATTCAGCCACAGTAAGGCGATTTTAATTAATCGGCATGCGGCACAGCTATATTTACACTTTCCCCGGAAATCACCCGGTAAACCGGTGACATCAGCGGAGCAATCGTATTTTTTCCGTCGCCTGTCAAGGGTAGTTTAATGTTCATGCGGATACACCTATGACTAAAAATCTATAAAAGAAAAACCCATGAAGGGGGAAGCTACAACGACTGATTCTAGCAACAATCCCAGAACGGTACTTACGTTCAACATCACTGACAACATACGGAAAAAGCTGGGCCACGACGGAAAGCGGATCGAGAGCATCAAGGTTGTACGGTTCTCCGACAGGCTGAACACGCGCGGCGTATACGTCTGTACGGACGACGATGACGTCCTCGAGGAGATCGCCCCGACACCGCTGCAGGCGTGCGGACTGGTCACGATCATGAACGGCAAGTTCGTGCTCATCGAGAGCGGCGGAGAGACATCGCTCCACTTCTCCAACGCTCCCAGTGAGGACGAGATCATAGACCTGGTGCACATGCTCTCGGAGGAGAACGGACTGGCTGACGGCATCAAGCGCTACAAGAAGATGACAAAGCAGATCGAGCCTTTCAACAACCAGATGCTGGTCACTGCCATGTAAAACGTGGCCATGGACTTTCACTATCATCCGCAAAGATGTAACTCCATGTCGCCGCGACGGCACGACAGCTACGATCCCTAACGGGGGTATGACCGTAGCCTGATGCGGTTCGTCGTGCCGCTGCGGTACCACTAAGACACAAATGGAACGAAGACACGGCCATTTGTATTACTTTTAGTCATTCTGCGATTTTAGACCTGATAGCCGGGCGTGCCCCAGAGTATCGATGATTGCATGCTGTTTATCTACCATGCGTGATGGAACGTCCGGAACCGTTTAATGCCACACACAGCCAGAGAACGGCCTGCTATACATACCCGTATTATTTTTCATTTCCATCACAAGAAAATGAGATTATTATATACCGGGTTCTCTTTGTGCCTTTGTGGCACCATAAAGCCTATAGAGCACGCCGCTGATTTTTCCATTATGAAGGTCACCGGCATCGTGGGCAGCCCGCGGGGGAAGAACAGCTCGACATTGCGACTCGTGGAGGCGGCCCTCGCAGGGGCGGAGGATGACGGGGCTTCCGTGAAGATCGTGGACATCACGAAGCTGAGGATCAACTATTGCAAGGGCTGCGGCACCTGTTACGGCAAAGGCAGGTGCGGGCAGGACGACGATTTCTCCTACATCCTGGACAGGATCGCCGGTTCCGACGGCATCGTCCTGGGGAGCCCGGCATATTTCGACAGCGTCACCGCGCAGACGAAGACACTGATGGACCGCATGAGCGACGTCATCCACTGCCAGCGGCTGCGGGGCAAGTATGGCTGCTCTGTCTGTACCACCGGCAGCAGCGGCGAGGACCTGGTCATCAATTACATGAACGACTTCATCATCATGTGCGGGGCTTTCGTCACCGGCGGTACTGGCGCTGCTATAGGCAACGACATGCAATCCATTGACATCGCAATCGCAGCGGCGCATGCGATGGGGAAAGACCTGGTCGCCGCAATCCGGGAGAAGAGGGTTTATCCGGAACAGGAGGACCGACAGCAGCAGATCAGGAAACGGCTCAGAAGCAGGATAGTAGCGAATAAAGAATCCTGGGCATACGACTATTTTTACTGGGAGCGGCAGGGCTGGATTTAATCATATCAGTGAGCGCAGGTAGCCCAGGTATGGCACTTTGTACCGTGCTATGCCGTGTATCCACTCCGGACGCACAGGCTGCAGGTAACAGATGTTTGACTGCTGGTCGAGGACGCCGTGGTTGTTGTCGCCGAGCGTGATATAGCCGGATGCCGGCGCGGCCGGGCCCCCGGGCCACATGGGCTCGCTCTCGTTGACCCAGCGGATGGCGCGGTGGATGACCATGGGCTGATCCTTGTTGCCGTACGGATAATATACGATGACGTCGCCGTATTCCCCGAACATCCGGTAGCTGGTGTTGACCATTATCTCATAGGTATGGACCGCTCCGCGATTCAGCCCCTGCACCAGGACGAGATCGCCCGCGTGCATGTGGTCCAGCATGCTCGTGCCGTTGACAGAGACGACCGGCGTCCAGACGCCTGCGTAAACGTATAAGGCCAGCGCTATGACCGCGACGACGGCTATCGAGAATATCAGGTCTTTGATGAACTGGTAAATGTCCGGATGGTCGGCAGAGAACTTTTTAATTTTATCTGGCAGGCCTGTCACGGAAACGCTCCTGGAAGCATTGGTTTGTATTGATGTCTTTACAGGCTATAAATAATTTGTCTGCCCTCGCCGCGCTGGCGTATGTTTAAAGGCCTGAAACTCATTATTTTTACCACTTAAATAAATATGGAATAAAACCACACAATCAACAGACCATGCGCACGGGATATTTATCATAGATCGGCATGCGTTACTTAAATTTTTACCCTGGTCACGGAAAATTCTACCTTAAAATGCAACTAACGATATAATTTAAATAAGGCTGCAGAGACATAATTTTTATATATAATATATAGCAATCTATATTATAGATAGTTATGGCAGCTCAAGCGAAAGCTAAACGGAAGGTAAGGATTGGCGGTACGATCGACAGCGACGTGGCCGACTGGCTGAACCGGACGAAAGGCAGGGAAAAATTCTCAAAGCACCTGAATACGGTCCTGCGGAGCTCTATGGAGTCGGGGACCGGTGCTCAGCCTTCCATGGATAGCTTCAGGAATACGCTCGACAACATCCTGGAAAAGGTGACTTCGCTCCACGAAAAGGTCGAAGGCGCCGGAAAGAGCGGCGCTGCTGCTCCGGCAAAGCGCCCGCGAGGCCGGCCCCGGAAGTTACAGAGCGTGGAGCACATTCGCGTCGGCGGCAAAGAGGTGGACACGCTCAGCACAGACTATGACGTGCGTAATGATCTCCAGTGGTTCCTGTCCCACGACAGGTACAAGAAGGTCAAGGCCGAGCCGCTGGTCAACGCGTTCGACATGGTCGTCGGCAAGCTGGACACGGGTAAGAATCTCACCGTGGGCACGCTCAAGGAAGGCTATGACCGGGGAACTATCGGTGTGCCATATCCGACCTTCAGGCTGTTCTACTTCCCGCTGATCAGGGACCGCCTTCTGGAGAAAAAGATGATCGAGAAGGTGGAGCGCCCGGGTAAGAAAGGAGTCTACCGGAAGCGGTAAGCTCCGGTACCCTTTATTCTTCCATCGTCTCTGGCGAGTCTTCGCCGAGGTTACCCTCTTTTTCCAGCTCGTCGCCCACTTTGATTAGCTCTTCGCCGAGCTTCTTCGCGTAGCGCGGGTTGAGCTTGAACCGGCCGATCTTGCGGTCTTTCCGTACTTTGGCGATCTCTATGAACTGCTTGCCGTACTTGTCTACGTCCATGCGGATGGTCATCTTCCAGCCGCTTCCCATGCTTATGTCTCGCTCTTCCATCAGAACCACCATAGCGCTCTGCCAGCGGATAATGTTTTTGCACCGGTCCCGCGTCAGGCCTCGACGGGCCACGCCGCATTTCACGGATGATTATATTATATTCCCCACGCTATATTTTTATATTGTCGCCACGGCGGCAGAGCACGCGCAGCTATATATAGGTGGCTAACAAAAGGTGCGACAGCGTGATTGATCATGATCTTCGAGAAGATTGGCACGGTGCCTACGGCTGACGAACTGGTGGACAAGGCCTTTTCGCGTGCCGTCAGGGCCGGCAGGGGCAAGCTGGGCGGAGCCTACACCGACAAGAGAATAGTCGAGGAGTCAATGGTAATCACGGCTGGCAACATCCTGTCGGACAACCTGAACAACGCGACCAGGGAATGGCCAAGCTTCGACAAGATCGGCCCCTTTTATCGCGAGATCACCGACATCCTTGCCGGGGTGGACAAGATCAAAATGGCCCTGTCGTCGATCACGTGGGCCGCTGACAAGACGAAGGATATTTCCCGCAAGTACGTGGCGACGATACGCAAGGCCGAAGACCCGACGAAGGCACGCAAGCAGGCGTTCGCCCGTATGGCTTCGATCGTCTACGATGTCGACCGGGACCTCAGGTTCCTCAACGATACGAGAAACAAGATGAAGGATCTGCCCGACATCAAGGACGAGCCCACTATCGTGGTCGCCGGGTACCCGAACGTCGGCAAGTCGAGTTTCGTGGCCCGGGTCTCCAGCGCGAAGCCCGAAATTGCCCTCTACCCGTTCACCACCAAAGGCGTCATCATCGGCCATTTCACCCGCAGCCGAAAGCGATACCAGGTGATCGACACGCCAGGGCTGCTGGACCGCCCGCTGGAAGACAGGAACGATATCGAGCGACAGGCCATATCGGCGTTGAGGTACGTGGGCGACGTGCTGCTGTTCATCCTCGACCCCAGCGAAGAGTGCGGCTTTACCATGGCCGAGCAGGAGAAGCTGCTCGAAGAGGCACGGAATACGGTGAAGATACCGGTGCTGGTGGTCGCCAACAAGATCGACATGCCCCATGCGGAAGCCCACACGGACATGCGAATGTCCACTCTGACCGGAGAAGGCGTGGACACGGTCAAAGAACGCCTTATAGAGATGCTGCAGCAGGTGCCGCACCAGAAACAGCCCATCGTCGAAGAAGACGTGAAGCCGGAGTACGAGCTCCCGCCGTCCAGGAAAAAATAACGGCGGACCGGCTGCTCACCGGCTGCAACTGCTGCCCGTGCTGCTGCCTATGGAAAATCCTGCCGGCCGCGGCGCCTTCCATCGGAGGTAAGGTCACGAAGATGCCGGGCCTTGAAATGGCAGTGACCGATAAATGCACAGGCTGCGGCGCCTGTGCGAAGACCTGTTTCATGAACGCCATTTCTGTCAGGGAAGGCAGGGCGGTTATTAACGACCAGTGCAGAGGATGCGGGCGCTGTGCGGTCAAATGTCCCCACAGCGCCATCGAGGTGCAGATGGGCGACCTGGACGAGACAGTCGCACGCATAACGGCTGCCGTGGACGTTACTTGATGCCCGATGATAGCTGCGAAGACGCCAAGGTCAAGAGAAAGCGAAGACGCCACTTTAGCAACCGAAGGTTTCAAGGCGCCAAGCTATTTTTTTAATTAAGACGCCAAGGTCTAAGAGAAGACGCAAGGTCCATGTCGTTGTTAGTAATTATCAGATATAGACGCTTGGACCCTGGGCTTAAATCTAAAAAAATTGGCGTCTTGAACCTCGGTGCTAAAAGGGCGCCTTGGCCTTCCTTGACCTTGGCGCCTTACAGGCTACGTATGAAGTTAAAATAATGGGTTAACTCCTGCTACAAGGCACCCGAAGGCGAACCCGACGATCGCTCCCGTGCACAGGAACGGCAGCCCTGCGAGAGGCTTGCCTTTCAGCACGTAGTACATGAGCACTGCATGGCTGATCATCGTGCCCACCACAGTCCCGAGGGCGGGAATGTTGACGAAGCCGATGGCCGGCGCCACGACGAACGCATTGGCGGAGACGGCCAGGATGGTAGGCATGACCGCATCGCCCAGGCCCATGATGAAGGTCTCGCGCTCGCCTTCTTTCAGTTCCTTGATCGGCACTTTGCTGCGGATGTACGAGTAATTGAGCTTCATGGGCAGCACGAAGATGATGGGAAGGTTCATGTCCGTGACCCCTTCGGCCAGCTTGAGCATGTGCTTCGTCTTGTAGACGGCGATATAGTCGTAGGCGATCAGCGCGACAAGCAGGAGTATCGTCGGCAGGACAGCCAGCGAGATGCCGAACAGTGCCGCGGCGCCGGCGGCGGTGAGAATGCCGACGAGGTCGACCACATACCATTCGGGAAAGACGAGCATGAGCGCGGTCAGCACTACGGCCACGGTGAAGGCGCCTCCCGCCAGGTACTCGACCGCGGCGGACGGGAAGAGCATGGCGCCGATGCCGAACAGCACGTAGACCAGCGTGGAGAAAACGGCGAGGGAGATGATCAGCTTGAGCAGCCAGCGGAGCTTGAACTTGATGATCAGCAGGACGACGGCCGCATATACGACGATCAGCACGACGTAGATGAGGGGGTTCCAGAGGCTCTCGGGATTCTCGAACGCGCTCATCTGGTACTGCTTGAGCGGAGACACCAGGAGCAGGGCGATGACCTGGACGACCAGCATAAAGATCGCCAGGCCGATCGGGCCGATGAGTAGTCGGGAGTTCAGCTTCACGCTATCACGCTACCAAGCAATAGGCATGGCGAGAAAATAAAGATGTCCCTAGGAGTGGCTGTTATTTCGGAAGTGCTCCGCTGCACGCCGCAGCCCTGAGGTCCGGAATGTCCTCGCACAGACCCGGGTGTCGTCGATAGAGAACGGCCGGCGCTTCAGGAACAGGCCTGCGGGGTATGCGTCCTTCAGCAGCGCCATAAAACCCCGGACGGTCTCCCGCTCGCCTTCCATCATCAGGCCGAAGCATGTCTCCTTGACCCGGAGGGGCAGGTGGCACCGGTAGGACAGGGCGATAATGCTGCTGGACCTGACGCCTGCCTCGGGATCGACGAAGACCATCCAGGTCTCCGGCCCTTCGCCCCTATCGTCGTGACCGGGACTCGCTGAACATGTTGAACTCATACAGACGCGTAAAATAGCATGCGGGACAGACCGTGCGGATCCGGCGCTCGTCCACGTTCACCTCGTTCTCCACGCAGTTCCCGCAGTTCAGGCACTTGTCCACATACCGGAAGTTCCAGATGTCGTGGGTGCAGCGGAAACCGTTGTCCTCGAAGGCGCTCTTTTTCTCCGGCATGTCGACCCGGTGAATGGTGTAGTAGCGCTGGGCCATGCAGTTGGTGCAGGTGACCGTCGCCGCCGAATCGCCGACCTCGATGAGCTGGGTGGCGCCCTTGTGGCAGTTGAAGCACGCGGCCTCCTTCTCGATGTCCCATCGCCTGCCCGCGACTGGCTCGCCCATCATAAAAATCCTATCTCTAGAGAGATTCTGATGTTTAAAACGGTGTTCCGCTTTTATGATGGATTTCGGCCGGATGTTGGCACGCAAAAATACCGGTCACCCTTTCTGGACGTCCTCGTCGAACGTCTCCTGCACCCGGACGCCGTCATCGGTATAATGCCTTGCCGCGCCACAGTTCATGCAGGTGATGATCATCTCGCCGGGGCGCACCTCGATGTGCTGTATGGCTTCCTTTCCGCAGTTTGAGCACCGATTCATCTTCTCTAAGTCCGGGATCTGCATCGATCAATAGTGGTACCGGGAGGTTAAAACGATGATTCAAATTTTTGAGGATTCGGAGGTTTCAAGAGGGCACGGAATTTTTCACCACAGGGGACACAGAGGACACAGAGGACTACACAGAGGATTTTATAGAAAAAGGCTGATGCGACGAGAGCTCTGTTATTAAAACGTCCTCTGTGTCGTCCTCTGTGGCCTCTGTGTCCCCTGTGGTGAAAGTCTCCGTAGCCTCCCGAAACCTGATTCGTGTCGATGTGGCTTGCATCTGTGTTGTGATTTGTAGCGGGCGAAACTTATTGGGACCTCATTTAGTACGGTTGAACATCGCAAAGTCGTACACGTGGGTGAAATGGCAGACCGGGCAGAAGATGGTCGTAACGTACTCGTCGACGGTCACTTCGTGACGGGCTATGCCGCCGTGGTTAGGGCAGACGGCGTCTTTGTCGAATCGCCAGATGTCGTACTTGTGCTTATGCTCGGGCAGCGAGTGGATTGGCGTGGCTACGTACGTACCGTGAATATTGTATACCCGCTCTGCCCCGCAGTTGGTGCATGTCACCGTAGTCATCACGGGAAGCATCTCTATTTTCTGGGCGGCTTCGACGCCACAGTTGAAGCAGACCGCCTGCTTCTCGAATATCCAGTCGATCGACCATGCCTTGCCAGCCATATGATCACCATAGTGTCATAGTCTGCAGGCAATATAGCTTTATCCGGCCGGAAAAATATAATTAGCCGGCTGACCGATTTCATAGTATGAAAGTTCTTGCCCTCTCCGACATTCACGGCAAATTCTTCCGGCTCGACGGCATCATCAAGAAAAGCGACCCGGTGGACGTAGTGGTCGTCGCCGGCGACTTCACCCATGGCGGGCCGCCGGAGAACGCGGTGCGCAGTATATCCATTCTGAAGCACTTCTGCCCGCGAGTCCTGTGCGTGCCGGGCAACTGGGACCCTGCGGAGGTGACGCAGACGATCGGCACCTACGCGGTGAACCTGGACGAGACGCCAAGGATCATCATGGGCCGGGAGTTCATGGGCCTCGGCTACTCGACGCCGACGGGCAATAACACGCCGTCGGAGATTTCCGAAGAGACCATGGCATACAAGCTGGACGTGCTATTGAGTCATACGCCACCCGGCAAGACGGTGCTCGTCACCCACCAGCCGCCCTTCGAGACGCTCGACATGACCGACCACGGCCCGGCAGGCAGCAAGTCGCTGCGGGCTGCACTGGACCGCGTCGACGTCGTCATCTGTGGCCATATCCACAAGCAGCGGGGCAAGATCAAGGACGGGGCATGGGTCATCAACCCCGGGTATGCCGCGGAGGGACAGGCGGCCGTCATCGACCTGGAGACGATGGACATCGTGTGGATCGACTCGGTCATATGAAGGAAAGAGAGACATTGACGAAAAACAGCCATAGTAACATACATGATCGACTAATCGGATAGTCTGGATCGTCGGGCGGATCTTAGTTGTGGGAAGTGGGTGATAGTATAGCTGGAACACACAGGAGTCGTATGCAGGGATATTGACGATCACTGTCTTTTGATTTACAAATGATGATGCCTATCGACGGATTCTCTCTGACTTGACCTGTCGTAGCAGCAAGATAGAATTGCATTGCACATATCAGGTATGAACTCTCCTATCTAGCTCGATAGCAACGAGGCAACGTAATAGCCGGTGGTAGAGCAAAGGTCAATGTAATACTCCTTATCTCCCACATCGAGCCGGTACTGGCTGCCAATAAAGGAGAATACCCCTCCCATCTCCAGTAAAAATCTCTCGACATTGCTGATGATTGCGGCTTCGAGCTGACGCTCGCTATACTGCTCTCCAAGGTCAAGGAAATCGAACGTATATTCATCTTTAATGGCGAGAGTTGCTTCTGCAGCAGAAGTTGAAGGCAACGTACTATTAAAGCTGGTCTGGCCGGACAACATATTTTCGTACGCACAGCTCTCTATCTGGTGAATCAACACGTTTCTGACCATCCATGCCTGACGGTCATACAAATGTAGAAATCCCTTTCAGCCTCGCCCCTGCATCGATCCATAATAATGATATTATGGCTCCATCCGATTTCTGCAACAAGCGGTTGCAGTTTTATATTATCACGATAGGACAAGTAAAAATTTCTCATGTACCAGAGGTTCCTCGCAGAAAAACCGCTTAATCCCGGGAACTCTTCCCGGAGATCACGTGAAAGCCGCTCTACCAGTGATCTGCCGTAGCTCTCGTCACCCTGTCGTTCAACAATAGCTTTGCCAATGTCCCAGTACAGGCTGATTAGCTCTTTGTTTACCGACCGTAAAGCCTGGTATCTTGCCTGCCTGACTCGCTGCCTCACATGATCGAGGACAGTCATATAATCGACAATAGTTACTTCAGACATGCAGATGCAGATAATTGATCAAGCGATAAGAGAATAAATTCTCATGATACCGGTATGAAAGTAATAAGACAACAGAATGTACAGATACCCTTTACCCATTAGATTCTGCAACAAGATGTTGCAGAATCAAGATTTATAAAAAATGAGAAAAGAAGCGATGGAATAGATTATAGGTTAGCCCCGATATATTCCGATGAAGAGATATATGACGCCGACGCTGGAAGACGCGATCATCCTGGCCACGAACGCCCATAAAGGCCAGAAGGACAGGAACGACGAGCCATACATCATGCACCCCATCCGCGTCATGGCACAGCTCTGGGGCCATGACGAGCGGATGGTCGCCGTCCTGCATGATGTGATCGAGGACACTGACGTGACGCTGGACGATCTGCGGAAGGCCGGCTACCCGGATCGCATCGTCGAGGCGGTGGACGCCATCTCCCGGAGGAAAGACGCCGGCGAGAGCTTTTCGCAGTACATACAGCGCGTGAGGAAGAACCCGCTGGCGACAAAAGTGAAGATCGCCGACCTGAAGGACAACTCCAACCTGGACCGGCTGCCGAAGGTAGAGGCTTTCGACCTGAAGAGACTGGACAGGTACAACCGGGCGCTGCAATATCTCATCAACCGGTACGAGTCGCCGGACATTTTAATAGACTAATGAAACTAACGGGACAGTTGATTGAATGGAAATTTAAAGCATCGTAAAATTTCCCTTAAAATGTAAGAGTGATCACTATCAGATACTACCCATTCTAATCACGGTGCTTGCTTTTACAAAAAATCTATGACTAATAACCAGTACTCCCCATACCAATCGCGGTGCGACGCCCATGCCTGCTATGCCGCACGTGCTACTACGGGTTTTTACGGTGCTCCGGTGTCGGGAGTCGGGCTCGCACCTTCGTCGACACTTCTCGCTATCGCTCGAAGAATCTCCTTTGCAAGCCCTGAAAAACGCGCCTTCAAAGGGCAGCGTTTTTCACACCCGCCACCTCCGCACCCCTCGCACGCTTCGCGTGCTTGGAGCAAGCCGAAAAAACCCTACGCCTTCCGCGGAGAAGCACACGCTACCCTTACCAGGAGTAGTAAACACTACCCATACCATAAGCATTGCACCGATCCAATAATGGTCCCGGTACGCGTTGCCTTTGCTGCTCTCGCGGTCCGCGGAGGGTTTTTCTGGCCCTAGGCCCCGCGCACGCCTTCAGGCGTGCGAGGGGTGCGGAGGCGGCCGGGCAATGAACGCGCGCCCGACAGGGCAGCGTTGCTTAGCGCTTGCGAAGCGATGGGAAGTGGCCGCAGCGAAGCGCAGGCCGCTTCCTGCGCGAGGGTGCGAGCGCGGCCCGGACGGTGTAGCACCTGAAAAACCCGGAGTAGCCCATGCAGCGAAGCAGGCATGGGCGTCGCACCGCGAATGGTAAATGACAGACCGGATATTGATGCTCTTTGATTACGTATTATAAAACATAGCTAGCATGGGCGTCGCACCGCGAATGGTATGGATACTGAAACTAATAAAAATTTTATAAAAGTACTGCTATCAATGTTTCTTTTTTAATGATATAATCGATCGAACGTCGCATATCCAGGAAAAACCGATTATCCGACATTGATAATTATTAGTATAAAAAAGAATAACGGTAGATGCGCTGGCCCGCCAATGCAAGTTATGGCATGAAGGAGGAAGACAGGCAAATCGCCGCATCTCCGGCACCGGCGGGCCAGCGCATTCTGGTACGCTCGATATTGTAGTACGCTACTTATGCAGGCTTTAATCTTACTGGTACCTGTGTAACTACCTGTGCATTGCGGAGCTCATCATTATCGATCGAAATTTTTGTACGTCACTCAACTATCAAAGTATGAATATCAGACCTGTACAGGTAAAAACCATCAAATATTTAACACTGGGTAATCCTACCCAGGCACTGATTAATAGCGTTCATGTCGATGATCCCGGGGTTAAAATCATTTTCTACCAGAGCGATAAATTCTGCGGCATCCTCTCCATAATATCTTTTCAGGCCTTTGATCAATGACATTTTATCCAGCCTTTTTTTATTGTCGAGGAATGCAGAGTAATCGTTATGACCGGAAAGCACCGGGGAGGCGAAGCTCGTTCTCCCTCTGTGCAAACTGGATATTCTCGGCCAGCTTCAACCGGTAGCACTTTCTCGCATGATATTACAGCTGTCCAGTTTACGGTCCGATGCTCGCCAAGTACTAAAAAGGGTTCGCTATCCGTTTGGATAAGTCGCGTATTGTCAGGTGTTCGATAGTATAAGAAAATGTTCCGGTCACTATGCGATTTTCGGTCTTTCACAAGCTTGATAAGGCTATAAATCGGAATAGTCTTCTCATCCACTATCTCTTCCTGCCCGTTATGCTCATCGATATCCTGGATGTCCATATCCTCGTGCTCCTCTTCCTGGAAGCCGACACTGTAACGGCACTTTCGCTGCCCTTAGTATATATGGTATGCTGGTATCAATGTCGAAGAGGCAGCATATAACCTGATGTAGGTGTTCCATGCTTGCTTCACGCCGGACCAGGAAGCGTCTCCAGACGACTGGCCTAAGATAAAATAGATGAGCTCTGCATCTGGTATATTACTGGCTCATCTGGACGCAGTTCGCTCATATTCACAAGAATATATGGCCCATCTCATTTTAAGGAAATTCCCGATATTTTACGTAGTTATATGCCATACTACCAACGGTATCCTTGCCCTCCTTGTCCGATGTATAGAAAGTGAATTATATAATGACATAGTAGATTCTGGCAGACAGGTCGGATATCATGGCTTACAGGGTATTCTGGGCGGACACCCTCGCGGACGAGGTGATCGAGCGCTATGGCAAGGACCAGGAGGTCGTGGTCAAGTGCGCGGCCTCGCCGTCAGGCGGCAAGCACATCGGGAACATCAACGACATCCTCCGGGGCTACTTCATCAAGGAGTCCCTCACCGGGATGGGCGTGAAAGCGAGGCACGTCCACACCAGCGACGACCGGGACCCGCTGCGCAAGATACCGGAGCGCATGCCGGACCGGGAAGGCCGGTGGCACGTGCTGACCGAGGCCGAGCTCAAGAACCTGAACAGGTACGTGGGCATCCCCTACGTGCATGTGCCAGACCCGTTCGGCTGCTGCAAGTCCTGGGCCGAGCACTTCAATAACGTCTGGATCGACGGCGTGAAGATGCTGGGCGTGGAGCTGGAGGACTACAGCAACGACCGGCTTTATTCCGAAGGCAAGTTCATCCCGCCCATGAGGACGATCTTATCCGACATCCCGCTGGCGAAAGAGGTCATTTCCCGGTTCCAGACGAACACGCCGGACGACTACATTCCGTTCAACCCGATCTGCGAGAACTGCGGCCGCATCACCGCAAAAGCGACGTCCGTCAACCTGGACGACTGGACTGTCGACTACGTGTGCGAATCCAAGTCCCTTGCCGGCGAGTACGAGGTGCCGGGCTGCGGCCACAAGGGCACCACTTCGCTGAACAACGGCAAGCTGCCATGGCGGTTCGAGTGGCCGTCCCAGTGGCAGATCTTCGACGTGAAGATGGAGCCGTTCGGCAAGGACCACTACGAGGGCTCCTGGCCTTCCGGACAGGAGATATCCAGGGTCATTCTCAAGAGACAGCCGCCGGTCTATACCGTCTACGAGTTCTTCTTAGTGAACTCGGCCAAGATGTCCACCCGCCACGGCAACGTCTACATTACCCAGGACATGGTCGACATCATGGAGCCGGAGGCGTTCCTGTACTTCTACTCGCTGAACCCCATGAAGCAGAAGAACCTCGAGGTCAAGAACATCAACTTCTTAGTCGACAACTTTGACCGGGTCGAGCGCATCTACTATGGCGAGGTAGAGCCCGTCGACGCCGAAGAGAAAGAGACCGCGGACCGCGTCTACCCGATGCTGCACATCGGCTCCCGCCGCAAAGTACGTATTCCCTACACCTTCGCAGCCATGGTGAGCGTCTCCAACAACGAGGAACACATCCTGCGTACCCTGAAGAAGACCGGGCACCTGCCCGCCGATGCAACGAAGGAGCAGGAGCAGGACGCGCTGGTCCGGGTGCGCAAGGCGGGCTACTGGGCGCACCACTATGGCCCTGAAGAGTACAACATCGCGATAAAGGAGAAACTCGAAGTGCCTGAGGACATCACGGAGCCGGAGAAGGAAGCGCTCCGCGAGATGGCGGACTACGTCCTCGCAAAGCACACCGAAGAGGAGACGCAGTTCGAGATCTTCGAGATGGCCAAGCGCCGTGGCATCAAGCCCGGGAAGCTCTTCAAGACCGCGTACATGCTGCTGCTCGGCAAGCCCCGAGGGCCGAAGCTTGGGCCGTTCGTGCTGGCGCTGGACACCGACTTCGTGGTGAAGCGGCTCAGGCTGGAAGCCTGATTTGCTCATACACGCAGCGTGACGCGTGATTCCGATATTGAATCTTACCGGGAAGACAGATGAAAAACCATACCTTTTTACTATATAACCGCGACATTACAAGAGAGAGTATGATCCTCGACTACTTTGCCACTCCCAGGGTATCGCCGTCCGCGTTTGTCGCGGAGACCGCCGTAGTCCTCGGCGACGTCCATATCGAGGACGAGGCCAGCGTCTGGTACGGGGCTGTGCTCCGGGGCGACAAGGGGCGGATCACCGTTTCCAGGAAGGCTAACGTCCAGGACGGCGCCATCGTCCACTCCGGGCCCGGCGAGGACGCCTTCATCGGCGAGAGCGTGACTGTCGGCCACGGCGCCATCATTCACGGCTGCACCGTCGGCAATTTTTCTCTTATAGGCATGGGCGCCATTGTGCTGAGCAAGGCCGAGATCGGCGATCACTGCGTCATCGGCGCCGGGGCCGTCGTGAAAGAAGGCGACAGGATACCGGCAGGCAGCCTCGTTGTGGGCGTGCCCGGCAAAGTGATCAAACAGCTCTCCCCCGAGCAGATGAAGGGCGCCGAGGCAAACTGCGAGGAATACGTCGAGCTGTCCCGTAAGTATCTAAGCCTGCCGCAACGGAGGATGAGCCAGTGAAGGTCGCGGTCGGGGGCACGTTCCAGCCGCTGCATGACGGGCACAAGCTGCTGCTGCGGACCGCCTACGAGATCGACGGCCAGGTGGACATCGGGCTGACCTCGGACGAGATGGCCCGCAGTGCGAGGATACGCAATGTCGAGCCCTACGCGGTGCGCGAACAGCGCCTGCGGGAATGGATCGAGAAAAAGCTCGGCAAAAAGCCCCACATCACGAAGCTGGAAGACCCTTACGGCACGGCGCTCACAGAGGACTACGACTACATCGTGGTCTCCCCGGAAACGTACGAGACCGCCGTTAAGATCAACGAGCTGCGGAAAGAGAAGGGGCTGAAGCTCATCACTATCGTCCGCGTGAACTATGTGCTCGCAGAGGATGGAACGCCTATCTCCTCCACGCGCATCGTCAGCGGCGAGATCGACACGCATGGCAATCTCCTGAGGAAGAGCGAGCATGAAGGTAGCGGTAGGTACCAATAACCCGGTCAAAGTGGCCGCGGTGAAGAACGTCTTCACCCGCATCCATGGCAACGTCACCGTGGACGCCCGCAAGGTCAGCTCCGGCGTGCCGCCCCAGCCCTTCGGCAGCGACACGGTGAAGGGCGCCATGAACCGGGCGAAGAACGCCTACAAGTCCGGCGAATACGACTACGGCGTCGGCATAGAGGCAGGATTGTCCGACGTGGAAGGGTTCATTTTAGACGTCCAGTTCTGCGCGATATACGATGCGGTCGACGGCATCACCCTCGGCTGCGGCAGCGGCTTCGAGTACCCGCCGCTGGTCATCTCCGAGGTACTCGCCGGCCGAGAGGTGGGCGACGTGATGAGCGAGGTCTCCGGCATCGAGAACCTGGGCAAGAGCCTGGGAGCGATCGGGTATTTGTCCCGCGGGATGCTTGACCGGACGCAACTGACCGAGCAGAGCGTGCTCATGGCGCTGATCCCGCGCATCAACCCTAAGCTGTACAAGAAACCGTAGCTGGCATCACTATTTTAAAAGGTCCGGCAGGCTCCGGCGGCGGCTCGCGCGCGACCGACACGACGGTGTCCCTGGTTCAAATGGCCGGGGCATCGACTAATTATCACCTGGGGCGGGCTTCGACACACATGCATTGCCTTTGATGTAGAACCGCCAGGGCAGGTCTTTGTGCTCCCCTGCATAGTCCACGCCGACGCGGGGGCATGATACGATATCAGAAGGTGTGTAGCCGTCTTCCACGTACAGCGGCCCTTCCTGGCACAGGTCGACGCCGTTCAGCGAACGGTCGATGCCCAGTGCCATGCAGAGCTTTCCCGGGCCGGAGGCCATCTCCATCGGCTTCGTGGTCTTGCGCCGCTTCGCCATGTCAGGCATACCACAGACAGGCTGCCCGGCGCGGATCAGCACGGCCGCCGGGAACCCGTCGCGCTCGGTGACCAGGTTCAGGCAGTGGTACATGCCGTAGATGAAATAGACATAGGCGTGGCCCGGCTCGCCGAACATGACCCGGTTCCGGTCGGTCATGCCCTTGCTCGCGTGGCAGGCTTTGTCGTTCTCGCCGACATAGGCCTCCGTCTCGACGATGCGCAGCGCCATGCTGCCGGAGGGGGTCATGCGGACCAGCGTCTTTCCAAGCAGGTCACGGGCCACCTCCAGGGTAGGCCGGTCGTAGAAGCTTCGCGGTAAGACGGGCATAGGATGATATTACATTCGGCGGATACAAATAGCTTTACACATTGGACACGGAGGGCATCAAGGGCACGGAGGACACTGAGGATGCTGTGGAATTAATGACCTTAGCATTAGACATTCGTGAAATATTGTATACGTTCAGCCGGCACCGGACACAAAGTAATGACTATGACTACATCGCCCGTTCCCTGGCACATCGTTCTATACAGGTGCACGGGGGTTACGTACTGCATACGGTGGTACTGTCGGCACAGGTTTATTGTACAAATTCGCCCCCGGATAGTTCTGTGTATATGCAGGATATTTTGGTGACTTGTCGGGTATCTGGACCTGCTTTCCATACCCCTGAATCGTCGGCGCAGGAGTGATGTGAGGCCCGGCAGGGGGACTGCTCCCGTACGGCGGAATGGCCGGGGAACCGGAGCCACTGTATGGCGGAGGCGTCGGACAGGGCATCGCCCAGTAGCTCGAAGGCACCACCGGCTTATCGACGTAGGACGATTTACGGGGAACCCGTAACCACCGTACGGCGGAGGCGTCGGACAGGGCACCGCCCAGTAGCCGAGGCAGCCTGGCTTACCGGCTGGCGATTTGCCGGGGAACCCGTAACCACCGTACGGCGGAGGCGTCGGACAGGGCACCGCCCAGGAGCCCGCAGGCAACACCTGCCTGTCGGAGTAGGGACCATAATTCTGTGTGCCGGTTGCCATTAGCGCGTATCCCTGACGAGATGCCCCCCCGTCTGGCGACAGCGCCAGCAACAAGGTTGCCAGCGTTGCCGCCATTAAAAGTACGATCAAGACCCTGCCTGGATGATCTGTCATGCATATCCTCGTTGGAAAGAAAAAAGGTGCATAGATAAAAAGACATCAGCAGAATCAGGCGAAAATGAGATGCTAAGATCACGGGTGCATAAAGGCCGCAAAGGGCAAATAGACACTTTGACTGGTCGATGTTACCGGTAGCTATTCAGGTCCTTAATATTATCGTTTCTTCCCGAATATTTTCGCGAAAAATCCTAGCGACCGCTCGCAGTAAGGACGTTGCCTTTTCGCGCCGTGGAAGGCCCGGCACTCGTCGCAGTGCTTGTGCCTTTCGCACTCCGTTTTCGGGCACGGGCAGTCTTCCCTGTACATGATCGGGCATAATGGGAGACAGGCTAATAAAAGTTGTTATTATGTTTGCCCGATACAGCTACCTCCGTGGCCTCCGTGCCCTTAGTGCCCTTTGTGTCCAATGCTCCGTAATGTATTTATTATACGAGCGTGACTTTAGAAAGCAGATGGGACGATGGGGTAGCTTGGTCCATCCTCGAGCGTTTGGGACGCTTGGACCCCAGTTCGAATCTGGGTCGTCCCACTTACTACTTATCTATCCAGGCCACCTCAGAGGTGGCCTGTCTTGAGCAGGTATATATCCCATGTCTCGATGTCTTCCCGGTCGCCGATAGATCCGACGAGGACCATCCCGCCGTCCCTCGCTGGGGTGCCTCCCCTTATGAACACGTCGCGACCGGCGCTGTACGTCTGCCGCCACTCTTCATTCCCGCCGGCGTCCGTCTTCAGCAGCAGCCCCTCATAGAGGGGGCCCGGTCCGGCCTCGCCCACGATGATGTAGCCACCGTCCGGCGCGGTGAACACATTATAGCCTTTCAACGTCCCGTTGCCGCGGAAAATTTCCTGCCACAGCAGGTTCCCGGCGTGATCGATCCGGGTTAGGTAGATCTCACTTTCCCCTGAGTGGAAATTCGTGTGGCCGATGGTGACATATCCCCTGTCTGCGGTCTGGCGGGCCTGGTACACGACGCTGTCCGTCCCGCCCAGCCTCCGGCCCCATACATATCTGCCCCACGCGTCGACCTTGAGCAGGTATCCCTCGCCGTGGTCCTTTCCGGTCCCGTCGTAGCCGCCGACGATGTAGCCGCCGTCACGTGTAGGCTGGACCGAGATGGCCAGGTCATCGTATGTTCCCCCATAGGTCCGCTCCCACACTACGTTCCCGGCGGCATCGGTTTTTAGGATGTAGATATCGCTGCCATTGTCGTGGGACTCTATGGCACCGGCAATGATGAAGCCTCCGTCGGAAGCCTGCAACAGCGCGCGGCCTTCATCGTAGCCGCTGCCACCAAATGTCTTCTCCCATAACACGTTCCCTGCTGCGTCCGCCCGGACGAGGTAGACATCGCCGCTGCCGTTGCCTGAGGACCGTGTGGTGCCCGCCATGGCGTAGCCACTACCCGCCGTCTCGACGACCGCGTAGCCGTAGTCGAAACCGTCGCCGCCGTAAAACCGTTGCCACTGCATGCTGCCGTTGCCATCCGTCTTGATGAGCAGCGCGTCCCGGTCGCCCTTGAACATCCGGCTGACGCCGCCAGTGATGACGAAGCCTCCGTCAGCGGTCTGCCGGACTGCACTGCCATAATCGTAAAATCCGTTATCAAATGTCCTGTTCCATACTGCCAGCGGGCCACTGCGCTCTGCCTGCGTTGTGTGAAAGGTCATGAGCAGCGCGCACGTGCCGATCAACACCGATAAAGTCAGGGCTAAGATCAAAAGCATGCTAATTCTGATTTTTATCCCCTGTTAACGGTCAATTCCTCCTTTCTAATAGTTTTGCCAAAAAATAATTGACCGGATTTGGCGGTGGTATGCCGTACGTTTTCCGATCATTCCATTGCCAGACCACCGATTAAGCGCTAATTTCAGGAGTTACGATGATTATGGGAGAATAATATACATGTTGTACGAACTGGTAGCTTCCGAACAGCATCCGGAACCAGCGATGACTCAGGATTACCGGACAAGACAGCATAAATGAAGGAGATGATACTCGTGGGCATGTTAGGCTCCCAGGAAATATTGCTGATATTCGTGGCTATAATCTTATTGTTTGGCGCCTCCAAGCTCCCTGATCTCGCCCGGTCAATGGGCCGGTCAATGGGGGAGTTCAAGCGAGGACAATATGAGCTAGAGCGCGAGTTGCACGCGGTGCGGGATGGCAGCACCGCCGGCATGGACATAGCGTACACCCGTGTACAACGGATGGCAATGACCCTCGGCATCGACACCGCGGGAAAAACCGAGGAACAGCTGCTCGCTGAAATTGAGAAAAAGATATCCAAGTAACGGAAATGAGAAGATCGTAATTGCCTGATCGCTCGATCGCAGTCTGGTTGTCACGATAATTCTTGACATATTTCAACTGCACTGGATACATCAGGGAAGAATCTGTCCCGGCAGCCATTTATTAATGTAATTGAGAAACGCCTTTTACTGAAATCAACTTCAGGCAGTCTATTCAATTGCTATACGAGCAGTCTGGCCACTATATCTTCGGAAATTTTTACATTTATCGACATTGCTAACACTATAACCGACTATAAATTGATTTATTAACTGGCAATATATTAGTATAATTATTACTCTATGATTAAGCATGTACCGGAGGTATGTCATTAATGGATCATTATGATACGGGCACGGTGCTCTCAGGTAAGAAAGCGCTGGTCGGAGAAACCACTCCTGGTGTCCCGATGGATAAAAAGTACCACAGAAGATCATTCTTGAAGATGACCGGAGCCGTCGCCGGCACAGTTGTCGCAGCCAGCATGCTCAGCAGACTGCCCGGCAGGGCCGAAGCAGCATGCGGCATGGGCACTATGACCGGGACGCCGCTGGACCCGCTGGCTATTCCCAAATATGTGAACGAGCTGGTCATCCCGCCGCTCTACGACCTCAACGTCAGCGAGGTCAAGGTCGACGCGGCCAAAACTCTGCAGCAAATCCTGCCCCTCACGAGACAGGACGGCAGCAGCACCGGCTTCGGCCCGACCACGGTCTTCGCCTATGGCGGTATAGTCAAGGATCCGGCGACTGGCGCGTCGGTGTTCTTCAGGCATTCGCCGGGCGCCACCTTCCTGGTGACCAAGGGGAGGCCGACCAACGTGGAATGGATCAACAATATCACCGGACCCCATTTCCTGCCAGTCGACCCGACGATCCACTGGGCCAACCCGAACAATATAGCCGCGCCACAGCCACCCTTCAATGCGTTCCCGCCAGGCTACCTGAGCGCGCAGGAGCCAGTACCGATCGTTACCCACCTCCATGGCGGCGAGGTCCCGTCAGTTTACGACGGCGGCCCGGATGTCTGGTTCACCAACGACGGCAAGGTAGGCCCCAAGTTCACGACGAGGCACTACGTCTACCCCAACGGGCAGGAAGCCACCAGCATGTTCTACCACGACCACGCGCTGGGCATGACCCGGCTGAACGTGCTGGCAGGCCTTGCAGGCTTCTATATCATTCAGGACCCCAAGGACGAGATCGCCCCGCTGCTGCCCAGTGGCAAGTTCTCGCTGCCGCTCGCCATCCAGGACCGCTCGTTCTACGTCATAGATGAGTGTGGCAACAATGAGCTGGCGTTCCCGAACGTGGGCGTCACCGCTGCGCACCCGTACTGGTCACCGGAATTCTTCGGGGACACCATCATGGTCAACGGCCACACCTGGCCTTTCGTCAACGTCGACCGTGGCCAGTACCGCCTGTCGCTGCTGAACGGCTCGAACGCCCGGTTCTACAACCTGTTCTTCGACAACGGCATGCCGTTCATCGTGATCGGTTCCGACGGCGGCTACCTGCAGTCACCGGCACAGATAAACAGTATGATCCTCCTGCCGGGCTCGCGGGCAGAGATTCTGGTCGACTTCTCGAACGTGGCCCCGGGCACCGAGATCATCATGCGGAACAATGCGGCAGCCCCGTTCCCAGACGGCGACCCGGCCGACCCGGACACGGTGGGCCAGATCATCATGTTCAAGGTGGGCAGTAACCCGGGATTTGCGCCCAGAACCTTGCCGGCGCTCCTGAACCCGACGCTGAAAGGTCCGAAATTCCCGACGTTGGGGGCAGAGGGCCACACGCGCATCCTGACGCTGAACGAGCAGCTGGACCCGGTAACCGGCAATCCGCTCGGGTTGTTCCTCAACGGCCAGATGTGGGATGCCCCGGTCTCCGAGATCCCGAAGAACAACACCACCGAGAACTGGTTCTTCGTCAACCTGAGCGCCGACGCCCACCCGATGCACCTGCACCTCGTGCAGTTCCAGATCGTCTCCCGCCAGGACTTCGATAAAAACAGGTACCTCACCGACTGGCTGAACCTGAACCGGGACGGGCTGACGGACGGCATGCTACCGTTCAAGATGGACTGGGAGACGAAGGTGCTGCCATTCGAGCCGTACCTGATACCGGGCACCCAGACGTTCGCGCTCCCCGAAGAGAAGGGCTGGAAGGACGTCATCCGCGCCATGCCCAACCAGGTGACCCAGATACGTGTACGATTCAAGAAGCAGGATGGCCTGCCGTACGAGTTCGATCCGTCCGAGGGTCCTGGCTATGTCTGGCACTGCCACATCGTCGACCACGAAGACAATGAGATGATGCGACCGATGCTCGTCAAGAAATAGCCGTATCAGACAGCAAGATGAAGAGAAGGGCTGTCACAACAGCCCTTTCCCCAATTTTTCCATGAACGACTGATTAATGCGCGTCGGCGCCTGCCTAGACGAATTTTGAACGAATTCATTATTTTCAAAAAGTTAGAATTAACTGCAAAAACATGGGTCTATCTATTACCCCTAAATTGTGGCGGGACGAATACAATTTGAACTGCTCTACTTATTTACAGCTTGTTGTAAAAAGTGCAAAATCTCATGCCTTATCTATATACCCCCCACTTACTTCTTTCTAAAGATCATTCAGTCAAAACCTGCCCGGCGCTTTCTTTATCGGCCGGGAACATATTTATATAAAGACTTTTTTAAGTGATCTGTTTCATTATTAGGATCATTATGGGCCAGCGTTTAGTGGAAGGGAAGAAGGATGCCGATAAAAGCCAAGCGGAGCTTATCGCTGAGCTGAATGCCCTGCGTGGCCTAAATTCCCGTTTAAAGGATGTTGTGAAGCGTTACGAGAAGGTAGCGGGCAAGAAAGACTTGTACCGTAACCTGTATGATCTCGAAGCAGATAAGGAGAGCGTCGAGTCTCTACAGATTGAGTTGCAGGAGAAGCAGAAGGAGATTGATATCCATGGTGAGGAGCTTGGGGTCCGGAATGAGGAGATGAGGGCGCAGCTGGAGGAGATCAACGCTCTTAATGACGTGGCCCGTATTAACGCCGCATTGCGGGAGAGCTCGGAGATGCTGCGAGTGGCGCAACAGGTGGCCCACATCGGCACGTTCGAGTGGAACATCCGGACGGGCGTGAACACGTGGACGCCCGAGCTGGAAGCAATGTACGGCCTGCCGTCGGGCGGGTTCCCGGGGACTGAGGATGCCTGGGAGCAGCTTGTCCATCCCGAGGACCGGCTTGAAGTAGTTCGGCGAGTAAATGAGGCCATGGACAAAGGGGGTCTTGAGGGCGAGTGGCGGGTAGTCTGGCCCGACGGCACGGTGCACTGGCTTTATGGAAGGGCGTTTGTCTTTAAGGACGATTCGGGGAAGCCCTTAAAGTTAATCGGTATCAACATCGACATCACTGAACGCAAGCAGATGGAAGAAGGGCTCCACAGGTCCCGGGACGTACTTGAACAGAGGGTGCGGGAACGGACGGCGGAATTAAGCGAGAGCGAGGAGCGATTCCGGCAGCTGGCAGATAATTCCCCTATTCCTATGGCGATCAATGATAAGGATGATAATATCACTTATCTGAATAAAAAGTATATAGAAATATTTGGCTACACCCTGGAAGATATTCCTCATTTGAGTTCCTGGTGGCCTTTGGCTTATCCCGACCCTGAGTACAGGGAAGAGGCGATAAAGCGGTGGGAGAAAGGTGTTGAAGAGGCTGTCAGGGAGTCAAAAGATATAGGGCCCATCGATTATATCGTGACATGTAAGGATGGCTCGGTACGCTATACTGAGATTTCTGGCGTCCCTATCGGTGATAAGGAACTCGTACTTTTACAGGACGTTACGGAGCGCAAGCGGGCCGAGCAAAAGTTGAGGAAGAACCAGCAGCTCCTGCGTTCGATCGTCGATGGGACGTCCGACGCCATCTTTTTGAAGGACCTGCATGGCCGGTATCTGCTCTTCAACTCTGCGGCGGAAGGGTTTACCGGGAAAAAAGCAAGCGATGTTATAGGGAAGGACGACACGTTCCTGTTCTCGCCGGATGAAGCGAAAGCTCTGATGGATGTCGACCGTGCAGTCATGGACTCGGGAAAGCAGCAGACCTTTGAAGAGAAGGTCACTGACTCGTCCGGAAAGCAGTTAACGCTACTGTCGACCAAAGGCCCTCTCTTCGATGAGGGCGGCAACATCACCGGCATATTCGGCATCGCCCGGGACATCACCGAGCGAAAGCGGGCCGAGGAAGCGATGCGGGTTAGCGAGGCTAACCTGGCCCGGGCTCAACGTATAACTCGTCTGGGAAACTGGACGTGGGATGTTAAATGTGACCGGGTGGTGGGCAGTACAGAGTTTTTCCGGATGTTTGGCTTTGGCAACCGGCAATATATCGTTTATGATGAGTTCATTGCCAGGTTACATCCCGATGACCGGGAGCCTGTCGATAGAGCGGTCCAGGCAACTCTTTCCGGTACGATGCCCTATTCGATCGATTATCGTGTCGTGTTGCACGACGGTGTGGAACAGGTCATCCATGCAGAGGGCGAGGTCACCCGGGATTACTCGGGTCAGCCCGTTACAATGTTCGGGACCGTCCAGGATGTCACTGAGCGTAGGCGAGCTGAAAAAGAGCTGGAGGAGGCGAAGGCACGGGCGGAGCTTTACCTTGATTTGATGGGCCATGATATCAACAATATGAATCAGTCTGCGCTCGGGTTTCTCGAGCTGGCGCTTCAAACACTGGACTTGGATGGGAAGATCGGGCCGGATGGCAGAGTGTTGATCGAGAAGCCATTGCAGGCCGTACAGAGTAGTTCGAGGCTGATATCGAATGTCCGGAAGCTTCAGCGGCTGGCTGACGAGGGTGTAAAGACGAGGCCAATTGATCTGCACGACCTGTTCGAGGGGCTTAAATCCCACGACGTCCATGCCAGCGACAAGGACGCCACCATCAATGTACATGAGGTTCCGCATTATCTTGTGAAGGGCAGTGATCTTCTTCGGGACGTATTCTTTAATCTTATTAGCAACGCGGTCAAACACTCCGAGCCGGACATGCCGGTAACTATCGATGTCGGAGTGGAGCGCGTCGACCAGAATGGCCGGGCATATTACAGGTGCACTGTGGAGGATAACGGTCCGGGCGTTCCCGACAGTCTGAAGTCTAAGTTGTTCCACCGGTTCCAGCGGGGAAAAACACAGGCGCATGGCAAAGGCCTCGGGTTATACCTTGTAAGGACACTGGTTGAAGGTTATCACGGCAAAGTGTGGGTAGAAGACCGGGTGCCGGGCGACCATACGAAGGGCGCAAGGTTCGTGGTCATGCTGCCAGCTATAGCGCAATAATGAGATTTATCTAGAAATTGAGCCACTTCAAGCAAGCGAATTCACGGCGGATAATCTACAATTTACGTCGTTTAATTAATCTTTCACGTCATTTCCTATTATACTTGCACTACTGTACTCATTCCTAGATGATTTGACCTTAGGAACGAGTTTTTTGTCGAAAATGTGTATTGCGCTCTCTGAGACATGTATGGTTGACATCATGAATGGTTGACATCATGATGATCGGCGCGACGGAACGGCCAGCCTACCAAGAGTTCCTGCTGGGCAGTACCGCCGACCGGCTCATCCGCGACGCGCCCTGCCCAGTGCTCATGGTGAAGACAGCTGGCAAGCCATACTGAACTGCCGTCCCATCCTTGAAAGACCTGAAGAGCGGGCTTTTCGCGATAAAAATCGTCATGCATAAAAGTCCGCAGACATACAAGTCTACCAGGGGCTTCCGCGTAGACATCTCGTTCAGGAATACCGTTGCCGCTATTACCTACGACCGTAGCAATATTAGCGGATAAGTCATCAACACTATTATCTGACGGCATTTCTCCGACAACTTTATATATGGGAAGTTAAGGTCCGCCCGATAACCTTATAACTTCTTTTTTAAAGCTATAAAAGGAGAAGATTGTGGTTACACCAGACCAATGTAAAGCATCATCTGCAACGAAGCTTGGAGAAGAAGAACAAATGTTCTCCGGGGCCATCGTGGCCGACCAGCAGATAAGCAGGTGAGCCTCGGTGCCTTTCTCCCATGTACTACTCGATTTCGGCAGAAGCATTCTCTCAACGAAGGCCACCCGGAAAAGTAAGACTTCGAGATACAGAGATATTCGCATTATACTCAGCAATCTCGCCGGGCTTTTCGCCGTCTCTGCGATTATTCTCGCCGGGATGGTAGTCACCTGCTTCCTGCTCGGTGAGCCCGGCAACGCTCTTGCGTTCGTCGTGGCATCCGGCGTGAGCGGCGTCATCGCCCTCTTTCTGAAGCTTGCGTTTCCAGTGACTGAGGATATCGAGCTCCGTCACGCAATGATCGTGGCCGCTATCGCTTATCTCGTAGTGCCGGCTGTCAGCGCGATACCGCTGATCATGATCGAGCATATGTCGGGCATCGATGCTTTCTTTGAGGCTATCTCGGGTTGGACAGGCACTGGCTTTACCATGATCATGTACCCGGAACAGTCAAGCCAGGCTGTCCTGTTATGGCGCAGCGTAATGCAGTGGATCGGTGGCATCGGCGTCATCCTGCTCATGGTCACTATCCTGATCCGGCCCGGCACCAGCACCTATATCATGTACCAGTCGGAGGCGCGCAAGGAACGGATCAAGCCGAGCATCCGATCGACGATCAATACTATCTGGTTCATCTATCTAGTCCTCACAGTCATCGGCATCATCATGCTGGTCGCAGTAGGCATGCCACTGTGGGACTCGATCAACCACTGCATGGTAGCCATCGGCACGGGCGGCTTCTCCATATATTCCGACAGCATCGCTCACTACAACAGCGTGCCCATCGAGATCGTTCTCATGGTCATCATGATCTCTGGGGCGCTGCCCTTCGTGTTCATCTACAAGACAGTTAAAAAACCGAAGAGCCTCCTGCCTCTTGATCCGCAGGTCAGGACTTTTCTGTTCCTCATTGCAGTGGCTATACTGGCACTCTCTGCTGAGCTATATCTCCAGCATCACGACCTGTTTGAGTCACTCCGCCTGGCGGCGTTCCAGCTTGTTTCCGCCATCACGACCACCGGATTGCAGACCTCGGTGATGACCGACTGGTCGATCACCGCCCTGATGATCCTCTCGATCGCCATGATCGTCGGCACCTGCGCCGGCTCAACGGGTGGTGGGATCAAGATAGCCCGCGCAATCTTCCTGGTCAACGAGTTCAAGCTGTGGCTCAAGCAAATGTTGTTGCCTCGCAACGCCATCGTGATGATCAAGATGGGTAACCAGCGGCTGAGCGAGTCGATGATCAACAAAGAGCTGGCCGAGGCCACCCTGATCACGTTTTTGTGGGTCGTCACGATCGTGCTCGGTGTAATGGTCCTGTCCCACGTTGCCCCGGGCTACAACCTTAGCCGCATCTTCATGACCGTATGCTCCGCTCAGGGCAACGCCGGACTTTGGTGCGGCATCATTGACCCGAGCCTTCACGTAGTGGGAAAAATCATGCTCATTATAAATATGTGGATCGGCCGCTTGGAGATCATTCCAGTGACCATGCTCATCCGCTACATCGTCAAAGGCTTCACCATATAGCCGGCAGGTCGGCATGCGACCTGATCTACAGCTTGTACGTCAGGTAAATGGTTGTCACGCTGGTCGGCCGCAGTGCGAGGAGGGAATCTCCAGTTCGGTGAGGCCGCTGTGGATAATGCTGCCAGCTTTAGAAAAATAATACTATTTTATATTAATAAATGGATAAATGGCAAAATGGGGATGCTGTATATATCCCCGAAAAGATGGTGGGGGGTATATAGATAAGGCATGAGATTTTGCACTTTTTACAGTAAGCTGTAAATAAGTATAGTAGTTCAAATCGTATTCGTCCTACCATGATTTCTGGATGACGGACGCTCGCGTCGTAGAGTTCGTTGTAGACAGGAAGAATCTGGCCGCCGGGTTAGCCGAAAATGGTATCGACACCCTCGTGCTATAGAGACTTGATCAGCGCTTTGGCCCCGGATAGCCTCGGGAATTCGTTCGTACTCAACTGCTTATATAAATAGATCTGTTTTTCGGGCACATGGCTGGCCTTTGTGGGCCGTCGGGATAAACAGTAATCAGGCTATGCCGAGAAATAAAAGAAAAGGTTGTTACCTGCAGAGGTTGTGCCTGGGATCAGAGGGGTAAAACCCCTCTGATTCTGGTTAATTTACCACTCTGGCTGCTCTAATACCAACGGTCTTAATAGTAGAAGCGCAGCTGGGCAAGCTTCAGGCCGTTGTTGTCGTAGTCCCAGAAGTAGCCTTACTGGTCTTCGTCGAACAGACCCTTACGCTCATAGTCGCCGTCGCCATCAAAGTCGTGCTAGATCGTGGTCAGTGAGAGGGTCCTGTCAACGAATACGGACTGTCCCTTCTTGCGCTCGAGAGTGACGACATCCAGGGAGTACCACACGGTGTTATCAGTCTCGACGTAATAACCAGCGGTAATCGATGCTTTGCCGCCGGGCTTACCGAGTTCTCTGACGTATATACGATAGTTGGCGGTTTGCCCATTGTATATGCCATCGTATGGGTCCGGGAGCCCGAGCGTTGCTGAGCCATCCGTGCCGTCATAATCGTAGACACTGAATGTTTCCGCAGGGGTCTTGTTAAGCCATATGGTGCACTTACCATACAGGGGGACTAAGATCCTGTGTCCATTGCTGCCCTGCCAGGTCGGATCGACGTTCTTCGCTTTCTGTACGCCGATCAGGTTTAAGTTGTAGTGGTTTCCGCTCTCCGGTATACCGTTGCCGCCTGCAGCGGTGGCGCTCTGGGTGGCCACAATCGCTGCAATGACCATGATCGCCGTAACGATGACTGCGCCGGCGATCTTGCAATACTTGTTTAGCTTCATTTCAAACCTCCCTAAATTCATTTATATTTTTAAAACATTTTTATAAACTATTGTATATCAACCGCTTGTATTTAATATTTTTGATTTATTACGAATTAATAAAAATATGAATGATAAGTAGAAAATAATTTTATTAATCTCGATTAGAAGAAAAATTTGACAATAAGGATGTTATACTACAAATATAAAAATTAAAAAATATTGTCTCAATTCAATATATTTACAAATAAATACTTATTTCATCATATATTTACCAACGAACAGTCCAAAGCGCGTCACATGTGCTTGATGAAAGCCATGCTGGGAAAATATGGGAAATACCCGGGGTGGTGTCATCCTATCACAATTTTGGAGTATATATACGGCGAGTCGATTTTGCCATATATCCATTGATTAATATAAAACAGTATTACTCTTCAACGGCAGGCAGCATGACCGGCGTGTACGTGCCTTTGCCTTCGAACGTTGCAATGTGCCTTACAAGTTGACCTTCAGAACTTAACTATCATGTGGTTGCAACCGCCCTGGAGTCCCCGATATGCATTACGATTAACATCTGATATATAATTAACCACTCAAATTACTATCGATTAAATAACTATCAATAGAATATAAATATTAAAAAAATGTAGTACATATATTGTTTAGATGGGGGGTTATAGTATATATAAAAATAAGGAACGACTCTACGCATATTTTGCCGGGGCTATCGACTCTGATGGGCTCATCAGCATCCAGAAGACTGTCCGGAAGAATAAGTCTCTGGTTCCTCATGAGTACTTCAGCGCCAAGATCGAGCTTACGAGCGGGGATAACAAGCTTGTACTGGACCTGTTCAAGAAGAACTTTGGCGGTTCCGTCTACACCTACCAGCCTGGCAATCCCCGACATCGCGCCTGGAGCGTCTGGCGTACTTCGGACAAGCACGCCCGGGATATCCTGACGGAGCTCCAGCCGTTCCTGATCGCGAAGAAACCACAGGCTGATGCAGTAATTGATTTTGTCAACATCTGCGAAGCCCAGTGGGAGCAGATCAAACGCACGCAGAATCCGCCTTACCACATCCTGCCCGAAATGCTGGCGTTGCGGGATCATTACTGGCAGAATGTCACCGCGCTCAACTCCACCATAGCTGCGAGTAGCGTCGGCATGAGTCCGGAATCACCGAGAAGCCCCGCCCCCCTGGACGATGGAGTAAAGCTGTACAGCTCCCTGGCGATAGCGCCTGCGCTCACGATCTGGCTGCAGAACAAGCTCCCGATCATCTTATCGCAGGACCTCTCGCTCCTTGCGGCAATCCTGTAAGTACGCACTGCTGCCTGGTACGTCCGCCTGTTGCATCCTGAGCCCCGGCTGTACCTGCCGGCGCTCGAGCACCTGGCGACAGTCTCGCATAACGTGTCTGGCTTTCGTAGCGCGTCCTTGTAGTTATTCGAAAATTTAGACACTTATCTGACAAAACTGTTGTAGATGTATAAAAATCTTAAAAAATTTTATATTTCCCGACGTACATTGGAATCGAACTTATGGGCGCTGGGGTGAGTCGATTGCTTTGGTAAAATGTTGGCTACTTTCTTGCCATTATCCGTCAGGGTATAGATATCGTTTTGCTTTATTATGACGCCGTTCTCCACCATAGCATTAAGCACTTTCTCCATTACGATCTTCGGCGTTCTCGTGATTTTTCTAAGATCTTCGGAGGTCTTGCTGCCATTTTTGTCGAGCACGTCGAGGATTTGCTTTCGTTTCACGTTGCCGCTGATAAAGCCGGCAATTTCTTCGACAGTTGCTTCCGCCATTATATCACTCGGCATAATATGGCGTTGCGATGCAAAAAGGCTTTTCCTCGATTCTGAAATAGAATTGTATCGATATTCGACCATCTGAATACACTTGTATAAGAAACGTCAGTCCCAAACATTTGACATGCTAACAGATATTCCAGAAAATTGATATAAGGATATATACAGCGGACAGATTTTGCCATTTGTTGTTTTGTAATTAAATAGGCTACTTTTCTAAGGCTGGCAGCATGACCACGAACTTCGCGCCCTTCGAGTGGTCGCCAGGCACGCGATCCTCGACCCACACCCTTCCGTCGAAGCTCCCGACCAGCGACTTGACCAGATAAAGCCCGAGCCCCATCCCCTTCGCCTTTTCCGTGCCCTTCAGCAGCCTGTTAAATATCTTCCCCTTGAACTCGTCCGGGATGCCCGGGCCGTCATCCTCGACGAATATCCGGTAATATCGTTGACCCTGGTCCTTGACGACGTCCAGGTCGATGATAATATCCGCATGGTCTCCTGTATGCTTGATCGCGTTGCTCACCAGGTTGGAGAACACGTCGTTCAGCAGCTCG
Organism: uncultured Methanocellaceae archaeon; assembly: GCA_963792125.1. Taxonomy (GTDB): domain Archaea; phylum Halobacteriota; class Methanocellia; order Methanocellales; family Methanocellaceae; genus Methanocella_A. The sequence continues at coordinate 895,045 of CAWBVA010000012.1, forward strand.
TTCGCCTGTACGTGGCAATGCTTACAGGCGTTCAGGTTCAGCGTGATCGACTTGTTCGACACTCCTCCGAACTCCTGCTGCAAATCCGCCAGCACCCGGGCTACGTCGACAGGCTCGATCTGGAATACTTCGTCATGGAGCTTCTGCAGTTTCCTCACGTTCTTGATCAGCCGGGCGCTCCGCTGCAGCACCTCGATTGGCCTATCAAGAAACTCCCTCCCGTCTGCATCAGCCTGCATATCGCGGGCCAGCTCCAGATAGCCCAGCGCGATCTGGTGCATATTGTTGATGTCGTGGCCCATCAGGTCGAGGTAAAGCTCCGCCCGGGCTTTTGCGTTAGCCAGTTCTTCCTCGGCCCGCTTCCGCCCGGTGATGTCGATGGCCAGCTCGAACCTCACGTCCCGGCCATCTGGCCACTTGATGATCCGGTCATAGATCATGAGATCCCGGTTTACCGTCGGGTTGTGGAATTCCCAGCGGTAAGGCTCGCCCTTGTTTTTCAGGATGATGGGGTTGGTGCAGAACTCACAGGGGGAATTCCTGTTCTGAAGTTCCATGTAGCAGGTACCGGCGACGAGGCGTTTACCGAACCGGTCCTGCATCGCCTTGTTAGCATACAATATCTCGTAGGTACAGGGGTCGGCGACATAGATGATCTCGTCGATACTGTCGAAGATGCTCAGGAGCTGTGACCGCTCGAACTTCAAGGCTTCCTCGGCCCGCTTGCGCTCGGTAATGTCAAAGAACGTAGCGATCCCTGCTGACGCTCCCCGGTACATGATGCGCCCGGCCGAAAGCTCGACCCACCTGGTCTCGCCGCCCTTCGTGAGCAGCTTGACCTCGTACCTCTGCGGTACGGGTTCGCCCCGCTGCCGTGCAAGCCCGCGTTCTCTGAAGAGGTCACGGTCGTCGGGATGCGCGACGTCCCAGAACTTCATTTTCAGGAGCTCGTCGATAGAGTACCCCGTCAGGCGTTCCCCTGCATTATTTACATATACAAAGCGCTCGCCCTGGTACAGCCAGATCATAGTCGATGAAGCATTGGCCAGGACCCGGAACTTCTCCTCGCTTTCCCGCAGCGCCTCCTCGGCCTGCTTACGCTTGGTGATATCCTGGGTTACGCCGATAAAATATTTTTTCCCATTCTCGTGGACGACACTCACGCTCAGGCTGATCCAGATAATCGAGCCGCTCTTCCTTACATATCGCTTTTCCCGGGAAAACGTCGGTATCTCGCCAGCTAATAATCGATGTATTAACGCATCTTCTTCGGGGACATCCTCAGGGTAAGTAATGTCAGAAACTGATCGCTGTATTAGCTCCTCCGGAGAGTACCCGGTAATCTCGCAGAACTTTTTGTTAACGCGTATAAAGCGACCGTCCAGGCTAACCTGAGACATACCCACCGCTGCCTGCTCGAATGTAGCCCGGAACCGCTCCTCGCTTTCGTGTAACGCGGCAGTCCGCTCCTTCACACGCCTTTCAAGCTCGTCGCGAGCCGCCTGTAACTCGGCATTTATCTTCTTGCGCTCTGTGATGTCAACGTTTATGCCAAGCATACGCAGGGGCTGCCCCTGTTCATCATACACCGCCCGGCCATGCGCCCACATCCCGCGTACTTCTCCGTCAGCCCGGCAGATACGGCACTCGAAGTCCCAGTCACTGTGCCCCGAGACAGCCTTCTGGAAAGCACTATCCACAAAGTCCCGGTCTTCAGGCAATACGTGACTGAGAAACATCTCATACGTCCACTCAGGCAACTGCTCCCTGTAACCGAAAATCTGATCGTGACGCAGCGAACGCCAGGCAGTATGATCGATCAGGTTCAGATCCCACGCCCCGATATCTGCCGATTTAAGCGAAAAGTCAAGCCGCTCCTCGCTCTCGCGCAACGCCAACTCTGCCCTCTCTCGCTCCCGGGCCGGCCCTCCGTATTCATCTGTCCTGGCGCGAAGCTCTTCCTGTCTGGACTGTAGCTCTTTTTCTAAAAACTCGATACGATTTCTCATCTGTTCAATGAGAAGTTCTTTACTTTCGGGACCTGCGCTGCGCTTATCCTTTCCTGTTTTCCTGTCGACGTTGTTCGCAGCCATGTCCAGACCCGTTTATAACTAAACTATAGATATGCTACCGGTTATTAATAATGATATTTAATATTTGTATTGTCGTGAAATGAAACCTCTATGGCCAATTATAAATATTTTCTAATGATGAAAAGAACAATGGAACATCATATTTTCAGCGGATAATTAACCGGTGATTTATAATTAATAACGCCTGGTTTACAATATGCCATCCCTGCAACATAATCGTGTCCATAAAGGTTTGAAGGCTATCGCAACAGCCTTGACGAGTAACTCCGGGGGTCTTTATTGGCTGATCTTCGAGGCAGCAAGATTGCGGGAGGTGACACTGGTAATGCTCCCCGACCTTGTTCAGGCTGTATTCATGAACATACCGGTCAAAATAGAAATGCGGTTACGGCAGGCAATGAAAATATGACAAATTAATTGTCTGTCTATATTTATCATTATAATTTTGGCCGCAACTTATAAATATGTAATTATCCAAACATAATATGCTTTAGCGTTTGAGTCCCTGGAGGCAGGGCCTGTGCTGAAGCGGGGTACTATGTCGAATAAGGATTGTCCGTACAAGCTTGCCGGCATTTGCATGAACACTGTGAGCATGCATTATGACGAGTCGTGTTGTCCGGGATTCTGTCTCTTCTACAACTACAGGATTGAAAAGAGAGATATAGACAGCTACGCGCAGCAAATCCGATTATAACTTGAAATGCCTTTTGCCGATTTCCACCGGATACAGGCAGAACTGTCAGGCTGTTCCCTGCCGGGGGGTCGGGGTGGCCTGATTCAGAGCCATGCATTATGCAATGTTACGCGTGCGAGCGACCGTCTGGCGACGATATGAAGGGCGGGAAGTACGTGGTCATGCTGTCCGCTGCCGTAAAATAATGGCGCAATAAAAGGCAGGACCTCCCTGCCCCTTATTGTCCAAAGAGCTTTTTTAAAACATCGTTTACGTCGTTTAGGTTGTGTCCGATGCCGGCTCAGCGAATGCAACAATTCATAAATGGCCATATATTAACGCGATTAGACGTGGAGTAAAATGGCCGATTGCCAGACAAATGCAAAGGCTTATATACTTGCAATGACATCTAGGTCTAAAATAGTGACACTGTGTCATAATAATAACACCATGCTATTATTGTGACACGGTGCTAAAAACCGGAGCGATCTGAAGTGTCAAAGGCCGAGAGAAAGGAGCGGGAACGGGAACTGCGGCGCAACGATATCGTCGATGCCGCCGAGAAGCTGTTCTTCTCCCGGGGCTACGAGAACGTCACGATGGACGACATAGCAAAGGAGCTGGAGATGGCAAGGGCTACATTGTACCTGTCCTTCAGGAACAAGGAGGACATCTACGCGGCCATCGCCATCCGTGCCTCGAAGATAGTCAGCCGGATGTTCGGGGAAATAAGCCAGAAGGGTATGACCGGTATAGAGAAAATCCGGTCCGTGGGCTCGATCTACTACGAGTTCTATAACAGTACACTGGGTATTACATGGCGTACTACCATACGGGATGTTCGATCCTGCCGGGTCTCCGGACCTGGAAGAGCTGAAGACGATCAGGATCAACAGCTTCCGCATGGTCGTGGAAGCGGTGAAGGAAGGCATAAAGGACGGGTCGATCAGAGATGACATCGACCCCGAAGCAGCCACCCTGATCATGCTGTCCATGTCCAACAACGCGCTCAACCTCTCCCCGGTCACCCGGATGTACATGGATAACTACAGGCTGACCCAGGAAGAGCTCTACAAGCGCACCGTAGACATGATGCTGCGCTCCATAGCCAGTGAAAAAACGGGCTAAAACGGCAGAAGTAAACGCGGAACGAGGTAAATTTTACCGGGCAGGGAATGAATACGGTCAGCGAACGCTATCACGACATGGCGGGATTGGAAACGCTTGCCTCGACCGGAGGATGTAAAACATGGAATTAAATGCAAAACAACTGGCCGTACTCATGCTGGCGATGGCGATCATGGGAGTCATGGGCTACAGTACCCGGGGCGGTATCCGGTCGAAAAAGCCGGCGGTCGCCGGATCAGAACCGGGCATGTCCGGGACCCGATAGATAAATGAACGATTACCGAATTGATATAAAAGTTGACCGGGAGAAATAACATATGAAACTGATGAAAATATTACTGATTGCCGCGGCGGTCGTCATCGTTGTGGTGCTTGCGGGATTTGCCGCGATGAGCGTAATAATATTCGACCTGATGAGCGGCACGGCCACGGGCTCCGAAACGCTGAGCCCGGCCGGCAACGTGACCGGACACGCGCTGGTCGTCTATAACCCGGGTGTCACGGGAGCGGCTAAGAACGTGGCTTCCACGATCGCGGACGACCTGGAGGCCCGTGGGCTATTCGGTCGTCATGGCGGGCGTAAAGAGCCAGACAGCCGCGAATAGTCAGGCTATGACGTCATCGTCGTGGGCGGGCCGATCTACGCGGGCAGCGCCAGCAGCTCGGTCAAAGCATACCTGGAGAACCTGCAGCCGCCGGCGAACACGACGATCGGCGTCTTCGGCCACGGGAGCGTGGAGCAGGATAACGGCGATCAGGCATGCCGTGATAAAAGACGTGGCCTCGCTGCCGGCTGGCAGCACACTCAATATTAAAGCGGCGCTGAAGCTGACTCCGCAGGAAGACATGGATAAAGGGTGTGCCGACTTCGTAGCCAGGCTGCTGAAATAGAGGATTACTGACATGAGCATGCTGTACGCGTTCAAGCCACAGAAGGACCGGGCCCTGCGTTCGATAGCCAGAGTGCTGCTGGCCGTCGGGATAACGCCGAACATGGTGACCGCGGCAGGCCTGCTCATGTCCGTGGTCGCAGGGCTTCTGGCCCTGTCGGGACACCTGTACATGGGCATTGCCCTCTTTTTCGCGGGCGCATGCCTGGACGCGGTGGACGGCTCGCTTGCCAGGTGCAGCGGCCGATGCTCCGAGTTCGGCCGGTACTTCGACAGCTTTTCCGACCGGTGCTCCGAACTGCTGTTCGTGGCCGGCGCGGTCTCAGGTGGCGTGCCCGCCACAGCCCTGGCAGTCGTCGGGGGCTCGGTGCTGCTCATGGCCTCGCGGATCTACAATCACAGGAAAGGTCTCAGCTCCGACGCCGCCATGTTCGGCCGGCCGGAGAGGCTGACACTGTTGATCGTCGGCCTGCTGTCCCCTGCCCCGTATAATTCGGCGCTGTTCATGATCGCGGGGCTCCTGTGTCTGGTATCGACCGCCCAGATCATTGCCTCGGCATCCAGAGGCCGAGGCACAGTCAGCCTGTCGGCCGACCGGAAAGCTGCAGGGTCAAAATGAATTGTCGGCATATTATGGCGGCAGAAATCGTTCTAAAGGGAAGAACAAAGGTTGATACTATGATGTGGGCGGCGGCACGGGCGTCGAAAGTTGCATGGTGATTCTTCGCAGCCATACACGTATGCAAGGGAAGCCCCGACGTTTGTCACATGCGCCCGCGCGTGCGAGTCCGTCCGGAGAGCGCCCTCAAAGTTTTATGTTTTACGCCGCGATGCTCTTCTCGTACTCCGTCAGCCTCTCTAACTGGCCTTTGGGTGCGCTGCATACCGGGCACTGTAGTCGAGCGGTATCTTCTCGAATGCAGTTCCGGCCCGGATGTCTGCTCCGGGGTCGCCCGTCGCCGGGTCATAGATGTAAAGGCATATCTTGCATATCCGCTTCTCCATCCTCATTCCCCCGGTCGAACCTTCGCATGTATCTGGAAATAGTCTTGCCGGGATAAATGAGCCTTGTTTAATGTGCCTCACCTCTGTCTTTCACATTATTTTCGGAGTGCTATAAAGCATAGAGCAACAGCCCGGGACACAATCAGTTACTTTTATCGTTTTAAAATCATAATTATTTAGGTTAGGCATGGAGGAATTTTTATTGGGGGCACAGATAAGAATCCGGACGGTAAGCGAAAAAGCAAAGCAGAGAGCGACGATCGTGCCTTGAAGGCTCTGCGGGAGAGCGAGGAAAAGTATCGCCTGCTTTTCGAAAACGCTCCCCTGGGAGTGGTCACCTGCGACAGGTCCGGCAATGTAACTGCGATCAACCAGAAGATGCTGGATATACTGGGCGCGCAATCCGACGATTTTGCCATGTCGACCAACCTCCTCAGCTTCCCGCTTCTGGTCAGGACAGGAATATCTGATGACGTAGCGACTTGCCTGTCCCGCGGCGAAAGCGTGGCTAACGAGCGTCATTACACCTCTCACTGGAACAAAAGCGGCTACCTGCGATACAACATGGCTCCCCTGCGGGACGGTGCGGAGGAAGTCACCGGGATGCTGGCGATCGTCGAGGACGTCACCGGGCGCAGAGATGCCGAAGAGAGGCTCAAGGCGAGCGAAACATTCCTCAACAACGTCTTCGACAGCATACAGGACGGCATCAGCGTCCTGGACAGGGACCTTAACATTGTCCGGACGAACCACGTCATGGAAGAATGGCACCCGTACATGATGCCGCTGGAGGGCAAAAAATGCTACTATGTATACCATGGCAGGTCGACGCCCTGCGACATTTGCCCCAGCATTAAAGCGATCAGGCAAAAGACGATGCAGAGCGAGATCGTGCCCTTCCACGGGGAGAACGGCGTGAGGAGAGGATGGCTGGAGATTTACTCGTTCCCGCTCGTCGACGACCATGGCAACGTGACAGGGGTCATAGAACATGTCCGTGACATCACGAAGCGCAAGCATGCCGAGGAGGCGCTGCGCAGTTCTGAGGCCAGGTTCAGGGCCCTGTTCGAGAACGCCGGCACAGCGATCGTGATCGTCGACGACGCGACTGGCACCGTCATGGACTGTAACTCGAACGCCGAGAAGCTGTTCGGGCGCCCGCGCGACGAGATCACCGGCATGAACGTCATGCAGCTTCACCCTCCCGAGGCAGGGAGGAGCACCACCGCAATATCGTGCGGCAGGCCGAGCAGGGCCACGTAGTCAACTACGAGGCTGAAGCCCTGCATAAGGACGGCCGAAAGATACCGGTCATCATCAACGCGACTCCAGTGGTGGTCAACGACCGGAAGATCATGATGGGGTTTTTCCTGGACATCACGGAACGTAAGCTTGCTGAAGATTCCCTGAGGGAGAGCGAGGAAAAGTTCAGGGTCCTGGCGGAGACATCGCCCACGGCCATCTGCGCGTTCCGGGGCGATCAGTTCGTCTATCAACCCGGCCGTCGAGCGCATCAGGATACACGAAAGAGGATTTCCTGGGTTCAAGATCTGGGACATCCGAATCCCTCGAATACAGCGAAGCGCGCTAAATGAGCTGGCAGGCAGGCGGCAGCGACGCGGAACCCCGTGCTGTTCATTGAGGCGTCCACAAGAACCGGGAGGTCAGGTGGGTGGACGTCACCGTAGGGCCATCAGATATCGGCGGGCGTGCGATATCGTCTCGGCCAACGACGTCACGGAACGACGGCGGGTGGAAAAAGAGCTGCTGGAAGCCAAATCGCAGGCTGAGCTATACCTGGACCTGATGGGCCACGACATCAACAACATGCACCAGATGGCGCTGGGCTACCTGGAGATCGCCAGGGACGCGCAGGCCGACGAGGGCCAGAAAGTGCTCCTGGATAAGCCTATCGAGGTGCTGCAGCGGAGCGCCCGGCTCATCAGGAACGTGAGGAAGCTGCAGAAGCTCCGGGAAGGCACGATCAACGTGCAGACGATCGACCTATGCACGCAGCTCTCCGAATTGCAGAGCGAGTACGGAGCGGTGCATGACAAGACCGTCTCGCTAAACCTTAACGGCCATACAGGCTGCTACGTCCTGGCGAACGAGCTGCTGTACGACGTCTTCGCCAACCTGGTGGGCAACGCGATCAAGCACTCGGAAAGGCGTGCCAGCATAACGATCAGCCTCGACTGCAGGAAGGAAGCGGGCAGGCTCTGCTATACGGTGTCCGTAGAGGACGACGGCCCGGGGATTCCCGACGACTTCAAGGACCGTATATTCAACAGGCTGCTGAAGGGCACCACCAGAGCTAAGGGTTCGGGTATCGGCCTGTACCTCGTCAAATCGCTCGTTGACAGCTACCAGGGCAGGGTATGGGTGGAAGACAGGGTGCCGGGCGACTGTACGAAGGGTGCTAAGTTCGTCGTTATGCTGCCTGCAGCCGGAGCGTTGCCTGAAAAGTAGATTCGGCCGGTTTCTGCGCCAGGGACCTCTTTTCGGCATGATGTAATATGAGGCGGCGTGGGCACATTCGCCCACCCGTCTCGCGCAACTCAAATGCGGCCTATCTTCGTCAGGTATACGTCCTACGTCTCGACGTCCCCTTTGTCGCCGGTAGAGCCGATGAGTGCCAGCCCACCGTCCTCTGTCGGGGCACCGGCACGGATAAACACATCCCGATCTCCGCCGTAGGTCTGTTGCCATTCCACGTTTCCTTCCCTGTCGGTCTTTACAAGCAATCCCGCATCCTTCCCTGCGTTGTCGCCAGATTCGCCCACCAGGGCGTAGCCGCCATCCGGCGCCAGGAAGACGTTGTATCCCTTAAGCATCCGGTCCGGGGCGCCTATAGTCTTCTGCCACTGTATATTGCCGCGACCGTCGACCTTGTATAGCAAGATGCTGCTATTGCCGGACAGGTAGCCGGTATACCCGACGGCCCTTCTTTTCGCTTTTTTATCTGACAGCCCGATATTAACGGCGCGTTTTTACAGTCCCGCTGCCTTTGTGAAGGGATTTTTTTATCCCTGTGATCGCGCATCATAGACAGGGTATGACATGAAAATGGACTGGAAGTGTGTGGCAGTTATCATGGTGGCCATGATGCTGGGCGCGAGCCTGATCGCCCCGGTGGCACTGGCAAAGGGCGAGGGCCTGCGCATTCACAGCAATGACCTGGACCGCTGGCAGGGCGGGATCCTGGGAGGATTTTACGGGGACAATTATCACGCCTACGTCCAGCCGTTAGCGTCCACGGTATATGTCTCGGATAACTTCGGCGGGGACCAGGGCGCCTGCTACCAGGCCTGCGTGAACTCGGGAGAGTATTCTCGCGCAGAGTGCGGTCAAATGTGCTACTACCCTCTCTGATTTTTACCTTTTTACTTTCCGGTGCGATCTCTCTTGTCACTCGTCGATCGACAGGTTAACAATGCCTCCTTGCTAACCATTCTCAGGTGTAATTTCATGTCAGGTGGCGACAGGGCTTTTCACTACGTCTGTACTCTTGACTATGCGAAGAAGATCGCAGGCAACCGCAAGCGTTTCTGGGTGGCGAACTGCGGCTGCCGGGAGAGAACGGGTAACTGTGCGCGCTCGCGCACGGACCTCGGCCTCTATTTCCGGGCGAGGGCGCCGGCCTACGGGTCAGACAGGCGGGAAGTCGATCACGACTTAGTGGAGGGCATCTTTGCGGAGGCTGTGGACAAAGGTCTGGTCCCGAGGCCTTTCCGAAACGAGAGCGATATGAGCAGGACGGACGGCATCTGCTTCTGCTGCGACGACTGCTGCTCCTGTTTCACAAAAATCGGCAACGAGAAATGCGACAGGGGGAAATGATAGAGTCGACCAATACGGCGATCTGCATGAACTGCGGCACATGCGTCGACGCCTGTCGCTTCGGGGCCCGGGTGCTCTATGGTGAGCTGAAGATCGGCCGGGAGAAGTGCTACGGGTGCGGTCTGTGCGTGGACGTGTGCCTGGAAGAATGCATAAAGATGGTTAAAAGGAGATAGTGTCTGCCGGCTGCTGCCGGACGGGCAGGACGTACTGCTTGTAGACGAAGATCGGCCGGAACCCTTTGCGTCGGTACAGCCGGATGGCGTCGACGTTTTGCCCGTTGACGATCAGTGTTATTTTCCTGTCGCCCCGCTTCGCCACGTCCCGGATGAGCCTGCCGATCATGGCGCTGGCAATCCCCCGGCCCCGGTGATCCCTGTCCAGGATGACCTGCGGGAGGAGGACAGAGGGGCCGTCGCGTTCCGTCGCCAGGAGCATGCCGATCATTTCGCCGCCGGCGCGGGCGATCATCGACTGGTCGGCCAGGAAGTCCCCGTACATGTTGGCGGTGATCTTTTTAAGCTGGGCCCGTGCGCCGGCGAACGTCTGCTCCTGGGGATAGATCTGCCGGTCCACCTCGTTGCCGTTTTCGGACAGGAGCCGGGCGGCCTCGTCGAGACAGCCGTCCGACCAGGGTACGAGCTCGACGCCTTCCGGCAGTGGCCTCCCGGGATAGTCGTGATCGCTCTCTCTGGCCATCTCGATGCGCTCCATCGGCACGAAACCCATGGTCCCGGCAGACGCGATGCACGGCTCCGGCGACGGCCAGAGGAAGTACGTCCTGACCACGCATATGCCCGCTGACTTGAAATGGCTGACCGCCATCGTGAAGAACCGCCCCTCGAACGCTTTACAGTCTTCCCTGACATGGCAGAAAAACAGCTGGGCATCGTCCCCCTTCACCTCGCAGCTCATCACTCCGGCGGGCTCCCTTCCGCACAGGAGAAAGATCAGGTCCATAGTCCCGTCGAGACCGGACCCCCGGGGCGTATATGGCTGTCCGTGCGCATCGACCAGGCCTGAGATCGCCTGCCCCGCCTCTTCGATCAAGCGCCGGAAACCGTCAGGTAATGCTTTCCCTTTTTCGACAAACGCCAGAGTGAGTCCTGGTTGTTGCATCATATCTCCTGGAAGCGGGTATCCTATATAGGTTGCCGTGGATGCCGCTCCTTCACCCAGTTGTTAGCTGGACATGCCCATCTCATCTCGCGTCGATGCAGGCGGGACGACTGCTCGCGCGCGTGCACACGGGAGGGAGCGGCATGTAATTCCTGGCGTGACCCTGGCAAGCATATCGGGAATGATATCGAGTGTCGCGGGTCGGGGAGCTTTAAAGAACATATCTCCTTGACAGGATATATTAAAAGCCGTTTATAGGCAATGGGTACTGGAGGACTTTTTGATAAAAAGTCCCCCTTGCGCCCCGAAAAACTATCGCGTTTGTGCTTTCAGCACAGGCGTCCGGTATCGTGACCCAGGGGGACCTTTTTGGAAATGGTTTTCCCGTCACCTTTTCTAAAACTACCGCGTCATCGCCCGCCGGAACACCGGTATCGCGATGGCCAGCATCACGGCGCCGAACGCCACAAGGATGACCACCTCGGGCACGATGTCCCCTATCCCTGCGCCCAGGATCATGACCTTGCGCATGGCGGTGACCGCGTATGTCAGCGGCAGCAGCTGCGAGATCCACTGCATAAACCATGGCATCTGCTGGATCGGGAAGAATATGCCCGTCAGGAACATCATCGGGAACTGCAGCACCGTCATCAGGATCATCGCAGTCTCCTCGTTGTTGGACAGCGCCGTCAGCAGGATGCCCAGCCCGATGAAGCTGAAGATGCCCAGCAGCAGCACCGCGCCGGTCAGCAGCAGGCTGCCCTGCACGGAGACGCCGAAGATCAGTATGGCGATGATCATCACGATGATACCCTGGATGAAGCCGCGCACCGTCTGCGCCAGCGTCTTGCCCATGATGATCGAGATCTCGTTCACCGGGGCGGCCAGGATGCCGTCGAAGGTGCCTATCTCCTTCTCGTGGGCGATCGCTCTCGGGATGCCGGTCATGGCGCCCATCATCACGATCATCATCAACAGTCCCGGCGCCACGAAGCTGAAGTAGTTCATGTTGCCGGGCACCGTGCCCTGCACATTTGCCTTCAGCGGGGCGATGACTGCCTGCGGGTCGACGGTCTGGTTGGCCTGCATGCCCAGCATCTGCACCTTCATGGCGCCCTGGATGGAGCCGATCATGCTGATGACCGATGAGCCGAGGCCCTGCATGACCATCGAGAGCTGGGGCTGACTGTTGTCAGACAGCACGGTGATATTGGACTGCTTGCCCGCAGCCTGCTCCGCGCCGAAGCCCTGTGGTATGATGATCGCACCGTACACCTGGCCTCGCGTGATCAGCGTCCTGGCGTCGTCCGTAGTATCGGCGTAGGTGAACGCCATCATGTTCGACTTGCCGTTCAGCGCCTCCATCTGGGCGATGAATTGCATGCTGGCGTTGCTGTGGTCCATGTCGGTGATCGCCACGGGGACGTCGGTGTATCCGCTGCCCGTCGGGAAGATGAAGCCCGTCATGACCAGCATGAAGAACGGCATGAGGAACAGGAAGATCAGCCCGATGCGGTTCCGCTCGAACTCGAGCAGGTCTTTGACAGCAATGCGGTAGCTGTCCTGTAAGGTCTTTATAATGCCCATTGTCTCACCTCACCCTCGCCCGGGGAGCCCCCATGGGGCCGTGGCGATGTCCCGTGACGCCTTTTCGTTCGCCTGTGTCGCGCATCTGCTTGCCCGTGACGCTAAGAAAACGTCTTCCAGCGTGGGCTCGTTGGTGTTGATGGACGCGATGTTGCCGCCCTCGTGACGTATCGTGTCGATGATGCGGTCCAGCCCTTCATTGCCCTTCGCACTGATCTTCAGGTCATAGGCGTCCTCCTGGGCCAGCGCGGCTACACAATCCAGCTTCTGGATGGTCGCGATGAGCGAAGGCGTCAGGTTGGGTATGCGCACGCTGAACACGGTCATGTCGGCCTGCTTGATGAGCTTCTTCAGGTTCGCCGGCGTGTCCAGTGCGATGATCTTGCCATGGTCGATGATGGCGACACGGTTGCTGAGCGCCTCGGCCTCCACCATAGCGTGGGTGGTAAGGATGACCGTCGTGCCGTTCTTGTTGATGTCCCTGATGAGCTCCCGGATGGACAGGGTCGTCTGCGGGTCCAGCCCCAGGGTCGGCTCGTCCATGAAGATGATCTTCGGCTCGTTGAGCAGGGCGCGGACCACGTTGATACGCTGCCTCATGCCGGTCGAGTACTTCTTGATCTGGGCGTTCTTCCACTCGTACATGTCGACGAGCTTGAGCAGTTCGTCGATGCGGGCCTCCATCTTCTGCTTCGGCATCTGGTATAGATTACCGAAGAACCGCAGGTTCTCCGCCGCCGTCAGCTGTTCGTACATGATCATCTTCTCGGCGACCAGCCCGATGCTTTCACGTACTTTCGTCGATTCCTTCAGCAGGTCGTAGCCGTTCACCTTCGCGTCCCCGGCCGTCGGCCGGGCGAGGGTGCACAGCACGCGTATGGTCGTGCTCTTCCCGGCGCCGTTCGGGCCGAGGAAGCCGAAAATTTCCTTATCGTTTACGTTGAATGTGATATTGTCGACTGCAGTGAAATTGCCGAACTTCTTCGTCAGGCCCTGCACTTCTATCGCGTGAGTTTCTGTCATCGTTTTACCCCTACAGGTCTCCCAGGAATGTAGTGAGTTCTTTAATCATTTCATCCCGCTTTTTCTTCATCTGCTCGATCATTTGCTCGCCCTTTGGCGTGATGGTGTACACCTTCTTGCGCTCGATTTCCTCACTGGTGATGTACCCCTTTGATACAAGGTGCTCAAGCGCCGGGTATATCGAGCCCGGGCTGGGCGTCCACCGGCCGCCTGACTTCTCCTTGATCAGCTGGATGATCTCGTAGCCGTGGGTTGGCTTTTCCTTGATGATCTTCAGAAGGATCATCTTGAGGAAGCCCTTGCGGATTTCGTTGTTGAAGACTTCGTTCTCTTTTTGATCTGTAAACAGGTCATGAATATCGTGCATATATCAGACCTCGATATGTCGGACTCCAATATATTGGAGCCAGATGTATCGATGTCCGAGTTAGGATATATATCTTCCGGTTAAGTGCTTACTAAAAAGATGGTATCATACACAGGTACTTGCCGAATCAATATGACTCATGCACCGGGCAGCATCAAGCCTGCCGACGCAGATAGTCGGCGCAATACTCCACAGCATCATAGCCATGCTGGAAAACCCGGACTGGTTCCCGCAGACACTGGCCGACGCTTTCATGCCGTCACTCCGGCTCTCGTTCATCATCGGCGCCGTGCTTTCGGGCATAGCCGCGGTACTGTCGGCGATGCGCGGGGAGAAGTACGTGCACGAGATACACGGCAAAGGCATCGAAGCGAAGGCCGTGGTGCCGGCAGAGAGAAAATAAAAGCCGCATGAGAGCCCTCTGATTAATGGAGGGCCCGTTTCATTTTCATTACAGGGCAAACCATGTCTGAGCTGTTCAGGAAAATATTGATCGCGACCGACGGTTCGAAGTATACGCAAGGCGCAATCCGGAAGGGCATAGAGATCGCCAGGTCCCACAAGGCGAAGGTGTATGCGCTGTACGTGATCGACACCCGGGCGCTCATCACCGTGAACGGTATGCCCGCGCCGGAAAACATATACATGATACTCCAGGACGAGGGCAGGAACGCGGTGCAGCAGGTCAAAGATGCGGCAGGCGACCTTGACGTCGAGCCCGTCGTGCTCAACGGCCACCCGTCCTCCGTGATCGTGAAGTTCGCAAAGGAGAACGGCGTCGACCTGATAGTCACTGGCACGCTGGGCAAGAGCGGCATCGAGGAACTGCTGCTCGGCAGCGTCGCCGACGGGGTGATCCGACACGCGCCATGCCCGGTACTGGTCGTCAAGAATGCGTGATGCAGGTCGGACGGTTGCGCCCACGCGCGTCTGACATACGGAGCAGCCCGTCGACAGCCGACCCCTGGCAGCCCTGCGCTTACAGACAAAGCATTTATCCTATATGCGATCTTTATTTAGTAAAATTAGCGAAGCGGGCGCTTTTAGCGCCCCAAATCCTATAAACCATAAGGTAATATTGAAATACAGAATCTGAAGGAGTCACGATTATGGCAGAAACTTCGCAGCTGGTGAAGGATACCACCGATGCAGACTTCGAGCAGGCAGTCCGCAGCAGTAAAGTGGTGCTCGTCGACTGCTGGGCGCCCTGGTGCGGCCCATGCAGGATACTCGCCCCCACCATCGAGGCACTGGCTAAGGACTATGGCGAAAAGATGAAGTTCTACAAGCTCAACACCGACGACAACCCGAAGGTGGCGGCCCAGTTCCGTATCCGGAGCATACCGACGCTGTTCATCTTCTCGGACGGGAAACTCTCGGAAACGATCATCGGCGCGGTGCCCCGGC
Organism: uncultured Methanocellaceae archaeon; assembly: GCA_963792125.1. Taxonomy (GTDB): domain Archaea; phylum Halobacteriota; class Methanocellia; order Methanocellales; family Methanocellaceae; genus Methanocella_A. The sequence continues at coordinate 910,180 of CAWBVA010000012.1, forward strand.
AGTACATCGAGGGCAAGCTGAAAGAGTTCCTGAAATAAAATTCCTTTTTCCATGGTGCAGGTCGGACGGGCGCCCTCGTGCGCGCGTACGGTACACCGGGGTGAACCGGCGACACAACATCCTGCGTTATTCATACTGTATTTGACAAGGCCAGAGCGTCGACGGACTCCTGTGAAAAGCATGCGACATCGAACTAAGGAACAGTTAAAAGGCCGCGAGAACGCGGAGGCTTGAACGTTTATACCCGGACCTTCAGCTTTTGTTTCAGCTTGGCGCGCAGGTAGCTCTTGTAGAACTCCTTCTTCTTGAGCGGCGAGCCGGCCGCGGTGCCCAGCGCCTCAAGCTCGGTCTTTCTGGCGTGTTTGATGAACCACTCGTTTTCGCCTTTCCAGTAGTCGTCCTGCATGTAGGGCAGCGACAGGTTGTTCTGCGCCCGCTGCATGTCGTTCCGGCTCAAAGGTTCCTGCACGCTCTTCCACACGTCCTTCAGCCACGTATCGACGTCCGCCGACTCGATGCCGAGGAAAGCGGCCTTGGAGGCGTGGAGGCCGGACAGGTGGGCCGCATTGATGCTGCCGCTCATCACCGACTTGGCGATCATGCCCGACCATGGCGAGAAGTCAGTTAAAACTCCTATGGGAACGCCCTTCTCGGACAGCAGCTTGATCAGCGCCCGGCAGCCCCGGGCCGGCTGGCCGCCCAGGTGGATGAGCCCGATGCCCAGCTCGTCGGCGACCTTCAGCTTCTTCAGGTCCATGAACACGCCTGTCTTCTCGATGGGTATCACGGCCTTGACGTTGTACTTCTTGATCTCCCACTGCCCGGCGAGGCCAGTGATGCTCTGCTCCCGCTCCCCGCAGGAGAAATCCTTCCCCTCCTCGTCGATGATGGAGATGTCGCCGTAGATCATGCCTTTCGGGTCGGCTATGATGTTGAGGTTCTCCCTCTGCAGTCTCGTTATCCGTTCAAGCGAGTCGATGAGCCGATCGCTTTCCCCCTGCCCGTTCAAGTCCATCCACGGGTATTTCTGGAACTGGTTCTTGAGCATGTAGTAGCAGTCCCTCTTGGTGGACACAGAGTTGGCCGCTATGGTCTCGATGACGTGGTTGACGAGGAACTGCAGCTTGGCGATGCTCGCCGCCTGGTCGACGTTCGACGTGCTCATGGCCGACGTCTCGCCCGACGCGCTGTAGCCGTCGACGTCGTCGTACTCCACGGAGGAGCGGTCCACCTTCAGCGCCTTGAACGTATAGGGTAACGCGTTTTCGGCCCGCACCATCGCCCCAAGACAGTAGGCGGACAGCACCATGATGGACTTCTCCTGGCCGCGGGTGAGCCTCCGGCTCTTCAGGATGTCGTGAGCCATGGCCATCGTGGAGCTGTCCTTCTTGATCCACGTCAGCATCTTCACGAAGTCCTGCCGCTTCACGTCCGACGCCGCCTCGAAGATGACCTCGAACTCGTCGGCCAGCGCCGCATCCTCTATCTGCTGGTACAGCTTGTTGTTCTTCGTAACTAATCTAGCGACTGCCATGTTTTTCCCGTTAGCGTGCGATGGCCAGGGCCGGCTTCCTCACTGGCTCCCGGTCCGGCGCCGGCTGCTGCTTCTTCTCTTTTCTGTTCTCCGCCCGGGCTTCCTTTTCCTTACGCCGGGCGGGCTTCTCTGACCTGAACACATCCAGCTGGTACTGCTCCAGTATCTCGGGCACGATGTGGTCGAAACCGAACGCGGAAGCATATTCCATTCCCGCCACCTTTACCCCGGCGTAGCGGTTCAGCTCCCGCAGGAGCAGGGAGTGGATGATCGCTTTCCTCTTGCCCATGACCGCCTTCTCCTCGCTCCGCTTGATGCTGCGGATGTGCTTCGATATCTTCCGGCCGCACTCCTGGATGGCAAGCCGGATTTCCTCGTAGTACTCGTCGACGTACTTGATGGCTTCCTTGCTCTCGCTGGTGTAGGGGATGTTCACGCCCGCCACGTGGACGAATAAATGGCTGCGCGTCTCAGGGGCGATCTCGTAACGTGACAGCCCCGCGTCGCGGGCGGCCTTGATGGTGACGTCGCCCGACTCGCTGAACAGCAGCGGCACCCGGTTGACGAATCTGTGGACGTAGACGCCGGTCACCGGGTCGATGGACGACTCGCCCACGCCGGCCAGATCGGCGCTGCAGTTGTAGGCGATGATCACTTCCACCAGGAACGGCTGGCCCCGCATCGCCCTCGGGTTGCGGGTGACCGCCTCCACGAACGCCGGCTGGAGCCGGCTTACCACGCCCTGGACGAGCGTCTCCTCGCCCACGGGCGACAGGCATTCGGGCGACGGGGGCTGCGTCTTCGCGGTGCACATGGCGTCGGCCAGGGCCGAAATCTCATCCCGGTCGAGCTCGGACGGCTGCTTCTGCTTGTCCACGCTGCCCTTGCATATGCCCCATATCTCTTTTACCGTGTCCGCGCGGACGCGGTCGAACTCGCCTTTCAGGAAGTCGGCGATCCGCTCATACCTCGTGCGGGAAACGAGTCGTTTTAGCATGTCGTAGTCCACGCCCGAGGGGTGTGGCTTCGTTTCGACCGGCATGGCGGGCATCATGTCAGTCCGCCGGGGAATTTCCAGCATGTCCTTCTCGCCCAGCCCGTTGTAATGCAGCGACAGGTGCGGGTTGATGGCGGCGGTCAGCTCGATGTACTCCATGATGCGCGACGAGTACTGCGCCTCGAGGACGACCGAGATCTCCACGCCCGTCCAGCCGCAGGCCTTTTCTTTGCCGGTGTCGTGCACCTTGGCCGTATTCTTGTCTATGTCGACCGACAGCTCGAAGACGTGCGTCGTCCGGCCGTCGGTGGAGGTCTTCACGATCGCATGCTCGCCGGTCTTGATCTGCGAGATGAGGACCACGGCGGACACGCCGATGCCCTGCTGGCCCCGTGACTGTTTCCGCACGCCGAACTTGCTGCCGTAGAGCAGCTTGCCGAACACCATTGGCACGTTCCGGGGCATGATGCCCGGGCCGTTATCCCGCACGGTAAGCCTGAAACGCTTGAGTCGGCCCCGGTCGTCAAGGCTCTTCAGGTCAATCCAGACTTCCGGCAGTATCCCTGCCGACTCGCAGGCGTCTAATGAATTGGTGAGTATCTCGTGGATGGACATCGGTATCATCTTGACCGTGCTCTCGAACCCCACGAGATGAGGATTGGTGGCGATGAACTCGCTGAAGGAAATCTCCTTCATCTGCTTTGCTAATTCCTTTGCCGTTGTTCGTTTTTTCTCTGCCATATCTGCAATTCCCTCTGTCATCGGGGTATTAATACCGCTTTGTTAGTGCAATCTGAAAGTAATATGCCTGTAATATGCCTGGAGGCAGAATTTCAGGCATATTCAGAAAAATGGGGATTAAATATAATTCTTCTATTCATAGGAAGCGTTTTATAGCCGATTAATCGTTTTCCCGGTAATCCCACAGCATCAGCGAGACCTCGACCAGCATGTCGACCAGCGCCTCGTCGGTCAGGAATGCGCTGAGAAACACGAGGTGGTGGATGACGGCGTAGTTGACAAGGTCGAGCTACTGCGTAACGAGTGCTGATAGCAGTGCTGCTGAAGCTGTTCGACAGGAAGATGCACAAGTACGCCTGATACCGCAAAGACACGAAGGGAACGAAGACACGAAGAATAGCAAAGGTCCCGGGCATCGTCCTTTGTGTCTTATCTACCTTCGTGCCTTTGTGGTCTTCGGAAAGGTTCTTTTAGGATAAGGCAATGTATGAGTATAAGCCCGCAACAGGCAGGGGATGCTGAATGAAGATCGCCGTCTTTACCGACACGTTCTATCCGCAGGTGAACGGAGTGGTCAACGCCATCCGCAACTACGATAAGATGCTGACGGGCCTCGGCCACACGATCACCGTCTTCACCTCCGGTAAAAAGCCCGACGTAACCACGCTGGACGGCGCCGAGATCAGGCGATACCGGGCATTCACTTTTCTGCCGTACCCCGAGTTCGAGTACTCGGTGGACGTGGTCCACCCGGTCACGGCTGCGGTGCAGTTCCGGCCGGACATCGTGCACGCGCACACCCCTTTCCTCATGGGCTACTGCGCCTGGATGACCGCGAGGCGGCTGGGACTGCCGCTGGTAGGTACGTTCCATACTCCGATCGACGAGTACGTGATGTACATCGTTAAAAACTCCCGGCTCAGCCAGCGGATGCTGAAGCGCATCGCGAAGTACTACCAGGACTGGTTCTACAGCCGGTGCGACGTCATCATCGTGCCCGCGCCCTCGGCAGCGAGGTACCTGCAGGTAAAGGACAGGCAGATCATACCCGTGTCCAACGGCATCGACCTTGCGAGGTACGGGCTGACGGGAAGGGACGAGTTCCGGGCGAAGCACGGCCTGGGCGACGCCCCGGTCATCATGCACGGCGGCCGGCTGAGCTTCGAGAAACGGATCGAAGGAGTCATCGACGCTATGCCGCCTGTGCTGGATAAAGTGCCTGACGCAAAGCTCATGATCGTTGGCAAAGGGCCTGCGATGAAGTTCCTCGAAAGCCGGGTGCAGAAGCTGGGGCTGGAGAAGAGCGTGGTCTTCACCGGCTACGTGAGCGACGCCGACTTCCCGCGGGCTTTTGCCGCGGCCGACGTGCTGGCGATCAACTCTCCGGTGGAGACACAGTCGCTCATCGTCCTCGAGGCCATGGCGACGGGCGTCCCCGTGGTCGGGGCCGACGCTGCGGCAATACCCGATGCGGTCAGTAGACGGTGAGAACGGGTTCCTGTTCCGGCCGGACGACAGCGCTGCGCTGGCCGATGACCTGGTTAAAATACTGACGGACGATGCCTTACGTGCTAAGCTGAAGGAGGGCGCGTTGAAGACTGCCTCGGAACACTCGCTGGAGCGGACGACGCAGAAGCTGCTGCAGGTCTATGACATGGCCATCGCGGCGAAGGCGAGAAAGAGCCGGTTCGATACGGCGTTCCCGCGCATACGCACGATACTCAGAAGGCGTGGCTGAAGATCCTCCTGTCAACACCGGTACACTATTTTAAATGTCCATAGCGGTGATATTATAAAATTGGGCGTTCGCTTGGCAGTGGACTATATCGTCAATCAGCCTTGCAAGGTCAAGGAAACGCTGTCTGTGGATGGCATGGTGGCGTTGATCAAGCAGAGGTACCGTGCCGTAGCCGTGATAGAGGCGACGAAGGAGGGAGGGAAATCGGACGAGCAGGCGATGAACGCTACTTTTCAGATCATGCTGGCGGCTCCCGGCGGGGTACAGGCAGCCGACGTTAGGGTTTCCGAGCTGTTAGCCGGCACGGAGAAGCTGGACGAGCTGCAGGTATATTGTAAATATTGCCCGGCGAGCGCAGGCAAGCCATTCGGATGCTACCGGACGATAAGCTATCCGATATCCCGGAAAGCCGAAGAGTGGCTGGCGGCCACGGCCAGAAAGGCGGCCGCGGGGGGCCTGGCCATGCTGCCCCTGGAGTATCATACGTGGAGAGAAAGATAGACGGCGGCAACATCAGTAAGATGCGGGCCGACCCGGATGGCGCGTTCTTCGAGCTGAAGCGGCCACTGGACATACCGGTCCGTGACAGGAACCGGGCCTTGTGACAGGAAAACGGTGAACACAGACCAGGTGTTCAACATGCTCCTGGGCATGAGAAGGATGAGGGGAAGCCCGCATGAAAATGCTGCTCCCGATGTCAGGAGGGCTGACTATTACGAAGGAGGAGCCCGAGCCGGGAACGTACCAGGTAGCCTTCCTGACGTCGTGCAACGATGGGACGTCATCGTGGTGGGCCTATTATCTCAAAGACGAGACAGAGGACGACACCTCGACCCGTCAGCTGAAAGAGTTCTTCAGGATGATGGCCCTGGCGCTGGCACTGCGCAAGGACATGAGCGTCAGCCTGTAGGCGAGTGACATCACCGGGCTTAAAGTATCGGGAAGATAACGGCCCGATTTATAATAAAAGGACCGGCGGCGACCGGATGCCTCCGCGTCGGACACGCGCAGGCGTGCAGGCCGTCAGCGGGAGACGCTCCGCAGCTCCCTTAATACACGCAGCGAGGTCTCGAGTATCTCCATGTACATCTTGATGCGCTCGGGGTACATCTCGTTGGCCATGCGGGTCGATATCTCGTTGATCTTGCTGACCACCACGGCCTCGATGGCAGGTTCGTTCAATGTGCTGTCCCCGATGACCACGCTCACCTGGCGGTCGGACGGGAGTTCGGCTATCCGCTGCTTCTTCACCGGCTCCACGGCCTGTGACGATATGGCGGGCCTCGTCTCCACGGGCACCGCCAGCTCCGTGTGCTCTTCGGCGGGCGCCGATTTCTTCGCTTCGCAGACCGGACAGACTACTTTACCCCGGTACTTGAACAGCGGGGCGCCGCAATCGCAGTGCTTTGCCAGCATCGTGCCGCCGCGCTCCAGCATCTTCGTGACTAACTGCAGGTCCTTGTCTTCCATGGTTTCGGCCTCTCGCTTATATCGTGGCGGCTGACGCAGATATATTTTTTGATTACCGGGACAATGCGTCTTGCGCGCGCGAGCGGCCTCGTCCTGCCACCATCCGGAAGGCACGGGACGTTCTACGAAAATATATGAGGTAATAAAGATACGTACCATAGATGAACGACGCGATCAACAGAGCGCTGGAGCGGCGGGCCCGGCAGATCATCCGCATCGAGCAGTGGCTCGTGTTCTTCTCGGGCATTTTCACGGCAATCATTCTCGCGGCGGCTCTCTACTTCGAGCAGACCTACGGCGTTCCGCCCTACTCGTTCGCGTTTGCCATAATATCCCTGGTCATTTCAGCTGTCTGTTTCCGGGGGCTGTTCGAGCTGTTCGGGGACAGCTTCAGGGATCGGTCACAGCGGAAGGGCATGCGGGCCATGTTCGGGCTGGCCTCGATATACATGGCGCTGGCCTCGCTGGTCGCCTACGCGGTCGCGTTCGGCCTGTTCGGCCTGCAGACGCCCTGGGCCGGCACGGGCAGGGAGAACCTGTACATCAGCTATTTCCTGCTGTCGGTCGCCGCCATATTCCTGGCGCGGAGCGCCACTTTCTACTGGCGGCTGCGGGCCTACATCGTGCAGTCGCTGGGCAATCTCGTCAGGTAAGCTTTATATCTCTGCTATGTAGATATTTAAGCGCGAGAATAAGAAAGACCGAAAATCTTTTCTCATGAAGTGAAGTATTGGTATTGCCCTTATGGGGTACAGGTCTGATTTTTTCTAGCGAGACCGGAAGTGATAAAATGTCAAACTCTGATGCCGTAATCAAACAATGCGTGGAAGTGCTGTCCCGTATCAAGGACGACGATACCGTGCCACGTAACATCCGCAGGAACGCGGACAGCGTGAAAAACATTCTGCTCAACAACAGCGAGAGCCCGGCCGTGCGTGCCGCCTCGAGCATATCCATCCTCGACGAGATCTCCAACGACCCGAACATCCCGCTGCACACGCGGACGCTGATCTGGAACATCGCCAGCCAGCTCGAAACTATCGCCGTCGACAGCCAGTAGGCCTTCGGCGCTTCAGTCTCCTTTTCAGGTAACCCTTTTTAGCCTGAAACCCCTTTATTTCAACTGCAAAGCGTCATATGCCCGTGTCATGGCGTTCCAGGCGCCCGCGACTTTTTCGGCAGCGCCCTGAAAGCCCGCACTGGTTACGGCCCGGTGAAGAAAATTCCGCCGCGAGCCGCGGCAATCCACCTAGTCCGAACCATCAAGGCTATATACGAGATTCAATGTTATAATGGATTAATTGGAAGTGTCCTTACAGTGACTATTGTAGTCAGTGAAGATGACGATGAAGCGGATTATAGTCCGTTCACTTTTTTGAAGTCGTCCATGAAGGGCGACGTTTTGAATGTATCGCACGATTACCGCTACCAGAAAATGGGATATTACGTCTCGATGCATGCCGAGCTCGGAGGCAACCATGTTACCCCGGGATGCTCGGACATCCTCGACACGCACAGGAACCCGCTGCTCATGATGCGGGCGCTGAAGGCCGGCATCCCTTGCCTGCCCTATACACTCATTTCAAGGTACGAGAGGAACGTGGCGCTCCCTGCGCTATGCTTCGCGGTGAACCCCTATACCTGTAACTCGGTCACCGCGGTCAAGTCCGAGTCCAAGATGGCCCGGACCATGAAGAGCCTGAGCGTGAACAACAGGTACCCTGTATCCGTGCAGCCGCTCATCGGCGACGTCCGGGAGGCGGTCCAGGTCTTCGGGGAGACTGACGTGCCCGAGGCCCGGGACATCGCCCGGAAGTTCTACGACGAGTTCCACGTGCCCATCGGGAAGCTGATCGTCCAGATTGTGGACGGGAAAGCCCGGCTGTCGCACTTCGAGCCCGCGCTGAAGAAAGAGGTCGACTGGAGCCTGGTCAGGGAGAAGGTGCGGGCCATCCGCGCCCTCTGACAGGGCCGGTAAAAACGAGTGGTACCCGATGAAGATAGGCTGTTTCGTGGAAAAATACTGTTTCCACCTGAAGGACGAAGCGCAGGCTGTCGAACTGTTCAAGACGACCGCGGAAGCAAAAGGGCACGAGTTCGAGTTCATTTACAAGATGGACATGAACCGCATTCCGGAGTTCGACGCCATTTTCATCCGGGCCAATACCGACCCGATGAACACGGCCTACGTGGTCTCCCGGCTCGCCGACTCGCTGGGCAAGGTGGTCATCGACGACCCGCACTCCATCCGGACGTGCTCGTCGAAGGTAGTCCTCCACGGCCTGTTCGAGCAGAACAATATCCCCTCGCCGAAGTCGCGCCTGTTCGCCGGCGACTACGGCAGGGAGAACCTCGACCGCATTTTCGAATATCTCGAGTTCCCCATCGTGGTCAAGGCGCCGTATACCAAGTTCTCCTCCCACGTGGAGAAAGCCCACGACGAGGCCGAGTTCCGGGAGATCACCGCGCGGTACCTGAAGAACGCCAGGCCTATCGTGCTGCAGCAGTTCATGCCGACCGCCTTCGACTGGCGGGTGGGCATACTCGATAACAAGGTGCTGTACCTCTGCAAGTACACCATGCCCAAAGGCGGGTGGAAGATCCGGGCCGAGGTCGACGGCCGGCAGGTCTGGGGAGACACCATACCCATCTTCCGGAAGAACATCCCGAAGAAGCTGGAGGAGATCGCGATCAAGGTCTCGAAGTGCGTGGGCGACGGGCTCTACGGCCTGGACGTCAAAGAGGTCGACGGCCAGTACTATGTGATCGAGATCAACGACAACCCCAGCTTCTACCACGGCCAGGAAGATGCCAAGGACAAGGACCTGTACGAGAAGATCATCGACCGGCTTGTGTCCGGGCGGCAGGTGAAGCCGGGCACATATATGGTCGATGAGAGCCTGTTTTAGCCACGGCCCGCCCGACAAATATTTTTATATTATAATCGATATACTGTCTTCTGCCCTTACGGCAAGCTTCTGCGGCCGGGAGACTGCTACCAGGCAAATGGGTTTCCGCGACTCCGCGAAATGAAAAACTATAAGTACACATAACCCATCAAATGTGCTGGATTATCGAGCCTTATCTATTAGGCTACACTTTCCTATAAGGAGGAATTAATTGGCAGTAGTTTATGACGTGCCGGCCACGTTGCTCATCAACAAGGCGGCACAGAAGTTAAAAGATTCCGGGAAGATCGTCCCGCCCGAGTGGGCTGGCGACGTTAAGACCGGCATGCACAGGCAGCTGCCGCCTGCACAGCCCGACTGGTGGTACACGAGGTGTGCTTCCATACTGAGGAGGATCTACATCGACGGTCCCGTGGGCGTGCAGAGGCTCAGGTCGCTCTATGGCGGCAGAAGGAACAGGGGCGTACGCCCGGACAGGCACGAGCGCGCAGGCGGCGCAATCATAAGGAATTCGCTGCAGCAGCTTGAGAAAGCCGGCTACGTCAAGTCCGTCAAAGATGGCCGGGTGGTCACTCCGGCAGGCATGTCGTTCCTGGACAAGGTCGCGACCGAGATGGTCAGCGGCGAGAAGAAAGCACAGGCGTGATGGCGAGTCATTATAACGATGAGACGTAATGACGGAGCCATTAAGACGTCGGAAATGCAAAAATTGGAGTGATTGACATGAGTGGCGACGAAATCAACGAAATAAGACGGCGCAAGCTCGAAGAGATGCAGCGTGGCCAGCAGGAAGACATTGCCAGGGCGCAGCAGCAGCAACAGGTCGAGCAGCAGAAGGCCGGGATCCTCCGCCAGATTCTCACTCCGGAAGCCCGCGAGCGGCTTAACACCATCCGTATGACACGGCCGGAGTTCGTGGAGAGCGTGGAAGCTCAACTCATCCAGCTGGCGGCATCGGGCAGGCTCGCAAAACAGATAGACGACCAGCAACTGGTCCAGATACTGGAACAGATCCAGCCTAAAAAGCGTGACATCAGGATCACCCGCAAATGAAGATACAGGTGCTGTACAGCGGCGGCAAGGACAGCTCGCTGGCTGCTATACTGCTCGAACCGTTCTTCGAAGTGGAGCTGGTGACATGTACGTTCGGGCTGGAAAGCTCGTGGGAGAACGCCCGTGAGGCCGCCCTCGAACTAGGATTCCCGTTCAAGCTCGTGCGGCTCGGCCCCGAGATCATGGACGAAAGCATCGACGTTATGCTCAAATTCGGGTACCCGCGCCCGGGGATAAACCTCGTGCACAGGCGGGCGCTCGAAACCGTAGCAGTGTCGGGTGAGGCGAAACACATCGCCGACGGCACCAGGCGGGATGACCGCGCACCGATGCTGACAATGCCAGAGATCAGGAGCCTTGAGGATTCGCACAACGTCCGGTACATACGGCCTCTCGCAGGCTACGGCCGACACGCCGTCGATGACCTGGTGGCAAAACACCTCGAGATCGTCGAAGGCGACACGGCCGCGATGGCGAAGGCAGATTACGAGACAGAGGTCCGATCAGCAATGAGAGGACGTCTGGGGGACGCAGTGTACCGGCGTATCTTTCCCCCGGAACACACCCAATCACGGGTATTGAGAAGGTATAATCATGACTAAGAAGTCGAAGGGCAAGAAGATGAGGTTGGCCAAATACACCAACCAGAACAGGAGAGTCCCCGCGTGGGTCATCATGAAGACCAACAGGGCGGTCATGACTCACCCGCAGAGGAGAAGCTGGCGCAGGACCAGCCTGCCGGAGTAACGAAGGTGACTGATTATGGCTGAAGAGAACAAGGCAACCGAACAGATATACACGATCCCGCTCCGGGAGTGCAAGGAATACCCGATGTGGAAGCGCAGCAACAAGGCGATCAAGGTCATTCGTGCGTACCTCAGCAAGCACATGAAGGTCGAGGAAGACAAGATCAAGATTAGCGGCGCGGTAAACGAGACGGTCTGGGAGCACGGCATCCAGAAGCCGCCCAACAAGATCAGGGTAAAGGCAGTGCGCTCCGAAGATGGCGTCACCGCCGAGCTAGTCGAGTGAGCAGGCGAAGCCCGATGATAAGGCAGCTTGATTTCTACGGGTACCCGTACGTCGGCATCTACGCGGTGAGCACAGAGCAGTACGTAGTGCTGCCCCCCGACATTCCCGAACCGACGGTGAAGGAGGTCGAGGAGACGCTGGGCGTCACGGCTATCCGGACGCTCATTAACGAGAGCACGCTGATCGGCTCCATGATGACCGGCAACAGTAACGGCTTCATCGTGTCCGACCTGGCCCTCGACAGGGAGGTCAGGGCGCTGCAGAAGCACACGAAGGCTGCCCGGCTCAAGGGCAGGATGACCGCGTCCGGGAACATTATCCTGGCCAACGACACCGCAGCACTGGTCCACCCGGCGCTGACGGACAAGAACGTCGAGGTCATCGCGAAGGCGCTCAACGTCGACGTGAGAAAGGGCACCATAGGCGGCCTCAAGACCGTGGGCATGGCTGGCTGCGCGACCAACAAAGGGCTGCTTGTACACCCGCGGGCTACGGAGGAGGAACTCACGGCGATCGAAGATCTGTTCAGGCTGCCCGTTGATATCGGGACAGTCAGCTTCGGGTCCCCGCTCGTCGGGTCCGCAATACTCGCGAACACGAAAGGTTTGATTACCGGCACCAGGACGTCCGGCCCGGAGCTGGGCCGCATCGAAGATGCCCTGGGCTTCATAGAGGAGTGAAAATTATGGCTACGTTTGTAGTACAGGGACAATTCAAGGCAGGCGTCCAGTGGGAGAAGTTCTCCAAGGAAGTGGAGGCCCTCAACCAGAAGAACGCCGAGGAAAAGATGCTGTCCACCATCGGCAGCAGGCACAAGGTCGAGAGACGCCTGATCAAGATCGAGTCCGTCAAAGAGGCGTGAGACCATGGCCACGGCACCGGCGAACGAGGATGAGATACGCGAGCTGGTCGCGAAGGCGCAGGCATACCAGCAGAGGCTCGATCTCCTGCAGCAGCAGGCCAGCCTCGTGCAGGCATCTGTCGACGATGTCGACAACGCGCTCAAGGCGATGGACTCCCTCGAAGGCCAGGAGGCCGGCCACGAGCTGCTCGTGCCCATCGGCGCGGGCTCCTTCGTGCACGCCACGGTGTCCCGGCCGGGCATGGTGCTCGTCGGCCTCGGCTCCGGCGTAAGCGTCGAGCGCAAGGTCGCGGACTCAAAGACAATCTTCCAGTCCCGGCGGACGGAGCTGGAGAAGGTGCTCGCCGAAACCACCGGTGCCATCAACCAGGTGGCGAACGAGCTCATGCGAATCCAGCAGGAAGCGCAGAAATACCAGTAATATTTTTTAAGGCAGGCGACCGCCCATGTTCGACAGGCTCAAGGAGAAGCTCAACGATTTCAGGAAGGCCATCGACGAGAAGGTAAAAACCGTCTCCGGAGCTGGCCCCCAGGAAGAGAGCGCTCCTCAGCAGCCTGAGCAGACACATGAGGCTGCTCCGACACAGCAGGCCGCTGCGGCGGAAGCCCCGGAGCGCAAGCCCGAGAAGACGGGCATGCTTGACAGGGCACTCGCCCTGACGAAGGGCGAAGTCGTCCTCACCGACAAAGACCTCGAAGGCCCGCTGTGGGAACTGGAGATGGCGCTCCTCGAAAGCGACGTGGCCCTGCCTGTCGCCGAGTCGATCATCGCCACCATCAAGGCGGACCTCACCGGCCAGCACAAGAAGTTCCTTCGGTCCACGGGCGACGTGGCCGAGGATGCGCTGGTCGATGCCATTTCTAAGATTTTAAATGTCAACACGCTGGACTTCGACGAGTACGTGCGTACCCACGACAAGCCGGTGATCATCTCGTTCATCGGCGTCAACGGCACAGGCAAGACGACTACAATCGCCAAGCTGGCCGAACGTCTCAAGGAACAGAAGTACAGCGTGATCATCGCCGCCGGCGACACGTTCCGGGCGGGGGCCATCGAGCAGCTTGAGAAGCACGCCGATCGCCTCGGCGTCAAGATGATCAAGCACCAGCAGGGCGCGGATCCGGCCGCCGTCATCTACGACGCGGTCCAGTACGCGAAGAACAACAAGAAGGACGTCGTGCTCGCCGACACGGCAGGCCGTCTGCATACGAACACCAACCTGATGGAGCAGCTGAAGAAGATCAGCCGGGTAGTCAAGCCCGACCTGGTCATCTTCGTGGACGAGGCCATCGCAGGCAACGACGCGGTGGAGCGGGCCAAGCTGTTCAACGACGCTGTGCCTGTCAGCGGCACTATCTTGACCAAGGCCGATGCTGACGCCAAGGGTGGCGCGGCGATATCGATTGCCCACATCACGGGCAAGCCGATCCTGTTCTTAGGCGTGGGGCAGGAGTATAAGGACTTGAAGAAGTTCGAGACACAGTGGTTCTTAGACCGGCTGTTCGAGCGATGAACTATATCATTTTTTAATATTATCTTTAACGACGTTAGCGGTTGCCGGGCTCCCGCGCGCGTGCGCAAAGGCTGCAGTGTATGTGCCGGTACCGGCACGCAAACCTGAGTGGTATATCATTGCCAATACGATTATAACGGTCTGCTGGCTGGGCCTGCATATTTGACAGTGACAGGGACGATAACCGCTCGTGCCGGCCGGCAGCGACTCTGGACGATGGTAAAAGTGTGGTACTCGAAGCTGCGAGCCCCCTCCTCCGCTTTGTTCACCTTGTTATGGTTTAACGATATTTCCATCGTGATCGAGATGTTGATACGGCTGCCGTTCTTCAGGGACTGGAGCGCCGGGTCAATGTAGACATATGAGCTGTAATTATCGGTGCTTGTATTGAAGGCAGGCTGCAGGGGCGACTTCAGGAAATCGATCACAGCGTTCCGGCCGACCGTAGATGTAGGGTGATTGAGTTCACTTATCATATACTGGGACGAGGACGCATGTACATCCTCGAAGGTGCGGCTCTTGTTGATCCGCAGGGGCACGATTGTAGGGAGCGGCCCGGTGGCACCGGGCTGGATCGCGATGGGCGTGGCTCCTGCATAGCTAAGGTAATAATCGGTCATGTTAATACTGTATGGCCAGCATGGGACCGTAACTTGTGTTGACAGGCTCCGCGTATTCGGTGCCATGTCGCACCTCGGACCAGGTCTTTCTATCCGAGGGCACCCAGCCCTGTCTGATCAGCGATGTGCCGTTATACGAGGGGAGAGGCACCATGATAGTCGCCGTGCCGTTGTCCGTTACGAAGTTCTCCAGCCCTTCGACTTTAATGGTATACTGGTAGGATGGCGGCCTCGGTTCATAAGGATCATCGCAGCCTGCAACCAGTACGGTGATTGACACTATGGCTAATGACGATCGACCGGCAGATCGCCGGGCTTAATCGGGATGACTTCAAATGATACCCTAACTGTCAGTTATAGCGGCCGCTCACGCAATACCCCGCAATTCATTTCCCGTAGAAATCATCCATGTACGTATTGAATGCCGACGAGTTGAGCCTGCCTGCGAACTGGACTCTGACCGGCACGAAACCGGTAACGCCTCCGGGGATGGACTCTTCGATCATGAACAGGTAATTTTACGTTTGTCCCACTGCCGTAAGGACGGTACGCCCACTTTAATCAGGAGCTGGCGTAAATATCAATTGTGCTAGTTCCGGGCCGGAGGCCTGAGGCCTTCGTCGAGGTAGAGGTACGTCGTGTATCCGGTGACGTTTTCCCTCCCGATCGGCCTGGTATAGGTATGTCGGCAACTGGTCCACGTCGGGCTGAAGCGGCGTTGCCTTCAATCCCTCCAGGAGGGCGTCTGTCACTTGAGTCCCGGCAGGCCCGATCGGGTACTGTATACGGATCTCCATCTTATCGAACGAGACGATAGGCTTCGGTACCCACTTGAAGTCGACCTCGTGGTTGTCGGTGTCTTTTATCAGGGTCTGAAGCATCCAGCCGTAGCTCGTGTTAACAGCCTCCAGTGACCGGGTGCCGTGATAGCCAAAAGGGTTAATGTTGACGATGGTACAGTCATACGGACTATGGCCCTGTGCATAGATACCTATATCCTTCTCCAGCCTGTCGCTAAAAGGCATGACAGGAGAGCCGCCATATGAAGGCACAGGGAAATAAATACTGGCATTGCCGCCCGGGGCGTCATAGCTCTCGATGCCACGGACCTTGACGATGTACTCATAATAGGGCGAGCGTACGATGTCAGGGTTGTCAAACGTATATATGAAGTTATTCAGGTACAGTCCAGCGAGAGCTGCCAGCAACAGAAAGACACCTACGACTATCACGACCGACAGCAATAGCATTTTATGACGGCTGATAAAATCAGGCTCTTTTGCCATAGTCCGCAATCTCTCTTAGCTCAAGGTAGAGTCGGCGGGGCATGACTTATAGCTAATCTCACCATCCTTGAATCGGTTCAAGAGAAACTTCGCTAGTATGACATATGATTGGAATCCTGCCAGGATACGCTGTACCATTACATGCGCGCGCGAGAGCGACCGCCACGAAATCTCCGTACCCTCCGTGGCCTCCGTGCCCTCCGTGTATTCCATAAATATTTAAATTGTCAGCCAGATTAGCACCCTGCAAAGATGAGACCACTGATATACGGCAACGGCTCCCTCCTCGTCTGCGTGGACGAACGCGGGATCGTCCGCGACTTTTACTACCCGCATGCAGGCATGGAGAACCACGGGGGCTACATGCGCCTCGGGCTGTATGACATCGGCGCGAAGAGGTTTGCGTGGCTGGAGAACTGGAAGAAGACCCAGGCCTACCGCAAGGTCGCGAGCGATCCCGCCCAGGGCGTCATCGACGGTACCTCGATGATCGGCGAGTCGACCTTCTCCGATGCGGGGTTCGGCGCCTCGGTGACCGTGAACGAGATGGTACACCACGAAAAGGACCTGTTCCTGCGCACCATTACAGTGCAGAATACCTCCACTACTGCCCGATCCTTCCGGCTCTTCTCCGCCCAGAACTATCACATCCTGGAGAACAATTACGCTAATACCGCCGTCAGGGACGGCCCGATGATGAACCACTACAAGCGCAACCGGTTCTTCGTCCAGAGCTCGCGCCCGGTGTTCGACGTGTTCAGCACCGGCATCTCCGAGTGGGGCGACAAGCTGGGCACCTGGAAGGACGCGGAGGACGGCCAGCTCGAGGGCAACGTCGTGGCTCACGGCACGGTAGACTCCACCGTCGGGTGGACGCTGCCCGTGCTCTTGCCGGGGGAATCGACCAAGGTCCACTTCTGGGTATGCGTGGGGCAGAACTTCCGGGAAGCCCGGAACATCCACGGCTGGATGCGGGAGCAGGACATCGATATGATATTCAATACCGGCGCCCACTACTGGAGCTCGTTCTGCGCCCGGGCCTTCAGCCGGAGCGCGCTGTCCCGGTTCGACTTGCTTCCGCCCGACTTGCAGGGTGCGTTCACCAGGAGCCTGCTCACCGTTGCCGCCCACATCGACAAAGGGGGCTCTATCATCGCATCCTGTGACTCGCAGATCAAGCAGCAGGGCGCCGACTACTACACGTACTGCTGGCCCAGGGACGCGGCCTGGGTCGGGATTGCGCTCGACCGGGCCGGCTACGGATATATCTGCCGCAACACCTATCGGTTCTTCGCCCGCATCATGGACCGCAAGGGATTCTTCAGGCACAAGTATACGCCGGCCGGCGACCTGGGCAGCACCTGGCACCCGCTCCCGATGCTGCAGGTCGACGAGACGGGGCTGCCGCTTCACGCGGCCTACCGGTACTGGCTGGAGAACAGGAATATAGCGATGCTCTCGTCCATGTACGAGGCCTTCATCCGGCCGGCGGCCGACTTCCTTGTCAGCTTCATCGACCGGGAGACCGGGCTGCCGAAGCCCAGCTTCGACCTTTGGGAGGAGCGCAAGGGCGTATACACGTACTCCTGCGCCTGTGTGTACGCAGGGCTGGAGAGCGCGTCGTCCATCGCTGGCCTGGTCGGCGACCGGCCCAGTGCGCTGGTCTGGGGAGAGGCGGCGCGGAGGCTGAAGGAGGCCATCGTGGCCCGGCTGTACGACAGGAAGCAGGGCCGGTTCCTGCGCGGCGTGGGAGACGATACGGTGGACGCATCGCTCTTCGCGGTCTGGTACCTCGGCGTGGTGCCGCCGGAGAGCGAGATGGCACAGGGCACTATGCGTGCCGTCGAGCAAGCCCTCACCCGGCCGGACGGCGGCGTCGCGAGATATGCCGGCGACCGGTACCAGGGATATATGAATAGCTGGCCGCTGTGCACCCTGTGGCTGGCACAGTGGCACATCGGAACGGGGAATCTCGATAAGGCGTTGCCACTGCTGCGGTGGACGATCGAACACTCGGTGCAGAGCGGGCTGATGCCGGAGCAGGTCGGCGAACACGGGGAGCCGGCCTCTGTACTGCCGCTCGCCTGGTCCCACTCGACCTTCGTGCTGGCGGCCATCGAGTACCTCGAAGCCCTGGCCGCCCGGCAACCTGCATGCCCGCAACTATAGTCGGTACCGGGATTCTCCGGGCCTGGCAATTACTTTTTTCGAATAATATATTGCGGTGATTGAAATGTCGTTTTCGACCCCTTTCGAGCACCTGTCGGATCTGGCCAACCCCCCTATTTCCGGTGGAGAAAATATTATTAAAATCAGTTTATATTTATGTGACAGGAACGGCACCGCTGACAGTCATGGCCTTCCAGTCGCAGGACATGAAAGCAAAGCTTATTACCGCCCGGAAATATAGGATTGATGTCCAGGGGAATATGAAATGGGTGGTTTTACTGTGATGAGGACGACGATCGTCCTGTTGATCGCCGCAACGGCCGTCATGCTGCTGGCGCCGTCCTGTCTGGCGGAGCAGCCTTCGCTCGAATGGGTGAAGGAGACGGGAGAACATGTGCCCTCTACGCCAGCCTTCCAGAGCAACATGCTGTATCGTGGGGACACTGTCCGGCAACTTGTACGGCTTCATGGTGACGCTGGGCGAGTCCCAGTATCCATGGCCGGTTAACTATAAGTCAGGTATCTCGTCATCGCTCCTGATGACCAGTGACAAGATGCTCTATTTCGGCACCAGCAACGGCGTATTCTATGCGATCGACAGCCTGTCGTCAGATGAGCGGTGGAAGTTCCAGGCGGACGCCAACATCGACAGCACGCCTATCCTCTCCAACGGCCTGATCATCTTCGGGTCCGATTCGCTCAACGGTACCGGCAAGGTCTACGCATTGAACGTGCAGAATGGCAGACTGGAGTGGAGCGTCCCCGCGGGCGGCTTAGTCAGCTTCGGGCTTGATGCCGGCGACAACGTCGCCTACTTCGGCTCCCAGGACGGCAAACTGTATGCCGTGGACATGTACAGTGGCATTGTCCGCTGGAGTGTGCCCCTCGATGCGCAGAACTACAGTAAAGTCTACTCTCCCACGCTGGACAATGGCAGGATATATGTGGGCGTCGGGGACAGGAGCATCTATGCCGTAGATGCTGCCAGCGGCAACGTCCAGTGGACTTTTGACCAGATGGGAGGCGCCGTCGTTTCCAAGCCGCTGTGCAGGCTCGGCTACGTCTACGCCGGCTCCCAGGACGGATACGTCTATGCCCTGGAGGCCTCCAGCGGGAAGCTGGTCTGGAAGTACAGGACTGACGGCCCGATCAAGGCCACGCCCTTGTTTGACGCCAGCGGTCAGGCCCCGATCATATACACGGGGTCCGGAGACGGCAACGTCTATGCCATCGACGCCAAGTTCGGCCTGCCCTACTGGCAGTACAAGGCTTCGGGATCGATCGATACCACACCCATTGTCATCAGCAGGTCCGGCGGAGACAGCTACATGTACTTCGTCGCTTTCAACGGCGATGTGTATTCGCTCAAGCTGCCGGCGAAGCTGGTGATGGGCTCTCCGACGCCGGTGCCCACCGGAACGCCGATCGCCACACCGACGCCCACCCCCAGGCCGACCACGACACCGGTCCCGCTGCCCTCGACGACGCCCGCGTCGACCCCGCTTTCCCCTGCGACAGGGCTTGCGGGCATGGCTGTGGCAGTCCTGCTGATTGCCTGGCGCAGGCGCTGACCAGAGAGACGGCCGGACGATTAAGAGCAGGGAAACGTCCGGTACCCTGTTTTTTACACGTCCTACGGCCTGCGGTCAGTCCTATGACTTCCGGATTTGTGTTCAAATGGCCGGGCAAGTATAATATAATGATGAATTTATATTTTTATGGTGATCCGATGGAGACTGTGAAAGTCATGAGGGGCGAGCAGTTCTCGGACAGGCAATTCTACCGCGAGAACCCTCTGAAGACCGATAAAATAGCATTCAATATTTACGACTTCGAGCCGTGGCAGGCACTGCCCATGCACCGGCACCCGGGCAGCGATACCATCCTGCTGGCCGTCCAGGGCAGCGGGACCATGTTCATGAGAGACAGCGAGTTTTCCCTCGACGAGAACGAGGCCGTCTACGTCCCGGCCAATGACGCCTTCGGGATACTGGCCGGGGAGAACGACATGATCGTCATAGCGGCGCAGGGGCCAACTCCGCTGGAGACACAGTACGTTCAGGGTCTGGAGTACCGGTGCCCTGCCTGCGACCTCGAGACGCCCCTGGCGACTGGCGCAGACACCGGCAAAGAAACGACCTGCCCGAGGTGCAGTGCCCGGCTCCGGCTGGCAAAGGAGGCGGATATGTTCAAGGCCGAAGAGATCGGCAAGCCTGAATTCATAGAGGCTGCCGCCGGCGAAAAGGGCAGGGCAGGGCGGGAGCAAATCGAAACCGGGACGGAGACGGCCGAAGAGACCGCGCCCGTTAGCGAGATGACAGGCGGGGGCAACGGCGCCGGAGAAAAGGAGACGCCGGCCCTGATCGCGTTCAGCGTCTATGAGTTCCAGCCCTGGCAGGTATTACCCATGCACCGGAACCCGGGGAACGACACGCTGCTTTATATGGCGACCGGACAGGGCATCATGCTTATCAACGACGAGGAACAGTCTGTCGACGAAAATACGGTCGTTTACGTGCCGGCCAACGCAACCTACGGCCTGATCGCCGCAGACGCTGACCTGGTGGTCGTGGCCATACAGTGCCCGACGCCCGTGGAAGCGGAAGTGTTCGACAAACTGGGCTACAACTGCCCCGTCTGCGACCTGGGAACGCCCGTCACCACGAACACGTTCGACGGCTGCGTCACCGTCTGCCCGCGCTGCAACGTCAAGCTGAAGCTGACCGAAGAAGATGACGGGTTCCTCGCAGAGGAGACCACAGAGCCTGCCCCGACCGAAGCCGAGACGATATAAGCCCGTACGGTCCGGGCTTTTTCCTTTTTCAATTTCAACGAAGGAGATACCGAGGCAGTCATACCAGTGGCTCTCATGAACACGGTGAGCTTGAAGCATGGAGAGCAAAGCTTGACGGTGAAACAACCAGTACCTGTCCGAGTGGAGCTGGATGGAATCCTGGCGCCAGCAGCTAATCGGCCAGAAGGCCACCCTCGACAGCCGGATGGCAACGCTCAAGAGTGCCGAAGATAGCAAGTGGATCACCTACAGCCCCATGGGCATCGTCGATGATATCGAGATTTACCTGGGGCTGAGGCTGTCGGCCTGCCAGATTGCTGCCTGCCAGGCGGCCGCTCGCGCGCACGTGCATGACTGAACACAGATAATCCCCTCAATCGCAATGGTTGAGCTTTTAATTTATAGCTTCGATAACAGCCTGTGCTGGCAGCCAATACTGCTCCGCGGTCCGCGGAGGGTTTTTCTGGCCGGAGGCCCCTCGCACGCGAAGCTGTGCGAGGGGTGCGGAGGCGGCCGGGTAATGAACGCGCGCCGAAGGCAGCGTTGCTTAGCGCTTGCGAAGGGATTCGACGTGGCGCCGCCGAAGGCGCTGCCAGGGTCGTGTCTCCGGGGGTGCGAGCGCGGCCCGGACGGCGTAGCACCTGAAAAACCCGGAGTAGCCCATGCAGCATCAGCGCGCATGGGCGTCGCACCGCGATTGGTACGAAGACAAACCAGTGTATTGGTGTTCATTCAATTTGATAGAACGGGTGTCGCACCGCAATGCTATGTGAAAGCATTCGATAGATCGGGCATATGCCAGCGACCATATCGATTATTATATGAGAAGTCCTTGGTCAATTCAAGGGAGAGACCTGCTAGAAGACAAACATTTTATGCAACATCTTCCTATTACTATCGATGATTTTCGAGAGGAAGCACATCATATCGACCAAGGACTTCTCCCGGGGCGAGATTGACCTGATCCTCGAGCAGGCGGCGAAGCTGGAGCCCTACGCCCGCCAGGGCCGTGCCAGCATTCTCAAGGACCGCATCGTTGCGACGCTGTTCTATGAGCCGTCCACGAGGACCCGGCTGTCATTCGACGCGGCGATCAAGAGACTGGGCGGCACCACTATCGGCTTTGACACTTCTACCACGTCTTCCGCGGCCAAGGGAGAGACGCTGGCTGACACCATCCGTATCGTCGAGTCCTATGCCGACGCGATCGTGCTGCGCCACCCGCGGGAAGGGGCGGCCCGGATGGCTTCCGAGATTTCGAGCGTCCCGGTTATCAACGCGGGCGACGGAGCCGGGCATCACCCGACCCAGACGCTGCTCGACCTGTACACCATGAAGAAAGAGTGCTGCAACGGCAAGGACATCGGCGATCTCAACGTAGCGATCGTCGGCGACCTCAGGTACGGCCGCACTGTACATTCCCTCTCGTACGCGCTGTCGCTCTACGGCGCCAACCTCATCGTTCGTGTCGCCCGATCAGCTAAAAATGCCGCCGAGCATCATCAGCTACCTGAAGAAAAAGGGCATCCAGCTCAAGGAGACGTCCAGCATCCAGGACGCCATCGACGAAGCGGACGTGCTGTACATGACCCGGATCCAGAAGGAGCGGTTCCCGGACCCGAGCGAGTACCTGAAGGTCGCAGGCAGCTACCGCATTACGCCCGAGATGCTGGACGGCGTGAGGAGCGACATGATCATCATGCACCCGTTGCCGCGGGTGGACGAGATCGCCCCGGAGGTGGACGGCACGAGGCACGCGCGGTACTTCAAACAGTCCTTCTACGGCGTGCCGGTGCGCATGGCCGTGCTGTCGCTGGTCATGGGGGTGGAGGTATAATGGAAAAGCGGGAACTGCGTGTCAAGCCGATCGTGAACGGCACGGTGATCGACCACATCGCCGCGGGCCAGGCCCTCAACGTGCTTAAAATCCTTGGCATCAACCAGCACTCGAAGTACGTGGTCAGTGTGCTCATGAACGTCCCCAGCGGGGAGATGAAGGCCAAGGACGTGGTCAAGGTGGAAGGCAGGGAGCTCGACCCGGAAGAGGTCGACACCATCGCGTTGATCGCCCCGAAGTCGACGATCAACATCATACGCAACTACGAGGTCGTGCACAAGTTCCGCACGGACCGGCCCCGAGAGGTGATCGGGCTGGTCAGGTGTGGCAACCCCAACTGCATCTCCAACACCAGCGAGCCGGTGCGCTCGAAGTTCGTGGTCGAGAGCGGCGAGGGGGACGACCTGGTCCTGCGGTGTTCCTACTGCGAGTTCGTGCTGGACCGGGACATCGCCGAGCACTTACAGTAGGCTCGTAATCTCGCGGGACGCAGGCCCTGAGCCGGTCTCTTTTTTCCCGCCTGATCCCCAGGAACAAGGAAGCCGAGTACTTCAGTCTCTATGTGATCAGCGGCAGAGGGCACAGTAGCTGATTTTATCTTTGTCCTTGCGTCCATGGCGCCTGTCCTGGCGCACCTGGCGAGAATACCGCGCGAGGACATCCGGTAAGACGAAATAACTATTCTGGCGACAAAAGCATCGTATCAGGTGACTCGTGGAAAAAATTTTGTTAAGCCTATTAAACCCACCGGGCATCTCATAAATTTGGTGATACGGATGGATGGACTGAGAAAGATTGTAGCAGTGCTGACACTCTCTGCGATCGTGCTGGCCTTCGCGGCTCCGGCGCTGGCGCAGATGCAGACGCGAGGCATGCCCATGGCATCGCCGACCATGATGCCCGGCCGTATGCAGGGCGGCATGATGATGCCCATGGAGCAGTCCGACAAGGACATGATGGCCACGTTGATGGACACGAAAGATACCAGCATGGCTGCGTCAATAATGAAAACGTCAGGGTTGGAGGGCGTGACGACGCCCGGAGGAATGTACACGTTGTTCGTCGCCTCGGATACAGCCCTGAAGGCTACGAGCCCGGACGTGATGGACAGGATGAGGGAAAAGCTGAAGGACAGGCAGATGGCCGTGGACTTTGTCAAAGGCCACTTGATAAGCGGCATGGTCATGCCTGACGAGATGACTGACGGCAAGACGCTCACCATGATGAACGGGAAGACGATGACGGTCAGGAAGATGGACGGCAGGATGATGGTGGACGATGCTAATATCATCAAGGCTGTCAAGACCAGCAACGGTATGATATACGTGATGGATAAAATCCCCTCGTCGATAATGTCGATGATAGAGCAGACGGTCATGACGCCCATGAGCGCCGGGCCGGCGAGCAGGTGAATAGAGGAGCCCGTCGCTCCTCACATTTCTTATTTTTTAATCGTCCTTCGCCTTTCGTTCCTGGCTTATCTTCAATAGCTATTAAGGCGCGCTGGCGCGCCATGGGCGGGAGGGCTGGGCTGCGGGTGCCCGGCCGGAGGCTGTATGCTACATGGCCCGGGCGCGCAGCGGTGCAGAATGTATATCAAATAGCCCCTGTGATTATTGAGCCAGAGCAAAAAAGAGATATTGCTGTCAGTCTTCGGTATTAGACAGCCGTCAAAAAAGACGGCCGTCATTATTCACAGA
The DNA here is from genome assembly GCA_963792125.1 of uncultured Methanocellaceae archaeon. Classification (GTDB taxonomy): domain Archaea; phylum Halobacteriota; class Methanocellia; order Methanocellales; family Methanocellaceae; genus Methanocella_A. The sequence continues at coordinate 934,436 of CAWBVA010000012.1, forward strand.
TCACGGAGGCAGTGAGAGGGATGGACAGGGAAGAGATCGTCAGAAAGCTGGTCAGCGGCGAGCTGAAGTTCTACGAGGCCGAGAAGGCTACGGCTACCAGGCGTGAAGCCGTCGAGGCCCGCCGGGCGGCCGTCGAGCAGCTCACGGGCACGCGGCTGGAACACGTAGGCCATTATTCCTACGACGCGGAAACGGTCACGAAGAAGAACATCGAGAACGCCATCGGCGCCGTGCAGGTGCCCCTTGGCGTGGCGGGCCCGATACGCATCAACGGCGAGTACGCGAAGGGCGACTTCTACATCCCGCTGGCGACCACCGAGGGGGCCCTCGTGGCCAGCGTCAACCGGGGCTGCTCGGTCTGCTCTCTTGCGGGCGGCGTCAATGCCATGGTCTTCCAGGACGAGATGACCCGGGCGCCGGTGATGACTGTCTCGTCCCTCGGGCAGGCGAAGCAGATTTTCCAGGCCCTGCAGACGCCGGAGCTCATGCAGGAGATGCGTGCGGTCGTGGCCACGACCACGAGGCATGGCGAACTGCTGCGCATCGACCCGTATATCGTGGGCAAGAACATCTTCCTGCGGTTTGCCTATGATACCAAAGATGCCATGGGCATGAACATGGTGACCATCGCCAGCGAGGCCGTGATGAACTTCCTCGAGAAGAAGTTCGGCGCCCGGCACGTCACTGTATCCAGTAACATGTGCACTGACAAGAAGCCCGCAGCTATCAACGTCATCGAGGGCCGCGGAAGGACGACCGTGGCCGAGATCACTATCCCTCACGACATGGTCGCGGCGAAGCTGAAAGCGACGCCGGAGCGGATGTGCGACGTGCACTACCGCAAGAACTTTTTAGGCTCGGCCAGGGCGGTCAGCTTCGGCTTCAACAGCCACGTGGCCAACGTGGTCGCCGCCATGTACATCGCCTGCGGCCAGGACCCTGCCCATGTGGTCGAGGGCAGCAACGCGATCACCTCGGCGGAGCTGACGGACAACGGCGACCTGCAGTTCTCCGTCTCCATGCCGTCCCTGCCGCTGGGCACCGTCGGCGGAGGCACAGGCATTGCCACGCAGAGCGAGTGCCTGACGCTGTTAGGCGTGAAGGGCGGAGGCAGTCCTCCCGGCTCCAATGCCCGGAAGCTGGCCGAGATCGTGGCGTCGGCGTCGCTGGCCGGCGAATTGTCGCTGCTCGGGGCGCTGGCCTCGCAGGACCTGGCCAGGGCCCATGCGAAGTACGGCCGCTAAAGTTTTAAATGCTGGACAAGCCGGGAGTCCGGGGTAAGAAACCCTGGCACTCCCTCATAGCATCATTGCATCCTTGTACCCGGCAGCGACTGCTTTTCAGGTAAGAAAAATTTCATAATAATGCCTCGATTTCTATGCCGGGGAATTATCCGGTGCCTTCGATGAAAGAAGAGGACGGTACGGACTTTTACCCCTTGATTTCCTGTGGAACGTGCCCGTTTTGCTGCAAGGGGTTAATTTCCTGTCCGCTATAGAATTTGAAAGCCAGAGATGACCATGACAGGAACATGCACTATCATAGGTGTACTATTTGGTGACCGGGGTATTTCCCCGGCAAGGGTTATTTCCTGGCAATGGTGATGAAACCGGTGTGCCCTACCCTCGTGGACGGCCGGGTGCCGCGCTTGCCGACCTCGAGCTCCTGCTCGTTGACGATGACGGTCGTGAACTCCACGAAGCCCTCTCTTTCCACTGCAGACCGGATTTCCGTAGCCTGCTCGAAGAAGGGCGAATAGGCGGCTATGTACCCGCCGGCCCGCAGCAGCCGGAACGCGTCAGGGACTACCTTCGCGGCGTCCTGCATGTCGAGGGTGATCACGTCGAAGGGGCCTTCCGGCTCCAGCCCCTTGATGGCCTCGATGATGTCGCCATGTCGCACCTCCACGTTGCCGATGCCGGCCCGTTCCATGTTCTTGCGGGCGTTGGTCGCGAAGGTCTCGTTGGCCTCGTAGGAGATGACCTTGCCTGCGATGGTGCCGAGATAGGCGGCCAGGATGCCCGAGCCGGTCCCGGCGTCGAGCACCGTATCCGTCGGACACAGGCCGGTGTAGGCGATGATCGTACCGATGTCCTTGGGCATCATGGGTGCGCCGGTCCGCTTCAGGTGCCGGAACAGGTCCGGGGCCCGGGGCTTTATGATGGTGAACTCGTTGGCATTGTGGGACAGGACCGTGTCGCCCCAGCTCTTCCCCTCGATGGCGCCGAGGTCGACGATGCCCAGGTCCGTGTGGAGCTTGCCCTCTCCCGCGACCGTGAAATATTCCCTGCCGCTGACCCGGAGCAGGACGTGCTCGCCTTTGTTGATCATGGTATTGCTGCCTGAAAAATGAATATGTAACGAATATGTTGTCCGGTTACAGCCCGTGCTTTAACGACCATTCGCCGCCAGAGCGTGTGCTGCCCGATCTTCAGATCGGGCATCTGCAGATGTCTGCACTGCCCGTCTACTGCCCGCCAGCGAGTTTCATGATCGCTTCGGCGAGGTCGCCTTTAGACGCTTCGAGAGCCTTCTTTGCCATATCCTTGCTCACTTTGGCCTGCGTGGCGACGAGCGTAACGTCCTCTTCCGGGATCTCGACCGGGCCCTGTGTCGCCTCGGGTGCCTGGGCTCCGATGGCCGCCTGCTGTATGGGCCTTTCCTCGGGGGTGCCCACGACCTGATAGGACTTCATGCCGCGCGCGTCCATGACCGTGACCTGCGCGTCGTTGAACACGATCTCCTTGGTTGCGGTCCTGATGATGACCTGCTTGACGTCGTCGATATCGCTCACGTCGATGCCCATGGCCCTCATCTGCTTCTGCAGCTGCTTGGGGTTGATGCCCCTGCCGCCCATTCCGGGAAACATGATAAAATCACCTTTGTGGCTTTATTGTGCACATGCATTAAATATATTTTTGGGGATGCACCCGCGCCTCTTTGAAGATCCTGACAGCATCTGCTTCGCGGAGGCCCATGAAAATAATCCATAGCCTTAAAGAGCTCAAAAGAGCCTCAAAGGGCCTCAAGAGGACCCGGGGGATATTTGGTTAACAGCCGGATTTTATTCTTTTTATGGAATTACAGATTAGACACCTACCCCTTTATTTCTTCTGGAACATTTACCGGGAGATTTTACTGGGAGCGGTTATTATAAGGCTATTTTGTGCATGAATGGTATAACCTTTGACAGGAAATGAGAAAAGTTGGAATGGTTAGTATAGTCAATGGTTAGTATAGTCATTCCTTGATGAATTGGACACCGTGGCAATTACACGAGGTTCACCAGGTATAGTTATTGGGGTTACTTTTTGTGTATGCAGATAAGGCACCTCGCACAGAGTTCACAGGGTACACAGAGTACACGAAGTCTTGATCGGAAAAGGCTACGGTAGCCCGTTCTTTAAACGTACTCTAAGTACTGTACCCTGTGAACTCTGTGAACTCTGTGAACTCTGTGTTGAATACCTTATCAGCGTAAACAACATTTCACCAATGACTATACGCAAGGTACACAATGTAAAATCAATTATCTGTAGACGATTTTTATATTAATTAGTACACTTCATGTTATAATTTCACTTAAGCAAATTACATAAAGTAATACAAGAATGACCGTATGTTTTACATGGATGTTTGTAAATTTATACTGAGAATGAAGCAAACATGATGATTTTTAGATAAATGATCATGGGTTTTTGCTTTTTAGATCAACTATAATGGTTTTGGCTTACTGACTATTCGATTTATTGAATATTACGATTAATTGTATTTTATTGACTTATTATCTTAAAAATATAAAAATAATCAATTAGATTATAAGTCGTTATCTATAAATAGTTTAAGTTCCATAACAAAACAACAAGGTATTTTCATCCATGTGTATACAAAGCTCTGCTTTGTATTTTCAAGTTCCAGAGGAAATGAAGGGGTGGGTCTATCCGGAATCCAAAAAATTCCAATGGAAATCGTGGGTTTACGTCGGCATGATTTCGGTTTTACGGCCTCCTGACACTTTACGGGCTATTGAGCAAAGATATAATAATTTGATATGTTTAATTTAGCCTCATATCGACAAAATAAACTGAATACAACGTTTTTTGCAGTAGAAATCATGGGGTTCTCGCAACCACAACTATTAATATAGCAGAACAGCTATCGTTTCCTTTGGAACCGTTCAATTTTGGGGAATGATACCATGCTAACAGACAGAACATCGCCTCCCGCCGTCCCTGGGGGCGTTGAAATGAAAAACGAGGCCCCGCAGGCAAACGCAGGCGTCACCGACAGAAAAGAAGAGAAAGGTCTGTTCGACGACCTGGTCAACAACACCGAAGAGAGAACCATCGATAAGGTGTTCGAGAACCTGCTGAGCATGAAGGTCATCTTCTCGAACCGCGAAGTGCTGCGGCCTTCTTACACGCCTGACTACCTGCCTCACCGCATGGAGCAGATCAACTCCGTCGCCGAAATCCTGGTCTCCGCCCTCAGGGGCGAGTCGCCCTCCAACATCCTCATCTACGGGAAGACGGGGACGGGCAAGACAGCGACGCTGGAGAGCGTGAGCAAGAAGCTCGAGGACCTCGCCGAGAAGATGCATATCGAATGCAAGGTATTATTCATCAACTGCGAGCGGATTGATACCCAGTACCGGATCCTGGCACATCTGGCCCGCCACTACAACCGCGAGGTGCCCATTACCGGCTGGCCCACCGACCAGGTGTTCAATGAGTTCCGGGACGCGCTGGACAAGAAGGAGCAGGTGGCCATCATCATCCTTGACGAGATAGACAACCTGGTCAAGAAGAGCGGCGACGACATCCTCTATAATCTGTCGCGCATCAACTCGGACCTGAAGCACGCCAAGGTCAGCATCATCGGCATCTCCAACGACCTGACGTTCACCGACTACCTCGACCCCCGGGTCAAGTCCTCACTGGGCGAGGAAGAGATCATCTTCCCTCCCTATAACGCCGACCAGCTCCGGGACATCCTGGAGCAGCGAAGCAAGGTAGCCTTCAAGGACAACACGCTGGATGCCCCGGTCATCCCGCTGTGCGCGGCCTTCGCCGCCCAGGAGCACGGCGACGCCCGCAAGGCGCTGGACCTGTTACGGGTTTCGGCCGAGATCGCCGAGCGGATGCGGGACACGGGCGTCCGCGAGGAGCACGTGCGCAAGGCCCGGGAGAAGATCGAGCAGGACCGCATCACCGAAGTAGTCCGGACGCTTCCGACGCAGAGCAAGCTGGTCCTCTACAGTATCGTGCTGCTGGACCGCAACAATCCGGGCAAGGAACTGAACACGGGAGACGTCTATAATGTGTACCGGCGGCTGTGCCGGATGATCGACGCCGACGTCCTCACCCAGCGGAGGGTGACCGACCTGATCTCGGAGCTGGACATGCTGGGCATCGTCAACGCCACAGTAGTCAGCAAGGGCCGCTACGGCCGAACAAAGGAGATCTCGCTGAGCGTGCCGCCTGAAGGCACCAGCAAGGTGCTCATGGACGACTACCGGCTCAAGGCCCTCAAGGACGCCCGGCCATTCTATACCGAGCAGCGGCGCCTGTAAACGCCCGTAAAGGCGGCTTCTTTTTTCTTTCCGGATTCCCGCCGGACGACTCACCCGAACAGTGAGCGTACCCAGCCGAGGTAAGGTATACGGATATCGGCGATGCCGATGATCCACTCCGGCTTCACCGGCTGGTTCAGGGAAATGCCCGAGCTCTGGTCGTAGAGGAAATTGTTGTCACCCTGTGTGACGTACCCGTCGTGCGGCGACGGAGGGCCTCCGGGCCACATGGGCTCGCCTTCTCTCACATAATACATGGCGCGGTGGATGACCGGCGTCCTCGTCGAGTCGCCGAAGGGCCGGTACACGATCACGTCGCCGTAGTCGTTGAAGGTCCGGTAGCCTGCAGGCAGCGACAGGTTGTAGGTGTTCACGCCGGCACGGTCCAGCCCTTTGATGATGACCAGGTCGTTCTGTCTCATGTTGGGCAGCATGCTCTGCCCGTCCACAGTGACGAACGGGGGCCACGTCCCCGTGTAGGCATACAATAGCCCCATGATCACGATGACCACGCCGGCCGCAAACAGGACGTCCTTCAACGCTTCCGTCCAGAACCTTCTGCCGAAAGTGGCCCTGAGGCTTCGCCAGTCCATGAGAAGACGTTCGTTGTCCCCTTTGATAAAATATAGGCGCAGATATGGTGCCATTTTAGCATGTTTACTGCCATATCTATCATAACCGGTAGTATATATGGCAATTTTTATGTCCGGGCGCGGTAAAAAACGGGGACATTTTTTAACGCCGGAGCCCGAATCCAGTATGTATGTACAGGATGGTCTTAAAGCATGACGTGGGGGCCCAGGCGCCGGGCTTCACCCTGAAGGACCCGGACGGCAGGGACGTCTCGCTGGAGAGCTTCAGGGAAAAAGAGAATGTATTGCTCATCTTTTTTACAGGCGGCTTCGACAGGGACGCCGTGCGCAACCTGCGGGCGATCGCGGAAAGGTACCAGAGGATCCGGGAGTCCGATACCGAAGTGATCGCCATCACGCCCGAGCTCCCAGGCAAGGTGAAGACGCTGGCCGGGAGCCTGAACCCGCCGTACCCGATGCTGAGCGATCCCGACCTCAAAGTCGTGAAGGAATATGATATTTACAACCCGGACACTAACTGGACCTGGCCTGCTGCGTTTATTATCGACAGGGCCGGCATCATCCAGTATGCGTTCAGGGGCGCCAGCCCGCCGAATACGCCGCCCGTCGACTACATACTGCTGAAGCTGACCCAGATGAAGGAAGGCAAAGCGCCCACAGCCGCCGGTCGCGCTCGTACCTGAACCGTAAGTGTGCAGGCGCCTTCGCGCGTGGACACGGGAGCAATCACCATGAGGTGTCTCAGGTCAGCGCCTGATATGAATAGATAGCCCCGGCACAATATGTTATAATATTTACCTCTGTGGCCTTTGTGCCCTCCGTGGCTCGGTTTTATCAAATCCCGAAGATGCCGAGCAGGCTTCTCACGTACCCCAGGTATGGTATTCGCAGACGAGCAACACCCAGTATCCAGTCGGGCTTTACCGGCGAATTGGGGCAGATGCCGCAGCTCTGGTCGAAGAGATAGTTGTTGTCGCCCTTGGTGACGAAACCGCTCTCGGTCGCCGCCACGCTGCCGTCCCACATGGGCTCGGACGCGTTCACCCAGGTCATGGCGCGGTGGATGACAGGCGTCATGTCCGTGCGCCCGAAGGGCCGGTACACGAGTACGTCGCCGTAGTTCTCGAAGGTCTGGTAGCCCGTGCCCTTCGCGGCGTCGTAGGTCATGATGCTGGCAGGGTCCACTTTCTGTATCAGGATCAGGTCCCCGTCGTGCATATGAGGGTCCATGCTCAGCCCGTTGACGCTCACCAGTGGCGGCCATGCGCCCGCGTAAGCATAGAGCGCCAGGGCTATCGCACCTACGAACACGCCGGCGAACAGTATGTCCCGGAAGGTCGAGACCCAGAAATTATCGCTTTTCAGGAACCGCTTGATTACACTCATGGGGATCAGAATTAAATTTAAGCATTTTTATAATATAAAGATTCCCACTATATAGTGGCCGAATAGCCAGAAAGGTCCGACCACCGGATGGGTAGCACCGTGAGTATTAAGGGTCTACAATGCATTGCCTATATAGCCTATGCCCGAGAACGACATCGTGAAAAAACTGGCAAGCAGTGGGTACATGATCGAGCCCGGAGCACTCCGGATGCTTGAGAGCCGTGCCGACCTTCTCGACAGGCTGCTCGAAGGTATGGACCCGTCTGCTTTCATGGTGACTTCAGGCGATGTAGAAAAGCTGCTTATCCGGCCTGAGCCTCCGGCTGCAAAAGTGGCGGCGGTGATCGCGGCAAGCAGCAGGGCTCAGGATATTAAACCGTCCGCGGCAAGGGCGCCTGCCAGAGCGGATAAGGCAGACACCCCGGATGTCAGGGTGCTGAGAGACATCACCAATAACTCGACCTGCATTGGCGACTACGACGAGTTCGTCGGCTACTTCAGGTACCGGTACGCTGCCCTCGGAGAGATGATCCGGGGCAGGGTCAGCGCCCGGCCAGTGGAGAGCGTGCGAAAGAACGGAGGCCGGCGGAGCACGGGGGAGAAGAACGAGATATCGATCATCGGCATGGTCGGCGACATACGGACGACGTCCGGCGGCCACCGTATAGCCGAGCTTGAGGACCAGACCGGCTCCGTCAACGTGCTCTTCTCCAAGGACGGCGACCTCAAGGACGCGCCGCTGCTGCTCGACGAGGTGATCGGCGTGACAGGCATGCCTACCAGTGACGGAGGCCTCTTCATCCCTTCGGCCGTCGTGTACCCGGACGTACCCTATACCAACACGCCCCGCAGGTCCGAAGAGCCCTCCGTGGCGGCGCTGCTCTCCGACATCCACATCGGCAGCGACACCTTCATAGAGGACGGCTGGCTGCGCTTCATCGACTGGATCAACGGCGACGTGTCCGGCGGGGACAGCGATCTGGTAGACCGGTTACGTTATCTGGTCATTGCCGGGGACGTAGTGGACGGCATCGGCATCTATCCCGGACAGGAAAAAGAGCTGACGATCAAAGACGTGTACGACCAGTACAGGAAGGCGGCCGAGTACCTGCGCATGGTGCCGAAGCACATGCGCATCGTCATTGCGCCCGGCAACCACGATGCCGTCAGACAGGCGGAGCCCCAGCCGGCACTGTCCAGTGACGTGCAGGCCATGTTCAAACAGGACAACATCACCTTTGTCGGCAATCCCTCCACCGTGGAGATCGAGGGCGTCCGCATCCTGATCTACCACGGCCGGTCCATCGACGACCTGGTCTCGAACCTGCCCGGCGTCTCATATGCCCGCCCCGACGCCGCGATGATCGAGCTGCTGAAGCGCCGCCATCTGTCGCCCATCTACGGCGGTCGCGTCATGATCGCCCCGGAGGCCAGGGATCACTTCGTCATCGACCCCCTCCCGGACATCATTCACAGCGGCCACGTCCACACCGTTGGCGTTTCCCGTTACCGGGGCGTGCTGCTTGCCAACTCGGGCACCTGGCAGGGCCAGACCGACTTCCAGAAGCGGATGAACATCCAGCCGGACCCGTGCCGCATCCCGTTCGTCGATTTATCGAACGGCGACGTTAAGATCGTCAAGTTCGGGGAATAGCACAGGGTCTGACTATTAAAATCGATGTCAAATAAGCTATAAGAAAGCCTGTCCGGCAAACAAGGGACACCTGCTTGTCGGTCGCTTGTATGCGTGTCCCGGCATTCGCATTGTTACCATCTTTTCATCGATTATACCTGACCAAAGTCCCGGTCATCGACCGGCTCCTATAAAAAACTCGATCTGATCTGTAATATGTGAGCCTGCGCGCTGGCACCGGTCGCATTTCAATTCCCGCCATCAATTGGTGCTTCCCATCATTCTTGCCGCGCACGCATGCACGAGCGTCCGACCTGCTGACTATGGTAAAACTGACCGTTTTCATCTTATACAAGAAAAAAGAGGGGTGAAATCAGCTATAGCCAGAGCTATAGCTTTCTAATCTACAGGGGCTTGGCGTGCTTACTTTCTCGCCTTTTCCGAAGCTTTCACCGGCTCGTCGTCGGTGGCCTGGATGAAGACGCTCTTCTTGCTGTCTTTCTTCAGGTCGCCCTTGCCGCCGAATCTTGCCCTGGTGTCAGCCACTATGACGTCATCCTCGGCAACGTCCTCGATCTCCTCGATGATGCCAGTCGCAGGGTTCTGCCTGAGCCGCTTGACCTTCTTTACGGGCCCTGAGGACTGTGCCGTCTGCACTGGTGCCTTGAAATCCGTTTCCTGCGTTGCCGTCGCGGGCGCTGCCGCCAGGCCTCTGGTCTCAAGCGCGTCGATCGATGCGTTGAGCAGCCTTGCCAGCATGACGACCTTCAGCTCGAGGTCGATGATCTTGCTGTCGAGGTCCGCGGGATTATTGCCGATCTTAGCGTCGTATTCGCCGGCGGCCTTCTGGAGGTCGCTGATGTCGGCGTTCACGCCCAGTGCGGAGAGCTTCTGCTCTATCCTGTCGAATATGTTACCTGCACCATCCATTGATGATATCCCCTTTCCATAAACAATAGGATGGATTTCGCTTAAGCTTTTTGGTATTACACGGAGGGTGCTGGTTTCCACGGGGCTCCCGGAGGGCCTTTTTGGAACAAGGTCCTCCGGGAACTCCACGAAAACCAGCACCCTCCGTGTTTTCGGAAGTAATATAACCAATTAATGTATTAAAGGTGAAGGATAAACGGGCAGGGAACCATCATGCAGGACTGGAAAGAGACCAAAGCCATTCAGGAAGGGATTGACCGTTTTCTCGCCGGCGTCGCGATGGACGAGATCAGGCAGGGGATGTCGCACTCGCTGAAGACGCCGGGAAAGCGGCTCCGCCCGTTGACGTTGCTGCTCGTGGCCGAGATGAACGGGAGCACCATCGACCGCGCCATGGATGCCGCGCTGGGCATGGAGTTCATCCATACGGCGTCGCTCATACAGGACGACATCCTCGACGAGGGGATGAAACGGCGGGGCGAGTTGACATCCCACGAAAAATTCGGCACCTTTATCGCCATGGTGTCTGCCGACTACCTTATCTCCAGGGCCATGCAGATGTACTCCGGCTACGACCCGAAATGCGTCGTTGCATTTGGTCGGGCAGGCCAGCAGCTGGCTGAAGGCGAGGTGCTGGACATCAAGTCGAGGTTTGTCAAGGCGTCCGAGGCATACTACGTGGAATGTGTCAGGCTTAAGACCGCATCGATCTTCGCGTCCTGCTTCGAGGTAGGTGCCCGTGTCGCAGGGGCCGGGGAGGAGAAGGCGCAGGTCTGCTTCCGCATGGGTGAGGCGTTCGGCATCGCCTACCAGATCGTGGACGACCTCATCGAGTTCACCGAGATCGACGACGCGAACAAGAAGTCGCTGCAGCAGTCATATATCCTGCCGCTGGTCTACATGGAGTCCATGCCACGGGAGCAGGCGATCCAGGCATGTATGGCGCAGGTTGAGCGCCGCATCGCGGACATCGAAAAAATGCTTGTGGCATTCCCGGACGGGGAGCCGAAACAGAAGCTGCGGCAGGTAGTGGACATCCTGCGGAAGTACAACGGTGTAAAGATCAGGTAGAAGAGCATCCGTATATTACCGGAAGCATCGGCTGCAGACCTGTTTTTACCATTTTAATACAAATAATCTCTTATTTTTCTGAATAAGCCCTGATTTTATCGTATTTTTCCATTCAATGCCTTGCTGCCTTTGTGTTATACCGTTATAACAGACATTCACCTTTATAAATAAAATTAGCTCTATATTATTTTTGTTGAGGTTTGACGATGACGGTGCTGAAAGAGGAGAAAGCCCGGCTGAGGCTGAAGGTGGCGGAGGCCGACAAGAGGGAGGTCGGCCGCGGCATTGCCCGCATCAACGAGCGCCACGTCAAGGAGATCGGCATTTCCTACGGTGACATCATCCAGATCACCGGCCGCCGCGCCACGTCGGCCGTGGTCGGCAGCGCGTTCCCGTCAGACATGCACCTGGACATCGTCAGGATCGACGGCATCGTGCGCCACAACGCAGGCACGACGCTGGGAGACCACGTGGAGATCAGCAAGGCGAAGTGGACCGATGCCAAAAAGGTGGTCCTGACCCCCGTACAAAAAGGCATACGGATTTACGCGTCCCCGGACAGCCTGCAGGCGTCGTTCCTTAACCGGCCCGTCGCCCAGGGGGACATCGTCTCCACGTCGACATACAATCCCCCCAGCCAGTCGTTCAACTCCAACCTGATGTTCGAGGAATTCTTCAGGGACTTCTTCTCCAACCCGTCGCTGGGCCTGGGCGAGGTCAAGCTGGCCGTAGCATCGACCATCCCCGGCGGAGTAGTAAAGATAACAGAGGTGACAGAGATTCAGCTAATGCCAGAGGCAACGGAGATCTCCCGGGACGAGGTGCCCGAGGTGACATACGAGGACCTGGGCGGTATCCGCGACGCCATCCAGAAAATCAGAGAGATGATCGAGCTGCCGCTGAAGTATCCCGAGCTGTTCAACCGGCTGGGCATCGATCCGCCGAAGGGCGTGCTCATCCTGGGCCCGCCGGGCACAGGCAAGACGCTGCTGGCAAAGGCCGTGGCCAACGAGTCGGATGCATACTTCACGTCGATCAACGGGCCAGAGATCATGTCCAAGTACTACGGCGAGTCGGAACAGCACCTGCGGGACGTGTTCAAGGAGGCGGAGAACAATTCGCCGGCCATCATCTTCATCGACGAGCTCGATTCCATCGCGACTAAAAGGGCTGAAGTCACCGGCGAGGTGGAGCGACGCGTCGTCGCGCAGCTCCTCTCTCTCATGGACGGGCTGAAGAGCCGGAAGAATGTCATCGTCATCGGAGCTACCAACCGGCCCGAAGCCATCGATAACGCGTTACGCAGACCGGGTCGCTTTGACCGGGAGATAGAGCTGCGGGTGCCAGACAAGTCGGGTCGCAAGGAGATCTTCCAGATACACACGCGTAGCATGCCACTGACCCCGGACGTCAACATCGACGAGCTGTCGGACCGGACCTACGGGTTCGTGGGCGCCGATATAGCGGCACTGTGCAAGGAGTCCGCGATGAACGTGCTGCGCCGGGTGCTGCCCAAGGTAGACATGAAGACGCAGACGCTCCCGGTCGAAATCCTGGACCAGCTTCGCGTCACCCACATCGACTTCGAGGAGGCGCTGAAGATCGTCCAGCCTTCGGCGCTCCGTGAGATCATGATCGAGGTCCCCAACGTGACCTGGGAGGACATCGGCGGCCTGGGCGAGACCAAGATGTTGTTGCGCGAGGCAGTCGAGTGGCCGCTGCGCTATGCCGACTCGTTCAGGCGCATAGGCGTCGAGGCGCCGAAGGGCGTGCTGCTCTACGGCCCGCCCGGCACGGGCAAGACGCTGCTGGCTAAAGCCATCGCCAACGAGAGCCAGGCGAACTTCATCACTGCCAAGGGTAGCGACCTTCTCTCCAAGTGGTACGGTGAGTCCGAGAAGCACATCAGCGAGGTCTTCAAAAAGGCACGACAGGTAGCCCCTGCAGTGGTCTTCCTGGACGAGCTGGACGCGCTGGCCCCCGTCAGGGGCAGCGCCTCCGGGGAGCCGCGGGTCACGGAACGCATCGTGAACCAGCTGTTATCCGAATTAGACGGCCTCGAGGAGCTGCGCGGCGTCATCGTCATCGGCGCCACCAACCGCCCGGACATCATCGACCCGGCATTATTGAGGCCGGGCCGCTTCGACGAGATCATCCTTGTCCCGGTGCCTGACCGGGGCGCGAGGCGGGAGATCTTCCGCGTACACATGAAGCGCATGCCGGTCTCCGAAGACGTCAAGATCGAAGAGCTGGTGGAGCGCACCGACATGTACACAGGCGCCGATATCGCCTACGTATGCAAGAAGGCCGGACGACTCGCGCTGCGAGAGGACCTGCACGCTGGCCAGGTGCGAAGGAAGCACTTCGTCGACGCGCTCAACAGCACCAAGCCCTCTGTCACTGACGAGGCAATGCGGTACTACCAGAACATCGGCGGCGAGCTGAAACAGAAGGGCAGCAGGGACCTCGAGAAGAGCATGTATGTGTAGAGGCCCAGGTTCATGGAGGGCGCGGAGACTCTAACCACAGAGGGACACGGAGGACACAGAAGACGGCACAGAGGACTTTATAGAAAAAGGCTGAAGCGAGAATGCCCTGTTATTAAAAAGTCCTCTGTGCAATACCTCTGTGGCCTCTGTGTCCCCTGTGGTGAAAAAAATTCCTGTCCTCCCGAAACCTTCAGAGATCTCAAACGGTGAGAGAATGAAAGCAGCTGTTATAACGCCTCGGGTAAAAAACAGCCTGAGAGTCATCGACGTACCGGACCCGCGACCCGGAGAGGGCGAGGTGCTTGTAGACATGGTGCGGGCAGGGATATGCGGCACCGACGAGGAGCTTTTCGCTGGTATCATCGGCGAGGCGCCGGAGGAGAGCGACTACCTGATCATCGGGCACGAGAACCTCGGCCGGGTAGCGGCCACGGGGAAGGACGTAAAGTGCAACCGCGGCGGCGACCTGGTCGTGGCCACAGTGCGGAGGCCGTGCCCGCAGCGGTGTTTCGAATGCCGGAACTATCACCAGGACATGTGCCTGACAGGCGACTATTTTGAGCGGGGCATCAAGGGCAAGCACGGCTACATGGCAGGACAGTACGTCGAGCGGACGGAGAACCTCATCACCATCCCGCCCTGGCTGGAGAAGGTGGCGGTGCTCCTGGAGCCGCTCAGCATCGTGGAGAAGGGCATTGCAGACGCTTTCATAATACAGGAGCGACTGCCATGGAAGCCCGACCGGGCGCTGGTGGCGGGTGCCGGTCCCATCGGGCTGCTGGCGACCTTCGTGCTGATGGACATGGGCGTCGAGACCTGGGCTTTTGCCACCCGGGAAAAGACCAGCCCGAAGGCTCAGGTGACCGAAGCCTGCGGCGCTCACTACGTCAACGCCAGGGAAAAGCCGATGGAGCAGATCGTGGAGGACCACGGCCCCTTCGACATCATCATAGAGGCCACAGGGTCCAGCGAGATAGCCTTCAAGGCCATGGGCCTGGTCAACCGGAACGGCATCGTCTGCCTCACCGGTCTCTCCCCGCATAAGGAGACGCACTCCGTCTGCACCGACTGTGTGAACATGGACCTCGTCATGAAGAATAAAGCCGTCTTCGGGACAGTCAGTGCCAACCGCATGCACTACGAGCTGGCCCTGGACCGGATGGCTTCCATAGAGAAAAAGTGGCCGGGCCTGCTGGAGCGCATGTTTACCCGCCGGGTGGACCTCGATCACGTCGCAGAAGGCATGCGTCACACGAAGGACGACATCAAGGTCGTCGTTGAGATAGATGAGTCAAAAAAGTATCGCGATTAGCATCCAGTACTCTCTATACTAATCGCGATGCTTGCTTTTGAAATGGAATCCTACTGAATCCTACTGACTACAACTTGTACTCTCCATTCTAATCGCGGTGCGACGCCCATGCGCGCTGATGCTGCATGTGCTACTCCGGGTTTTTACGGTGCTCCGGTGTCGGGGACGGGCTCGCACCTTCGTCGACACTTCTCGCTCCGCCCGAAGAGTCTCCTTTGCAAGCCCTGAAAAACGCGCCCGTTGGGCAGCGTTTTTCACACCCGCCACCTGCGCACCCCTCGCACAGCTACGCGTGCTGCGGGGCACAGCCGAAAAAACCCTCCGCGGACCGCGGAGAAGCACACGCTACACGTACCACTACTAGTATACGCATCGATCCAATAATAGTCCTGGTATGCATTGCCTTTGCTGCTTCGCGGTCCGCGGAGGGTTTTTCTGGCCGTAGGCCCCTCGCACGCTATGCGGTGCGAGGGGTGCGAGCGCGGCCCGGACGGCGTAGCACATGAAAATCTCATAGTTATTATCGCCGTATGAGCCTGGGGCGCTTGACCATAAGAAAAATTGCCATGAGTGGCAGACCCAGGAAACCCACTGAGAGCGCTTTTCCTGTGATGATACCCGTCCCGTCAATATCATCCAGCTGCAGCTCGTCGAACGTCCGGCCGTTGTCGTAGAGGAACGTGCCGTTCACGCTGTCGTATACCGCGACCATCGGCTCCTCCGTGTAGTCGCGCTGTGTGGCCGGGAAGTTGGGGTCATAGACGTATATGTACGACTTTTCGCCCTCCGTCTCGATCTTATAGGCGACCACGGCGTGGCCCGGGTAGCTCCCCGTGGACGAGTATATGCCGATCACGGCCGGCCGGCCATCGGACAGGCGCTCGCAGAGCCGGGCATACTCGCGGGTGCAGTCGTATGCCTTCTCGCCGAAGGGCGGACGGAAGAAGTCAGCGATGTAGTAGAACGACTGCTCTGTCTGGATCCGGTCGATCTCCGGCATGACGTCGGCAGCCTTGAGATCGGACGACGCCTCGCCGCTCATGTACCGCTCCACGCTGGTCATGGCCATGCCGAAGCAGTGGCCCGTGTGGCTGAAGATCTCGTCGTGGAACCGGGCGCCCGTCAGCAGGCTAAGATCTATCCCGGCGACGGTTTCCGGGTCCCCGAAGTTGGCGAAAGCGAAGCCGTCCCGGCCGGGACTGAAGCCCGTATCGACCGACGCCCGGGCTATGCCGGGGGAAAAGATGAGGAACAGGACGATGATCGCCAGCACGAAGCCTGTGACGACGTTTTTTCTCATGAATAAGCACTGACCGTTTTTAAGCGACACCCGGCTATCCATGGATTGTCGGGTGTCGCCGCTGACTGGTCGGCAGCCCTGCCCAAATATTTTCCGGTGTACGCCATGGCCGTCAAGCGATAAACGATCTGCCGCATGCCCAACTGCGGCAGTATGAGCATACGAACAAATTTATCTGCCATTAAGCTTTACTTTCATATCTAAATGGGCGAGGAACAGGTATGAAGCTGAAAGCACAGCCTTACGATATCGAGGTCGGACGCTACGAAGTGATCCTGAACTCCGTGGACGCAGAGGAAATAGGCATCCTCGCAGGCGATCGTGTCCAGGTGAAGAACAAGGACACCATCACGGCGGTCGTGGAGACGACGGATGCGATAGTCAGCCAGGGCCGCATAGGCATCTACCGCGAGGCCTGGGAGGCCATGAAGCTGGTGCCCGACGAGATCGTCGACGTGCTGCCCGCGACCCGGCCCAAGTCCGTCTCCTTCATCAGGAAAAAGATGGACAAGCTGAAGCTGACCCAGGAAGAGATGTTCGCTATTATCGAAGACATAACCGAGGGCAACCTGACCGATGTAGAGATGACAGCTTTCGTCACGGCATCCTATATTCACAGCATGGATGGCGACGAGATAGAGTGGATGACCAGGGCCATGGTCAAGACAGGCGACCAGATATCCTTCGACACACACCCGGTCATGGACCACCACAGCATCGGCGGCGTGCCAGGCAACAAGATCACGCTGGACGTGGTGCCTATCGTGGCCGCGGCCGGGCTGCTCATACCGAAGACGAGCTCTCGCGCGATCACCGGCGCCGGCGGCAGTGCCGACCTCATGGAAATCCTGTGCCCCGTCAGCTTCCGTGCAGACGAGATCAAGAAGATAACGACAAAAGTAGGCGGCTGTATTGTCTGGGGCGGCGCTACCAACATCGCCCCGGCCGACGACAAGATCATCGGTGTGGAGTACCCGCTGTCCATCGACCCCCACGCACAGCTTCTCGCATCGGTCATGGCCAAGAAGTTCGCGGTCGGCGCCGACACCATGGTGCTCGACATCCCCATGGGCCACGAGACCAAGATCGCCACCATGCAGGAAGGCCGCAAGATGGCCCGGGACTTCATGGAGCTGGGCGACCGGCTGGGCATGAGGGTGGAGTGCGCTCTCACCTACGGCAGCTCGCCGCTCGGCCGTGCCATCGGCGGCGGCCTGGAGGTGCGCGAGGCGATGACCCTGCTGGAAAAGAACGAGGGCCCGCGCAGCCTCATCGAGAAGACGATGGCGATTTCCGGCATGATGCTCGAGATGGGCGGCGTTGCCGCCAAGGGCGAGGGCGCGAAGATGGCCAGCGAGATTGTCAGGAGCGGCAAGGCCCTGGAAAAGTTCAGGGAGATCATCGAGGTGCAGGGCGGCGACCCCAGCGTCACCTCCGAGTCGGTACATGTCGGCGACAAGGTCGCGACTGTACTGTCCCCGCTGGACGGCTACATCCAGGAGATCTCCAACAAGCGCATGGTCGTCGTGTGCCGGCTTGCCGGCGCCCCGCACGACAAGGGCGCGGGCATCATGATCCACAAGAAGAAGGGCGAGTACGTGAAAAAGGGCGACGGGCTGTTTACCATATACGCGGACAAGGAGTGGAAGCTCGACACAGCGATCAAAGAGTCGCTCCGCGAGCCGATCATGTACGTCGAGGGCATGGTACTGGAGAAGATTCAGGTCGTGTAGCGCGGAGGGCCGGGCCGTCACCTTTTTACACACGATGCCCGGTTGCCGCTAAAACCAGATACTGTATGGGATGATAGGCCGCGTATGTCAGGTTATCACTTTCTGGACTGACCCGTCCCGTGGTACCTGTAACGCTCTGATTCGATTCGCCGGCGACATGATCCGCGTCCTGCTGGCTCAGGTCATCCGGGACGTCCGTGTACGCAGAGACGTTTGTATCTGTGACATTCCCGCCCGGAAGGCTCCGATATTTCGTGGTATTTCCGGTGGCATTGCCCTCGCCGCTCTCCTCGCTCTTGCCGGTGGCATTTTCAGGGACATTTTTAATGCCGGGCTGCCAGGGCTGCACTGAGACGTCGCCGCAATGAAGCCGTTTTCCGGGTATTCTACGTCCCGGGTGCTGGTGAGGTCAAAGAGCGATACGTCACCGCTACCGATGCCAAGATTGCCTTCAATCCGGGTTGCGTTCCAGCCTATCGTATCGATGACGAACTTGGTCGGGCCCTCTATGTCGTGCCGTGCCGGGTAAAAATCGTTGGGCCCCTTAAAATAATCATTAATATTAGCCCGGGCCTCCGCTTTTCCGACGAGCATCCCCGCACAGGCTGCCGTTAGAATGATCGCCGCTACGCAGACCAGAATGCATGCTATCAATACCCGGACCACCGTGTCACCTATGATGAACTGGTCGACTTACCGGTTTTTATGGTTTACGACAATTTAGTGCGGAACCCGCGGCAGCGGATTGCCTGCCAGTGTCTTTGACCTTGAACATTTCCATGGGCCTGGCATACGGGTTGAGCGGCCACAAAAACTCCTGCACTACAGGGACCTGCTGATCAAGAAGTCGTCATACCCAATGCGATGATAAAGACCATTTGGGCAGGAAGCATATTTCCGGCGTCCCTATGTTGACGTCACATTTTCCATCTCCAATATATGACAAACGTTATCGTTATTCGTGCATATCGATTGGTTGCATTGATCAGATTGATAGTAAGCTTTATATAGTGGCATGAAAGGTCGACCCACAATCCTTATATACTATTTTTTAGAACCTTGATCCTGTAAAAAATCAATAAAATTAATAGTTCGATGAAAATATCATTAAAAGGTCCTGTTTGCTGATGGCTGTCTGGATTGCGGTTCTATCTTTTATATCCTACCGCACAGGGAAGAAGTGATTATGTTCACAAGGAAAATTTTGCCGACCGCATCCTCAATTTACTCCCGGCTTGAACGTCTGGACAATAACCGGCTTGTCTCTTTCAAGAACCTGCGGGTCATTCTTAGTAACCTGACCGGCCTTTTTACAGTTACCGCGATATTATGCTGGCGATGACGGTCATCTGTTTCCTGCTGAGCGAGCCAGAAAACGCTCCCGGGTTTCGCCGTGGCTTTCTTAGTCAGCGGCGGCCTCGCGATAGCCTTTAAGGTAATATTTCCACGGACGGAGGAACTAGAACTCAGGCACGCCATGGTCGTGGCTGCCTTAGCATACCTGTTCGTGCCTGCTCTTAGTGCCATCCCTTTCATAATCATCCAGCACATGTCGCCCCTGGATGCGTTCTTCGAGGGGATATCCGGCTGGACGGGCTCCGGCTTCACCATGATCCCGTACCCGGAATACTCCAGCCATGCGATACAGCTCTGGCGCAGTGTCATCCAGTGGGTGGGTGGCATCGGTGTCATCCTGCTGATGGTGGCCATCCTGATCCGGCCGGGCACGAGTACTTACATCATGTACCAGTCCGAAGCCCGGAAAGAGAAGATCAAACCAAGCATCCGCTCGACCATTAACATGATCTGGTTCCTGTACGTTGCACTTACAGTGCTTGGCGTTGCTTTACTGGTCGTCGTGGGCATGCCGCTATGGGACTCCATTAATCATAGCATGACTACCCTGGGGACCGGTGGCTTATCCATCTATTCGGACAGCATCGCCCATTATAACAGTGTGCCGATCGAGATCGTGATCATGTTCATCATGATCCTGGGGGCGCTGCCGTTCGCCTTCATCTACAAGACAGTCGTGCATCCGAAGAGCCTGCTGCCGCTTGACCCGCAGGTCAAAGCATTCTTTGTCTTCATTATACTAGGCGTGCTACTTCTTACGATAGAACTTTACTCGCAGCAGCGAGACCTGCTGGAGTCTATCCGCGTCTCAGCGTTTCAACTCATATCTGGCATCACGTGTACCGGGCTGCAATCGACCGATATGACGGGCTGGTCGCAGGCGGCCCTGCTGATCACGTCTGTTTTCATGATCATTGGCGGCTGCGCAGGCTCGACCGCCGGCGGCATTAAAGTGGCCCGGGCGGTCTTCCTGACCAGCGAGCTGGAGCTCTGGCTGAAGCGGACGCTGCTGCCCCGCAATGCCATCCTGATGCTGAAAATGGGCAACAAACGGCTGAACGAGGAGGTAATTAACAAGGAGCTGGCCGAGGCCTCGCTCATCTCGTTCCTGTGGGTCACCACGATACTGGTCAGCGTTATACTGCTAACACACATCGTCCCTACCACATATGACCTCAGCCATGTCATTTTCATGGTGTGCTCGGCTCTGGGCAACGTGGGACTATGGTGCGGGTTTTTGGACCCGAGCTTCGACCCCGTCGGCAAAATCATCATCATTATTAACATGTGGATCGGCCGTCTGGAGATCATCCCTGTGACTCTCCTTATCCGGTCCCTGATCAAGGGATTCAAGGTTTAAACTCAGCGACGGATCATATCTATCTGGCGATGCCCTCAAATAGCAATAATTGCCGCAATTTTCCGGCCAGAGTGGTATTACTGATTTAAGCATATGACGATGATACCTGATAGTAGAGGGTAACGGGTATGAGGTCATTATTAGCCGTTGTGCTGTTGGCAGCGTTGGCCATTGCAGTCGTGATGGAGCCTGCCGCAGCGCAGCCCGAGATGAGCATACCGTTCGTCACGACGCCGCAGTTCTATTTCGTACGGCCGTCACAACTGGCTTCGCTCATCGTCATCGAGACGAACACGAGTTATCTGGCCGCGAGCGATACTGAGGCATTCGCCCTTTCGTTCTTGCCTGCAGGCAATCCTTTATCCAGCGGGCTTAGCATCGCGCCGACGATCGCCCAGACATCGAGCCGGGTGATCGCGGCTGACCAGACCTACACGTTCCAGGACTTCTTCGCCGTTTAGTTAATACCCGTAGCTTAGGCATCTCATGCCTACGTTTACCGGCAGGCCGGACGGCGTGGCCAGGCCCACGAGCCGGCAATAGGTGCTGATTGATATCGCGAACGGGTGCTGGTATAAGAGATCATATACCGGCCTTCCCAGGTTTATGGGATGATAGGCCGCATAAGTGAGGTTCTCGGGAGTAAAGGGGGTCGGGAGGTTTGTGCTCTCGGCCTGCTCGCTGGCGTTGTCAGCAGACGTATCGGTCAAATTGTTGGCAGCGGGCTGACCGGAGTTGTTTATCCCCGCGAGGCTGAAATTATTAAAAGCCCTTCCAATGCTGTTGTTATTTATCGTCACATATTCTTGAGGTGGCGTTAACGTCTGTGACGTTCACCGTTGTATCATTGCCCGACATGTTATTCTCTATGGTCACGGGGCCCGCCACGTTCAGGTTAAGCTGCCGGACCGGATCGATTGGCGCCCGCGATACGTCGCCGGCCATGAAATATTGGTCGGTATGGTTGGAAGGCACGCTTTCCGGATCGCCGAAAGTGGCCACGCTGCCGTTGCCGATGCCCAGGTTGCCCATATTACGGAAAATGCTCCAGTGGTGCGTGTTCTGCACGAGGAAGTTGGCGGTGGTGCCCGGCCGGTCGTACCCGTTAGGCTCGAAGCTGTTGGGAGCTCTGTAGCCGAAGCCGGTGAGGTAATTAATGATGTCGGCCCTCGCATCGGAGCGAATGGCAATAGTTGTCACAAGCGCGACGCTGAGTACCATTGCTACGGCTGAGGAATATGGTCCCCCTTCCTACAGTTATAATCCCACCTTCTCTACATGGCAGGTCAGCAGATGTACCTTTATGTGTATTGAATAATAAGAGCGAATAAGCCCGCTTTACAGGCCAGATCTGATAATTCGCGGAAATTTTCAAATTGTTAACATATTGTTGCTTCAGTTTTAAACGAATGGCTTGACCGGAAAATATCTTCCGTCTATAATTATTACTGTACAAATCGGACTATATGTAAGCTGTCTATTGCGATGAAATCTTATACTGAACGGAAAGTGTTATATATACATAGATAAGGTCGGTGCGCAATCGTTATATACTCATTTCTAGAAAGTAAAAACGTCCAAGTGTAAAAATATAATATATTAAAGATATTTATTAATATATGAACGTTCAGGAGATAAATAACTAATGGTTAATCCGGATAGTTATGCCGATTCTCTCCCTGGCGCAGGGAAGGAATGATGGCAATGTTCGTGACGGACGTTTTAATGCTGGCACTGTTTCTGCTAGCGTTGCTGGTACTGGTCAAGCCTGTAGGCATCTATATCGCGAAAGCCTTTCAGGGTGAGATCCGGTTTGGAAGACCGGTCGAGCAGGCGATCTACCGGATTGCGGGAGTCGACCCGTCGGCCGAGATGGGCTGGAAAAGATATGCCGTCGCCATGCTGGCGTTCAACCTGCTGGGATTCCTGTTCCTGCTGTTGTTATTGCTGTTCCAGGGCGCGCTGCCGCTGAACCCGCAGGGCTTCCCCGGGTTCGCCTGGGACCTGGCCATCAACACCGCCACCAGCTTCATGACCAACACGAACTGGCAGAACTATTCCGGCGAGGCCGCGGCCAGCTACCTGACCCAGATGGCCGGCCTGGCCGTGCAGAACTTCCTGTCGGCGGCTACGGGCATCTGTATCGCCATTGCCTTCATCCGGAGCATCGCCCGGAAGAACGTCGCCGACCATCGGCAACTTCTGGGCCGACATGGTCCGCTGCACGCTGTACCTCCTCCTGCCGCTTTCCCTGGTCATCGCCATCGTGCTGATGTCCCAGGGCGTGATCCAGAACTTCAGCCCGTACGTGAGCACGACGGCGGTCGACCCGTTCAATGCTTCCGACGGGACGCTGATCACCGGGCAGACCCTGCCCATGGGCCCCATCGCCTCGCAGGAGGCCATCAAGGAGCTGGGCACCAACGGCGGCGGGCCGTTCAACGCCAACTCGGCGCATCCCTTCGAGAACCCCAACACGGTGACCGAATTTGCTGGGATATTTTCGCTCCTCATCATCTCTTTCTCGCTGTTCTACACGTTCGGCTACATGGTCAAGGACACCAGGCAGGGCTGGGCGCTCATCGCCGTCGTGCTCATCATCCTCGTCACTTGCATGGCCTTCTTATACGCGGCAGAGTCGAACGGCAACCCGCTGCTGGGAAGCCTGAACCTCACCGGCCCGTACATGGAAGGCAAAGAAGCCCGGTTCGGCCTGGGCCAGAGCGCGCTGTTCGCCTCCGCCACCACCGGGACCTCGACGGGCGCTGTGAACAACATGCACGACTCGCTGACGCCGCTGGGCGGTATGGTGCCGCTGTTCCTGATCCTCACGAGCGAGGTGTTGCCGGGAGGCGTGGGCTCGGGCCTCTATACGATGCTGGCCTACGTGATCATCGGCGTGTTCATCGCCGGGCTGATGATCGGCCGGACGCCGGAGTACCTCGGCAAGAAGATAGAGGCGCTGGAGATGCGGGGGTCCATCGTCGTCGTGCTGGCCTCGGGCCTGCTGGTGCTGATCTTCACCGGTATCGCGCTGGTCATATCGGTCGGGACCTCATCCGTCGCCAACCCCGGCCCGCACGGGCTGACCGAGATCGTCTACGCGTTCGCCTCCATGTCCAACAACAACGGCAGCGCCTTCGCCGGCCTCGCGGCAACACGCTGTTCTACAACCTGACGGGCGCATTCTGCATGTTCGTCGGCCGGTTCGCCCCGGCGATCGCGGTGCTGGCCATGGCCGGCTCCCTGGCGGCCAAGAAGCACTACCAGATCACTTCGGCCACCCTGCCCACTCATAATCCGGCTTTCGTCTTCTGGCTGATCTTCGTCATCATGCTCGTAGGGGTAATTTCATTCTTCTCCGTGCTGGCCGTCGGCCCGTTCGTCGAGCATCTGATCATGACGCAGGGAGGGACGTTCTGATGCAAGAGGAAGGCAAGCTTTTTCACGCCGCAGGTCGCCTACCAGGCGCTCGTCGGCTCGTTTGTCAAGCTCGACCCGCGGCACCTGTGGCGGAACCCGGTGATGCTGTCGGTGGAGATCGGCAGCCTCATCACCACCGTCAGCTTCCTGTACGCGCTCGTCTCGAACGGGCAGGCGCTGTTCTTCGGCCTGGTGGCCGTGTGGCTCTGGCTGACCGTGCTGTTCGCGAACTTCGCCGAGTCGGTCGCCGAGATCAAGGGCAAGGCCAAGGCGGACGAGCTGCGCCGGACCCGCTCGAACCTGATGGCCAAGCAGCTGAAGGAGAAACGCTTCGGAGCGCCCTACGAGATGGTCCCTGCATCGGACCTGAACAAGGGTGATCTCGTGCTCGTCCAGACGGGAGATACCATCCCTGCGGACGGCGAGATCGTGGACGGCGCGGCCATGATCAACGAGTCCGCCGTCACCGGCGAATCGGCCCCGGTGATCCGGGAGGCCGGCGGCGATCGCTGCAGCGTGGTGGCCGGGACTAAGGTCATATCCAACGAGATCATCGTCCGGATCACCGTGAACCAGGGCGAAGCCTTCCTGGACAAGCTCATCTCGATGATCGAGACGGCCAAGCGACCCAAGACGCCCAACGAGATTGCGCTCGAGACGCTGTTGATCGCGCTGATCCGCCATCTTCGTGTTCGTCTGCGCGAACTTCTGGTCGCTGTCCGTCTACAGCGTCAACGCCGTCGGCCGCGGCTCTCCCGCGGACGTCGTGGTCCTGGTCGCACTGTTCGTCTGCCTGGCCCCGACGACCATCGCCGCGCTGTTGCCTGCGATAGGTATCGCGGGCATGGACCGCCTCTTCGGCAAGAACGTCATCGCCCTCTCCGGCCGCGCCATCGAGGCCTCCGGGGACATTGACACGATCCTGCTGGACAAGACGGGCACCATCACCCACGGGAACCGCCAGGCGGTCAACTTCATTCCGGTCAACGGGCACAGCGAGAAGGAGGTCGCCGAGGCGGCATACATCTCCTCGCTGAACGATGAGACGCCCGAAGGCAAGAGCACCGAGGACCTGGCGCTTAAAAAGTATGGCGTCGATAAGAAGGTGGACGTCTCGGACTACAAGCCCATCCTCTTCTCCGCCCAGACCCGCATGAGCGGCGCCGACGTCATGGGGCACAAGTACCGGAAGGGGGCCCCCGACGCCATCGAGAACTACGTGCTGAAGAACGGAGGCACCGTCCACCCGGGCACCAACGACATCGTCACCGAGATCGCCCGGACCGGGGGCACGCCGCTCCTGGTCGGCGTCGACAACGACATCTACGGCGTCATCCACCTGAAGGACGTGCTGAAGGAGGGCATCAGGGAGCGCATCGCCCGGGTGCAGGCCATGGGCATCAAGACGGTCCTCATCACCGGCGACAACCCCCTGACGGCAGCCACATCGCGAAGGAGGCGGGCATCGACGAGTACGTCGCCCAGGCGAAGCCGGAGGACAAGCTGCGCATCGTCAAGGAGAAGCAGGCGGACGGCATCATGGTCGCCATGACCGGCGACGGCACCAACGACGCGCCGGCGCTGGCCCAGGCGGACGTGGGTGTGGCCATGAGCGCGGGCACGCAGGTCGCCCGCGAGGCGGCCAACATGGTCGACCTGGACAATGATCCGGCGAAGCTGATCGACATTGTACGCATCGGCAAGGAGATCTTGATGACCCGGGGCGCGCTGACGACCTTCAGCATCGCCAACGACATCGCGAAGTACTTCGTCATCATCCCTGCCGCACTGTACACCGTGTACCCGCAGCTGGACGTGCTGGACTTCCTGGGGCTCCACTCGCCGGAGAGCGCGATACTGTCAGCGGTGATCTTCAACGCCATCATCATCGTCCTGCTGATACCGCTGGCGCTCCGGGGGGTGAAGTTCCGGCCCACCACGGCGGAGCCGGATGTTCGTGCAGAACCTGCTCCTCTACGGCGTCGGCGGCGTGATCGTGCCCTTCGTCGGGATATGGCTGATAGACAAAGTCGTAGGAGTATTCATATAGGGAGGGAAGAAGCATGAGCGACATATTCAAAGAGCTTAAGCCGCTGATTGTCATCTTCGTGGCGCTGGTCGTCCTGACCGGCTTCGTGTACCCGATGGTCGTGTTCGTCATCGGCCAGATCGCGTTCCCCTACCAGGCGAACGGCAGCCTGATCACGGACGGCAACGGCACCGTCGTGGGCTCGGAGCTCATCGGCCAGCAGTTCACGGCCGATAAATACTTCTGGTCCCGCCCATCGTACACGAGCGGTTTCCCGTATAACCCTCTGGCGTCCGGCGGCTCGAACCTCGGGCCGACCAACGGGAAATTGATCAGCGACATCAGGAACCGGACAATGTTCATCAAGCAGGCTAACAGCGTGGAAAACGTGCCTACTGATCTGGTCATGGGCTCGGCCAGCGGCCTGGACCCGGACATCAGCCTGGACGCCGCGCTGCTGCAGGTGCCGCGCGTGGCTAAGGCCCGTGGACTGGACGTGACGACCGTCGAACAACTGGTGAGAGACCGTGCGGAAAAGCCGCTGCTGGGCATCGCCGGGACCGACACGGTAAACGTTTTAACGTTGAACCTCGCTCTGGATAAGTTGTGAGCATGATCCCTGAATACCGTCGCCCTGACCCGGACGAACTGCTGAAACTGATAACAGCGGAAGAGGCGCGGGAGAACCGTGGCAAGCTTACGATCTACTTCGGCTACGCGCCGGGCGTCGGTAAAACTTATTCGATGCTCTCGGATGCACGGAACCTGTGGAAGGAGGGGAAGGACGTAGCGATCGGCTGGCTCCAGACCCACGGCCGCAAGGAGACCGAATCCCTCGCCGAAGGCATGGAGTTCCTCCCGACGCTCGAGGTCGAGTACAGCGGCATCAGGCTCAAGGAGATGGACCTCCATGCCATCCTGGACCGGAAGCCGGAGATCGTTGTGGTCGACGAGCTGGCCCACACGAACGCGCCGGGGATGAAGCACCAGAAACGCTACCAGGACGTCGAGGAAATCCTGGATGCGGGCATTAACGTCTACACGACCCTCAACGTCCAGCACTTAGAGAGCCTCAACGACGTGGTCGCAAAGATATCGGGAGCGATCATGAGGGAGACGGTCCCGGACCCCTCTTTCTGTCCTCCCACGAGGTCAAGCTGATCGACCTGCCGGTGGATGAGCTGCTCAAACGGCTGAAGGAGGGGAAAGTCTATACCAGGGACATGGCTGCAGCAAGCGGTCAACCGGTTCTTCGAGCCCTACACCTTGCTGGGGCTGCGGCAGCTGGCCACCCGCGAAGTATCGATACGCCTGGACCATCGCATATTCCGATACCTGAAGGAGCAAGGGCTGACCGGACCATGGTACGCATCCGAGCGGGTGCTTGTCGGCCTGCACGCCAGCCCCTACGCCGCCCAGATCATCCGGGCGGCTTTCAGGCTGTCGAGCGAGCTGAACGCCGACCTGATCGCCGTCCACGTGGTAAGCGACAAGGACAAGAATTTCACGGACGAGGAAAAGGGGTGGCTCCAGAAGGCGATCGATGTCGCCAGGACCCTGCAGGTGCAGGATCGTCAAGCTGAAGGGCAACGACATCTCGCGGAGATCGCCCGGTACGCGAACGAGAACAACGTTACCAAGATACTCATCGGGAAGCCGCTGCGGCACGGGAACATCCGGCCCATCGACCGGTTGCTGTTACTGACCTCGGGCATCGACGTGTATATTTTTGCCGGGCAGGGCAAGGAGCCGAGCCCGAAAATGGATGAGCTGTCCAGGAATCCCCTCAACCAGCTTTTGAAGTACTTCAAAGGTCAGGTTTGAACAGGCCGCCTTCGTCGAGCATTGATAATATTAAAGGAGCGAACCCGCTCAGCGGGCTCTCTGCCTGGGCGCGGCGCGCTTCTTCGGGGCCATGCGCTTGCCGGCTTTCGGCCCGGTGACTTCCACGGCTTCGTCTGCCTTCAGCGTGGTCTTGCACCGGTTGCACTCGGCTGCACACCACTCGTGGTACATTGCCGTGCACGCGGGACAGACGATGGCGTCATCTTTCTTTATCGCGAGGCCGCACTCGTCGCACCTTCCGGCGTCGTCCTCCTCCAGCTCGTCGTCTGCGCGGTCTGCCCCTAACTCGTCGAAGTCGTCATCGTCCACGTACATCGTAATTGCACTTCCAGCATGAATGCTGTTCGAGATAATATTTAAAATTTTTGGGCGATAATGGCCAGGGTTCTCGATTGGTACGAAGTGCGCTTATATACCTGCCGCAGGAGAGGCGTGGAAAGCACGACAGTTGTCGATTATTTACCGCAAGGGATACCGCACGGCAAGGTACGTATCGGCCGTGCGTGCCGGGGCGACAGCTATTTATTTTTGCATTCAGAGGTAAACATGTGAACCCATGGTCGATCATATGACAGTGCAGGGCGCGGTTGACGAGGCCGTGAAGAAGGGTACGTACCCGGACAGGAAGGCGGCCATAGCCGGCCTGACAAAGCAGCTGATCGACTACCAGAAGGGCGTGCTCAAAGGCAAGCTGGACGTCGACCCGGTCGACACCGTCGACAAAATGCGGGGAGAACTCTGGCAGTCGCTGATGAAGCAGGCCGGCGAAGACGAGGACCGGGCGGCACACCTGTACGCGGAAGAGATGAAGAGAATAAGCGGACAGGGGCACTGATATCATGTCAGGCATGGTCGGTAAGATCAAGCTGTACCTCAACACGGACGTGCTGCTCAGCCTGCTCGTGGACGAGGAGAAGAAAGGCGTGAAGCTCGGGGAGAACGTGGCCAGCTCCTCCGACAGGCGGCCGACGGCAAATACCAGGTCTTCGTCTCCGAACATACCGCGAACGAGCTGCTCAAGGTGGGCGTCCCGGCAGGAATACCTGGGCCAGGTGCTCAGGCCCATGCTGCTGATGAACGGAAGCGACCTGCTGCTGGCGAACGAGGACATCCTGCGCGGCGCGCTGAAGCTGCACCGTATGAGCGAGATGCCATTCCTGCGGGCGCTGCACATCGTCTTCGCCCAGCGGAACAACGCGATAATCGTCACCCGGGACTTCGATACGGCCAACAGCGCCCGGACAATGGCCGGCGTCATGAAACCCGAAGACCTCCTCGCTTGAGGCCGCCAAGGGTCCAAGAGGAGACGCCAAGGTACTAAGGGAAGACGCCAAGGCGCCACTTTTAGCACCCGAAGGTTTCAAGGCGCCAAGCTATTCTTAATATTTCAAGGCTCTAAGTAGCCAGGTTATAGCGATTACATAATAATTCTCTTAGCCACTTGAAGTCTTAGATCTAAAAAAAACTTGGCGCCTTGAAACCTTCGGTTGCATAAAAAGTGGCGTCTTGGAGCCTTCTCTTAGTACCTTGGCGCCTTATAGCGTTCTATCCGGGCCGGTAGCCTATCCACCCGGTGCCGGGGATTTTCTTCTTCTCCTTGGGCGCGCCCTGGGCACCGCGTTTTTTCTGCAGCTTGGCGGCCAGCTCTGCGGCTATCCGGGCCTCTTCGTCCCGCTGTTGCTGTACTCTGGATACACGCTTCGTGGTGAAGAGCCCGGCGAAGTCTTCCTCGTCGACGGTCTCCGGGTCTTCCACGCCGTCCCGGAGCTTCCGGGCCTCGGCGGCCGCGGCGTTGAGGCGCTCGATCTTGGCGATCTCGTGTATGGCGTCCAGATTACGGACGGTCCGGTCCAGGTAGCCGAGGACGTCGCCCTCGAAGGAGCTCAGGCTGTAGTCCGAGGCGATGGCCCGGGAGATCTCGTGGGGGTCTTTGTCCTGCAGACGGTAGGCGATCACCTTTTTGCTGAACTTGCGCTCCGGGCACCCGCAGAACGGCGCGTCGTCGCAGGTGCAGTCCAGGAACTCCATGCTGAAGCTGAGGAACTGCTCCTGCATGGAGTGGTCCATCTTCGCGATTGACTCGCCGGAGAACGCGATGTCCAGGCTCGCCGGGCTGAACACACGGGAAGGGATGCTGATGCCGATGATGCGGGACAGCCGGTCCGCGCCCCGGAAGTAGACCGCCTCGAAGGCCTCCAGCTCGACGGCGATGTCCAGCGTGGACACTTTCTTGCGCAGGCGGCTGCGGATGAGGAACGCGTTCTCCACGCTGAGGAAGTGGTTGACGATGGCCCGGCCGAAGGGTGTCAGCCTTATTTTGCCGTTTTCCCTGGTCATCATCCCGCCGGAGACGCATTTAGCCACCAGAGTTTTCGTGTCGCATGCGATGCCGAGCGTGTGGCTGTTGATCTGCTCCAGCGCCTTCTCGTCCTGCACGACGGCAGCGTTAGCCAGGCACTCCTCGATCTGCTCCGGCTCGTCGTAGTCGACGTTGACGTGCTCCGCGCTGCCGCCCAGCAGCCGGAACGCCACCTCTTCTTCGGTCTCGCCTTCGATGGAGGCCTCCGGATCCGACAGGACGACGATCTTGCCCAGGTCGTGGTAGTCGGGGCGGCCGGCACGGCCCTGCATCTGCTGGAACGCGCCGACGCCCAGCCAGTCTTTTCCCATGGCCAGCGACTCGAAGATGACCTGCGACGCCGGGAAGTCGACGCCGGCGGCCAGCGCCGCCGTAGTGACTACTACCTTGATCTCGCCTTTCTCAAACCGCTCTTCCACACTCTTGCGCTGCGGGTAAGTCAGGCCGGCATGATAGGGCGCGGACTGGATGCGCAGCGCCTGGCTGATGGAGTGGCACTTCTTGCGCGAGTTCGTGAACACGATGGTCTGGCCCCGGAAACCTTTGCTGGAGGTCATGGTGTACTCCCTGGAGGCATACTCGTCCACCAGCCGGTTCTTCTCGTGGTCCCGGGCGAAGATCAGGTGCCTCTCCAGCGGCACGGGCCGGTATTCGTACTCCACCAGCGTGGCGTTCAGCCGCTTCCCGACGTCCTTCGGGTTGCCGATGGTGGCCGACAGGAAAATGAACTGGGCTCCGGGCGCCAGCGTGCGGAGCCGTGCAATCAGCCCGTCGAGCCGGTGGCCTCGCTCCGGGTCCTCCAGCATGTGCACCTCGTCTATGACGACCGTGCCGACATTGCCCAGGCGGCCTCCGGTACGCAGGATGAAGTCCATGCCCTCGTAGGTGCCCACGACGATGTCCGACTCGACGGACGTGTTGAGCTTGACGCTGTTAAGCGATATGCGTGAGGTGC
Source organism: uncultured Methanocellaceae archaeon (assembly GCA_963792125.1). GTDB lineage: Archaea > Halobacteriota > Methanocellia > Methanocellales > Methanocellaceae > Methanocella_A. The sequence continues at coordinate 965,782 of CAWBVA010000012.1, forward strand.
CGACGCGAATGGCGGTCTTCAGCCCCAGCGGGCCGTAGCGTTTCTTAAACTGCTCGTACTTCTGGTTGGCCAGCGCGACCAGCGGCACCAGGAAGAGCATCTTCCCCTTGCCGTTCAGCGCGTTGCTCACCCCGGCAAGCTCGCCGATCAGCGTCTTGCCCGTAGCGGTGGCCGAGACCACCAGCTGGCTCTTCCCGTCCAGCAGGCCTGCGGCAACGGATTTCGACTGCACCGGGAGCAGCTCGTCCATCTTCTCCAGCAGGACGTCTTTCAGCGCCGGGTCGAGCTTCAGGTCTTTGACCTTGACCGGCTTTACATTCGTGTCGGCGACCGGAATGATGTCATAGCGCGTCAGCTCCGGCGGCAGGTTCGACGGGTTGAGCAGCGCGAGCACCCGGTTCAGGTCCTTCGTCTTCTCCAGCATTGCCTCCAGCCTGTCCATGCCCTTGCCGGTAATACGGCCCCGGAAGGAGACCTCCTTGCGCAGCTCGCGCTTCGCGCAGTCCATGCATACCAGCTCGTCCTTGAACCGCACCATGTCCGTCCGCTTGAAGGTGATCCGGTCCTCCATCAGGCAGAAGCGACAGATACCCACCCTCTCCGAGCCGAGCTGGTACCCCTTCAGCATGTCGTCCATCGCCTCCTGCCCCGACGCGTCCATCCTCGCCGAGAAGATGCAGTCCGCGGCTTTCAGGAGTTCGACGAAGGTAGGGACCGGCAGGTACTCGTCCTCCTTCTCCTTCAGGACGCGGACCTTCAGCGGCCGGACGCCCCGGGAGGTCTGCTGGACCGTCAGGATGCCGACGAAGACGGGCTTCCCCTCGCCCTTGACCGGGTACACCCGGTACTCGTCCTTCTTGTTGGGGGTGAACACTACGAACAATGCCATCGGGTTTCTGCAGTATCATTGTACTGCACATATAAATCGTTATTTCTATTGGCCCGATCGGGACGTATATGAGAGATGAGCGACAGACAGGATGCTCATGGAATTTATCAGGCCGCAGCATCCGTCTGACCTCGTCGACCGGGTCGGAAAAGACTACCCGGTGAACTGCCTCGGGTGCGAGCACCTGCGGGCGCTGCCCGATAAGACGACGCTCTGTGCATTCGGGGGAAGCCCGCGCAAGGTGGACGTGCTTGATCCTCTGCGGACCAGCCGGAAGTGCAAGTACCTCGATGAACAGGGTCCAGAGGTTTCGGAGTCACGGAGACTCTCATCACGAGGGCACAAAGGACACAGAGGACGGTACAGAGGTTTTTAGGAACAGGCTCAGCACAAGCCTTTTTATAAACCTCGTGCCGTCCTCTGTGTCCTTTGTGCCCTCTGTGGTGAAAGACTCCGTGCCGTCCAGGAACCTGATACCTCTAAAATTAGCTTCTGAAAATATCCCAGCTCATCTTCCCCACGAACCCGCCGATGATCCACCCGGCGAGGATGCAGATGAACGGCAGCAGGCAGCAGCAGTTCAGGATCGCGTTGTCCGAGACTCGCACGTAGGAGCCGGCCAGCACTGCCACTGGCAGCGCAAAGGCGAGGGTGATGGAGCCGCAGAGGCCTGCCTCTGACTTAGCGTTGAGTGAGTCCCGCAATAACAGCACCGTTATGAATGGCGGCAGGGTTGTGGCGACCATGGCGAAGACCACAAGCATGCCGAGCCCGTACTGGGCGTTTATGTCGATGCCGAAAAAGATGAACGCCGCGGTGAGGGCGATGCCGAAGGCCAGTCCGACGATGCCGGCGGCCATCATGTGCTCGAACGAGAAGATGGTCACGGACTCGTAGGCGACGGTGCGTCTCGGCCCCTCATAGCCGGGCCCTGTCTCCTGCCATACGGGGGGCGTGCCCCTGCCATAGCCGTCGGCCTGCGGGCGGTACCACCTGGTGTAGATATTATTGCCGGAAGAAGAGGAAAATCGTTTATCGTAACTCTCGCGCAGCGAGGGATCGCTGAGGACGCGGTAAGCCTCGTTGATCTGCTTCATCGTTTCGGCGGCCCGGGGAGACGGGTTCTTGTCGGGATGGTACTCCATGGCAAGACGGTGATAGGCCTGCTTGATCTCTTCCTGGCTGCTTTCCCGGCTGATGCCCAGGATGTCGTAGTGATTGGCCATGGCTTGTTTTTCCTTCGTTAGTCCTGCCGCTGAATTGTCCCTTTTAGTCTGGATGGTTAAATATTTATCTTAAAGATTAATAGTCTTTTAATTAACAGGGGAGGTGAAGCTTCATGTGCAAGAGCTGTGGATGCGCTACCAAGCCCAAGAAGGACGCGAAGGCGAAGGCTAAGCCCAGGAAAAAGTAAAGGCTTTTCCGTATCTTTTTTCGTTTGAAACATATTTATCATACACCTGCCTATTTCTATGCTGAATGCCGAACATCGTCACCAACCGGTACTTTCCCATGCTGGCCCATACGCTACGCGATCTCTTTGGCATCGAGCTGGAATACGATCCGTCACTTAACCGGCTTAACAGGCTCTCAATCCACAACGTCATCACCGGCAGCATTTGCAAAGACCCGCAGGGACGGATCCGGCTCGTCTACGTAGACGGCGTGGACGACCTGTCGTCCGGCCGCTTCCGGGACCGGGACATCATCGGGTTCAACATGACCTGGAACCGGATGATCTTCGTCGCGGTGCCATCGGAGATCGACCCGATATCCAGTAAGTGCGCCTATGTCCCGCACGACATGGACAGCTACCTGCTCGCGGTGACGCTGCACGAACTATACGAGAACCTGACCGGGGACGTGCGCCACTGCCACAACGCGGGCAAATGCCTGAACTCGGTGTGCCGGGTGGACTTCAACGGCACCTGCTGCGTGTGCATGGCCGGGCTCATCGAGAAGAAGTGGCCCGACCTGACGCTGGAAGACCTTTACTGCGACGAGGGCCGTGCCGAGCTGAGGCGGGCGCTGGGCAGGTAGCGGTCATCGCAACCTGAATCTTTTTCGTGCCGGGCTACAGCGTGTCAAAACATTTTCAACAATGACTGGCTCTGTGTCCGATGCCGGCAAATATACAAAAAGATTCAGGAAGGACTACAATAGTATTGCCTGGCCTATCTTTTACCCGTTTCGACGACACGATATACGATCCCTGCCGCCTCAAAGCGCTGGATAGCCTGGGGGGCCATGTCCTCGGAGACGACCAGCGTGCCCCGGACGCCCTTGATCGCCGCCTCGACGATAGCCTCGGCGGCGCCGAAGAGCGCGTCGGGCTCGATGCCCGCCTTCTGAAGCGCGGCCAGCGCCTCCATGCCCACGACGCCGGTGATGCCGTCGACGGACCGCTTTAGTGTCGCCAGGTCTATGGCATGGGAGCCTCCGTTCGCGATGGCCGGGATTTTGATGACAGTGACGCTTTCCCGCCGGAGCGGGATGAGCCCGGTCAGGCCCGACACTCCGACGTCCTCGCCCTCCCGGGCGTCGTTGATCGCGGTGCCGCTCGCGCCGTTGCCCTGCATGCCAGCATACAGGACGCCCTTGTCCATCTCAAGGAAGACCGTACTGCCCTTCCTGACCGGCGATCGCGCGATGGCCGCCCATACCGACACCTGTCCCACCACGTTGTTCAGGACGTAGTCGGAATAGTCCTTGAGCTCCTTCGCCCCGTCGATGATGGACTCGACGCCGAGCGGGGTGACCGTGTACTGTCCCCGGCCGCCGGAAAGGATCATGCCGTCTGCGGCCAGGCTCTTGATGTACTCTGAGACGGCCTGCGGCGTGATGCCCAGGGAAGCGGCAATCTGGCTCTGCTTGATCTGAGGCTGGCTGGCTGCCACCTCCACGAGTATCTGGAACCTCGTGACCTCGCTCTTCCTGTCCAGCACCGTCATCAGTGTTCACGCAGCATTGAATCAATGCTCCTTCAGGATCTCCAGCCGCTGCCCCTTCACCGCGATGCGGCCCGAACGCTTGGCTATGGCCTTTAAAAACGTCGGGCTCTTATCGAAAATGCGTGCAAGGTTGATCAGCGAAGCGTTGCCTTTCTCCACTTCTTCCTCGACCTGTTCCGCCAGCTTGCGCAGGTCCTCGTCCATGGAGAAAGCGATCATGATGATCTCGCTCATCTCCTTCATGGTGCACTGGTAGCTGGCCCGGACCTCGCTGTAGGATGTCCGGTACTCCAGGACGGGCGGCAGGCCCGGGTCGGGCATGCGCCACCGGCTCTCGATGAGGCCGCCCTGCCGCAGGGCGTCGAGGCTCTTGGTTGTGTCCTTGCCGGTGATCGTGTCCAGCTCCTCTTTGGTCTTCCAGCCATTCGACACTTCGTCGAAGACCTGCGAGTGCAGCTTGGAGTTGAATACCATGAGCAGCGGCACCATGTCGGCGGCGTCGTTGATGATTTTAGTTCGCTTTACGTTTGGCTCCATCGAGACTAGTGCTCCATATACAAAATACGTTCATAGGAAAATATATCATAAATCGGCAATAAACTTTTTGAAGCATTGCATACAAAAGAGCCATTTCTATGAAATTTCTGAAAATAACGGTCCGAGGCATCGTACAGGGGGTGGGCTTCCGGCCGTTCGTGCACAGGATAGCAAGGGAAAACCATATTTCGGGCTACGTCAAGAACCTGGGCACCAGCGTCGAGATCGACGCAGAGGGCGATGACAAGGACGTGGAGTCCTTCGTCGGCAAATTACGCGTCGGGCCGCCCCTGTCAAGGATTGACTCCGTCGACGTAGCATACCTGCCCTATGAGGGCAAATACAAGGACTTCCACATAGCGAAGAGCGGGCTGTCAGGCTTCGGCGGCTTCATACCGCCGGACACAGGCATCTGCAACGCCTGCATCGGCGACATGAAAGACACGGCGCACTATCACGACTACTGGGCCACGTCCTGCGTGGACTGCGGCCCCCGCTACGCTATCATGGACACGCTGCCCTACGACCGGGAGAATACGTCCATGGTCGACTTTCCTTTATGCGACGACTGCATGAGAGAGTACACCGACCCCTCCGACCGCAGGTATCACGCCCAGACCATCTCCTGCCCGAAGTGCGGCCCGAGGCTCGGCCTGTTCGACCGCGCCAAAAACGAGCTGAAGCCGCCGCTGGAGGAGACAATACGCCTGCTGAACGAAGGTAAAATCCTGGCGATCAAGGGCGTCGGCGGGTTCCACCTGTGCTGCAAAATGGACGCCACCATGCTGCTCCGGGAACGCAGGAACCGCCCGCAGCAGCCCTTTGCGCTCATGGCACCGCTGCCGGTCATCGAGCGATACGCCCACGTCTCCGAAGGCGAGCACGCGCTGCTCGACTCACTGAAGCGGCCCATCGTGCTGCTCCGCAGGAAGGACAACGTGCCCGAGTCAATATCGCCGGGCCTGCACACCGTGGGCTTCATGACGCCTTATACCGGCTTTCATCACCTGCTGTTCCGGGGCATCGACGAGCCGCTGATCATGACCAGCGCCAACCTGCCTTCGGAGCCCATGGTCCGGGACAACGACGAGGCGTTCCGGCGGCTGTCCACGATAGCGGACGGTTTCCTGCTTCACGACCGGCGCATCCTGAACCGGTGCGACGACTCGGTGCTGCGCTGGAACAACGGGAGCATGTTCTTCACCAGGATGGCCCGCGGCTACGCGCCCACTTCGTTCGTCATGAAGGACCGGGCGGCAAAGTCCATCCTCGCCATGGGCCCGGAGCTGAACTCGACCATAGCGATCTACAAGCAAAATATCTGCTACGTCTCTCATCATCTGGGCAACATCACCAACCCGCTGTCGCTGGACAACCTGCGGGAGACGGTGGACCGGCTGCTCAAGATGACACAAGTAACACCCGACGTCATCGCCTGCGACATGCACCCCTCGTTCCTGTCGACGCGCCTCGGGCGGGAACTGGCCGAAAAATTCCACGCGCAGGTCGTGCCGGTCCAGCACCACCGGGCGCACATCGGCTCGCTCGTGGTAGAAGGTGCGGACCTCGACGACGTGGTGGGCGTCGCCATGGACGGCGTGGGCTACGGCGAGGACGGCACCGTGTGGGGCGGGGAGGTCTTCCACGGGAAAGGACATCAGGCAGGGCTGCTGCCCGTGCCCATGCCCGGCGGCGACCTGGCCACGAAGTTCCCGCTGCGCATGGTCGCCGGCATCCTCCACGGCTCCATGGACGACGACCGCATCAAAAAGATACTGGCAGGCAGAGGCATGACAGACATAGAGGCCGGCGTCATCCTGCGGCAGGTGGAGACCGGCGTCAACGTCGCCTACAGCTCCAGCGCCGGCAGGGTGCTGGACGCGGTGGCCGCCGTGCTCGGCGTATGCGTGCGCAGGACGTACGAGGGCGAGCCGGCCATGAAGCTGGAGAGCACGGCCATCGGCGGCGACCCGGGCAAAGCCCCGTTGCGCTGCGACCTCCTGGAACGTGACGGCATGAGGTTCGTGGACTCCCGCTCACTGCTGAAGTCCGTAGTCGAGGCGCTGGACGCTGGCAAGAACAAGCGTGACATCGCTGCGGCCGCCCAGGACGTGCTGGCCCGGACCTTCGCGGAGCAGGCCTGCGAGCTTGCACGCGACGCAGGCGTGGATACCGTAGGGTTCAGCGGCGGCGTGGCGGTTAATGCGGCCATCTGCGCCACAGTAGAGGACGTCGTCAGGAAGAGCGGCCTGAAGTTCGTCACCAACCACAAGCTGCCCTGCGGCGACGGCGGCGTCTCCCTCGGCCAGGCCGTGCTCGCGGCCCGGGCCATCAAGTAAGTCGCCAAGGTTCTAAGGGAAGGCTCCAAGGCGTCCTTGCGCCTTCGACCCTTGGAGCTTCTGCTTACCGGTCGTTCTTGGTGACGACGGTCTTGCCTACGGTGTTCTTCGCGGGCTTCTTGCCGTAGACCTCGACCAGCCCGGTCGCTTCCAGCGAGCCGAATGCCACGCCGGGCCTGATCATCGCGCTGCCTCCGCATTTCACGGTGCCGATGACGCGGCTGTGGTCGAGCGCCACCAGGTCGCCGGCGGCGGTCAGGTTGCCCCGGATGACGGACCAGGGGCCCAGGATCACGTTCTTTGCCTTGACATTGCCGTTGACCTGCGCGCCCTTGCCGAGCTCCAGGTCGCCGTCGATGAGGATCTTCTCCATGATGCGGGCGTTGGTGCCGGCTATCAGGTTGACCCTGTAATTGATAGGCTTCGCGTAATTCGTGTTTTTGGCGATAATGAGCGTGTTTGAGCCTTTGTGAGCCTTAATTGACGTGCCTTCCATCCTTTTTCCCCTGTTTGAGCTTTTATTCCACAATCTATAAAAGGTTTGTTTTGTCCTCCCGGACAGGAGGTTACTCCACGATAAAACCTTATTATAATTACCATTTTATTGTAAACTATTGGTTGCAATACATTATTTCTGGCATCCGTCCAGGCATCAGCCGCATACGCTGCATGTGGCTAATTCGCCTACCATCGCCTGGTTTCTATCATCAGCGACAGGATTTCCACTGCGGGTCCTCCCGTGCTGCCCGGTACGATCTCCATCCAGGGCCGGGGCTTCAACGGGCATGCCATCGGGTCGGCGCAGGACATCCACAGATAGCGCAGGACGTCATTGCCTCCGTCAAGGAGCGCCTCGAGGACCTTTCCGGTCTCCTCCGCGTCCACCCTCCATCCTCCATTACAGCAACTAATTATTTTTTTAGTCCTATATATCCGTTGTCGTCCCACCGGGACATCGTCATCCCCGAAACTTGTTGTACAGGCTAGAAGGCACCCGACACGGAGGCCACGATGGCCACAAAGTACACGAATTTTCAACGACATAGAGTTATAAATGCTGATTATATAAAATAGACCGGGAGTAATGCCTGTGCTGCGGATAAACGATAAGGTACCGGACTTAGAGGTCGACGCGTTCTACGAAGACCAGATCAGGAAGATCAAGTTTTCCGACTACCGGGGCGAGTGGATGGTGCTCATCTTTTACCCGGCAGACTTCACGTTCGTATGTCCTACGGAACTGGAGGAGATGGCCGACCTGTACGACCAGTTCCGCAGCCTCGGCGCGGAGGTGTTCAGCGTCAGCCGGGACACCGCGTTCGTGCACAAGGCGTGGCACGACACCTCGCCGAAGATCAAGAAGATCCGGTTCCCCATGCTCGCCGACACTACAACGAAGCTCTGCAACGAGTTCGGCACATACATACCCGACGAAGGCGTTTCCCTCCGGGCGAGCTTCATCATCGACCCGGACGGGTACCTGAAAGCCATGGAGATGCACGACAACAGCTTCGGCCGGAGTGCAAAGGAGCTATTACGCAAGCTGGAGGCTGCGAAGTTCGTGCGCGATCACAAGGGCAATGTCTGTCCCGCAAGCTGGGAGCCCGGCGAGGAGACAATAAAGCCGTCCCTCGACCTGGTGGGGAAGATGTAAAGGGGCGGCCGCAGGCCGCCGATTTAGGCACACGGCAGGGCAGAGACCGATATATTTATTAACAAGATATGACATTTCTGTGTTGCAATATCTGGTTGCCTCGGTGGCTTAGCCCGGCATAGCGCGTCCTTGGTAAGGACGAGGTCGCGAGTTCAAATCTCGCCCGAGGCTCTTCATTTTTCGCCTGTTGCCCTTTCCCGGGCCACATCGCGGTTTTTTACTCAAGCCCATACTAAGCGATAACGTTTATTATATGACAGAGTAATATTCATCCAATTAGATTTTATATCATCAGGATAAATCGGGGACAGCGAAGTTCGCGGTGAATGATCGATGGCAGGCCACAGACGTAATCTTTCTAACAGCTCCGAGCAGGAGCGGCTGCACGAGTACAAGCGTTTCCAGTCTACGCTGCTCAGCAACCTGCCCGGCATGGCCTATCGGTGCCGCAACGATGCCGACTGGACCATGGAATACGTGAGCGACGGCTGTTTCGAGCTGACCGGCTACGCGCCGGACGACCTGATACTCAGCCGCAGCATTTCTTATAACCAGCTCATCCACCCTGACGACCGGAAAATGGTCTGGGACGAGAGTCCGGCGGGCGCTGGAGCGAAACGAGCCGTACAAGATCACTTACCGAATCATCACCGCCGGCGGCCAGGAAAAGTGGGTGTGGGAACAGGGACGGCTGGCCCCGGCCGACGCCGGCGGCGAGGTGTTCCTCGAAGGCTTTATCACCGACACTACCGAGCAGAAGCGCGCTGAAGATGCGCTGAGGAAGAGCGAGGCCAAGCTGGAGAGCATCTTCCGGAGCGCGCCCGCCGGTATCGGCGTGGTCGTCAACCGGGTCGTCACGGAAGCGAACGAGCGGCTGTGCGAGATGACCGGCTATACCCGTGAAGAGCTGCTGGGCAGGAACGCCCGCATGCTGTACCTCACGGACGAGGAATACGAGTTCGTGGGCCGGGTCAAGTACGACCTGATTGAAAAGACCGGCAGCGGCGTAGTCGAGACACAATGGCGCCGAAAGGACGGTACGCTGATCGACATCCTGCTCAGCTCCTCGCCCATCGACCGGACCAATGTCGCCGCAGGAGTCACGTTCACCGCCCTCGACATCACCAAGCGGAAGCAGGCCGAGGAAGAGTTCTCCCGGCTCGCGACCATCGTCATGTCCAGCGACGACGCTATCCTCAGCAAACGTCTCGACGGGACGATCATCAGCTGGAACCGTGGTGCGGAGCGCCTGTTCGGCTACACCGCCGCCGAGGCCGTCGGCCGCCCTATCGACATCGTCGTGCCCCCGGAGCGTGCCGGGGAAATACCGGCAAATCCTGGAAAAAGTCCGGAACGGCGAGCGAATCGAGCACTATGAGACCGAGCGCCTCACCAAGGACGGCCGGAGAATCGTCGTCTCTATCACCATATCCCCCATCAAGGACGTTGCCGGCAACATCGTCGGTGCCTCGACCATCTCCCGCGACATCACCGAGAGCAAGCAGGCGGAGAAGGCCCTGAAGAAGAGCCAGTTCATCCTGGCGAAATCGCAGGAGATGGCCCACGTGGGCAACTGGGCCTGGAACGTGCAGACCAACGAGATCAACTGGTCCGACGAGGGGTTCCGCATCTTCGGCTGCCGGCCGCAGGAGATCAACCCGACCTTCGAGTGGCTCATGTCGCACGTCTACCCGGACGACCGGGAGATGGTGGCGGAGACGTACGAGAAGATCCGCCTCAAGGGGTGGCTGGGGAGCTTTGACTACCGCATCGTCAGGCCGGACGGCTCCATACGCTACGTGAACACCGTGGCGGATAAGATCGTCCGTAACGGCGCCGGCAAAATGAAGTGGGTCTACGGCATCACCCAGGACATCACCGTGCGCAAGCAGTCGGAGATCGCCATGGAGGAAGCCAGGGCCCGGTCGGAACTGTACCTGGACCTGATGGGCCACGACATCAACAACATGAACCAGATCGCGCTGGGCTATCTCGAAATCACGCTGTCCGAGGCGGGCCTCGACGGACGCCAGCGGGACATGCTGTCGAAGTCGCTGGGCGCCATCCAGGCCAGTTCCCGGCTCATCGAGAACGTCCGGAAGCTGCAGCAGGCCAGTTCTGCGAGGAAGGGCTTTGTCGAGACCAACGTCGACGAGCTGCTCCGGCGGGCGCAGTCCACCTTCTCGAAAGTGCCCGGCACGAAGGCGACCATCCGGTACTCGGCCACCGCGCAGGACTGCACAGTCATGGCGGACGGGCTGTTGTACGACGTTTTCGCCAACATCGTGGGCAATGCAGTGAAGCACGGCGGGGAGGAGCCGGTCATCGACATCTGGCTCGAGGCGACCAGGATAAAGGACCGGAAGTACTGCAGGGTCGCCGTCGAGGACGACGGGCCCGGCATACCGGACGAGATGAAGGAGAAGGTCTTCGACCGGATGCGACGCGGCGATACGAAGGCAAAGGGCAGCGGCCTGGGCCTGTATCTTGTGAAGACGCTGGTCGAGAGCTATGGCGGCCTCGTGTGGGCCGAAGACCGTGTGCCCGGCGACTGCAGCAAAGGCTGCCGGTTCGTTATACTGCTGCCCGTAGCACCGAAGGATTGAAGACATTTATACGACAACGACCGTTTCCGCCGGCCAGGTCATTGCAGGCGGGCATCATTTGATGGCCGTTTAATATAATAATCCGATTAGATTTTATATTATTAACATAAAATCCCGAATTAGCTGGTTTACTAGCTTACCGGGGGAACAGTCGATTAGCAGATACTGCCGTTGCAGGAAGCTCAAAGATATTGATGAAGTCGCCGCGTGTAAAAGGGTAGACGAAGTCTTGCAGCCAGAGCGGTCGCAGCTCATGGGCATATTCGATTGCATCGACGAGGCCATCTACGTCGCCGACCCTTATACCTACGAGATCCTTTATGCCAACAAAGCGATGCAGGACATGTACAAAAAGCCCCTGATTGGAGACATCTGCTACCGGGAAATCCAGAATAAAAGCGCTCCCTGCGAGTTTTGCACCAACGGCATCCTTTTCCGGGAAAAAGGCAAGCCCTACCGGTGGGAATACCACAGCCCTGTGGTTGATCGGGACTTCCTTGTAGTGGACCGGCTCATCAGGTGGCCGGACGGCCGGGACGTGCGTTTCGAGCTTGCCGTCGATATCACAGAGCATAAACGGGCAGAGAAAGAGATCGCCGGACTAGCGTCCATCGTCAGCTCCAGCGACGACGCGATCATCAGCAAGACGCTGGACGGCACCATTACCAGCTGGAACACGGGCGCCGAAAAGCTCTACGGGTACACTGCGGCCGAAGCCGTCGGCCGTCCGATCGGGCTCATTATGACCTCCGAGCTCTCGGAGGAGCTTAACGGCCTCACGGAGAGGATACGGCTCGGTGAACGCATTGAGCACTACGAGACCGTCCGGGTCACGAAGGACGGCCGGAAGATCGATGTGTCCATCACTATCTCTCCAATGCTTGATGCCGCAGGCAACGTCGTGGGCGCCTCCACCATCGCCCGGGATGTCACCGAACACAGGCGGGCGGACCGGGCATTGAAGAGGAGCCAGTTCATCCTGGCGAAGTCGCAGGAGATCGCCCACGTGGGCAACTGGGCCTGGAACCATCAGACGGGCGAGCTCAACTGGTCCGATGAGGGATTCCGTATCTTTGGCTACCGGACGGGCGAGATCAAGCCGTCCATAAGCTGGCTCATGTCCCGTGTCCACCCTGATGACCGGCACTTGCTGTCAGAGGTCATCGACGCCGTCCAGCGGAAGGGAAAGCAGGGCAGCATTGACTACCGCATCGTGACGCCTGACGGCTCGGTGCGGTACGTCAACTCGGTGCTCGACAGGATCGTCCGGGACGGGGCGGGCCGCATCATGTGGGCTTACGGCATCAACCAGGACGTCACCGATCGTAAGCTGGCCGAGGAAAGGCTGAAGAGGAGCCAGTTCATCCTGGCGAAGTCACAGGAGATGGCCCACGTGGGCAACTGGGCCTGGAACCCTCAGACCGGCGAGCTTAACGGGTCCGACGAGAACTACCGCATCTTCGGCTACAAGCCTCATGAGATCAAGCCTGACCTGGAATGGGTCATGTCATGCGTGCACCCCAACGATCTCCATTTACTGTCCGCCATGCTGGAGTCCGCCCGGCGCAGCGGGACGAGGGGCAGCGTCGACTACCGCATCGTGAGGCCGGACGGCTCGGTGCGGTACGTGAACACTCTCGCGGACAAAGTCGTCCGCGATAAGGCCGGAAACGTGAAATGGGTTTACGGGATCACGCAGGACGTCACCGAGCGCAAGCGGGTGGAAAGAGCCCTCGAGGAAGCTAAAGCCCGGGCTGAGCTGTACCTTGACCTGATGGGCCATGATATCATCAACATGAACCAGATCGCGATGGGGTACCTGGAGCTGGCCATGGACGGTCCTGGCGTGGACGAAGGGCTGCGGAATGATGCTGTCCACATCGCTGGACTCCGTCAAGGCCAGCTCACGCCTCATCTACAATGTGCGAAAGCTGCAGCGGATCAGCACGGGTGAGATGAGTCTCGTGGTGACCGGCATCGATCCGGTCCTGCGGCAGACACTATCCGCCTATTCAAATGTCCCGGGTACCAGCGCTAAGATCAATTACGTGCCCGACGCTTCCGGCTGCGCGACCATGGCGGACGAGCTTCTCTACGACATTTTCACGAACATCGTCGACAACGCGATCAAGCACTGCAGCCCGGAGCCCTCCGTGAACATAAGGCTGGAGAAGGCAGAGGAGGACGGGAAAACGTATTGCAGGGTCGCCGTCGAGGACAACGGCCCTGGCATACCGGACGCGATGAAGGAGGCGATCTTCGAGCGGATGTGCCAGGGTGATACGAAGATGAGGGGGAGCGGGCTCGGGCTGTACTTCGTCAAAAAGCTGGTCGGGAGCTACGGCGGGCGGGTGTGGGCTGAGGACTGTGTGCCCGGAGACCCTGGCAAGGGCAGCCGGTTCGTGGTGCTGCTGCCTGCTGTGGACAAAAAGATCGATACTGGCCCGACAGACGATAAACCGGGTGGATGATCGGAGTCCTGGCCGGGCTCGTAGCAGGCTGGCGGCGGCTCGCACGCGCGTATGCGAATGCGACCTGTGCACATGCGTGATCTTCACCGGTATGCTGACATGATTATTTACAGGTGCTCAATGCTTTCATGACTGAAGGGTGTATCGAGTGCATATCCGTTATTTTCCGCAAACACCCCAATGGCTCTGGCGCAGTCTTTCAAGGCGTGATGCCCCGAAAGCGCCCGGATGCTGTCGCATTTAAGATTACAGGCATGCGAGTCAAGCCGGGCCCGGTGGAACGGCTGCATCTCCATCCAGCGCAGAACGGGTCGCTTCATTTCCGCCTGATCGAAAAGCTTCTCGACAAAACGCCTGTCGAACGACTGGTTCCATGCTGCCGCATGCCTGAACTCATGTTGATCGAGCAATTTCAGATATTGTCCGCATACTTCCGCAGGCCCCGGGGCCCTGGCGACCTCTTCAGAAGAAATGCCATGGATGTGCCTGGTCTTTTCTGTCATCGAAGGATCGGGAATCCGTATCAGCGAGTACAGATGGAGTCGACGCATTCGATCATGCGTCTTTCGGGGTTGATGTCGGCGATCAGCGTGCCGAGGCTGACGGCATAATCTTCATCGTAAAGGCCGGTCGTTTCCGTGTCGATGACACTCCATAGCACCATTGCTTGTACACCAGGTGGTTATCTGGCGTCCGGGGATATCATCTTATCGTCGCGTCATACAACCCCCGCATCAGGAGTGAACCACATGAAAGTGCCTTCAGGTTCCTTATTCCAAAAACGTTGTGCACGTCGTGGCAGGTGCTGGCTTAGCCTATAATAGAGTCGATGACTTACAGTCATTGTTGCGACTTTTTCTCATATTCTTCCACCCGGTCGAGCCACTCGTCGACCAGGCAGTTGAACACTTTCTCCTGCTCCACCTCGAGGCCGTGCCCGGCCCGGTCCAGCACGGCAAAGGTGCCGCGGGGATAGTTACGGACGACCTTCAGCATGTCCTCCCAGCCCACGGTAGCATCCTGCCGTCCCGCCAGCAGCAGGGACGGCTTTATCAAAGGGATGTGCCGGCTTCTCGATGTCAAAGGAAAAGCCGTAGCCAGTCAGCTGGAACCGGTTCAAAAATGCTTCGTCCTTCGATCGCATGCCAGGGACGATGTCCTTCTGGAACCGTTCCCACCGCTTTTTGTCCTGCAGCACCAGCATGCGCTCGAAAAACGATCTGACGTCAGGCTCGATGCCTGCCAGCAGCCCCTCGTCCCGGAAGAACGTCGCCCGGGGCGGCAGCGTGCGATTTTTCCGGTCCGCTATGATCACCGGGCAGATAAGCAGTATCCCGTCCAGCCGTTCGGGGATGCGGTACACCATGCCCTGTGCAAGGTATCCGCCGTATGACTCGCCGGCCACGAGGAAACGGCCGTCAGGCACGACCTTTTCGCAGAATTTTATGACCGCGTCGAGCATTCCGTCGGCATTTACGATGTCGTCCGTGCCCTTTGTCTTCCCCATGCCCGGCAGGTCGATATAGATGCGCTTCCAGCCCGGGCGGCCCCGGAAGATCGGCTCCATGCAGCCGGTCATGACGTGGTGGTCGATGCCGAAGCCGTGGAGCATCAGGACAGGGACGCCCTCCCCGTATGTCTCGTAGTAGATCTCCAGGCCGTCGACGTCGCAAATCATGTATGACATATTGGGCTAAAATGGATAAAATAGGTATTGCCCGCCATCAGCATGGCGTCAGTCAGGCTCCCGATGCTGGCAGGAGTACCGTGAACCTGGTGCCTTTACGGTAATCTCCGCTGACCCGGTCTTCCACCCACACCTTCCCGGCAAACTCCTCGACCAGAGTTCTCACCAGATAGAGCCCCAGCCCTCTGCCCGAAGCCTTTGTTTTTCCTCTCTCCAGCCTGGAAAAGAGCTTGCTTTTCACCCCGTCAGGTATGCCGGGGCCATGGTCCTCGATGGTAACCCTGAAAAAGTCCTTTCCTCCTTCGTTCACCTTCGACAGATCGATGTCGATCACCACCGGCCTGTCCCGGGCCGAGTGCTTGATAGAATTCCCCACGAGGTTGGAGAACACGTCCTCAATCAGCCTGTTAGCTGTTACCAGACAGCTACCCGTCTCGTGATAACGGATGGTAATTTTAACCTCCCTGTCCGGCACTTTCGAGTATTTCTTTTTCACGTCCTCCAGGACGTCACACAGGTCGATTATCCTCGCCTCCAGGCCGCCATGCCCGGCCTGCTGGAGCTTCGAGACGTTCTCAATGAGCTGCGAGCTGCTCCTCAGCATGTCCAGCGCGCCGTTTAACAGTCTGGCAGCGTTCTCATCGCCGGCCAGAGCCTGCTGTATCATCTCCAGGTTGCCCATGGCCACCATGTTCATATTGTTGATGTCGTGGCTCATCAGGTCTACGTACAGTTCCGCCTGGGCTTTGGCCTCTGCCAGCTCCCTGGTGCGTTCTTCGACCCGTCGCTCCAGCTCCTCGTAAGCCCTGCGAAGCGCATCCTCTGCCCGTTTCCGGTCGCGTATGTCCCGGCAGATGCCCCTGAAGCCTCTCAAGGTGCCGTCACTGTCATAGACCGGGGTGACGTTCATCTCGAAGTCAACGAGCTCGCCGTGCCTGCTGATCAGGGTTTTCTCGGCCACGGCAAATTGTCCGTGTCGTCTGGCCAGGCCCTCCAGGATCTCCGATAAACGTTTAGCGTGAGCGGGGTCCGTGAAGCTGTAAATCGATTTGCCCAGGATCTCTTCCGGCCGGTACCCGAGATAATCCATGACCCTGGGGCTGGAATACGTAAAGATGCCCCCGCCATTTATCTCCCATACCCAGTCATAGATGCTCTCGACGAGGTTCCTGAACTTTTCCTCGCTTTTCCGGACGGCTTCTTCCGCACGTTTACGCTCGGTTATATCTCTCGAAATACCCTGGATACCGATGATCTCTCCTTTACTGTTTATTATGGGGGAAGTCTTCACCTCGAAGGGGGCGCGTTGTCCGTATCCGTTGACGATAACCACCTCGTAAGGCGGAATATCCTCGTTGCGCAAACGTCTCTCCAGCTTTTCCTTTAATACGGGGACGTACTCGGGCGCCACGAAGTCCCAGGCCTTTTTCCCGATGATGTCGCTTAGCGGGATATGGACGATCTTTTCAACATTTTCCGTCATGAACTGCCAGGTGCCTTCCAGGTCGGTGGTCCAGAGGATATCGCCCGAGTTCTCCAGCAGGAACCGGTACCGGTCCTCGCCGGACTTTAGCTTATTTTGCTCTGCCTGATTATTGTACTGGCGTTTCATATCAATCGATATCCTTGCTGGCTGTTGATAGCGCGAATGTAGAAAGAATTAATAGATATTTCTGTCACGGAATGATATACCTTATTTGGAAAATAATGAATAAAAACGGGGTTGAATGCCGTTTAAACGCCTGTCGGGCAAATAATCGGAAAATATGCTCTGACCGACCCTAACAGTTATATCCGGGCAGGTCAATAGCAGAAAGGATGAGCACTATGGCCGTCAAAATTCCCAGTGAAGTGGCTCTTTCGATCTGCCGGAAAATCCGCGACGAGAACAGGGGCTTTCCCGCCTCGTTGCAGGCGCTGCGGTGCCGGAATTGCGAGGCATGCTGCAATGGCGCCGTGATCAAGTCGTCGCGCGACGGCAGAGCCTGTTGCCTGGTCCGTCAGAGATATGCCATGACCGTCGCCGTAAAAGTATGACTTTTCAAGGCGGCACAGCATCCCGGCCCAGCGCGAAGCTCAGCATCGAGATAAAACGCTTTCCGTCTTTCTTATAGTAGACTCCGAAATAGCACCTGTCCCAGCCGTAGCGCCGATAGTACCCGGCCGGCCCCGCGAGGCCGAGGCGCACGATATAGTTCGCATCGTCCTCCAGCGCGATTTTTTTCTCCTCGACTTTCCGGCCGCCGGCCGTGAACGCGACCTGTTCGAGGCTGAACAGGATGTCCTCTACCTTCCCGTCCCGTTCCCTGTACGCGGCCTCTGCGTGCTCGTGGCCGCAGACGATGGCATAGCCAGGTCTCATGGACGGTCCCACGACGGCAAATGCTTCCTCCGGCATATAGTGGTAGCCGCTCAGGTCGTAGTAGCTCGTCCCGGCGCGGGATATGCGCTGCCACGTCTGCGATGCGGTCCATGCGGTCATCGGCCCGGTGTCGCCAGTGCACGTCGTGGCCGGGTCCAGCGGCCCGCCATGGACGGCATACAGACGCTCTTTGCTGTCGGCATAGGCGACGGGCATATCCCGAAAGAACTCCTCCCATCCTCCCCGGCTGCGGCATTCCTCGTGCGCCTCGAGGCTCTTTGCATCGCTGCCGGACACGGGGACCGACCAGACGAATGCCTCGTCGTGGTTGCCGAGCACCGACGTCAGGCCCGGGATGCTTTTCAGGCGGTCGATCACCTCGCAGGGGCTGTATCCTCGCTGCATGGCGTCTCCTAAGTTAAAAGTCCGTTCCGTACGGCCGTAGCGCCTGGCGAACGTGCGGCCGCCGGCAAGACGCAGGATCGCGTCCAGCGCGCCGATGTCGGCGTGTACGTCAGAAAACAGCAGTATACAGCCTTGCATCGAGGAAGGGAACGGCGGGAAACACAATAACCTTTACGACGTCGAGGGCCCGGACGTCGTCACCCTCACCGCAGCATGCCCGACGCACGGTCGAAGGAAAATTTCCTCCGCGGGTCGCGCCTGTACCGTTTCAGGTCCGACGGCTTCAGCATGTTATGCCTGGCCTGCCATAGCGGCAGGCAATACATGTACTCCGGGCTCTCCGGGGTGCCCCCGACGCCGACGACCACGAAGACGCGGAAATCCGGTGGCGTCCGCGAACCGGCGGTACTTGGCCGGCTGGTACTCCTTGGCCCAGGAGATGTTGCCTCCGAACAGCGTCGACCGGAACTTGCACTCGATGCCGATGACCGTGCCGGTGGGCAGGTGCTCCACGACCAGGTCGGGGCTGAAGTCGATCTCCTCCCTTCCCCGGGCGCCGTCGCCCATCCAGCTCATTACCCTGAAGTCCTTCCCCGAGCAGCCCGATCACGTGCCGCTCGAAGGCATAGCCCGCCGCATGCGTCGGGTCGTTGAAGTCTGGCATCACAGTGAAGGAGCCCGGCAAAGGCATAAAAGTTATCCCGGTACGGCCTCAGACTTTCGCTCTCCCGGGCAAGCTCGACTCGCCCTTAGCGTAGGCACGCGACCCTCTCGACACGAAGGCCACAATGGCCACAAAGGCCACGAAGTCTTAATCGAGAATGGCTACCATTGCCCTTTCCTTAAACGTACTTTGTGGCCATTGTGGCCATTGTGGCCTTCGTGTTGAAAGGGTCACGAGCATATACAACAACATGGATGATAACTTCAGACGTCCTGCGCTTCGGGGGCCGCGTGCCTTTCCGGTTTCGGCCCGGCCCCGCGCTCGCGGGAGACGTACAGGCCGGCCATGATGAGCGCCGCTCCCGCCAGCGTGATCGCGGTCAGCGCCTCACCCAGCAGCAGGACCGCCAGCGTCACGCCGGCGAGCGGCGTCACGTAGATGGTCATCGCTGCGTCGGAGGCCCGCAGCCGGGCCATACCGTGGTTGTAGACGAGGAACGCGATCACGGAGCAGAAGACCGCCAGGAACAGCAGGGATGCCCACGATATGGCGCTCAGCCCGGTCAGCGGCGTCATGGGCGTGGCAAAAACGTATACGGGCAGCAGGCCGAGGACGCCGAAGAAGAACGTGTAGACCAGGATGGTCATCGGGGCGTACCGGTCGGACGCGCGCTTGGCCGCGATGGTGTATACCCCGAACAGGGCCGCGCTCGCCAGCCCGATCAGGTCCCCCGGGAGGTGCGCGGCCGACAGGTCGATACTGCCCCCGCTGACGATCAGGAACACCCCGGCAAAGGCGACGCCCGCTCCTGCCATCTGTTTTTTGCCTAGCCGCTCTCCCAGCAGTACTGCACCGAGTATGATGATGAAGAATGTAGACAGGTTAAAGAGCAGCGAAAAGTTGGTGGCAGTGGTGTAGACGAGCGCCGTGACCTGCAGCACGAACTGCAGCGACACCCCGGCGACGGATAGAAAAGCTAACACAGGCAGGTCGCTCAGCGATACCCGCAGCGATTGCGGCGCGAACAGCAGCGCCATAAGCAGGACGGCGGCGAACGCGATGGCAAAGCGGATGGTAACGATCTCCACGGCGCTGAGCTGCAGAAGCGCTTCCTTCGCCGCGATGGAGGACGCGCCCCAGAAGACGTTGATCAGGATGAGCCCGATCATCGCCGTCCCGCTATTCTCAGTCAGCTGTTTCCATCCTTTTCCCATGCCGTCACCGTCTGCCCGGCCTGCCCGGGCCGTATCATGCCACGTGCCGGTTTTTTAAATCCCTTCGGGTCGGGGCCGGGGTTCCATGCCCCCGCGGCACGGTTGCCACCCCCGGCAGGATGTCCGCTTTCCGCCCTTTTTTCAGATAAGCGTTTTATAAATCGGGCGCCCGATCACTAAAAGGGGATGAATGATGCAGTTCAGTAAAGTATTGTTAGCAACGGCCCTGCTGGTCACGCTGCTCGTCGTATCGACGGGCGTTTCGGCACAGATTGCGCCATGCGGGCCTGTCGGGCCACTCGTGCAGACCGGAGGGTACACGCGCACCGTCTCGGGAAGCTCCGTGGGAGGGACGTTCATACCGCCGCAGACGCAGGTCTCGGACACGTTCTACAGCTATCCGGGCATCAACGCGTTCGGCCCGTACCCGGGCGCCGGGTACGCCAGTACATACGGCGTAGGGTTCACGCCTTACGGGTACACGCCATACGGCGGCTTCACGTACCTGTGAGCACGGAGAGCACGGAGACTACAGAGGGCATGGAAGACATAGCGTATGCCATGTAGATGAATTTAAGAATCAGATTGAATGGGCCGGTCGGCGGGCTACTTACCCGTAGCCTCCATGCCCTTTGTGGACTCAGTGTCTGATGTGCGACTTCTCGTAGAGCCGGTGGGACCACTTGTTCTTCCACTTGTTGCCGTTAGTCTTGCAGTATTTGACTCTGCGCTCGGGGTCTTCCCGCACCCAGTTGAAGAGGTACATGAACTGGTCGCGGCCTACCTCGATCCGGCGGATTTTCTCCGGCACGCCGATGCTGACCAGGTAATCGGAAAACGAGTCCTCGATTTTAAACTGGAGCTGCCCCTCGATCTTGACGGACTTCCAGCAGTATCCCTGCTCGTCCAGCCAGAGCCTGACGTTGTCGAAAATGTGCCCGGAGCAAATCTCTACCCGGTACGTCTCCTTTGTGACGCCCATCTCCCGGAAAAGCTCGCTCACGATGTCGACGGTGCGGTTCTGGTACTCTTTGGTCGCATACCGGCCGTCCTGGAAGTACTCTTCGCCGATCAGCTTATGCCTGAAAATGCCAGATTCTGCCTCAAGCGCCCCTATCGCGGCGCCTCCCACGGGGGATCCTATGCCCGCATCGTCTATCTGTACGAGCTTCAGTCCCTCGCCACTTTCCTCGCTCATTTCAAGTATTGTTCACCGAAATTGCTTATATAGTTTTTCTTATTTTGAAAAATAAATATAATAAGACTATTGACGGCGCCGGCGTTCCCGGCAGGGATATGAGCTCCCGTTTGAAAACAGGTACGACCGATGGCATACGCTGTCGGGTATTGTAGAAAATGAAGAAAAAATGGAGCGCTTACTTGAGCTTGTCGGTGAGCGACCTGAGCTTCTGGATGTTGTCCAGATGCAGCTGCGCCTCGACACGCTTGCGTTCCTCGAGGGTGGAGATGATATCGGTAATGCTGGTCGAGAGCTTGTAGCACTTCAGCGGCCTGCCCTTGCCTTCCTTCTTGATCTCCCTCTCTTCAATCCAGCTCTGGTCCCGGAGCTCTCTCATGACAATGCTGACTTCAGGCTGTCTGAGGTCTGCGCCCAGCTCGATGTCCCTGCTGATGGTCTCGTCGACATTCGCCAGGTAGACTAGCGTCTTGGCGACGTTCCTCTTTAATCCTACGTTGACCAGGGTCTCAACGAACTCCTTGTCTTTCTCGTCTAATACTGGAACTGTAAGTTTTTTCATCCTGTCCACCTCAATCGAAAATTATTTCCCAATCAGAATTAAATATTTAATATATGGATTCTGACGGTAGATAGTTAACCAATCGTTATTATATATACTTTACCCTTATAGTTGCGATAATAAAATTTTCATTGAATATATTATCGCACAACCCTTTGATAAACAATCGTATAATATTTAAGCTTTGTGCACTTTTACTTTACATAAAATAAATCTATGGGTCTGACGTAGCCTTATTGTTCTAAAAATACGATTTGATAAGGACGATCTTATAATAACCTCTTGCAGGTTATTATTTAATTAATTTTTTAATTTAAAAATAGACCGGCGAATGTCAAAGGTGTTTTTTTGTAAGCCCGGTAGAGCATGCCGATTATGTAAAGAGGGTATACCACCGTTTCCACTGCAAGACAGCAGCAAGGCATTTTTTGGATATTTTCACTGTAAACAGCCCCCCGTCTCCCTTCTCCAGTGGAAATACGGGCTGCAGGCCGGTCCGCTTTGTCGCTGAAAATGCTCAAATAACATTCACGCGTATTTCCACTTGTCATGCAGAAAGCCTGTATCTTTTACACGGACGCATTCCTGGAACATGGCAGCGAAGCACAGGTCGAGAGGCCGTCCCGCGCAGCCAGGACCATGGCACAGCTGAAGGGTGCGGGCATCTTAGACCGCGCAGACTTGCTTCGCCCCCGGCCGGCCAGCGACGAGGAAATCGCCGCAGTCCACGACCCGGCCTATATCAAGCGGGTCAGGGCTTTCGGCACGGGCGACTTCGACGACGCGATAGAGATGACCGGAGGCTCGGCTGCAGCGGCCGCGCTGGCTGCCGGCGCAGCCATCGGTTGCGTGGACGAGACTGTCGATCGCGAGCTCGCCTTCGGAGTCGTCCGGCCCCCCGGCCACCACGCGATGCCCGACCATGCCATGGGCTTCTGTCTCTTCAACAATGCAGCCATCGCCGCGGCCCACGCACTAAAGACGGTAAAGCGTGTGCTCATCGTCGACTGGGACGTGCACCACGGCAACGGCACCGAGCACATGTTCTACGATTCGCCTGACGTCCTGTACTTCTCTGTCCACCAGTACCCCTGGTACCCGGGCACAGGCAGCCCCGAGGACACCGGGACCGGGAACGGTAAGGGATACAACGTGAACGTGGCACTGCCAGTCAGGTCCACGGACGCCGACTACATGAACGTCTTCCGCAGGCTGCTCCTGCCGATCGCGGACAGCTACAAGCCGGACCAGATCATCGTGTCCGCCGGCTTCGACCCGCTATGGGGAGACCCGCTGGGCGGGATGCATCTCTCGGCCAGCGGTTTCCAGGCAATGGCGTACGCCTTGCGGGAAATTCGAGGCAAGCGGGGGATAGCCGCGCTCCTGGAAGGCGGGTACTCGGATGAGCTGCCGTCCTGCGTCGAGGCGACCATACGCGGGTTTCTCGGCGAAGAAGCGGAGATCACCATGCCGACGAGCGACATGGCGACGATGTACACGGAGTATGCCGTCAACGCACAGAAAGAGTACTGGCGGCTATAAAGTTGCCAAGGTTCCAAGAGAAGGCGCCAGGACGCCACTTTTAGCAACCGAAGGTTTCAAGACGCCAAGCGTTTTTTTAGATTTTTAAGTCGCCAAGGTACTAAGTACCATTATAGTTTTATGTAAAAAGCTTGGTCCCTTGATATCTTGAATAATAAAAAAGCTTGGCGTCTTGAAACCTTCGGTTGCTAAAAGTGGCGCCTTGGCGACTCTTCTTGGACTCTTGGCGGCTTAGCGGAGGAACCGGCGGAGGAACGTCCCCATGCCCGGGCCGAGGCTCAGGAGGCTGGCGCCGGTCAGCAGGACGTACTCATTCTTGATGGACGTGGCTACGTTCTTGCCCAGCCCGCACTCAGTCAGGCAGCTGCCGATAAGGCTTTCGGCGGTGGGGTGTTCCCGGGGCAGGTTGACCGCGTAGCGGTAGTCGTCGACGTAGGCGTCCGGGTACTTTTGCTTGAACCTGGCCGCGTGCTCCCGCTGCTCTACCGGGGGCCCGAAATGGCGCTCGACGTCCGGAAGCCGCCAGACCAGCATCTCGAAGACGAGGGCGCTCCAGCCTCCGCCGGACCAGACACCGCTCTCGAACACGTGGAACTCGTGCCGCTCCAGCATGGCGGCGACCGATTCGGCGCCCTTGCGCAACTGCGGATAGAGCGTGTCCTCGACGATGTCCGGGGTGCGGAACGTTACCGCCACGAGGAGCGTGCCCCGTGCGCTGATTACCTCCAGCAGTTCCGGCTCGTCCAGCGGCTCGGCCTCCGGCGGGAAGAAGAAATCGATGGAAGGCTTATCGACGAAGTCCCGGCAGACGTCTATGTACTCGTAGAACTTTTGTACTGACAGCGCGGCGGCCACGTTGCGGCGGGGGTCCACCGGGTCTATGACGATCAGCGGCTCCGGGTGCTTGATCGTTTTATCCATGTGCCCCTCGATGTCGATGATCGTGCTCTTCCTGAAGCTGGCGCCCGCGCGTACAGCCTCGAAGAAAGAGCCGTACCTGATGATAAGCAGTTCGCACAGGTAGCCGGAAAAGCCCTGCGTCTTCAGCTCGGAGCCGTACACGCCGGTGCCGTGCATGAACTGCTTCAACAGTCGGGCTTCGTCGCAGAGGCCGTTTATGTGCGCCAGAACGTAGGCGTTGTGGAACGGACTGCGATCGACCGCGGACTGGATGTGTGCCGCATCGGGCACCCGGTAGCAGGGCACCAGGTCCACGTCCATTCCCCCGAAGCTCGCCTTGATGTAGGGGTGCTCCGCGTACTTCTCCTCGTAGTCGTCCGAGAGGCTCTTCGCCAGCACCAGGCCGGACTCCTCCAGCTTTTCCCTGGGCGTGTCCGGCGGGAACATCAGGAAGATGTCCACGTCCTTCTTGCCTTTCAGCCAGGTGTCCCGGGCGGTAGAGCCCACGTGTATGGCATACACGTCCAGGCCCATGGACGCGGCTGTCGCGTCCAGCCGGACGATGATATCCTTCGCAAGTGCTCGCAGGTGGTCGGCGTCCTTCGACGAGGGCTTGACCTGCTTCAGCACCTCTCTCGTGATGTCCTCGATCAAATGAAAAAACCTCTGTTTACAGGCTGATCTCTCTCAGCGCCTCGTACTTCGGCCCCTTCGGGCTCAGCGTGCTCTTCATCAGGTGGATGCGGTCGACCTGCATGGTCCCCGCGTCGAAGTCACTGTACTTCTCGAAGAGCTGCGGCAGCCTCTGCTTCTGCATCGGGTCGGGGAACTTCACCCGGCCGATGGTCACGTGGGGCTTGAACCTGCCCTCCCGCTCGAACCCGATGCCGGCCAGCACATCCTCGACCTGCCGGTTCATCTCCCCGAAGTTCTCCCCCGGCTCGGCGCCTATCCAGATGACCCTGGGGCTGCGCGCGTTGGGGAACCCGCCAATGGACCGGATGTGAGCGGTGAACGGCGGCACCTTCACCTTTTTCAGGGCATCCGCGATCTCGTCGATACGGTTTTCCTCCACGTTCCCGAGGAACTTCATCGTGACGTGTATCAGCGCCGGATCGACCAGCTTTACCCCTTTGATGTCGAAGTCTTTCTCCGCCTCGCCGATCTTATCCCTGATGGCCTGGTCCAGGTTGACGGCTACGAACGTGCGAATCATTATGATAGTAATCTGGCGATGCAGGGAAAAAAAGGTATCGACATGAAAACGGTCGGGGCTGCAACCCGGCGGGCGGCCGCTCGCGCGCGTGCGGATATGCTAACGCAGTAATTTCATCTTGATGCTCATTTCTGCAGGAACGCGTTGAGCGCGTCATACGAAAGCGTGTTCAGCGTCCTCGCCTTCGTAGCCCGGCCCCGCCGTGCGTTGTGTACCCCGTATTCTATGAAGCACAGTTCGGCGATCGAGTGGGAGTCGGTGTCTATGGATATCATGGCCCCGGCTTCCATCGCTTTGCCGACGTTCTCGTCACTGAGGTCCAGGCGGTCCGGGTAGGCGTTCACCTCCAGCACCTTATCGTGCTCCACGGCGGCCTCGATGATGCGGTCCATATCCAGCGCCGTGGGCTCTCTCCGGCCGATTATACGCGATGTCGGGTGTGCCAGGATGGTCAGATACTCATTCTCCAGCGCGTTGAGCACCCTGCGGGTGATCGTGTCGGCGTCCTGCCGCATGTTCATGTGGACGGAGCCGACCACGACGTCCAGGTCGGCCAGCACGTCGTCGGGCAGGTCGAGGCTGCCGTCGGTCAGGATGTCGACCTCGCTGCCCTTTAGTATCGTGAAGCCCTCCAGCGTATCGTTGAGCCTGTCGATTTCCACCATCTGGTCGCGCAGCTTCTCCACGCTCAAGCCGTTGGCGATATGCAGCGACCGGGAGTGGTCGCAGATGGCGATGTACTCGTATCCCATCGCCCTCGCCGCCATGGCCATGTCCCTGATGCTGTTGGAGCCGTCGCTCCACTCCGTGTGCACGTGCAGGTCGCCTTTGATACTATCCTGCATGATCAGGTCGGGGAGGGTACCCTCTCTCGCGGTCTCTATCTCGCCTTTGCCTTCCCGCAGCTCGGGCGGGATGTATTCGAGGCCCAGCGACCGGTACAGGCCCTCTTCGTCCGGGAAGGTCCTGCGTTCGCCCGTCGCCTCGACATAGTACCCGTCGTGGCCTAGCCTGACCCCCTGTCCGGCGGCGTATTCCGTAAGACACCGCAGGTGATCGTCAGAGCCGGTGTCCCAGACCATGTGGAGCCCGTAGTCTTCCGGGCTTACCACCTCCAGCGTCGCGTCCATGCGGTAACGGGTGGTGATCCTGGCATAGTGGCTTCCCCGTTCTTTGACCGCCTTGCTCAGCGGATTGTTGCAGAAGCAGTCGACGATCTCTTCCGGGTTGCCGGCGACGGCCAGGATGTTGACATCGCCGGCCAGCGTCTTCCACCGGCGGATGCTCCCGGCGACGTCTGCCCTGACTAAGCCTTCGCAGTCCGAGAAATAGTTCATCAGGTCCATGGCGATGGCCCGGGCCCGGTAGATCGGGGTGCGCACCTCGCCCTGCATCTTCTGGTACCTGTCGACGGACTCGAGGATTTTCTGTTCCATGCGTTCGCCCATCCCCCTGACCTTCCTGATCTGGTGAGACTTCGCGGCCTTGCGGAAGTCGTCCACGGTCCTCGCCCCCAGGGCCCGGTAGACCTTCAGCGCGGTCTTGCGGCCGATGCCCGGCACCTCAACGACCTCGTAGAGCTCCGGGGGCACGTCTTTTTTTAGCGACTCGTACATCCTGCTCTGGCCGGTGTCCAGGATTTCCGCGATGGTGCCGGCGATGCTCTCCCCGACGCCCGGGATGTCCCGCAGGCGGCCTTCACGGTAGTATTCGTTCACGTCGCCTTCCAGGCTCTCGACGCTCTGCGCCGCCTTGCGGTAGGCACGGATACGGTAGGCGTCGTCGCCCTCCAGCTCCAGCAGCTTCGAGATGCCGAAAAGGGCTTCCGCGACTTGCCCGTTGTTCAACTTCTCCTCCTCTCTCCTTCGGCGTAGACCCGGATCGCCTTCTCCTCCACCGGGCAGTTGTGCTGGCAAGAGCCGCAGCCCACGCAAAGGTCTTCTTTGACCTTTGGCCGCAGCCTGTCGGCGCCCGCTATCGCACGGACCGGGCAGACCTCGTCGCACACGAGGCAGCTATACCCGTTTTTCCACGCCCAGCACAGCCCTGTATCGATCCTGGCAGTCCCTATTTTCACTTTGTCGACAGGCAGGCTTATAATCGCGCCTGTGGGGCAGACCTGGCCGCAGGTGCCACAGCGCTGGCATATGCCCCTGCCGAAGTCCAGAGAGGGCGTGAACGCCCGCTCCAGTCCCGAGTCCAGGCCGGCAGGGGTGATGACCTCGCCCACACATGCTTTGACGCAGCTACCGCAGCGCACGCAGGCGGCGTTGAACTTTTCCTCGACGAGAGAGCCCGGCGGCCTGATCAGTGCGTTCCGGGAGGTCAGGGCTGAAGCTATGGCATCCGAAGCGGCGAGCGCAGCCAGCGCAGCAACACCCGCGAGGAACGATCTCCGGGAGTGCGAGACCGCCGGGGCCTGCGGCTTTGAGGGCGCGAAGCTGATGGCGTCCTGCGGGCAGACCCGCTCGCACTTCAGGCATTTCGTGCAGGCGGTCGCGTCCCATTTGTTGTTTTTAGCGATAGCTCCCATGGGACAGGCCCGGTGGCATTTCATACAGCTGTTACAATGATCATTCAGTCTGCGCCCGAAGGGCGATGCGACGGCAACGAGGCCCAGCATGCCGCCCAGCGGACACAGTGCCCGGCACCAGAAACGTTCTATCAGCGGGGATGCGGCCACCATGAGGATGAGCACGGCCGGTATCCCGGCACCAGCCCAGACGAGGTACGACGCGCGCTGGAAAACGACCATCGGGTCCAGGACCGACAGTACGCTGAGCGTAAACACGGATGACAGCAGCACCGCGGCCAGGACGCCGAACTGCAGGTAGCCAAACCGGTCCCTGTTTGATTTGCCGGCCCGGGGGCGCAGGCGGGCCGCGACGTCGGACAGGAAGCCCACGGGGCAGGCCCAGCCGCAAAAGGCCCGCCCCAGCAGCAGCGTCCCCAGCAGGAATGCGGCCACCGGCAGAACGTCGGGCATCCACGCGCTCCGGTTGAAAATGATCGCACCGATCCCGGCCAGGGGGTCGACGGCCAGCAGCAGGTTCGACAGCGGCATCGAGACGGGGTACTGCAAGCCCAGGAACAGGAGGACGAAGCCGGCAAAGAAAGCGGCCTGTGACGCCGGCCTGAGATAACGTGACGGTACCCGCATGGTCAGACCTTGATCAGGTTCAGCTTTGCCGGATCAATTTCCCCCAGGCCCATCTCGTGGGCTATCCGGACGTGTGCCACGTCCTCCGGCTTCAGCCCGATGTAGCCGGCGGCGTACGCATCCACGGCGACGATGTCGTCGCCCACGACGACCTGGTGCGGGTACTCGATCAAGTCGTCGGCCCCGCCGCCGTTGGGCCCGTTAGTCTTCAGCACCCGGTATGCGTCCGCGATCACGAGGTTCGGCGGGAGCTGCTTCGCCAGGTCGGCGATGCACTGGTCCAGCTGGCCTGCGTGGAACTGATTCCGGTTGTAGATCAGGCCCATGAGGTTCTTCATGCCGGCGGTCAGCCGCGTGTTGCCGTGGCTCTTGATCACCGGCGCGTTGATCAGGACGTCTGCATCCAGCAGTTGCCTCGGGACCTTGATATTCTCTGTAACGTTGCCGCACTTGAAGTCCTGCTCGACGAAGTCACCGGGCTTAACCGCCACTGCGTTGAATCCTGCTGCCTTCAGCGTCGACCGTATTTTGCTCTGCTCCAGGCAATACTCGCTACTGTCGATAGTATAGTCAAGCACGAGGACCTCCGAAGCCCCGGCTGCCTTGCAGCGCCGGGCGATCTGCGCAAGCACCTCCGGGTGGTTGCAGGCCCCCTGTTCCGGCGTCCTCGCGAACGAGTAATTCGCCTTGATCAGCACCTTATCGCCGCTTTTAATCACTCCGGCCAGCCCTCCGAACCCGTCCAGCGCCTTATCGACCAGCTTCACAGGGTCATCGTCAGTGGCGACGACCATCTTTCCCGACGGCCCGGACGGGGCTCCAGTCACAGCCGGTGCCGGTGTCAGTGTCGGGTCCGCGGCGCCCTGAGTGCCCGTGCAGCCCAGCGTTCCGGCTGCCGCCATGATAGCAGCCGTCCCCGTCGCCTTTAAGAAAGCGCGCCTGCTGATTACCGTCCCCAGGACGTCTCTTGCCCATCTTCCAGTCATGTGAACCGCATTAAAATAGTAAGTGGCAGTTACTTTAACTATTTTACCAACTGCCCCGGTGGTATAAGGCAATCCGGGAATCTTTTAACACAAAAGTATATACCATCAAACCCTCACAAAACAGTTGGGCTAATCCATGTTTGGACTTATCCTTCAGCTTGGCGACTTCACCGGTACGATCACTGACATGCTGGCGAGCATGGGCTACATCGGCGTCTTCGTCCTGATGACCATCGAGAGCGCCGGGATACCCATACCCAGCGAGCTCATCATGACCTTCGCCGGCTTCCTGTCGTCGGGAGCGAACGCCCCGATGAACTGGATTGTCGCCGCTATCTTCGGCGCCCTCGGCACCGGCATGGGCTCGGCCATCGGCTACGCGATCGGGGCGTGGGGCGGCAAGCCCATGGTCGACCGGTACGGCAAATATATCGGCGTTAACTCTGACAAAATGGTCTGGGCTGAGAAGTGGTTCTGCAAGTTCGGCGAGTCCGCCGTCTTCTACACAAGGCTGCTGCCGGTGGTGCGCACCATCGTCAACGTCCCGGCGGGCCTGCTCGGGATGAACTTCTACAAGTTCATGGCATACAGCATGGCCGGTGCGCTGCCCTGGTGTCTGGTCCTGTCCTACCTCGGGTTCAGCCTGGGCGAGCGGTGGGAGTCGATCATGGGCTATGCGCACATTCTCACGTATGCAGTCGTCGCCATCGTGGCGGTGGCTGTCGTTGGCGCCATTGTCCTCTATATCCTGGTCAGACAGGGCATTGTCAAGAAAGAGACAGTGATGAAATATTTATCGTTTATAACCCACGTATAAAATTTTCCGGTAGTCCGCCATACAGACAGAACTGACTTCGATCACACATCGAATCGCTTTCTCAAACAGCCCAAAGAAGTATTTATCCAATAGCTGCCATAGTTCTACACCATGAGCCAGTGCCTGCAGATGGAGATCGACCCGCTGAGGATATCTTCAGGACTACCTCAACGGCGTCCTGGTCGCAGTGGACGTGATCGCGTTCTCCCCCGACGAGTATCCTGCGGGCGTCGACTACCCGATCTGCCTGATCGCGGCGGCCCACACGACGGGGCTCAGCTCCATCAGCAAAGCGTACGTGAAGGTCTTCGTCGGCTCCACCGCCTCCGAGCTGGAAGAAGGCCAGGTGCTCAAGGGCTTTTTGAATTATATCGACACCTTCGACGGGGGCACCATCGCCGCGCACTACGGGGCGACGGAGTCGATCGAGGAAGGTTTTGATCTCCCGTATATGCTCCTCCGGGCCCGGGACTATCATCCGGAAATATACCCGCGGCTGCGCCAGACGCTCATGAAGTTCAGGAAGCACGACACCTGCCTCTTTGTCAAGGACCACCTGAACGTGCCGTCGGCCGACCTGGACTATGTGGAAGGATACTATGGACTCCGAAGGGTCGAGGAGGCAATGGTGGACGATGTCAGGGCTTCCTTAGCAGCCTACTGGCGTACAGGCGATCAGGGAGTAGTTAAATACGCCCTTGCTAACGCCTACAACTGTTTGAGAGTTGCACAGTCGCAAATACGAAAAACGATTTGCTGTACTGATATTCCGCTGTAAAAGCGGAATTACCATGTTGAAACCAAAAAGATTTTAGCTGGCAAGGCATCTTATTGTTTTTTATATGACGAAGACTGACACACCGGAATCGTTTCCGGAGCCCATGATCGACAGGGTTCAGGTTCTCGAGAAGGAGAAACAAGCCTCCCAGGATGAGCTTGAGCTTCTCCGGCTCCAGTATGAGGAGCTGAAATCGAGACTTCTTGAATCCACTATGATCAATAACAATAACCTGAAGGAGATCCAGAGGCTGCAGCAGGAGAACGCGCACCTCCGCCGGACTCCTCTCTTCATCGCCAGCGTCATCGAGGTAGGGGACAGCGGGATGGTCATCCTGCGCCAGCACGGCAATAACCAGGAAGTGCTGACCAAGCCGTCCGACGAGATCCTCCAGAAGCTCACGCTGGGCACCCGGGTGGCCGTGAACAATTCGCTGGCCATCGTCAAGATCCTGGAGAAGCCTGCTGATGTACGGGCCAGGGTCATGGAAGTCATCGAGGCGCCGAACGTCGATTATGCGGACGTGGGCGGCCTGGAAAAGGAGATCCAGGAAGTCATCGAGACCGTCGAGCTGCCACTGACGCAGCCCGAGCTCTTCGCCAGCGTCGGCATCGAGCCGCCCAAGGGCGTGCTCCTTTACGGCCCGCCAGGAACTGGTAAGACACTGCTCGCAAAGGCCGTAGCCAACAAGGCCAACGCTACCTTCATCCGCATGTCCGGCTCTGAGCTGGTCCACAAGTTCATCGGCGAGGGCGCACAGCTTGTACGGGACTTGTTCCAGATGGCCCGCGACAAGGCGCCGAGCATCATCTTCATCGACGAGCTGGACGCAGTCGGCAGCCGCCGCACCCACGACGGCACCACCGGCAGCGCCGAGGTCAACCGGACCATGATGCAGCTCCTCTCCGAGCTGGACGGGTTCACCGACCGGGGCAACGTGCGCATCATGGCCGCCACCAACCGGATCGACATGCTCGACCCCGCCATCCTGCGGCCGGGCAGGTTCGACAGGATCATCGAGGTCCCGGTGCCCGACGAGAAGGGCCGCGAAGCGATCTTCAAGATCCACACCCGCAAGATGACCATGGAATCCGACGTCGACATGAAAGAGATCATCGCCGATACCGAGGGCACGAGCGGCGCAGACATCAAGTCTATCGTCACAGAGGCCGGCATGTTCGCCATACGCAGGCGGGCCAGGTCAGTCAGCAAGGAAGACTTCGAGAAGGCCATCGAGAAGGTGCTCCACAAGGAAACGCCAGTCGAGGCCCCGAGATCCAACCTTTACGCGTAAAACAAAAAGAGGCCTTCGGGCCTCGCACTTCTTTTTTATTGTTCAATATTTTCACGGGAGCCGATCGACGACCATGGTTTCTGGTCAGGTACCAATGATAAAAACCGTTGGTCATCGATGCTTGTGAAGCCGGGCGGGCGCTCGCGCATGCGTATACTGGCGGAGTGCAGGGAACTATTAAAGGCCGCAGAGAACTTAGTTTCTTTCAGGATTTACGCCATTGCCATCTTTAACAAGGAAACCGCGTTCTCTGCGGCCTTTTAACCCGGCACATAGAAACCGACTACACTATTTACACAGGATCACCATGAAGTGGCGCCCTGGGGCCTTCTCCCGGGTACGTGGCAGGTAAAAAATTAAACGGCCGGAGCATTGAGCGAGTAAGCCGTCTGTCCGTCCACCAGGAGGACGATCTTTATCAGCGAGTCGGTGTGTAACGGCACGTCGGCCTGCGGCATGTAAAGGGTCAGCGTAAAAGTCTCGTCCTCGTTGAGGATTACATCTCCGTTGCCCGTCCCGCCATGCTCGCCGTGATAGAAGTCCCACACGTTATAGGTCTTGCCGTCGGCCACGACCTGCACGGCCAGCCTGCTCATGTCGATCGGCATCGCATCGGGCTTAAGCTCGATGTACAGCGTGTAAGTCCTGCCGGCTTCGTCGCTGAGAACTTTCCTGACGTCGAACGTTTTGTTCAGGTCAGTCACGGGCGTCGCTGTCGCCACCGGTACCGCCGTCGGGGCCGGTGTCGGTGTAGGCGTAGGCTTCTCGTTTGTATAAACGTAGGCGCCGAGGCCAAGTAAGGCTACAATGACGGTCATGGCCAGGATGCCGATGGCTATCATGCCAAAGACGATGATCTTATCATTTTTCCTTCTCATACGCCATCATCTTCCGGACGGGCAAGGCCCGTACGTAGTATTAGGACATGTTCACCGTATATAAAAGCCTTTATCTCACCAACGGTCAAGCCTGGTAAAATAATTATATGAAGGCAAGCGTACAGGGGAACCTTTTGGTAAAAGGTTCCCCCTGCCCCCTTCCCAAACTATCGCATTGATGCCTTCGGCATAGACGCCCGGTGTCGCGACCCAGGGGGGCCTTTTTGGAACAAGGCCCCCCGGGAGCCCTGCGAAAACCAGCTATTGTAGCTGCTTGTTCAGGCTCAGCGCCGACAGCGCGATCATCACCACCGCGAAGCCCAGCAGTACCGCTATGTCCACCCATACCGAACCCAGGCCGTAGCCCCGCACCATGATGTTCTGCAGCGCGTCGTTGGCGTAGGTCAGAGGCATGAGGTAGGCTATGGCCTGCAGGTAGTCCGGCAGCGTGGAGATGGGCCAGAGCATGCCGTCCAGGAACACCTGCGGCAGGATGAGCAGCGGGATGAACTGAACCGCCTGGAGCTCGTTACGGGCGAAGGAGCTGCAGAAGATGCCGAGGTTCACGCTCACCACGGTTAGCAGCAGCTGCAATAGCACGACCGCGTAGATGTCGCCCGCGATCTTGACCTTTAGGACGAAGATGGCGAAGGCGAGGATGATCGCCGACTGGATGATCGCGAACACGCTGAACCCCAGCATGTACCCGACGATCATCTCGGAGCGGGTGAGCGGCGAGACGAGCAGGCGCTCGAAGGTGCCGAAGGACCGCTCCCTGAGGAACGTCACGCCGGTGAAGATGAATACGAAGACGAAGGCGATGATGCCCAGCAGGTAAGGCGCGAACAGGTCGAGCGTAGTGTAGCCGGAGGCGTATATCGTCCGGCTGTCGAGGTTCATGAGCGCGCCGGAAGCGTTTGCGTCCTGGTTCTGCACTTTCTTGGCCACGGCTGACATGGCGGCACTGCCCACAGCCTTCGCGGCCAGCGCGGTCTTCATCTGGTCCGTGCCCTCGCTGACTACTTCCATGTTGGCCTGTTTGCCCGTCAGGACGCCCGACGTGAAGTCACTGCCGAAAACGACGGCCGCATCCACCTTTTTGTCCTTGATCGCCTGGTCGGGGTCTTCGGAGCCCAGCAGCACTACCGTCACGTTCGGCTGCAGATTCAGCTCGTCGACCACGAACTGCGACAGCTTCATCGGCCCCATGCCCAGGTCGTGGTCCGCGACGCCTATGGTGATCGCGCTGTTCGTGCCCGTCGTGTAGAAATAGCCGAGCAGCGCCATGACCAGCGACGGGACGATGATGATCAGCGCGAAGGTGCGTTTGTCCCTGACGCACTGTGTCACGATGCGGCGTGCCAGCGAAGTAATCCTACTGGCGTCCATGTTTTCCCTCCGCGTAGCACATGTATGCATCTTCAAGCGTGGCACACTGCATCCGGTCTTTCAGTTGGGCCGGAGTGCCGGTCTCCATGATCTTCCCGTCCCGGATGAAGGCCAGGCGGCCGCACCGCTCCGCCTCGTCCATGATGTGCGTCGATACTATGAGCGTGACGCCCTGCCTGTTGAGCTCTTTGAAGTAGTCCCAGAACTGGGCCCGGAGCTTCGGGTCGACGCCGACGGTGGGCTCGTCGAGGAACAGTATCTTCGGGCGGTGGACCAGCACGCAGGCCATGGATGCCCGCTTCTTCATGCCGCCGGACAGCGTGCCGACGATGCTGTTCTCCCGCGCCCGCAGGTCGGCGACGTCCAGCACCTCGTCGATGCGCTCCTCCCGCTCTTTACCCTTGAGCCCGTAAATGGACGCGAAGAACCGGACGTTCTCCCGGACGGAGAGGTCGTTGTACATGGCGTCCATCTGGGTCATGTAGCCGATACTGGCATTGTTCGCCCTGGACGGCATCCGGTGGCCCATCATTGTCGCAGACCCCGCGGTCGGCTTGAGCAGGCCGCACAGGACGCGTATCAGCGTGGTCTTGCCGGAGCCGTTAGGGCCCAGCATGCCGAAGTTTTCGCCGTAGCCGATCTTCAGGTCGACGCCGTCTAGCGCCGTGATCTTGCCGAACCTGATAGTAAGGCCCGAGCAATCGATGATGTGCCCGGAGCTTTCTACTTCGCCGGGCACGTTTTTGGAAAGTATTTCCTGTTTTGGCATCCTCAACACCCGATGGCGGACACAGGGATTGTCGTCGTTACTTTACCGCCAGTATCAGTAGTTTTAACAAATACTACTATTTGACGTATGCTCAATATATACTTTATCCAGCCACCTGTGACATTGCCGATCGAATAGGGCCGGAACCGTATCCGGGTGTAAAAGCAGTCCCTTTAGTCCTTCCCGAGCACCTGGACAAACCCCCGGGTGCCGTCTACCCGGATGCGGTCGCCATTTCTGATGATCTGCGTGGCCTTTTCGACCCCTGTGACGGCAGGGATACCGTACTCCCGGGCGACCACCGATCCGTGGGTCATCACTCCCCCGACCTCGACGACCAGTCCTTTTGCCGAGTTGAACAGGGGTGTCCAGCCAGGGTCCGTAAATGGCGCTACAAGGATCTCTCCCGGGTTGAGCCTGGCATCCTGCGGCCTGAGGACGATC
The DNA here is from genome assembly GCA_963792125.1 of uncultured Methanocellaceae archaeon. GTDB lineage: Archaea > Halobacteriota > Methanocellia > Methanocellales > Methanocellaceae > Methanocella_A. The sequence continues at coordinate 1,001,494 of CAWBVA010000012.1, forward strand.
CTGGCGATGCCTTCCACGACTCCCGCAGATACCGGCGTCCCTGCAAGGGCGCCCTCGGGTGCCCTGACGTCATGCTTCCTTCCCGTGATCACCTCGCCCTCGCTTGTCATGACGCGCGGAGGGGTCAGCTTCTGGTATTGCACGTACTGCCATTTCCTCGCTTCGACGAGCTCTCGGGCATCCCCGGAAAAGCAACCCTCCTCGAGGGCAAGCAGCTCGTCGAGCGAAAGGTAGAACACATCCCGCCCATTTGATAAAAGTCCTTTACGGGCCAACGATCCGGCTTCTTCCAGGATTCCCTGCTTGTAGACCCAGAAGTAGCGCATGATAATGTACTTCGGGTACTCACGCAGGCCCATCTGGCCCCGGTACACCCTGATCAGCCGGGACATGACCTTCTGCTTCAGGAAACCGAACCGCTGGCGGCTGACATCCGACAGGATTTGCCTTGCCGCCTGCCCGGCCTCCAGCTCGCCTCTCCGGAACCGCTCGCGGTGCTCTCCCGGCGCTGCGGTACGGATGTGGCTAATGATCATAGGCACGAGCATCGTGGGCGACTCTTTCCACCGGGGATTGGTTATGTCGAGCTCCCCGGGACAGCGCATGCCATACCTGTCCATGAATCGGTCCAGCTCGTGTTGAAACGCCGGCCCGCCGCTGACATTGCGCAGCCCTTCATAGAAGGTCTCGTCCTTCGCCCTTTGCAGGTAGTCGACGACTTCGGGGTATATGCGGGCGACGTCGGCCAGGTCGCCGACCATAAGGCTCATCTCTGTAGTGATGTTGCCTGGCAGCGACTTGTTCAGCCGGCTCATCATGTCAGCGCCCTGCCGCTCGCCCAGCCATCTCCGGGACAGGCTTCCGATCAGTCCGGACGATACCATCCCCGGAATAACGGCATATGGCACGGTGCTTGTGAACAGACGTAACCTCGTGTTCCCGAGGCTGTCCCGGATTCTCCGGACCCTCTCCGGCCCCGGGGCTCCACGTAACTGTTCATTAAGCTCGCGAACCGATTGTTCCATGAAGGCCTTGACACGATGCCTCGCCCGGGCAGGGTCACCGATGAGCAGGCTCTTTACTGCCCGGAAAAGGATAGGGACAGCCGCCAGCGTCCCCGTGACAAGCAACCGGTAATCAGGCCGAGGGTGGAAATCCGGACGCTTCACGACGTCCGTCAGTGCCGCCGCTATCGCTTCATCCGTCAGGCGCATGAGCCCGGGGACTGCCTTCCGGGCGGGCTTCAGGGCAAGGATCGACGTCAGGTCGGCGAACAATCTGCCGCCGGCCTCGTATAAAATCTCGCTTCCCGGCTTCACAGGTCCCTGGAGGGCCTTCATGACCGATATGCCCAGCGGCCTCATCGCGTCAGTCATCATCTGCGGGTGGCCGATCGATATGAACACGTGCAGACCGCCGTCCGGCACCTGCGGGACGGGATACAGCGAGGTGATCGGGCGGCTCTGGAGGACGTAGAGCTTCCCGTCTGCCAGGCACCATTCGATGTCCTGCTCCGGGCCGTAGTAGGCTTCTATCCTTCCGCCCATCTCAGCCAGCTCGATAATCCTGTCATCGGGCAGCGCCTGCACCTCCTGTTTTTCCGGCGGGAGCTCGGTCCTCACAGTGCCGCCTCCGGTGACCGGGCATATAGCCAGCTTCTTATTCGAGACCTTCTTTTCAACGATACGGCCTGATCGCACCTGGTAACGGTCCGCCGTTACCAGTCCCGGAAACCAGCGCTTCGCCCAGGCCGAAGCCTGCCTCGATAATGATCGTCTTCCTGCGGCCGGTGACCGGGTCCGCCGTGAACATGATCCCCGACACCTCCGGGCAGACCATCTCCTGTATCACAACCGATAGCAATACCGAGCGGTGACTGAACCCGTTCCTGGCCCGGTACGAGATCGCCCGGTCGGTGAACACCGAGGCCCAGCAGTCGCGGACCGCCTCCAGCAGCCGCTCCTGCCCGCAGACATTCAGGAAGGTCTCCTGCTGTCCCGCAAACGAGGCCGACGGCAAGTCCTCTGCAGTCGCGCTCGAGCGGACCGCGTACGCTTTTGCCGTCCCCGTTCTCTTCCAGGCCTCAAGGATGTCCGTCTTTACGTCTTCAGGGACGGGGATCGATTTCAGGTACTCCCGGATGTCCTGCCCCAGAACGCGGATCTGTTCCAGATCGTCATAGCTTACCCGGTCCAGCCTATCAAACAAGTCTTTCATCCTGTCGCCTGTCCGGATAAAAGCGCGGTAAGCAGACGTGGTAACGCAAAACCCCCCCGGGACAGGGAAGCCTGCCCTCGTCATCTCCCCGAGGCTGGCGCCTTTGCCGCCGACGTCGGGCAGCGACGACAGGCCGATCTCGTCAAGGTATAACACATACTTATCAATGCGGACCCTTCCCGGGGACTGTGTTGCCTCAGCTGCCACTTTTATACGCCCGATATATCCTTTCTCCGATGGTTTAATAAACATAAGCGGCCGGAAAGGCGATTAAAAGAGAGATCAGGCTTACTTGAGGCTACAGCAGCCCGGATTCCACTTCTTTTCCGGTCTCCCTGTCCACGATTGCGTATTCGGGCCCGGGAAGCGATCGTCGCTTCATGAACCGGGCGGCGAACGAGCTGGCATAAGCCCTTGCGTCATCTGCCGTGCTCCACTCGTACAGCCCCTGGAAGTCGCCGGTGGCCTCGTTGAACATCCAGACCTTAGTGCAGAACCCAGGCAGTCCTGCAATGAACGGCACGGGCAGGTTGAGGAAGATTGCATTTGCACGCGGAGACATGTTTTTCAGGTGGAAACGAACCATAAATATGGCCTCCGGCGCTTTTTCACCCGGCCGTTCCACTGCGATCTCCTTCAGCACCCGGCAGTTACCCCACCGGGTAGCGACGATACCGCCCTTACGGTGCCGGGGGAACCTGACCCGGCCATGAATATAAGAATTAACAAAGGAAACGAAAGAGTTCCAGGGCGATAAACTGGCAGATTTTATTTGTTTTTCTTGCATAATAAACCCCTTCAGGCAGGTAGTTTTATCAACAACTACTATAAAAGAAAGATATTTAAAGCTTGCGATGTGTAGTTTTAGCAAAAACTACTATTAATATTACGGTTTATTCATTATCTGGAGTGATCGCTCTGTCAAAAATTTCGGGGACCCTGGTTGAGTCGCTTAAAACGCTCGGGCTCACCGAGTACGAGGCAAAAGTGTACTCGGCACTGGTCATGTTCGACAAGGCAGAGGCCAAGCAGATTTACGAGTACCTGGAGATACCGAAGCCGAGTGTCTACCAGAGCCTGAAAACGTTGACAGACAAGGGCCTGGTACAGATCATGAGCGCCCGCCCGGCCGTCTACCGGGCGACTCCGCCGAAGATCGCACTTCGGCATATGACGGACGTCCACCGTAAAGCCGAGGACGATGCGATGCTGGAGTTCGAAGAGCTGGAAAAGTCGCGCATCGGCCAGGAGTACCCTAACGTGCTGTGGACGCTGTTCGGCCGTGAGAATGTCGAGCACAAGCTGGAGGAGATGTTCGAGGACGCTACCCATTCTGTCAGGGCGGTCCTGCCGGGCGACTTCATCGTGTACCTGGGGCTCGTGGTCGGCCGTGGCTTCCCCATCGAGGTACTCACCTTCGGCCGGGAGAACGTGGACCTGATCAAGGACGCGTTCCCGGAAGTCCATGTCCATGATGTCTACACCATCGACGTCCGGGGTATGGAGTCACTGCTGGCGAAGTTCACGGCGCTGCCGGTGCGGCCGGACCAGGTCCAGAATGCCCTCGGCGTGCTCACGGACGACCGGGAGATGATGTGGATACCGCCCATACCGGACGCCATTACCGGGCTGACCTCGGAGAATCCTATGGCCGTGTCACTCATGGGCATCGTGTTCAGCATCATCTGGGAGCGCACGACCTGAGGGCAGATAATACTAAAAGTAAGTAATAAGTTGTAAATTCAACTGTCAGGGGAACTTTTTGGTAACAATGTTCCCCGTGCGCCCCTCAAAAACTATCGCATCCGTGCCTTCGGCACGGGCGTCGGGTGTCGCGACCCAGGGGGGCCTTTTTATGGAAAAGGCCCCCCGGGAGCCCCTGCGAAAACCAGCTCTGACCATAAACTTTATTAAATGGAAAATCAGTAGTGGTGTTGCTTTTGCCGGGATGGGGTAGTTGGCCATCCTACGGGACTGTGGATCCCATGAGCCGGGTTCGAATCCCGGTCCCGGCCCTTTCGGCCTTTTTGAAAAAAGGGATTTTACTGCTATGACGATCGAGGAAGAAGTACGCACGATTCAAGAGGAAATCGACAAGACCCAGAAAAACAAAGCCACTGAGCATCACCTGGGCCGGCTGAAGGCCAAGATGGCCCGCCTCAAGGACGAGCTTATCAAGCAGGCCATGTCCAAGGGCGGCGGCGCGGGCGGCTACAGCGTCAAGAAGAGTGGCGACGCTACCGTTACATTAGTCGGCTTCCCCTCCGTCGGCAAGTCTACTCTTATTAACAAGCTCACCGACGCACATTCCGAGGTCGGCGCCTACGAGTTCACCACGCTGGACGTCATCCCCGGCGTCATGGAGTTCAAGGACGCCAAGATCCAGATCCTCGACCTGCCCGGCCTGGTCAAGGGCGCGGCAGCCGGCCGTGGCAAAGGCCGCGAGGTCATCTCGGTCATCCGCTCCTGCGACCTCATCGTGCTGCTCATCGACGTCTTCAACTACCAGCAGCTTCCCGTGCTGGAGAAAGAACTATACGACGCGGGCATCCGCATCAACCAGCGCCCGCCCGACGTGACCATCACCAGGACGCTCAGGGGCGGCGTGATGGTATCCTCGACGGTCGAGCTCAGCATCGACCACGAGACGATCAAGACCATCCTGAGCGAGTACAAGATACACAACGCACTGGTCAACATCCGGGAGGACGTGTCTGCGGACCAGATCATCGACGTAGTGCGGGGCAACAGGGTATACATTCCCGCGCTCATGGTAATCAACAAGATCGACCTCGCAGACAGAAGGCACATGGCGCACATGCCCGAGGCCATCGAGATCTCGGCCGACCTGGACGTGAACCTGGACCTGCTCCGCGATGCGATCTACGATACCCTCGGTTTCATCAACATCTTCCTGAAGCCGCAGGGCGACAAGGCCGACCTCGAAGAGCCGATGATCATGCGGGAGGGCAGCACCGTCGGCGACTTATGCGACCGTCTGCACAAGGACTTCCGCCGGAAATTCCGCTATGCGCGGGTCTGGGGCGACTCGGCCAAGCATGCCGGCCAGCGGGTCGGGCTCGACCACGGGCTGCTCGACAGCGATATCGTGACAGTCATCATCCAGAAATAATACCATATCCGCGTACTGCGGCGTATTAATAGATTGTGAGAGAGCCTATTTATTTACCTCTTTTTTATTCTTCTCTGTGAACTGAAACTTCACAGGGAGTGTTAATACGAAAGTCATTGAAGTAGCGGTCATCGCAGTCGTCTTTTGCTTCGTGGCCGTGACGGCTACGTATATTGCATTCAATAACGGAGGCGGCTTTGCCAGCGACGTCGACTCCGCATATAACGACACGGCCGACGGGCTGGCCACAATCAGCGGTTTCGTCACCGACCGGCTCATGAACGGCATCCCCGGCGCCACCGTGGAGCTGTGGGAAATGCGCTACGACAGCGCCACAGGCCAGTACGTCAACTCGGGCAGGGTCGTCATGGCCGGCAACCCGCAGACGACCAATTCGGACGGGACCTTCGACGCCATCGGCACTTACCAGTTCCCCGATGTGCCGCAGGGTGTCTACAACGTGACCGCCGAAGTGATCGACTCAGCGGGCGTCAGCCACCAGTGGTTCCGCATCGCCAACGCAAGCCAGCCCGGGTCAACGATCGCGAACATAGCCATCCCTGACTACATCACAGGCGGCCTTGCCGCCACGGCAGGCGCCGGCATGAGTTACCTGCCCGGAAATGGCAGCACTGACGTTACCACGCCTGACAGCGGGAACGCTTCGGCCGCTGACCGCGACTGGAGCATGGTCGCCGGCATGATCACGGATAAGAACAAGAACGGTGCACCCGGCGCCAGGGTCACGCTGTGGGAAGGCCACATCAATGACACGGGATGGTTCGTCAATGACCGCGTTGCCGGCATAGAGAACAACCCGCAGATCTCCAACACTGACCGTGACCGAGACGCTCTGGGCAGCTACCGGTTCGACCGGGTTCCGTTCGGGATCTATAACGTGACGGCCGAGGTGACCGACTCTGCCGGAGTCAGCCACATGTGGTTCGCCATCGTCAACGCCACCTTTGCGGGCACGCATACCAACAACATTGCCATACCCGACTACGTCGGCGTAGATAGTTCTGCCCCGGGCCCGCCTGCATAATCTATGAAATGGCCGGGAACCCTGCCCCGGATGCCATCCAGGGTCAGCACTATGGCTGAACTGTCGCGGCACATTCTGCCGGTGAAACCCCGGCAGACTCATTTTTTCTACGGCTGTACATGTAGTTAATGGGAATGAATATGGGTGCAGTGAAGAAAGCGATAATATATACTGCCGGGGCAGCCATTGCCGGGCTCATCAATTACGAGCTTTCCACGGATGATGAAGCGGAAGACAGAGACAGGCCCAGACTGAAATGGAAAGGACCGAAATGGAAAGTTACGAGACCGCGCCGAGAGAGCCCGGCGACTATCGCAGCATCTACAACCTGTAAATCCCTGCCCGCCGCGCCGGTAAAAAGTTGACGCGGCCTTTTATTCCCGCGAGAAGACCTGTGTCACATGGCAGAGAAGAAAAGCGGCCTCGGAAGGATCATAAAATTCGGCGCAGGGTTACTGATCGCAGGTTTCGCCATCCTGAACGCCATCAAGGCCCTCAAGCGGGCGGCGAGGGCAGTGAAAAGCGCAGGCGGAAAATAAGCGGACATAAAGGCACAAAGTGCATGCCACTAAAATATTTCTTACGATGTCAATGCCCTTTGTGCCCTCTGTAGTCAGATGCTCCGGTGATCCCACTGGCATGTGATCCCGGGCATGCGCGATCTTTCCTGACCGTTTCTTCATTGCGGGGGTTGAGCATCGATTATGAAGCAGAACCTGAGCAGGAATGAACGAATATTACGGACCGGTATGGGCCTCATAATCGTGGCCGTTGGCATCTACGCAGTAATGGTCAGTCTATTGCCCGGGCTGCTGGTCCTCGGGATTGGCGCGTTCACGGTCTTCGAGGGCTGTGCGGGGTGGGCACTCACGGGCGTGCTGGCCGAAGCCTGGATCAAGCCTGATGGCGGCAACATCGAGTCCTTAATAGAAAAAAGAATTGAAATTGATAGCGACCAATAAATGCTATTGTATCTTTATCTGTGTCGCCCGGCGAAGTCGGCGACTACTCTCGCGATGTCCCGGGAACAAAGCGTTGCCTCGTGCCAGGGCCTCCTGTAACGGCAATGAGCCTTAAACGGCATCTGCGCACTTTGAAACTGGCAGGCTGCTTGTTATTGCGGATTATTTTAAGGGCACTGACGCCAATCCCGGTCTCATGAGGCCGAACATAGGTGCGCGAGATCGGATGATCCGGTTTGGCATCGGCGTTATTCTCTCGGCCGTTGGAATATACGTAACCTACCGGATCAACATCTGGGCCGGAGCCCTCGTCGTGCTCATCGGCGCTTTCTCCATCCTCGAAGCCCTTTACGGATGGTGCGTAATCTATGCACTGCTGGGAAAGAATACCTGCCCGGTAATAGCCGACTGACAGATCAGCGACCGTGCTCGGCGTAATCGACGACTTTTTTCGCGATGTCTTTAACAGCAGTCACGATAAGCGATTTCCCGTCTGCGGGCAGCTCGTCACGGCCATTGTTCAGGGGGTCAAGCGGGACTTCGCCGATCAGGTTGAGCCCGTACTGTTTCGCCAGCTTCTCGACCTTGCTCTCCCCGAACAGCTTGATCTTCTTGTCACAGTCCGGGCAGCACATGTAGGACATGTTCTCGACTAGCCCGATCACCGGGACGTTGATCGTCTTCGCCATGTTGATGATCTTGCTCACATCGAGGATGGACAGGTTCGAGGACGTGCTCACGATGATGATGCCGTCCAGCGGAATAAGCTGCATGACGCTCATGGGCTCGTCGCCGGTGCCCGGCGGCAGGTCGATGAGCAGGTAGTCCAGCTCGCCCCAGTTGACGTCGGTGACGAATTGCGTGACCAGTGACGTCCGCATGGGGCCGCGCCAGAGCATGGGCGTGTCGCTGGTGGTCAGGACGAACTCGGAGGATATGGCCTTGATCCCGTTGCGGGACATGATCGGCTCCAGGCCCTTCTCCGAGCCTTCGAGGTGACGGCCTTCGAGGCCGAGGAGGTGAGGGATGTTCGGTCCGCTCACGTCGGCGTCGAGCACGCCCACCTTGAAGCCCATCATGGACAGGTTCAGCGCCAGGCTGGCCGTAATGGTGCTCTTGCCCACGCCGCCTTTGCCGCTCACGATGGCGATGCGGTGCTTCACGCCTTTCAGGCGTGATTCGATGGCCTGCTGCCTGTGCTGTTTTCTGGGCCTGCTTCTCCGGCGACTTCGACGGGCAGGTGGCGCACCGGCTGGAGCCCGGTGCCGTCCTTGCACGAGGCGCATTCCGGCGCCGGCAGCGTGTTCTCGCTCGTTCCTGACATAACAAATCGACCTGTGACTGTGATTTTAAATATTTTCCTGCGCGATGACTCTGCGATCAATTGGCCCGCGGGATATTTATGTCTTATGACCCAAACCTACCGGGCCCATATTTTGCCAGTATTGCTGCTATCATTTGATCATCTCTCATTCATCGGATTTTATTATCGGGGCGATTCTTGTTTCGGCCACTTCCACGCATACCATACGACAATTAACAGAAGCACGCTTTCCAGGATGCTCAGGAATATGTAATATGCCCATGTCTCCCCTATGCAGAAAAACACAATACTGGCGGCATACACTATGGCTAATACGATGTTCGTCCAGCGGTTTACCTGGGGCTTCAGTACCAGGGACAGGAAGACCATCAGGCTCGGGATCGTCACGTACACTGCAGTGAACATCAGGAATACCTGGTCAATCTGGTTACCTGCTACCGTTCCCTGCCATTATCTCCCCGATAAACCCGGGCCGGAAATAGCCGAAAATGTCCCCGTAGGCAAACAACAGCATCACGGTTGCCCATAATGCAGCGATCTTCAGCTTCACGTCTATCTTCACATCTTCAAGAATTCTCGTCTGATTTACCATGTCAATTTCTCCAATTCAGTCTTAGTTGTCATCTTCCACAATGGTAGCCACAGCTACCTTTTCAATACCATTATCAATATGCCCGTAAACACCGACTGCTTATCCCGCCGGATAACGTCCGTCGAAGGCCGGGCTCACAATGATTGGCCGTTCCTCAGGTCTCCGTATATGAAGAACCGGGCGGTCTGCCACAGCTTCTGGGCGGCGTCGATCAGTGCAAGCACGATGCAAATGGCCAGCAGTACCTTGAGGCCTGCCCCGATCATCCCGGATAGCTCGGGGTTGAACGGGAACGCCCGGAGGAGCCAGAAGGCCAGTAATGCGCTGGCCAGGCCCAGCCCTGTCTCCACAAGCGATGGCACCCACTTTTGCCGGAGCACGAGGTAAAGTACCTGCGCGGCGATCGTCGCCACCAGCCACAGGACGTAATACGGTACGAACGTTCCGAACGCCGGCGAGAACAGCGGCACCAGCCTGATCGGGCTGAAGCCTGCTGGGAACGGTATGGCAGGCCAGAGCAGCACAACGGCTATCCCGAACACCGACAGGACGATCACGATGCCTATCTCGAGGGGCGAAGCCGGGTATTCGAGGCTTTTTATCAGCCTGCGCAGGCGGGCGTCGTAGGTCATCTTGAGCCGGGACTCGTACAGGTAGATGGCGAAGAATATGGCTACCAGCACCACGATCGCCAGCGCCAGCGCCGACACGACCGAGAGGATCACGCCGACCGTTATTCCGGCTGCCTCGGGCGCCATGACGTAAATGAGCGCTGCCAGCAGCAGGAAGGCAACGGCAATGCCTCCGAGAATCTGCACGGCTTTCCACACGCCGCTCTTCTTCAGGAACGTCTCCTTCGACGGGTACATGGCCGCGAGCTTTTCCGGCGGCCATCATCTTTGCCAGCACTTCCCTGACGATGGTTTCGTCGATCTGAGCCCCGCGTTTAGCAGCGATGGCTTCGGCGCTGTCGTAGATGTGCGACTTCAGCTCCCTGCCGACTTCGGCACGCTGCTCCGCGCCCATATCCTTCGTGACCTTTCCGACGTATTCGTCGATCAACCTCTCGTACATTCTAGTTCTTCCTCCGTATCCGGCCTTTCATCGTCTCCAGCGCCGCGTTCATCGACCGCGAGCGAGGCGAGCATCTTCTCCCTGATATCCCTTCCGTATTCCGTGATCACGTAGTACTTCCTCGGGCGCGGGCCTGTCGTCTCCCAGCGGCTGACGAGGAGTTTGTCGTCTTCGAGCCGGCGCAGGATCGGGTAGAGGGTGCCGTCGTCGACCTCAATGCCGACATCCTTCAGGTTCCTGATGATGTCGTAGCCGTAGGACTCCTCCTCCAGCAGGCACATGATGATCACCTGCATCACCCCCCTCCTTACCTCCGTCTCAAACCGTTCCACGATTGCGTCCATCTGTATCACTTTTCTTGCCAGATAACATGTGGCGCAAGTAATACTGCCACACAGTATACTGTGTCACACAAGGTATAAATAACTTACTCTGCGGCTGGTGATGGGCTTAAGAATAAGAAGAACGACCGGCTTGAGGCCGGCCACCCTGGGGCTAATCGCCGATATCGGGCTAGTACGCGCCGGCCGGACTCACGTCCTGTGGCTGCTCCATCTTAGTGCCCTTGATCAGGAGCCATGCCCCGATGGCCAGCTCGAACGGCAGGAGCGGCAGCGATACCAGGATTGGAACCTCATATCCCAGTAGCTGGAATACGACACTTCCCAGCCCTAAAACAACCGCCAGCAGGCCAAAGATGGATATGGCGCGCGGGATGTAGTTCGACCTGTAAAACAGGTAATACCACAGCAGTCCACCCGTGCAATAGAACCACATGTGTATGGTCATTCCCTGGCTGAAAACGCCGTTGTACAGGAAATCGCCCAGCGTCTGGTAGAATGAGCCTGCCGGGGCGCCCGCGGCAACGAACTCCGCGCTTAAGGTATCAGTGCCAGAAGCCCTAACTGTATGATGGAATAGAATATTGCTTCCGCCAGCCACAATCCCAGGGCGACGCGCGCCATCAGTTTGCCCTGTTCCTTCAAGACCACGTAAAGCAGGACCGCCAGAGCGACGATTCCCGTGCTGTTCAACAACCCGTCCAGGATGGCAACGCGGGCCAGGGCCGGGTTATTCGAAATGGAAACCAGCAAATCCGACAGTGCTTCCCGAGCCGGCTGCCGACTTAAGCAGGAGACCGCAGCTCAGGCTGGTTAAAACGACAAACAAAAATGCCGCCCCCAGCAGCCTGGGAGCATATTTTACCGGGCTATCCGCCCGCATTTCAGCATACATGATGATTCCCCGTCAATTACAGATATAGTTCGTATATGAATAGTTCGTACACGAAGTATATGTGAAAAGGGGCATGGGCTATATATAACTTATGGCCTGGCATGCGAGCTTCCGGCCTTCAAAAGTATTTTTTCAGCAGCTTTATCAGCTCTTCGTTGTCGCGGTCATCTGGAAAAATGCGTTCGTCGACGAGGATGATCTCGTTGATCGCCTTTTCGACCAGGCGGAGCCCTTTTTCTGTGATGACGATGTGTTTCGCGCGCATGTCGTCCTCGCTCGACAACCTGACGATGTAGCCCTTCTTCTCCAGGCCCTTGAAGACCCCTGATGCCGTGTTTTCGGCCCGGCCGAGGGCGGCGGCCACGTCCTTCTGGGTGATGGCCCTTCCTTCCTTCGTGAACTTCGCTATGCACATCAGGAACTCCACCTGAATCCTCGTCGTTTCGAAGCTTTCGAGGACGTCGCCTACCTCCTTTTCCCATTTTTTTATCACTACCGTCAGGTAGCGCCAGGGTCTTTCGCCCATCTTGTCGTACTGTAATGACAGGGATTCCCAGTCGACTTTTTCGGCCATACAAGAATAGAATAGCAGGAACTTTAATAAAACGTTTTGTCTGGCCGGCTCCCGGCGTTAAAAAAGATAAGCGCCGTAGCCGGCCGGTGTTCAATTCTCTTTCAGTTCCTGCTTCAGGCCCCGGGCAAACGCCTCCGCGCGCTCCAGGTCTTCCTCGTTCGGCCGGCCCTTGTTCAACCCGCCGAGGTGTTTCAGGAAGATGTTCGTGTTGAAGCCCGGGCAGGAGAACTCGCCGACGATCGCATAGCCTTTGGCCTGCAGCTTTTCCTTGATCAGCCTGTGGTTTTTCGCCATCTGATCGCGGCTCATGCTCTCGCTGAACAGCGACGCCGGGGCGCCGTTGGTCGAGAAAATGAACGCCTTTTTATCGGTGACTTGTGGCAGCCTGTCGGCGAGGTCGAGCAGAGATCCATGATGTTTTTCGCTGTAGATCCCGGATCCAAAGCCCAGAAGATCATAGTCCCGGAGCTCTTCGGGGTTAACCTGCTGCGGGCTTTTTATGTGCGCATCGAGCACTTTCGCGAAAACGTCAGCAACTTTCTCCGTATTTTTATGGTGATACGAAAATAAGATTAAAAGGGATCTCATAATCCACCTCGTCGGCTTCCGCCTGGTTATGCTATCGTATCACTGGCTGTTTTAGCGGCTCGGAAAGGATTGCGGACGGATTGAATCCTTTAACGATCAGCCATACTGCCAGGACCATTTCTTGCACCAGGATCAGGAAATTAAATAAGATCTGGGCCGTCGAGAAAGGTTCGATGACGCTGAACAGGACTAATATGGTTGCTGCTATGGACAATGTGACTGCGATAATGCCCCAGCCCGATAGCCAGCGGGGAACGAGCTTTGTCTGATAAAATATGTAATAGTACATGAGAGCACCTATACACCAGGGCAGCAACATGATCACGGGGCCAACCCAGTTGTGCCCGGCTTTTAACAGTTCACCCAGTAATTGATAATACGATGAATCCGGAGCTCCGGCTTTTACAAATTCCTGGCTCAAGGTCAATAGTAATAGCAGGCTGAGGACAGAGACAAAGTCGAACGTTGCCTCGATCAGCCTGAAACCGACCGCTCCGAGCGCAAGGCTTTCACTGTATTTCTTTAAAACCGGGTACAGCCAGATAGCAATGCTGGCGCATGCCACAGCCATGACAAGCTCAAGAAACACGCCTGCCAATACCTGGTTCTGATCGGCAGAAAACTTTGCGAGATAATCAGTAGCGTTGAGAATAGGCGAGATAATGATTGCACCAAGTATGCCCGACGCCGTCCCGATAATAAACAATATTCCCACGATTTTTGCCCTGTAATTAATCGAATTTATTTCATTCAGCTCTGGATTCATTATTTTACTCCTGTCGATTCGATTCCATTTAGTAAGTTAAAGTATACTACGTGCACGTATACTACGTGCACGTAGCTTTTTAGAATAGGTGGCCGGCTATAAATAAGTTATGGATAAAAGATGAAGGCCTTGCCATTAAATGTACTTCAACGACAGCTTTATCAGCTCTTTATTGTCGTTGACATCGGGGAATAAACGCTGATTCATCAGCAGAATTTTTTCGGTCGCCTGTTCAACCAGGCTGAGCCCTTTGTCGGTAAGGACGATGTATTTCGCGCGCATGTCATCTTCGGTTGACGATCTGGTGATATGGCCTTTCTTCTCCAGAGTCCTCATGACCGCAGAGACTGTATTTTGATCCCGGCGGACAAAATCGGCCACCTGCTTCTGGGTAACGGGCTTTCCATCCTCTAAGAGTTTCACGAGGGCAGTCAGAAGGACCAGCTGGGTCCGCGTCGTGCCTAAACCGTCAAGGATAGCGTCTATTTCCCTGTCCCATTTCTGGACTGCCTGCATCATGTAGTACCCGGGGGTATCGTTGAGCTTGCTGAACATGATCAGCAGGGACCCCCGATCGACCTTTTTTGCCATACGAGTATAGAATGACCGGAACTTGATGAAAAATATTTTGCCGGACCGGCCGCCGGCATATCATGACCGGGCCATAGCCGGCCGGTGTTCACATTCCTTACAATTTCTGCTTCAGGCTCCGGGCGAACTCTTCCGCGTGCTTGAGGTCTTCGGCGTTAGGTCTGCCCTTGTTCATCCCGCCGATGTACTTGAGGAAGCTGTTCGTGTTGTACCCTTTGCAGGCGAACTCGTCGACGATCACGTACCCTTTCGCCTGCAGCTTTTCCCGGAGCGCCGCGTGGTCTTTCGCCACTTTGTCCGCTCCCATGATGGCGCTCGTGGAAAAGATGAACGCCTTCTTCCCGGCGACCGGGGGCAGCAGCATCGGCAAAGTCGAGCAACTCTTTATAATGCCGTCCGCTGTCGATCCCGGAGCCAAAGCCTATGAAATCATAGTCCCCGAGTTCTCCCGGGTTGGTCTGCTGTGGTGTTTTCACCTGTGCGTCGAGCACTTTCGCGAAGACTTTGGCGACTTTCTCGGTATTCATGTGATGATACGAAAAGACGACCAGAAGAGTTTTCTCTGGTAGCCGATCCTTGAGATTATTCCCGTTCTGCACCATTCTATCACCTCTTGCTCTTCATCAATCTCATGCCGTTAACTTATCGCCGCCTGTCGGCCAGGATTTTTTACCGGCTGCGGGCTCTTCACGCCCTTGACCAGCAGCCACAGGCCGAACGGGATTTCCAGGGCCGCAGCCAGATCAGCAAACGATTCGTAGCCCGGGAGAAGGAACGCCGCGAGGAATCCGGACAGATGGCCGAACGCGGCAATGATTAATAAAATGCCCAGTATCCTCGGGAGGAAACCTGACTTGATCACCAGATACCCGAGAGGAACTAACCAGAGGCCGAATGAAATCTGGGCTATGTAATATCCATAGTATTGCAGATCAGCGAATAACATCACCATGGCGTTCAGCTGAACCGCCCCGAACGCCGCCAGGTAGCCGGCATCGCTCAATAAGATGAGGATCGCAAACTGGTTGAGCAGGTTGAGGCAAAGGATCGCGACACTGGCCGTGGCCAGTAGCACGAACAATAAAGCTATGTTTTTATTGACCGGCTTGAGCAGCACGTATAACGCCCAGGCAAACAGCAGAAAGCCCGTCGCCATGAGCAGATCGCTGATGAAGGCGACCCGGAATAACGACCCGGAAGCCATGATGTTACTGGCCGTTGCCACGCCGTTTCCGGGCACAATAAGACTGCCACGGATCAACTGGGCGGCCATTCCGCACACGATCATTATCAGGTACAGGATCCCTGCGACTCTGGCGAGGTTCTTGTTCGGGTTTGAAATGGCATTGAATTCAAAATCCCCTGTTTTTCTTCTTATAAATCCATTAACAGTATCCGTATCAAAGCTCATGATATCACCTTATAGTACTACACGTATTGTACGTACAATTATAGTACGTACAATTACCGTAAGTATACGTACTACATGTAATATAGCACGAGCTATTTATACTTTACGGATTGAAAATGGATACCTGCCGTTAAAGGTACTTCATCAACAGCTTTTTTAACTCATCATTTTCGTCGTGTTCGGGGAAAAAACGCTCGTCCATCCGTACCATTTCACGGACGGACTTCTCAAGCAGATCGTATCCTTTGTCGGTGAGGCGGATGTACTTCGCACGCAAGTCGCTCTCGCTTACCGTCCGGGTAATGTAGCCTTTCTTCTCCAATAGACCTCATGACCTCGGAAACCGTGTTTTTATCCCGGTCGAGGAACTCGGCTATGTCTTTCTGCGTAACGGGGTTTCCCTCCTTCATAAGCTCCACAATACACGACAGAAGCTCTACCTGAGTACAGGTGGTGTCGAAGCCGTCGAGGACATGATCAACTGCCCGCTCCCATTTTTGTGCCACCATTAACAGGTAGCCTCCGGGACTTTCCTTCAGCTTTTTTAAATCTGAAGACAGGGTATCCCGAACTTTTTCCGCCATACAAGAATAGAATAACAGGAACTAAATGAAAAACATTTTGTCGTATACCCCTCAGGCGGTAAAAGAGGCTAAGACAATAGTCCGCCGGTACTTTCAGGTCTCCTCGCGTTCATTTAATACGGCGTATCGCCTGTCGCTCAAACCCAGTTCCAGGCGTACCAGACCGTCATTACGTTGAACCCGAGCCCCACGACGTTCAGGAACTTGTCGTAAGCCGAGGGGTAGGAAGGCAACCCGATGATGTTGAAGCCGAAGAAGAATACGGCCACCGCGATGTTCGCCCAGCGACTCAAGGAATAGTCCAGGGTCAGGGTCAGGACCGCCATGATGCACGGGATCACCATCAGCATCGAGATGCCCAGCCACATCTTTCCGGTAAACGTCACGCCTGTCTTTTCTGACATTTTTTGATAGTCCCCGCTGTAGATGCGGAGCACGTCGCCCAGGAGGTATGATAACATCAGGGCTGCCCATATGGCCGAAAGTATGATCCTCACGTCTTCCGTTCTAACATCTCCTCCGCGTAGCTATCAGCCGTTTATCTTCTGCTTCAGGCCCGGGCGAACTCTTCCGCGTGCTTGAGGTCTTCCGCGTTGGGCCTCCCCTTGTTCATCCCGCCGATGTACTTGAGGAAGCTGTTCGTGTTGTACCCTTTGCAGGCGAACTCGTCGACGATCACGTACCCTTTCGCCTGCAGCTTTTCCCGAGCGCCGCGTGGTCTTTGGCCACCTTGTCCGCTCACCATGATGGCGCTCGTGGAAAAGATGAACGCCTTCTTGCCGGCGGCCGGGGGCAGCTTGTCGGCGAAGTCGAGCAGCTCTTTGTAATGCCTTCCGCTGTCTATCCCGGAGCCGAAGCCTATGAAGTCGTAGTCCCCGAGCTCTTCGGGATTCGTGCGCTGCGGCATTTTTACCTGCGCGCCGAGCACGTTCGCGAAGACGTTCGCGACTTTCTCGGTGTTCATGTGATGATACGAATATACGATCAGGAGCGCTTTTACCGGCGGCTGATTCGTGAGATTACTGCCTTTCTGTTCCATCATTTCACCCTTTACTTTCGTCGTGTCCCACAGTAATGACGACGTTACCCTTTTTATGCCCTTGCTCGACGTAGCGGTGGGCCTCGACGATCTGCTCCAGCGGGTAGCGCCGGTCGATGACCGCTTTCAGCTTCCCCGCCTCGACCAGCTCCTTCAGGAACGCGAGGTCTCCGGCCAGAAGGCTGCCGGAAGACATGACGGAAATGTAGGATTCCGCCTTTCTTCAGCGAGCCTTTTCCAGCGCGAGCGCGAGGTCTTGCCGACGGCGTCGAACACGAGATCGTAGGTCTCGCCGTTTCCGGTAAAGTCCTCTTTCGTGTAATCTATGACCTTATCGGCGCCCAGCGATTTCACCATCTCCAGGTTCGCCGTGCTGCAGACCCCGGTCACTTCCGCCCCGAAGTGCCGGGCCAGCTGTACCGCGTAAGTGCCCACGCTGCCGGAAGCGCCGTAGACGAGGACTTTCTGTCCCGCCCGGACGTTCGCTTTCCGGAGGAAGCTCAACGCCGTAATCCCTCCGGAAGGGACGGCCGCAGCCTCCTCGTAGGTCATGCCGGCCGGCATCAGCTCGATCATCCCGTCCATGGGCTTGCCGTTTTCCGGCATGCACTTGTACTCGGCATAAGCCCCGAAGCCGAAGCCGGTCCACGCAAAGACCCGGTCGCCGGGCTTGAATCGTTTTACGTTTTTACCGATTGCCTCGACTTCCCCGGCGAGATCGAATCCCAGCACGGTGATCCTCTTCGGCCTGAAGAGGCCGTTGTACAGCCGCGCCATGAACGGCTGCGCCCTGCGCATGCGCCAGTCCCCCGCGGCAACGGTCGTCGCGTGTACTTTTATCAGCACCTCATTGTCTTTGGGGGCAGGTTTCTCTACCTCTTTGAAATGAAGAACATCCGGTGGTCCATATTTTTCATATACAATCGCTTTCATTTTCAAGGTTAATCACTTTCCAGGTCGTTAATTTTCTATCAAGAGGCAATCGGAGATCTCAAAATATGCAACGAGGGTTTGGATTCTCTGTAGGTTTTGATGGCGAATATGAGCGTTAGCAGGGAGAACAGGTACATCAACAACGCGGCCCACCAATTCGCAAGCGGGTCATGCAAGCCTGCATCTGCTATTTGACTTAAAGTAACGAATGTGAAAACAGACTGCAATATGATGAAAATGACATCCAGGCCTATTATGCCGATGAGTCCATATTTTTTGCCTGATATGAACAGGGTTGCGAAAATGCCAATCAAGCCGTATATCAACAGGACGGTTAACGCGCTTTCGACATCATTATAGTTGTATAGATCCATCCCTATCAGATACCCTCCAAAAAGTAAACGAAAGAGCAACGTCACGACTAAAGCCTTACCGCTCCAGGTGAGTTCCATAAGATACCTCCTTCTCTGTTTTGAATGTGCTCATATTATCATGGTTATTCACGCTAACCTTTTCAAAAAGTCAGGAGCATTTGATATGTGTCCATATCTTGCCCCTCTGTCACGCCCTCTGCTTTATGGTGCTCGCATTCGGGGCGACGACGACCCTGTCGGCCCGGGCCGAAAGGGCTTCGACGGCGGCCGGGTCGAAGCCTTTGACGATCAGCCAGACCGCCAGGACCATCTCCTGTATCATGATGGGGACGCTCAACAGGAACTGGAGCGGTGAGTCCGCACCTACGTAGTTGAACATGGCCAGCATGCAAAACGTGAGGCTCAGCGCGATTCCGATGAAGCCCCAGGCCGTCAGCCATAGCGGCACCAGCCTGGTCCGGAGGAAGATGTAGTAGTAGAGCAGAGCGGCAGTGCACCAGGCAAAAACAAAGCCCACGTTGACCACCCAGTTATATCCCGCGAAGATCGTGGTGCCCAGGGCCTGGAGATAGGCTGCATCCGCAGGCCCGGCCTTCACGTATCCCTGGCTCACTGCCAGCAGCGAGACGAGGCCGATCACGCTAATGATCATCCCCACGCCTTCGATGAGCCTGAAGGCGACTGCGCCGAGGGCCAGGCTTTCGCTGTACTTTCGGAGCACCGGGTACATGGCGATGGCTATGCTGGCACAGGCGAAGCCCATGACCAGCATGAAAAACCCTCCCGCCAGTATCAGTTTATCGTTCGCTGCCATCTGGGTCAGGTAATCGGGGGCCCCCAGGATGTCCGCTAACAGGCCCGCGCTGATGAAACCCGCTACTGTTCCGATGATAAACAGGATGCCGGCAGCTCTCGCCGACCTCCTGTACGAATCGTTTTTTTCGCTGTCATAGTCATTGTATCACACCTCGTTGATTACTGCATTGTTTTCTGTCGAGGTACAGGAACCCCGCCAGCCTGGCGGTGTTCATGAGCGATACCGTTTTGCCATTTTCCGTTGTCATGCTTTCAATCCCTCTCAGTGTATTTTCAATTTAATTTTGCAAATTTTATAGCCAGGGCTATCGGTGTCATTGTCAGGTAATATTGTGGTCGCCGGATCGGGATGGCCGGCGTACTGCGTCGCTTTCAGAGGAGCGCGGGCCGGTCGGCCAGGCTGCCGCTCAGGCTTTCGTGTGCACCACCATGGTGTCCGCTATCCGGTCGCAGCCCCGCTGCCGCTCCCTGTTGAAGAAGATCAGCATGATGAGGACATCGACGACGATCAGGACGTTGTTGTACTTAGACAGGTTCCGCAGGATAGCTTCCTTGTACCCGATCTTCGTGCCGTCGGTCTTGAGCACCCGCAGGCCCATGAGGGCTTTTCCCGGGGTCCGGCCGAAGCGTCCTTCGATCACGAAGTAGTAGCCGAAGATGACGACCAGGAACGCGGGCAACACGGTGAACACGGTGCCGAGGAACAGTAGCTTCATCACGGGGCTCAACGCATAGAACCAGGCTTCGTTGGCGGCGTCGTCCGTGGGCATGCCCGTCAGCAGCATGAACGCCAGGAACGGCATCATGAGGCCGAACACCAGCGCACAAAGGATGGCGCTGTCGATGATGAACGCGGCCAGCCGCGGCCAGAACCCCGCCCGCTTCAGGTGCGCCGCGTACGATTCCATAAAGCTGTCGCCCGTCTCCCGGGGGGAGCTGATGCTCGCCTTCGCCGCCTGGGCGTCCGCCAGAGTGACAGTGTCCGAGCCCCGGGCCCGGGCTTCGTCCTCGCAGCCTCGTAGTATGTCGATCGCAGCTCGTTCATGATTTCCATACGTTCTTTGTCATCCACGCTGATGCGCCTGACGACCTCTCCCAGGTTTTTCTCGATCTCGCGTTTTGCCTCCTCCAAAAAATTCATGGTGTGCCTCCTTATTCGCCGTATTTCCAGATTTTATCCATGGCCTCGTTGTGCTTCAGCCACTCTTTCTTCATGTCCCCTAAAAAGGCTCGTCCCTGCAGGGTGATGCTATAGTACTTCCGGGGAGGCATGCCCGCCTCCGTCTCCTTCCAGTAGCTCGCGATCAGCCCCTCGGTCTCCATCAGGTGGAGGGCAGGGTACGCGTTGCTTTCCGTCAGCGCAAAGATGCCATCGGTGATGCGGCTGAGCTCCCTGGTGATCTCGTAGCCGTACATGTCCCGGCGGCCGAGCAGTGAGAGCAGCGCCATCTTGGTGCTCCCCTTTCTCAGTTCCTTTTGCCACTTTTCAAGGTCCGACTGCATATTACCACATGCTATTCCTTACATAATACAATTGTATACCTATTGCTAATATGTACATAAAACTATTATATATAGATTTCCAGCGATCGATCTACAGAAAATTGTTAGCCTGTAAAAATTAGCTGGTGATCAGTCGGTGGCTTACGGCAGTATATTTCCTGCCGTTACGTCAGGTACCACGAGCGCCATGGCCGGATCCCTCAACGAAACGCCCGGCGCGTCGCTGAATATGCCCCGGTTTTTACTGGGGAAGGGGCGGGGCCGGAAGCAAATGCAAGGGGTTTCATCAGTGCGGCACCGCCGTCATCTTCAACGCTTGCCAGGTTTTATCCCAATTGGTGAACCGTAATTACGACGCTTCCCTTTTTCTGTCCCGATTCGACATACCGGTGAGCTTCGGCCACCTGCTCCAGCGGATAGCGCCGATCGACGACGGCCCTGATATTTCCCGCCTCGATGAGCTCCCGGAGGAAAATCAGGTCATCGTTCCGGTAGCTCGATCCCCCGATAACGACTTTCCTGCCGCCGCTGATAGAAGTCCACAGCCACAGGGCAATATGAGACAGCCGGGGGTTGGCCTGGAGATAGCGCCCGTTTTTCGTCAGCGATCGGATACTGCGGAATAACGGGCTCTTGCCGGCCACGTCGAAGATGACGTCGTAAGCCTCGCCGTTTCGGGTGAAATCCTCCCGGGCGTAGTCGATCACGTGATCTGCCCCGATAGAGCGCAGCATGTCCAGCTTCCCGGCACTGTCCACCCCGGTCACTTCGGCACCGTAGTACCTGGCAAGCTGTACTGCAAAAGTGCCTATGCTTCCGCCCGCGCCGTTGATCAGGACCTTTTGCCCGCTGCCGATGCCGCCCTTCCGGAGAAAGTGCAGCGCTTCCAGTCCACCGACAGGGGCTGCCGCAGCCTCATCGCAGGTCATACCGGCGGTAATGATCGCCAGCACCCCGTCGTCCGGCTTTTCCGGCAGGCATACGTACTCGGCATATGCGCCAAAACGGGTACCGGTAGTGCCGAAAACTCGGTCGCCTTTCTTGAACCCTCGGACGCCTTTACCGGCCTCCTCCACTTCTCCGGCCAGCTCCTGCCCCAGTATCCTGATCCTTTTCGGCTTCAGGAAACCCGCGTACAGCCGCATGGGGAGCCGGAACAGGAACGGGATCTTCAGCTGTCGGATCTCGCAGTCCCCTGCCGTAACCGTGGTCGCACATACCCTGATTAGCACTTCGCCATCCTTCGGGGCGGGCTTCTCCACCTCCGCCAGCCGCAGAACGTCCGGGGGCCCGTAATCCGTCCAGACAATCGCTCTCAATCTCGCACCCGTTTGAATATAGCCGGCGCGATTATAAAATAGTTCTTTTCACCGCGCAGTTTGCACAACCCTTCCTATTGCAGTACTTTTTACCGTGCTCGACGAGCAGCGCGTGGAAGTGCCGGTACAGGCCGGCGTCGGCAGGCAGGCTCTCGTGAAATAAGCTCTGCAGGTGCCGGTAATTTTCCTCGATGCCCAGGCACTTCAGCGCCCTCCGCGCATAGGCGTCCACGACGAACGACGGCCGCCCCGCCACGTATAGCACCAAAACGTCGGCGGTTTCGTCCCCGATGCCCCGCAGCCCGAGCAGCTCTTCGCGGAGGCGTCCGGCCGGCTGCGCGAAGGCGTCCGGGTTCGCGGCCATGTATCGGGCAACGCCCTGCAGGCTCCGGGCCTTATTCCGGTAGAACCCGGCCGGCCTGACGACCTGCTCCAGTTCGCACAACGGCAGCACCGCGACTGCCTCCGGGCTCGTCAGGCCGAGGCGCCTCATCTCACAAAGTACCCGGTCCACGTTCTCCCACCGCGTCTGCTGGACGAGGATGGCCCCGGCGACGCGCTCGAAGGGCGTATCTGCCGGCCACCAGGCCTCGAGAGGGCCGAACTCGGCGGCCAGCTCGTTGTACAGCGTTTTTACATTACATCTTCCGGCCCTCTGGAAAAAAAAAAAAAAAAAAAAAAAAAAAAAAAAAAAAAAAAAAAAAAAAAAAAAAAACTCCGTGCCTTGTATGGCATCAGAGCTATACAAATTTGATGGATAACGGCTTCGTCTTGTTCTTTATGGCGAGGTTGATCAGCAGCGGCGTGAGGCTCTCGATCAGGCTCGCCTCCTCGAGGCTCCCGCCGTCCAGCGCACGGATGTCGCCGAGCTGCTCTGCGAGGCCCATGACCGTCTTCTTGGCCGCCTCGTCATCCGCGCAGACGATCACGTCGAAGCCCAGCTTATCGTCGAGGTTAGCCAGCCGGGGCGCCGGCAGCGTCTGGAAGGCAGAGACCATCTTCATGCCCGGTGTCAGCACGGCACAACATTCCTTCGTGGCGCTGCCGCAGGGCGGCGGCGTGAACGCGCAGAGCTTCGGCTTCGTCATGGGCACGACCGGTGTGATCACAATCTGGTCCTTAAGCGCACCGGCGTTGTTCAGGGCCTGAATCGTGGGGACGGCGACCTGGTATTTCACGGCGAGGATGACCGCTTCGGCATTTTTCGCCGCATCCTCGTTGGACATGCCCCTGATGTCATCCTTCATTCCCCGGTCCTTGAGCACTTTGTTGTAGTTGTTCGCGGCTTCCTGTGCCTTGGCCGCGTCCCGCGAGCCAATGATGACATCGTTCTGCTTTGCCAGCCGCAGCGCAAGGCCCTCGCCGATGTCGCCGGTCCCTCCGATAATTGCGATCTTCATGATATCACCTGCGGGCTTTTGAGCCCGGTCAAGTATTATTTTAAACGGGCTATATAAAACGGTATCGTAAGGAGAAGCACAGGGCCTGCTGCAATAAATTTATATATATTGCTTATA
>CAWBVA010000013.1:0-475091 GCA_963792125.1 uncultured Methanocellaceae archaeon
CATGACCAGCACATTGTCGATGACATAGTAGCGCTTGAACTTGCCATCAGAGTTGTAGCTGACCAGACCGTCGTTGATGAATTTATCCATGTGCCAGTGGATAGCGCTCTTCTCGATACTGAGGCGCTCCGTCAGCTCCTGGTTGGTAATGCCCGGCTGATCGAGAATAAGCAGCAGGATGGCCCTGCTGTTCCGGTTATGCAGATGGGCGATGACCTTCTGCTCGTCATCGCTGAACGTGCCGGAGTTCCGGAAAAGTCTCGAGAATTTGCCAATCTTCCTGAAAACGATCTTGCCCTCGGACTCCAGCTTGTAAAGGTGATACTTGACCGTCCCGCGTTCGATCTGCTGTGCATCCGAGATCCGGGCGATGGTGGTACCGGGATCAGCGTATATGTAGTTGAGGATGTTGTGCCGGTTCTCGTTTTTCAGCAGGTCGTCGATCTTGCCCAGCACAAAAGGCATCAGCTTCAGGAGCCCGAGAAAGGCCGCCAGCATGGAACCAATGTATAAAAGCTTGACCGGTTCGGGCATCTGCAAGAACGACATCGAATGTTGATTATAATATATTATCTGGCGTAGTATCTAACGATATATCGTATCCACCCTGGGCAATAGCCACAGGTAATAATATAGAAAAAAATAAAAGTATAAAGCTGAGTAATCGCCAGCGTCGCATATGATCAGATTAGATCAATGGATATTATAGCTTTGCGAACCACTCACAGACTGGCCATAAATCTCACTGGACCATATGCCCTGGGTAACGCCGCCGGACCGGGAGATGGTAACGCATATAAGGCCATTATAGTTCCCGTCCGAAAAGTCATAGTACGGGCCAAACTGATAGCCTTCGGGCGAGACTATCCTGAGCCTGAGCGAATTGCCCGGATTACCCCAGTACAGGTAAGTTTGTACGCTTTCTGTATAATAATTGATATTTTGTCCGTACCAAATGGTTTGTCCCTGAGATATCGAGCCCGACATGCTCATCGTCGACATACCATCCGTCGAGAACATGCCCGGCTGGACCTTGTTTATAGTTACCGTATACCCGCCAGGCCCTTGCTTAGTAATGCTGTTTCCACCACTGGCCGCCGAAGCCGGCGTTGCCATAACCACAATACCGATTGCCGCTACGAACAGCAGCAATGCTACGATTGTCTTGAACCGCATATTGATACACCTGTATATGCGTCTGTCATTCAAGACTTAGCGCTTATGGCCAGATCGTTGAACTGAAATTTCAGTTCAACGTTGTGGCGATAAGCGCTTTATAAACCCTGGTGGATAACTCAAATGTAGAAAACAAAAATGTCGGAGGCTGGCAAAGATGAGAAACAACACGAGGAACCGGATCAAGCGGCTGGGGTACGACCTGTACTTCTCACTGGAGAGGAGCAGCATCAGGAGAGATATATTGCTGTACCTGAAGGTATATCCGTCCGGGGTGCCCATTTTCGACATCGCCCGGAACATTACGGCCAGCTATACGAACACGAAAGGGGCCATTCTCGGAGACGGCAAAGGGTACAACGTCGAGACATCCCTGATCAGCCTCGGGCTCGTGACGTATAACAAAGCGCGAGGCTCGCTCATCCTCTATTCGCTGACGCAGAGAGGCAAGGAGATCGCCTCGCTGCTGGAAGAGACCGAATCGATCGGGTACGCTGTAGAAACAGCTTTTATAGTTTATCGGACATGGCCAGCAGCTTTCCGTGGCTGACAACGACCAGCCGGTCATCGGGCAGCGCAGTCCAGCCCCCGGTATCGAGGGCCTGCGTGGCTATCATCAGCGAGCTGCCGCCTGCCGTCTCCCTGACAGTATAATACATCGGCTTCTCCGGGTGATGGCTGAACGCGTACAGCGTTTCACCGTCAGAGAGCAGGAAGTTCAGGCGTACTTCCCGGCCGTACTCGTAGTCGTTGAAGATGCTTCCGATACAGCCGACAATCCCGTCGTACGGGTCTGCGGCCCGGCCGATGGCGTCCATGAGCATGTGAAAGGCCACTTCCGAGTCAGTCTCTCCGCCGCATCGCGGATGAAGGCCGATGCCGTCGATGTGGCCGTTGTGTGCGAACGCCCACTGTTTCCCGCCCTGGTCGCACCTGAAAGGGTGACAGTTACGCTCATGGATTTCCCCGCAGGAAGCGTTCCTGATGTGCGAGATGATGATTTTCCCCTCGGCGGCCCGTATCGCCTCGAAATATGCCTTGCTCGACAGCGCCGTCTCGGGCATCTTCCGCAGGGCGAGCTGGCCGTGGCTATAGCAGGCGACACCCCAACCGTGGGGGTTCCTTGTCGAGTGTTCCGCGAAGCTGCGCAGCAGTTCGTCGGGCCTGCCGGCGCTCTCGCCGCAAAAGCCGAAAAGTTCGCACATTAACGTAGATATTGATTTTTACTACTTTAAATCCTTTATTTTCACCTGCTGCAGAGCGGCGGGTACGTCATCTGGAGCCGAGGGGAAAACCGTGCACGGGCTCCCGCCAATATCAGTGGCAGGCAGCGTCACCACGATACGGGTGCCGGACTTCCTTTCGAGGGGCACCCGGTCTTCGACGGTAATCGTGCCTTTGAAGCTCTCTACCAGCGTCCTGACCAGGTAAAGGCCCAGCCCGCCGCCTCCGGTCCTGGTATGGAGGGGTGAGATCGGGTCCTTCAGTATCTGTTTGATATTGTCCGGGATGCCCGGGCCGTTATCCTCCACGGAAACATGGTAGTATCCGGTCCCGCCCTGCATTATCTTAGGCGTTACCTTTATCCATACTTTCAAGGGCCCGTCTGAGTGCTTGAACGCGTTGCCGATCAGGTTAGAGAATATCTCCCTGAGCAGCGGGCTGGCCATGACGTAACATCCATGCACGGGGATATACTCGATGATGACGTCCCGTCCGGGCGCGATGGAATAGTCGTGGACCACTTCCCCGAGGATTTTGCCCAGGTCGACCGGCCCCATGTCTGAGGCGCCGGTACTGGCACGCTGGATTTTCTTTACGTTGTCGATCAGGTGCGAGCTGTTCTGCATAGCCTCCAGTGGCTTGCGTAACAGCATCTGCCCATCGTTGTCCAGGTCTGTCCGGCTGAGGGCCATCTCCAGGAACCCGATGCCGATCTGGTTCATGTTGTTGATGTCGTGGCCCATCAGGTCGAGGTATAGCTCTGCCTGTCCCCGGGCCCGGACCAGCTCTTCCTCATACTTCTTGTAGTCCGTGACGTCAGTCATGATCACGATGTAGCTCGTGATAATGCCCTCCGAACCAAAAGCCGGGAAGGCATTCACCCGGTAATGCCGCGACGCCCCGTCCGCGGAACATATGACCCGGGCCCCTTCGAAAAGAGTCTTTTCGCCTCCCCTTATCCCTGCAATCCCGGCAGCCTGGCCGTCGGCAAGACGATCCGCGTCCCGGAAGATGTTGAGCTTTCCGATCACCCCATCGGGCTTCTCGCCCGTGACCAGCAGGAAAGCGTTGTTTGCCAGCACGGCATCGCCGCCTGTATCGAAGATGCAGATGGCCTCCGGCATCTGCATGATGAGGTCGCTCATCAGGTGTCTAGTATCCAGCAGTTTCCTGCTCATCTCCTCCACAGTCGTCACTTTGATGTTGCTCAGCGAGTACACGAGCAACGCTAATGCCGCAAAAATGACCATGCTATCATAGACCATCTGTGTCAGTCCTGCGAAGTCATAAAGCCCCATGTATGTCAGCAGGCTCATCGAGTCACCGACCAGGCTGATCAGGAAGAACACCAGGAACAGGGAGAGAACGTACCTCGACTGGTTCTCCATATAACTGATAGCGAGCGCTGAAGCCAGAGAAAGAACCGCTATGTCAAGGATGATCGACATCGTGTAAATGGCAATATGTAAAGCGTCGACGGGACGGGTGTAGTAGTTCATAGCCACGAAGAGCACGATGACCATGGCGGCGAGGGCATTGATGAGGATAACGAGGGCTCCTGCATTTGGCCCCGGCCTGTTTTTACGGGCGTTCCACAGGTAGATCAGCACCAGAAGTATCGGCCCGTATATTGTCAGCGTGAATACCTGACCCGCAGCGATCATTGCCGGATCGCCCAGTACCTGCGGGAGCGTGTACGAGATAATGCCAGAGACGGATAAAAGGAAGATGCTGATGAACAACGCCAGGAAGAGCAGCTTCAGTTCCCTGTTCGTGCCTGTCAGGCAGAGGAACAACAGGAGCGGCAGACAGATGATGAGCATGCCTGCCGCCGACATTACGGTCAGCGAGGAGACGGAAACGCCCATGACAGGCCAGATGAGCAGCGAAGCGATCACCAGCAGGACCAGGATCTGGACCACTATCAGGATACACAGCAGCTTATTATATCTCCTGGCGCTCATCTGGTCGAAGTCCATAAGTATAATCAAACTTTTTAATTGCCTCGATATATAGGTATTGAATGACGGCCGTTACATGCTGCATGTATAGTCACTTGCGTAATGTTGTATACGCTGATAAGGCATCTGACACAAAGGCCACGGAGGCCGCGAGGTACACGGAGTGCGTTTAAAGAACGGCTACGCTTGCCTCCCTGATAAAACGTCGTGTACTTTGTGGCCATCGTGGCCTTTGTGTCAGATGCCTTATCTGCCTGTAAAAAAACAGGAATGACTATACAGGGAGCATCAAAGCAATTTTATCTGTCTCAGCGAGGGGGATGGCCAATATTGCCGTGTTATAATTTTTTACCACCGGCAGTCAACCTGATACTGGCACTGGCGCCCCGCCGGACACAATCTCCGTCATAGCCAGTTACCAGGCCACTGCAGGGGCGCCGGACATACAGTATTACCCGGAGACAATCATGAAAGATCACGACCGGGCCGAAGTCACCCATTTCTTCAGCGAGAGCCTGCGGAGGTACGGCTATAACCCGCGCAGCCTCGGGTGGATCGAGGGCACGCAGGAGACGAGGTTCCGGGTGCTGGCCGCCATCGGCGACCTCGAGGGCTGCTCGGTGCTGGACGTAGGCTGCGGGTTCGGCGACTTCTATGAGTTCCTGTGCAGGAAAGGAATCAAGGTCGATTATACGGGGGTGGACCTGAACCCCGACTTCCTTGACATTGCCCGGCAGCGACACCCGGACGCCCGGTTTATCACGGCCGACTTTGAGGTGGCGAAGATCGACGGCCGGTTCGACTGGGCTTTCGAGTCGGGCGTTTTCAACTATATGGTTTCCGACCACCAGTCCTTCGTCGGCAACATGGTCCGCAGGATGTTCAAGGCGGCACGCAAAGGCATCGCGATAGATTTTCTCAATAACAGAGGCTCGTTCTTCTCTGCCGGGCTTTACCACCCGGACCCTGCGGACATGTACCATTTCTGCAATAAACTGTCGAGACGCGTCGTCCTGCGATGTGACTACAAGCCTTCGGAGTTCTGTGTGTATGTGTACAAGGACACGAAAGAGGCGCCCGGTAACGTGTATCGTGACTACCATGAGGCCCCTGGCGACATCAGCAACCGCAAAGGCATCGGCTGGTCACGACGATTCCCCCGTGACGAATCGAAGAGTATATGAATTTAAACCGACCAGATTTAACCATCATGGCTGATAGCACCATCGACCTGCCCGGGGCGGACCTGAACCGCCTGCTGGAAGCGCTGTCGCTCAAGATAGAGCGGGTAAGCATGCTAATCGAGGACGCGATGGTAGACCAGTCCGACGTCATCGCCCTCGACCGGAGCACATACAACGACCTGATGATATGCCTGGGGAAGTACGAGGAGTTCCTGAAGAGCTTCGAGGAGGTCACGCAGGATACCACGGACGAGATCAGAGAGTTCGTGGGCGGCATAGAGTGCTTCTGCGGCGAAGTTGACACTGACGAGGAAATCGAGATTATCGACGAGGACGAAGATCTGTAAATCGTCCCTCTGCGCCGTAACGGACTTTATCTTTTTATTGCCGCGTCGACGCGGGCATCATTTTTCATGATGCCGATGCAATGATCGACCGGGGCATCAGATTGCAGGCAACGACGACACAGGAAAATGTCAAAACCACAGGTTTGTTTCACCTTGCCATAAACGTCACTGACCTGGACAGGTCCGTCCGATTCTATACTGACATGTTCAGGATAGACGTCCTGAGACGGGATGAAGACATGGCGATCATACACACGCCGGGCTCTGACGACAGCTTCGTCCTGTTCCGGGCAAATGGGCCAATGGCGCCGTCCGGAATCGCACACTTCGGCTTCAAGGTGGACGACCACAATTACGATAAGGCCATGGATTACGTGCGACAGAAGGGCATCAAGGTCATCTCGACCCAGGTGCGGAACACGGGCCGGTTCATGTACATCGAGGATCCGGATGGCTATGTCGTGCAGATATCCACAATATAGCCACATTTTCACCCGCCACCTCCGCACCCCTCGCACGCTGATGCGTGCTTGGGGCAAGCCGAAAAAACCCTCCGCCTTCCGCGGAGAAGCACACGCTACCCTTACCCGACGTGTAAACACAACCCTTACCAATACTAGTATTTGCATCGATCCTGTACTAGTCCTGGTACGCATTGTATAGACTGCGTCGCGGTCCGCGGAGGGTTTTTCTGGCGGAAGGCCCCTCGCACGCTATAGCTGTGCGAGGGGTGCGGAGGCGGCCGGGCAATGAACGCGCGCCCGCAGGGCAGCGTTGCTTAGCGCTTGCGAAGCGGTCGGAGCCTGGCGCAGCGAAGCGCAGCCAGGGCTTGTCCGCGAGGGTGCGAGCGCGGCCCGGACGGCGCAGCACCTGAAAAACCCGGAGTAGCCCATGCAGCAGCAGCAGGCATGGGCGTCGCACCGCGATTATAGATGACTGACGGAATATGATGCACTAACTGAATATCAGATATTGTAAGAACGCGGCCCGGACGGCGCAGCACCAAATCAATATCTATTTAATCGTTAAGCAGTGACTTTATATTGCCAATCGAAGTGATCGACTGATGACAAAGCCGTTTTTACCTTTTATGGCCGTCGCGGCCGTCCTGCTGCTCGTGCTGCTCTCCGGGTGCACCCGGCCTGCGGCGACACAGGACAGAGAGACCATGTACCAGGTATCGACATTTAATGCGCTTTCACAGGGTGTCTACGACGGGAGCGAGACCTTCGAGACGCTCAAAGCGCACGGGGACACCGGCCTGGGCACACTCAACGCACTGGACGGCGAGCTGATAGTCATTGACGGCCAGCCTTACCAGATGAAGGCGGACGAGACGGTGGTGCCCGTAGTCGACAGCGCTACGACGCCGTTTGCCGTAGTGACGTATTTCGACCCGGACATGACCTGCCGTACCGCCAATATTTCCAGCCTGTCGCAATACATGAAGTCGCTGAACGGCTCGATGACCGGTAAAAATGTCATGTACGTAATAGAAGCGCATGGCTATTTCAGCCACGTCAAGGTCCGCAGCGTCCCGGCGCAGCAGAAACCATACCCGGTGCTGACAGAAGCGGTGAAAAACCAGACTGTCTTCGATTTAAACGACGTTAACGGCACCATCGTGGGCGTCTGGTTCCCGGACTATATGGCAGGCGTGAACGTGGCCGGATATCACTTCCACTTCATATCGGACGACCGCAAGCGTGGCGGACACCTCCTCGACTTCTCTGCCGAAAACCTGACGTCCCTGATCGACGTGACCGACAACTTCTACATGGCCCTGCCGCAGAGCGGCGAATTCGCCGGCGCCGACATCGGGAAGACCAACGAGACAGCCATCGGCGTCATCGAGAGGTGAGGCACGGTAATGGACGAGTTCATGAAGGCAGCCATCGAAGAGGCACGAAAAGGGCTCGCAGAGGGCGGAATCCCGATCGGTTCCGTACTGGTGATCGAGGGCAGGGTCATCGGCAGAGGCCATAACAGGCGGGTGCAGGACGACGATCCTGTGCTTCACGCGGAGATCGACTGCCTGCGCAACGCCGGAAGAGTCGGCAAATATGCCGGCGCCGTCCTCTACTCGACGCTGATGCCCTGCTACCTGTGCGCCGGCGCGGCCGTCCAGTTCCGCATCAAAAAGGTAGTGGTCGGCGAGTCGAGGAACTTTGCCGGTGCCAGGGAGTTCATGGAGTCCCACGGCATAGAGGTAGTCGACCTTGATCTCAAGGAATGCAGGGACATGATGGCCTGTTTCATAGCAGAGAAACCGAAGCTCTGGAACGAGGACATAGGCACGCTGTGACCCGGGTACTTCAGACAGGTAAATCCTTATGTACTGCCTCCGGCAATAGGCCTGTTGGGTAATATGACGGACGAATGCGAGATCAGGCCGGAATCGTTCCACTGCGGACAGTGTGGCGTCTGTTGCAGGACACAAAAAGCAGTGCTGCTTACACTCGGGGACGTGTTCCGCATATCGGAAAGGCTGGGCATCCGGCCGGGCGCGTTCTACCGGCGGTATTGCATGAAGTCCGACCGGCTCAACGAACAGGGACTGGTCCGCATCTACCTCAAGACAGAAGGCGGATGTCCGTTTTTGAAGGAGCGGCAATGCTCCATACACGAGTTCAAGCCGATCGTCTGCGCCCGCAGCCCGTTCTATTATACGGAATCTTCATTAGCCGTATTGAAAGTCCTGGGCGTGATCGTGCCGGGGTGCATGATCGAACAGCGCCCTTACAGTACGATGACTCACGGGGACAATGAACCCCTCGTGGACATGGAGATCGAGGTCAGCGCCACCGACGAGTACATGCTGCAGTCGGGAAAGTTCGATGAGAAGACCGCGCGGGACCATTACGATCAGCTCAGGCAGGCACTGGCGGACGGCACAGAGAGAGCCATGGCTTACCAGAAGCTGCTCGACGAAAGCATTCGCCGGGAAGACACTTACCGGAACGATCCTTACTATCGCGGCGCGACGCTCATGTACCTTAGCGGTTTCTACAGGGAGTTTCGCGAGGAGATCGGGCGCCTTGCCGGACTTCACCCGGGCCTGCTGATCTTCGAGCCCGCAGCCGTGGGCATAGTCGGCGGGGACATGATCGTCGCCATGCAGGACATGGATTTCAAAGAGGCGAGAAAACGCCTTGAGGGGAGAGAGGGCGGTGTAATCGTCAACGCATCCGTGCGCTCGGGCATCGAGTATTCCGCTGTCACAGTCACGATCGGCGGCAGTCCGGTCGTCTTCTTCTATTACTACGTCGACGCAGGCCGGAAGCCTTCGATCAGGCACCAGCCGGGAAAGGTATCTGTCACTTTTATGAACAGCAGGAAAGAGGCATTCGCCTTTACGGGCGACGACCTGTCAGGCTGGCTGAGCTAAGCGCTTTTTTCTTCTTCATCGCGGTAACTGCCCGGGCGGCTACCTTCAGCACCTCGGACCAGGCGACGCTTACGATACCTGCCACGAGGCAGACAGCCAGATCGCCGATATCCGGCGGACTGAACCTGAAGATCGACGGCAGCGGCTGGATGTATAACGCGGCAAACAGGAAGACCAGCGCGAGCAGCGCCACCCAGAACAGGGCGTCGTTGCGCACGTGGATCAGTTCGATGGCCGTGCTGCTGCGGGAACGGCTGGTAAGTATGAGGCCGAGGTTGGCAATAACAAGCGCGGTAAACGCCATGGCACGGGCCTCGTCGTCTGTCCGTCCCATGGCCGGAGAGCCGAAGAACAGGAACGCTACTATGAGCATCACCACGAGCCCCTGCAGGACACTGAAGACCATGGCATGAGGGTCGAACAGCGGTCGGTCGATATGCCGGGGCGGCCGTCGCATCACGCCTTTCTCTTCGGGCTCTGCCTCGAAGGCCATAGAGCACGCCGGATCGATGATCAGCTGCAGGAAGGCGATATGCGCGGGAAACAGCATGATCGGCCCGACAAGGAGCGCCGGCAGCAGCGACAGGCCTGCGATAGGGACGTGCACGGCAAAGATGTAGTCGATCGCCTTTCGGAGGTTGTCGACAATACGGCGGCCCGTGCGTATTGCCTGGACGATGGAGGAGAAATCGTCGTTCAGCAGCACGATGCCGGCCGCTTCGCGGGCGACCTCCGTACCCCTGCCGCCCATGGCTATGCCGACAGCCGCACCCTTCAGCGCCGGGGCGTCGTTTACCCCGTCGCCGGTCATCAGCACGACTTCACGGTTATGCTTGAGGGCATCGACGATGCGGAGCTTCTGCTCGGGCACGACCCGGGCGAAGACCGACGTCCCGCCGATCCGCTGGCTCAACTCCTGATCACTCATTGCCTCCAGCTCCGGACCGGTGATCACCTCCCCCGGGCGAATGCCCGCCTGTTGTGCCACTGCCTGCGCGGTGGCCGGGAAGTCCCCGGTGATCATGATTACGCGTATGCCTGCCTCGTAGCATTCACTCACCGACTCCGGCACCTGCGGACGCACAGGGTCCTCGAAGCCGACGAGGCCGGTAAAACAGAAGTCGAATACATGCAGGTCGTCTGGCAGGCTGTCCGGATCGTGGCTCGCATTTGCCACGCAAATGACGCGCATGCCTGCATGGGCCATATTGCTCACGTCAGCTTCCATCCGCTTTCTCTCCATGGCATCCATGCGACAGAGCTCAAAGACAGCCTCCGGAGCACCTTTGGCGGCGACGGTATATTCACGACGGCCTGGCACCCGCCAGACGTTGGCCATGGCAAACAGGCTGCTGGAGAGCGGGTACTCGCGCACGATCTCCCGCCCGGGCAAATCATATTGTGCCTTCGGCAAACACCGTTTTCCCAGAGCATGCAGCGCGCGTTCCATAGGGTCCGTGGGCTCCCTCCGGCTGGCCATCACCGCAGTCCGGATCAGCCCGTCGAAGGGAGCGGGCAGCCCGGAAATCTCGCCGGCGGCTTCAAGGCACCCCTGACTCATGCAGAGGCGCCGCACGGCCATCTTGTTCATAGTGAGCGTGCCAGTCTTGTCCACGCAGACCACAGTGACAGAACCCAGCGCCTGGATAGCGCTCAGCCTTCGCGTCAGCACGCTCTGCCGGGACATCCGCCAGGCGCCCAGTGCCAGGAAAATGGTCATAACTACGGGAATCTCCTCAGGTACAAGCGCCATGGCCAGGGTCAGGCCTATGAGGATACTCTGAAGCCAGTCGCCCCGGGTCAGCCCGGTTATGACTGTGACCGCAGCGCAAAGCGCTATGCCCCCGACCGCGAAGATCATCACCAGCCGTGCTGGCGTCGCGGCGCATCGGCGTTTCCTCCGGCCGTATGCGCTGAAGAGCTTTGCCGATCTTCCCGATCTCGCTGCCGGGGCCTGTACGCAGGACCAGCGCGATGCCATGACCCTGCACGACCAGCGTGCCTGAATAGACGAACGGGAGCCCGTCGCCGCCGGGCCGGGTCATGGCTGCTCCCGGGTCCCCGGCTACTTTGCGGACCGGTACCGCCTCGCCGGTCAGCAACGACTCGTCGACGAGCAGGTTGCTGCACGAAAGCATGACTGCGTCTGCCGGCACCCGGTCGCCCTCGTCCAGCAGCACCACGTCACCGGGGACGACGTCCCTGCCCGGGATGCGCTTATGCTCGCCGTCTCGAATGACCAGGGCGCGGGGGCTCGACATGTCCCGCAGCGCCTCGAGCGCGCGCTCTACCTTGCGTTCCTGGAATATGGTGATGCCGATGACAAAGACGACAAAGCCCATCAGCATCGCGGCCTCCCGGGGGTCGCCCAGCGCGAGGTACAGGAGCCCGGCGGCGATCAGGAGCAGGAACATGGGTTCGGTCATCGCATCCGCCAGGACGTCGATAATCGTGCGCTTTTTCTCCGAGGGCAGCTCGTTCGGGCCGATCTCTTTTAAAATATCCGAGGCCTGCGACGATGTCAGCCCCCTGTGGTCTTCCGTGGGCCCGGCCATAGCAATGAAAGAACGAGCGCGGCGGGTTTATAAATTTTCGGCGGAAAAGGCAGGCTGCACCATACTCAGTCAGTGATCTACTGCCCTGTCTGGCGCATGACCGGGAACGATGCGAGCTGCGACGGGTTTGTCTGCGAGATAATCGGGTCGAACACCGCCTCTATCGGCGAATGATCGCTGAGCCTGCGCTCGCGCAAACTATGCAGGTACCGGCACTCTACCGGGTTCAGCGATGCGGACGCGAAGATATGGTCGTAGCGACGGCCGGAACGATGGCCGTTCTCGGCCTCGAAGAAGCTGAACTCGCGTCCCTGCGGGCCGTTGACCTTCCGGTACGCGTCCGCCAGGTCGAACTGCGCCAGCCCTTCGAGGACGTTGCGCTCCCAGGTGTCCCACTTCTGGCCCCAGTACTTCTGCAGCACGATCTCGCCGGTCCGTTTCCGCTTCTGTCCCCAGGTGACGATCGTGCCGTCGGAGGTCTCCTCCTGGGGGGTGCCCAGGTCGCCACAGAAGACGCGTGGGTACTGTGACTTCATGGCAAGGCCTTTGTAGATCCCTTCCAGCGTCTGTATCTTCCGGACGTCAGAGCTCCTTGCCCTTCGGGACGTGAGCGGTGTGCACCTGGATGTCGCCCCATGGGCCTATGGCGAAGCAGGACAGTACCTTTTCCGGCCAGGGGACCTCGAAGTGGATGGGCGAGGTGATCAGCGGCCAGCGGCTGGCGATCATCTCGCCGTAACTGTTGCTGTGCAGCCGCGTCATGTACCGGGCGAACTGGAAGCTGTCGATGATGCTGTAGAAACCGTGGCGCTGCAGGTGCTCCCGGTAGACGGGCGCGATCCCGGCGGTGATCTCCTGGAGGGCCACGATATCGGGCTTGTGCTCGCCCAGCGCGTCAACCTGCGCGGACACATGGCCGCCATAGCCACCCATCACGTTCCAAGAAATCAGCCGCATCGGCACCCTCCTGACATCTACGTTATGAGAATAGATGGTTATATATCTGTAGGTCGCCATCGCATATAATATACGGCTGCATGGCAGCCAGATGCGTCATATTTATAAGTGACGAAGGAGAGGTACGTGTTATGTCTGACGATCTACAGGCAAAAGACCTGGCGAAGAAGCTCGGCATCAGAAAAGGCTGCAGCCTGGCCATCATGAACCCGCCGTACGGCCTCGTCAAGGCACTGGAGACAATCCGGGAAAACCTGCGGAAGATGCAGACCGAGATCAAAATGAACGAGTCGAGCGGCCTGGATATTGTCGTCTATTTTTCCCGCGGCCGAAAGGGTCTCGAAGAGGCGTTCCCGCGGCTGAAAGATCAGCTCGCTCCTGACGGCGCGCTGTGGATAGGCTGGCATAAGCCGCTCAAAACGCTCAAGCCGGATCTGGACTTGAAGGCGGTACGCGAGATTGCCACGAAGCACGGGATGGCTGATTCGGACAGGCTCGATATCGACGACTGGCAGATGCTCAAGCTCACGGCGGGCTTGAGGAGTAAAAAATGAAGAAAGTGGCCGTGAGCGAGGACAAGATACGGAGAATACGGCGGGCCATGAAGGCCAGCGGCCTCGACCCGGACACGCTGACGGACGACGAGATCGTCGACCATGCCCTGACGGCGGCCGAGTTCTATTTCTCGGAAGGCGAAGACGAAGAATAAATGGTCATCATGAGAATTTTTGTACAAGCTGATAAGGAACACAGAGGACACAGAGTACAGGTACAGAAGTCTTTTGGAAGACGGCTGCGGTGGCCCGTTCTTAAAACGAACTCTGTGCACCCTGTGACTCTGTGTACTCTGTGTGATACCTTATCATCTAGCAACTTTCAAAATGCTCTACACAAAGTTTTTATCGACCGTCGCCGATCAGCAGTCGAATATGATACCCTCTGTCGATGCGCCCCTTTCTTTTAACATAAAAGCAATTACCAGACGACGATGCCTGTATAGCCCGGGTCTTCATCGCCGGCGAATGGCAGGGTGACCCCGGAGAGGCAGGCGTGCTGCTGGAGACAGTCTGCCGTCGGTGGCCGAAGGGCACAGAGGCGGACTTTCTCGTCCTCTGCGGCGGTTTCCTGCAGTTCCGGTGGCCGGACCGGTTGAGGCGGTGGGACATCGGGGACAACCTCAACCCGTCGAAAGAGACGGTCGACCTGCTTTACAAAGAGGCCGAGAAATGTTTCCGCCCGGTCTTCGACGGGCGGATTCGCGCGAAGCTGCGAAGGTTCGCCCGCTGCGTGACCTTCGGTATCGACAGTCACTTCTTCCGGGACTCGTGGTGGGACCCGCACGTGGAACTGGTCTTTGCCCTTGACCTGCATACCGGCGAGGCCTGGCCCACCGGCAAGTCCTACCCGAACCCCGGGCAGCAGCAGGGGCTGGTACGGATCGCTGACCTGGAGAGCCATTTCATCCGTGCCTGCGGCAGGGATGTCGCGCTCCTGAGCTGCCACGACCTAAGCCTGTTCAGCCCGCGCTCGTACCACAACGCCCGGGGCTGGCGCCGGGAGACCATCGAGCGCTTCCGGCAGATGGCACATGAACGCAAGCCGGAGCTCCTGATCTGGCACCCCCATAGGTCCGACACGCCGCGGACGTGGATACCAGGACTCGGCGGCCTGAGGAAAGAATTGCCGGGAATCAGCTATATAAGTGCAGGGATGTATCACAACGACGGGGCTATCCCCAGGGCGAGCCTGGAAAGCGTCCTGAAGCACACGAAAAATGTGCCTGCGCTGGACCTGATTGCGAAAATTAAAAACAAGGAATGCTGATTACAGGAAGCACCGTGTAGTCAGGATAGTAGCAAGCTCGCCTGCGTTCTTGATAGGAAAATCGCTCCCGTCCAGGTGCTGAATCAGCTGGTACATGGTCTGCGTCTCGCCTTTGTACGAGCAGCCTACCGGCGTGGACTTCGGGAATATCGCCAGCAGCTCGGCCTTGCCGGTGATGGGGAACTTCACTGCCGCGCCATTGATCATTTCCACGATCTGCACTTTCATCATGTCCGTTTCCTTGATGCCCGCAGCGCCGGGTGCCTGGGCATGGTCCGTGTACTTCGGCCTGTCAATCGTCATGGTAGCAAGGTCGGTGGCAGAGCTTAATTAGTTTGTGCTTAAACGAACGAATGATTATCCATACCTGCAGATAACAGGAGCCCCGGCCGTGCAGACGTTATTGCTTTGAACAGGCCGGGCTCACGCCGCATTCCTTTCGACCGCCCGCGCGCGTGTGCGCCACTACAATGCTGACACAAAATGGTATGATTATTGCATGAATATGCAAAAAAATCTTTATGTATTCTCGGCCTTCGTGTCTTAGTGGCCTTAAAATGGGAGGGCGGCGATTTAAGGCTCGCCGCAGGCCTGTTGGTGTATTGCCCCTTTTTTACTGGTGCTTGCGCGGATGGAGTCAAACCGTATTGGAGTCAGCCTTTCAGGAATCATTTCCAGTTGGTTACAGGAGTGATAACCTGACTGTTCAGGCTCTCTTTGACTAAATATAAATTCTCCTGTGACTATATATTTGTTTTGTATATTTCCGATAATTACAGAAGGCGAAGTAAAATTTTCGACTGGCCACGAAAGAATTAAATATTAAATAACATCCTGCAAAAAAGAGTAAAAAAGAAATGCCTGAGCCGGCTGATGCCGGGCCCGTCACGTTAACAATACCGGGGGGGTTTGTTTTTCATGCTCCGGGCGTAATCGAGGCAGTACTTTACTTCATCGTTTAGCGGATCGGCCTGTAAGATAGTGCTCAGCATGGAGATACCCTCGTCAAGCGTCCTCCCCGAGCCGTTCAGGGTCAGCGCCACGCCCAGGTTCAGCCGGGCATCCATGCAGTCCGGGTCCATGGCTAAAGCCTTACGCAGCTCTGCCACGGCTTCCATCAGCACCGCCTTGCCCGAAGCGCCCGTGAAAGTCTGCCCGATCTCCAGGAGCGCCTTGCCGAGACTGGCATGGTACTCAGGGTAACCAGGGTCGATAGCGATGGCCTCGCGGAACTCGGCGACCGCCTCCTCGGTGCGGCCCTCCAGTCCCAGGTTTCGGCCCAGTTCGCTATGCACGTCCGCAAGCGCACATTTTGCCTCGAGATCGTCAGGGTTCAGCTTCAGCGCTTCCGACAGCTCTTTGAACGCCTCGTTGTACTGGCCGTTATTCAGGAGCGCCACGCCTAAGTTATAGTGGTAGAAACCTTCCTGCGGGTTGAAGCTGATCGCATCCTGGTATTCCCTGATGGCGTCGTCCAGGTAGCCGTTGAGCTCCATGAACGTCCCGTTAGTGTAGTGGTACATTTCGAGCACTGTATCGGTATCGTAATCGTCGACGCAGTCGCCGGAGTCATTCTTGCCGCAGGTCTTGCCCACGATGCCTCGGGACCGGCGCTCGTTGTCGATTGAAGAATTATCCCACATCCACATCACGCGTCACCAATAACCAGTACATAATCGATAAAAGATAATACTTCGCTAATAAAACGCTAATTTAAATAACGTAATTACGCGATCAGAGATTATTTTATCAATTAAATAAAGAAAGGAGGTCAATTTATTTTTATTTCATGCAATTATCATTATTATATTCCGGAAAATGTGATATAAAAATTTATTGATAAAAGTGTAACCGGAAGATTAGTTTTTTATTGGCAATAGAAAAGATTATCCGTATGAAAGTAGAATTAATGATTGCCCGATAGTCAGCTATGGGGGTATCGATATAGTCAAACAACAACTCGCACTCATACAACAGGAGTCCAGGCAAGCCTCAGTGGACTCTGTGAGGCGCGAGCCCCGTGCGACGATGATCAGGCCGGGCGAGCTGATCAGCGAAGTTTTTAACACCCCTATCCATGTCAGTAATCAGTCTGTCATCCGCAGGGCCGAGGACGAATGCGAGCCGGGCAGTGCAGAGTTCTTTTACCGCTCAGCCCTGGACCACATGGGCGCAGGCCGGATCGGCAACGCGATCGTCGAGCTGCGCAAGGCCATCGATCTGATGCCGGACTTCGTGCACGCGTTACGGGAGCTTGGTGACATTTTCAAGACCACCGGGCAGTACGAAGAGGCCCTGTCACAGTACACCGATGTTGTCAGGCTGCAGCCGGACGACGCGGAGTCCAGGTTTGCGCTGGGCTCCATATACGACCGGCTCGACAGGCCAAACGAGGCCATCAAAGAGTACCTCGAGGCTATCAAGAGCATGCCCGGATACGTCGAAGCGTACTTCTGCATCGGCAACGACCTGTCAACGAAAGGCATGCTGGACGAAGCCATCTGGGTATACTCCAAGGTAATCAAGCTTAGCCCCGATTACCCTGACGCGTATATGAACATGGGCATGGCCATGCAGCGCAAGGGAGCGCTGGACGAGGCCGCCATGGCTTTCCGGGAAACGATCAGGCTGCAGCCGGACGACGAGAGCGCCCACTACCAGCTTGGCCAGACTTATTACCGGCAGGGCAGGCTGTTCGACTCGATAAGAGAGCTCAACGAGACTCTGCGGATCAACCCGGGCAATGCCGAAGCCACCAGCAGGCTACAGTCTATTCTCGATGCCATCGCCGGTGCCAGGTAAAGCTGGCTGACGAATACCATGCTTGGCCGCCCTATCTCCGGCAAACGTTTAATATAAAATAATTTTAATATATTATTGATGACCATGCTTTCGGGCGTACTGGGCACAGTCCACGACTTGATGTACCGGGTCAAAGCGCCACGCCAGACAGCTACAGGCAATGTCCCCGGCGACTCAGACCTGCGCTATTCGATCGCTTCCATTCACTTCGAGCAGGGCAGGCTGGACGAGGCTGCCGGCCAGCTTGAAGCCGTGCTGGCGACCGACCCACGACAGCCGGAGGCACACTACCTGCTGGGATGCATCCGTGAGGAGCAAGGCCAGTACGCAGTCGCCGAAAAAGAATACAGGCGGGCCATAAGACTTGACGCCGGCCGGCTGATGTACCACCTGCGACTCGGCGCCATGCTCGAGGAGAGAGGCAACTCCGCGGGCGCACTTAAGGAGTACAATGCTGCTGTCACCGCATGCCCGGAGGACGCGGAAGCCCGCTTCAGGCTGGGTGCCTCGCTCGACGGCTTCGGACGGCTGGACGAGGCCATCGCCGAATACAGGGAGGCGCTGCGCATTGAGCCCGGCCTCAAGGACGCTTCTGTCTGCCTGCAGGCTGCAGTCCGCCGCCGGAAGGCGCTGCGTAAGTAGCCCTCAGTGCCCCCGTTCCCACTACGCATTTGTTTTTTTAACTATCACGCCCGAATTGTAGTTGAGCACTATGACAAGGAAGGGCAGGCAAATCGCGATTCTCGTCATGGGCAGCTTCTTCATGACCCTGGGCTTCAGCATCATCATGCCCATCCTGCCCTACTATTCGCAGAGCATGGGTGCGTCGGCGCTGGACCTCGGCCTGCTCATGGCGTCCTACTCAGTCATGCAGTTCATCGTCACGCCCTTCTGGGGAGAGATGTCCGATCGCATCGGCCGCAAGCCCATTTTCCTCATCGGCATGTTCGGGTACGGCCTGTCGTTCCTGGTCTACGGCGTGGCCACACAGCTCTGGATGCTCTTCCTGGCCCGGGCGCTGGGCGGCCTGCTCGCCGGAGGCATCTATCCCGCGTCACTCGCCTATATCGCCGATATGACCGAACCCCACGAGCGGGGCAAGATTATGGGGCTGCTGGGCGCCTCGTCAGGCCTGGGAATGATCTTCGGGCCGTCTATCGCGGGAGTGCTGTCAGTGTGGGGGCTGACCGCCCCGTTCTTCGTCACCGCGGCCGCAGCTATCGTCTTCGGCGTACTGGGCTACCTGCTGCTGAAGGAGTCGCGTTCAGTCAGCACCCACCGGCTGCGACACAAGATCAGGATGGTCGACCCGCTGCGGACGCGTACCGGCATCCTGTTCCTCCTGACCATGCTTGTCACATTCATCGCGTCCGGGTTCCAGGGCACCTTCGCCTTTTACATGCTCGGCCGGTTCGGGATATCCGGGATCCCGGCGCCGATGCCGTTGCTCGGCGGCTTTGTGACCATTTCCGGTCCTGCGCTCATGGCGGTCCTTTTCACAGTGATGGGCGTGGCCGGCGTCGTCTGCCAGGGCGTGCTTGTAGGTATTTTCATCCAGTTCGCGGGAGAAAGAAAGACGATACTGGCAGGCCTGGCTATGAGCGCAGCCTCGTTCTTCCTGCTGATCCTGTCGCCCGAGCTGGTCTCACTCATGTTTTTCGCCAGCACTCTTTCCATAGGCACAGGCCTGATCACGCCCTGTCTCAACTCGCTCGTGTCACGGCATACGGACGAGGAGCACCAGGGAGCCGCCATGGGCGTGGTCGGTTCCTATGGCAGCCTGGGACGTATCGCCGGGCCGCCGGCCGGGGGCCTGGCCTACGACATCAACATTTTCCTGCCGTACATCATCTCCGGCACCCTGTCGGCAGCGGGTGCCGTAGCGGTACTGCTGACACGGAAGAAAGGTATGGAGGCCACCGAGGTTCTCGAGAGGTCGCAGGGACTTTCACCACAGGGGACACAGAGGGCACAGAGGTATGTCACAGAGGACGTTTTTAGAAGAAGGCTGATGCGAGAGCCATGTTATTAAAACAAACCTCTGTGCCGTCCTCTGTGGCCTCTGTGCCCTCTGTGGTGAACGCTCTCCGAGGCCTCCAGGAACCTCTGTGACCTCTGATCGACAGAAAGATTTTATGCCTTTAAAGCAGGGTGGTTTATGCTAAAAAAGACTACGGTCGGAATCGTAGCTTAAGCAATATTTATAGTTACGCGACGATATCAGACAGTCAGGTGAATTAAAAATGGACAGGTTCATAATAGTCTCATGTTTTGCGCTCGTGGTCGTGCTCGGCGGTTTAGTGGGCGCGACGGCCTTCTGGAGCCCCGTCGCTCCGGCAGGCGAGCAGTATACCGCGGACAGTGCGCTGGCAACCGCGCAGCAATTCGTTAACGGCGAGGCGACGTTCAAGTATGACGGCGACGCAGGTACGCTAAAGGTCGCCCTGAACAGGACGATCGATAGCAGCACGTACGAGGTAATAGCCGAATTCACGTCGAGGGCCGGCGGATACGGCGACAGGACCGGCCTGATGGTGGCCCAGGTACTGACGCCCCACAAAGCAGTCATCACACTGAACAAAGGCGAAATCGTCTCGGCGATCATGGACGGGCAGTGGGACATGGTAACGCAGAAAATGTTGACAGACGACGTGTCGACACAGCCGGCGACCATGCCCGCGCTCGACCCCGCGAACAACACGCCGCCTACCCCGCCTGCTGGCGCTTACCTTTAAACTTTTTTCTGCTATCACTTTTTTCTGGTCATCTCAATCCAGTCGGAACTGGCCGGGCGGACGCCCGCGCGCGGACATATGACCGACGAGGGGCACCCCGACGGTGGAATGGCCGGGCTGCTAGTAACGAAGCCGATGACCTGTGTTTACGTTTCCTGGAACAGCAGCAACAGCGAGAGCAGTGTGCAGAAGATCAATGCGGCTATGATCAGGTCGATTTCACGGTGAGACGTGGTCTCGATGCCCTGCGTCTCTAGCTTCCGGCTGGCGATGTGATAGCGCCGGCAGGCTACGTAGTATATGATGGCGGCGGTCAGCGTGAGGACGAAACCGATGATACGCTCCACCCACAGCCATTGCCCGGTCTCGATGAGCTTGGGTATGATGAGCGCTACGGCATTCAGCGACAGCCCGGTGCGCAGCCAGGCACTGAAGGTGCGCTCGACCGCGAGAATGTTGCGCTGGCGGGCGAGCGTCGTTCGCTCTTCGGCAAGCGTTACCTGGTAGTCAACAGGTACGCTCTTGCCCCCTGCCCCGGCTGAGACTCCATCTGGTGCTGCCATCCATAAGAGTATCCGGGGCCGGGGCTAAAAAGGCTCACAGCCGTCAGGACGGATTAAGGGGACGCTGATCGCGTTCCTTCACCAGCGCCAGGATGACCCCCGGGACGCCCGGGGCGAGATTTTTATTATAGAATGGGATGACCATGACGCCGGATGGTAGCGGCGAGCCGCGGGCGTGAAAAGCGTCGTCCCACAACTTAACCGGGTCTTCTGTGTCTCCGGCCATGCAGACGCGCCGGTAGGCGTCGGTCAGCCAGTCCCTGATTTTCAGCAGTACGGACCCGTCGTCCATGAACGCTTCGACAGCCTCTGCCGAGGCCTCGACAACAAAAAAGATACGGCCTCCGCCGAGGCTCACATCATAAACATCGTATGTCCTGAGGCCGGTGACTCTGCTGCTGCATTCCCTGTTGCCGAACCGGCTCATGACCAGCCTGAAAAAGCCCAGCGTCTTCAGGTCCTGGTAAACTTTGTAGACCTGACTCAGCGGAAGCGAGCCCTCCGGCGCACGGTCGAGCCCCCGGGAAGCAATGATCTTTCGTACCTCTGCGGCCGTGTCGATCTTCACGTCCCGTATCCGGTTCATCGGTATCAGCGTGTCAGGCATCGAAGGACCGTCTAAACGAACCGCTCGAACCGTTCTTTGCCCGCCTTGCAGACCGGGCATAGGCCGGGCGGCTC
Organism: uncultured Methanocellaceae archaeon; assembly: GCA_963792125.1. Lineage (GTDB taxonomy): Archaea > Halobacteriota > Methanocellia > Methanocellales > Methanocellaceae > Methanocella_A. The sequence continues at coordinate 21,398 of CAWBVA010000013.1, forward strand.
GTCGCGGGCACACAGGTAGCCGCAGACCTTGCACCGCCACACAGGGTACTTCAGCGAAAAGCCGGCTGAACCTGTCGCCACGGTCGTCGCCTCCGTGAGCTTTGTCCCGTTATTACCTGCCAGGACCATGGGAGGCCTGCGCTCCGGCACCGGAGCGGGCTTCTTCAGGCCTTTGTAGATGTCTTCCGAGACATAGAGGGCGCAGTAGCATGCCCCGTACTCGCTCAGATCCGGGTCCCGGTAGTCGCACGGGCAGATGATGTCCGTGTCGTCCACTTTCCGGCCGGTCGAGAGCCTGCAGGGACAGGACATATAGCCATACCGCCCTTTGTTCACGAGTAGCCCCCGTACCAGGGCTTTCGTGAAGGCCGTGTCCGGGTTAAGCCGGTAGCCGCCCTGTTCGGCGTCCCGGACCAGTTGCCTGAGCAGCGTCTCGATCGCTTCGTCCTTGATGTCGCTCATGCCCATCAGGAAAGCGCCTCCATGATCTCATCGTCCCTGTAGCCGATGATTACCTTTTTGTTGTCGATCACGAGCGTGGGGAAAGAATTTTTGGTATTGAACTTTTGCAGCTCGCCTGTCACCTTGCTCAGCTCGTCGCCGCTTAGCAGATCGACGTACACGTAAGAGAACTCTATGCCGATGTTCGTCAGCAGTTCCCGGGTCATGCGACACCATCCGCAGGTGCTCAATGCGTAAAGCATCACTGTGCCCTTGTTCTTTCCGTTTACATGCTCGATGACCATAAAACCACAACAGCCTGAATAGTAGAAAGTTGTATTGAGCTTATATTATTAATACTTGTTTTCGACTAGGGCGGGGAAGCGTTATAGGCACTACCATGCACCGACGTTCGTGCATTTTTGCGAAACGCGGGGATCCGGCTGCGATATCGTGCGGAAGGCCATAACAGGCTCAACCCCGAACATCCTTGTATGTATCACGTCTACGAGTATGAGGCTACGAAGACGTGCCCGGAGTGCAGCGAGGAGGAGACCGTCCCGGTGACCACGTACATCGACGAGGAAACCGGGCGCCAGACGGTGATGGCGAAGAAGGTCCGGTGCGAGAGGCATCTTGTGACGGGTGAGTCTGTGTGCGGGCTTAGCGGCCCGATAGGTGCGGTGACAGAGATATCGATGACGGATTCGGACGCCTACGACTACATGACCCAGAAAATCCGCGACGGGTTCAACATTTCGTACATCGGCCGATAGTCGGTCATAGCTGAGGCTTTCGCTCCGTCCCCGGCAAAGATTTAGCCATATCGCCGTCGACTATGTGTCAGGTTGCGCTATGAGCGGAGACATGGACATGAAGGGGACTGGCAGGAAGCTCGACTTCGAGGCGTTCCCGGAGAACCTTGAGCTTGCCCGTAATATCGAGCAATGCCTCGCCCGCAGGGGCATGCCCGAGGCGAACGGGCCGGCAGCCATCCGGGAGATGGCTGACCTGCAGCGTTACATGACCGAGCTGTACAGCGATGTCCGGCCTGTCGACATGACAGCGATCATGAGCGATTGCGTGAACATCGCCACTTCAGTTTACGTGCTCAGCCGTATGCTGGCCCCTAAGTATTACGAGGAAGAGGAGGGAGACAGCGGCCCGGTGAAGTTCGTGAAAAAGATGGGTGACTCCATGGCCTTGAACGAGGCTGACATTGATCTCGGGACCGGGCGATGGGCTACGACCGCCGACCTTATCATGGACATGCTTTCGTCGCTGAGCGTGTTCACCGGCACACTGGCCGTCGAGGCGGACGACGAGGAAGGGTACATCCCCGACGACCTCAACTACAACGTGCTCACGAGCTGCTCGCTCATCGCGGCATATGCGCTGATCGTGTACCAGTGCGAAAAACGGGTCCTACCGGGGGCAGGTGCTGGAGGACTTGAAGCCTGAAAGACAGAAGTGACCTGTTTTCTCATTTTATGAGCCGTGTCAGACGGCTAAGGTTCAGCGAGACGTGAAGGGCCAGTAGCGCGACGAAAGGTATCCAGAGCAGGTCGTGTACCCTGAAAGCGAGTGCTTTGCCAAGGATGCCTGCGGTAAGCGGCCCGACGATGCCCGGGTTCGTTATCCCGAACCCGGACAGCAGGTAAAGGAGGGTGGCGCCCAGCAATATCCAGGCAACCCATGCCCTGACCTTGCTCATGCTGCGGCCGCTCAAGATAAGAAGCTCCTGTTCAGGTCGCCGTCACGCGAGTAGCCCCGGCTCTCCCAGTAGCCGGACGGAAGACTGTCGGACAGCTCGATGCGGGTGATCCACTTGGCCCATTTATAGCCCCATTTGCCCTCCGCAACGAGCTGGAACGGGTAGCCGCGTTCCGGGGGAAGCGTCACGTTGTTCATAGCGTAGGCGATCATGATGTCGTTGTCTGTGATGTAGCTCAAGGGAAACGCGGTCGAATAGCCGTCGTAGCTGTAGAACGTAATCGTCTTAGCCGCAGGGTTAAACCCGGCCTCGGCCAGGAGGTCTTTGACCTTGACGCCGTCCCAGAGGAGGGTCACGCTCCAGCCCTCGACACAGTTCAGGGTAGCCACTTTGCGGTAGTGCGTATGATTGTCCACGATGCCAGCATAGGTATACGTCCGGTTAGTCCCCGTCATGCCATCGACGGTGAGCCGGTAGCTGTCGATGTCGATGTGCTGCGGGCCTTTGATCGAGTTCTCCCGGAAGTCGGCGATGGACGAAAGACGGGCGCCGCCGAAGTCCCGGAGCTCCTGCCCCTTCACCGCCTCCACGCCCGGCTGAGGGGCGAAGAATTCGGCCTGCAGGAAATAAAGGGCAACAATCACGATGATTAGCAGGATACCGGCCACTATACCATAGCCGATTAGCTTGTTACGACCGGGCATTAGCTTAACTGGCAATGGCCGGATATATCAACTTTTTCCGGGAAAACGACGTAAAAAATATAATCCAGGATGGCGGCGAGCATATGCTCGCCGCCGCCAGCCGGGAAATCTTGCGAGGTCTTATGGATAGGAGATTTCTCGGATAGCCATTCGGGGTTTCCTGGAGCAGCCAGACGCCGGAGGCGCCATGGATGATCAGACATAATACACATTTCTATATAGCGTTTTTCTATGAAACGTTTAATTATAATTTTATAAACATCACGGGCCCGGACGTGAAAGCCATTTGCCGTACGTGCTTATAATTAAATATTATGATAGCTATATAATTGAGCGTGAGCGCAGGCCAGCCAGATAAAGAGGGAAAATTGAGACAGCGACAGGATAATCGTCCGATCGACTTCCGGGTGAGCGGCGAGGGAAGCGAATATCTCAGGAAGCTGGTCATACCGGTCGTGATCGTCATCCTGTTGCTTGCCATCGGCGCCTATGTCTTTGTCACCTATGGCCCGGCGTTCATCATTACAAGGGTCGTTGCATCCTCGTTTTTCATCGCGGGCATGATGGTCGGCGCAGTGATCATCTTTGTCCTGCTGCGGCTGTACATGAGGCTGCGGTTCTACTACCACGTGATCTCCTATAGTGTCAAGGCGACGGAGCGCAACCTGACGGACATCCACGCGATCGCGGAAACAGCGGCCGGGCGGCTGGGCATCAAAACTCCGGGCGTCTACGTGGTGCAGAACCCGGAGATCAATGCGTACGCGGTGGGAGCGTTCAAAAAGATCATCGTGATAAACACGGGCCTGATCGATGCGACGGACAGTGATGAGCTGACGTTCATCATCGGCCACGAGCTGTCGCACGTGAAGTACGGGTGGGCAGTGCTCGTGAAGGTGCCCGGCCTTACGATTCCCGTGCCGATGCTGTTCAGCTCGCAGCGGAGAGAGTACACCTGTGATCGCGGTGGACTCATCGCCTGCCGGGACCTGAACAAGTCTATCCTTGTCCTTGCCAAGCTGGCACTGGGCAAGAGCCTGGCGAGCAAGATCAACGTCGAGAAGCTGTATAACAATAAGAAAGAGGTGGAAGAGGACCGCATATCCCGCCTGTCGGAAGCTCTCGCCTCCCACCCGCCGGTCAGGGACCGGGTATTAGAGCTGCGGGAGTTCTACAATTCTCCGCTTTACAAAGAGCTTGTCCGCTGACCCCCGACGCCGATCGCCGGATATCAGTGAAACGTCATAGCCAGTCGTTTACAGGCTGGCCATTATTGATCTTTTCCGCCGTCTCATAGGCGTCGTAGATCGCATAGACCAGTACGATCAGCGGCAGGATGAACGCGGGTAAACAGAAACAGCATGTGGAGCGTGCATATAAGGCGGTCAGCACGATAAGCACCAGGATGGCAGCCATTGACCCGAGATAGAGGACCGCGAGGATGACGCCTTTGACGATCTGGCCGTTGAAGGCCTGACCCGCCCCGGGCAGGATGAGCGACAGTGCCGCCGACAGCAGCGACTCCTTTTCCCTGGGACCGCCTGTGCCTGGATCGTTGACGGCCGGCGGGGACGGCGGCATAGCAGGCACCATTGCAGAAGGCTTTACAGGGACCAGTACCCCTGACTGCTCAGTGATGGCCGGCAGTGTAGTCGATAACTCTGCATGCGCCTGCATCAGGCGCCGCATCAGGCGCCTTTACTTCGGGCTGTGGTTCCTCCGGCGTCGTCTCTGCGGGCTCTGGCGGCTGCCGGCTGCGCAGGACGATGGCACAGTCCCTGCAGACGGCCACGTCGCCGACAAGCGTAATGCAGGCGGCACAACATTCCTTTCCGCAATTCCCGCAGACAGCCGCAGTGCCCATGCCGGGATGATTGTAACAGGTCATTGACACACCTCCGCCGGTATGCTAAGCCGGGCAATGTAGCATCCAGTACGCGTATCAATGATAAATAAATTATCTCATGAACTGGTTTTCGCGGGGCTCCCGCCGGCAGTTTTAGAAAGGGTGACGGGAAAACCTTTTCCAAAAAGGTTGTCCCGTCTCGCGACACCGGACGCCAGTGCTGAAAGCACAAAAGCGATAGTTTTGGAAGGGGACAGGGGGAACCTTTTACCAAAAGGTTCCCCTGTACGCTTAAGCATATATTACAATGATATTACCAAAAAGCCCCCCCCCCCGACACATATCAATAATCAATAAGCAAGCAAGAATAATAGGGCACGGATAGCACAAAGGAGCAATAGATATGGAGTATTGATATTTCATCGCTATTGCCATCAATGCTTGTTTTAGCCTCAGTATCTAACGCTCCTCTGCACTCAATTTACAGTAGTAACTATTTTGGCATATGTCAGGGGAACTTTTTGGTAAAAAGTTCCCCGTGCGCCCCTCAAAAACTACCGCAAAATGTGCCTTCGGCACATGCGCCCGGTGTCGTGACCCAGGGGGGCCTTTTTGGAACAAGGCCCCCCCCCCCCCGGGAGCCCCGCGAAAACCAGCACCCTCCGTGCCCACTGTTTTACTTCGTGGATATGGCTATTATCAGGCCTGTAAGAATGTTACACATGTGCAAATCTTCATGGTACGGGAGACACAGTGCGATGCACCGGGGCGATTGTGGCTGCCACGGCGATATGATGAAGCGTAAAGGCGTCTGTGCGATGATATTCTTCGGGTTCATGGCGATCATCTTTGCGATGATAGCCGGGATGATACACCTGAAGCTCCATATGCATGAGTGAGCGATCGGCAACGTTAAGCCGGAAGCACGACCTGCTAGTATCGATATGAAGGTAAAACTTAGCGGATGGAGCATAGTACTGCTGCTGATAGTCATTATTCTGGCACTGAACCTGGCCGGCATCATCCACGTGGACGCATGGGGTATCTTCGGCATCGTGGTGACCATCGGCTGCGCCTGGCTGATCTACTGGATTTTCCTTAAGAAAAGATAGGGCCCCGCAGCCCGGACGGCTCGATCGTGTCGCCCTTTGCCAGGGCATCAAGCACTTTCAGCCGCAGCATCATGCCGACATCCTGCGCCAGCGATGAGGGGTCGGGCGGGACGTAGATGAGGTCGGCCGGACAGTTCTTTTTTACTTGCTTAAGCGCTTCGGACGGGTCGGCCCGCGAGAGCGAATGACGGTGCATGAGCAAGGGCATGCCTGCCGCGATAATCCTGCCGGCGCCAGCCTGCATAAGACGGTCGGCAGCCGCTTCCAGGCCCTGGCCGGAAAAGTCCAGGTAGCCCGTCTGGACGCCGCAAAAGGCGCCCGAAGCTTCCAGGCATGCGGACACGCCGGACATGAACCGGTCGATTCCCGTCCCGGAGTCGTCTGATCGGGCCCTGGAATAATCGGAGAGGTTCTTTACGGCGGCCACGAAGCCTGCTGACTGCCGGGCGCAGGCTTCGAACATAGTCATCTGATCGTGCGAGGACACTACGATCACGCCGGTCTCGCTCCCGATCCTGGGCATGTCGCCGGACGGCCGGGGTGCTATGCCGAGCCCCGCCAGGGCGCTTTCTACAGAAGCCATGACAAGTGACGATGCCACGTGAGGATTCGTGCCCGGCCGGGCATAGAAGACGTCGAGCCCCGGGTTCGTCGTCATTACCTGCCCGATGGCTGCCGGCATGTGGACGGTCGCGCCGCTCCCGGGCAGCATCAGGCCTCCGGCACCAACGCACACGATGGAGCGCGCTCCGGCAGACATTGCACGATACACCGCTTCACGGATGCCGGGCTTCCTGAAGCCAATGAAGGCCAGCTCGACCGGACCGTCGGCCCCTGACGACACATATAGAGGCGACCTGTCCGCTGAAGCCTGAAAGCTCGTCTTTTACCGGTGCTGCCATAAGCTCTACCGGCATCTGTCCACACGCCGACAGGCACTCGCCATAGAGCCTGCAATACTCAGGGTCTTCGAGCAACTCTGCCGGCACGTCCCCGTGGCAGACCAGCATCAGCCCTGGCCTGTCCGCATTCTCCAGTCTCATCCCGTTGAAAAATGCGAAGCGCCGGATTATATGAGTTTGGCGCGGAGGACACGAAGGGTATCCTGGGACAATTCGACAGGGTTTAATATAAATGCAGCAGATATTATCCGATAGCATGGAAATCGTTCCCGGCATTCACATGGTCGACGGCTCCATCGGCTGCAATACCTACCTGGTCCTGGGCGAAGGCGTCACGCTGGTGGACACAGGGCTCCGCGGTAACGTCCCGCGGATATACAATTATCTCGGCCACATCGGCCATAAGCCCCGGGACATAAAGCGCATCGTGATCACCCACGCGCACCTCGACCACATGAACTGTCTGTACCAGCTCAAGAAGGATACAGGCGCGACCGTGATGGCAAATGCCCGGGACTCGGACATCGTCGAGGGCAGGCAGCATCTCCGGGTCGCCAGAGGCCTGTTCGGCATCGTCTTCGGGGCCTTCCAGGTGTACTATAAGTACAGGCCGGTCCCTGTAGATGTCAGGCTGAACGACGGAGATATGATCGCAGGCCTGCATGGCTTCAGGGCGATATCCCTGCCGGGCCACAGCGAAGGGAACATGGGCTTGTTCAGCCAGGAGAAAAGCACGTTCTTCTCGAGCGATTCCATCAGGGTGTCCGGCGACAGGCTGGTCGCCCCCAGCCCCCGGTTCACCACGGACATGGATGCCGCCGTGGCATCCATCAGGAGGATAGGCGAGTTCGACTTCAACGTCATGCTCCCCGGGCACGGGCCGGCCATCACCAGCACAGCATCCGTGAAAGTACGGGAGCTGTACCACGAAATCAGGCAATAGGCGGCCCGGAGAACGGTCGCGACACGAGATAAGCGTTGACGAACACAGGAGTCGTTATAAAGAGGGTTTTATTTCAAAAAATCATATTTATTTCGTCGACCGGACAAAAATTACGGGCTTAACCAGCAAAGTATTTATTATACCAGATTACATAATAAGCATTTGAGCGGGTGATTTGCCGTTTTTATAACTGCACAATCCAATCCATCCCCTACCAACCCGCTCACCCTTTAATAGACGCCGATTTAATAATTTCTGAACCCCTTTTTCTGCCATTTCCGTCATTTATTTCAATGCGGCGCGCGCTCTATATCTGCCTATGCCTCCACGAGACGTGTCGATGAGCCTGGACGAGTTCAGGCAATACTGGAAGAAAACCCGGAAGCAGATACGCTCGGCGAAGGCTTTCGACAGCGCCAGCCGCCGGTGGGTCGAAGGAGACGATATCTTCAGCGCGGGCGGTGTTTACACGTTAATCGTCGTCCAGTTCAGGAACCGGACATTCCTGCGCATCAATGTCAAGCCTTCCCTGAAGGTGTCCTACGCCCCGGAGAAGTACGCCAGCGCGGGCACGTGGAGCCGTCTCGGGATATACCTGACCTACGAGGAGAAAGAGTTCCTTAACAGCATAGGCAATGACGCGCTGTCGCCAGACGAGCTAATCGACGTCGTCGCTTCCTCAGGCTTCCCGGGACGCAATGCCCTGGCAGATAAGCTTAAAAAGGCCGCTGACAGAATGCATCGCTGATCAGGGACGCTTCAGGAAGATCTCGATAGAAGAGACGTTGATGTTGTCGCCCTTCTCGCTGGTCAGCTCTTCCGTGCTGATCTTGATGTGGTCCACCACCACGTCGAGCAGGAAACGGTTGCGCACTACCTTAGCCGTATCCACCGCCCGGGAGATGGCCCGCCCCCTCGCCTTGATGCTGACCTCTTTAGCACCCTCGTTAAACTGGGTGACCGCGGCAAGCACGTAGTTCATGACAGGCTTGTTGCCCACGAAGATGACGTTGTCTTCGGTCTTTGGTGTAGTCTCCGTATTCATATGTGCCATATAAATAATAAGCAATTCTTTAATATAGCGTTTTCCTAGTCGCGGGAGGGCGCAGAGGTTTCTGGAGGGCACGTGTAGAACTCTCACCACAGAGGGCACAGAGGCCACAGAGGACGACACAGAGGATTTTATAGAAAAAGGCTGATGAGGGAAAGCCCTGTTATTAAAACGTCCTCTGTGTCGTCCTCTGTGGCCTCTGTGCCCTCTGTGGTGAACGTCTCCGTGCCCTCCAGAAACCTCCGAGACCTCCCCGAAGCAAAATCTTTAAACTTTGAATGCTCTTCGTCTATTTGCGGTGAAGTAATGATCAGGGCCAGGCAGTCGGTCAGGGAAATAAAAGAGTATGTGGCGGGAAAGAACGTGGAAGAGGTGGCTGCGTCCTATGGCATTGAAGAGCGCAGCATCGTCAAGCTCGCCTCCAACGAGAACTGCCTGGGGCCAAGTCCCAGGGCAGTCGAGGCGATCCGGGACGCGGCGTGCGACGCCCATATTTACCCGAGCGTTGACGCCATAGAGCTTCGCCAGGCGATCGCGGAGCGGTACAGTATGCCGCTCGGCACGGTGGTCTGCGGCGCAGGCATGGACGGCGTGCTGGAGACGCTGCTGCGTGCCTTCCTCGAGAGTGGCGACGAGACCCTGATACCGCTGCCCGCATTCTCGTATTACGAGATCGTCACGAGGTTCTGCGGGGCAACGCCAGTGTTCTGCAACCGGAGAGACGACTTCAGCCTCGACGTGGACGCCGTGCTGGATAAAGTCACCGGAAAGACCAAATTCATTTTCATCACGTCCCCGAATAACCCGACAGGCAACCTCACCCCCATCGAGGACATCAGGGCTGTCGCAGAGGCGGCGGAGGCCATCGTCTTCGTGGACGAGGCATACATCGACTTCGCGGACGGGGCGGAGTCGGCCCTGGGCCTCGTCGGAAAGTACGACAACGTAGTCGTAGGCCGCACCATGTCGAAGGCGTGGGGTCTGGCAGGGATGCGCATCGGGTCCGGTTTCATCCCGGAGCAGGCCTTCAGGGAATACATGAAGGTGGCCACGCCCTTCGCGCTCAGCCGTATTTCCATCGCGGCGGCGGTTGCCGCGCTGGGCGACGAGGAACACTACCGGCGATCGGTGGACACGGTCAGGAAAGAGCGAGAGTTTTTATCCGGGCACATGCCATTCAAGGTCTTCCCGTCTGACGCCAATTTCTTGTTGATGGATGCGAGCCCGCTCACATCCAGGTTTGTCGTCGATGAGTGCATGAAAAGAGGCATCATCCTGCGGGACTGCGCATCGTTCCGGGGCATGGGCGACCGGTATGTGCGCATCACCATTGGCACGCATGACCAGAACCTCCGGCTGATCGACACGCTGAAGTCCGTCCGGGAGACGACATGAAGATCGCCCTGACCGGCACGCCTGGCACAGGTAAATCGACGGTAGCGCCCCTGGTTGACGAGGGCTTTCGCGTCCTCGACCTGAACGCAGTGATCAAGGATAGATATAACCGGGGCAGCGACCCGGAGAGAAAGTCTTTGATCGCAGACCTGGACCGCCTGGACGAGTACGTCGAAAGCCTCGAAGGCGATTATATCATCGAGGGACACATCTCGCATTTGCTTCCCGTGGACAGGATCGTCGTCCTGCGCACCGCCCCGGGCGTGCTCCGGGAACGACTGGCAAAACGCGGATGGAGCAAGGCGAAGATCGACGAGAACCTGGAGGCGGAGGCGCTTGACGTGATCCTTGTCGAGGCGCTGGAGATGAGTCGTGGTCGTGTACGACCACGCGGTCGCGGGCGACCACGCAACGTGTACGAGATCAACGTCACGGATATGTCGCCGGAAGAAGTCGCAGAAGCCGTCAGACAGATCATCCGCGGCACCGATAATTACAAGCCCGGCAGCGTAGACTTTAGCGAGGAGCTGTTCCTGTGACTATGGACTCCTACAGGTCAGTGCTTGTAGACATGACCACGCCGCTGGTCAACCTGCTGCATACGCACAGGATAACGGCAAACGCTCTGTCGGTAGCGTCGCTATGTTGCGCGGCGCTCGCGGGCATCGCCTATTACTTTGCCTATAATAGTACGCTTGCGCTTGCCTTAGCTTTGTTCTTCCTGCTGCTGAACGGGCTGCTCGACGGCCTGGACGGCGCGCTGGCCAGGAAGACCGGCACGTCCTCGAAGTACGGCGACTTCCTGGACCACGTGATCGACCGTTACGCGGACGTATTCATCATCAGCGGCATCTTCCTGGGCGGATACCTGCGGGCCGACCTGGGCGCGCTGGCGGTTACGGGCGTGCTGCTGGCCAGCTACCTGGGCACACAGGCCCAGGCCGTGGGCATCGGCCGCAACTACGGGGGCATCATGGGCCGGGCCGATCGCATGATCGTCCTGGGGCTGGCCACCTGTATCACGCTGGTCTATCCCGTCGCGGCAGGCTTCGAAGGGTTCCGGTTCCCGGTGCTTGGCTGGGCGTTGCTTCTCATAGGTGTCCTCAGCCACGTGACCGCGCTACAGCGCATCTGGCATGCGAGAAAGTCGCTGCTGTACGGCGACAAAAAGTAGCGCAACTGTCGAGAACTCGGGAGGTCTCACAGCAGACGATTAGTATATTAATCGCTAGAGGGATGCTGACCTCCGGAATACCTGCCTTTTAATGTTTTCCCGTCTTTATAGCGGGCGCTGTTTAAAAACGGCAGCACAGCATAAGGAATATGAAAAAAAGTGATAAAAAGAAGGGAAAAATCCTACCGGTTCCCGTCCCTCTTCACTTTGATCAGGTCGCCCAGCGTCATGACCCGGCTCTCACCCTTCCGGCCACTGCGCTCTGCCTCGGCCACGCCTTCCGTCAGCTTGACTTCAAGGGCCAGCTCGATCTTCTTCACCAGCGCGTCCTCGGGGATCAGTTCCCCACGCTCGACCTTCTTGATGATGTTTACCTTCGACTGGGTCTTTTTGGCGAGTTCCTCGTCGGTCATGTGCTTCGCTTCGCGGGCTTTCTTGATCCGGTCCGCGTAGTCCTCGACCAGCTCATCCTTGATCTGGTCGAACACGTCCCGTCTCGTGCGCCTGACAGCCATGCTGCCAGGGGCCCCGGGCGGCGCGGAGGCTCCTCCGCCGCGCACTCCCGCAGGGCCTCTCGGCGAGACCTCCTTGCCGAAGCCTTTGCACTTGTCGCAAGCATCGAGTTCCGCTCTATCGACGATGATCCTGAAAGATTTTCCTCTAATCTCTGCCCCACATATTTCACACTGCATACGTATCCGAGTATTAGTACATGTTTTTACGGATAAATTTTTCCGATAAGTCTGTAAGTTAAGCATATATACCAAGAAAATTAACTGTTTAAGTGATTAATATGGCGGAAGGATCTGGCGTCGAATTTACCGGAGAGGTGCCGCTCAGCGACTTTTCCAAGTACTTGCTCGACAGAGTAAAGCAGCTCGAGGAGCGTAACGTCCGCTTGAAGGAGGAGTACCGAAAAATTGAGCTCGAGAAAAAATCTGTCGAGAACAAGAAGGTACAATACGAGCGCGAGATCCGGAAGCTGACGTCTGAGCTGGACAGACTGAAGACCCCGCCGCTCATCGTGGGGACCATCCTGGACATCATGGCAAACGGCAAGATGATCATCAAGTCGTCCACCGGGCCCAAGTTCGTGGTCAACTCGTCCCAGTTCATCAACTCGAAGGACGTGTACGCCGGGGCCAAGGTCGCGCTGAACCAGCAGTCGCTGGCCGTGATCGAGGTGCTGCCGACGGTAAAGGACCCGCTGGTGCTCGGCATGGAGGTCATCGCGGCCCCCGACATCGACTACCAGAGCGTGGGCGGCCTGGAAGAGCAGATCAACGAGCTGAAGGAGACCGTGGAGCTTCCGCTGCTGAAGCCTGAAGCTGTTCACGAAGGTCGGCATCGAGCCCCCGAAGGGAGTGCTCCTGTACGGCCCGCCAGGGCACTGGCAAGACCCTGCTCGCCAAAGCCGTAGCCAATCGCACCCAGGCGTCGTTCATCAGGATCATTGGCAGCGAGCTGGTCCAGAAGTACATCGGCGAAGGCGCCCGCATGGTGCGGGAACTGTTCGAGATGGCCAAGGAAAAATCGCCCGCCATCATCTTCATCGACGAGATCGACTCAATCGGAGCCAAGCGGCTTGACAGCATCACCTCCGGCGACCGTGAGGTACAGAGGACGCTGGTACAGCTACTCGCCGAGATGGACGGCTTCGACCCGAGAGGCAACGTCAGGATTCTCGCGGCCACCAACAGGCCGGACATCCTCGACCCCGCGCTGCTCCGGCCCGGCCGGTTCGACCGCATGATCAAGGTGCCAATGCCGAGCCTGGAAGGAAGGGAGCAGATCCTGAAGATCCATGCCCGCAAGATGAACCTGTCCGAGGACGTCAACCTGCGGCAGATCGCCACGATCACCGAAGAGTCCAGCGGCGCAGACATCGCGGCCATCGTCATGGAAGCAGGCATGTTCGCCATCAGGAACAACCGCGACTTCGTTGAGTCCGCAGACTTCAACGCGGCTGTGGCTAAGGTGCTGGGCGAACGCAACAAGAACCTCACGCAGGAAAGCGGCGTAATGTTTGCTTAGTTTTCGAAGGGGCTGTCGGGGAGCATTTTCCAAAAAGGCTCCCCTGACTCTCGACACCCGCACATGTGCCGAAGGCACCATTTTTAAGATCGTTTTAGCTCCGTTTTTGAAGGGGTGCAAAGGGGAAATTTTTGCCAAAAATTTCCCCCGTACACTTCGTATAAAAATGGCTGTATTACCTGTCGACTCTCTTGAAAAACAATGTCGAAAAATCTACATGCAAGCCTGCCCCGGCAAACAAGAGGCACCAGCGTGTCGGTCTCGCGCGCACGCGTGCCAGGGCACTGGCAAGGTATGCCGGTTTTTCATCGTTAATACCTGACTGATACCCCGGTCATCGATCGATTCCTTTCGCAAAAGAAAATCCAGCTTATATCGGTCCTCATTTAAAACCATATATTTCCTTTGCAATAGTCAGAGTAACTAATTTCAATAAATTTATAATTTATAATTTTAATCTTTGTATATTAAAACAGATATAAAGATGAAGTTAGCCTTGCCCGGTAGTTAACGACGCAAGTGTTGATAGTATGATTATGCCTTTTTCGGTATGACAGGAGCCACGTAGTCCTTCAGTTCCGGCAGCCGGCCGATGCACTCGCTGATCTTGTTATAGATGTCGTGCCTCGAGCTCACGATGATCACGTGTGCCGGCGGATGTATACGGCCCAGTACGTCGATGGCCACGCCGGGATCGTCGTTCAGCGACACCAGCGCTGCCGCTCTGCACGACTTTTTCAAGGGCACCTTCATAACATTCACCAGGATTTTATCCGCCGAGGAGGGGCTCAGCTCCTTGGGAGAAGACGCAAAAGTAAGGCCGCCGTGCCTCTGCAGGTCGGAGATGGCCGTGTTCAGCTTTGCCTGGTCATCAGCTCTGATAACAGCAAAAGATTCCATTTTTACCCCTTTTGAAGTATGCAAATGTATAGTAATAGTAGATAATAAACATATCTGTTCCCCGGGAATCCTGTCCGCATCGTCCACTCTGCGGGTCGTGCGCAGGGCGCCGGGCACCCGACAGATTATTTACCATTTCGTGCTATCTATTTTTATGCTCAGGGGTACAGACGTCGCCCGGGCCGCCAGCATCGTCAGTCATGGCGGAGTCATCGCTTATCCGACGGAAACCGTGTACGGCATCGGTGCGCTGGCCACCGACAGGAATGCTATCCACAGGGTCTTTTCGTTAAAAAGACGGCCGGAGTCACTGCCGCTTTCTATCGCTGTATCGGGCTTCGAGATGCTGCAGGGTGTGGCACACGTGGAGCGGGAGGATTTCATACGACGGTTCCTGCCTGGGCCGGTAACGGTCATACTGGAGAAAAAGGACATCCTGCCTGACATCCTGACTGCTGGCTCAGCATACGTGGGCATCAGGTATCCCGATCACTCGATGGCGCTCGACCTTATTGGCAGGACGGGCCCGATCATCTCGACGAGCGCGAACCTGCATGGCGAGCCTGACCCGGTGACAGCCGACGAGGTTACGGTAGATGTCGATTATGTCCTGGACGGCGGCCGCAGCCGGTATGCAGGACCCTCGACTATCGTGGACCTGCACGCGTACAAGATCGTGAGGAAGGGCGTGATGTACGACGAAGTATACCGGTATATACACGGTTGAAGCGCGATGACACTGACAGAAAATGCGCTCCAGGCCTACGATGCGGCAGGCATGATCGTGAAGAAGATTAAGAGCGACCTGAGAGCCCGGGCCAGGGTGGATGCGGAGTTACTGGAACTGGCAGAATTCGTCGAAGGCGAGACTGTCCGGCTCGGCGGAAAGCCTGCGTTCCCCTGCAACATCTCGATCAACGAGATCGCCTCCCACAGCACGCCGCATTCGGATGACTTGAGGACGCTGCGGCAGGGAGATGTCGTTAAATTCGACCTTGGCGCGATGATCGACGGCTATATCGCAGACTCGGCAATCACTATCGAGGTGGGCACCGGGCTCAACGCGCCTTTGATCTCCGCGGCAGAGCAGGCGCTTGCAGACGGGATCGCGGCGTTGAAGCCCGGCAGCCGGACAGGCGAGATCGGAGGGATAATAGAGGCTTCGGCACGCAGTAATGGCTTCATCGTGCTGAAAAGCCTCTACGGGCACAACCTGGAGCACGACTGCCTGCATGGCGGGCTGACCATCCCCAATTACGACGACGGCTCCCGGAAGAAAGTCCGGGAGGGTGACGTGATCGCCATCGAGCCTTTCCTGACAGGGGGCAATGGAGAGATCGTCCGCCCCGGCGGCGGGGACATCTTCCAGCTCATCCGCCGCAGTGCGTTTTCTCTCGGGGAACGGGAAAAGAAACTTTTAAGCCACATCGAGAGAAACTATAACGGCTTTCCCTTTGCCCGGAGGTGGCTGCCTGACCGGGATACAGTGGACTGTCTTGTCGAAGCTTCTGTTGCGATCGAATATCCGATGCTGGTCGAAAAGGACGGGGCACCTGTGGCGCAGGCGGAGCATACAGTCATCGTGGAAAGGGACGGCGGCAGGATCATTACTTAGGTGAGCGGATGAAAGCGAGGCTGCGGGATTTTATAGAGACCTGGGACGACTGGATCTTTTCGGTAGTGGACTACCACAATGAGGACGGCGTGCATTGCCTGCTGCGATACGTGGCATCCCCGGACGGCGAGCGGGTGCGCAACGGTGTCAGGTACAAAAAGATGGGGTTCGACGAGGCGTACGAGTTCATCAGGCAGCGGCGCCCGGACTACGTCAAAGGCGTCATGGTCGTGCCTGACGATGACGTCTACAGGCACTACGAGCCGCACAAAGGGCTCATTCGTATCCTCGACACCGATACCCGGGCGAAGAAAATGGTCAATGCGCTGGACGGCGTCCCAATGGCAGATATGGGCATTACCGGGTCGAAGCTCGTAGGCCTCGGCGCGGAGACGTCCGACGTCGATTTCATCGTCTATGGTAATAGCTGGTTCAGGGCAAGAGAACTGCTTCTGAAGGCTATCGCCGACGGGAGAATCGACGGCATCGACGAGCCGGGATGGAAGAAAATTTACGCCAAGCGGAAGCCGGAGCTGAGCTTCGACGAGTTCTACGTGCACGAGCGCAGGAAAGGCAACAGGTGCCTGCTGGACGGCGTGCTGACCGACCTGCTGTTCGTGCGGAGCTGGGACCAGATCGGCCCGAAGGTGCCCGTGGGCAAAGACCTCGGGATGAAGACGATCACCGCGAAAGTGACTAACGCAGAGTTCGCGTTCGACAGCCCGGCGATCTATGAAGTGGAGCACCCGGAGATCAGGCGGGTACTCTCGTTCACCCACACCTATGCCGGACAGGCGCTGGCTGGCGAGACCATCGAGGCCCGGGGCCGCATGGAGGAAACGCCGGAAGGTAACAATCTGGTGATCGGTACTTCGCGTGAGCCGAAGGGCGAGTGGATCAAGTCGCTGACCCTGTTAGGGCAGTGACTGCTATCGTCCGCCCTCAGCTTCGACCCTTCACGCACGCGAGCGACCGCAAAGTTGCTTCAATCACCCATTCCTTAGAAGAACCTTTATTTATTAACAGTCAGATTAACTAATATGCAATGTGATGCAAACAAGTATGTACGCATCTCTGACATTTCCGGTTACATGCTCTGCCCCCGGCTCGCCTTTTTTCGCCGGAGGCACAACGGGCATGCAACCTCCGTGGAAATCGTCCGTGCAGCCATCTTCAAAGAGATTTCCCGTTCCCTTGCCTCTGCCCTGGCAACAGATGATCCTGAAGCTGTCATACGTTCGCAGATCGAGGTAGCCTGCAGTGACGCAGAAATTGTCTATGGCCTGCCGACCGGGCCAGTACTGGAAGAGGCCGTCAGCCTGGCCCGGGCAATCATAGCAGGACTGCACGTCGAGTCGGCGCGCATTGGCCGGAACAGGCTGATGGCCGCGCTAAGCCCGCGCGAGAGATCACAGGCCATCTACTCCGACAGGCTGCGTATATCGGGCAGCATCGATCGCATTGTCATGCTGGATGACATCCTGTGTCCTGTCGTCATATGTGCCTCGAAGCCGCCGGAGAACGGCATTTATGTCGCCGACCGGCTGAAGCTGACTGCATGTGCGATGCTGATGGAGGAAAAGTACGGGACAGCAGTCGGGCGAGGCTTGGTGGAATACGTGTGCGGCTGGCGCATCCGGGAGACTGGAGATCCGTAAATACGACCGGATGGCCGTGCTGTCTGCGAGGAACCGGATTGCGCAAATGGGCAGCGCCATGCCGGACGCCAGACGAGGCACATGGTGCGTCGCATGCCAGTTCGCGCCCTCATGCGACGTGAGGCCGTCACTGGTTAGCAGTCTCTTCAGGCCCGTGATACTTGATAGCAGTGGCCAGCGTCGACAGGAAACCAATAAATAGATTATCTGAACCGACATAATGTTCAATGGTTGATCTTTATGGACGGCTGGATTGGCATCTTAATGCTGGTAATCGGAGGTATATTACTGGTCGCTGAGGCATTCGTTCCCGGATTCTTCATCATCGTGCCGGGGACAATTCTGGTCCTGTTAGGCCTCATCGCGCTGGTTGCCCCGGGTTTGCTGACGTTCCCGTGGGGGATCATGGTGTTCATAGTCATCACGTTCGTCGTGAGCGCCGGGACTATCATGTTCTACAGGAGACTGGCACCGGGCCATAAGCCGCTGTCAACCAGTATGGATACCCTCGTTGGCATGACCGGCGAGGTGGTGAAGGAAGTGGAGCCCGACAACATCAGCGGCAAGGTCAAGCTGGGCGAGCAGATATGGAGCGCCAGGTCCAGCGGCAAGATACCTGTCGGAGAGAAGATCATCGTCACCAGGTCGCAGGGCGTCCACGTTTTCGTTTGCAAATACAGTGACAGGGAGGCAGAAGAATGCAAAATATAGGTGTAGCGGGTGCCGAAGGGACGCTGGTATGTCTCGGCATCGTCGTAGTCGCCGCAGTCATATTCATATTGATATCGGGCGTCAGGATCATCCAGCCGTGGCAGCAGGGGCTGCAGATACGTCTCGGCCAGTACAGAGGCCGTATGGACCCGGGCTTTAACTGGGTCATACCTCTGATCACTAACGTGATCAAGATGGACCTGAGGACGCAGGTGCTGGATATCCCGAAGCAGGAGGTCATCACCAAGGACAACTCGCCGACGAACGTGGACGCGGTCATCTACATCAAGGTCATCGACCCGGAGAAATCGTACTTCGAGGTCACCAACTATCACCTGGCCACTGTAGCCTGGCGCAGACCACGCTGAGGAGCGTCATCGGCGACATGGAGCTGGACGAAATCCTGTACAACCGGGACCTGATCAACAGCAGGCTCCGGGACATCCTGGACAAGGCCACCGACGCATGGGGCGTCAAGGTCGAAGCCGTAGAGATACGCGAGGTCGACCCGGTCGGGCCGGTCAAGGCGGCAATGGAAGAGCAGACGTCTGCAGAAAGGCGCAGGCGTGCCGCCATCCTGCTGGCGGACGGCAACAAGCGATCTGCCATCCTGGAAGCGGAGGGCGCAAAGCAGTCGGCCATCCTGAAAGCCGAAGGCAGCAGGCAGTCCAAGATCCTGGAGGCCGAAGGTACCAGGGTGTCACGAATCCTGGAGATGCAAGGACAGGCACAGTCGCTCAGACTGCTGTCGCTGGGTGCAGCACCCCTTGATAAGAAAGCACTGACGGTGCTCTCGCTGGACACGCTGGGCAAGATGGCCAACGGACAGGCGACCAAGATCATCTTCCCGTTCGAGATCTCCAAGCTGATCGAACAGTCGGCTAAGTACCTGGGCGCGACCGAGGCAGGCGTTGCCGAGATCGGCAAGGATACTGACATCGAGCACCTGGTCGGCAAACCGGAAGACGTGCTGGGCAGGATCCCGAACCCGGACGAGCTAGGGCCGAAGTGGAGCACATCGAATCCCAGCTGAAGAAGGACCTGGAAGACACAGCTGTCACGACTAAGGACATCAAAAAGTCAAAAATGGAAAAGGTCGATATCTCGTCCAGGGAATAGTCCCGAAACCGTCGAGGGGCCTTCACCCCTCATTTTTCCTTTTTTCCGCGGATTACCGTTTTTTAGGCCGGAAGGCTATTTCTAAGTATGTACAGACTGGAGACCGGCCTGGACGTTGGTGACTTCGCACCGGAGTTTTCCCTGGCGGATACCGAGGGTAAAATGGTGACACTGACGAGCTTCAAAGGAAAGAGAAACGTATTGCTTGCATTCTACAGGGGTGAGTCGGACCTGTATAGCATCAACTGGCTCAACGCGCTCAAGGACGATTACCTCGGGATCAGGGGGCTGGATACGGAAGTAATAGCGATCAGTGCGGACAAAGCCAACGAAGAAATTTTCATGAAGGAGAAGTATGAGATTCCGTTCGCGCTGCTGCCGGACCCGGGATGCAAAGTGATCAAGATGTACAGGGTCAGTGACGACTATACGCATACGGCCACCTGTGCTGCATTCATTATCGATCGCGAGGGCAAGATCTACCATAAGTACGTGAGCCGTGCACCGCCCGACCTGCCGGACAATACAGAGCTCATCAGGATTCTCCGCCAGCTGGAATGAGCACTGGACACGGAGGGTGCTGGTTTTCGCGGGGCTCCCGGGGGGCCTTGTTCCAAAAAGGCCCCCCTGGGTCACGACACCGGACGCCAGTGCCGAAGGCACATTTTGCGATAGTTTTTGAGGGGCGCACGGGGAACTTTTTACCAAAAAGTTCCCCTGACACATGTCTAAAAGACAGGGTATGTACAGGCCACAAAGGGCACACGTGAAGTTTTGCTGCCGGCTATGTATCACTCCGTGGCCTTTGTGGCCTTAGTGCTCTCCGTGTCCAGTGCTCCGTGTCCGCCGTGGATTAGTGTTTTTAGCCCGCGCGTCGAATTGCAGTTGATACGATGTACGAACGGGCATACGTTTCAGTCGACTCTATCATGCCGGACTTCACCCTGAAGGACGAGTCCGGCAAGGATCTCTCATTGAAGAGTTTCAGGAAAGGCAAAAAGTACGTAGTGCTGGCATTCGTCCGGGGCGTGGACGACCGGCATACCCTGGAACAGCTTGACTACCTGAAGAACGACTACCAGCGGTTCCGGCATTTCGGGGCCGACGTGCTCGTCGTCTCCTATGGCAGTGTCGACTTCAACAACAGCATGATCAGCAGATTAAGTCTGCCGTTCCACATTTTAAGCGACCAGGACTGCAGGGTCCTGAAGATGTTCAACATTTACAACCAGTACGAGAAGCTGGTAGGCCCGGCCATTTACGTGATCAATGGGGCGGGCACGGTACTCTTCTTATCCCAAGGTAAGGAGCCGGCCGACATCACCCCGGACGAGGAAATCCTGATGGTTCTTCAAGGCGATACCCAGAGCGGGCCGGACTGGCCCAGTACACTGGTGAACATGGAAGACGCCACGTATCCAATGTACAAAACTTTTTATGGGTGTCGCTCTTATGACTGCCTGACTGACATGCTGACGCTGGGCATTTATAACACGTACGACCGCATCAAGGTAGTCGAGGCGCATTACCGGGGCATAGCGAGGGCCGCGCCGGTAGCCTACGCTTACGGCTACAACCTTGCGCTGGTCGGCTTCCCCTATGAGTTCACGCAGGACGAGCTGGTCGCGTTCGTGAAAGACAACACGACCATCGGCAGCTCAGGCGCTTACCTGCAGAAGCTGCATGACGAGCGCAGGCTCTTCGTCATGGACGTGCCGGAGAAAGGCTTCCCGGCACAGTTCGGCTCGCTGGTGGTCACCACGAGCCGCCCGGAGAAGAAGAAAGCGATCTCGTCCCGGGAAGTGGCCAGCATGATGGTCCGTAAGAAGCCGCTGCTCATCCTCATAGGGCTGGGGAGGAAAGGCCTGCCGAAGGAATATTTCGAGATGGCAGCGCACCACCTGGACATCACGGACGGAAAAGGCATCTCCTTCGAGACCTGTACGGCGATCGGGGCGATTGCTGCGCGTCTTGCGACCATCGCCGATATGCAGCAAACTCATAAACAAAATAATCCTTAATTTGCCATATAAACGATAAATATTTTGAATTTCATCTTTGTTTAATTTTACTTATGTATTTGTAACAAAACAAATATATTCTACAGTCCCTTACTCACTAATAGTGTGGGGGGTATTCATGGTGATACCTTGGAGTACCCCTTGGGAAATAATTTAGGGTTCGATAAGAGGACGTCGGCAGCGTTAAAGCTGTTCGCAGTACTGGCAGCCATCTGGCTGCTGAACGTGTGTTTCGTTGCTATCCACGAGGGCGGACACAGTGCCATCGCCGCAACCTGTGGCGCTAAGATCTATAATATCTACGTAAGCGTTACGGGACTGGAAGGATCGACAACACACGATGCGCTTACGGTACAGTCGCAGACCGACCTCGTCCTGGCAGCAGGCACGATAGCTACGACAGTGGCGTTAGTCATCGCCTTCCTGGTCAGGTTCGAGCTGGCCGTGTACGTGCTCGGGCTGCGTACCGTCGAGAGCCTGCTGAACTATTCGACCGGGTCTGACATGCTGGCCCTGCTTAGAAATGTCGGCACTGACGCTTACCTGTTCTCGGCTGTGATGATCGGCATCACGGCGATCTGTGTCGGGCTATCAATCCGCAGGCGCATAAGCCTGATCCGCTCGGCGGAAATGGCAAAACAGCCTGCCAGTGCCAGGCCTGCCACGGCAGCATAATCCCTTTTTCATTTTACCGGCCACCGGACAACAGCGGTAAGTTTATGAAAGCCAGCGTATTATACCGTAGTATATCTCAGGTGGATGGTACGATGTCGGCATTCGGCGCAGTGAAAGGTGCAGGGACGGCAGTGGCGAGGGCTTTCGTGGTGACAGTCACCATGGCTGTCTTAATGATGCTGATCGCGTTTGGCGTTATGTATATCATGCCACATATATCGGGACAGGAAGAGTCAGGCAGTTGGCTGCCGGTATCGATCGCTATCGCATTAGTAATATACGCAATCTCGTTCGTTGCAGCAGTCGTCCTGATGGACCGTGCAGGGACCGGACAGGTGCAGTCGCTTATCGCCGGTGCAGTTGTGGCATTGTTCATCACAGTTTTAATTCTTACAATCTATAGTGGCATAAAATATGTAAGCGACGGAAATCTTGCTGGCCTGGACTTAGAGACACTGCTATTCGGGTTTGCGGTGTCGCTTATAGCCAGCGTGATCATCGACAGGCTTGTACTTAAAATCTGATAACAGGACCCGACAGGCTGGCATTACCTGACGGGCGAGGCCGCTCGCGCGCGTGCGGATGGCCGGTCTGTTATAATGTTCATTTTCTCACGATAGTCATTATCGCGGTCCCGAGCACGGCAAGCACGACGGCGATAGCGGCAACGATCAGATCGCCGCCGATGGGCAACGAGTACCCGCTGATGTAGCTGTTGATGCTGCCGGCGACGTCCATACCATAGACCGTGCCGATCAGGTATCCTGCGAGCAGGAGCATCAATGCGGCAAAAGCGAGGTTAGGCAGCGACAGGGCTGTCCGGGCCGGCACCTGCACGTAGACTGGCTTCTGCGGCGTGGCCTGCTCTCTTTTCAGTTCGGCCAGCTCTTTGCGCATTCGTTCTTTCTTGATGTCTTCCAGTTCCTTGCGCATCATGTCCGTCCTGATCTCGGTCAGCTCTTTCTTGAAAGAGTCGACTTCCTCGTTGCTAAGCTCTTTGTCCGCCACGACTATCCCTCGAATATCACGTCGAACGACGGCTCGGGCCTCGGGGCATGTTCCGCCCGCAGCTCGATCTCCGCCTCTTTCCCGGATTTCATCGCTGCGACCAGCTGCCGGTCGAGGCTTCTTGCCGCTTTATCGGCATAGATCATCACCGTCCGGCCGCAAACGTAGTTGCTCACCCGGAACACCATGCTGTGCCCGTCGGTGAATGTCATCTGCGACGAGCCCCGGCCGGTCACGGTATCGCTGTGCCCGTCACACCGTATGATCGCCGTGATCTGCGTGTCGTCGCTGGCGGCTGCCTTCCGGAAACTGTCGCTCAACGAAGCGGCCGATTTATCCGATGCGACAGCGATGATGCAATCGGCTGCCAGCCCGATTTCCGTGTCCCGTGTCACTTCGAAGGTCGAGCGATGTGTCGCAGTGACGTTCCGGTGCCCGCGTGCCAGGACGGTCTCACAGATCATTGTGTCTACCTTTAACATACGCAGGCTATAAGTATTCCGTTCGCGGATAGATCACCGGAGATATTTTCGTTATGCCAAAGATAGAAATCGCGGAGGCCGAGTGTCCTTCGTGCAGCCCGGACGAGCCCATTACCCACGTCATCCTGAAGGAGGGCGGGCTGGTCAAGTGTGAAAAATGC
This sequence comes from uncultured Methanocellaceae archaeon, assembly GCA_963792125.1. Classification (GTDB taxonomy): domain Archaea; phylum Halobacteriota; class Methanocellia; order Methanocellales; family Methanocellaceae; genus Methanocella_A. The sequence goes on from CAWBVA010000013.1 coordinate 45,064, forward strand.
GGCTACGTACATGCCGTCAGTGTCAAAAAGGGCAAGGTTATCAAAATTCGCGTCATCGTGAGCCGCCAGCAGGAATCCGGGGTCCAGGAGATCGAGTTGAGCGAAGATGACGTCATCCACGTGGGCGACGAATATGTCGTGGAGCACGACGACGAGGTAAGCGGCGTCAAAATCCAGTCTATCGAGCTCAAGACGAAGGGCAGGCCGGAAGAGGCGATTGCGAAGGACATCGAGTCACTCTGGGCCCGGGCCATCGACGATGTGATCGTGAAGATCGCGGTGCAGAAGGGCGCCATCACCGAGTCGTTCAACTACAAGGTCAACGGCGACTTCGAGTTCACCGTGGGCAACAACATAACCATTGAGGGCAACGAGGCCGTCATCACCAGCATCAAAGAGCGGGAAGGCAAGCATAACAAGCGGAAGGGACAGGTCTCGAAAGCAAAGGACATCAAGAGGGTATTCTCCAGATCCCTTACGACCGCGTTCAGGTTCGGCGGACTCACCGGAGGATACAAAAAGACCAAGGTAAAAGAAAAACCCGAGGGATTCAAAAAGTCTGAGCCGACAGGAAAAACCGGAGGGTTCAAGCCACGGTCGACAGGAGCGGGACTGCGCCGGAAGCCCGGCGGCAAGCGCTGATCACACAGCTGCGATACCAGGGAATCAGCGAACGGGTACTGGCGGCCATGGGCGAGGTGCCGCGGGAGCGATTCGTGCCGGAGCAGGTGCGCGATCTGGCCTACGAGGACACGCCGCTGCATATCGGCCACGGGCAGACCATCTCGGCCCCGAGCATGGTCGGTGTGATGTGCGATATCCTGGACATTCGCGAGGGATGACAAAGTCCTGGAGATCGGCACCGGATGCGGATATCATGCGGCAGTGATGTCAAGGCTGGCCGGCCGGGGCACAGTCTATACCGTCGAGCGGATACCGGAGCTTGCCGATCTGGCAAAAGCCTTGCTCAGAGAGCTCGGTTATGACAATGTCATTGTGATCATCGGGGACGGCAGCGAGGGGCTGCCGGATTATGCACCTTATGACCGGGTCAGTGTGGCGGCCGCGGCGCCGAAAGTGCCGGAGCCGCTGACGCAGGAGCTGGCCGAAGGCGGCCGCATGGTGGTGCCGGTAGGCAAGTACTTGCAGGAGCTCATGCTGGTCGAGAAGAAAAACGGCAGAATATCGACCTATCCCCGCGGCGGAGTGGCCTTCGTGCCGCTGATTGGCAAGGAAGGGTTTAAAGGCATCTGACGGCCTGGCGCAAGCCATGAATGGCACCACGCCGTGTACACGACGCCTCGCAATGTACACGGCGCCACGCCGTGTACACGACACCTCGCAATGTACACGGCGCCACTTGCCCGGACAATGGTTTTATCAGCGGCACACGTATCTTCCTCCTGCAGGGAGCGTGGATGGAGATCGATCTTTTTTATACGGAAGGCGGCTCGCCGTTCAAGGATGCCGTAGCCCGGAAGCTGGAACGCACCTTCGGCCTCGAAGTGCGAGACGCAGGCACTATGCGTATATACGAGGACACGTGGAACCGGAAACGCCGCCAGTACGACGCATATACGCTGCTCGACTACCTGGTCAGGTGCATGAAATCAGATACGGCCCTCTGGGTGGTGGACCAGGACATCTTCTGCGAGAACGTGAACTTCGTCTTCGGGCTGGCCATGTACCATATTGCGGCGGTCGTCTCGACATTCAGGCTGGACTCGCCCGTGATGGTGGTCAAGGAGGCGGTCCACGAGGTCGGCCACATCGTGGGCCTGCCGCACTGCCGGAACCACTGTGTCATGCGGTTCTCAAACAGTTACGAGGACGCCCTGCAGAAGCCGGACATACCCTGTATGTCGTGCAGGCGGAAGCTCGACCGTAAGCTAGTTGAGCCGGGAATGCGAATGTAGCCGGCGTGACCGTCATCGAAGGCAAAGGCACGTATACGCTGGTCATGCGCCTCGGGGAAGGCCATAAGCTGAAGGTCGGCGCACTCGGGGAGATTTTTTTCGACGAAGGCTATTACGCCTACACAGGCTCGGCCCTCGGCGCAGGCGGCTTCTCCCGGGTTGCCCGTCACCGGGACGTGGCGGACGGGAAGAACCGCACTAAACAGTGGCATATCGACTACCTGTTGCCGTACGTTGAAATCCTTGAGGCGGTCACATCCCACCGGCCGGAGTGCAGCGTGGCTGCCGGCATCGACCGGACACTCAGCCGCGTCGCCGGTTTCGGCTGCAGCGACTGCCGCTGCCAGTCCCATCTCCATTATTCCCGCGACTGCGAATCGATGCTAAAAGTCGTCAGGCAAGCCCACCGGGTATAACCGTTATATATATGACCATAAATAGTATGGTTTGTATCGGCTGCATAAAATATATAAAGAATTAATTAGTTGTATGATCGGGGATTGGATTGGGAGGCCTCATTGCCGTTGTTGAGGACGAGCCTGAGCTACAGGCTCTCTACCGCCTGGTGTTGAAATCAAAAGGTTACAGCGTAGCCTACGTTTCAGCGAACGCCGAGGATGCCGTGTGCAAGTACGAGCATTGTCCGGTCAAGCCGGACCTGGTGATCATGGACCGGAGGCTGCATGACTCTTCCGGCGAGGAAGCGGCACAACGCATCTGCAGGATTCACCCGGACGCCCGTATACTCTTTGCGACCGCTGACGCTGACCAGGGCCAGCTTTCGAGCCAGCCTGGCGTGGTAGGTGTGCTGCAGAAGCCTTTCTCCATGGACGCCATGTTCCGGGCTATCGAGGGCGCGATCGGTGGCAGCAGAGTGGCTATGTGAAAGGACTCACGTAACTGCCATGAGCGCTATTTTGATCTGACTTATCCACTACAGTCTCCCGGCTCGAGCTGGATGACGTACCCGTCGGGGTCCTCGATATACACGAACCTGCCGGGAGTCCGGTTCGGGTTATGGTGCACCTTGATGTTGTTCTGTTTTATGTAGTCCATTGCCCGATCGAAATTGGCGTCATCGATGATGAACCCGAAATGAAAGTGCTTCAGCCCGCATCCTGTCGGGTTGACCGGGCCGTCGGCCCTGAACAGGAAAAAGCTGTCCTTCGCCCCTGCGGTCTTCAAGTGTACGACCCGGTCCGAGCGGCTGACGATTTCCATATCGAACATGCTCATGTAGAACTGCATCGAATGGTCCGGGTCGGATACGTCGATGGCTACGTGGCAGAGGCCGCCTGTTTTAATACGCTCATGCGTCCCGGTTGTCTTCATTTTTTACCTGCTTGAATCTCATCCTCTGCCATGAAAAATTCTCTGTGTGGAATATTGGTTACTGGCAAGTTTCAGATAGATACTTTTCCTTGTATGCAAATGATTTTATCTGCATAACAATTGTTTAATATGTAAAATTATATTAATCAAAAAGATAACTTTTATATTATACATAGCGGTACCATTAGTCGATTTTTCAAACATCGCCCTTAAGGCCGGAATATATCTTCCGTGCTAAACAGTATTTGATTATATCATATTAATATTACATATTTATTTATTATATTGTTAATAAAATTACCAAGCGATATATTTATTATACATAATCACGGTAATATATTCATAACCGTCATATGTGCTAGCACATGTGATCATACAGGTAGTTACACAATGCCGGGAGTGCAGGGATGTTGAAGCGAAAGAGTTGTTCCGTATGTCGGTGGAAAGCTGGATTAGTGACCTTGAAAACGTTGACAGGAACGTGCGATTGATGGCTGCAGATACCCTTGGCGAACTGCGGGATGCCAGGGCAGTACTGCCGCTTGTTAAGCTGCTGGGCGACAGTGACAGTGAAATCCGGGGATGCGCAATTGACGCGCTCGGAATGATCGGGAACAAGGGTGCCTCAGTACCTTTGATGGGAATGCTCCAGGATAAGAATCCGAAGATCAGAAAATGTGCCGCCTGCGCGCTTGGCAGGATAAAAGATCCGGCGACGATTGAGACGCTAAGCCTCTACAAAAAGGACAACGACGGAGAGGTCCGGCTAATGGTCGCTGAGGCACTCCATTGCATGGGAAATGGCTCATCCATGAAGATATAGTTCCCGGATATGACGTGTCACGACTTACAATCATACTTTGACCTGTATACCGCCTTAAATTTGCAGGCACAAAGTTATATAAGGGTGCGAGGCATTAGCTGATGACCACCCTCTATTATCCCGTTTTTTCCTTCCGGAGACATAAGCCGAAGAGAAATTTATGATTCATAGCGCTTTGGCCATGAGAGAGCTGATAAGCGGCTGCTTCGCGATGCTGCCGTAGGTCCAGTTGACCAGCCGGCCGATGGCATCATCCTTTATCAGTGCGTAGCGTGGCTCAAGCGCAGGGTTGAACTTTGACTTGTATACGCAGAGCTGCTTTTGCTCCGTCCCCCAGTTTTCGACTCGTTCGATGCCGTTAGCATTGCCGTCTTGATGAACTCCCAGTTCAGGTATTCCCCGTAGTCGCCCCGGGAGCAGTCTTTGCCACACATCCAGAGCAGGAGGTGTTTCTTGTACTCGCAGTTGATCGCGGCGGCGACGAGGTAATCATCTTCGTACAGGAAGCTCATCTTCAGGTTGTCCGGGAAACGGGCCATAAGCTCCTTCAGGTATTCCGGGCTCTGCCGGTGGAAGAAGGTGGAGCCTTTATGCTCCAGGTCCTGCCGCATGATATTCATGAACGAATCGACATCGTCCGAGGGCTTTAGCGTCAGGTGCTTTTTCTCACATTCCTTAATGCTTTTCCGGCAGTCTTTGCTCAGGCTGTTCCACAGTTCCTGTGTGCTGCGCTTCAGGTCGATGATGTAGGTGTAGCCCACGTCCACGTGATACCCGGACCACTTGAAGTGCCGGAAGTCGACGAAACCGGGTGAGGCGGCGATGGCTGCATGATTCGCAGACAGCTTTCGGGCTTCCCGGTTGAACTCCCGGGCCACGATGTCCATGTAGTTCTCCTTCTTATGCTGGCGCAGGTCGTCGTATACCGGGCTCATCACGAACCCGAGGTAGGGCACGTATGCCAGCGTCTGCTGGGGCGGAGAATAGAGCAGCTTCAGGCCGCTCTTTACCCTGAAAAACATAGGGAACAGGCAGATCAGCTCGTCCCCCTTGTATACCCCGTAAGGAAGCAGCCTGTATCCGCTGTATTTTTCAACGATCTTCAGGAAGCCCCACTTGTGATATAGCAGGCCGTAGGGGCTTTCTTCCACGAAGCTGTCCCATTGCCGGCCGTCGTCCATTAGTTTTATCGTCATCGATGCTCACCGTTGCATGGGCCCGATCTGCAATCGTCCGTGAATATTATTATTAATATCATAATATAAATTATTTACTATGTGATTGGATGGAGAGCAGGCACTATTGCCGGGGGCGGAAGGGTAAATCACACCATATAAGGTAAAACCAGCAGCCGGTGCGTTCGCGCATGCGTGCGCAAGGATGCATGATATAACGTCAGGTCGCCGGCTCTGCCATCTGCCGTCCGGCTACTTTCGGCCGGACAGGTCGCTGACGAACGCGTAGAAATAAAGCGGCCGGCCGGCCTTGTCGAAGATGGTATGGTTGTACACCTCGATCTGCAGGCGGGAGCCGTCCTTATGGAAATATTCTTTCCGGTAGATGGCCGGCATCTTAGACCTGACCTGTGCAGCGATCACGCCGGACTCATTCTTGCGCCACTCGGCCGGCGTCAGGTCGGCAATCCGCTTCATGGCGACCAGGCTCTCCCGGCTGTAGCCGAGCATCCGGCAGAACGCCGTGTTGCAGCCCACGATGCGGCCGTTGGTGTCGGCTATGACGAAGGGTTGCGCAGCGCCTTCGATGACATTCAGCAGCAGGTCGACGCATGGCCTGGCCCTGTCGGCATCCATCAGGATTTCTTTGCCGCCTGCTGTCTCCATGCCCGGATTGTTACTCATGGTCATTTCCTGCCCTTGTAAAGAGGTTAGCGCTATTTGAATAAAAGTATCCCGGTGCCCTGAAGTCACCGGGTAATGGGTCTACTTTTTATACTGCCGTCTGACGACACCTACAAAGATCAGTCCGATACAGACGATAAACATGTCAAGCCCGGCAAGCGACGGGATTTCTGCCATGTCCGGGACGCTACTATCCTCAGCCTGTGCCAACGCGGGAATAATTAAGGGAGACAGGCCCGCCGGAGATGACGAAACTGATGGCTGTGGGGTAGTGGTTACCGACAGATTATCCCGGGATACATTCGACGGGAAGACAGGACGGGACGTTACGTTTGCAGCTGTCAGAGTCCGGGGCGCTGGCGTTGGCACTGGCGTCGGCGTCACGGAGTTCACTATCTCGTTCGTCAGATTATCATGGGGAGATATTGTAGGCGTCGGCGAGCCGGAAGGTTTCACGGTCGGGGTGGGCACAGGTGTAGAGGTGGCGACGAGGAGTGACAGCAGGCGTCGGCGTTGCCGGGTCAGAGTAAGGCCCTATCCGGATATGATCACCTGTCCTTATACCAAGAGCGCCGCACTTGCCGCCGTTAATTTCCAGCACATAGGCGCACGCCGCGCCCGAGGGAACGCTGACAGTGCCTGGCTGGGCGTTGGCGGCAATGTTTACAATGGTTAGTCCGCTGTTAATGAATATGATATCCAGCGGGAAGTTCATGTTGACCATGGTGAAGGTGTGATAGCTGTCACCACCCATGAGAAACAGCATGCCTGCGTTGCTGCCAAGCGATTGCCGGTACATCAGCCCGCGGTTGATAGCGGCAATCGTCGAGGCGACTTCGACATTGAACACAGAGACCTGGCCAGCGCTGTTAATGACCTGCACAGTATCTGACGACAGCGGCGGGTTGCCAGGGTCAGGCGTTACGATCGGGGTCGGAGACGGGGTCGGCGTAGGAACAGGTGTCGGAGATGGGGTAGGAGTTGCGGTAGGGGCAGGCGTCGGAGTAGGTGTCGGGAGTAGGTTTCGGAGTAGGCGTTAGTCGAGAGTAGGCGACGGAGTAGCGGTCGGTGTCAGTCGGAGTCGGCACAGGTGTTGGCGTGGGGGTCGGCGCAGGCGTGGGGGTTGCCGTAGGTACGGGCGGGATGGAGACGGCGTGACAACGGGTTCCGGGTCCGTATCATTATTGCCTCCGCCGCTACCGGGCTGTTCGGCCATTGCCACGAACATGATCGCCGGTTTAAGGCCGGAATGGCCGTCCCCGGAATTTGCCATATAAAATGCGAAAAGACAAAGCAATAATCCAATCAATATCAGCGGTTTTACTCTCATGATGACCCTTCTGTCATGTCAAGCGCCCCGGAGGTCATCCGGACGGTTCCGCAAGGCCCCCTGTTGCAATATATTATAATTCATGTATAAATTATATAAATGTTATTATAATAAACTATTAACTGGCAAATGCTATTAAAGCAGATTATTATGCTGCAAAAGGTTGCTTTGCGGTAATGACCGATACTGGCGATCGTCTTACACCAGAGTCCGAAAGGAAAAGAAAAAGGGAAGGCCATGATATCTTCATGGCCGTTACAGGTCACTTTGCGGCGTCAATGTCCTTTAGCATGACCGGCTTCGCATTTGCCGGGAACCTTGCGCCGCTCGTCTGTATGTCCTGCAGCGCAGTCCTTACGGACGGGTTGCCTACGATCATCATCGACTTATTGTCTGCCGATCGCATGATACGGGCAGGTGTGGCAAGCGTATAGCTCTTCCCGGCACCGCCCGGCAGGTAAACGCCCATGACTGTGAACCGGGCCCCTGCTTCGCCATTGCTTTTCCCGGCCATAGTGAGGTTCTTCAAAGTGACGACAGCCGAGGCCCCTGCCACGTTGACGGACGCATTGCTGTAGTCGCCGATCACAGGCCGCGGACGATTCTTGTCAGTCCTGACTGCGAATGGAATGATCGCAGTGTCGTTCGCAAAATAGTACGTGCCCGACCGCTTTGTCGACTCGTTCATGAACACTACTTTGCCATCCTTGCCTTTGATAGCGCTGCCCAGGATGTCGAAGCTGACTGACGTGTCAGTCGCGCCGGTCACGCTGACGACGTTGTAGATCTCGTCCGGCGCCCACGCCATCCCGCGCCGGTTCTTCATGCCTGGGCCCTGGCCCTGCGATAGAGCAACCGGAACAATGAGGGCTGCAAGCGAGGCCACCACCAGTAAAGTCAAAACTATACGTAGATTTCTCTGCACAATATATCCCCTGTGCAAAATATGAGGGCGCGAGGAAATATATTTGCGAACATCATGGCGTATGGCCTGCGAAAAATATCCGTTGCTTTTACAGGAAACGGCGCAATCTGCCGGATTGAGCCCGAGGCACGACGGCCCGGGTTTATCCGGCCGGGCTATTCGCCGAACAACGCCGACATGAATGCCTTTATCTCCAGGAACTGCTCGTCACGTTTTTTCTTGATCTCGTCCAGGACGTTTTGCCCTTTCGGGGTCAGCGAATAGACCTTCCTCCGCCCGTCGCCCTGGCAGGAGATGAACCCTTTCGTTTCGAGCGCTTCCAGTGCCGGGTACATCGAGCCGGGGCTCGGCGTCCAGAGACTGCCGGTGTGGTGGCTGATCCGGTGCATGATCTCATAGCCGTGCGAAGGCCCTTCCGCGAGGACGCCCAGAATGTTCAGCTTGAGGAACCCCTTCCGGACCTCGACGTCCCCTTTGTCCGGCAGGGACTCGGGCTCTTTTCCGGGAAACCTGCCGATATGATTTCCACACGGCTTTTCCCGCTTCAGGACAAACCCCAGGTGGAAGGTATTTTTGCGCTCGATCCGTTCCTCCCGCTCAAGCCTGTTCATCTCGTCGATTTGTTCCATGAGCGCCTTCTGACGCGCCTCCTGCTCGTTATGCAGCCGTTTCAGGTCGTCGATTTGCTCCTGGATAGCCTTTTTACGCCCCTCCTGCTCTTCTTTCTGCAGTCGTTTCATCTCGTCAAGCTGATTTTTGATGGCTATCCGACGCTCGATCTGCTCATCCCGCTGCTGCCGTTTCATCTCGTCTATCTGGCCCTCCAGGGCTTTCCTGCGCTCATCCCTGTCCGCCGAACCGTTCATGCCTGACACCACTGTTTACCTGAGAGATTCCCGGATTTTCCCGTATACATTAACATCCGCCTCCGGCACATCTTATCGTGTCATCGACCTCGTGAACACCGGGATCGCGATTGCCATGGTGGCGACGCCGAAGGCGATTAGTATCGCGATCTGCGGCAGCACGTCCTGCACGCCGGCGTTCAATATCATCACCTTGCGCATGGCGTCGGCGGCGTAGGTAACCGGTATCAGCGCGGAGAGCCACTGCATGAACCACGGCATCTGCTGGACCGGGAACATGATGCCCGATACGAACATCATGGGGAACATCAGCAGGTTCGCTATCAGCGTGCTGGTCTTCTGGTCCTCCGATACGGAGGTGAACAGGATGCCCAGCCCTATGAAGCTGAAGACGCCGAGGAACAGCAGGCCGAACGCCAGCAGGATGCTGCCCTGGACATGCACGCCGAAGAAGGCGACCGCCAGGATGAACACAAGGATGCCCTGGATGAACCCCCCGATCGTCAGCGCGACGCTCTTGCCGATGATGATGGAGACCGGGTTGATGGGCGCCGAGAGCACGCCGTCGAAGGTGCCCATCTCCTTCTCCCGGGAAATCCCTTCGGGAATTCCGGTCATCGCGGCCATCATCACGATCATCATCAGCAGGCCGGGCGCCAGGAAGTCGAAGTAGTTCGATCCCGGTATGGTCCCCTGGGCCTGGGCGCGGTATGGCTGCAGGACCGCCAGCGGGTCGACAGCCTCGTTAGCCTTCATGCCAAGCTGTCCCACCAGAATCGCCGACTTAATGCCGCCGATGCCGCCGATCAGCCCGGAAGCCTCTGCGAGTACCTGCGCCCCGACCTGCGGGTTGCTGTTGTCATAGAGCACGGTCACGTTAGCCGTCTTTCCCTGGACGACGGCCCCCTCGAAGCTTTCGGGGATGATGATGGCCCCGTATATATCGCCCCTCTCGATCATGTCCCGGGCGTCGCCGACGCTTTCGACAGTATGGAAGTCCATCTTCACCGACTGGTCGCTAAGGTTGCGGAGCTGTCCGAGGAAAGCAGCGCTGTCCCCGCTGCGGCTCAGGTCAACGATGGCGACCGGAAGGTTTTGCGGCATATCCGTGTTGTTCGGGTAGATGAAGCCGAACATGATCATCATGAGCAACGGCATCATGACCATGAGGACCAGCATCATCCTGTTCCGGGTCAACTCGAGCAATTCCTTGCCCATGATATGGTAGCTGTCGCTTAAAATGTCCCTTACGCTCATGATCTCACCTCACCCGCGCCTTCGGCGCATCCATCGTGGGGTCGCCGAACATCGAAGTCGCGTTCTTATTAGAAGTCTCGTCCCGAATCTCCTTGCCTGTCACGGTCAGGAACACGTCTTCGAGGCTGGGCTCGAGGGTATTGATCGCGTCGATCTTCCCGCCGTCCCTGGCGATGGTACCGACAATCGTCTCGATCGCGCCGCCGTCTTTCATGCTGATCTTGAGGTCATAGGCGTCTTCCTGGCTCATCGCGCTGATGCAGTCCAGCGACCTGATGCGCTCCGTCAGGGAGGGCGTCAGGTTGGGGATGCGCATCGTAAAGATTTTCGCATTGCCGCTGGATATGATCCGTTTCAGGCCATCGGGAGTATCGAGTGCAGCGATCTTTCCGTGGTCGATGATGGCGACACGATCGCTTAACGCTTCTGCCTCCACCATGGCATGGGTGGTGAGGATGACCGTCGCGCCCTTCTTGTTTATATCCCGGATGATGTCGCGTATGGATAACGTAGTCTGGGGGTCGAGGCCCAGCGTAGGCTCGTCCATGAAGACGATCTTCGGCTCGGGGAGCAATGCCCGGATCACGTTGATCCGCTGTCGCATGCCCGTCGAGAACTTTTTCACCTGGGTGTCCCGCCACTGGGTCATGTCCACAAGGGCGAGCAATTCGTCGATCCGGCTTTCCAGCTTTGCCTTCGGCATCTTGTGCAGCCGGCCGAAGTACCGCAGGTTCTCCGCAGCCGTCAGCTGCTCGTACATGATCATTTTCTCAGAGACCAGGCCGATGTTCTTCCGGACGTCCGACGCGTCCTTGATCAGGTCGAAGCCTGCAATTTTCGCCGAGCCCGCAGTGGGCCGGGCCAGGGTACAGAGGATGCGGATGGTCGTGCTCTTGCCGGCGCCGTTTGGCCCCAGGAACCCGAAGATCTCGCCTGCCCCGACGTTGAACGAAATGTCGTCGACCGCCGTGAAGTTCCCGAACTTCTTGGTCAGGCCCTGCACCTCTATCGCGTAATCAGCCATGTTCCATACTCCAGTCAGTTGAATGATAATATATCGGATGAATATATCAGAATAACACCTGATCAGCCTATTATTCAGTATTCATCCGATATATGTAATACAGTACATAACCGATATAGTATATATACATTTTCTCATAACCATTTAGATTACAGAAGAGAATTATTGTTGTTATTTACCATGAGATAACCGTTTAGCAATTATTGATTTCAAATGGCTGTGACTTCATTTTAAACCGGACACTACTCGCCGGGACTTACGATGGATATTTCTTAAAGAGTTTTACCAATATTACCGGAGCACTAAATATATCGGATAAACTTCGCCAACATATATCGGATAGATATCTGATTGAAGTAAAAAATTGATAAAAATATACAGGTTTCATCGATATAATATAAGGCGGGATAATGTAAAAAATACAATGGCTTATTCTTCGGCTGACTTGATACGGCCGGCAATTCTCCAGCCTGCGACGGCCGCGAGTATGGCCAGGATCAGCCCCAGCAGCTCCGGCAGGCCGTAGATGACCCATACGCCCGCGTCCGGAAACAGGCTTTTGGCAATATAATTCAGGACATAAATGGAGACCATCAGGACGACAAGGAACGCCAGGACGGAAAGGATGATCTGCTGCAGCTTCAACTTCATACAGACAAGATTCCACTATCGAATATAAATTGGTTGGCGTTGGCGATGCCGGACAGTATTCCTATCGTAAAGAGAGAACATATGCACTGAAGGCGGTTCGCGGCAAACAGCGGGCTGTAATGAGGCGTCGCCATGGCGGTCATCGAGGTCTCGGTACTGGCCGATGCATTGAGGTCGCCTACCTGCTGCCAGTAGTCCATCCTCACGTCGAACATGGCCGGGGTAACGCGGTATGGCGGCTTCTGGGTGATCTTCATCTCTTCCCGCTGCCGCTGGCAGACGTCTATGAAATCGATCACAAGCTGGGCCTGCTTCTTTTTCACAATCAGGTACGGCATAAGGGTCGCAAGCACGTCGCGCGCCTGCCTGTCCGTGACTCGCCAGACACTCCAGACCTTGTAAATCGGGTTGCTTGGCTTGTAGGTGTAGACGGAGCCGCCGAAGTTCTCCTTCATCAGGTTCTGCACGATAGAGTGGCTGGTGCTGGTGAACCCTGTCTTGGCGCTAAAATAGACATGCTGCTTTCCAGACTTGTTCTTCCGTGCGGATTTCTGTATGCTGATGAACCCGTCCGAGTCAATGGCCCCGGCAAAGTACGCATAGAGGCAATCCTTTTCCCTGTAGATACCAACACCCTCCTGTAATATGGGTTCTATTGCTGATAGTATATATGTATTATTGATATTACGTCACCAGATTGAAAAAATAAGGGCCGGGGACTGTGAATAAAAGCAAAATAGGACGTCCGGCATAGCGTATGACACGCATCACCGGCCTGGATGCCGCCTGACGCCACAGCGGCCGCAATACCTGGCCGTTTCCGGCAGGATGTAGACGCATGTGCAACACAGCTTTGTTTCCGGGACCAACGGCAGGGTGCGCTTGCGGCCACAAAGACACAAAGGGCTTGATAATATTATTCTTTGTGTCTTAATCGTCTTTGTGTCCCTGGTTGATCGTTGTGACGATCACCTTTGCGAGCAATTACTGGTGAAGTAATGTGAACGTATTGCATCATCACGTCAAACTATCATAATTTTAATGTTCTTACCAGTCGTATAATATGGACATGCGCTCGATCAATATCTTTTTAGGGACTGTGTGCCTGGTAACCCTGATCGTGATCCTCGCAAGCGGATGCACCGGCAGCACGCCGCCGTCGCAGGATGCGATCAACGCAGCCAACAGCTCGGCAGAGAGTCTGTTTACATCCTTCAATACTGGCGACTACCAGCAGTTCTCGGGACATTTCAGCGATGCAATGAAGAGGGGCCTCAACGAAAGCGCGTTCAGCGATATGAGGAGCCAGATACAGGACAAGTACGGCAACTATACGTCGAAGACATTAGCGGATTCCTTCGTAGACACGCCCTATAACGACTTCAGATACGAATGTAAGTTTGAAAAGGGTTCACTCAGGATCAGACTGGTCATGAACGGGACGGACCTGTCGACGGTCGAAGGGCTATGGTTCCCGCACGGGATATAATGGAAAGACCGATAAAAAATGTTGGAGATACACCCCATTTAAAAAGGTTAAATGCCCTGTGCCGGACTTGAACCAGCGACATCCAGATCTTCAGTCTGGCGCTCTCCCAACTGAGCTAACAGGGCTCACAGAGATATCTATTTTTTAAATATATAGGCTTTTGCCGGTGGATTCATGGGGGTGAAGGGATTCGAACCCATGGCCTCCCGGTTATGAGCCGGGCGCTCTAACCTGGCTAAGCTACACCCCCTTATTGGGGTAGAGCGCCGCCAACAGGACTCGAACCTGTGACATGCTGGTTAACAGCCAGCCACTCTACCAACTGAGTTATGGCGGCATTCGCGAAGCTTAAAAGGACATTGAAGATATAAATAACTAACGGTGAACACAAAGGGCACGAAAGCCATGGAGGATGCCAGATTTTAACTGGCACGTACCACGCTGCGCTTGCGGCCACAAAGACACGAAGGAAACGAAGACATAAAGGTCATTTTAACTGTTCTTTGTGTCTTAATCTCTTAGTGTCTTCGTTTCACCTTTAGTGTCTTTGTGGCCGCAAGCGCAGCGTGGTGCGGGTTGTCCCATTACATCTTAGATAGTTTTAATACCGATGCCGCTATTTTTAAAACTATCTTTTAACGTGAGTTGATTGCCGGATGCATTTCATATCATTTTCCGACCTGCCCCGCGAGGAGATCGAAGCCCTGTTAGACCGGGCTGACGATCTCAAGAGGATGCGCCGACAGGGGGCCGTCACTGACTACCTGAAGAACCGGAGCCTCGCGATGATCTTCGAGAAGTCGTCCACGCGTACCAGGGTCTCCTTCGAGGTAGGCATGACCGATCTTGGCGGCCATGCGCTGTACCTGGACCCTACGTCCATGCAGTTGGGCAGGGGCGAGACTATAGAGGACACAGGGCGCATATTGTCCGGCTACGTCCATGGCATCATGATCCGGGCGAATGAGCATCGTACCGTGGAGCAGCTTGCCCGGAATGCCAGCGTGCCAGTGATCAACGGCCTGAGCGACCTCGAGCACCCGTGCCAGGTGCTGGCGGACCTGATGACTATCCGCGAAAGAAAGGGACATCTTCAGGGCCTGAAGATTCGCCTGGGTCGGAGATGGCAACAACGTCTGCAACTCGCTTATCCTGGCGTCGGCCATGATGGGCATGGAGATCGTCATAGCCTGCCCGCGCGGATATGAGCCGGATGCCGGGATAGTAGCGAAGGCCCGGGCCATGGGCGGGAACGTCACGATCACCGACGACGTGAAGAAGGCTGCGAAGAATGCCGACGTGATCTATACGGATGTCTGGGTGTCCATGGGCGAGGAGGCCGAGAAGGAGCAGCGCTGCAAAGACCTGTGCGGGTACCAGATCAATATGGACCTCGTCCGGCTGGCGAAGAAGGACTGCCTGGTCATGCACTGTCTGCCCGCCCACCGGGACGAGGAGATCACCGACGACGTCATTCGCAGCCCGAACTCAGTGATCCTGGACCAGGCCGAGAACCGCCTGCACGCGCAGAAGGCGCTCCTGATGAAGCTGTTGGGAAAAGACGCCCCGGTCATCGTGAAGATGGGAAAAGATGTCCGGACGTAGGCTCACCGACTACCCCGCGCCGCCGGGGACGAACTCGCTCTGGGAGGCGGAGCGGGACCGTAACTCGCTGAAGATATTTTTTAACTTCCTGCTGCTGCAGGTCGTGCGCTACAGCCCGTTACGGCAGATGAAGCTGGACGCCATGAGGCTCATGGGCGTGAAGGTCGGCTCGAAGGTCTCCATGGCCCTGGAGGCGACCGTAGACGTGGTCTATCCCGAGCTGATCGAGATTGGCGACAACTCCATCATCGGCTACAAGGCCACCATTCTCGCCCATGAGTACCTGGTCGACAAAAAGCGTATCGGCCCCGTGGTCATCGGGAAAAACGTATTGATAGGCGCGAACACGACCGTCCTGGCGGGCGTCAACATCGGGGACGGCGCTACTGTTGCGGCTGGCTCCATGGTGACCTGCGACGTGCCGCCGGGCGCCTTCGTGGCAGGAGTGCCTGCCAGGGTCATCGAGCGGGGATGAGCATGTTCGGCCCTGCCCGGCGCATCATCGAGACGATCAACGGGAACCGCTGGCTGCTGTTTGTCGTATTGCTGATCAACATCGCCGGCTCTTTCTTAGGTTTGTACTACTACTGGGACCAGCTTGCGATGACGCCCTGGTACCTGTGGCTCGCTGTGCCGGACTGTCCGCTGTACACGTTCTTCATGGTCATCGCGCTCACGCTGATACTGATCGGGAAGCCCTGGAACACCTTCAACGCCATCACGGCGGTCGGCCTCTCCATGTACGGCACCTGGACGGTGCTCGTGCTCCTCTACTTCGGGGAGTTCTTCTTCAGCCCGGCATTCGCAACGGGGTCATGGGAGCGCCTGGTTTCCCACGGTGGCATGGCGCTGGAAGGGTTCCTGCTGCTGCCGTACCTGACGAAAACAAAGCCATTCTCGTGGGCCGTCACGGCGCTCTGGTTCCTGGTGCTTGACTCGGTGGACTACTATTATCATTTCACCCTCGACGGCCTCTCCATGCGCACACACCCGCTCGCGGTAATGGAAGTATACCACCTGGTTTCGCCTGCCAAAATCGATATGCTCCCGGTGATCACGTTCGGGTTGTCGGTCGCATTTTTCGTTGCTATGGTCGTCCTGTCCATAGCCTACGGTAAAGGACAGCAAAAGAAAAGATCGCTGGAAAAAGAGATTAGAACGTGATCGTCGCTTCGACCCAGATGCTGGTCCGGTCGTGGTGATCGGTCTCATGCGGGTCGGCGATGCGGACGTACTTGACATCCTCGATGCGGATCGTCCGGAAGTTAGCCTCGGTAATTTTTGTGATAAGATTCCCGCTCTTCAGGTTCTTGTGCAGCTCTGTGAGCAGGTCTTCGCCCTGCGTCATGATGATCGCGTGAGTTTCAATGGTCATCCTTGCATCCCCTTGAATAAGAATGAACAGACATATGCCTGAAATATATTAATACTTACTGCTGATGGCACTGGTGATGGCGGCTATTGGCAACCATAATGATTATGCTTCATTAGCTGAACGTCTATGTGTAAAACGTCAGAAAATCGCTGGTAGGGTATCAGATGTATATAATTATTGTCGGGCTCGGTGGCATCGGGCAGAACTTAGCCACGATAGCGGTAGCAGAAAAACACAACGTAGTCGCCGTCGACACGGATGCCGGGAAATGTAAGGATATTGCGCTGATGTGCGATCTTGTCACAATCACCGGTGATGCGACCAGGCCTGGCGTACTGGAGGAAGCGGGGATCAGCGAAGCGGATGCCCTGATCACCACGACCGGCAGCGATGCGGTAAACCTGATCGTCACCATGCAGGCCAGAAAGAAAGGCGTTAAGAATATCAGGACGATAGTGAACGACCGGGAGCACCTTGATCTTTTCAACCAGGAAGGCATCACGGTACATAAAAACCCCAACGTCATCGTGGCCGAGGACATTTACAATGCCATGCTGCGGCCGAACATCAGCGATTTCGTGTCGCTGGCGGGCGGTAAGGCCGAAATCCTGAAGATCGACATACGGGACAGGACCCGTGCCAACGGCAAAATGATAAGGGAAGCCGGGCTTCCGGAAAACGTTTCCATCATTGCCATCGAGAGAGGGAACGAGGTAATCGTTCCGAATAGTGATACGGTACTTCAGGCGGGAGATTCCATCTTTGTTTTCGTCAGAAAGAGCCTGATCGACCGCGTGTTCAATCTGTTTTCGTCAGGCAGCCTGGTGAAATGAATGGAGCCCTTCCGGGACTTCAAAGTCATATTAAATAACCTGAAGGGGCTCTTCGTCGTCATCGGCATCCTTATGCTTGCCATGGCAATATTGAGCTGGTACACCGGGGATTCGCTGTCCGCAACGGGATTTTTGTACGGCGCAGTCATCGGTATCGGCATCGGCCTGATACTTTATATCGCGTTGCCGGGGACCACGAATCCCGAGCTGAAGCACGCCATGGTCATCGCTGCCCTCGCTTACCTGATCATATCGGCCATCAGCGCGATACCATTTGTCAGTGTTGCTCATATGGCCCCGATAGATGCCTATTTCGAGGCCATATCAGGGTGGACGGGCAGCGGCTTCAGCATGATTGCCAGCCCCGAATCGGTAAGCCCCATGATCCTGCTGTGGCGCAGCGCAACCCAGTGGATCGGGGGGCTGGGCGTGATCGTGCTGATGGTCACGATCCTGATCCGTCCCGGGACAAGCACTTATATGCTGTACCAGTCCGAAGCTCACAAGGACAAGATACACCCGAGTATCAGGTCGACCATTAAAACGATATGGGGCCTGTACCTGGCTTTGACCATCGCGGGGCTGCTGTTACTCTATTTTGCCGGGATGCCGCTGTGGGATGCACTGAATACGGCGATGGCGGGGATCGGGACAGGGGGCTTTTCGATATACGCCGATAGCATCGCGGCATACGACAGCGTATTGATCGAGCTCGCCGTGATACCGATAATAATCGCAGGAGCTCTGCCGTTTGTCGTTGTTTACAAAACGTTCAGGAAGGGCATTCATAGCCTGATCAACGATGCCCAGGTACGTGCGTTCTTTGCGATCATCCTGGTAGGTGCTGCGATTCTTACGGTCGAGAACTACGGCTTTTATCAGGGTATTGTCACATCGGCGAGATATTCCGTTTTTCAGTTCATATCCGCGATCACCGGTGCCGGGTTTCAGACCGCGGACATATCGCAGTGGTCACAGCCCGCCCTGCTTGTCATGGCGGTCGCCATGGTCATCGGCGGATGTGCCGGTTCCACGTCCAGCGGAATAAAAGTGGCGAGGGTAATCTTTTTAAACGACCAGGTGAAGCTGTGGTTTGCCAAGGTACTGCGCTCCCGGAATTCGGTTACGGTCCTCAAGGTCAACAATAAGCGAGTGACGGAGGACATCATCAGTGCAGAGCTGACCGAAGCGACGTTCATATCGTTCCTCTGGGTCGTAGCTTTATTGTTGAGCATATACCTGCTCTCGAACGTGGCAGGATCGGGGTATGATTTGAGCCTCGTGGTTTTTTCTGTCAGCTCAGCCCTGGGCAACGTGGGATTGTACTGTGGCATCGTAAACCCCGGGTTAAGCGACCTGGGAAAAATCGTGATCATCGTCGATATGTGGATCGGCCGGCTGGAGATCATTCCGGTAATGCTGCTGGTAAGATACCTGTTCAAAGGGTTCAGGTTCTAGATCAGATGTTCGACAGCTTATCGCTCATGCGCAGGGCCCAGGTGGCCTTATCGGACGACGGCGCCTCATAGCGCTCGAACTTCCGCAGCAGCCCTTCCGGGCTTTCGTCGATCAGCATCAGCGACCTGCCGGCCGGGCTGATGAACTGCTGCTCGGTCGCGTGGTCGATGAAGCTGGCCAGGGGATCGTAGTACCCGCCTACGTTCAGCAGGCCGCAGGGTTTTTTATGCATGCCCAGCTGTGCCCAGGTCATGACCTCGAAGAACTCCTCGATGGTCCCGAGGCCGCCCGGCATGGCGATGAAACCGTCTGACAGCTCGGCCATCAGCGCCTTTCGCTCGTGCATGGTCTCGACGATCCGTAAATCAGCGAGCCCGGTGAACGCCACTTCTTTCGCCACGAGCGAACGCGGCATCACGCCGGTCACTTCGCCGCCTGCATCGACCATTGCCGTGGCTATGGCACCCATCATGCCGACTTTGGCCCCTCCGTAGACCAGCCCGATCTTCTTCCCTGCCAGCGCCCGGCCAAGGGCTTGTGCGGCGATGACATATTCCGGCCTTGCGCCAGGGCTCGACCCGCAAAAAACACAGACTCGCTTCATCCTGTCACTCTATGCTAACTCGAAACGATGATAGAAATAGTTTACTTATGCATCCGCTGCGACAGTATTATTATTTTCAAAACGCTCATGACACACCCTTTTATGATACAACTGAATGCTATATTGGCCCGGATGAACGATGCATACCGGCAGCATGGGGATGTCGGTCGACTGCCCGGCCGACATGCTTAAATATGTATTGTGACAATATTGTATGGATACAATATGATATTAGTATAATAGGTCGGTGTAACGATGGATGATATCTCTAATGCAGAAGCAGCCCTCCTGGGCCTGCTTTCGGAAGGGCCGATGTACCCGTACCAGATCGAGCAGGAGGTCCAGTACCGCGAAATGCGCTTCTGGACCGAGCTTTCCATGTCGTCGATATACAAGCTGCTGAACAACCTGGAGAAAAAAGGATTCGTCGAGCGTTCCAATGAGATCAGTCCCGAGAACCGCCTCAGGAAGCTGTTCTCGATCAGCGACACCGGTAAAAAGGCATTGCAGATCAAGCTGGAGAAGCTTCTCGGTGAGCCGGAGCACGTCAGGTGGCAGGTCGATATCGGCACGTACAATTGTGATCTGCTCCCGGCGAAGACCGTGCGGAAAGTCTTTGAAGGAGTACCGTAAGGCGCTGGAAAAGAACATCAAGGGATACGAGGACCTCCAGCAGTTCCTGCGGGACAGTGGCTGTCCTGCGCACCGTCTCGGCATAGCGACCCGGTCGATCTTTCTTTTAAAGGGAGAGATCGAATGGGTGGACTCGTACCTGGCACTGCTGTCGGGGTGAGCGCCAGTGGATGTACCTATTATCGTAACAGGCGCGAAAGTGCACAACCTGAAGGACGTCAGCCTGGAGATACCGAAGCACAAAGTGGTCGTCTTCACGGGCGTATCCGGCTCAGGCAAGTCTTCGCTGGTCTTCGACACGATCTACGCCGAAGCGCAAAGACAGCTGATCGAGACGTTCAGCTCGTTCTCCCGGCGGTTTATGCCGAAGATACCCAGGCCGGAGGTCGATGCGATACGGAACCTGTCGCCAGTCATCCAGATCGACCAGAAGCGCATGGGCGAGAACCGGCGCTCCACGGTCGGCACGGCTACCGAGATATCGACGTACCTCAGGCTGCTGTATTCCAGGGTCGGGACGCCGTTTATCGGCCCGTCATTCTACTTCGGATTCAACAACCCGGAGGGCATGTGCCCGGCCTGTAGCGGCGTCGGCAGCATCATCGACGTGGACCTTGAAAAGCTGCTGGACATGGACAGATCGATGGCCGACGGCGGGATACGGCACCCGTTCTACCAGCCGGGCAACTTCTACTATAAGATTTACAGGGCCAGCGGCATCTTCGATGTAGACAAACCGCTTAAAGAATTCAGCAAAGAAGAGATGGATAAGCTGCTGTACATGGAGCCGGTCAAGATAGGCGAAGACCGGCTCGGCGGGGTGATCAATGCCACTATGGAGGGCGTGGTCAGCGGGCTGAAGCGAAGGCAGCTCGGCAAGGAAGACCTGAGCGACCGGGAAGCGAAGTACTTCAAGGAGACCACGTGTAAGGCGTGCAATGGCACCCGTATCAATGACCGGGCGCGATCGGTTACGATCAACGGGAAGAACATAGCTGAGCTTTCCGCCATGGAAATGACGGAACTGCGCGATTTCCTGGAGGGCGTATCCGGGCCGGTGGCCGACCCTGTACCTGGCCCCGATCCGGTGGCGGATGCAGCAGCTAATCGATATCGGCGCCGGCTACCTGTCTCTTGACCGGCCGGTCGGGACGCTGTCAGGCGGGGAGTCGCAGCGGGTCAAGATGGCTAAGCAGTTGTCCTGCGATCTGGTCAGCCTGATCTATGTGTTCGACGAGCCAAGTGTCGGGCTTCACCCACGGGACGTACACAGGGTAGTAGAGATGCTCCGGCGGCTACGGGACCGAGGGAACAGCATCCTGGTGGTCGAGCACGACCCGGAGGTCATCGGCTGTGCCGACTACGTCATCGACATCGGCCCGGGCGCCGGCACGAAGGGCGGACAGGTCCTGTTCAGCGGCAGTGTGGAAGGGCTCAGTCAGGCGGACACGCCGACCGGTCACATGTTCGCGGCAAGAGCGAAAGAGAAATTTGTGCGCAGACAGCCCACAGGCTACATCGAGGTCAAAGACGCGAGCCTTCACAACCTGAAGCACGTCAGCGTCAGGATACCGACGGGCGTCTTCGTCGCGGTGACGGGCGTAGCTGGATCAGGCAAGAGCACGCTGATCAACGACGTGTTTGTCAGCCTGCACCCGGAGGCCGTGGTCGTCGACCAGTCGCCCATCGGGCGCTCCAGCCGGTCGAACCCTGCTACCTATGTCGGCGCGTTCGACGATATAAGGAAAGCGTTCGCTGCGGCGAACGGCGTAGAGGCGGGACTGTTCAGCTTCAACTCGGCCGGCGCCTGCCCGAAGTGCGGCGGGCTGGGGTACGTGGAGGTGGAGATGCACTTCCTGGACAGCGTCCGCATGACCTGCCCCGAATGCAAAGGAAAGCGATACACGCCTGCCGTGCTGGAGATGAAGTACAAAGGGAAGAGCATCGCGGACGTGCTGGAGACGACCGTCACTGACTCGCAGGGACTGTTCGACGGAAAGAAGATACGTGGAAAGCTGGCCATGCTGGAGAAGGTCGGGCTGGGATACCTGACGCTCGGGCAGCCGTTGAGCACGCTGTCCGGCGGCGAGGCGCAGCGCATCAAGCTGGCCACCGAGCTGGACCGTAACGGCAACGTATACGTGATGGATGAGCCGACCACCGGCCTGCACATGGCCGATGTCCATCGCCTGTTAGGCATCGTCCGGTCGCTGGTGGACGCCGGGAACACAGTCATCGTGATCGAGCACAACCTGGACGTGATCAAGCGTGCGGACTGGGTGATCGACATGGGCCCGGAGGGCGGTAAAAAGGGCGGGCAGATAATTGCGGAGGGCACGCCTGAGGACATAGCGAAGGTCGAAAGTTCGTACACCGGTGCATTCCTGAAAGATCTCCTCATTACATGACCGCGAGCAGCCCGAGACAATGCTATTTAAGTGATGGAAAGAACAGGTAAGCGAACGATATGAATATGACTGACAAAGACCCGGCGTCGGCAAATTTCGACTCCGGCCCGCCGGTGGGAGTGTCCCAGTACGATGCGTCCATCAGGCAGTTTACCGCCGCATACGAGCAGCTTTTCTACGATGGCGCCACGTGCATCCTCGTCATGCACTTCCTGCCCGACGACGGGTCGAAGCTGCGGCTGCTGGAGAGCATCGCCCGGCGGCTCAAGAGCGGCAGCCCGTTCATACTGGCGGACGGGTTCGGGGAAAAGGACAGCGAGACGTTCAACCGTACCGTGTCGGCGTGGAAGACGTTCGTGAAGGCGCGGGGCGTGGACCCGCAAACGGTCGAAGACGGCTTCAGCGGCCAGATACTGAAACGGCTGCAGTTCGTTCCCGAAGAGAGGATAGAAGCGCTGCTGGCTGAGGCCGGATTCGAGAAGCCCTCGCGGTTCTACACCGGGTTCCTCTACGGCGGATGGGTCGCAATAAAAAAATAAACGTTTTTTGACCCGGGCTAAACCCGGGCTTTCCGCATATTCCGCCACCGGCTGATCTTCATGAAGGTCCCGAACAGCGGCTGTATGACGAAGGCCAGGGCTTTCATCTCCGGCCCTTCCAGCTCCCTGGTCACGGCCTTGAGCTGTCCCGGTATGTCGATATGCTGGGTGCAGACTTTCACGCATTTGTTACAGCCCTTGCAACGAGACGCGTTTCCCCGGATACCAAGGCCGTCCAGGCCTCCGCCGACGGCGGACAGGTACTTGATTTTGACGACCAGAGGGCTTTCGATGCTCAGGTTGTTGTAGCTCTCGAAGCACGCGGGGATTTCGACCCCGGCCGGGCAGGGCATGCAGTAGCGGCAGCCGGTACAGCCGACTTTCATGAGCTTGTGATAAGCATCCTTTACCCGGCCGACCAGGGCTAACTCCTTTTCCGTCAGGGAGCCGGGGAGGGCTTCATCCGCTACACGCAGGTTCTCCTCAATATGGCGCTCATCATTCATGCCGCTGAGGACGACGATCACCTCCGGGTGGTCCCAGACCCAGCGCAGTGCCCATTCGGCAGGCGACCGCTTTACTTCGGCCTCAGTCCCAGATCGTCTGCACTTCCCGGGGCGGGGCTTTTGCCAGGCTGCCGCCCCGGAGCGGCTCCATGATGACGACGCCCAGGCCCTTCGACGCGGCATATTTCAGCCCTTCTTTCCCGACCTGGTTGGTCTCGTCCAGGATGTTGTACTGCATCTGGCAGAAGTCCCAGCCGTAGTCGTCGACGATCGCCTTGAAATCGGCCGTGCCGACGTGGGTAGAGAAGCCCATGTGCCTGATCCGGCCGTCAGCCTTCGCCTTCCCGACGAAGTCGGCGAAGCCCAGGCCCTTCAGCCGCCCCCATTCCGTGAATGTTATGCCGTGAAGCAGGTAATAGTCAATGTGATCGGTCTTGAGGTTCTGCAGCTGCACGTCGAGCAGCTTGTCCAGGTCCTCGCGTTTCCTGACCTGGAAGGACGGCAGCTTGGTCGCCAGTTTCACATTCTCCCGGTAGCCGTCGGCCAGCGCCTTGCCGAGGAACGCTTCGCTGCCGCCGTAGATGAGCGCAGTGTCGACATAGTTCACCCCGCTGTCGATGGCATGGCGAATCTGTCTCGTGGCGCGCTCGATGTCGATGCCTGTGCCTTTACGGGGCAGCCTCATGCACCCGAAGCCCAGAACGGATAGCCGGTCTCCCGTAGATTTCATCGTCCTGTACTGCATATGTCTCTCCTCCGGATTGTCATATGAACTGATCAGTCATTTGACCGACCGATTATTACTGACTGATTAGTCAGTCAGTATAAGATAGTCGACGCTTTTGAATGGAATATAACTGATTATCTGCCTACGACGCCGCTCCACACGATATCGAAAGATCTGTCAATCAGCCGGTCCATGTCCCGGGTGTCCCTGTGCTGGAGAATCGTCCTGATAACTGCGGCGTTGGCCTGATATAACATCTCCATGGCGAGGCGGCGGTCCAGGTTTTTAAGCACGCCATTTTTTACGCCATCGTCAATCACGTCGTAGAGGAACATGAAGTTCTTCTCCACCTCTTCCTGGGTAATGTCCGTAATGTAAGGGGAAGAGCTGAACTGCTGTATGAACATGAACTCTTCCGGGTTTTCCACGCCCCAGCGGATGATGTTGCCCCAGATACGCTTCACCTTGTTGCGTATGTCCGGCTCGTCCTCGTAGCCCTTGTATATGGCCTGTCCCATACGTTCCTTTGCCCCGAAATAGACACTGTTGATCAGGTCATTTTTCGTTTTGAAATAAAGGAAGAGCGTCCCGGCTGAAATCCCGGCCTGCTCCGAGATCATCGAGGTAGGTGTGCCGTGGAAGCCTCGCCGGTTAAAAAGTATCAGCGCTGCCGTTATGATCGCGGCCCGTTTATCCTGAACATCCTCTGCCATGGTAGCTCAATCTCACTGACTGACTAGTCAGTCATTGAGTTACAACCCGCATATACTTTTTTAGAGAGCCCAATGAGAATATTTAAGTCATCTGACGCGCCATAAGACACCGGATAACCTCAATGCGGGGGTTGCCAAGCCAGGTCAAAGGCGTAGGGCTTAGGACCCTATCTCGAAGGAGTTCAGGCGTTCGAATCGCCTCCCCCGCACTAATTTTTGAAGGGCTCCCGGGAACTTTTTCAAAAGCCCCCGGGTCTCGACACCAAACATATGTACCGAAGGCAGTATTTACGATATTTTTTGGAGACTCGGAGCAACATGATAGCTTTTTTCGCTGCCCTGAGATATCAATAATCTTTCTTCGTGACCGTATACGGCATGAATACGCCTTTATAAAACACGTTAACGTGCGCCTTTCCGCCCCTCTCGAAAATCCTCATCTGGCGATCATAGGCCATCGGAGAGTGCTTGAGGCTTTTCGCTTCGAAATGCGCTTTGACGGCCTCGAGAAAAGCGATCTCCTGCTTCAGGAAACCTGCCTCGTAGTCTTTTACCTCTTCCCATATCCGGCTGCATTCCGCGTCGTCGATCTCCGAATGGTAATACCCATGACGGTTCAGGCCACTGATCTGTCTCCAGTCGACTTCGCCGCCGTCGTCTTCCTCGCGGTGAAGCATGTACGGATATATCCTGCATATACGAGGACGCTGCTCATATATCCTGCACCGTCCTTTTTCCAGGAAGTGACACGTACCATTGTGGTTTGCCCTGATCGCGTAGCCCGAGACATAAAAGGTCCCGGCCTGATCACAGAATTCATAATAGGGGGCAGGCATCAGTGCCGCTTCGTCCAGCCGGCTGATGCGTTCCGCATCGTCATCCAGCAGGAACGCGTGGTCGTTAAATTCTCTCGTGCAACATTTTCCACAGAGGTTGCACTTGAATCCTACATCCTTCACGATTTCCAGAAATCGCTCCCGGGGATAAGCGGCGAGCCCACTGAGCTCTTCGTTTAAATCCCGTATCCGGTCCTCGAAGCTAAAAGATGTAAAGACAGTCACCCCCGCATTTTCCGGGCACGAGGTTAGATAGGTACAGCGGAGGTTAAAAACGTTCTGATTATATAGGATTCGGGCGTCATCTGCATATGCCGCTGCTTTGCTACCACTATATCATTGGGCACTTTAGTACCAATCGCTATAACCCCGGAATAAATATTTATTTATATTTACATTACTATTAATTGTCGTTAGCGGGAGTTGCCAAGCGGTCAAAGGCACAGGGTTCAAAGCCCTGTCTCGTAGGAGTACAGACGTTCGAATCGTCTTTCCCGCATAAGATTTTTGAGGGCTCCCGGGAACTTTCTAAAAAAGTTCCCTGGGTCTCGACACCGAACACATGTGCCGAAGGCACCAATGGAAAGATCGTTTTGAAGGGGTGCAAGGGGGGACTTTTCCCAAAAGTCCCCCCTGTACGCTTTTATTGAAAGGATTGCATAGCATAGCCGGGCTCCCCATAGCTACCAGAAGCCCCCCTGGGTCTCGACACCTGCACAAGTGCCGAAGGCACCAATTTTAGGATCGTTTTGGAGAGGTGCAAGGGGAACCTTTTCCCAAAAGGTTCCCCTGTACGCTTTTATAAACAAAATTTATGTACCAATTAAAAGGGCTCTCAGGGACTTTTTAAAAAGCCCCCATCCTGGACAACCGTTCTACCTCCTGGCTATGTTTTTATTATATAATAATATCTAAATTATTATATCCGATGCCTGTGCGGTAGATATAACCAGGGCACAGACAGAAGACGGGTGTTGAGGTATCATGGGTGAGACAGACTTTATTACGTTCCGGGATTTACGGACAGTCCTGCGTGAGATGAAGAAATGGCTGCTCATCGCTGCCGGCACAGTCTGCGTCTGCCTGGGCGTCGCGGGCATCTTCCTGCCGCTCCTGCCCACCACCCCTTTTCTCCTGCTGGCCGCCGCCTGTTACGCAGGCAGCTCTAAAAAGTTCTACGGCTGGCTGATCAGCAACAGGTGGTTCGGCAGCTACATAAAAAATTACCGGGAAGGCAAAGGACTAACAGTGACAGTAAAATTCCTGTCGGTGGTGACGTTATGGGCCACCATCGGGTACTCGACTGGCTTCATCGTCCAGTCCTTCATAGTCAGGGTTGTACTGATCTCGATCGCCGTGGCCGTGACTGCCCACATCCTGTCCCGGCCGACCTTCGAAAAAACCCGTGCTACCCGGCCTCGTACCTGATTATCGCCGTCTAATAATGGTTGCTCCAGTGCCGACCGCTCGCGCGCGAGCGAAAGCCTGCCCGCTTAGAAAGGAATGGCATATTATTTCGGCGATGTATCGCTGATTGCAGGAAGTAACAATAATATATACATAAATGTATAATATTGTCAGTTATGGAATGCTTTACGGCCGGGAGACGGTAGCCGCTATGATCGTTGTGATATCGGACGTGCACCTCGGCTTTGCGAAGAGCAACCGTGAAAGCTTCCGCGAGTTCCTCGACCGCTGCATGGCATTTGAGATCGAGCATTTCGTCATCCTGGGCGATCTCATGGACTTCTGGCGTGCCAACAATGCCCGGGTCATCATCGACAACCAGGACATCCTGGGGCTGATCGGCGGTCTCAACGCTAAGAACATCTATTATATCCCCGGGAACCACGACTATTACGTCCACAAGCTCGCCGATCGGAACCGGGACTTTTACCCGTTCAGGGTGAGCAAACGACTCCGATTGACCGATGGAGAGCAGATTTTCAACTTTACACACGGGTATGAGCTTGAGGTGCTGGCTAACCTCGAGCCCATGACTGTGGAGACCTACGAGCGGTGGAGCGAACGCATGTGCTTCAGCGAGCGGATCACCGGAGGCATTGCCACCCGGTTATGGGATATGATCGAGAACCGCAACGAGGATAGCAATAAGGCCGTATACATGCGCAAGCCCCCCTATGAGCGAGGCGGCTTCGATAAGGTGCGCGATCTTGCCACATCTAAGGGTGTCTATATGGTGCTGGGCATGAAGCCGGGCGAGAACCTGGTCTACGGCCACACCCACCGGCCGTTCATCAACGAGGAGAAAACAGTCGCCAATACGGGTTCGTGGGTAGACGAAGGGCCTGTAGACAGGCCGCGCAATACGTATGTGACAATCGAGGACGGCCGCATGGAGCTAAAGGTCTTCGATAAGGACCATTTTCCTTAGCGATGTTAAAAAAGTAACGTTTACGGGTCGGGATGAATGTGCTATTCAGGTACGCCGGGCATGGCGTTTCAGGACATGATACTCGATCTCTTTGCATTCGCCGTCCAGGCAATATATCCATTGCCTGTACCCATGCGCCGGGTAGCCGGCATTCAGGAAGAGCATTTTCACCTTAGAACATAAAAAGGAAAGAAGTGACATACTCACTTCTTCCCGTTACCGTTCCCCTTCCTCATCACGGTTACGTTTCCGGTGACATTGTTCTTGGCCTTGCCGTTCCCATGCCCTTTGATGGTCGGAAGGACGTATTTGCTGGCGTCCAGGGTCGTGCCGTCATCGTCAGTGAGCAGGGTGTACCCTTCGTCCCAGGGCCAGAGGACCGTACCGTTATCGATCATGGGGGCCGGGGCCAGATAGCCTTTCTTCGCCAGGCCCGCGGGCACGTGGCTCCAGTCGAGCTTCTTCATCTGGCCGGGCGGTATGAAGTAGGACGTGTTGTTGAAGGAGATGAACGGCCGGCCATTCTTGATCTGTTGCGTGCTGTCCAGGGTGTTGCTCAGCAGGTCCTGGACTTCCGGCGTGGTGTTATTGATCAGGTCGGTCAGGTTATCCTCCTGCTCGTCCAGTTCCAGACCCGCGTCGATGTAAGTCAGATCGTCGATGCTTTCATCGTCCATGGTGCCGTTAATCAGCTGCATCTGGCGGATGTACTCGTTGAGGGCCGCTTCAAGCCCACCGGTATTGTTCGCCATCGCCATGGCGCACGCCTCCGCCAGACGCTCGTCCCCATATAAGAGCATTTTATGCAGCCGGACGCTGACGTTGCCAGTCAGCGAGATGTCCGCGTGCTGCACGAAGAGCTTAAAGCCGTAGAACGGCGAATCTGCGCCGACGAGCCCCTTGTACGGCTGTACCTTTGTAGGGGACATACCGTTCGAAGCAGCCAGCGACTGCGGGATGATCGCTGCGATCAGCATCGCAGCGACAAGAGCAATACATATTTTCCTTAACATTGCTTGACCTCCGATTGTTAATCGGTACCACCCCCCGTGGCCGACACCATGCAATAGGACCGGTTATTAAATAATGATACTTGTCATATTAATACAATACAAACTTTACCACAGTTCACCATGACATAATATCCTTTATTTTAGTCCGGTTTGCTTTAATGCCATTAAAATATCAGATAAGTGACATGGCTGAGCGTTAAAGAATTTAGTTCACATATATGAAACATAAAATACATCGGATATTACCGGTGAAGCGCACTGTGCCTGTAGCTGGACCGGACGTATGCGATGATACCGATGGCGGACCTCGCCAGGAAAATGATCCGGTTCTACTATGGCAGGATCAGCATCAGCACCTGATAGAGGACTGATGAATCGCCAATTGTTTTACTGTTGTGGTCATCAGCGCATGCCGAAAAAGACGTCATCATATAAGCTGTAGAGGCTTTAGCCAGATGTGTATGCGGGCAGGAGTATCACAAACCGGCTGCCCTGACTGCAGTCGCCCGGCACCCGGTCCTCGACCCGGACACTGCCACCATAGCTCTCCACGAGCGTCCGCACCAGGTACAGTCCAAGCCCCCGGCCCCGGGCTTTAATGGTCCCCGGCGAGAAGCGATTGAAAATCTCACTCTTCCGCGAGTCTTCGATGCCCGGGCCGTTGTCCTCGACGCCGATCATGACGCAGTCCAGGCCGTCCTTCGCCTCACGCACAGCCGTAATACTGATACTGAGTGGCTTTTCCGGCAGCGAATGTTTGATAGCATTGCCGATCAGGTTGGAAAAGACGTCTTTGAGAAGCCCGTCGGCGTTCACTATGAGCCCCTGCACCGGTGTGTAATCGATGACAATCTGTCGGTCAGGGACATACCGGTACTCTGCGATGGCATCCTCGATCGTCTTTCCTGCGTCCACCGGCTCCAGCCTGGTCTCTTTTCCCATGACCTTCCGCATCTTCCTTATATTGCTGATAAGCCGGGAGCTGTTCCTGAACGCCTCCAGCGGCCGGTCGATGAACATGCTGCTATCCATGTCAATGGTCCCTTCAGCCGAGAGCTTCTCCCGCGCCATCTCCAGGAATCCTATGCCGATCTGGTTCATGTTGTTGATGTCGTGGCCCATCAGATCAACGTACAGCTCGATCTGCTTCCGGGATTCCATGAGCGCTTCTTCTGTCTGCAGCCGGCCGGTGATGTCCTCGATGATGCCGAAGTAGTTCTGGATCTCCCGTCCCGTGCCGAATACGGGAAATAGCTTCAGGGAAAGGAACATCTGGCAGCCCGATGCAGGATGCCGGTAGCTGAACCGGGGGACGCTGACGGTCTGACCATCCCTGACCGCAGAAATGTCTATGATGTCAACCCTTTCCGATATTTTATTGCGCTCGAAGATATTCACCTTTCGTAAAGCGTCCGGCTCCTTTATCCCGAACATCCGGAGCATCTGGCCGTTTGCCTGCACGAAGTTGCCGTCCCTGTCGCAGACGAACATGGCGTCGGGAGCGTTAGCCATGATGTCGTCCACGAACAGCCGGGTGTCGTCGAGCTTTTTGCGCATCTCGGCCAGCGCCCGGTCCCGGAGCCCGGAACTGTAAATGCCCAGTGCCGCGACCATAAAGATAAGCGAGACGTTGTATACCGGGTCGATGATGTCCGTGATCGGTATGCTATCGATAAACTTCAATGGCAGCAGCCAACGCATCTCGAACAGCAGGTCTCCCACCGAGTTGATGAGCACGAACCCGCCGACGACGAAGACGAGGTACTTCAACTCGACTTTAAGGTCCGTATTGATAAGCTTGGAGCAGATTGTAAGGATCGCGACGTCACTGACAAGATACAGTACGAGAATAAGTATATCGGGCAGATGAGGACTGCCCCAGCTAATGTTCGTTAAAATGAACGCCAGCAGTGCCAGTGACATGACGATGCCGAGGATATTGATATAGGAGTTAGTCGAAGGGCTCAAGTACCCTTTCCCCGTGTGCTTGATCCGTCGCAGCCCGGCTATCAGGAGAATATAGCAGAGGAGAAAGCCGAATCCCGTCACATAGTAGGCGAGACTGTCATTGTAGAAAACGGGAAGCAGCACTTCCCAGAGTAAAATCGTCAGCGTCCAGGGGATCAGGCCGAGGGCAAAGAAGCCCGTAAAAAAGCGAATATTCCGGTCCTCACTCAGCTGGCGGATGCGCAGCAACAGCAGTATGCCCATCAGCGGCCACAGGAACTGTATCGTACCGTAGAAAAGGTTCCGGTAGCCAGTCGGCATCAGCAGGATCGCGAAGTTGATGAACAGGGTGGCAATGCTCGCTATCAGGAGAAATTTAAGAATGATCGAGCCCTGTTTTTCCCGATCAACAACCATCACTATACAATGGGTTCCTAAGTATATTAGTTTTAATTCTATACGAAGCTATGATAACAGCGAGGGAAAAATAAAAAAGAAAGGGCGGGATGGAAGAATCCATCCCTTTAGACCTTTACAGGTTCCACGACGAGACGAAGACGGAGACGTACACGAAGTACAGCGCGAACATGATCGCGGCCAGCCACATCAGCGGGTGGATCTCCTTCCACTTGCCCGAGAACACCTTGACGACGACGTAGGAGATGAAACCGACGCCGACGCCCTTGGAGATGCTGAAGGTGAACACCATCGTCGCAATCGTCAGGAACGCGGGGAGCGCATCCTCGATCTTGTCCCAGGCGATGTCCTTGATCGACGTGATCATCAGGTAACCGACGATGATCAGCGCAGGTGCGGCAGCCGCCGTGGGCACGATGTAGCCAAGCGGCACGAAGAACAGCGCAACGAGGAATAGCAGGCCGACCACGACCGCAGCCATGCCGGTCCGGCCGCCTGCGGCTACACCCGAGGCGCTCTCGACGTAGGTCGTGTTCGAGCTGGCCCCGAAGAGACCGCCGGTGACCGCGGCGAGCGAGTCGACCAGCAGCACGCGGTTCAGCTTCGGCAGCTTGCCGTTCTTGTCCAGCAGGTTGCCCTTGTCAGCCACGGCCACGACGGTGCCCATCGTGTCGAAGAAGTCGACCATCATGATGGCCAGGATCACCGGTATCAGGCTGAGCTTGAGGTCCGACGGAATCGTCTTCACGACGTCGACGATCACGTTGAGGAAAGCCTTGCAAGTCGGGTATCTTGAAGATCTCTGCGGTAATCCCTGCCGGCACATTGCTGAGGCCTGCGGGCAGCTTATCAATGGCTGACGGCACGCCCTGGA
The DNA here is from genome assembly GCA_963792125.1 of uncultured Methanocellaceae archaeon. GTDB lineage: Archaea > Halobacteriota > Methanocellia > Methanocellales > Methanocellaceae > Methanocella_A. The sequence goes on from CAWBVA010000013.1 coordinate 77,419, forward strand.
CCCCGTAAGCGTTGAACGCGTAGCCCATCTGGTTTGCGACCAGGCAAACGGCCAGCGCGATAACGCTCGAGATGATGATGCCGTACAGGATGCTGCCCCGGATCTTCAGGGCCATCAGGGCAATAATGATGAACAGTGTTAGTACCGCAATCATGACAAACGGATTGGCAAGGTTACCGAACTGGATCAGCGTCACCGGGTTGGCGACCATGATCTTGGAGTCGAAGAACCCGATGAAGGCGATGAACAGGCCGATGGCGGCGCCGATGGCCAGCTTCAGCGACCTGGGAATGGCGTTCATGACCATTTCCCGCAGGTTCGTCAGCACGAGGACCGTGATGATGATGCCTTCGAGGACGATGATGCCCATCGCCTGCTGCCAGGTCAGGCCCATCCCGAGGATCAGGCCGTAGGCAACCACCGAGTTAAGCCCCATGCCCGCCGCCAGTGCGAACGGGTGCTTGGCATAGAGGCCCATGGCGATCGTCGAGACCGCGGCCGCGATGCATGTGCCGATGAAGACCAGCTCGAAGTTCAGGCCGGTCAAGGACGACACCAGTCGCAGGGTCTTTGGGGGTAAGGATGATCGGGTTCAGGATGATGATGTAAGCCATCGTCATGAATGTCGTCAGGCCTGCCAGCACTTCAATCTTCAGGTTGATTTTCGTTCCGATAATGTGGAAATAGCTATCCAAAAAAGCCAATAAAGAGCCAGGTTTTTCAGAACTTTTAGAGGTTTCCTGCTCGAATGCCATAGTTATAATACCTCCTGGTACGAGATGAGAATATCCCCGTGAAGGACACGAGGCTTTCTGCTCGTATGAACTATACCACCTTGGCAATAAGTTGGCTAAGGCGTTACATAAACGTTTGCTTCAGGCATTTGATACAGGCAGAATTATTCCCGGGCGGTAAATATCGAACCGACATATAGTGAAAAAGTAATATTTTTATTTTCAATCCCGACAAAGTAGATATGGCAAATTAACTGGCATAAAAGTTGGGGACATGAGCTTTTTCCCTCGCCGGTAAGGATCATCGTGCTGTTGCCAGCTTCCCGTCACGCATCGCAGGGCAACCGCACATTTTCTTTTTTATACCTGTCCAGGACACCGGTCATCACCCGACTCCTGACGGCTTGTTGCCTCAAGTGCTGGCCGGAGGCAGAATGATGACGACGCGGGTGCCGCGCGCGCGGTTGCCTGGCACGCGGTCCTCGATCCAGACGCGACCACCATAGCGGTTGACGATTCGCTTCACCAGGTACAGGCCGATGCCCCGGCCGGGCTGATCCTCGCGCCGGAAGACGCCGGACTTCAGCTCGTCGGGAATGCCGGGCCCATTATCGGTAATCTCGATCTTGCAGGCGCCGGTCCGGTCCACGGTGGCACGGACATCGATGTCCACAGTGCGCGACATAACGTACTTCATACTGTTGACGAAGACGTTGCGCAGTGCGTACCGCATCAGCGACCCGACCAGGACTTCCTTCTCTGCCAGTCGCTGGCTCACAGCAATTTTTTTACCGGCTTGCCGTGCGATCAGCTCCGTATCTCCGATGGCCCGGGATATCGAGTCCGATAGTCGTACAGTATGCGCTTCTTCGCCTGAGGCGCTGATGCCCCGGATGTCGGCCATAGCCTCGTCGTCCAACTGCAATGCCTTCATTGCGTTCTCCCGGGCCGTCTGGTCTTCAGGCTTCCCGGCCCAGGCCCTGACAATGGCCTCATGCACAGTGATCTCGTGGGACAGCAAATCCACGTAGAGCGTGGCGTCTTCCGCACGCACATACATCTCGCCCTCCTGCATCCGGACGTTCAGCGAGACGGCCACCGCGCCGCACACGGTCTGCAGCGTCTCCAGTTCCTCGGGCGACAGTGCACGGCTATGGATGACCGTCAGCACGCCGACCAGCCGGTCGTGATCGATGAGAGGCGTGACCACCACGAACTCGCCCCCGATGCGCTCGATGGCGTCCTTGACAGTCGGCATCAGGCCGTACTCCGCTATGGTGGTGACCATCTGCTCCCGGTGGTACGCGCACCGCCCGGCCATGGCCGGGGCGTCAGGGGCGATGGGTATGATACGTATCATGGACTTCAGCTTCTCTGTCCAGCCTTTGCTGGCCACCAGCTCCAGGTCGCTGCCCCGGGAGACGAAGCCTGCCAGGCCCAGGTAGCCATAGGTATCCTTGATCACCCACAGGCTTTTCTCCAGCAGCTCCTTGGGTGTTTTCGTCTGCGTGGAGAGACGGGCGATGTCTGAGAGCGTCCGCATCAGTGTGACGTTACGCAGGACAACTACATCGCTGACCCGGTCGCCCCGGGGACCGCTCATCCGCCGGCACTCGACGCGGAAGTACCGCTTGCGCCCGGCGCGATCGCGGTCCTCGACCTGGACGCCATGCCTGCATGCCCCGGTGAGTCCCGGGAAGAGCTGGTTGAACATCATGCCGACCGGGGAAGCCCGGTGAGAGAAGAGATCGACGAAGGAAGGACTGGCCCAGACAATGAGGCCGTCACGGTCGATGATACAGGCGGGGTCGGCTATGATAGAGTCCATACTAATAGCTGTGGACATGTTATCCATATTAAACTTTTATATTGCCCGCGACTCTCCGTAGCAGTATAAGACTATCAGGCAATATGTTATCCCATTAAGGAAAATATATTAATTATTTTAGACACATTATCGTCAGCTTTAAGGTATAATATGCGAATTGTACAATTGCAGCAATCGCTGCGGGTATAGATGAATGGAAATATCGGGGTTTGTCAGCAGGTACAGTCGCCTGTGCCTGAAGCTGGCGCCGTTGCTGGTGCTGGCGCTCATATGGCTCTGGTTCATGATCGCAATCCTGGTCATCGGCTCCATCGCAGGGCCGGTCGAAGCTCTCTTCGGCTGGGAAGCCCTGGTCTAATAGGGCATTATTACCTTTTTCCGTTTTGTATAATTTGAGGTTTCAGAGGTTCCGAGAGGACACAGAGACTACTTTAACCACAGGGGACACAGAGGCCACAGAGGTATTCACAGAGGACGTTTTAATAACAGGGCTCCTCACATCAGCCATTTTCTATAAAATCCTCTGTGCCGTCCTCTGTGGCCTCTGTGTCCAGTAGTCCCGATGGTGTGTGGGTGGTTGTCTGGTTGTTGTAAGGGCTGGTAGAAGTAGGAAGGCATTATCAGCGCTTGCATGTTTTTAGGCTTTGTGAGAAGATTAAAAACGTTGTACGGGACTGGTAATGCCTTTTGAGTCTGTTTGTAAGAAGAGTTTAAAGTGTTATGCACGCAGGTTTAGCCATTTGTTTTATCAGGGAGCGGATGGGGAGGACGTGTTTTTTAGACTGGTTGGTTGTTGTCTTAATCGTACCAGTATAGATGATCTTAACAGTGATAGTGGTCCTTGTCCGGATGTTGTTTGAAACTCGGTCGTTTGTCGTTAGAGTTTGATGACTGCGAAGTGTAACTTGTTGTTGGACGAGTCGTTCGAGCAGGCGAGACGTATGCGGTTGTTCCGTCTTGGATGACGTGCTTTGTCTTGATTATCATGATGTCGTGTATCATGGAAGGCGGCAGGAGTACTCGATTAAAGTGTTGAAGGACGGCCAGGAAACGACGAGTGTTCAGGTATGGCGTGGTGGGCGTCGGTCGTAAGAAGTTGTTCTACACTTCGAGGATAAGGCCATGCAAGACGGGAGAAGACACCGGTGACATCGTCAGGGAACTCGTCTGGGACCAGGCGCCACAACAGGTGTTGATGGACCGGTTTTTCGGCAGTGTCAAAGTGTTCGACACGGTAGAGATGCTTGGCCGAGAATACATTGTCCCGTGTAAACAGACTGAGAAGATGGACGAACTGATACAAAAGAGCCTGCTAAACGGGAAACCTTGTTTGAGACACACGATGCGAAAGCACGGAGGCGGCAAAAAACAGGTCGACGTGCATTTCCTGGAGGACGAGGACTACGAGTACACCAGCTACTACTCCAACATCGCTGTTCCCGACGATAAGACAGACACGCTACTTGCTGTCTACAAGATACGCTGGAACATTGAGAACCAGTTTAAAAAGAAAAACGAGGTACAAGCCAAGACCAGCAGTCCCAGCCCCTCATACAGACTATTACTGGAGACAATAGGCTACCTGTTATGCAACCTCTGGAGACTCATCGTAAACACGGTACAATACGTCCCAATGAAAAAACTCGCACGAATCCTGAACACGCTACTAAGATTAATACAGGACGAACCAAGCCCAACCACCGATAAAACACTTTTCGACCCGGGCTAACCGACAAACCGCTAGCTCAGGCTATCAACAAAAACCAATAATCCAAGACCATCAACCCGACAAAAACATCTTTTTCAAGACTATTACCCGTGCCAACAACCAATAAAAAAAGAAAAGAAAACGATTGCAAAGCTGCTATTATCACTTACACACCATCGGGACTACTGGTGTCCCCTGTGGTGAAAGTAGTCTCTGTGTCCACTCGAAACCTCCGAGACCTCAAAAAGTAGGAGGGGGAGTGGGGAGGTGTCCGGGTCGCTCCCCCTCATTATGGTTTGTTCGTACCCACACATGGACAGGATAATCAAAATGGATGCCGTGTCCGGGCGTCCCGCTCGCCTGTGCACGGCACCGCTGGTTGAAAGTCGTTTTAGTTCGTTGTAACACGAACATTCTACTATATGCGAACAATAGGTATATGTACCTTGCGGTTTAATTATTTGTCTGGCCATCATGAGCCGGGTAAATGGTGCGAGCACGATGAAAAAAACGGGGGGACATGAGCCGATCGAGCTCTTCTCTACAGCAGAGGGCATACGGGCCGTGGACAGCCCTGTCCGGGTAAAGATCATAGCGATGCTGAAGGAGCGCGAGATGCCCTTCGATGAGATTGTAGAAGGGACCGGCCGGGCGAAATCGACTGTTTCGGTGCACCTCAATGACATGTCCCAGGAAGGCATCATAGGCTCCCGCCTGGACTCGAATGACCGGCGAAAGAAGATCTTTTTCATCAATTCCGGCTACATCGGCGGCCTGCTTCGAGACAGGATACTCGTGGACGACATCCGCGACCTCTTCACAAGAAAGGGTGTGCCGGACATAGCCGAGTTTTTTAAGATCATATTCCGTATGATCCGTGTCGAACTCTACGTGCAGGGTATTAACGTGGACCCGGTGCTATCGGACGCGGGGTATAAAGTCGGCGGGGCGCTGTACGATCAGATCGGCAGCCATGACCTCGACGAGCTCCTGGGGAACCTCGAAAAGTTCTGGTCCGGGCATAAACTGGGACGCATCGAGGTCAGGTCCCGATCGCCGCTGACCATCTATGTTTACGACTGCTTCGAGTGCGAGGAGCTGCCCCTGCTGGGCCGTCCCGCCTGCGCCTTCGACCTCGGCATGCTGCGGGCCATCTTTTATACCCACTTCGGAGAAGAAAGGGCGGTCGAGGAAACCGAGTGCTATGCAATGGGCCACGATCATTGCTGTTTCGTAATTGCCGATCGCGGCCAGTAACGCCGCGATAATCGCGGGGAACGGTTTTAGGGACGCTTCGTATATGCAGTGTGCATGGACACGCGATACCTCCTGATGACCTGCCTGTCGCTCATCGTCAGCAGCATCTTCCTGGCACCCGAGACAGTATACATAGGCGTCAGCCAGGCTACGGCATCCGGCATTTCGCAGCTGCTGCTGCTCGCCGGGATGATCGCTGCTGTCCTTACCGTCAATGCCGAGGCAAGGGAGAACGACCGGGCGGATTCGCAGCAAAACCAAAAATGATATGATCAACGAAACTAACAGTCGGCTAACATCATTCCAAAGAGCCAGCGGATGCTCGTGGGTCTATCCAGGTATTATAGTCTTTCCTGAATCTATTTGTACAGGCTGATGCCTTCTCAGCGTATACAACATATCACTACTGACTATAATGATGAAAACAGCCGGACCCCGGATGCTTCCTGGCCTGAGGGGTGCTCGCGCGCGCGAACGAAGACTGACCGTCATGCTCATCGACGATTTGAATTGCATATAAAAAAAATGCGCCAGGCGGATTATGCGATATCCCTGGATGTATCGATGTAGATGCGGTCCGAGACCTTGAATCGGATGTACTCGAGGATGGGCGGGATGCCGCGGACCTTGGGGAGGGACAGCTTGCTGCTCATCTTGTCGCCTTTCTTTTCCACTTCTATCTCGAAGATCACGTCGCAGACATTCTGGAAGATGATCTCGATACGCCGGTCATGGACGCCCTTAAGGATGAACAGGTAGCAGGTGCTGTCCCGTTCCTTGTCCATCTCGTAGATCTTGTGCAGCAGACTCTTGAGCGTGTGCACGTCGACGCCTAAATCGATCAAAAAGCTGAAGCTGTCGAAGATGATGGTGAAGTCTGACTCGCCGCTGGTGTAAATGTAGTCGATTTTCGAGTCGATGAACTCGATAAGACGGTGCTCAGCCTCGCTTGGATCAGTCGAAGTGTTCAGTATGTTGCCATAAAACTCCTCGCGGACGTCGAAGAACTCGATCTGCTCGTAGCTGTAGTTGAGCTCGGACATATGTCGTTCTATGTTGATGGACGATTTGTCCGTGGTGAAGTAGAAGGTCTTGCGAGGCGTTGTAAACTCGAACAGGAAGACTTCCGGCTGGGTGATCGGCTCGGCCGTGAAATAGACCATCGAACCCTTGGGAATGCCGCCGTTGAGCGTCCTGTCGAGGATGCTCAGGCCGGTCGGCAAACGATTAGGGATCGGCATCTCGGGCTTTTCGGCAGCCTCTGGCACGCCTTCCGGTTCCTCGGTTACTACTTTGTCTTCAGTCATTTTTTTCCTTTGATATGCTTTTCAATTTGCTGCCAGCCCTATATGAGCAGGGTGAACAAGACATACGCAATGGCAATCATGATCAGTGCGTATTTCAGCCCTGACATCCATTTGCCCTCGCCCATCACGCCGGCGAGGATGCCTGCACATAGACCCTGGATGATCGCGGCGTGGAAGAACAGCCGCACGTAGTCGTCCGGATTAAACGCCTGGATGAACGTGGCCTGCGACTGCGCGGCCGCCGCCGAAGCGCTGCTACTACCGCTTGTCGTCGTTGTCGCCGCTGTCGCCATGACAGGGATGAAGCTTGACGTCAGTGTATACACGCAGTAGATGAATACTACGAACGATATAAAAATGATCACTACGTATATAAGCATACCGTCAAAGCGCTCTCTGCGTATCTGCTCGTTGATGCGGGCGTCGTTGGCCGCGATGTTCAGCACGTCCTTGATATCTCCGCTTGACGCCGAGGCCTTGGTGATCAGCGTGATGACCTTCGTCGACGCGTTGGTACGCAGCCCGTTGGCGAACCGCTTGAGCGCCGTACTGACGTCCGTGCCCCACTGCATATCCCTGTGCATTTTCTGCACTTCAGCACTAAGCTTGCCGAAGTTGCTATTCGAAATCAGGTTGATCGACTGCGTGAGAGTCATGCCAGTCTCGTTGGTCGAGGAGAGCTTCTTCAGGAAGTCGGGCATTTCTGACGCGATCTTCCGTTCCCTGTGGTTCTTCATCTCGTAGAAGTACGCCAGCGGTATCAGCGCAATGAAGATGAAGAAGACGATGAAGTCGTCGAAGAAGCTGATAATCGGCCCGTAGAGAGAGAGGATGTCGCCGTTAGTCTTGATCTTTCCCATCATCATGGCCTTCTGGGTCTGTGTGACGTTGTTCGACGCTTCCGAAAAGCTGCCGAAGCCCAGGGTAGGCCAGATCAACATCAGGATGATTATGATGACCAATGCGATGGGTATTGTGATGTATAGCGACTTGATCGGGTCCTTCTGGATGCTTGCGAGGGGGTTGGCGAGGAACTCCTTCATCTTGACGTTCTCCCGCGCTTTCTTTATATCGGCCATCTTGTTCATGTCTTTCGCCGAAGCCTCCTTAGACTCCATCGGCACCGTATCATACTGGCTCGATACATTCACCTCGAACAGGCTCGTCCTATCCTCCTCCTGTGGCGTCAGCATGCTAATCATGACGACAAACATGACTGAGCCAATGGGCAGCACGGCGTAGACCAGAATGTACAGGATCATAGGGCTGCCACCGTTCATGATAGTCATAACCGAGGACATAATAATGATGAACAGCGGTCCAGCCACGAACATTGTGACATAGGATTCCGCCATCAGGCCCAGGATTTCGAGGAAAGACTTCTGGTCCTGCAGGACACGCATTCGGTACTGCTCGACCTTGTTGTTCAGGTACGACGTGACGTCGCCGCCCGAGTCGATGACCGACAGCAGGTTAGACAGTAAATCCTGCATCATGTCAGACGGCGTCTGGTTGACGCAGTTGAGCATTGCGATCCGCAGATCGTTACCGAAGTAGTCCATGTCCCGGATGATGAAGCCGATTTCTTTGGACACCTCGCCGTAGGTGTTCTCTGCCTCGTGCAGGGAACGGATGATCGAGATGATGTCAGCGCCGCCCTTGGACATGGCATACATGAAGGTCACGGCAGACGGCAGTGCCTTGTTGATCTTGGACTTGCGCTCGCTGGCGTTGAACGACGGTATGAGCATGAACGTGGTATACGTAACGATATACCCGATCACGCCCAGGATGATCATTGAAACGAAGAGGACGATGATCTCCGCCATCCCGCTCAGAAACGGGATGCTGATGCCGAGGTGCAGGTTGGCGATGTTAGTGCTTTTCAGGATGGTGCCGCCCAGCAGGAAACCGAGCAGCAGCCCCAGCAGCGCCCCGACGATGCCTAAGATGATCGACGTCAGGTAGGCTACGGAGACATACACTTCGTAGGTTTGGGCCATATGGGCCTGGCGCAGCTGCTTCTGCAGCGTGAAATAGCGGTCCTTACGTTTCTTTACCTCGCCGCCGAAGATGACGTGGGCAATTGTGCTATATTCGTCCATGCTCTCAGTCCCTGATCTGCAGCTTCTCCAGGACACGGTCCGGCTTCACCATGTACGCCTGGATGATGGCGGCGACCTGGTGGAATTCGCGGATGTTGTTCTTGACCATATACTCCAGGACCTGCTGCCGGTTCATGATCTCGGTCTGGATCTCCTTGCGGCTCCATGCCCTGCGCTGGGCGATCTCTGCCAGGATGCGGGACTCGCCCACCTTGTCGAAGCGATCACTGCCTGAGTTCCATACGTATACGTCGTTAGTCCGTATGTTCCTGGTGTTGGGGTCAAGGTCGTTGATCTCGACCAGCTTCATGTTACGCCTGACACGCTTGTTCTTGAGGTATGTCTGCGACTGGATGCTGATTATGTCCAGCGCCGTGATCATGGTACGCGGCACGCTGATGGGCGGGTTCTCGAGACGGTGGATGGCCGACTCTACGGAGTCCGCGTGCATGGTCGAGAAGGTCGTGTGGCCCGTGGACATAGCCTGGAACAGCGTGAGCGCTTCCTTGCCACGCACTTCGCCTACCAGGAGATACTCGGGCCGCTGTCTGAGCGCAGACTTCAGCAAGGCGAACATCTCGATGGAGCCCTTGCCGTCCGAGGTAAACGAGTCACGGGTCAGACCCGGGATCCAGTTCAGGTGCGGCAGCTTCAGCTCACGGGTATCCTCCAGCGAGATGACCTTGGCCTTGGGCGGGATGAACAGCGAGACCGCGTTCAGCGACGACGTCTTGCCCGACGCCGTGCCGCCCGAGAAGATCAGGCTCTTGTTATTCTCGATGCACATCCACAAGTATGCCATGGTCTCCGACGAGAACGTGTTCCACGCGATCAGGTCGATGGGGGTGATCGGGATTTCCTTGAACTTACGGATGGTGAAGGTGCTGCCACGGGTGGTGATCTCCTTGCCCAGCGTCATCTGGATACGCGAGCCGTCCGGCATCGTGGCGTCGATCATCGGCTCCGCGATGGAGATGTGCTTGCCGCAGCGCTGCGCCAGCCTGATCACGAACGAGTCCAGCTGCTTCTCGTTGAACGAGATGTTCGTCATGATGTTCTCGTAGTTCTTGTGGTACAGGAAGATCGGGGTGTCGAAGCCGTTGTTGGAAATATCCTCGATGAAGTTGTCGTGCATGATGGGAGTGATCTTGCCGAACTCGAGGTAGTCACGTACGATATAATAGATGATCTTGTGATAGGACTTGGTATCGACCTTGCCGATGTAGTCGACGATGATCTCCGTGGCCTTCCGGACCAGGACGTCCTTGCGGTCGGCATTGGCATCGATCTTGTCCAGGACAAGAAGGTCCTGCAGCCGCTGGTACACGTCCTCCAGCAGCTCTTTCTCGAAGATCGTGAGAGCTGGCTCGCAGACGTAGTAAAGATAGGCGTTGCCTACTTCGTTATACAGGATGACCACGAAGGAGTATGGCTCGATCACCCAGTAGCGCTCGATCTCCTCGTAGCCCGGCATGGCCGTGAAAGTCGCCATGGCGCCGTGCTTTTCCATGTCGTAGGGCTCGAAATCGATTTTTATCTTGATCTTTTTCTTAGCTTTGGCTGGCTTCTTTTTCTTGTCCTCGACCTGCTTCGTTGTCTCCTTAAGTTCATCGCCCTGGCTCTTGGATATGATGGCGTTGAACTCCTCGAGAATGTCCTCCTCGGACTTATTGTGGCGGACGGCGTTGATCTCGGTGGAGCTTACCATCCGGTCGTCAGCGCGTTCCGCATAGGTCGAGAGGAAATTCGGTGCCGGCGCAGATGCCGGTACCGAAGGTGCCTGGCGAGATACAAAGGCATCCGGGACTGCCGGAGCCCGTGAGACTGCCGCTTCTCCCTGGTTGAATGTGGCAGTCTTGCTTAGAATCTTCTTCAGCTCCTCGGGCTCATTACCTTCGTCCGCCTGCGGAGCTTCGGCATTGTTATCCGCCTTCTTCTTCGCCAGGGCTGCCCACGTAGAGAAATCGTGTGCCGGCCTGGACGCAGTATCAGCCGCCGGCTCCTGCACGTGCGCCGTCTGGCCTATCACATTCTCCAGTGCCTTAAGCTCCGGTGCCGCATGCGGCATAGCGGCCGACGCCGATAGCGTAGCTTCAGGGGCTTCCGGCTTCTCCTCAGAAGTCATTCCCTGCTTCTTTTTCAACAGTCCGTAAAAATCTTTCTTTTCGGCATCTTGATCATTTAAGTTCAGACCTGAATTACCGCTTCCCGTCACTATTTCCACTCCCTGATATTTTCGGGCATGATGCTATGGCGTGGCGCTAATTTAGTACTACCAGACTCCCCCAGCAGATGGGTAGTATTGCGCAACGGGCCCGTGTTACCGGTTGTCCTGATAGATATTGTATACCTATCTACTAGAGCTTAGAATATATAAACTTAGTGTCATTTGTTGAGCCCTTTAAGCGATTTAGGGTAAAACAAAGCTAAAAATACACTTTACTTGCAATTTTGGAAATAAATTTTAGAAAGAAAAGCTTTTTTAAGCTGTTTAAGAGGAGATAGCCGGATCAGACGATAATCCTCCAGTGCCCGTCAAGGTCGACCATGTAGAAGCTCCCGTCCAGACGGTAGGCGTACAGGTTGCCGACCTGGTAATGTACGCTGGTCCAGGGGACCGCAGGCGTATTGTAGCCTGCCTGCGTGACGCCTGGCATCGGGGCGCCTGCATGCACGTACTGCACCCGGAAGCTCTCGTCGCCCAGCCCGTAGGTCCGGTTCATGTTTTCCAGGTACTGGAGGTAGGTGGCGTCGTCCGGCGACACGAACTTGCGGCTGACAGCGTCGTAGGTGACCAGGTAGTCGAATGCGCTTTCCTGCCGGCTATTGTCCAGGTCATCGAAGAAGGCCTGGACGACACGCTGGGGCGTGCTGTCATTGTCGTCAGGCAGGTAAACACTCTGCAACGTATAGGTATAGAGGCCTGACGGGCCCTGCACCGTGTACAGGACCGGGACGGGCGACGAAGGGTGCATGTAGTACAGCACCATGATGTCGCTCGCCGCGTTGCCGAAGTACAGCGTCTTGTTGGCGCCGTAGACGCTGCAGCCGTCGTACCTGCCGGCCGGCGTGCTCACGTTGGCTGTCCCGGACAGCTGGTACTCGTCGTCGAGCGAGTTCCACGCGTCGTCGATGACCGTCATGTTAAAGGACAGCTGCCCGCCGTTGATCTGGACATTGGTCTCGTTGATGCTGGTGAGCAGGACGCTCACGGTCTTCGTGCGGTCGGCGCTGATCATCGTGTCCGCCCTCGTCGAGCCGTTGTTCTGGAAGGACACCGATGTCAGACGGTCGCCTTCGGGCTCTCCCGCGTGCGTCATCACCTGGAAGTCATGCCACGATACGTTGCTGCCGTCGTCGATCGTGACGTTGTAGACGGCCATGCCGAACCGCTGCGGGTCGAAGATATCGCGGCCGCTCAGTGTGTTACCGTGCTGCGACGGACCGGTACAGCCGACTATCGTTACCGCGACCATGGCGATCGCCACCATTGCTACAAATGATAATGCTTTACGGGACATTCGTTGAATCCTCCAGTAAACTGGCCACCGCATAGGCGGGAAACACTCTCGATATTCTTTCGTCCGACACCTGTGCGCAGGGCATTTCCAGCCCCAGCAGCGCGTCCCGGGCAAGGAACGCTCCCATGCCGCAGATGGCCGCACGCTTCAGATCGTGCCTTCCGGAGACCAGACGGATAGCGTCAGACAGGTCGTCTATCTGGCGCTTGTATGCCTGCATGGCGATGCCCCGGACGTCGTCCGGGTCCAGCTCAGACAGGTCACAGCACACCAGCCGGGCGATCCTGCAGGCCGCGCCCTCCTGGTCCTTGCGGCCGCCGTCCGGCGCGTCACACGTGTAGTCCTCCGGCGCTATCCGGCCGAGGAGCAGGTATACGTCCGCGGTGATGGCGAACAGCTCCGAAGCCGTCCTGACCGTGCAGCCTTTCGCTTCCGCTGTGCGCAGCAGCGCCGCGAGATTCGTCCGCAGCGCGCCGGCATATATCAGCTCGCTGCGGGCCAGCCGCTGGAAGTCGGTGGCGCCCGCCGCCGGGATGCCGCCGACGACCGGGATGATGTCCGTGGTGGTGCTGCCGATGTCCACGAACAGGACGTCGCCGTGTATACGGCCTATATACCTGGCGGACGCCGACCAGTTGGCTGCGGAGAACAGCCGGTGGTCGTCAGTGTTATCGTAGAAACGGCCGTCGCTGCCGTAAAAAACGGCCCCGGGGAAGACACTTTTGACGGTGCGGGCGATGTTATCGATGCCATCTTTTTTAGTCGGGTAGCAGTCGGCCAGCTCGCCCGTGATCGTGACCCCGACGGCACCTGTGTCAGGAGCACTTTTTTTAATGTGCTCCAGCGTGCCCTTGAGGTCGGCGCCCCGCCACAAAGGCAGGTAGACAGTCTCCACGTACCGGCCGTCCGAGGTCGCTGCCTTGGTATTGGCGCCGCCGATGTCTATGCCCAGGCTTAGAGGAACGCCCCCAGGTCCTTTTTTGTGAACGAGCACCGCCCCCGGTAGCCTACGTGATCGGGCAGCTCCCCGAACCGTGCCAGCAGGACCAGGTCGGCGAGGTTGCGATCGATCACCCGGGCGACTCCCACCATCGCCGTGGTCGGCCGGGGGTTGACGTCGACGATATATGGCCGGTCCGCGTAGACTATATCCACCCCGAATAAACCTCTGCAACCGAGCATGATGCCAGCCTTCCGGGCGACGCTGAAGATCTCGTCCTGTGCATGATGGTCGATGTTAACGTCGTTCCCGTCATAAGTGACGGACCCGTCCATGTGTATGTGCTGACGGTTCAGCGTGAGGGGCAGCACGAAGCCGCTGCCGGAAACGAGGGAAACACTAAGGTGCTCGCCTTCGATGTACTCCGTCGAGATGAAGCCGTCCTTTTCCACCGGGCCCTCCGAGACGTACACGCCCTCTGAGCCGCAGCCAGTCCGGGGCTTGATCACGCACTTCACCTCGTGCCCTCCCGGACGATGCGAGGGGCAGGCAGGCCGTTGTGGAGAAGAATCTCCGTGGTCTCCGCCTTGTCGGCACAGAGACGAATGGCTGCCGGCGGGCTCCCGAGGTTGATACAGGCAGACTCCAGCCGGGTCGTCCAGTCGGCCAGCAGGCCGTCCGGCGTGATGACAAGCCCGCAGTCGCATGCTCTGGCGACGTTTAAGAAGTCATCGCCGAAGTCCCGGGGAATGGAAACGCTGCAGTCCGCACGCTCGAACGACTTCCTCAGCGTGCGCAGCATGGCGGCGCCTTCCATGCGGATGTCGGCACCCTTCCCGGTACAGACCGAATATTCGGCCAGCATGACCTTCATAGGGACCCGATGAAATAGAGAGCGGCTACATATAATAGTTTTTCGTCCACGGAGATTGCATTAAAAAATCGATCAGTACTGCCATGCAGTCGTTGCAGACGGAAGAAATTGCGCGCGGGCAGGCGGGCGGGAACTGCATGTCGTGCATCCGGAGTAAAATCTATATCTCGAACCCGGCTGATAGTGCTACAGATGCCATATAAAATTTTGATCACCAACGATGACGGCGTGGGCTCGTCAGGCCTGCTGGCCGCCTATGAGGCGGTCTGCGACCTTGGCGAGGTATACGTGGTCGCGCCGGCTACCCAGCAGAGCGCCGTGGGCCGGTCCATGACGCTGTTCGAGCCGCTGCGCATCGCGCGGCAGACGTTTGGCGACACCCTGGCTTACAGCGTCAACGGGACGCCAACGGACTCGGTGATCATCGGCATGTTCGTAGTCCTGGACAGAAAGCCGGACCTCGTCATTTCCGGCATCAACATCGGCGAGAACCTTAGCGCTGAGGCCGCCACCACGTCGGGCACCATCGGCGCGGCACTGGAGGCATCGAACCAGGGCGTCCCGGCTATCGCGGTCTCCATGCGGGTCATGGATGAAGGGGATAAGTTCGTAGACACAAACCACATCCGTGACTATGCCGTGGTGCAGCGCGTCATTCGCCGCCTTGCAGAGCGTATACTGACCGAAGGGATGCCTGCCGGGGTCGACGTGCTGAACGTAAACGTCCCGTCCAATGCGACGCCGGAGACGCCGGTCGTCGCGACGAGTCTCGCGCGCAGGATGTACGACACCAGGGTGCATCACCGCATGGACCCGCGGGGTCGGTCCTACTACTGGATAGACGGTACGGTAGTCGAAGATGCTTCAGAGGGCACCGACCTGCACGTCATGATGAAGAAAGGCCACATATCAGTGACGCCGCTGACGCTGGACATGACGGCGAAAGCGGATAACGGCAGGCTGGACGACATGCTACGCAAAGCGTTTGGCGAGCGATAGAAGTCCTGCCAGGTACGCATACGGAGGCGGCACCGGCCGTTGCCACCGGCCGGACATAACGTTTCTGCTTTTTTCCCATATATCGATGGTTTTAGCGCCAAATCCGATGGAATACAAAAAGAAACTAAAGGCGATATTATCTGTATGATCATTAATGCGAGAGGATGCCGAGAAGCAAACGATGGAGCAAAAGAAGGCTGATTACAACCGTTTCATACTCCTTGTAATCATCCTGGCCAGCATCGTGCTCACCCTGTACGTGAATGTCATTCTCGGCATCAACGCGGTCTATACTCATTTCTACTATGTCCCTATCATTCTGGCCGGGGTCTGGTATCACCGCAAAGCCATCTATCTTGCAGTTTTCCTCGGTGCTTCCCACATATTGATCGGCTTCCTGCTCTCGGGCGGGTTCGTGCCCAGCACGCTCGTGCGGGCCTTCATGTTCCTGGTCGTCGCGATTGTGGTGGCATACCTGTCGGAGGCCAGGGACCGGCTCTACAACCGGGTCAAGAGCTCTGAAAGCAACCTCATGGCCATCTTCAACAGCGTCTACGATGCGATCATCATTCACGACGCCGCCGGGAAGATCGTGGACGTCAACGACAGGATGCTCCAGATGTACGGGGTGACCAGGGACGAAGCTAAAAACATGTCCATAACGAGCGATTTATCGTCACCTGACAACCCGATCGCCGACCTGCCGGCCACATGGGAGAAGGCGATGGCCGGGGAAGACCAGCTCTTCGAATGGAAAGGCCGCAGGCCATCCGATGGCTCCGTATTCGACGCCGAGGTATACCTCCGCAAGATCCTGCTGAACGCCCGGCCGTTCATCATGGCCACAGTCAGGGACATCAGCAAGCGGAAAGAGACTGAGGAGGAACGCCTGAAGCTGGCGCGTTACATCAGGCTGCTGCTGGAGTCTACTGACGAGGGCATCGTCGGCGTGGACACCAGAGGCAGTTGCACGGTAATCAACCGCTCCGCGCTGCAGATGCTCGGCTATACGGCAGACGAGGTCATGGGCAGGAACATGCATGACCTTGTCCACTACCGCAAGAAGGACGGCACCCCGTGCCCCAAAGAAGACTGCTGTGTCTACCAGTCCGTGGAGACTGGTGAAGGCTGCCGGGTTAGCAACGATGTGTTCTGGCGGAAGGACGGCATGTCCTTCCCGGTCGAATACTCGTCCTACCCGATAGTAGAGGACGGAGTCATCAAAGGCTCCGTCGTCACCTTTACCGATATCACGGAGCGTATCCGGTCGGAGCAGGAGGTGCAGGACGCGAGGAGGCAGGCGGAACTGTACCTCGACCTCATGGGCCATGACATCAATAACATGAACCAGATAGGCATCGGCTACCTTGAGCAGGCCCTGGAGACCATCAGGATCAGCGAGGATGAAAAGTTTTTCATCACCAAGCCGCTGGAGGCATTATACAACAGCTCCCGCCTGATTGACAACGTGCGGAAGCTCCAGGCGGTGCAGGAGAAGAACATCCCGCTCAAGCTGGTGGATATCGGCCGGACGCTGGAGGATGTGATCCCCCATTTCACGCATGTGCACGGCAGGCAGGTGACTATCAACTATAGCGCTTCCGCCGGTTGCATGGTCATGGCGAACGACCTGCTGAAAGACGTCTTCTCCAACATCATCGGCAATGCGATCAAGCACTCACAGGGACCACTGACCGTCGATGTGAGGCTGGAATGCACGGAGCACGACGGAAAAAAATATTGCCGCGTGACCGTCGACGACAACGGCCCGGGCATAGCGGATGACATAAAGGACCGGCTATTCGTCCGCTTCCAGCGGGGAAAGACAAAGGCCAGCGGCAGAGGCCTGGGACTGTTCCTGGTAAAATCGCTGGTCGAAAGTTACCACGGCAGGGTGCATGTCGAGGACCGGGTGCCGGGAGACTACTCGCAAGGAAGCCGGTTCGTGGTAGAGCTGCCTGCAATCGAGAAAGACTACGGTGCTACCACAGGCGTATAGCCGTTATTTGCCGGGGCCCTGAGGCATGTCCCTGAGGTAGTCCTTCAGTACCTCAAGGAGCCGGGACGTTTCCGGGAGAAACTTCTCCTGCCCCAGCTTTCGCTCCAGTTCGTCCATAGTCATGAACGCGCCCCGTAATATCTCGCCAGGGTCGAGCCGGAGCTCGCCGTTCGCGATAAACCCGTAGACACGGACATTTTCCCTGTCCGCGGTGTCGAAACGCTTGCGGAACGAGGCCATCAGGAAAGGCTTCCCGGTGACGCCGGTCTCTTCTTCCGCCTCCCGCACGACCGTATCCTCGTACGTCTCGCCGGCATGAACATGGCCCCCGAAGACGATACTCCAGCAGCCCGGGTAGAACTCTTTATCGTAAGTCCGCTGGTTGACGAAGACCCGTCCGCCCGGGCCGAAGATGAAAAATAGTACGCTGCGGTGGATATGACCTCTGGTATGGGCCTCTTTTCGGCTGACCTGCCCGATGACCACGTCGTCGTCATCCACCGCGTCGAACAGCTCGTCCATCAGATACCAGTTAGTCCCGGGGATATAAAAAGGAGACGGAGTCTGTAAATCATCTGGCTTGCGATATCGGTCCGGACATACTCTGAAAAGGAGGCGCGTACAGTGACTCGCTCATTGCCCGTTTCCGGGCCGCATCGAATCTTTGAACTCGCGGTAGACGGCCGCCATCGTGTACTGCCACTCGAAGGAGTGCAGCATCCGCTGGTACGCTCGCTGCCGGGCGTATTCCTCCTCTTCCCAGGCGATGCCCTCGTAGCTCACCTTTTTCAGGTACAGGCCCGCCGCCGGGGCAGGCGGGATGCCTTCCTTATGCGCCGGGTCGAACATCTGTGCGATCCAGTCGTTGGGCCGCTTGTTCTCGCCGACGAGCCGCAGCGCCGTCACGATCTTTCGCACCATGTTCCACAGGAAAGCGTCGGCCTCCACGTCGATCAGGTAGAGATCGCCGTGCTTCGATATCTCGAGATTCTTAACGGTCCTCACCGGGTACTTGCCCGGCTCGACGCTCGA
This sequence comes from uncultured Methanocellaceae archaeon, assembly GCA_963792125.1. GTDB lineage: Archaea > Halobacteriota > Methanocellia > Methanocellales > Methanocellaceae > Methanocella_A. The sequence goes on from CAWBVA010000013.1 coordinate 95,723, forward strand.
AAAGTTCGTGAAGTCATGCGTCCCGAGGAACTGAGGCGCAAATTCCATCATGCGCCGCTCGATCACGTCAGGCGCGTACAGGATATACCGGTACTCGCGGCTTATGGCGTGCCTGCGGGGGTCGAAGTCGTCGGGCACCACCGAGCGGGCATAAGCCCACAGGTCTGGAGCGAGCTTCGAGTTGACGATGCGGGGCGCCGTCAGCTTCGGATCGGCTGCCTCGAAAGCCACCACCTGCCCGAGTGCGTGCACGCCTGCGTCGGTGCGGCCGGCCATCGCGATCTTCGCCTTCTGCCCGATCGCCCCGACCTCGGTCAGACATCGCCGCAGCTCGCCCTCCACCGTGCGGAGACCGGGCTGTGTCTGGGAACCATAAAAATCCGTCCCGATGTAGGCGACTTTAAGCGCGACTTTAGCCATAGTACCGTTCCCTGATACGTCGTACCTTACCCTCACCGGGAGAACTCGATCTTCTCCCGTCCGATCACGTAGATCGCGGCGGCCAGGATGGCGATCAGCGCCGCCGTCACTGCCATATCCTGCCAGGCGATGTCCTCCACGCCGAACACCAGCACACGCCGGATCATCGCGGTGAGGCCGGCTGCCAGGATCAGCCGGAGGTCGAGCTGGCGCTTCTGGATGAAGACCACGATGATCTGGAGCAGTTCCGCGATGATGAGCACGATCAGCAGGTCGTTGAGTGCAGTATAGATCGCGTCGATGGCCATGCCGTGGATGATCAGCCCGTAAAGGTCCTGGGCGACGATGAAGAAGGCCGCAACGGCCATGAGCACCAGGAACACGGCGGCGATCAGGTAGAGCGCGGACTCGGCGCCGCCGATGAACCGCGCGATGGTGCCGCTGTAGCCAGTATTTCTATCGGCCATGCTCACGGGCCTCCCAGCTTTTCGGCGTCTTTCCGCCGCGCGACAAGGTACAGCCCGAGGATGATCACGAACAGGAGCGCTGAGGTCGTCAGGGTCTCCTCGGCCGATACAGTCTTTGCCCCTGAGATAAGGACCCGCCGGATCACGGCGGTGAGGCCCACGCTCAGCACCAGCCACGGGTCGATGGAGTGGCTCTTGATGAACGCGATCAAGGTCTGAATCAGCCCGGTGATGATGAAGATGATCATGATGTCGCCCAGCGCCGTGTCCACCTGCTGGATGCTGAGCGAGCCCGCCACGAACCCGGTCATGTCCCGGGCGACCACAAAGAACGCCGCGACCGTGAGCAGCACGAGAAAGATGGCGGCGAGCAGGTAAATGGCCGCCTGTGTCATGTCGAGAATGTTTCCAATGACTCTGCCGTAGCTGGGGCGGACGGGACGATCAGGAAGCTGTTCATTGTCCGGCATACGTGAAACACTTTAGCCTGCACTGAGTATTTATATTTTTATTCGTGACTGCAGCGGTAAGCGCGCGCTGTCGGGACGAATCACTTGCTTATCTTCTCCAGCCCGAACGCGGACGCACATGCTTCCAGTTGCCTGGCTGTGCCCACAGTAATGATGGTAGCGTCAGGCCGCAGCACCTCGGCCGGGTCGGGATTTGGAATGAACCGGTCGCCCTCCCGGATGCCGACGATGGTGCACCCGGTCCGGCTACGCATGCCGGATTCCTTGATCGTCCGGCCTTCGAGCTTCGAGCCTTTTACAGCGTATCGCGCGAGCAGCACGTTCTCCGAGAGCAGCACCGTATCGTCGAGGCTCCCGCGTTCGACGATGCGGGCGAGCATCTGTCCCCCGACGGCCGACAGTGACAGGACATAGTCCGCACCCGCCCGGTACATCTTGCCCACGCTGCTGTGGACGTTGGCGCGGGCGAGGATGTTCACGTGGGGGTTCAGGTTCCTGGCCAGCAGGATAGTCAGCATGTTCTTCGCGTCATCGTTCAGCGTGACCACGATGGTCGAAGCCCGCTCGATACCCGCGTGTACCAGCGCATCCTTGTCTGCCGAGTCGCCGATCACCTGGTCCTTCACGTCGTAGGGCTTCCGGTCGATGACCGTATACTGGATGCCATGTTCGTCGAACCGCTTGGCTACCTCTCGGCCCACGTCCCCGAACCCGGCGATAATAGAGTGCTGCATACCACAGGCCGGAGCCTTTTCGCTGGCTATGGCTCCTGCCCGTTTCAGCTGGTCGCCGGTGCCCATGAGCACCAGCACTGTGGCCTCGTCGATGATCGTGCCCGCTGGCGGGTTAACGATCAGGTCGCCGTTCTTGAACAGGGCGACCACGTTCGCGCCCGTGCTTTCCCGGATGCCGACATCTTTCAGCTTCCTGCCGGCCATCGGGTTGTCGGGATAAACCGGGAGCCTGCATATTTCCATGTTGTCGCCCAGATCTATTGCGTTCGTCAGCTCGAAGTTGATCGATGAGATAGCTGTCAGCCCGATGTTCAAGCCCAGGATCTGTTTCGGCGAGATTACGAAGTCAGCGCCGGCATACGTCAGGTAATGAGCCATGTCCAGGCTCTCGACCAGCGCTATGATCTTGCAGTCGGATATCTGCGACGCGGTGAGCACGATGGCAGCATTCCGCTCATCGCCGGCGTTGGCAATCACATAAGAGGCCCTGGCTATGCGTGCGTTCATCAGTATGTCCTCGTTCGACGGGTCTCCATGGATCGCCTCGTGCCCGTGTCGTTGCAGCGCCAGAACGTCCTCTTCCGACGGGTCGATGACCACGAAGGGTATCTCGCGCTCTGCCAGCTCGACGATCAGAGTCTCCACAATCGCATTATAGCCACAGATGATCACGTGATCGCTTATCCACTCCCGCACGCGGCTGCGAGGGCCGCGGATCAGCCGGTCCATGATAGGCGTGACCATCAGCGGCAGGACGATAGCGAACAAAATAAGCAGGCCGGTGACAATCACGAGCATGGAGAAGAGCTTGCCCAGTAGCGTGACCGGGTAGATGTCGCCATAGCCGGTCGTCGTCATCGAGATGACCACCCAGTAGAGCGCGGTGACGTAGTCGGCGTTACGCACGTTGAAGTCCCCGTGCCCCTGCAAGAACATGAAAACGAGCGTGTACACGAGCACGATCGCAAAGATGCCCGCGGGATAGACGAGATACGGCGACTTGTAGATGCTCCTGAGACGGCTGCGCGAGACACTCGGTACCATAAAGTATTGATCTGTATGATCAGCAAAATAAAAAAGGGTTATGCGTGAGAGATCTCACGCATAGTATGTATTTACTCGGGCTTGGATACGAGCGTGGTCTTGCTCAGGATCTTGCCGTCTGCGGCGTGCGGGGTCCTGAATACGGTGTCCATGCTCTTCTCAAGCTCACGGGCCTCGTCACAGAGCCTGGCGGCTGCCCTGAGCAGCTCGTGGGCGCTGCAAACGGTGATGATGTACTGGTCCATTTCCTTCTGCATGAAGCAGCCCAGCAGGTCGAGGTCGCCGACCTTTTCAGCCATTGTGTATGCTGCGAAGGCCTTTGCCTTGGCGTACGGGTTCTTGTAGCCTGCTTCCGGAACACACTTGTCCGCCGATACGACGATCTGCGGCAGGGTCGGGGCCTGGCCAGCGGCAATCTCGCCGATGACTCTGTCGAGCTCCTTCTGGATGAGCCTGACGACACCAGTCTCGGTGAGCACCTTGGTCATTTCCGCGTTGAACAGGACCATTTCGGTCGGGTCGAGGAACTGCCTGCGGGCGCCGATCATCGAGTCGGCCTTGACGATGAAGTAGCCGAAGCCCTTCGCCTTAAGGTCGTCCTTGATCTTCATTACCGGCACGTCGGAGATGACGATCGTCGGGATGCCAGCTTCCTTGAGCATGTCCCTTGCCTTGGTCGGGCCGGGGATGGTCGCGTTCGGGCTGATGACGATGCAGAACTGGGGCTTGAAGTCCAGGATCTTCGTCACTGCTTCTACTGCTTCGGGCTCGCCCAGCTTGGCGCCGGTGCCGACTGCCCGGACGAAGACGTCTCTGTCCGCACGTTCATCCAATATAAGGTCAATGTACCTCGAAGTACCGAGGTTGCCTAACTTGACAATACCAACTCTTACGGTCATAATAATCTCTCTAATCTATGCTGTAAAATCGATATATAGGTTTCTACATACCGTCCTTGCGTAAGCTTGTCATTTCCCTGCCGATGAAATAATTGCATCTTGATCAGATGGTATCCGATAAAAAATAGCAAGATTAATATACACCTAAGATACATGCGCGGGCACCTTTACTCGTTCTGCCCCCTTCGGGACAGGATCGAGCAGTAGCAATAAGAAGTATTGTATATTAATAAGTAAGATAATGTTATGGGTTTACATATATGGTAGAATCTTACATTGTTCCAGAAAATAAGCGGCTCCTGGTAGCCGTCTGCTATGTACTGGCGCTGATCGGGGGCATCGTCCTGTTCCTGATCGCCGAGGGTAACCAGACGCTGAAGTTCCACGCATTCCAGGCGATCATCCTGGGCTTGATGGTCTGGGTCCTCGGGGCCGTGTCGTTTTGCGCGGCAGGGCTGCTGGGCTTCATCCTGTGGCTCTATTGCGTCTACGGGGCTTACGTAATTTACACGAGGGGGGACTGGCGGTCGTTCGTGGCGAACTTTGTCGAAGGCAGCCTGATGAAGTGAACAGCACTGACACGAAGTGATAAAAAGATGGGGCTCTGCATCGCCGGCCTGCCGGGCATAATCATATGTGCGTGCGGGAATGTCAGGCAGCCAACCGGAATTACTTTTTTTCAGGATACCTCATAGCGTTCATTGTGTAGCTGTGCCAAACGTTTTATTCAATGATCACCATATAGCGGTCTGTTCTTATGTCCCGTAAAGTGCTGGGTATCGAGGGCACCGCATGGAGCCTTTCTGCCGCTATCGCAGGCCATGATAAAGTCTATGCCGAGGCCGGCCACCCTTACGTGCCGGAGACGGGCGGCATTCATCCCATGGTGGCGGCGCAGCACCATGCCAGCTACATCGGGCCAGTCATCCGCCAGGTACTCGACTCGGGCGTTGAGTTCGACGGCGTCGCCTTCTCGCAGGGGCCGGGGCTGGGACCGTGCCTCCGTACGGTGGCTACGGCGGCGAGGGCGTTGTCGCTGGCTTACGACGTGCCCCTGATAGGGGTCAACCACTGTGTCGCTCACATCGAGGTGGGGCGGTGGCAGACGGGATGTCGCGACCCGGTAGTGCTGTATGTCAGCGGCGCCAACTCGCAGGTGATCGCGTTCCGCCGGGGCAGGTACCGGGTCTTCGGGGAGACGCTGGACATCGGCATCGGCAATGCGCTGGACAAGTTCGGCCGGTCCCTGGGCCTGCAGCACCCGGGCGGGCCGAAGATCGAGGCGCTGGCCCGGGAAGGAAAAAACTACATCAGGATGCCCTATGTGGTGAAGGGCATGGACCTGTCGTTCTCCGGCATGATGTCCGCGGCAAAAGATGCGGCTGCGACCCATTCGAAGGAGGACGTCTGCTTCTCCCTGCAGGAGAACGCCTTTGCCATGCTGGTGGAGGTCACCGAGCGGGCGCTCGCGCACACGGGCAAGGAAGAGGTGCTCATCGGCGGCGGCGTTGGCGCCAACGCGCGGCTGCAGGCGATGCTCGATGCGATGTGTAAAGACCGCGGGGCAAAGTTCTACGCGCCGCCCCGGAAGTTCTTCGGCGACAATGGCTCAATGATCGCCTACACGGGACTGATCCAGCTTGAGCACGGCATGACGGTGGAGGTCGAGGACTCGGCAGTCCTCCCGAACTATCGGACGGACGACGTGGTGATACCGTGGCTGTAATAGAAAAGAGAGGCGCAGAGGCCGTGGTCGAGCTGCTCCCCGACCGTGCGATCAAGACACGGGTGCCCAAGAGCTATCGCATCAGGGAGCTGGACGAGCGGCTGCGCAGCGAGCGCACCAGAGCGGAGGCGAAGATCATGTCGGAAGCCCGCCGCGCGGGCATCCCTACGCCAGTCGTCTACGACGTCCGGCAGTACTCGCTGGTCATGGAACTGATCGAGGGCCAGCCGATGAAAGACGTGATCACGCCTGAACTCTCCAGAAGCCGTCGGCGTGCTGGTCGGACGGCTCCACAAAGCCGGCCTCATCCACGGCGACCTGACGACATCCAACATGATCCTCAAAGGCGACGCCGGCGAAGCTGGCGCTAATCTACCTGATTGACTTCGGCCTGTCCTTCTGGGACGGGACGCTGGAAGCACGGGGCGTCGACGTGCACGTCTATTACCAGACGCTGGTCAGTTCCCATGAAAACCACGAGGCGCTGATGGAAGCCTTCGCGGAAGGGTACCGGGCATCGTTACCGGAGGCTGCGGAGGACGTGCTGCGGCGAGTCAGAGAAATCGAGTACCGCGGGCGGTACAAGACAGAGATGCCATAGAGCGCATGTAAAGACGTCCGGGTTCCAGGCTTCGCGCGCGGACGGATGCCCATCACTCTACAAGCAATCCCATTTTCCATCGCTCAGCTATATACCGGGCTGGCAAATTACAGAATGAAGCTGGCAGAGGTGATATTGCTCGTGGCAGGCATTATCCTGCCGGGACTCTACTCGCTATACATGGCGTACAATATCATTAGTGCTTCATAAAAAAGAGAGCCCCGTCAGGGGCTCGTGTTTAGCTCGATTTTCTCAGCGCCAGTGCCATTACACCTATTGCTGCAATAGCGAAGACCATCTCGAATCCCGGCGCCGGCGTAGGCGCCGGCGTAGGAGCGGGCGTAGCCGTCGCGTTTGGCGTGGCAGTGGGCGTCGGCGTGGCCGTAGCCTGTGGCGTCACAGTCGGCGAAGGCTGTGCCGTGGCCGTCGGGGACGGCGTCGGCGTGACAGTGGTCACCGTCTCGATACGCTTCTGCAGCGGGTAGTATGTGCCGTTCCAGCCCCGTGCGAACTCCTGTATCTCCGCATAGCTGCCGTTGTCCGGCGAGGTCAGCGTCGTACGGAACTGGCTGTTAGCGTCCGTGAGGCCATACAGCGGGTCCAGCGTGCCTGCCGTGGTGTGCACCGAGATCATGATGCCGGGGCCGATGGGGTTCTCCCAGAAATCGTACGCGGTGATGATGATCTCCGTGGTCGCGCCCTCCAGCGGTATCGGGTTCTGCGTCACGGTCATGTTGCCGTAGAACGGTTCGGGCTTGAGGACGATCGCGCACGTGTAGGTCACGTTGTCATCGATGGTGATGTTGTTCGACATCCCGGCGGCCAGGAACGGGCCCCAGGCGAACGCCTTGTAGCTCCCGAATGGCACGTTGTTGAACAGGAAGAATCCGTTATTGTCCGGAGTCGCGTTGAAGCCTGCTATGTCCTCGGACATATTGGACGCATTCACCAGTATGACCTTGATTTCAGACATCGTCACGTTTTGCACGGTCGCCACATGGCCGGAAATGCTGCCGTTGGTGTCCGTGCCTGCGGCCGCAGCCGGAATGGCCATCACTCCCAGCGCGAGTGTCAGAGATCAATAGCATGAGGAGGGTTAATACGATTTCATATTAATCAAATCAATAAAAGACGCTGTAGCTATAAGAAGTTTCTATTAGCTACAGTCAACATTGAAGTTATTCCCTGGAGCTGATGAAATCAAAGAGCTCTTTCGCGTCGAATTGCCTGTAGCTGCCCCGGGCCAGGCATTTATAAGCCCCGGCGGCCGACGCAATGCGCAGGCTGTCCAGGACGTTGAAGCTCTGCAGACGGGCGTACAGGAAGCCTGCGGTGAAGGCGGCGCCTGCCCCGGTCGTGTCGATAGCATCTACCTTATAGGCCGGCACAGTCAGTAGCCCGTTCGTTGGAGCATATGCAGCCACGATGGCCCATGGTCACTATGGAAAGACCGGCGCCCTTTGCTCTAATCGCCTCCGCGGCCAACAGCAGGTCGTCCGATATCCGGCTGGCGACCGGCTCGTTCGCGACCACGACGTCGAACAGGCCGACAGTATCCAGCTCAGGCTCGTAAAGGTTAAGCAGTGCCGGGACGCCTGCCTCTTTCGCGGCGGCGCCCGCAACGGCGGCACTGGCCCCGTAACAGCCGTCTGCGTAGACGTAACGGGCGTGCGGGACAAGTTCGACAGGCACCGGGATTTGTTCCGCAGGCGTATCCTCATGATAGGTGATCGACGACCGTTCGCCGGACGGAGTGACTGCGACTGCCGTGACGCTGGTCTTTCCCTGCCGGTCGCCATACAGGTCGACGCCTGCGGCTGGCCAATAATGTCCTCGCAGGTAATCGCCGGTGGGGTCGTCCCCGACCGGGCCGCCGGACAGCGCCACCTTCATGCCCAGCCCCGCCAGGGTCAGCGCTACCAGCGAGGCGTCGCCGCCCGGAGAGAGCATGTAGTCTACGGCTGCGGACTGCATGCCGGCTGACCATGGCGCCTCGACGCGGCCGGATATGTCCAGCGATATGGCGCCGTAGCACAGGACGTCGTATTTTGCTGCCATCGATAAACCGCCACGAATGACTACAGATAGTTATCGAGTCTGTCGCCTTTATGATTTCCATGCCTTCCGGGAGAACAGGGCATCAGTGCCTGCAACGATAACGGCACTGGTAATTGCCGGTTAATCGTATCGCGTCTGGAAAGCTTTTTATATGGCAAGTACATGTAATTCCACAACCCTTTTATAATATTAGCGACAATCGCTCACCTTTGCAGACATGCACCAGAGCGCAAAGCCGCAGCTAGGCAGGTGTGCGCTGCCCCTCCGCCGAGAAAGGTACGCAGGCGGTAAATCCATACGGGGGCTTAGTACATGGAAACCATTATTCAGACAACGAACCTGACAAAGACCTACGGCAAAAGCCGCGGGATCAAAGACGTAAGCATCCGCGTGAACAAGGGGGACATCTTCGGATTCCTCGGACCCAACGGCGCGGGAAAATCGACCACGATCCGGACGCTGCTCGACTTCATAAGGCCGACCAGCGGGAGCGCGACCATTTTTGGCCTGGACTGCCAGAAGGACACGGTGATGATCAAGAAGCGCATCGGGTACATCCCGGGCGACTTCGGCCTCTTCGGCAACATGACCGGCTGGAAGTACCTCGAGTACTTCGGGAAGGTCCGCGGGGGATACGACGCCGAGTCCGCGAAGCGCTATGCAGCGAGACTGGAAATCAAGCTCGACCGCAAGATGAAGGAGTACTCCCGGGGCATGCGCCAGAAAGTGGCCATCATCCAGGCGTTCATGAACAACCCGGACCTGATCGTCATGGACGAGCCCACGAGCGGCCTGGACCCGCTGGTGCAGCAGACGTTCATGGACATGCTGCTGGAAGAGGCGGGCCATGGCACCACGATCTTCATGTCATCCCACGTCCTGTCGGAGGTGGAGAAGGTCTGCAACCGGGTCGCCATCATCAAGGAAGGCCAGATTGCGACGGAAGAGAAGGTCGAGGACCTGCGGAAGAAGTCCGGCAGCGTGCTTCAGGTGAAGTTCGCCGATGAGGTCAACCCGGAGATCTTCCGGATGCCCGGCGTAACCAATCCCGTGCGCCAGAATGGTCATATCCGGATGACGGTATCCGGGAACATGGAGGCGGTGCTCGGCGAGGTATCCCGGCACAAGGTGGCGGAGATCAACATTCACCCCATGACGCTTGAAGAAATATTCATGCACTATTACGAGGAGGCGAAGTAACATGGCGTTCGAAGTCTTCATCCAGGCAATCAAGGACAAGTACAAGGGCGCGACAATACTCGCGGTGATCCTGTTCCTGTACATCTTCTGGATCGCCTCGTTCTTCCCGTCGATAAAGCCGATGATGGGCATGTACGACCAGATGCTCAGCAATCCGACCTTCAAGGCGCTGATCGGCGAGATCGGCAGCATGGGGACCTTCGGCGGGTTCATGTCGGTCGAGGTGTTCAGCTACATGGGCATCGTGCTGGGGGCGTATATAGCGTTCCTCACGGCTTCGTTCGTCGCCGGCGAGATCGAGCAGAAGTCCAGCGAGCTGATGCTGTCGCTGCCGGTAAGCAGGGTAAACGTGATCCTGTCCCGGTTCGCGATACTGGTCCCGGTCATCCTGGCCATCGTCGTCGCCATGCTGCTCGCCGTCTTCCTGGGCTCGAAGTACATCGGGGAGAACGTAGACATGGTGCGGTTCGGCTACGGCATGCTGTTCACGGCCGGGTTCCTGCTTGCCGTGGGCGGAGGCTCGATGCTCCTATCGGCGCTGATGAGCAACGGGCGGAACGCCGCCTTCGCGTCGATCGGCGTCCTGCTGGCCATGTTCCTTGTGGAGAACATCGGGTCCATGGTCACCAGCATCGACTGGGCCCGCAGGCTGTCGCTGTTCCACTACGCCAAGGTCTCGGACTTCATTGCCAATCCGTCTGCACAGATCGCCTGGGGCAACCTGGGCATCCTGCTGGTCATCGCCGTCGTCTTCCTGGCGCTCGCGGTGATCGTCTACAGGCGCAGGGACATCAACGTGACGTAAAGGCCTGTAAAACAGGCCTTTCCCTATTTTTCAATCTGCTGCTGGATCATGTGTATGGCCACCAGGCGCCAGATCGCCTGACTCCAACCACTTGTTGTTATGGCTGATCAGAAAAGCTTTTATATGACATGATCAACTCAACCCATAATCCTTTAATAGTACTGCCAGTCATCGGTTAACAGTGAAATAAATCACCAACGCCTGAAACCGCATCGGACGAGGGCTCTGTGGCCCCGCCCGACCATCAGTATGGGCGGGACAGACGTCAGGGGGCTTCACATGGAAAATATCATTCAGACAACGAACCTGACGAAGTTCTACGGGAAGAACCGTGGCATAAAAGACGTAAACATCACTGTGCGCAAGGGAGACATCTTCGGCTTCCTGGGCCCGAACGGCGCCGGCAAGTCGACGACGATCCGGATGCTCCTCGACTTCATACGGCCGACCGGCGGCAAGCGCCGTGATCTTCGGCCTCGACTGCCAGAAGGACTCTCTCGCCATCCGGAGGCGCACCGGGTACGTCCCGGCCGAGGCCAACCTCTACGGTCATATGACGGGCTGGAAATACCTCGCGTACCTGGGCGGCATCCGCGGCCGGTACGACGAAGCTGCGGCCAAAAAGTATGCCGAGCGCTTCGATATCCGGCTGGACCGCAAGATGCGGGAATACTCCAGCGGCATGCGCCAGAAGGTCATCATCATCCAGGCGCTCATGAACGACCCGGACCTCGTCATCCTGGACGAGCCGACGAAGGGCCTGGACCCGCTGGTGCAGCAGACGTTCATGGACGTGATCCGCGAGGAAGCCGCACGGGGCAAGACCATCTTCATGTCGTCGCACGTGCTCTCGGACGTCGAGAAGGTCTGCAACCGCGTCGCCATCATCAAGGAGGGCCTGATCGTGGCCGAGGAGGACATGGATAGCCTGAAGCGCAAGGCCGGTAAGGTCATAGAGGTCAGGTTCCGGGGCGCAAAGCCGGAGCCATTCACGGTCAGCGGTATCGGCAACGTCGCAAAGTTCAACGGGTACTACAAGATGACAGCCACCGGCGAAATCCGGAACACGCTCCGGGAACTCGCCGCCTACGATATCGAGGACGTCAACATCCATGCCATGACGCTGGACGATATCTTCATGCAGTACTACACATCCGAGGGGAAGTAAATGACTCTCGCCGTCTTTATCCAGACGCTGAAGGACAAAGCGAGAGGGAACTTACTGGCCATTCTGCTCATCCTCGTCTTTGTCACCTACATGGTGATCATGTTCCCGGAGGTCCAGAAGATGACCGGCATCGACGAGATCATGAAGAGCCCGGCATTCCAGGCGATGCTGGGCAAGGCCCCGGACTTCACGTCCTTCGACGGTTTCATGTCTATCGAGGCGTTCGCACTGATCGGCCTGATCATCTGCGGCTATATCGGTTTCCTCACCGCCTCGTTCCTCGCGGGCGAGATCGAGATGAAGACCATCGACCTGCTGCTGGCGCAACCCGTTACCCGCATCAGGCTTGTGATCGACCGGTATGGGGCGCTCCTCCCGATGGTCGCCCTGCTGGTGCTGGCGCTGCTGACCGGCGTATTCCTCGGCACGAAAATCATGAACATCGACGTGTCCTACCAGTGGTTCGCCTATGCGCTGGCCTTCATGGGCGTGTTCATGCTGGCGTTCGGGGCGATCTCCCTCTTCGTCTCGGCAGTGCTGAGCGACGGCCGGACCTCGGCGATCATATCCATGGGGCTGCTGATCGTCATGTACTTCATGGAGACGATCGGGCAGTCCGTGGAGAAGCTGAGCGTGGTTCGCAGCCTCTCGCTGTTCCACTACGCTCAGTACAGCAATATACTGGTCTACCACGACCTGAGCATCGGCAATCTCGGCGTCCTTATCACGGTGGCTATCGTTTTCCTGGCGCTGGCCATGTTCGCTTTCAGGCGCAGGGACATCAACGTGACGTAAGGAGGGAAGAACATGTCCTTAAAAATCTTCAGACAAACCCTGCTGGACCGGTGGAAGAGCATCATCCTGCTGACCGTACTGTTCTTCGTGTACATGGCCTACTTCACGTCGATATACCCGTCGACGGCAAGCCTGTCCGAAGCCAGTATTAACGAAATGCTGAACAATCCGGCCATCAAGCTGCTGCTGGGCAACCTGCAGTTCGACAACTCGTTCGAGAGCTACCTGTCGACTAAAGCCCTGATGTTTGCAGGCCTGATCCTGGGCGGCTTCACGGCATGGATGACGGCCGGATTCCTCTCGGGAGAGATCGACCACAAGACCATCGACATACTGCTGGCACAGCCGGTCAGGCGCGGGCGCATCGTCCTCGCCCGATATGCCGCGCTCGTGCTGACTGTCACGGTGATCATACTGGCCGCGCTGACCGGCCTGGTCGTCGCCGTCCAGGGGCTGGACATCGAGACGTCCATCCCGTGGCTTGCCTATTCGATGGGCTACATGGGGATGGTGACGCTGGCGTTCGGGGCGATCGCGCTCTTCGTATCGGCCTGCATGAGCGACGGCCGGAGGGCGGCGTTGACCTCGCTGGGAGTCCTGGTCATCATGTACTTCCTCGAGACAATCGGCTCTGTAGTCGATCTGCTGGGCCCGATACGATATTTGTCGCTGTTCCACTATGCCCGGTACAACGCAATGCTGATGAGCAAGACGTTGAGCCTGGCGGACATCGGCGTACTGCTGGCGGTGGCGATCGTCTTCGTAGCCCTGGCCGCATACATGTTCCGGCGCAGGGACATCAACGTAGCATAATGGCCTGGAAACAGGCCATTGTTTTTTTCCTTTTTTTGAAAATAATACTTTCAATATGCTCCAGCGGAAACCATATAGTGATATAGCTACTATTCTCATTTCCTGACAGGTGAGAGCATACTATGGCCGCAAGCGTAATCTCCAGCACCACGAAGTGGAAAGAGTTCCTGACCAGGTACTACAAGAACCAGATCGGACAGCTTGCGGTTTCCGAGACCAAGAACAAGGCGCTCGTCATCGAGTTCCCGCAGGTCAACAAGTTCGACGTCCGGCTGGCGGAAGAGCTGATCGCGAACCCGGACGTGGTGCTCGCACACGCGGAAGAAGCGCTCTCCATGGTGGACCTGCCGGTCAAGAAGGAGATATCCGCCCGCATACGCGTGGCCAAAATGCCCAAGAAGACGCAGGTACGCGACCTGCGTAGCATCGACGTCAACCGGTTCCTGTCCATCGAGGGAACGGTACGGAAGATCACCGACGTCCGGCCCCGTATCATCGAGGCGGCCTTCGAGTGTGCCCGGTGCAAGAACGTGACGATCATCCCGCAGGAGGGCGGTGGCAAATTCATCGAGCCGACGTACTGCTCCTGCAACGAGGAAAAGAAGGGCGTGTTCCGGCTCATCTACAGGGAGTCCCGGTTCGAGGACTACCAGCGCATCAAGATACAGGAGTCCCCTGACGAGCTGAAGGGCGGCGAGCAGCCCCAGACTCTCGACATCAACGTGAGCGACGACCTGGCCGGCCAGGTCACCCCGGGCGAGCACATCACCGTCACCGGAATTTTGAGATCGGCACAGAAGATCAATAAGGACGGCAAGACAGCCTACTTCGACATTTATATGGACGGCAACTCCGTCGAGCTTGAGGAGCAGGAGTACGACGAGGTCGAGATCTCCCCGGAGGACGAGGAAGAGATCATGCGGCTCTCGAAGGACAAGAGGGTTTATGACAAGATCTGCAGCTCCATCGCGCCGTCCATCTACGGCTATGAAGAAGTAAAAGAGGCTATCGCCCATCAGCTGTTCAGCGGCGTGGTCAAGTCGCTGCCCGACGGCACCCGGATCAGAGGCGACATCCACGTGCTGCTGGTCGGTGACCCGGGTATCGCCAAGTCGCAGATCCTGCGCTACGTGGTCAAGCTGGCGCCGCGGGGCGTCTACGCCTCGGGCAAGAGCGCGTCCTCCGCAGGTCTGACAGCCGCAGCCGTCAAGGACGAGTTCGACGGCCAGTGGACGCTGGAGGCAGGTGCGCTGGTGCTGGCCGACAAGGGTGTCGCCTGCATCGACGAAATGGACAAGATGAAGAACGAGGACCGGTCCTCGCTGCACGAAGGCATGGAAAGCCAGACCATCAGCGTGGCCAAGGCAGGCATCCTGGCGACGCTGAAATGCCGGTGCTCCATCCTCGGCGCTGCCAACCCGAAGCTCGGCCGCTTCGACCCCTACGAGAACATCCCGGAGCAGATCAACATGCCCCCGTCGCTCATGTCCCGTTTCGACCTGATCTTCATCCTGCAGGACAAGCCGGAAGAGCGCAGGGACGCGAACATCGCAGGCCATATCCTGAAGTCTCACTTTGCCGGCGAGCTCAATGAGCACCGGAAGAACGTCACGTCCAGCCACGTGACCGAGGACTCGGTCAAGACCGCCATGAAGGTGATTCAGCCGGAGGTCGACCCCAGGATGCTCCGCAAGTACATCGCCTACGCGAAGCGCAAGATTTTCCCGATCATGTCGGAGGATGCCCGGGAGCAGATCATCAACTTTTACCTTACCCTGCGTAAGCAAAGCGAAGGGGACAATGCTTCGATCGCGATCACCGCCCGACAGCTCGAAGGTCTGGTGCGCATCTCCGAGGCCAGTGCCCGGATGCGCCTCTGTGACCGGGTTACGACGGACGACGTGGAGCGGACCATCCGCATCGTTACGACGAGCCTGAAGCAGGTGGGCATGGACCAGGAGA
Source organism: uncultured Methanocellaceae archaeon (assembly GCA_963792125.1). Lineage (GTDB taxonomy): Archaea > Halobacteriota > Methanocellia > Methanocellales > Methanocellaceae > Methanocella_A. The sequence continues at coordinate 110,885 of CAWBVA010000013.1, forward strand.
CCGGCAAGCTCGATATCGACAGGCTCACGGTCGGTGTGGCGAAGTCGCAGCGCGATCGCATCAAGTCGCTGAAGCACATCATCGAAGAGCTGACCAAGGAATATGACGGGCCGGTGCCTGTCGATGCGGTCATAGACAAAGCGTCTGAAGGCGGCCTGACAAAAGATAAAGTAGAAAAAGAGCTAAAGAAACTGAAGGAGATAGGCGAGATATTCGAGCCGAAGTCCGGCCATGTAAGCCTATCCTGAGAGGGCGACGACATGGACTATGACGACCTGCTTAACCGCGGCAAATCGGAGTTGCCTGAGAACGTCGTGAGCCATAACCGATTTGAAGTCCCCGCGGCGAAGGTCACCCACGAGGGTAAGAAGAGCATCGTGACGAACTTCGGGGACATCTGCAGCACGCTGAACAGGGACCCGGATGTCGTGGCAAGATACCTGCTTGCGAGAGCTCGGCACAGCGGGCAGCCGCAGCGAAGGCCGGATATCCCTGAACGGTACGTTTTCCGCAGACGATATCAATGCGGTCATCAAGAAGTACGTGGAGAGCTTCGTGATGTGCAGGGAGTGTCACCTGCCGGACACAAGGCTCCAGAAAGAGGGACGCCGCACGTTCATCAGGTGCGAGGCCTGCGGGGCGAAGTACGAGACCAGAGTGACATGAAGGAAGGGTGATTCGGTTGTATCTGAAGGTATACAAGGTCGACAACGAAGTGCTGGTTGCCGTGTGCGACGAGAAGTACCTGGGAAAGGAGTTCTCCGACGGCAACGCGCAGCTGAATGTGTCGGAAAAGTTTTACGGAAATACACCGGCATCCTGCCATGAAGTGGCGGCCGCGCTGCAGGACGCGACTATTGCCAACCTGGTGGGCGAGGAGAGCGTGGCCTGTGCCATCGGACGCCGGCGTCATCGAGGCGGACCACGTGATATACATCGCCAACGTCCCCCATGCGCAGATGATCTGCATGTGACATGGCCCGGAAATACATAAACTTAAATATATAAAATTACTATACAAAGTTATAAGGGCTGATCATGCGAACGGTTGGAGCCCTGACACAAAAATACTAAAAGATATATATAAAGAACAAGATTATATATTACAGCAGCGGAAAATGCTATTATCGCGGGAGCATGTCCCTCCCTGCTTTACAGGCGGTGCATAAAACATGGAAATCGATAAACTGAACAAGCGAATATTGCAGTTGCTACAGCGCGATGGCAGGATTACCTACAAAGACATCACCAAGGAGATGGACCGCGCGGAGTCCACCGTGCGCGAGCGGATCAGCTTCATGGAGGAGCAGGGCATCATCGAGGGCTACACCGCCATCATCAACAAGCCCCGGGTGGGCCTGAACTGCAGCGCCATCGTCTATTCCCGGGTACAGCCTACCCAGTTCGACGAGGTGGCAAACAAGCTGAAGCTGGTCAACGGCGTGCTCCAGATCTACCACACCAGCGGCGAGAAGAACATGACTTTTTTCATCACGGCCAGCGACTACGACGAGCTGAACCGCATCATCAAGATGAAGATCACCCCGCTGGGCGTCGACGACATGGACATCTCCATCATCATGAAGGCCGTGCGGGAGATCGCCGAGGTCAACATCCTGAGCGTCGACGAAAAGGAAGCCCTGGAAGCCACCCGGAAGAAGAAGGAGATGGCCCCGACACCTTCGCAGCTCAAGGGCAGCGGCATGAAGCTGGGCGAAGCGCTCAAGGTCGGCATCGGCAAGTTCAAGTAAAGCTATCAAAATATCTCTTTTTTATTTCTCATATTTCCGGCAGCATCAGCTATCTACAAGGACGGTTGGGGCAAGCGCGCCTGCTTTGGTATGTCGGATGCTATCAGGCTATTGTTGGCTTATCAGCTTATAGCCGTTATCAGGAGATCGTCGAACTAAATATCGGCACTGAACGTTGTGTAGACTGAGACGCCATCTGACTCGAAGTTTAGTCATTCGTGTAATGTTGTATACGCTTAGCCGGCACTCAACACAGAGTACACAGAGTTCACAGAGTACACGAAGTCTTGATCGGAAGAGGCTACGGTGGCCCTTTCTTTAAACGTACTCTGTGTACCCTGTGAACTCTGTGTACCCTGTGAACTCTGTGTACTCTGTGAACTCTGTGTACTCTGTGTTGGGTACCTTATCAGCGTATGCAACATATCATGAATGACAATACATTGTGCCAGGTGCCGACCAGTAAAAAAGTCTATAAATCAATGACCATACCGTCGTAGCCCAGCGGGTATGTCTTGATCGCCTCGTCATGCGCCGGAAACATGTGGCTCAGGTGTACCAGCACTGTCTGCTTAGCGTTTATCTGCTCCGCGAGCTTCATGGCGTCCGCCGCGTTCATGTGCTTGGAGATGCGGATGTGCGGGGGCACGATCGCATCGGCGATCAGCAGGTCAGCGTCCCTCATCAGCGCAAGGCTCTCCGCAGGGATGTCCAGGTTCGTGTCGCCGGTGAAGACGGCCGTCTTACCCCGGTGCCTCACGCGCATGCCGGTCGAAATTTCGATGGGCGGGTGGGTGACCTTGAACAATGTGAACTCCAGCTCGCCGATGGTGAACGGCCTGTGCAGTTCCTGGTCATGACGCTCGTGACCCATGAAGCTGTACTCGCCCAGCACGTAGTCGAGGACGCTTTTTTCACCGTACACAGGCATATTGTTCTTTATTCGCCAGAAGTCGCCGAAGCCCCCGGTGTGATCGCGGTGATAGTGCGACCAGACGATGGCGTCGAACTGTGTGATGTCATGTTCTAACAGTTGTGAGCGCAGGTCCGGCCCCGTCTCCACCAGCACGTTCACCGTGCCGTCGCTGAACAGGAAGCACGGCCGGTATCTCCTGCTGTGGCCGCCTTTCTTCGCGTCGAGGCAGGCAGGGCAGTTACAGCCGATCTTGGGCGTGCCTACAGCATCACCTGTGCCGAGGAACATGATACGCATGGCTATGGCATAGATGGCCGGACAAATGAATCTTTCGGGTATCGGTAGTATCAGCTACACTCTTATCACGGCATATTGGGCTGCCGTTTCTTGAGGAACACGTTATAGAACCCCAGCGCGGCCATGAAGCCGGCGGTAATAACGAGCATGAGCATAAAAGCCTTGGGGCCAAGGCCGTCCTCGAAGATAGCCCAGATGATGCCCATTATTGTCAATAGCGATATCCCCAGTACCACGAGATGGCCCTGATAGCGTTTGAAAAACCAGGCCGTTAGAACGGACAACATGAATCCCGCAAAGAGCAACATTACCGCGCCGGGAGGATAATCCCCCGTAATTACCTTGATGCTGCCGAAATACAGCGGGACGAGGATCCCCGCAGTAACGCCGAGAGCGATGAGAATAACCATGAAGACCCTGGCGATCTTTACAATAGGGCCTTCCGAGTTTGTGTCTGAAGCGGTCCCCTTGCGCTCACCTCTTCCCATCATTTAGAAGCCTGCCAGTTGATCACTGTCAGACAGTTATTAAAATGTGCTACAAAATAATAGCGACGTTCACGGTGGCTGCACTGAACTGGAAGCACGGCCGGTTGCGATAGCGGCAGCCGCCTTTCTTCGCGTCTGTGCAGGCCGGGCAGGAGCAGTCGATCCCGGGCGTGCCTCAGCTTAAAGATTCAAAGATTATGAGATAATGTTCATTATACCTCTGCTCCTTAATATCTTAGTCTTGATCCTGATGCTTAGTAGAGTCTTTACCCTGCTCGTATGTATTGTCGCTGTCACGCTTGCCTTACCGGATGCAACCGCGGCATCCACGGGCATACTGGCCGGTACCATCACTGACCTGGATGGGAATGGTATCCAGGGAGCCAGCGTATCGTTGTACCGGGGCCAGAACCTCGTGATCGTGGAGAGGAATCCCCAGACGACGATCAGTGACCCATCGATCGGGCAGGTCGGACATTACGGATTCAAGGGTCTGTCACCGGGCCGGTATAAAGTCGTCGTCCGGAAGTCGACGGGGGCAGGCGAGGAGTATACGGCAGAGCAGCAGGTCTCGGTCACCACAGGGACGGTGATACAGGACATAGTGCTCGACATCCCCGAGCCCGCCAGCCAGCCTGTGGCGACTTATGACCCGTTCAGGGACGCGCCGAAGACCGATGGTTTCGGGGCCCCGGTCGCGGTCCTTTCCATGGCTGTAGCGTTGTACCTGCTATTGCAGCGGGAACGATAGCTAGAGATGCGGCCGCCTGTGCGGGCTGTAAAAATAAATAATCATCGTGCCGCCATCGGTTACGGGATCAGGATAATAGTCATACGTCGCCCTCCCGGGCGCTGACATCCGATGGCTAAGGTGGAATCCGGAGGTAGTGTGATGCCAAACAACCCAAAGAATAGTAAGATAATGGTTATGATCGGTATCGTTGTCATCGCGATCGCGGTGATAGCGGTCGTGGGATTACTGTCGCTCACAGGCTACGGCCTCTGGACCGTGGTCGGAGCTGGCTATGTGGGCGTGCAGGATACGTTCGGCAGTGTGGACCCCAACATCCTGAGCAGTGGGCTTCACCTTAAGGCGCCCTGGACGACCGTCATCAAGTACGATGCCCGGACCCAGTCCATCGACATGACGGGCGTCAACGATGCTACTGCGCTAACCGTCGAAGGGCTGACCATCAAAATGTCCGCCACGACGCTGTACCACATCGCCCCGGGCCAGGCGACGAGCATCTACAAGACGCTCGGTACTGAATACGAGGAGACAATCGTCGTGCCTGAGGTGCGGGGAGCGCTGCGCGAGGAGATCGCCAAGTACAAGGCCGATGAGATATATTCCCAGGAGCGGGGCGGCATCGCCCGGTCTGTCAAGGATAACCTCAACGCCCGGCTTAACGACCGGGGGATTTACATCGATGACGTGATCATCCGCACAGTCATCCTCCCGGATCAACTGACCCAGGCCATCCAGGCCAAGCAGACGGCTGAGCAGCAGATCCAGCAAAAGCTCTTTGAGGTCGACCGGGAGAAGGCCGAGGCCGAACGCAAGCGACAGGAGGCCCAGGGCATCGCCGACTCCAACCGTATCATTGCGGGGTCACTGAGCGACAACTACCTGCAGTGGTACTGGATCGAGAAAGTAGCGGCATCTGGCAATACGATCTACGTGCCAAGCGATATGCCCCTGGTCAAGACGATCTGAGCGTACGCCGCCATTTTTTTAAGTGGCCGGCTCTTTCGCCACCTATAGCAGACCTCAGTCTGTGGGCTTTGCGTGCCCGTATGATTCATGAAAAACATAAGGGAGAACCTTATACGCTACGGTTCTCCCGCGGCCATGCCCAAACGGCTCAGGAGCTCTGCCCGTCGTTGAGCTTGAGGTTAATGCGCTCTTCGAACTGTCCGACTGCCCGGACCATGTCGTCCTGGGTGAGCTTGGTGCGGTCCTCGGTGAGGGCGTTCAGCACAGCCTCACGAACGACCAGCCGCAGGTCTGAGCCGGAGTAGTTCTCGGTCATGGACGCAAGCTGTCTCATGTCGAACTTGCCCTCGATGGGTGCCAGGACCATCTGGAAGATCTTCTCCCGCATATCTGTATCAGGCAACGGGAACATGACGATCTCGTCGAACCGTCTCCAGGCCGCGTTGTCAAGCAGCTTGGGATGGTTCGTCGCACCAATCAGCAGGACGCCGTCGTTGACCAGGCTGATGTCGTCGATACATTTGAGCAGCGTGTTCACGGCCCGCTTCAGGGCAGCGTGCTCGTCGGACGTCCGGGTCTTGGCCACGAAGTCGAACTCGTCGATGAACAGGATGCACGGGCTCATCTTTTTGGCCAGCTCGAACACTTTGTCAAGATTCTTGGACGTCTCGCCGAGGTACTGCGACGTGATCATCGACAGCTTCACCTCGAGGAACGGCAGCCCCAGACGGGCGGACATCGCTCTCGCGGTGGAAGTCTTGCCGGTTCCCGGAGGGCCGACGAACAGCAGCTTGCCGATCTCGCGTAATCCTATTTTCCGCAGGTAGTCCCGGTACTCGATGGCCTTGACGATTTTCCCGACCTCGGCTTCCTGTTCCTTCGTCAGGACGATGTCGTCCAGCTTCTGGCCCACCTCGTCCGGGGAGACCATGTGGACAAGCTTGAGCATGTCAACGCCTTCGTCACCCTCTTCCGCAACGGTCTTGCTTAAGCCTTCGATCCAGGCCTTATCCGACTCCTTGGTCGGGTTGCGGGCGCGCACCTCCTTGTAGTTGACATCGATGGTGCCGTAGTTCTGGTAATAATAGGCAAGCACCGGGTTCTTGTGGATCCGGTCGTTCACTTCCTTCCGGGCGAACCACTTGGTGCCCAGGTCCAGGACAGTGAGCGTATAGATGGAGCCGAACTCGTCGAAGTTCACGAAAGGCAGCGACGACATGATCGAGCTGGCGTCCTCGAGATTGTATATCGCCTTGATGTCCGAGTCCACCACTTTGATGGGCCGGTTGACATTCTTCTCCTTCACGTCCCAGTAGTGCTTCCTGATGTTCGGCGGGAGGTCGTCTACCGTAAGCGTACTGGAGTTGTTATAGATTTCTGCGGTCAGCAGGAGCTCGAGCACATCGAGCAATGCTGTGTCGTTCACGTTTGCCATCGTTCACCAGTCCTGTATCGTAAAATGGAATTAATACGGGCCTACTACTTACATGTTACGGTTAGATAAACATTCTCGTTCACGACACAAGAGATACAAAAGAGCAGCGACTGGCGAAGCGATCTCATCTACCGAGAAGGGTCGAAACGATCATCATCAGGATGTCGCCGTAGAAAACAGCGGCCAGGAAGCCCAGGGTGATAGGGATGAGGAAGGGCAGCTTGGGCGTCACCCAGACTTTTTCCCCGATCTTGCCCTCGCTGTGCCATTTCGAGAGCTCGTCGAGAGTGATGATCGTCTAATTCCGGGCCTTTGAACGTCATGTGCTTTTCTACACGGCCGTCGGTCTCCTCATAGTGGTGCATCAGGCGCAGGTGCTTGCCTTTTAGCTGGCTGATGGCAGCCTTGTACCCGGTGAATGCGCCTATCGGGTTGGAGATCACTTCGCCGAACGGGGCGGTGAGCAGGTTATAGACAAGCATGCCAAGCGGCACGATGATCGTCAGCACCACGGCGTTGCCCAGCACGGAAAGGGAGAACACCGGAGACATGACGTTGTTCGCGATGGGGAAACTCATGCCGGCCAGCTCGATGATCGGGTACAGCGGGAACATGAGCGCGATGGCGATAAGCGATTTGGCGTCCGCGCCTCCGAATCCGCCCACTTTGAAAATGATGTATACGAGCGCATAGATGAACGCTACGCCTGCGCCCAGCCAGAGGAGAAAGCCGAGGTCGAAATCGTTCAGCCAGAACGCGTAGAGATTGAAGAGAAGGGCGATGCCCCCCATGACATACCATAGCTTGTTAGGCGCGCGCCGTATCTTCCAGTCGGTCACGCAGGAGTAGCCGAGAATGACGATGGAAACGATGACCCGGAGTATGTCAAGCGTATTATCCCACTGGAACACGTATGGCAGGGGCATAAAAATGGACGGGCTATAGCTGGTCGCGATAGCTAAGCGTGTACTCGGATATCCGGTATGCGCCGATCGCTGGCGCCAGGTCCGGCCGGTCGCTGGAGATGACCGTGACCCTCTGCTCCAGCTCGTCGCACAGCTGCTGCTGTATCCGCTCCTTTAAGCCGGGTATGCAGGCCATGCCGCCGGTCAGGATGATCGGCTCCGTCAGGACGCGCTTGTAGGTCTGGTAGTGGTCCTGGGCCAGCTGGGGGAAGAAGTTCTCCATGATCGCCTCGATCACGTTGTTGACGTATTCCTCGACGGGCTTCATGATGCTCTTCTCGATCTTGAAGCCGTACTGGCCCCGGTCATGGATATGGACCGAGTCGTAGACCGGCTTGTAGTCGATGAAGTTGGCGAACTCTTCCTTGTATTTGCGTGCTGTGTTCAGGTCGATGTTCACGATGCCCTGGGTCTCGTTCTGGACGCCGAGGCGGATTTTCCGGTCGACCACGTTGCCGCTGATGGTGCCGAGCGTGACGGTGTGCACGGGCTCTCCGTTCCTGAACGCGCTGATCTCCAGCGTGGTCGAGCCCATGTTGACGCTCATGAAGGTCTTCTTGATCGCGTCCAGCCCGTCGAATGCCGGGATGGCGCCGCAGAATGCCTCTGACCATGCCTGGCGACCTGTGCGGCCGATGGACATGCCGGAGATGATCTCCTTGAGGTTCTTGCGACCACGATCGTTCTCGACTGCCGGGTGAGCGAGAGTGACGTAGCTGTTCTCGGGAATGTTATAGCGATAGACGAGATACTCGATGAACTGGGCGGCGAGCTTGACACTGTCGTCGTCCTGCGGGAGTCCGGCCCGGAACATGAAATAGACGGAATCGGCGTACTCTTCGGCAGCCTCGTCGCCGAACTTCGTCGCCAGCTTGCCGGTGAACAGGTCCCTGTACCGTGCGACGCAGGTCAGCGTGCGGACGATGTCCAGGCTGCCCTCGTAGTTGGGCATGACGAGCACGGTGCGCGTCGACCCTATCTTCAGGCCGATGGGCACGGCGTCGGTGCTGCGTTTCTTAATGCCAGTATCGACGAAACCTGCCCCGGTGAGCTCCATGCCGGCGCCGTCGGCCAGCAGCTTATCATCGCGAATATTCTCTGCCATGTATTAACACCCTTTAGTCTTCCCCGTCCAGCCGCCATACCACCACGGACGATTTGCCCTCGTCCTGCGAAGAGTCATGCGTCTTGTAGTAGTACAGGCCTTTAACCTTCTCTATGTCATCGTTGATGACAAGCTCTTTCGTGATGATGGTGAGCGTGTTGGGGGGAATCTCCAGCTCGTTGCTCATCTGTATGAACGATACACCGTCCTGGTGATCTCTTATGTACCTGATGACCCGTTCCTTGTCCCGGATCGTGTTTGCCGGCTGGTCCCTGGCTGCCGGCATGGCTTTGGGCACACGTATCCGGCCGTCGGGCTCCGCCGTTATCGGCATTTCCCGTGCAGGCGCCGCTCTCGGTGGCATGTCATAGCCGCCGTAGGACGCGGTCCTTCCCATGGTTCCGGTCGCCTGTCCGTGCGGGACGCGCTCGATATCTGCGTTCTCCACCTTGCGGTAGATATCCCTTGCGGAGACCATCGACGGGCTCTCCCCGGCATGCTCCGGGAGCCTCGGCTGCTCGGTGGTGCCGAACGAGCGGTCCGGCTCATGCTTCCGTCCGTCGAGCTTCGGCTTCGAGATCAGTGACGAGTCCGCCATCTGCGCCCGGTGCGCCTGCTCAGACCGCTTCAGCTCGGCTGCACGGGCCTTCTGGGCTTCGCGCTGCTCCTTCCGGGCTTCGCCTGAGGAACGCATTCCGCTGATCGCCTTGTTCAGCGGCGCCAGCACGCCCTGCCAGCGGGCCGATGAACATGTGACGCTTGGATGCCAGCAGTGCCAGTATCAGGCCTGCGGCGATGAGAAGTATCAGCACGGCGGCGGCAGGCACTACCCATCCCGGCACCATCGGCTTTTCAAGAGAAGCGTACAGGTCCTGGGTCTGCTGGTTCGCGGCCATATCGACCGGGAACTCTTTGTCAGCATACCCGGTTGCGGACAGCTTGATCGTGTGTCTGCCCGCCGGTATATAAGCCGTACAGGGTGTGGTCAGCTGCTTGCCGTCAGGGCCATTCAGCGGCTGGCCGTCGACATATACCTTAGCGTTATTCTGCTCGCACGTTATCTTTATCCAGCCCGTCATCGTGTAGTCGATCTTCAGGTCGGCGGTCATGTTGCGGGCGGACTGCTCGGTCTGCCCGATGCCCAGGATGACATTGGGATGATATAGTGAGAAGGAATAGTTCTGGACGTGAGGGGTCCCCTGCGTGTCCATATAGGTCGCGGACACTTTGAACTCCTTTCGGGCATAGACCTCCTGGTTGTCGGGAGGGTCACTGGTGACCTTGACGTCGTCGAACTGATAGTAGCCGTTCGAGTCGGCGGTCACTTCAGCCTTCTTGAGGAAATTGCCAATACCGCTATCGGTAGCCTGCCATAGCGTTACAGTCACGTCAGGGATACCGCTGCCATCCTGGAACATCACCGTACCGTTAACGGTGTTAGCGTATATCCCGGGAATCTGATCCGGTACGGGATTGGGCGCCGGGGATGACATAGGCATCGATATCGTGAGCGGGTTGGCATCCAGTTCCTTGTCCACACCGATCACGTTGATGCCAGTCTGAATCGGAGACTGGTAGAGTATGCCATTCTCCTCGTATTGCCCGTAAACGCTGTATGTACCCACCGGGAGCTTCATGCTGTACGCTCCGCGGTTGCCGTTCACACCGTCGCTGGTAAACGCATAATACCTCTGTTCGCCGGACATGACATAAACGACACCGTTGGCCAGCGGCCGCGGGTTGGAGCCTGACTGCTGCATGATACCCCAGAGGTAGCCGTAATCAGGGGACGGATAGTTGGTAAGCTGGGTCTCTATCGCGGGCATTTTGAGTATGCCCTGGCTGGCATCCTGCCATTGATAGTCATTGTTGATATGGCCCTTGTTAGTGTAAGTTTTACCGTTTTCTGTAACAGTGATAATTACTTTGACCACAGCACTGCTGGTAGGTACGTGGATAAACTCGAAGTAGCCGTTCGAGTCAGACGTGGTCGTCCCGATAACTTGCCATGAAGTGCCGAAGGTCACATCATTGATTAGCTGTACGGTGGCTCCGACGATAGGGTTGCCATGCCGGTCGATCGCCGTGCCTGTCACAGTGATGGGAGTGGCAGCGATTGCCTGTGGGGCGTAACATAGCGGTAAAATGATGAAGCTGATGATAAACAAGAGGGTGAGTAACTTTTTCATCCTGTGACCTTCCGACCTTTCTGATTAAGCTTTTACATCTACAAATATTTTATCGTATTATCGGTTTTACATCCAGCCTTTTTACTACAGGCCATTATTACGGCTTTTTCTTCTCCGATAACGCAGGTTTAGCCGTGAAGTCATTTTCAGATTTTACCATATAGTATATAAAACCTTCTCTACCAGACGATTTCTATGCCCGTTTATTGCGAACCGTTGTCTGGTGGCCATCTGATGGACTTAAACCGCATTAATTCGGATATTTTCAGGTTCCGCGGCACAATTGAGCCCGGCTGGAGCCATGCTGTCCGTACAGCTTATAACCTGCGGCTTTTCGCTTGCATACTTGGAGTATGAGGTAAATAAATGTTATGCTACGATCTGTCAATCTGCCTGCCGCGATAACAGGCAGATACGTCGACCTTGAAAAGACCGGAACGACCTCCTGTAACCCTTTGTCCGCCTGACGGGCGGAGTGGCGGGCTTTTCGCGGCACAAAAATATAATATGGTTAGTATCGTAGAAAAACATGGAGACAAGAGGCGCTGTCGTATGCTGAAAGAAGCGATGCTCTGGGATACGCTGGACGGGAAGGCGAGGTGCAAGGTCTGCTCCTACCGGTGCGTCATACAGGAAGGCAAGCTTGGCCACTGCCGTACCCGCAAGAACATCGACGGCCGCATCCACAGCCTGATATACGGGACGGTGACCTCGACGGCCAGCGATCCGATCGAGAAGAAGCCGCTATACCACTTCTACCCGGGCAGCTATTCCTACTCCATGGGATCGGTCGGATGCAGCTTCCAGTGCGAACACTGCCAGAACTGGACCATCTCGCAGGCGGACATCGAGACCGTCTACACCATGGACATATCGCCGGAGCAGGCGGCCGACAACGCGGTGCGCGACCGGTGCAGGAGCGTCTCATGGACCTATAATGAGCCGTCCATCTGGGTGGAGTTCACGCACGACACCGCAAAACTGTGCCACGACCGTGACTTGAAGACCGTCTACGTCACCAACGGCTACGCCACGCCCGAGCACATGGACGTGATGAAGGGCCTGCTGGATGCCTATCGCGTGGACATCAAGGCATTCACAGACGAGTTCTACCGTAAGACATGCAAGTCGAAGCTGGAGCCGGTGCTGACCTCGACGAAAATCGCGAAGGACGCTGGCATGCACGTAGAGGTCATTACGCTGATCATCCCGCGCCTCAACGACAGCGAGGACGAAATACGCGGCCTGTCGAAGTGGATATTCGATAACCTCGGGCCCGACACGCCGGTCCATTTCACCCGGTTCTACCCCATGTACCACATGGACCATGAGGCCCCGACACCGATCGCCACGCTGGAAAAAGCGCACGATATCGCCCGGAACGAAGGGATTAATTACGTGTATCTCGGGAACGCCCCGGGCCACAGGTACGAAAGCACCTGGTGCCCGAAGTGCAACGAGCTGCTGATCGAGCGATACGGGTTCCAGATCACGAAGTATAATATTACTAAGGACAAAAAGTGCCCGAAGTGCGGGGAGAAAATCCCCATCGTCGGCGACTACGGCCGCTAAGCCGCCAAGGTTCTAAGAGAAGATGCCAAGACGCCACTTTTAGCACCCGAAGGTTTCAAGACGCCAAGTCATTTTTTTAATTTTCAAGGCGCCAAGATGCCAAGATAATCAGATCTGTTATGTGAATTGCTCTTGGTGACTTAGCGTCTTAAATCAAAAAAAGCTTGGCGCCTTGAAACCTTCGGTTGCTAAAAGTGGCGCCCTGGCGTCTCTTCTTAGTACCTTGGCGCCTTAAGAGCTAGTATTTGTTATTCACCCAGCCCTCGGCGAAGGTCAGTGTCTGCTCCAGCCAGTAGTCGATAGTGTACTCGACCTTCGCCGGCGCAGCATCGCCGTAGATGGTCGCGGCCTTGATCTGCGGTTTGTTCAGCGGCGCAGCCTATGCGGCTTACGAGGAAGACATACGCGTCTTCCACACCCCCGAGCTTTACGATATCCTCTGCGGCCCGGATGGCGACGATGTTGTAGATCTTGCCCACGTGATTCCGGGGGTTCTTGCCGGCGACCGCTTCGAGCGTCATGGGCCGTCCCGGGGTGATCAGCCCGTTGGCGCGGTTGCCCCGGCCAGTCTCGCCGTCGTCGCCCATCTCGGCCGACGTGCCGGTAACGGTCAGGTAAATGTCGTCGTCATGGTCCGCGGCATTCACCGTGACGGAGGAGTCACCCCATTTTGCCGACACACGGTCGATGACCTTTGCGGAAATATTAGCCTTGATGTCTTCGTAGGCTTCCTTGTCCTTTACGTATTTTCCCACGATGGCATCGGCCACCGTGAACTGCGCCCGCCCGCCGGTCCGGATGCCCATGACCTTGCTGTCCTCGCCGGCACCCCGTACGCTCCGGGCGAGACGGTCGATCTCCAGGACGTCATTCTCCAGGTGGCTGAGCGGCGCATAGCCCACACCCATGGACGTGTCGTTGGCGCCCACATTCTTAACCAGGCTGCGCAGTTCGGTCGACCCGGTGCCCAGCCGGGGCTCGATGTTGAACTGAGTGCCCAGTGCCTTCACCTCGTTTTTTAGAAACTGTGCAGCGCAATCGCGTGCGATCTCCTGCACGGGCACTTTGACGCCCTCCAGCTCGTCCGTCGCCCGCCCGCCGATGACGATGCTCAGCGGCCGGACGATCTCGCCGCCGCCGAACGCCGGCTTCGACCTGCCGCCGATGAGCAGCACCTTGTCTACGTTGTGGTGCAGTATAGTGCCGAAGTGGTCGAGGTAATAGCGTGACAGCCCCCGGGAGATGGCATCCGATATGCCGTCGCACAGGCTGTCCGGGTGGCCGGGCCCCTTTCTCTCGACGATCTCGAACGGTTCCTCCCGGTAGGGTGTGCCAGCGTGCCTGATGATCAATGATAAGACCTCTGTTAATATGTATATTATAAAAAGATATAAAAGAAGTTGCCCGCCATCGCCCGGGCTTACGCCGTCACGAGCCGCAGGATCACCGCTTATCCGAGGAACTTCAGTACCTCTGCGTTAAACTCTTCCGGACGCTCGACGTTAGGCAGGTGAGCGCACTTTTCGAGGATGACGGTCCGCGCGCCCCGGATAAGCTCGCCGTATTTCCTTATGCCGGCCGGAGGCACCAGCCTGTCGCAGCTGCCACCGAGCACCAGGGTGGGAGCCTGCACCTGTTTGAGGAGCCATAAATAATCGAGGTTTATATCGAGGATCTCGCTGCAGTTCCGGTAAAATGCTTTGCGGCTTCCCCGGTCGTCAGGAAGCAGCCAGACGCTGTCCAGACGTGAGCCTGCAGACTGATCGTACAACATTCCCCGGCTGAAGGCCCTGCGGCTCCTTGCCATCAGCCACAGGCTGGCCTTGAACGCGGCCCGATAATAGCGGCTGTCCATCGAGATGACGCTGCAGGCGTCGGCAAGCACGAGCTTCGCTACCCGGTGCGGGAACCTGACGGCAAACGTAGCGGCGACCACGCCCAGGAACGAGTGTCCCACCAGGGTCGCCTTCTCGATCTTCAGGGCATCCATGAAGGACGCCAGGAAGGCGACGTAATATTCGACGCCATAAGGCGCATCAGGCTTGTCAGAGTCCCCGAAGCCGGGAAGATCGGGCGCAACGACCCTGAAACGTCTCGACAGCGGTCCGGTATTGTACTTCCACATGCCGTGGGACAGGCCGTTGCCATGGAGCAGGATGACCGGCTCGCCACGTCCTTCGGTCTGGTAAACAACCTTGATGCCGTCGACGATAGCCAGTTCATCCATATAGAACAATGTACTTTTAAACCGGTTGCTATTTAAAATTTAGTACATTGGACACAAAGGGCACAAAGGAATACAATGGGAAAGTATAATGATCGCTTAGATGATCTTCATGGACTCCGTGGCCTCCGTGTCCGATGCTACTATTTAGATACAGGCACCAGCAGCCGGACCGCGTCAAAACCGTCAACTTCCGGCACGCCCGACTCGATCCAGTTAGACAGCGACTGCTTCTTAAGCTTCGACTTCTCCTGTATCTGTTTCTTAATCGACTCCATGTCGCCGTGCGTGAGCCCGAAGTAGTCGCAGAAAGCCGACGTGGTGGTCAGCTTGAAGGACCGGCCTTCCTTGACCTTCTCGATCAGCCCGCGCTCCAGCAGGATGGCCACGTGGTCGTAGACCTTGTCGCCCCGGACATTGACCAGCTCGTTCTGGAAGATAGGCTGGTAGTAGGCGATGATGGACAGCGTCCTGAGTACGGGAGTAGTCAGCTCCTTTGGCGATACCGACATGACCTTGCTGGCGAACTCCGATCGCAGCTGCATGACATATTTCCCGTCCAGCCGGATGATCTCCAGCGGGGAGTTGCGGGCCCGGTAGTCCTCGATGATCTGGTCGACCAGCCCGGATACATAGGCGACACTGCGGTTGAGCATGACCTTCATCTGGGCGTCCGACACCGGGCCGCCTGCGGCAAACAGCGCGGCCTCGATCAGTTCCTTATCCTGCAATCTTATCGCCCCTCCTGATGAATATCTCCTCGAAGAGGACTTCCTGGGTAAGCAGGATGTACTTCCTGTTGGCGAGGAAGAGCAGCGGCAGGTAGACGTCGACGATGCCATGCGGCGTCTGATCCTTGATCAGCTCGCTCATTACCACGAACTCCCTGTATCCGAACTCCACGTCGAGCACTTTGATCATCTCGACGATGCTCCGCTCGATGTCCTCTTCGTGGGCGATGCCCAGCACCTCTTCCAGTGTCTTGCGGGGCGGCCGCTCTACCTTCCGGGTCTGCCGCATCGCCTGGATGTCCTTTGTAGCCACGGCCCGCTGGAGCTCGTCGATCAGCTCCTGCAGCGTGACCGGCCGGGACGCTGCGTGACGCAGCCGCGGCTCCAGCAGCGGCAGCTCGTCGGGCTCCATCTCGCCGAAGTCGGGCGGCTCGTCGATGTATTCTTCCTCCGGCGGCGGGGCGTTGACCAGGATGTCTGATTTCATGCGCAGCAGGATGGAAGCGTACAGCAGCGTCCGTGCCGAAACTCGGATGTCGACCTTTTCCCGCTCCTCGATTTTGCGGAGGAACTTGTCAGTGATGTCGATGATGTCGATGTTCCAGGGGTCGATCTCGCCGTTGCGGGCCATCTCCAGCAGGATGTCGATCGACTCCTCCTGCGGAGCCGCCTGAGCCTCAGCTACAACCATAGAGCCACACCCCCGTGATCCTCAAGATGTTGTCCATCTGTATGACGATGCCGAGAGTAGGAGTCGACGGACTCTTCCTGCGGCGCCGCCGCCTGCGCGTCAGTTGTTATAGAGCCTCACCCCTGTGATGCTGGATATGTTGTTCTCCTGCATGGCGATGCCGATGGTCCGGTTCGCCGACTCGATCATCGGCTTGCGCAGGGAGACCACGATGAACTGGGCGTTCTGTGAAAGCGTCTTGATCATGCGGGCGATGCGCTCCGCGTTCGAGCCGTCCAGGAACATGTCCACCTCGTCGAAGGCGTAGAACGGCGCGGGCCGGTAGCGCTGGATGGCGAAGATGAAGGCCAGCGCGGTCAGGCTCTTCTCGCCTCCCGACATGGCGTCGAGACGCTGCAGCGCCTTCCCGTGGGGCTGAGCCCGTATGGTGAGGCCGCCGCCGAACGGGTCTTCGGGGCTCTCCAGCACCAGCTCGCCGAAGCCGTCGGAGAGCTCGTGGAAAATGGCCTTGAAGTTCTCGTTGATGGAGGTGAAGGCGTTCATGAAGGTCTCTTTCTTCATGGCCTTGTAGTGCTCGATCTTGTCCAGCAGGTCCTGGCGCTCGCGGGTGAGCGTGTCCCGCTTCTCAGTCATCTCCCGCATGCGGGCCTCTACCGTATCGTACTCGGTGATGGCCAGCATGTTCACCGGCTCCAGCTCGTGCATTTTGCGCTCCAGCGAGGCGATGCTGGACCGGACCTTATCGATGGGAGGCACGTCTTCCGAGGGCGTGACGCCTCGCTCCAGGATAGTTGTCTCCATGACCCGGATCTTCTCGATGCTCTCGTCCCGGGCGATCTCCATGGTGTTCAGCAGGCCCGTGACGCGCTCGAGTGAACGCCGCGCGTCGTACAGGTCGTGGTCCGCCTTCGACAGCGCCTCCGACATGTCGTCCCGCTGCCGCTTCAGGCCGACCAGCTCCACGTCGATCTCCTGCTCGCGTTTGCCCAGTTCCGCCATGCGCTCCTGGTGCGCTTTGATCTGAGCCTCGTTCTGCGTGATCTTGTCCCGCAGTGAGACGATGTTCTGGTCGATCTCCTCGATGCGCTTCCTGCCGTCTGCCACCCGGCTCTCGATGAAGCCCTGCTCCATCTTCGTCTGGGCGATAGTCGCATCCGCATCCCGGATGCGCCCGTCCAGCCGGCTCAGCTCCTGCTCGATGCGGGTGACTTCCTCGGTCAGCTTCGGGATCTCCGAGCCTTTCAGCTCTTCCTCCAGCTTTGCCGTCTCGGATGACAATGATACGATTTCGACGTCAGCCTTAGCGATGGCGTCCTCGGCCCGGATCATGCTGTCCCGGAGAGCCAGGCGCTCGTCGCGTAATGCCGTGATCGATGCCTCTTTCTCGCGTATGGTATGCTCCAGCCGGACCATCCGCCCTTTCAGCTCGTCCCCGTGCGCCGACAGCTTCGTGACCTGTGTCTCCAGTTCCGCGCGGTCCTTTTTCAGCGCGTAGACGTGGCCGTCGATGGTATCCACCTTAGCCACGGCCTGGTCGCGCTCGCTCTCCCCGACAGTGATCTGCTCGGCCAGCGCCCGTATCTTTTCCTCTTCGGACGCCTTGAACTTCAGCTTTGACTTGTTGCGGAAGCCGCCGGTCATGGCGCCGCTCTTCTCCACGAGGTCGCCTTCCAGCGTAACCATCCGCACGCTGCCGATCATCTGGCGGGCGGTCTCCAGCGAGTCGACCACTACGGTGTCGCCGAACACGTACCAGAACGCGTTCTCGTACTTCTGGTCGAAGTTGATGAGATCGATTGCATAGCCGATGATGCCCGGGCCTTTCGCGGGACGGAGCGACGGCTTCTGCCGCATCTTGTTCAGCGGCAGGAACGTTGCAGTGCCTTTGCGCTGGTCTTTCAGGTAATAGATGCAGCGTGAGGCGTCCTCGTCATTGTCTACGACGATGTTCTGGAGCCGGTTGCCCGCCGAGACCTCCAGAGCCATGGCATAGCGGTCGTCGACCTTGCCTAATTCGGCGATCGTGCCGTAGATGCCCGGCAACTCCCTGCTGCCCCGGGCACTCAGGACCGTCTCCACGGCCTGGCTGTAGCCTTCGGATTCCTCGTAGGCCTTCACCCTGCCTTCGGCCCGGGCGTACTCCTCCTGTAGCTTGCGCAGCTTCGACTCGACGGCCTGCTGCTCCATCTTCGCGCGGGCGCGGGCGCTTTCCATGTCGGCGATATCGCCCGTGAGCACCGCCGCCCTCTTCTGCAGCTCCTTGATGTCGCCCTCGATGTGACCCGTTTCGACCCTGGCGCTCTCGATCTCGCTCTTGCCTGAAGCGATGGCGGCCTGGGCGTCCGCCTCCTCGTCCTGCTTGCGGCGGGCCGCGTCAAGGATACGGTCCTTCTCCCGGATGGTCTCGTTGCGCCCGTTGCGGGCGGCTTCGAGATTGTTCTTCAGATCGGACAGGTGTGTCCTGACGCCCTCGAACTTAGCATCGACGGCCGATATCCTGCCATGTACCTCGTTGAGAGCCGCCGTCTGGAAGGTGCGCTCGTTCCCGAGGCTGATCTTGCGCTTCTCCTCTTCGACGATCTTCGCGTTGAGGCCCTCAATCTGTCCCTTCGCGCCCTCGATGTCGAGGAAGAGCTTCTGCTTCTCCCGCTCACGGCTACCGATCTCGGACTTCGAGAACTCGTTGATGTCACTGCAGGACTTGATGCCGGCGCGGGCGCCCTCGATCTCCCGGCGGATGCGTATCTGCTCGCCCTCGCCCTTCTGAGTGATGACCTCGCTCAAAGCCTTGATATCTGCTTTCAGTCGCTCGACGGCCGCGGCCTTCGCGTCAACCTCTGCGATGATCGCTTCACGCTTTGAAGTCTTGTCCCTGATGTCGTCCATGACGGCATCGAGCTGCTGCCGGGCTTCCTTCAGCTCGGATAAAAGTAAGAATCCCTCGTTCCGGATCTTCTCGTCCCGGTAGGACTGGTAGAGCATCGCCTGGTCGCGCTCGGCCTTGAGCTGGGCCAGCCGGGCATCGACCTCGGCGAGGATGATGTTCACCCGCTCGATGCGCTCCCGGACCACGTCCAGCTCGGACAACGCCTTGTCAGTCTTCTCGTCGAACTCGGCAGTGCCGGCGATCTCGTCGATGATCTTGCGCCGCTCGGTGTCGCTCACGCTGATAATACGGGTGACATCACCTTGCATGACGACGTTGTAGCCGTCGGGCGAAATCTTAGCTTTGGCCAGGTGCTCATGCACATCGTTGAGCGAGCAGGGCTTGTCGTTGAAATAATAATAGCTATAATAGCCGCTGTCGCTGGACTTGATCCGCCGGGTGACGGTGATCTCGTCCTGGTCGAGCGGCATCTCCCGGTCAGTGTTGTCGAAGCGGATGGTCACTTCGGCCATGCCCGGGCCTTTTCCGTCGGCGCTGTAGATGAGATCGGTCAGCTTCTCCGCGCGCATGGTCCGGCTGCTGGACAGCCCGAGGCAGAAGAGGATGCTGTCTATGATGTTGCTTTTGCCGGAGCCGTTCGGGCCGGATATCGTCGTGAAATCGTCGTAGAACGGCACCTTAACCTTACGTGCGAACGACTTGAAGTTCGTCAGCTCGATCTCTTTGATGTACATGACCCACACTCAAATGAGCTTGCCTGCTTACGCGTTTTTGCTCATCCGGAAGAAACGCATTGCGTCCTTCTTCTCGTTTTCCCCGTTCTCGGGGGCTGCTGCACCCACGCCGGGATCATACATGACCTGAGGCTGCGGCTCGCTCTGCCCGTCGAGGGCCAGATCAGGGTCGGCCAGACCTATAGTCTCGTCGCCCTCTTCCTCCGCGACCGCTGCAAGTCCGACGATCGCCGCCTCGAGCCCGCCCACCTTCCTCATGACCTCGGAGAGCGCGATCTGAGTCTCCCGGACATCGTCCTGGAGGTGATCGGTCTTTTCTTCGAGTCCCTTGAGTCGGTCGGAGTTCTCGTAGCCGCCCAGGCGTTCCTTCAGCGCCCGGATTTCCTCGTCCTTGTCCTTGAGCCTCTTTTCCAGTCGGGCCAGCACAATATCCTTAATATCCCCATCCATTAGTGTCTCAATTCGTTACTGTAGCTTAAATATTTAATGGTATTATAAATGAAAAAAAGAGGCCACGGTGGAGGGAGAGGCCGTGGAGGTTTCAGGAGGTAGAGATTTCAGAGGTTCGGGAGGGTACGGAGACTCTCACCACAGAGGGCACAGAGGACACAGAGGTATGCACAGAGGACTTCTTTTAACAATAGGGCTCACGCATCAGCCTTTTTCTATAAGTCCTCTGTGCCGCCCTCTGTGGCCTCTGTGCCCTCTGTGCTAGAGTCTCCGTGCCCTCCCGAAACCTCTGCGCCTCTATGCGATACTCTCGGCCGTCCGGGCTGGCGTACGCGAACTGCCTTTGATCTTTGCCGAAAGCGCGCGTGCCAGATCGACGACCTTGCCCATCGCCTCCCCGTCGGGCGGGCCGTTGATTTCCACGGCGCCGACCATGTCGATGTGCATGGGCCCGAGGAGTTCCTGCGCCTGCCTCAACGCCCCGCCGCCCCAGCCGTAGGAGCCGAGGAAGGCGCCGTATTTCAGCGGCGGCCGCAGGACTTTTACGAGGCTGGAGGCGTAGGCTGCGAGCGGGTGGAGGCCGCCGAGGACGGTAGGCGACCCGAGTACGATCGCCCGCGAATCCACCAGCTCCCGGGCAATGTCTCCGACGTCCGCGCCCTGCAGGTTGAAGACACAGACCTCGATGCCGTCGTCCGCCAGGGCTTCCGCCATGGCCTTCGCCATCCGGTCCGTGGAGCCCCACATGCTGACGAAGGCAATGATCGCCTTTTCCTTCGTCTCGCCTGCCGTCCAGCGGCGGTATTCGTCCAGTATCTTTCCCGGGTTCCGGTAGACAGGTCCATGGCTGGGAGCGATCATGCGGATGTCGAGCGGTGCGATCTTTTCCAGGGCCTTCGCGCCAGGCTTGCCGAACGGCATCATGATCTCGCCATAGTACCGCTGGGCCAGAGACAGCAGCCCCTCGTTCTCGCTGTCGTAGAAGCCGAAGGCGGTGTGGGCCCCGAAAAAGTCGCAGGGGAAGAGTATCCGGTCCTCAGGAAGGTACGTGAACATGGTCTCCGGCCAGTGCAGCCAGGGCGCTTCGACGAAGGTTAGCGTCTTTCCCCCGAGGTCGACGGCGTCCCCGTCTTTGACGACCATTATACGCTCGTCGGGCACCTTGAAGTACAGCTTTGCCATCTTCGCCCCCTTCGCAGTAGTAACCAGCGTGGCCCCGGGGCTTTCGCCCATCACATATGGAATACCGCTGGCATGGTCTGGCTCTGCATGGTTCATTACGAGGTATTCCAGCTCGTACAGGTTCGCTACCTTGTCGACTTTCTCGTGCAGCTGCTTCCAGAAGCCCGGATTCACCGTGTCGATGAGCGCCGTATGCTCGCTGCCTTTTACCAGATATGAGTTATAGGTCGTGCCCTGGGGGAGCGGAATCAGTGCATCGAAGACCTTCCGGTCCCAGTCTTTGGCCCCTACCCAGTAGACCGAGTCTGCAATTTCTTCCACGTGCCTCGTCTCGTCCATGATTAAGATTATTGAATGGATAATCTTAAAGGAAAATGCAAATAAAAGCGGGTTACACAGCTCGGACCTGTCACTGGCCTTGCAGGCGCTCGCGCGCGCGAACGCTGAAGCAGCCTGCCAGTCAGCTGGCTGTGCGTATTGATATACTGGGCGCGGCTTTAAACGCAATCCGCAGTGTTCCGGGTCGCAAGCATTGGAACGGCAGGGTACCTGGCACGTACAAAAGCTATGAAATGGCTTACACTAAAACCAATACTTTTTTATCGTGTCCGTCTCATGTCTTACTGATGCGAACGATCGACTGGGACGATAGCAAGAGCTGTATTATCATCATCGACCAGACGGCATTGCCGGAAAAGCTGGCCGTCAGGGACATCTGTAATCTGGAGGCACTGCAGGAAGCGATCCTGGCGTTACGCGTCCGTGGCGCCCCGGCTCTCGGGGCGGCCGGCGCCTTCGGCATTGCCCTGCTGGCCCGTACTATCCCGCCCATGAGACTGCCCGATTTTATCATTGAGCTCAAGGCGGGCGCGGAACGGCTGAAGAAGACGCGCCCGACGGCCGTCAACCTGTCATGGGGCGTGGAGCGCACGCTGGCAAAAGCGCTGGAGGGCAGGGACATCGAGGAGATCACGGCGCTGGCGCTGCAGGAAGCTAAGGCCATAGCGGACGACGACGTGACACGCTGCAAGGCCATCGGGGAGAACGGCGCGAGGCTCCTGCACGACGGCGATACAGTGATGACCCACTGCAATGCCGGCCGGCTGGCCTGCGTTGACTGGGGCACCGCCCTCGGCGTCATACGCTCGGCGGTCGCGGATGGCAAGCACATCAGCGTCATCTCGTGCGAGACACGGCCGCTCAACCAGGGCAGCCGTATCACGGCCTGGGAGCTCATGGAAGACGGGATACCGGTCACGCTCATCGCGGACAGCATGTCCGGCTATGTCATGCGCAACTGCAAAGTGGACGCGGTCATCGTGGGCGCCGACCGCATCGTGGAGGACGCCGTCTTCAACAAGATCGGCACGTATACTCATGCGGTCCTCGCTAAGGCTCACGGCGTACCGTTTTATGTAGCGGCCCCACTATCGACATTCGACTTTACCCACATGGAGAAGGACGTGGTCATCGAGCAGCGCAGCCCGGACGAGTTAAGGCAGTGCGGCGGCCGCCAGACAGCGCCGGCGGACGTGCAGGTGATGAACCCGGCCTTCGACGCCACGCCGATGGAGTACATAACGGCGATTATCACCGAGCTGGGCGTGCTCCGGCCGCCGATGGATTTCGATCGGCTCAGGCAAAAGTTGAAGATATGAATGGCGTATATGTTCGGGGGCATCGAGGAAAATGAGCTATCGATACAACTCGCAGGAGATGAAGCAGGCGGTCGAGACCGTCATCGACAAGATCGAGAAGAACGTAGAGCTGAAAGAGCACTACCTCTCGGGCCTCCAGCACGTCTACAGGGTCGACGGGCAGTACCTGCTTATCTTCCGGTACAGCAAGAACAAGGAAGGGCATTACTACTTCTCGGTGCCGACCGAGTTCCTGAATAATCTCAACATCAAGCACCTCGTGCTGATCTGCGAGGACGCGGAACGGGTCTTCGTCCTGCCGTCGTCCCAGGTGAACGACCTGCTGGAGGACGTGGAGCCTGGCAGCAAGGGCTGGACGCTGGACGTATACGACAAAGAGGGCTGGGAGATGAAAGTCGCCCGGAACGCCAATAAGGTCCTCTACATCGACAATTACGTCAACGACTACGACCTCATCTTCTCCCGCAGCACGGCGCTGGCCGGCAAGACCGCGATGCTCCTGATCTGCAAGGACAAGCCCGGCGTGCTCCGTGACATCGCCGGCATGGTAGCCAAGCACGGCGGCAACATCACCTACACTCAGCAATTCATCGTGGACAAGGGCGTCAACGAGGGCCTGTCCTCGCTGTACATCGAGGTCGAGGAAGTGCGGGACATCGACGACCTCGTGGTCGCGCTCGAGAAGATGAACGTGACGCAGAGCGTTTCGCTGCATGCTCCCCTGGAGCGTATTTTCGGGCAGCGTGTCATCATCGTCGGCGGCGGCGCGCAGGTGGCCCAGGTGGCTATGGGTGCCATCAACGAGGCGGACCGGCACAACCTGCGGGGCGAGCGCATCAGTGTCGACACCATACCGCTGGTAGGCGAAGACAACCTTGCCGACGCCGTCGAGGCGGTCAAGCGTCTCCACCGCGCCCAGATACTCGTGCTCGCCGGCTCCATCATGGGCGGCCGCATCTCCGAGGAAGTCCGGAAGCTGCACGACGAGGGCATGCCGGTGATCTCGCTGAACATGGCTGGCAGCGTCCCCGATTATGCCGACCTCGTGGTGACGGACCCCATCCAGGCAGGCACCTTCGCGGTCATGCACGTGGCGAAGACCGCGGTGTTCGACATCGAACGCGTCCGGGGCAAGAAGTT
This sequence comes from uncultured Methanocellaceae archaeon, assembly GCA_963792125.1. Lineage (GTDB taxonomy): Archaea > Halobacteriota > Methanocellia > Methanocellales > Methanocellaceae > Methanocella_A. The sequence goes on from CAWBVA010000013.1 coordinate 135,017, forward strand.
TTAGATTTGCTGACAGGTATCCGCGCACGCGCGCGGGCGACGGGCCATCGAGCAACCGGCCACGTCCGGCATTTTTATATCATTCGCATTAGCTGCGGTAAGCGATGAAGACCTGTCGGCCGCTCAGGAACTCGTCCCAGCTCATCTCCGACCACTTTTTCGAGTAGGCCGGTATCCGCTCCTGGACAGGCGGGGGCGATGGCCTGGCTGGCTCCGGTCCGACGACGGGAGGCCGCGGGATGACGCCTTCGCGCTGCAGTACCGGCCCGTTCGATGCGCCGACAATCGATGCGACGGCGTTGCCGTCCTGGTCCCAGATGTAGCCGTCATGCAGCCGGCCGAGGTAATGGGACTTGTAGTCGAAGATCGCCCCGTTGCTGATGAAGGCCCGGTAATTGCCCTGGTCGTCGACGATCGCGCCGGGAGGGCGAATCCACCCGACTACTTTGCCGTCACGGTTAAAAATGGGTTCCATAGCGCGTCAATCCTGTATGCCACTGATACAGGATTTTACACGCCATATTTTTTAATGATGTCCTTGAATGCGTCGGCAACTACGCCCAGTTTCTCTCTTCCAACGCCGAAGGTGCTGATCTTGAAATTCTTCGTCAGCCCCGGCTTGATGCCATGGATTCCCCGCTCTTTCATCTCGCGGTACAGGAAATACCGGTCAGTCTTCTGGGATATGTCATAAAACACATTGCCCTCGAAGAACATCAGGTCGTGATTATGGGGCCTGTCGCCAAGCTGGTGCATACCGATGGACTCCATCTGCTCCGAGAACCAGCGGGCATCGCTTACCTCATTCTCCCATTTAGCGGGCTGCGTGCGCTCGAAGACCTTCGGGAACGAGGCGATCATGGTCATGATAGTGGCGCCGCGTGCCGTGCACCCGAGGAACTCGATCTCTTTGTTCTTGTTCGTCGGGGACTTCTGAAACACGGTAGCGTCATAGGGCTCATTGACGCCGAGCACCCCGACCGGGCCCGATGCGGCCATGGACTTATGTCCGCTTCCCGAGACGAAGTCGGCGCCAAGGTCTTTGCCCTTGAACGGCATGCGTCCGATGGCGTAGGCGCCGTTCACGATGATAGGGACTTTGTAGTCGTGCGCGACTTTCGTGATGGCCCGCGCATCAGGCAGGTTCCCGTAGCTGCCGTCCGGGTATGTCAGCAGTGCCAGCGCAGGCGGCTTCCCGGACTCGGCTTTGACTTCCTCGATAGCAGCCGTATAGGCTTCGGGCGTAATCCGATAGTCGGGTGCGGGCGTCTTCTGGGCCATCCTGATCTTGAGCCTGGCCCGCTGTGCGGCGACTACGGACGAATAATGTGCGTTGCCGTCCAGCACTATCCAGTCGCCCTCTTTGCACATGGCATGCATGATGGCGAACTTGGACTCGCGGGCGCCGTTGGTGACCCTCGCGTGGTCCATGCCTAAAAAGGCCGGCAGTGCTTTGTGGACGAAATCGTATATGGGGGGCGTCTTTATCTGGTCGAGGCAGCCGCCGCAGTAGTCGCAGACGGAGTAGCCGTCGCCCCACTCGGCCAGGGCCTGACGGGCTTCCGGCGTAAGGATGCCGCCGGTCTGGAGCGGGTCCAGGTTGATCGCCCTCGGCGTTTCCCGTTTTATGAGTCCGAATTTCTGCAGTTGCGGGTCGACTGTCATAGGTAATCGATACTTTACGCCCTTCGTATATAAGACTGACCCACGGCCCCGGGCCATCGCTACAGCTGAGCAGCCTGACCGATGCCGATTATTCGGGACATTTTAATCCCTGCGCGGAGCCATGACTTGTTGGTGATCATACCATGGCTGAAAAAAAGGGCAGAAGCGAGGAAGAGAAAGGAGAGATGAGCGTAAGAGAGGCGGGCCAGAAGGGCGGGGAGACGACGGCGAAGACCCACGGCCACGAGTTCTACGAGGAGATCGGCCACAAGGGCGGCGAGAAGGGCGGCCAGAAAGGCGGCCAGAAGGTGAAGGAGCTCATCGAGAAGGGCAAAAAGGCCGAACGCCGGTAGTATTTGCCCCATTTTTTCGAAGCCCGCCCCAATCCCCGGAGCATGAACGAATCGTCCGGTCTTGCCAGACGCACCGCTTCAGGAACGTTGCCAGGGCACCGGGGCATGGGTTGCTTTCATTTCAGTAATTGCAGGCAAAATATTCCTTTATTATACCAAAAATTATAATACGTGCACTGACGAGATTTAGCGTTGCCTTTATAAATGACAGGGGTATGGCCAGATGGAAAAAAGTGATACAGTTAAGGGTAACGGTGCTGCCGGCACGATCGCGACAGCAGGGAACATGGCCGGAGGGGCAGACGTCGAGACCCTTATACGCACAATCCGTAGCAGCCAGGACAGCGGTGTGCTGAAGAGCGCGGTCGTCAGGATCGTTGAGCTGCGGGACCCCCGTTTCTCCGGGCCGCTGACCGAGATGCTGAAAAGCAATAACCTTAATGCCAGGCGTCTCGCTGCCTGGGCGCTGGTCGCATTTGCCGACCCGAAGACCCGCGACGCATTGAAGACTGCACTGGCTGATCCCGACAGCACCGTGAAAACCATGGCTTCGGAAGCGCTCAAGAGGATGGAGGGCAAGACGCCTGTCCAGGAACAGCCCCCCGAGAAGAAGCAGCAGACAGGCCACCTTGAATACACCCTGACAACGCTCAGCCAGGACGCAGACGCCTTTAACCGCCAGGCAGCCGCACGGGCGCTGGGGGAGATCAAGGATCCCCGGGCGCTGGAGGGACTCCTTGAGGCGATAAGTGACAGCGACCCCATCGTGCGTAGTGCGATATTACTGGCGCTGGTCAGCTTCCGAAAGGACCCCCGTGTCTTCCCGGTACTGCTCGGCGGGCTGAAGGATGACGACTTCGCCGTGCGCGGAGAAGCAGCGCTGGCACTGGGGCGGATCCAGGAAGACCGGGCGTTCGATCCGCTGCTCAACGCCCTGCGTAACGGCCGGCCGGAGCTTCGGGAGAAAGCGGCGACAGCACTGGGAGAGATGGGCGACCTGCGGGCTGTGGACGGGCTGCACGGCTCGATGATGAGGGACGAGAAGATCGAGGTGCGCAGGAGCGCGGAGAAAGCGCTGACAGTAATGGCTCATCATGTCTCAAAGGGGCTGAAGGACCCGGACCCGGACGTCAGGGAGATGACGGCGGACCAGCTGGGAAAAATCAGAGACCCGTACCCCGTGCCGGCCCTGATCGAGGCGCTGTGCGACGAAGAGTCGGTGGTCCGGGAAAGCGCGGCGAATTCGCTGGGCATAATCGGGGACAGGAGCGCCACGCAGCCGCTGATCAAGCTGCTGAAGGACAGACGGGGCTACGTCCGGAAGCATGCCGCCCATGCGCTCGGCGTGCTCAAGGACCCGCAGGCAGTCGATGCGCTGATCGCCGCTGCCCGGGACGAACAGTGGTTCGTGCGTGTGGACGTCGCCTGGGCGCTGGGACAGATCGGCAGCGATAAGGCGCTGAAGATCCTCATGGCGCTGTTCAACGACCAGGACAGGAACGTACGCCAGTCAGCCGTCGAAGCGGTCCAGCAATACAAGAATTGCAAGGTCAGTTTCAAGCCGTTGCCCAGGCGGGAATGAACTCATTCCCTGCCCAGGAATGGCTAACGAATCATTTTTGTATCATCGTTTTTCATGATTTTTTAGATACCGTTGCTACGGCCGGATTATTCACGTCACTGTAATTCTGGTAGCCTATTGTTTACGCCTGGCTCATGCCGTCTACGTTCACAAAAACACAGAACCTAATAGTACTCATGCTTACTATGGCAATGCTCTTACAAACTATGCATAGGAATCAGAATCGCAATAAAAAAGGATGGCAGCCCTCAGAAAGGGCTGGCATATTAAATTTACTCAGTCTTCTCGGTCGGTGCGGGTGTCGGGGGCTCGGGAGCCTTCGGTGCCTCTGCGGGCACGGGCTCTGCGGCGGGCGCTAATGGCGCTCCGACGGCCGGCCTGTAGACCAGCTCGGTCTTGCCGACTTCGACACGGCGCAGCGGATAGATGTTCTTCGTCGACTTGTAGATCTCCGAAGCCACCTTGCCGGTGACAATATCGTTGATGAACTCATTGAAGCCCATCTCTTTGCCACGGTTGTTGACGACTGTGACCATGATCTTGCGGATGCTCTCGATCTGGCTCGTCCTGGCACGCTTGACGGTCAGGACAACCGGCTTGACGCGGACCTTGAAGCCGTCCTTGGTGGTGACGACCAGGTTGGCGTCGATCTTGGACGTGCGGCGCTTTACTAACGAGCGCATGTAATCCTTGGTCAGCTCATGGCCCAGGAAGGACGTGTAGGCGTTGTTGCCGCCGATCTCGTCGATACGGAAAATCATCTTAGTGTTCTGCTTGGTCCAGTCCCCGGTGATGTCGCCGAGGGTCGCCTCGATGATCCTGCCCATTATCTTGGCAGGGTCATCAGCCAGGGTCTCGCCAATGTTCGCACGGTTGAACTCTGCCGGCGCGAGGATCTGGTACCAGTTCTTCGCCCGGAAAGCGTCGACCTTCTTTGCTGCTTTTCTCGCCATTATTATCTCCTCTGATAGTGTTAAGGGTGGCTCTTTTTCAGGCAATAAGCCACAACCGCATTGCGCCCCGGAGGGCGTAGCTGTGCCAATGTGGGCACGACCCTGCCGAAAGGCACGGGCGTTTCACACCAAGGAAAATGAATCCTGTATTGGCTTGCCGGGATATTAGATATATGAGGATGTATATATGCTTATCTTCGGGAACATGGCCTGCGATGACGCTGAAAAGCTGGCGATCGTGCCGGAATGTATGTAGATTGAGAATCCCCGCAGCCCGAAAGATTACATCGCGAGCCTGATAGCCCGGACATGGACGAGCTGGCCACCTGTCGTAAGCCGTAGAAGTGTGAGCAGGCCAGCCTCAACATTGCCAGATTCCGGACACATCCGTGAGCATACATAGACAGATGGTTTTGTAATTAAACAATCGATAGAAAAATGAGTTATAGGGCTAATTTGAAACAGAAACAACTGGCGATTGGACATTAGCATCAAGAAAATGTTAGCCGGGCTGGTAAAAGCTTTACGTCACAACTATACGATAGTGGACGAGGTCGTCGCCATAATCATCATAATAATCCTGGTCTGTGGTGTCGCTTATACAGTCAGCGTCAGTTCCGGTAACAGTACCGATCCGTATACGATATCGCTCTCTTATACGAAAACCCTGGATAACGGCACGACGATGAAATTTTACGAGACCAACGCTTCGCTGTACAAGATGTACATCCACAACAGCCCGACGGCCTGCAACGCGACCTATGAGGAGCTGGTCAGCTTCATTTTAGACGACAGGACCGACCAGATCCCCTATGGCGACGACAGCTACATCTGCATCGACTATGCGGTCGCGGTACACGACAACGCCGAAAAGCAGAACATCACCGCAGGCCTGGTCACCTGCGATGTCAACGGCAGCATGCATGCGCTGAATGTCTTCAACACGACCGACAGGGGGCTGGTCTATGTCGACTGTACCGGCGCCATGGCCGGCGAGCCGGTCCACAACTACGACAAGATCGCTTATATCGACGGGCGGTACCGCGTCGAGCCAATGACGGACATTTCCCCGTATTACTATGTCAACGATAAAAATGAGTACGGTCTCGAACGTACACGTGTACTGGTAACTATTTTCCAGGTTCCTTCTTACGCAGCGTCATGGTGGTGAACGTCAGCACCTCTTTCAGCTCTTTGTCCTCCGGCAGTATCCTGCAGCTTTAGCGCCGGCGCTTTTACGGCTTCACTCTTTTCGTCCTGCGAGTTAACACTCTTTACGACCGGGGCAGTCTTTTTGTCGTTAATGATATCCATGGCCTTCATATCTCCGGCCTTCGTCGCATTCGTGCCATTGCATTTCACATCGCCGAAGAAGTTCATCATGGAGAACTTCACTTTCTCGGGCTTCACGTCGACGAATTCTTTGCGCTCGTCATCCGGGAAATGCATGTGGATAGAGAATCGCTTCATCTTCGCGACCGATGCGTGGGTGAACCTCGCGTCGGCCAGCACCCGGATACCGTAGTCGGACGGCGATCTGACGACCCGGCCGCAGGCCTGCCGGATGCGCCGGACAGTGGGGAACAGGACGCCATAGTCCCAGCCTTTACCTTTGCCGAACTTCTGGTCGTAGGCGTACTGGATAGCTTTCATGCGATCGTTCAGGCTCGGGAAGCCCACGCCGACGACAACGACGGTGCGGCACCGGTCGAACTTGTAGTCAACGCCCTCGGTCAGCGTGCCCCAGAGGTACGATATCAGCACGGCCTTCTTCCCGTCCTCGCCATAGCGGAAGAACTCGAGCTTGGTGTCCTGCGACGAGACGCCGACCTCGTCCACGAACACCGGCACCCGGACATTAAGGCGTCCGGCGTATTTTTTCGCCTCCCAGGAGCTGGGGAAAAAGATCAGGACGTTGCCCTCGGAGGTATTGATTACGTCCTCGAGCAGGGAGATCAATGAGTTGACGGTTGCCGGATCGTCCCGGTTGCGGGCGAATTGCGGGGCCAGGTCGACGGCCAGAGTGCGCCGCCGCTCCGGGGGGAAGGTGGTGCCGAAGGACAGTTCCTCCGTCGCACGCTCTACGCCCAGCGTCGACTTCACCATCTCGAAAGGCCGCAGCGTCGCCGACATGAGTACCGCCCCGAAGGCGCCATTGAGCAGCGGCTTCGTCACGTCCGTCGGGATGCAGCTGAACAGCTCGATCCGGCCGTAAATCTCCCCTTCATGGCTCCGGCGCACGTTCAGCACCGGGTAGTAGTCCACGCTGTCGGACCGGCCGAAGTACGTGAGCATGAACGAGGACGCGGACAGCAGCGACGAGGTCTTTCGCACGTCCGAGCGGCCTTCCTTGAAGTCCTTGTGGAAACGGGACTCGATCTCCAGGCCCCGGTCGATAGCCGCTTCCAGCATCTTCTTGTGGTCGATCTTCCTGGCCGCCAGCTCGTGCAGCAGCTTCTCCCGCAGCAGGTCATCGCGACTGTAAGGGTCCCGTATCGTGATATCGGTCCACGAGTGGCCGATGCGCTCCGCATCCCCGAAGCCGAACCGGGACGTGTATGTGTCGACGATAGTCTTCTTCAGCAGCGAGAAAAAGTACTCGATATCGTCCATGCGTTTGCCCCCGAGGTTCATGGCTTCGACCAGCGCTTTATCCACTGTAAATTCCGTGAGCGTCTGCGACGAGTGGGAACGCGCCTGCTGCTCCAGGTTGTGCGCCTCGTCGAAGATCAGGATGACGCCGGACAGCTCGCAGTCCATCCAGGAGAGGAACCTGCTCGCGATGTCCGGGTCGAGAAGGTGATGGTAGTTGCAGATGACCAGGTCCGCATCTTTGAGACAGCGTTTCAGCAGCTCGTAGCCGCACCGGTCGCTCTGTCCCGACTCCGCGGCGATCTCCTCCGGCGTGCGAACGCCGTCGAACAGCCACTGCCGGAACGGCGCGTGATCGTTCAGCAGGACTTCCCGGAGATACTTGCACGACCGCCGGCGCATCACCGTGATGCCCGCCTCCTCGTCGCCGATCTGGGCAGCGAGGCCGGCGCGCATGCCGCCATAGCTGCGGTCAGTCTTCGCCTTCGCGATCGCCTCTTTCTCGCTCGCCTTCAGGCCAGCCAGGTCTTTCTCCGCCTTCAACAGCTCGAACGTATTCTCACGCAGGGCGGAGCATTCCTCATAGTCCTTCTCCATGGGACACATGTGGGACTTTCCCTTGAGCACGACGACTTTGATGTCCACCCGCGCCCGTATCTCCCGGGCCTCCTCGACGAACTGCTCCATCTGCTGGTGGACGTTGGTGGCGATGATCACTTTCTTCTTCATCTGCTTGCCCACCGCCAGCGCCGGAGCCAGCGCTGATAACGTCTTGCCTGTGCCGCAGGCGCCCTCGAAGAGGACCAGCTTCTGCGCGGCTAACGCTTTATATATCCGGTCCATCGCTTCCCGCTGGTTCGGGTAGCAGGTCGGCTTGGGAAAATAGTTTTGATAATCCGGCTCCATGACGCGCTCTGTTTACTGCACTACCATATGACGGTCTAAATATTTAACCGTGAGATAGGCACCGCGAAAGTAATATAGTACAGGCAACGGCTGGTACAGAGGGCATGGAAGTCAGCCGAAACATATATAATTGTTCGTAACTAATAGAACAATCATGCCGAAGTGGGTTTGCACTGTCTGTGGGACTGAGCACCGTGTACTATGCACGCCGGGGAAATGTGCCGCATACCACAACCACGGAAGCTGCTGCCCGAAGAAATGCAAGAACTGCGGCGCTCCCGGAGAAAAGATGGTCATGGGCGGGCTGGCCCCGGGACAGGCCCTCGAGCACCCTGAACTGGGCAGACTGCAGGTGGCGCCTACGGGGCCGCCAGAGGAGAAAAAGTAAGGGCTCCCGCCATAGCGCCGGACCTGCCGTAACACAAAATTATTCGTTTTAGACGACGTTACCTTGTATGATGAAAATCATCGCCCTTTCCGACACGCACCTGACAGGACCGCTTCCTGATGAGCTGCTCGACATAGTCAGGGGAGCGGATATTGTCCTTCACGCAGGAGACTTTGTCACGCTGGCGGCCTATGAGTCACTGAAGGGTGCCTGCAAGCGGCTGATCGCTGTCCACGGAAACTCGGATTCCGCTGCGCTGCACGAGGTCCTGCCGGAAAGCATTACCTTCGAGGCTGGCGGTGTGAAGTTTGGCGTCGTGCACAATGGCAAGAACGTGACCGACGTCACCAACATGCGCTACCTCGCGCTGGAGATGGGCGTGGGTGTACTCATTTTCGGCCACCTGCACCGGCCGATCATCGACCGGAGCGACGTGTTGCTGGTCTGCCCGGGCAGCCCGACGAAGCCCCGCATGTCCGACCCCTGCGTGGTAGAGCTTATTATAGAGAAAAACGGTGTCGTATCGGGTAAAATCATTAATGTGTCGACTGGCAACCCCTGCGGGTATATTCAGTTTGCCAGGTCGCTCTAACGGCCGTTGTTTTCCGTGTCCAGCGTCGTCTGCGAAGTGAACTCTATGTCACGGTTGGCACCGTAAAAAGCCCGCTTCGTCACGTTATATTTGGCACGGATCTGTTCCGCCACATTGGTCCTGACGACAATAATACGGTCCTTAAAAGAATCCCTCTGGGACAGGTACTCCAGGCCGCTGAAGCAATCGTTGACTTTCTCTGCCCTGAGTAAAGACCGGTACTGGTCCATTGATGTGATAAAGAATTTTTCTGGCGGCTGCAAACGTTCCATGTCCACGCCCCGGACATCCGTGTATAATGCCGTTATGGTATAAGAAGGTGACCCTTCCCTAACCCCCGGTCAGAATAAGGAGAAGCAGTAGTCCTCCAGCACATGCGAGGCCGCCGAGGCTGACAAGGAAAAAGCCACGATGCAGAAAACGGCGCTGATTCCGGGATCCGATCCCGAAATATGACGGTATGTGATCCACGTCAACGAGAACGTTAACAAGCCCGCAGAGAAGCCCAACAAGAAGTGCAAGCAAACGTATGTCAGGTCCCACCATGGGAGTCGCCTCATCACCAATATATATTAGTTAATAATATATTTATGTTGTCATAGTCGCATGGCCGTACTAAAATGGTTGTTTCAGCATTGATTGCACAGACAACAGTAAAATAAGCCATATTAACTATTTAATAATATACTAAGTTATAAATAAAAGTCGATTTAAAACTGATATGGTCTTGATGCGCAGGCTCATCATTGAGGTAGACAGCGGTATTGCGGAGTGGATAGAACGCCGGAGAGGCGCCATGAGCCCGGAGGAGTTCGCCGCCCGGGCCATCGGAGAGTACAGATCGGCCGACGAGCGGGCGACGGCCGCCAGGATGGCCCGCATGCATGACGAGATGTCCGGCAGGCTGGACGAGCTGCAGGAACGCATCAGCAGGCTCGACCGGTCCCTGAAGGAGCGGCGCGCCCTGCAGCCGGCAGGCACCTGCAGGTGATCAGCCCGCGATACGCGGGGCCGCGATACGTTTATATGCGGGACAGTGAAACCATCCATCGATGGCCACCACGTACGTGCTCGACACCTCGGCGTTCATCTACGGGATGATGCCCGGGGGCGAGATGGAGACGGTCCCGGCAGTCTACGGGGAAGTGAAGGACGCGCAGTCCCGGATCAGGCTCGAGCTCATGGAAGGCCTCAAAGTCATCGAGCCTGACGCCCGTTATGTCGGCCTCGTGGCGGAGGCGGCGCGAAAGACAGGGGACGATAAGAGGATATCGAAGGCGGACGGAGACCTGCTTGCCCTCGCGCTCCAGGAGAAGGAAGCAGGAAAGGACGTAGCCCTCCTGACTGACGACTACGCAGTCCAGAACGTCGCCCGCGTGCTCGGCATCCGGGTCACCGCGCTGCGGCAGAAGAAGAGCAGAAGAAGCGTCGCGTGGGAGAAGCGATGCACCGGCTGCGGGCGCAGCTTCGCCGATGGCGAGGTCTGCCCGGTCTGCGGCTCGCCACTGCGGCTGAAAAAGCAACGCCCTGTAACCGGAAACAGGAAATAGAAAAATATCTTCAAATTAAGGTAACATCAAGCAAATTTTGCCTGACCCCACCCTTATAGTTGCCAAATACCTGCACATGCACACTATTGTTCACTGTGACATCTTCGCCTGAATAGGTTACCGAGGACCCGGATGCATATCCCAGCCCGGTTTCCGGATAAATAGCCAGGTGATATTTTTCCAGCGAATAAATATTCGTTGCGTTCTTTTCATTAATGTAGATCAGAAAGGGAAGGTCTTTGTCCAACAGGGGCTTTCCCTCCCCGCCGAGGTTGGTTATTTTTATCGTGTCATCGTCCACCCTTCCCGCGTGCATTGCCACCACGTACGAGTTCGAGGGCTGTTCTCGCGATTCGGCCGGGGTGTTGACGGAGATGATTTCGGCTATCGCCAGAGGTACTACGATAGCCACCGCAATAAATGCAACGATCATTACAGGGTATAATCGCAACTTCCGAAATGCATGCTTTTTAATGGCCATGTTGATCAGCTTATTTTGAGGTCGAGTTTCATGTATATCAGGGCGGAAATCGATGCGATGATCGCGCAGGCTGCCGTTACCAGCAGTACGAACTGCGGGCTGATGGCAATTATATTTAGCACATATCCGATAAAGGAAATCGAAAATGCCCGATCGGTAAAGTAATTAAAATGCTGCATATAGTCGAACAGTACCAATGTCATACCTGTGAAAATTCCCGCTACGGCACCCGTCACCGGCGCAATTATCAGCTCACGACTTGATATCCGAAAGAACATTGCGGGTAGAAATCCTGCAACCGCTACCATCAGGAGCACAATGATAAATGCCTGCAGGAAACGGATCTGTGATACAGGTCCGCTGTGGATTTCGATACTCCCCCACGCGAACTGCAGCAAATATCCCGTAAGTTCATAGGCCAATCCACACAGGAAGCCGATCAAGGAGGACTGGACGATCATCCTGATGTCAATTTTTCTTATTACTTCCCCGGTATCCTGCATAACCGTTCGCTGAATATGTGCCATGCTGATGTAATAAAGCTATCTTAGTATCCGCTGATCGTTAAACCCACTTATTTTAAATATCTTGAACCTGAATAGTTTTTTAATTAATGGTACGAGGAGCATCTTTTGAAGCGTATGTTATTGTCGTTGACACTAATTATCGTTTTAGCAGGAGCATTAGCGTGGATGTCAATCCTGTCCGAAGCCTCTGACCATCATGCCAGCATTTACCTGAACGCTTACCATGACGGAGTAAATGCGCTGCCGTCAGGCGAATTTGCGAGTAATTACCTCGAGAGGCTCGGGTACTCGGTTGACAATAGCACAAACGTAAATGCTTCTTATACATATCAAAGGATGAAAAATGACGGGATATTTTATTTCTCTGGCCATGGAGGGCCCGGATACATGAAGTTCCCGGATAATTCGCTCATCATCGCCAGCAGCCCTTACGAATACGATATGAAGCTATCGGACTATAAAAACGGTGAACTCAGCACGATGTTACTGGCTGTCTTCAATGGCTGCGATACGGCGAATGACGACCCGGACCTCGGAAATCTGCTGGACGAGTCCATGAGACTCGGCGTGACTGCCGCGATCGGTTTCAAGACCTCGATAAACAATGACGAGTCGAATTACTGGTCCGACAGGCTATGGTACTACCTTTACGACGGATATAATATCGGCGATGCGGCTTATGCCGCGAGGAATGACGTATTATTAAAATTTGGCCGGTATGGTGGCGTCGACTCCTATGAAATCCGGGGCGATCGATACCTCACCCTGCTCGATGGTGCGACATAACGTAAACGGCTTCAAAGATAGTTGCAGGAATCAGTATATTACTTGCCCGCTCACAATTCTAAATTTTTATTAATATACCTCATGTCAGGCCCAATCTGATAACTGTAAATACTTCAGAACGAATATTCAGTATCCCTTTCACCAACTGAAGACGTGACAGACCCCCACTGAGGACACATTTGTTGGGTACATATATATAAAAGAAAATATAAAATGTTGTTAAGAAGCAATAAAAAAGTCAGGCGATTATGGAATTTATTGTTATCCTTTCGAGAGGTAAGTAGCATGAGGAACGTCAACGACCTGATCGAGAAGGCGATAGAGATGCGGAACCGCGGATTGCGAGCAGGCGAGATCGCCGATGAGCTCAACATCTCCCGTGAGACAGCGACATGGCTGCTCACCAGGACCAAGAAAGAAGGTAAGGAAGGAGGAGCCCCGGCTGCCGCGCCCAAGGACATTTTCATCGACTGGAGCACCATCGGCAAAAGCTCGAGCAGACTCATGCTGGTGGCTACCTGCCTGGCGGACATGGTCGAGGAGGTGCTCAATGACCTGGATACCAACGTGGACGTGGTCGTGGGCATCGCGCTGAGCGGCGTGCCGTTTGCGAACGTCGTGGCCTACCAGTACGGCGTCGAGCTGGCCGTGATGCACCCGGGCAAACACCAGACGGAATTAGGCAAGCACCAGCAGGTACAGCCCACCATGAGCGAGAACTATGCCGACGTAAAAGGCAAGCGCTGCGTGATCATAGACGACGTGGTCACCACCGGCTCGACCATGGAGGAAGCGATCAAGCTGATCGACGACCTGGGCGGCGAGACCGTGGCCATCGCCGTTATGCTCGACAAGCGCGGTGCGGACACTATCGGCACCGTGCCAGTGCGGTCACTGATCAAGATCGGTCGTGTCGGATAAGAGGCCTCGGAGGTTTCGGGAGGCCACCGAGACTCTCACCACAGAGGGCACAGAGGCCACAGAGGACGACACAGAGGATTTTTAAAGAAAAAGGTTGCAATTGAGCCCTGTTATTAAAACAGTCCTCTGTGCAAACCTCTGTGTCCCCTGTGCCCTCTGTGGTGAGAGTCTCCGTGTCCTCTTGAAACCTCGGTGGCCTTATACGAACCGGATTGCAGCCTTGACCAGGCCGTCTCTCTTATCGAAGGTCTTGTAGGTCTCCGGCGCGTCCTTGATCTTGATGTGATCGGTGACAATGGCACCGGGGTGTGCCCTTCCCGCAATGATGAGGTCCCGCAGGTAGATGTGGAAGCTCTTCACGGGCGTCTGGCCGTTAGCAATCTGCAGCCCCTTTTCCCACATCAGGCCCCACGGCATCATCAGCATGCCGTGTTTTTCAGCCTCGGTGCTGCCGCGGGGGTCGCTCATCTGGTAGACACCGATGATGCCGAGGGCAGCGCCGAAGTTGGCGACGCGCGCCGCGTCCAGCAGCACCTGGTTCGCCTTGTACTGGTCCGGGTGCGCCCGGTCGAAGGCCTGGTAGCCCACCGCGTCGATCACGCAGTCCACGCCCTGCAGGATCTTGCCCTCGCCGGGACGCATGGCCTCGTTCAGGGGCTTGAGCGATCCCGGATGTTCCTGGATTTGCAGCACGGGGTCGCCGTCCAGGAAATTGATCGGCATGGCGCCCAGCGATTTCGCCATGTCCAGCCGCTTCTTGTCCTTATCGATACAATAGATCAGCGACGCGCCCCGGATCATCGCGCTGTGCACGGCCAGCAGCCCTACCGGCCCGGCGCCGAAGATCGCCACGGTCTTCCCCGGGGTCACTCTGGCCATCTCGCAGGAGTAGAAGGCCGTGGGGAAGATATCCGCGAGCATCAGGAAGTCGTCCTCGTTCTTGTCGCCCGGCTTCCCCGGCAGCTTCAGGCAGGCCCAGGTCGGCGTGATAAGATTTCCAAAGGAGAATCGCGTCAATCGGGGATGATGTCGTAAAATGTGATAGTTAACTCTCGATGACTTTCTCTATGTCGCCCTTCATGCTGACCTGCTTGAGGCGGTCCACGCCGTGGACTTCCTCGACTACGTCCACCACGGCCCGGGGTACCAGCTTTTCCCAGCCCTCGCCGGCGAGCATGCGGCGCCGTATCTCGGTGCCGGAGTACTCGTGCCGGTTGTACATCGGCGAGTGCTTTACTTCATAGCCGGACTCGTAGAACAGGCGGGAGACCAGCGGGTTATTGGTATAAGCGACAGAGAATGGGGGCGTCATGGAATGCACGTGGGCGACCCACTCGGCGTTCCGGTAGATGTCCGGGATGGGAATGACGTAAAAGTAGAGGTCCAGCTTCTCCAGGCTCCGGGAGATCATCAGGATGCGCTCGCCGGCCGTGAACGGGTTCTCCGGCGTGTGGCTCATCTGGGCGCTGCCGATGCCGATGACAAGCTCGTCGACCTCTCTGGCGATCTGGCGGATGACCTTCAGGTGGCCATTGTGGAACGGCTGGAAACGGCCGATGTAAAAGGCTCTGCTGACCTGCGTTTTCTTCGCCTTCCTGTTGCCGGCCATGTGTGCTCCCGGCTAAAGGTTTCAGCTGTTTAGTATTTTAAGCTATGCTCAGGCCTGACAAATTTTAAGTAGTAACCGCCGTAACTGTTCATGACACAGAGGGCCACACGTGAACCTGACTGAGTACCGCGATCAACTGATCCATTGCATCGACCCGGCTTCGAGGGCTTTCGCAAAGCTGGGCCTGACGCCCAACCAGATCACGCTGCTATCAGTCTTTTTCGGCGCCCTTGCCGGCGTGTTCTATGCCCTTGGTCACGCCTATCCGGCAGCCATGGCACTGCTCCTGTCCGCGCTGCTGGACTTCATCGACGGCGGCGTGGCCCGGATCAACCGCAGGTCGTCCCGCTTCGGCGCGGCCATCGACTGGGTCGCCGACAAGTATGTGGACGGCATCGTGCTGATCGGCATCGGCATCGGCGGGTTCGTGGACATGAGGCTGGCAGCGATTGCAGTCTTCGGCTCGCTGATCAATACGTTCATCAAACCGGTCGTCTACGCGGAGATAGGGTTCGCCAAAAAGGAGGACGGCAAGATCAAGGACCCGCTGGAGGGCGTCGGCATCTTCGGGCGGCCGGAGACCATCATCGTGATCATCGTCTTCTCCTGCCTGAGCTCGCTGACCTTCTTCGGGTACACTTCCCTGGCCGTCGGCGTAGCTATCGTGGCGCTGGGCACGAACCTGTCCGCGCTGCAGCGTATTTTTTACCTGTACCGGATGCGCGCAAAATTTTAAAGATCATTCGAGCGGAAATCACAGAGGGCACAGAGGACACAGAGGTGCACAGAGGATCGTTACAAAAAGGCTGTGGAGACACCTTTTAAGTCCTCTGTGATCCTCTGTGCCGCTCTGTGCCATCTGTGATGCCCACGGGACCTGAAAAAGGGAGAAATGAAAGTCGACCTCCACCTCCATACCAGCAAATCCGACGGTCGTGCCAGCATACACGACATGATCGACGCCGCCGAGAAGAAGGGGATGGATGTCATAGCGATCACTGACCACGGCCCCGGCCATGGCAGCGGCATCACTGAGAAGCAGGCGCGAGAAACGAAAAAAGAGGTCGCCCTGCTGCAGCCATCGTACCACGTGAAGGTGCTCGTCGGCATCGAGGCGGAAATCCTGCCGACCGGGGAGGTCTACCTCGCCGACCGGGACGGGCTCGACATCGTGCTGGCCTCGTATCACGCTGCGCCGTCGGAAGAAGCATATTACCATGCCGTCTTCCGGGCGATGGAAGACCCGCGCGTCGACGTGCTTGCCCATCATGCGTGGAGCGCTGGTATGCAGTTCGGCTTCATCCGGGAGCACGAGGAGCGCCTCGTCGAGCTGCTGCGGGACAATGGCAAGGCTATCGAGATCAATTCGAAGCACTGCCTGCCGACATGGGACTTTCTGGTCATGTGCCGGGACGCGGGCGTGAAATATACGATTGGCAGCGATGCGCACAGGGTCACGGACGTCGGCTCGGTCGCCTGGGCAAACAACACGGCGAGACATATTTTTATGGATACGGGCCTGTTCCTGCCCTGAACTGCCGCATGCATTTGAGCTTTTCAGTCGTAACAAACATGAATAAATGAAGGAGAAATATCTGTGAAATGCCTGCGTCCGCTTGCCGTGGATGCCATAGTGCTATGCGGCGACAAAATCGTGCTGATCCGGAGAAAGAACGAGCCGTATAAGGACAGGCTGGCCCTGCCGGGCGGGTTCGTCGAGCGCGACGAGACCGTGGAACAGGCCGTCGTACGTGAGACGAAGGAGGAGACAGGCCTCGACACTGAGATCGTCCGGCTGATAGGCGTCTATTCGGATCCGGGCCGGGACCCCAGGGGACCGACCGTATCGGTCTGCTACCAGATGAGGGTAAAAGGTGGCAGCCTCATCGGCCGCATCAGATGCGAGCGACGCCATTCTGATGGGCGTCGACAAGATGCCAGCCCTCGCTTTCGACCATAACCGGATGATCGAGGAAGCGAAACAATACCTTTGAGCCGGACTGTCCGGAAACCTCCGGTGCAGGGTACGACAGCAAATCAAGCTTTCCATGCCATTAACAGCTATTTTTATGATAATTCTGCGAACAGGAATTTCTATGCCATCGACATGTCCATCCTGGCATCCGCGCTACTGTGCGCTGTCACAGGCATCATCAAGTGGCCGGGGCTGATATATTCGCTGGGCATGAGCTATGACAGTCTCCCGATGGAAGCTTTCACGCTCATCCATGACTGGATGGGCATAGTCATGGTGGTACTCGCCCTTGCCCATGTGGTCCTGCACTGGAGATGGCTGGTGGCGATGACAGGAAAATATTGCATCCTGGTGCAGGAGGGGAAGAAAATTGAAAAGACGTGAGTTCCTGACACACCTGGGGACCGCATGTATGCTGGGCCTGGCCGCGGGAGTTGGCGGCTGTATCAGCAGCGGCACCAGCCAGGATAGCACGGCGACGCCGGCCAGAATAGCGACAGAAAGCCCGGCCAGCAGTACGCAGAATACATCGCTGGCTGGCACATGCCAGAAAAGAAAAACATGCAGATCGCCCGACTGCGTGATGCAGTCTGTCCGTTGCTGATTGCGATGCCGCGGCCATCCTTCTGCCCAGTGGCATGGCGAGGCAGGAGAGGCCGGATCAATGCAAATTTACCGGCGCTGCCAGTTCATCCGGATGTCACCCGTGTACATCTGCAAATAGTTTTTATACGAAGATACATGAAATGTACGAAATACGCTGCCGCTGCCGGGCGGGCCGGACGCCAAAATCCTTAAGCTTACGGGCGTCCATTCAAGTCCACGCAAATGCCCGGGAGAGTCGGCAGTACCGATCGGCGCCATCCCGAAAGCGGTTGTCCTTCGGCCTTGATGGCCGGTCGTTCATGCGGGAGATTACATTCATGGAGTTTTGTCCGAAGTGCAAGAGCATTATGCGGCCCGGCACAGGCGGCATGGTCAAGTGCCGCAAGTGCGGCCACGAGATGAAGGCGAGCGCGGGGAACATGATCGTGAGCGGCAGCCAGAAGCCAGAGCGTGAGATGACGGTCCTGGACAACAAGGAAGATGCCGGGCTGCCGACGATCGACGATGTCAAGTGCCCGGACTGCGGGAACTCTAAAGCTTACTGGTGGATGCGACAGCTGCGCAGCGCCGATGAGAGCGAAGTGCGCTTTTTCCGGTGCACCGCATGCGGCAAGACGTGGAGAGAATACAACTAATCATCTGCGCTGTGCAGCTGTCGCAGTTTTTTTATATGAAGCGACCCTATGTTATTTTCTAGCAAGCGATAGGAGTACGGTATTCATGTTCAAGGCGGTAATTAACGCAGAGGTCTTCAAGGACGCGATCGAGGCAGTCTCGACGCTGGTCGATGAGGCCAAGTTCCGGCTCAACAAGGACGGCATGACGGCACGGGCGGTGGACCCGGCCAACGTGGCCATGGTGGCCTTCGACATGAACGCGAAAGCGTTCGACACGTTCGAGGCGACCGAGAGTGAGATTGGCATAGACCTGGTGCGGTTCATGGACATCCTCGGGATGGCCTCTAAAGACGACAAGCTCGAGCTGAACCTCAACGAGGAGACCAGAAAGCTGGAAATACGCACGAGCGGCCTGGCCTACACGCTGTCGCTGCTGGACCCGAGCTTCTATCAGGAAGGAGCCCAAAGTGCCGAACCTGGAACTGCCGGCCAAGATCGTCCTGAAAGGGACCGAGCTCAAGCGCGCCGTCAAGGCGGCAGAGAAAGTCTCCGATCACATGGCGCTCGGCGTCCAGGACAAGACCTTTTACGTGGAAGCCGAGGGCGACCTGGACAAGGTGCGCCTCGACATACCGGAGTCCAGCCTGATCTCGCTGAAGAGCACGGGCAACGTCCGGTCGCTGTTCTCGCTCGACTACCTGAACGACATCGTGAAGTCTCTGGGCAAGGCTGAACAGGTCTCCATCGACCTGGGCTCGGACTACCCGGTCAAGTTCAACTTCGGCATCGCCGGCGGCAACGGCACTGTCGTCTACCTTCTGGCGCCCCGGATTGAGTCAGAATAAGTAAACGTCGAGTTTGGCATAGCCAAACTCGATACAAGTTTAGCGTCACGTCAAACTTGATGCCAAGTTCTTTTATCGCCTTTCGGCCTCTTTGCCCTTCTGGATGAGCTCGCGTACCCTGCTGCCACCCTTCACTCCGCCCTTGTGGCCGATCTCCTCGTAGAACCCGTGGTCGTGCGACTTCGAGGTCGCCTCTCCACCTTTGCGGCCTGCGTCCCTGACGCTCATGCCGCCTTTTGCTGCCGTTTCCATCCTCCTGGCCATATCATCACCAGACATCTCATCAGCCGTATATCAAAATTAACATGACCCTTAGAAAGAGCAAACACGGAGGCCACGGAGGCCACAAAGGGCACGGAGGACACGGGGGACAGGGATGTCAAAAAGGGTACGGACGAGACAGAGGACACATTATTTTTCGCTGGGAACGGCAACATGCAATACCTGTCACGGCTTTTTTCCGCCCGGGCTCCGTGTCACCCCATGGCGCCAGTGATGGACAAAGCTTTTACATGGGGTGCGACCATTATTAAAGGAACGGCCCGGCTTTCATATGGCCGGTTACAGGGAGCAAGCCATGGACACGATCGCCTATGCCAAGTACCCGTTTACCCAGGAAGCCTCCTGTTACGTCAAGGACCGGCAGTACTCGATCGAGGACGTGATTGTCAAGCCGGCCTACGAGCAGGTACGCACCAGGGCTAAGCGACGAGTCCTCGACACCATCAAAGGCGACGCTCATCCTGGCGACCGGCTGTCGGACCCGGAGCGCGAGTTGCTGTCCTACCCTGTTGCGCGCATCATAGTGGCCTCGACAGGCGACCAGTACCTGATCAAACGCTTTGCGTTGTGGGAATCGAAGCATGCCTATTCACTGCTGCTGTCCGAAAGCGAGGCCGGGCTCATTGCCGTGGGAAGCGATTTCGGCGTCAACGCCCGGGTGAAAGACCGGGAGTTCGTGCTGCATTTTACCGACTACCTGAAGTACGCCGCCGGGCTCCGGAACATGGAGTGGAAGCTGATCAACCGGAAGATCATCAGTGGCATGGTGTACGTTCCCAGGGATGCGTTCGCGCGGCTGCTGGAGGAAGCGGTGCGGGAGAAGGTCCAGTCCGGCCTGACGGGAAAGGTCCCGGATGCCATCGTCACAGCGCTGGAACCGTACATGGCCGAGATCAAGGTGGCGCTAGACGCGCTCAAGGCGGAAAGGAACATCGCCGCCGATGGCGAAGTGAGCGAGGACGCGTTCCCCCCGTGCATGAAAGCCCTGCTATCCGACCTGCAGAAAGGCGTGAACCTGCCCCATACGGCACGGTTCGCGCTAACTTCGTTCCTGGCCAACATCGGGCTGGACAAGGAGCAGATCATGGAACTCTACCGGATGGCCCCGGACTTCAGGGAGGACCTGACCCGCTACCAGGTGGAGCACATCACCGGAGGCAGCGGCACCGAGTACACGGCGCCGTCCTGCAAGACCATGATGACCTACGGGAACTGCATAGGGAAAAACCACTACTGTGAGTGGGCCACCCACCCGCTGAGCTACTACCGGAAAGCTTTGATCCGCCGGGCAAAGCTGAAAATTGCGCCCGAAGTGCCTGCAAAAAGCGAAGACGCAAGGGCCCCGTAACGTCGACTGCACTGCGCTCTGTTTTTCATCGATCGCTGTCGATTCAACGATTGTCACATAACGTTTAAGACGGGGTGATAAATATAGCACGGCAACGGCATTAGCCGGAATGGATACATGCTTATGTTCACGATCATCTTGCGCAGGCGATATGGCCGGTACCTGGCCATGGCATTTATGATAGCTGCGCTGATCGCCTTGATGACAGGATGCAGTCAGGCAGTTACCGCATCGCCTGCGCCTGCTTCAGGGGCATCAGGCTATCCAGACCCTTCCACTACGCCGCTGATACAGTGTAACGTAGGACTGATTTTACCGCTGCTGCTGGCCGGACTGGTCAGCCTCTACGGCCGGAGCAGGAAAAAAGAATAGATAGGCGCCGATCAGGGCGCCTTCGTCTCGATCGGCTTTTCCTCGACAGGCTTCATGTCTGCGGGGTACTGGCCGATCTTGATGGACAGCTTCTCCAGCACGTCCTTGCGCATGCCCTCGACGAACTTGATCGAGCCGACCACGAGGTGGCCGCCGCCGTTGACGCCGCCGCCCCGTATCTCGTCGCGCAGCTCCCGTACCATGCGCGGGATGTTCATCTGTACGCCCCGGGAGCGCAGTACCGCGAAGTCCGGGCCGTAGCCCAGCGTGACCACGGGCTGGCCTGCGTTCTTCCTGCACAGCAGGTCGTGGATTTCCCCGGTCGTCTTGCCCGGCGCCGGGAAGGTGAACTTATGGGCAAAGTTTTCCACATCGATGGTAAACAGTATCGCGCCGTTAGGCAGCGGGGCACTCTTCACGTGCGGCATGGACGCATCGAGCTGGTCGGAGATCATCTTGTTCGCCTGGTCACAGAGCAGGTTGACGACCGCCTGATGCCGCGAGGAGCCGCCCAGGTTGAGGATGTCATTGATGATGCCCCGGCCGTCGTTGTAGCGCAGCCAGAACTGCTCGAAGTCCAGCGCGAGCGCGATCTTCTTCAGGTCATCTTCAGAGTACCTGTCCTTTACGAGCGCGAGGTACTTCACGCGCTCCGGCGCCTCGGACCGGTCCCCGACCGCCGCTACTGCAGCCATATGCTTGATCTCGTCGGTGACGTCCGGGTTGATCATCCGGGCGAGCTCAACGCCGAGCATGCCCGCCGTTATCCCGAAGTCCCCGCCCGCATGGTAAGGGTTGACGTGTCCCTTCAGGAACGGGTCGACCGTGGCGTCCGGGTGATGGTGGTCCACTACGAGCAGGTCGAGGCCGTACACCTGTGTGTACCGGTATGCTTCGATGTCCTCCTCGGTGGAGCCGTTGTCCATGAGTATGATAAGCGGCATGCGCTGCCCGTGGCGCTCGCTGTCCTCCAGCGCCATGACCAGGTCCTTGTTGACGTCCTCGAGCTCATAGAAAGGAGCTTTTGACGGGGACCGGCCGAAGAAGTGGTACTCGGCCTCGGAATCGCCTTCCTGCCGGATGAGCGGCAGACATGCCCGCTCGACTGCGACGCCTGCGCAGATGCCGTCGGCGTCTGCGTGGTGACGGATAATGATCGGGACAGACTTCAGGATAGCGCGGCGAATATGCATCGCCACTTTCTCCATCTGGGGCCTGAGCTTCTCCAGCACCTCGCTCTGGACCAGAAAGTCCACGTGCTGAGGCTTCGCCCTGCTGTCGATGGCGGCCTCGATGGCACTCTTGATCTCCGCGGCGTCCTCGCCCGTGAGCTTCTTCATGTCGAGGACTTCCATCTGCAGGCCGTTGTTGCGCATGGTGATCTCGCCGATGACCCTCACCACGTCCTCCAGCTGGACCTCCGGGAACGCCCGCATGCCCGCTTCCACGAACGCCGCACACGAGACAGAGCCTTCCTCGTCCGTGACGGCGAAGATGGTCGGCCCGCTGGTCTGCTTGGTCTGCACGACCTCGCCGCTGATGCTCACCATCTTGTTCACGTGCTTGTTGATCTCGCCGGACTTCGTCCGGGGGAGGTTCTTCTCTACCTCGATGATATGGAAATCGTTAATCTTGTGTGGTATCAGGTCGAAGTTGCCGTTGGGCTTGATAGAGTTGATCTTCACCATCACTTCTTCGCCTGACACATAGGCCCTGTGCACGTTGCTCGAGTGGATGAGGCCCTTGGTCTGTGCGTTAAGGTTGACGAACACGCCGAAGTCGGCCGTGTTGGCGACCTTGCCGAGGTACGTCTTGCCCACGTCGAGGTCCGAGACGTCACATGCCGGGCTAAGCCGGTAGACCGGATAGATGCTCTGGCATTTCTCGCAGACCTCTTTGCCGGGCAGCGCTGGCTTGCCGCAGATCTCGCAGTTGCTCATCTTGCCCGTACCACCGCAGCTCTGGCACTTCTCCCTGGTCTGCAGCTTGCCGGAACCCTTGCACTTCGGGCAGAACCCGCTCAGCAGTCCCTTCAGGTCCTTCTCGGACATGCCCATCAGGTTCATGCTCTTCACTTTTCCAGAGCCGTTGCAGGTCGGGCAGGTCTGCTCGCCCTTCACCACATACCCTTTGCCCTGGCACGACTGACACTCGACGCTCATGATAATGACCTTGTATTAAATATTCTATCAGGCAACTCCCGGCACGATGCCATATATATTTTACCGTGGCTGCCGCCGGTGGCGGGCGCATTTCGCCTGTCCGTACAGCAGAGTGGCCGGATATACTACTGTATGAAGCGCCTCTGGATATATAAAACCTCTTTCAGGTAGCTGGCGAAATACGCGGGCGGTATCAATTAGTTTCATGGAATAATTATACGCGGACGGAAAACTGCTGGTAAACATAGGTACGGGCGGAGGTATTGGCTCTACCCTGAAGCGGACGTGATCAAAATGCAAATGCTGAAACAGGATAAATACCAGAAGTGTATCGAACTGTGCTACGACTGTGCGGAGTCATGCGATGCGTGCGCTAACGCATGCCTCAACGAGAAGGATGTCAAGAAACTGGTCGACTGTATCAAGCTCGACCTGGACTGTGCCGACGTATGCGTCACAACAGCGCGATACATGTCGAGAGACAGCGTGCTCTCCGAGGCTTCATGTGCCATGTGCGCAGAGATCTGCGATGCGTGCGCGGAAGAGTGCGAAATGCACAAGAACATGGACCACTGCGTGAAATGCGCCAGCGTCTGCAGGGCTACGGCCGACGAGTGCCGCCGGATGTCCAAAATGGCCTGAAACATTACGGGCCGGGCGGCCGCTCGCGCGTGCGTGCACGGGTGGGCGGGCGGTAAGCATTTATCGCTGGAGAGCTATGCGAAACAGATGCCCGCACGCAGGCTTTACGAGCTTTTCCTGCTATGGCTATGAAAATCGGGCCTTGTTAGGGCTATGCGCCTCCGGTCACGCTCGCCGGGAGCGCCAGGTAGCCAGGGGCGCCAGGATTTTTCGATTGATGGGCCTGTCCGGCACCGTTAATTTTATAAGATATGAACAGCACTCTATTGCTGCAATTAGTATCGGGCCTGTGGTCTAGTTGGTTATGACGTCGCCTTCACACGGCGGAGGTCAGGGGTTCGAATCCCTTCGGGCCCATAAAAGTTTTGAGGGGCTCCCGGGGGACTTTTTCAAAAGCCCCCTGGGTCTCGACACCAAACACACGTGCCGAAGGCACCATTTTAAGGATCGTTTTGGAGAGGTGCAAGGGGAACCTTTTCCCAAAAGGTTCCCCTGTACGCTTTTATAAACAAAATTTATGTACCAATTAAAAGGGCTCTCGAAACTTCTTTAAAAGTCCCCCTGTACACTTACCGATATAACAAATATCGTCTCATGCAACAGCTGGCTGTACAAACCTGCCCGCCCGGCCGCCGCCCACGCGCGCGTTTCATTAAAAGAGCCTTTTTCCCGTAGCCAGCCATGGCCGAATTATCCACGCCAGCCATGTCAAAAAGAGAGAAGAGCAATACCTTATCTGCGTCAGGGCTCTTCCACCGGCGCCACGTACTTGCTGCACTCTTTAGCCTGGCAGCCCTTGCACGTTGCGTCATTGTCGCAGGGCTCGACGTGCGTTATCACGCTAGCTCCGGGGGAACCGGGCCGTAATGTCCTTCTCGATATGGTCCACCAGGCGGTGGGACTGCTCGACACTCATATCCCTCGAGACTACCATGTGCAGGTCGATGAACCGGTCCGACCCCGAGCGGCGGGTCCGTAGCTCATGGAAGCCCGCGAACTTGCCGGAGTGATCTTTGATGATACTCTGGATCTCGGCTACCTCTTCCTCCGGCAGATTGACGTCCATCAGGTCCCTGACCGACTTGATCGTCAGCTCGGCGGCGGCCTTCAGGATGAAGAGCGCCACGAGGATGGCAAACACCGGGTCCAGTATCGTCCACCCGGTCAGCTTGATCGCGATCAGTCCCGCGAAGATGCCCAGCGACGTCAGCACGTCGGTCCGGAGGTGCCAGGCGTCGGCTTCCAGTGCGATGCTTTCGGTGCGTTTGGCGGTCTTCATGAGTTTCGATGAGACATAGTAGTTGACGATGGCCGATAAGGCCATGACTGCGATGCCCAGGTTCACGTCCTCGATTGTGACACCGTGCACGATCTTATTGTATGCCTCGTAGATGATCAGGATAGCGGCAACGAAGATGAGCAGGGCCTCGACGGTGCCCGAGATGTTCTCGTACTTACCGTGCCCGAAGGTGTGCTCGGAGTCAGGCGGCTCGCTCGATTTCCTGACGGAATAGTATGCGATGATCGCCGCCACAAGGTCTATGCCCGAATGGATAGCCTCGGAGATGACACTCACCGACCCGATCATGATGCCGACAACAAGCTTGGTAACGACCAGTAACGAGTTCGACCCAATAGAAAGACGTGCGATACTGGTCTTTTCACGGTTTAACTCTTCAATGCTGCTCATCGTTTCTCACAATATCTGTGAAACTTGCGATACGCATTTAACATATATAGGGTTATCGACTATTCCGGCCGTCCCGTTTACCCTGAAAATTAACCCCGTTAAGTCTGCGGAACGAGCCCTGCAAGGGCAATGGTTATTAATGGAAAGGAGAAACATAATGTGGACATGCTGACCGGAGACATGGCGGCATGATCGAAGATTTGAAAACCAGCAACATGACGGTCCTCCAGTTCCTGGACGAGCTGCGGGACAACAAGGGGCACACGAGCATCATCTTCGCGCTCACCGAGGACGACCTGCTCAACCGGAACTTCACCTTCTTCTACGACGGTGACCTGCTCGAGTACCAGGTGGGCACGAAACGCCTGGTGAAGGCTATAGTAGACGGCGATCAGTTCGTCATCAAAAAGGACGGGAAGGAGTACAAGGGCCAGAAAGCGCGGGCGCTCTTCAAGACCGACAAGGAGTTCAAGCTCTGGAAGCGGACCATCGACGGCGAGCAGAACGCGATCATACAGGATGCCTGCGCCACCGTACACGCTTACGCGTTGAGCCCTACCTGTGCATGGAAAGAGCTCCAGATGTCTAAGGAGTACTCGTTCTGCACGGTCAGGGAGCTGATGTCCTTCGTGCTGTCCTTCGAGTTCGAGGCGACACTCGCCAGGTACATGGCCTTGAAGCAGAGCCGGATAGAGTAAACTATTTCAACTTTCAGCCGTTGTAGCAACAGCAATGGACTACGTGATCATGCTGGGCCTCTTTGCCGGGGCCATGACTACCGGCAGCACCATACCGCAGATACTCAAGATCATACAGAGCAAGTCGTCCCGGGACGTATCCACCATGTTCTTCCTCGTCATGTCCGGCGGAATGCTGCTCTGGCTCGTCTATGGCATACTGCGGGCGGACCTGGTGATTGTCCTCTGGAACGCAATGAGCCTGAGCCTGAGCCTCGTGATATTAGCGCTGAAGAAGGTCTACCCATAGCCGATAGTGTAGCTTGCTACGTCCCCGATCCCGAGGCTCTGCTCGATCTCGGCCAGGTCATGCAGCAGGCCGCCGAAGCCTTTTTCACCCAGTGACCGCTGCTCTGTGCTGCGTACTTTTTCTCCTATCTCCATGATTTTTCCTTCCCGGGCTACCTCGTACAGTCTGGGGAACAGCTCGGTGTTTTCCCGGGACATGTGAGGCCGGTACATGAAAATGTACGATCGGCATAGCGTCACCAGGACATTCATGTGCGTTTCGTCCTTGATCCGGCCGGGCATCGACAGATCGACTATGCGATCGGTGACCTCCCTGCCGATTTCATGCTGCCTGAGAAGCGTCTCTGCCGTGCCGGCAAGGTAGCCTTCTTCCATGAGAACAGGGAACAGGTAGCGCTCTTCACATTGTTCGTGGCAGCCGGAGACGAAGGACTTCGCGATACGGGCGGCCCGGTTAACGAGCTGCAGGTCGACCTTTTCGCCGGCCTTCCAGTCCTTGATCGTCCGCTCGTAGACGAGCATGATCCGCTCTGCGATGCCATGCCCACGCATGAGGTCTCCTGTCGGCGATTCCACAGGTCGTCTGTACCGGCAAAGCCGCCGGAGGCTGCTCTGCAACAGAACATCAAAGGTCGACGAGTCGTGATAAAGAAGTGAGCGCTACGTATGGTCCAGCCAGAAAAAGGATGGGACAATGCCGTTATATAGTCTGCTGAAAGAAAAAATGGAAGACCGACTCGTCATTTCGAGGCGTAAAACGCTCCAGCTCCGACGTGCCCGCCGCCTTCTCGATTTTGCGCAGGTTGTCCATGAGACGGTGCAGGCCGGGGTCGCTCATGAGCGCCCGTTCTTCTTCATGCATGCGCATGTTGATATTATCGATGTAGTTCTCCGTCGAGATATCGTAGAGCGCCGGGAATACGACAGTCTCCTCCCAGGCCGCATGCGGCCGGTACATGATCACGAAAGACATGCAAAGGCTGGCTAGCTCGTTAAGATGTCCCGGGTCTTCGATGTGGCCGGCATGCGTCAGGTCGATGATCCGGCCGATGATCTCCCTGCCTTTGTCGTGCTGGAGCTCCAGCGTGTCCACCAGACTGTCCATCGTCCCGGCCTCCCGTAGCTTCGGGAAGATGAACTGCTCCTCGTCGACCATGTGATGGTCTGCGCCGAACGCTTTGATCGTGATAGCCGCGTGGTTAACCGGGAAAAGGTCGATGTCCTCGCCGTTGGCAATCCGGGCGACCTCGCTCTCCAGGACGATCATCAGCCTTTCCATGATCGCGTGCTCTCTGGACAAAATTTCAGTCGGAGAAATGGACGGCAGTTCCTCCCCGAACTTGCCGGGCGGCTCCGGCCGGGTCACCTGGACCAGGTTGCCGAGGAACGTCCCGGGCCAGTACGTCTTTTTTTTATGATAGGTCAATACCATCCCCGGCACTTAATTGATCAACTGGCCATAAAAAGTATCCCTGCTGATCAGGCGGAATAAAAGTCACAATCGCTGTGTGTCATGGCTTCGTATATGAGACAAAGAGACTTTTGAAATACGGCGGGTACCACAGGTAACCCTGTTGCCTGACCGGATCGGAAAGCTCGATGCCATCGCCGGCCCTGGCAACAGTCACGATGTAAGAGTGGTAACGCATGCGCCGTACTGCAGGGATGTCTTCGAGTTTCCGGACTTCTTCAGCCGTGACATCGCTGAGCTTCGCGTAGTCGGTTGACGGTAATCGACCTTTCAACAGGTGATAGCCATACACATTATACGAGCCGGGGCTTTCCGCAATAATCAGCCAGCGCAACGGGTTAAACCCCGGAATGGCCTTCCCGCCTGTCATGACAGAAACGTACAGCTTCAGCGCTCCGCTTATGACAATGACCAGCGCGAAAAAGCCGCAATAAATCCAGGGGTCCTGTATGCTTGCCCTGCCGGTCAGGATGAAAGCGCCGAACATGATGCTGGCGATCATAAGGTAGGGTGTCGGGCCTGCCGCAATGCCCAGAGTGTACTTCTTATCAGTTGCCGGATAGAGCAGCGGGATGCCAGGATAAGCGAGGAAATCAAGAAAGACATGCGATAAAGCGCCGATCAGTATAGCGGCAATGGCGAGCGTCAATGGCGTACTGTAGCCGAGCAATGTCGCTGCCGGCAGGGCGACGAGCACTGCGAACAGCGAAACGAAGATGGCTCCGGCGAGGCTGTGGGTGATGCCGCCATGTGTAAAAATGTACAGCCTCGGGTCACGGTCGGAAAACCGCTGGAAAGTAATGTCGATGTCCGGCGCTACGGCGCCCAGCGCGGCGAACGGTATCAGCTCCGGCCGGCCTGCGACGGCGAATACAGCGCCGATGGCGAGCGCATGCGTCAGGCTGTCCACGACAGAAAAAGGGAGACGAACGGATAAAAAGGTTATCACGGTATATTAATGATATCAAATAGATATCTTTATTTTACTTTATGATAGCAAATTGATTAATACTTTAGAAATAGGTAGCTATAAATATAATCATATTGATATCAGTATTCATGCGGACGCCCGGCCAGCGGAAAGAAATTTATAATATCGTGAAGGCCCGCCTTGAAAAAGGGATGAGCGGCAGGTCGGCCCGCGCAAATATCAATTATGACGGCAAGGTCTTCGACCTTGACTTCAAGACCTGGAAAACGTATGCTGCAGAGTTCGACGGCTCCCTGCCCGAAGAAGGGGCAACCTCCCATCCCGGCCCGGACAGGGAGCAGACGTCGACGCCCATGGTCTCCGCCATACCGTTTATCACAGCCCCGGCACTGCCCCGGCACGCCGGCCGCAAGCCCGGCGTCCACAAGATGCGGTTTCTCGTCATCGCTGTCGGACAGCCGCCTCGAACAGTTAAAGGCCGAGGCCGTGCTGAAGGACAAGACTTATGCGGCGCTGGCCATCGACTACATCATCGAGGGGCTCGAACGCGCCGAGAAAGCCCGCAAGGAATGAAAAGACAGGAAGGCGCCAAGGTTCTTAGAACCTTGGCGTCTTTGCCGGTTATTGCTGATTTGCAGATTGACCAGTATTATTTTCAGTGTGGATACGGCAGGCTCATATCCGATGCCATAGTATGATTGAACTGCCATGCACCTGATCATCACCGAGAAGCACGACGCCGCCAGCAAGATCGCGGCCATCCTGTTTCCCGACCGCGCGCAGGAGCGCATTAACGGCGTACCGGCTTACCGCTCGAAATCAGCTAACGCGCTGGTCATCGGCCTCGCCGGCCACATCATGGAGCTGGACTTCCCGCAGGAGTACCAGAAGTGGAGCGCCCTTCCCCCGCGCGGCCTGGCCAAAGCCCGGGTGATCACTTACCCGTCTAAGAAAGACATAGCCTCGGCATTGCTGATGTTGTCTACGGCTGCGACACGCGTCACCATCGCAACTGACTACGACAGAGAAGGAGAGGCCATCGGCGTAGAGGCTTACCGCATCATTAAAAAAGCCGCGAACCCTGCATTTGACCGGGTGCATTACAGCTCGTTCACGAAAGAGGAGATCACTAAAGCCTTCTCGCAACCGGTGCCCATCGACTTTAACCTGTCGGCGGCCGCCGAGTGCCGTCAGGAGATCGACCTCGTCTGGGGCGCTTCGCTCACCCGTTTTGTCTCCATCGTCAGCAACAAGCGAGGGAAGGAGTTCCTGTCCGTGGGGAGGGTACAGACGCCGCTGCTGGCGCTGATCGTCGACCGGGACAAGGAGATCAACGCCTTCAAATCGAAGGCCTACTGGGAGATTATCGCTACACTGTTGAAAGGTGATGCCGTTTTCACTGCATCCCACAAGCGGGGGCGTTTCGATAAAAAGGAGGAAGCAGCGGCCATCCATAAGAAGCTCGGTAAGACAGCCACCGTGAAGGACATCGTGACCGAGCGCAAGAAAGAGCCTGCCCCCATCCCTTTTAACACGACCGAGCTCCTGAAAGCCGCCAGCGCCCTGGGATTTACCGCGGCCAGCGCCATGCAGATCGCCGAAAAGCTGTATATGGACGGCTGGATCTCCTACCCGCGTACGGATAACACGGTGTACCCGGCCACGCTGAACCTGAAGGACATCGTCGTGCTTTTCAAGGACAGCCCCGAATTCGCGAAGAACGCCATCGTGACCCTGGCACAGCAGAAGCTTGTCCCGACGAGAGGGAAGGTCGAGAGCAAGGACCACCCGCCTATCTACCCGGTAGCCTGCGCGAAAAAGACGATGCTCGACGACCGGCACTGGAAGCTGTATGAGCTGATCGTCAGGAGATTTTTCGCCACCCTCTCCGGCCCCTGCGAGTGGAATGCGACCAGGGCGGCCATCGACATAAGCGGCGAGCCGTTCATGGCTAACGGTAAAAGCCTGGCCGTATCAGGCTGGCGTTTCCATTATCCCTACGGCACCCCGAAGGATGAGATACTGCCAGTGCTGGCCGTCGGCGACGTCCTCCCCGTGAAGAAGGCCGACCTGCTGGAGAAAAAGACTGAGCCGCCCAAGCGTTACGGGCAGGGCAAGCTCATCCAGATGATGGAAGACCTCGGGCTGGGCACCAAGGCGACGCGGCACGAGGCGTTAACGAAATTATACAGCCGGGGCTTCATCGATGGCAACCCGCCCAAACCCACGGCGCTGGGCATCAGCCTGATCGACGCGCTGAAGGCCCATGCGGCCACGGTCACCAGCAATGCCATGACGAGCCGGCTGGAGAAAGACATGGACGGCATCGCCGGCAGCCAGATGCAGAAGGATACCGTGCTCCGTGAGTCCCGGGAGATGCTGGAGAAGGTGTTCGACCAGCTGGAGGCACATGGTGCCGAGATCGGGCGGATGCTGAGGACCGGATCGGCGGCTGACAGCAAGATCGGGCCATGCCCGCTGTGCGGGAGCCCGCTGATCATCCGGGAGAGAAAGTCTGACGGGAACAAGTTCATCGCCTGCAGCGGGTACCCGGACTGCAGAAATACCTACAATGTCCCGGTGGGAACCTTGCGGTTCGATAAGCAGGTCTGCGAGAAGCACAAGATGCATATGATCAAAGTCACGCCGCCGTCAGTGATGATGGCTGACGGCAAAAAGGTAAAGGGTAAGGCGTATGAGTTACGGGTGCCCGGCATGCAAAAAGGAAGGCGTCCCTGCCATCGGGCAGAATGCAGTAAAATAATTTATCATTTTTTCCAGTATTGCCTGTTAGCCATATTTATAAAATATCGACAGATAGTAGAGATATAAATGAGGTTCTGTCAGATTATCAATTTGTAGTTCAGAAAATGGGAATATGCGAAGATTGCGCTCGGCCGGTGATAGAATTAGTCTATTGGGGGTATGATATTTGGCTTCATTGCGCAACCATTCTTTTGGGTATAATTTTAATTAAGATTTTATTTTATTTTGCCTTTGTACTGACTGTATTTTCTTATTGTAGTTTTATCGGTATATGTAAGATTGATTTTGACTGACTCAATTAAGTTACAATAGATAATAAATTTAACGTTTATCACTTTAAAACTTTTTTATAATTTGTAAATTATTTATTATACTGATATTAAGTAAAAAGATTAATTGTTAAACCGGATTTTAGCAGCTTAGCGGTTGAAAAGAAAAATTTTTACATCCCGAGGCTCGCGCGGATTGTTCACCAATCTTCTCTAAATGTTCATCTTCTGATAGCCCATTACAATCTATTGTAATTATCTTTTCGATTATTCCACTCGCATTGGATAATCACCTTGAGATTGTCCTTTGAAAACAACTCGTTGCTTATGCTGGCGAGATAGTTGCATCGGATGGTATCATAGAAAATTTGGTCTTGCATAAACCCGGATAAGCACAAGCCAGCCTGGTCGAAGCCTGTGCGCGGACATGAATTACAGTACATGCGCAATTTGACCAAAGTATTCATGTCCGATTTATCAAAAGATGCTGTAGCAATTTTACGTTCATCAAAAACTTCCGGGGCAGGGCGATAAATCAGCCCGTTCATGAATTCTTTTATTTCCATCACAGTACTAACCCCCATTTTAAATTTTACTCGATATATCCCCTCGCCATATGCCCGATCCACCGACGACATGCTTTGATCTTTATTTCTATTAGTTCACCAACCATTTGCTGGTGAATAATTTAATATTATGATATATATCTATTACAATATTAAATTAACGATTGATATTTAAGCGCATGATATCATTTACCCCTTGCTTGATATCTACTCCAGGACTTTTTACAGCCATTTCAGAATGTGCTTAGCCCCCGCCAACTTGACAGAACCGAGCTATAGCAAACTATAAATACACAGGCCATATATAGGTCAATCAGACATAGGTCAAATGGACATATGTCAAATTGGACTAAAGGAAGTAGAATTCAATGGTCGATATGGACATGATCATCCTGGGCTCGCTGGCCGGGATACCCGCACATGGCTACCAGCTGAAGCGGAACATAGAGTCTACCTTCGGGAAGCGTTATCTCAATCTAAGCAACAGCAGGCTGTACCCGAGGCTGGCGAAGCTGGAGGCGGACGGCTGCATCGAAGGGCACAAGGAGCCACAGGACAAGACCCCGGACCGGGTAGTGTATAAGGTGACCCCGGCAGGCTTCCTGAGACTGAAGGAGCTTGTCGCCTCGCCGATAGACCCGCGGGATGACATGTTCGACATCATGTCCAGGGCCGCCTTCTTCGGGCTGATCACCACGGAGGAAAGGCGCAGGCTGATCGAGCCGCTGTACAAGGAAAAGCTTGCAGAGCTCGAGGCTGCGAAGATGAAGAAGGAGCAGTACGGGCCTCACATGGACAAGTACTCAAGCGCCGTGCTCGGATGGGGCATCGGCCAGCTGGAGAGTACAATCGACCTTTTCGAGACACTGATGGATCAGGAGTGACGTCAATGATAGATATCGCATTCAAGAATATGTGGCAGCGCAAGACCAGGACGGGCCTCACGGTAGTCGCAATCGCCGTCTGTATCATGCTCTTCCTGGTGCTGTCGACCGCGACCGGCACGATGGACCAGATGTTCGCCGACTCGAGCGGGCAGTTCGCCGGACAGATGTTCGTGAAGACGCCTTCGGTGCAGGCCGGGGCCGCGCTGGAGTTCCCGCCGGTCTCGTCCAGCCTGACCATGGAGAAGGCAAACGCAGCTGATGAACGTCAGCGGCATCGATGCAAGCCGCAGCGCGCCGCTGCTGTTAGTGCCGCAGGCGCCGTCTCTCTTCCAGAACGGGCCGCCACAGGTAATAGCGGTCGGCCTGCCGGAAGGAAAAGAGAAAGCGTTCTACGGTGACGCGACCTTCGGCAACGGCACGGGCAGTCTGACCGGAAAGGACCAGGCAGTGCTCGGCTCCTACGCTGCGTCCACCTACTATAAGGTGAATGTCGGCGACCAGATCACCATCCAGAACCACAAGTTCACCGTCGTAGGCATCGCCGACAGTACGGGTTCGATTGTCACAGACGGCATGGTGCTGATATCACTGTCCACCGCCCAGGAAATCTTCAACAGGCCGGGCGTCTCTACCGTGCTGCTGACCGCGATATCGAATGATAAAGTCGATGCAGTGGCCGCCGCGGTACAGGGCCAGTTCCCGGACCTGCAGGTCATGACACAGGGCGATATGGACA
This sequence comes from uncultured Methanocellaceae archaeon, assembly GCA_963792125.1. Lineage (GTDB taxonomy): Archaea > Halobacteriota > Methanocellia > Methanocellales > Methanocellaceae > Methanocella_A. The sequence goes on from CAWBVA010000013.1 coordinate 169,073, forward strand.
GTACCCTTAAAAGCATGGCGTCGATGACCCACACGTTCATCGGCATGATCGACCTGACCATGCTCATCGTGGCGGGCGTGGTAACGCTCATGGTCATGTTCATGTCCGTCTCGGAACGCACGAAGGAGTTCGGCATGCTCCGTGCCATCGGGGCCAGGCGCTCCAGGATACTGACGCTGGTGCTCGAAGAGGCAGTCATCGTCTGTATCGCAGGCAGTGTGCTCGGCATCCTCCTGTCCTTCCTGATGATGAAAGTGATGTTCGGGGGGACGCTGTTTTCCCTGGAGACCACGGTGAGAGCCGTGATATTCATGACCGTGATCGGAGTGATCGCGGGCCTGATACCGGCTTACAGATCAGCTAAGATACAGCCGCTGGAGGCGATTCGCTATGAGTGAGACTGTGAGGGCTATCGAGATCAGCCGGCCGTCGAAGGCGGCGGTCGTCACGGAGACGACCGCAGTCGTCCTGGAGACGGCAGGCATGAAGAAGAGCTATAAAATGGGCAACGTCACCGTCGAGGCCTTGAAGGGCGTGGATATCAGCATCAGGCAGGGCGAGTTCGTGGCAATCATCGGCCCCTCGGGCTCCGGCAAGTCGACGTTGCTTAACCTGGTCGGGTGCCTGGACCGGCCGACAGACGGCAAGGTACTGATCGACGGCATAGACGTGTCGAAGATGAACGATGCGAAGCTCACGGACATCAGGTGCCGGAAGATCGGCTACGTGTTCCAGAAGTTCTACCTGCTGCCGTTCCTCACGGCCCTGGAGAACGTGGAGCTGCAGGCACGGCTCGCCGGCCTGCAGGACGGAAAGAAGAAGGCGGCCGAGGCGCTGCAGCTGGTCGGGCTGGGCGAGCGCATGAACCACCTGCCGAAGGAGATGTCGGGCGGAGAGCAGCAGCGTGTGGCCATCGCCCGTGCGCTGGTGAAATCGCCGGCGATCATCCTGGCCGACGAGCCTACGGGCAACCTGGACACGAAGACCGGGGACATGATCATGGAAACGTTCAGGAAGCTGCACGAGCAGGGTATCACCATCGTCATGGTCACGCACAACCCGGAGCTGGCGGCCAGGACGAACCGGATAATCAAGGTCAGGGACGGCCTCATCGAGGCCTGACCCTTTTTTCATTTTCGACAAATAGATATAATCCGCAGGCTATACAGCCATTGTCATGCTCGAGATTTATTGCGACTCTTCCTACAACGAGGACGGGTCGTCCTTCATCGGCATTGTCGCCATTGCCGATGGCGTCGAGGTGCACCAGTCTACTACGGCGGTGCTCCCGACTCCGTCCAGCAACCTGGAGTGCGAGCAGGCGGCCATCTCGATGGCCATCCGGCTGGCCAGAATCCTGCGCAGGGTCGACGATCAGGTAATCATATACAATGACTCCACCGAGGCCGTGAAGGAGTACCTGGAGGCCGAGATGTCGCTGTTCCCGGTCGAGTACGTTCCCCGGGAGAGCCCGCTCCAGGAAGTGGCGGACCGGCTATCCAAGCGGTTCCCCCAGCGTCTGGCGGAGACGCATGACCTCTGCCGCCGGCCGGTCGAGTCTTTCACCCCGGATATCCTGGCGGACATCGCCTGTAACGGCCCGACAGTGCTGTACCTGCAGAAGGACCGGGAGCGCTCGTCCAACACGAAAAGCTGCTATCAGCTGGTCGCCCGCACCGTCGACCATGTGCTTTCCGACGATCATTTTTATTGCGCCCGGTCAGGCGAGGTAAAGAACGTCAAGATAGCCCGCGATATCTCCGCCGACGTCGGGGCAGGCGAAATAGCGGCCGACCTGTCAGGCGCGTACTTCCTGCTGACAGACGAGACCTGGGGCTTGCGGCTGAAGGGCGGAGAGGCCTACTCAATCCTGCCCTGCGAGATACCACACCGTATCATCTGCCATGAGGTGGACCGCTCGCCGGACAACCTCTGGCGACGCGTGGCCCAGTTCAAATAACATAGTAACTGTACGATCAGGACACCAGGGAGCCAGGAGTCGGTCGATGACAGGGGTTTTGGCTATATGTTAATGTTTGAAAACTGTACCACTGCAGATGCCGTAGATGACGTGCGCGCGAACGGCCACCTGGCAGTCGACGTGACATCCGACAGTATATATCCTCTTATGCCCTGACCGGAATCCCGGTTCTCCGTACCCTCTGGATTATTCCGTCTTCTCGAACACCGACTTGTCGGCGCCGCATACGGGGCAGACCCAGTCATCGGGCAGGCTCTCGAAGGCCGTCCCCGGCGGCACGCCGTGGTCAGGGTCGCCTGCGGAAGGGTCGTAAACGTACTGGCAGAGAGTGCAGATGTACTTGTCCATGATAGTGCTCCCTTACTTTGTAACCTCTCCGGGATAATAGCATTTGCCAGCGGAAAACGCCGGGAGCGAAAAACTATTTTTCCCTTGAGCCCATACGGGTAATCATGGCAAAAGGCAGCAAGAAGAAAAAGAAGTACAGTACGAAGGGGATCGGCAAATACAGGGTGGTCATGACCGACCAGGTACGGCTCCTGCTGTTAGCCTGTTTCGCGTTCGGCTTCCTGGTCTTCGGCTACATTGCCCTGCGGATGTCTGGAGTGCTATAAACATAACGATTAGCGATATCTAAAATGTCAAACGGCCTGCACAGGCCGGTTTGGCCCTGGAGGGCTTGAGTTGAGAGAATGGGACGTATGGCAAAAACACCCCGAGTATAATACGGTCCTGGCGTTGATATGCAAGGTGCCCCGCGAGACGATCGTAAAGCTGGAGAAAGCGGGATTCGTGGTCGACGACGGGACAAAGCCGGCGGTAAAGGCAGACCAGCTCTTTCTGGTGCACATGCGGGAGTCTATGGATAAGAAGGACTACTGGAAGAGGTTCGACGGGATCACGGCGAAGTATGGCAAAGAGCCCACGCCGGTCCACCTCGAGGAGATGCCGGAGGTTATCATCCGCTTCCTCGGCAGCGTATCCGAAGAGCAGTGCCTCCGTATCATCGATGATACGCTTAACGCGCTGGCGAAAAACGTATAAGTCCCGGGCAGGCCCGGGCACGGTACTTTTTTTAGCGATTACATTAGCAGGAAGAAGACAGTCATCAGTATAATGTCCGCCACGATGGCAATGTAAATAAAAGTCACGCTCCACTCGAAGATCTCGCTGATGAAAGTGGTGTCCAGCATGAGGTTGAGGATTAGCACGGGCAATATGATAAAGAGGAAATAGACCGACATGGCGAAGGCCTGTTTCATCGGGCTGGCCTGCGATTCCAGGAGCCGGGCGATGCCGGTTATGCCGTAGTACAGCATCAGGATGCAGATGGCGGCTATCGATAACAGCAACAGCCACAGGACAGCGTCGTCGACGATTTGCCGGCTTTCCATGAGCAATGACCTCGTCAACGTGTATATCTTTCGGGACAGATAAAGTTTCTTACGAATAAGGAGATTCCGATCGCCATAATTAGGGGCATAATTAGCTAACGAAAGTTAATTCTGGCTTAATTGTGCGTATAGTGTTATTTTATGAGATAAAATACATTCAATGCTTATAAAAACACCCATTTTACTGTGAACGCAATAAATTTTGATATTAATAGTATTAATATTTAATAATATGGTGCTTCTATCGTCTACATAGGGTTTAGGAGGGTAATCATGTGGTTGAGGAAATGGGCAATCGTAGCACTGCTATTGCTGATTTTACTATGCATAGGAATACCTGCGGGCGCGTGGAAAGCCTCGAAGCTTGGCGCGGCAGTAGGTGACATTTATTTCGGCTGGGAATGGGTCATACAGCGTCCCAGCGCAACGCTGTTTCACTCACAGAACCTTGCCGCCACGGACACTGAAGCGCTTGCGATCTCATTTCCTTCGGCAGGGAACTCGTTCGCGCCTGCCATAGCCCAGACCACTGCGGAAACTGCCACGGCCACGGATACAGGGTTCTTCACCGCTAACTGGTGCTACACGGCTCTGACGAACCATGGCGGGTACGATCTGGTGCCTGACGTAAGCATGTGGCATCCGGTAAAATCGGCTTCGCCGGTCGGCGCTGGCATAAGCTGGCCATATATGAACAACGCGCCTCTGTACGGCGAGAGTACGATGGTGTTCAACCCCTCGATCAACATGGCACCAGATACGAGTGGAGTCAGCCTTTCTCTCGCCCCGGACATAATGAGCGATGTCACTACCCCGACGACGACGAAAATGTCCGTAGCGAACGGGGCGTCCAATGCCAGCAATAAATCGCTGTTAGACACGGTCAGGCTGGTAAACCAGTCGACGGAGAAGGGCAGCAACACGACCTCCGGCGCCACCAATATGACGCAGACGAAGCCCAACCGCGACTACAAGAACATGACGAAACCGGACATCCAGAACGCGTCAGGACTTGAGAGGCTTTACAGGAACCCGAACATGGTAAATACCATACCGAAGTCCTACAAGGGCACAGTGGACCGGCCGACCATCATCGCCCCGATGGAAAACCCGATGGACCTGATCAAACCGGCGAACAAGCCAAAGGTGATCGCCGACTCCCGGAATATGACGAAGGAAGGTACTCATCTCAAGACACTGTTCTGGGACCTCTGATCATAATAACGGGCGATATTAAAAACAGGTCCCCGGACACCTGGCAGATATAGTCAGAAATGTCGAGTAGCGCTCCCATCACGATCTGCATGCCAACGCAGATCGTCGAGAGCGTCTTGCCGGGTTCTGCAGGCAGAAGGTATATCATTAACGGTCATCCAGTTTGCGTTGCTGTGCCCTGCCTGCAGCGATCAGAGCACTGCCCTTCACAGCCAGCGTCACGCCTGATAGCCCATCTCAGCGACGTTACTATCACTTCCATGAGCGTTTTTCCGTCTTCCGTGAGGCGGCCCTGTGCTTTGCCACGTTTAGCGTCCTGCTCTCAGCCTGTCCCCCGACGGATACTCCAGGAAATACGATGATGCTCTACTCGCTCATCAAATTCCCGCTCGTCTTTATCAGCGGTGTCTTCCTCCCGGTCAGCCAGATGCCGGCGCGGGAACAGTTGATCGCTTTTTTCTCGCCGCTGACCTGCTACATGGACCTGGTCAGGTACTCCACAGGCGGTGGCGGCTCTTTCTCACCGTACGTCGATGATCGTGGCGATGGACAGGAGCGATTACCACAGGACAGCGGCGGCGAACCTCAGCCGCCCTATGTACGAAGACCTCTTCGACCGATGTATCCTTGCACAAAGATAAAGATTCTTCCGTATGCTTTCACGCCGATTGTCGATATTACGGTCTGGAATAATAAATTAAGATTAAATTTGCCATAGATGGTAATTTTGCGATATTTTCACCTATTTTTAACTTAAACAGCATTAATAATTAACTGTTCAGGGATTAATCTAAACATTGAGGGTTTAGGAGGGTATTCATGGGGTTAAGGAAATGGGCGATCTCTGTACTTGTAGTACTGGTGATACTCAATTTAATAGCGCCTAGCGTGGCGTGGACAGCAGGTAAGAGACTGGTCACCATCGGTGACATGTTCATTGGCGGCGAATTCGCCAAATGGTCGACTTCGGCGACGTTATTCCATTCGCAGAACCAGGCCGCCACAGATACGGAAGCGCTGGCCATAGCATTTCCTGCACTGGACGGGGGTACATCGATAGCGCCATCCATCGCGCAGACGTCTGCAGGTACGGCGGCGGCAAGCGATACTGGCTTCTTCAAGGCCGCCTGGGCATTTACAGCGGTGGATGACCCCGGAGGTTATGCGCTGACACCGGACATCGGCGCCTGGCACCCGATGAAGTCGAGCAGCATGGTAGGCTCCGGCGTCACCTGGCCATACATGACTGACGCCGTGGATACGGGCGGCTCGACGATGTCGTTCAAGCCGGCCATCAACACGTCGGTGGATACAAGTAACGCCAAGCTGCCGACAAACACAAGTTCGCCGGGAAAGACCGCCCTGACAGGGACAAACCTGACAGCGGGCAACACGTCCTCCAAAGGCACTACGCCATATGTCAGCCAGCGGAAGCCGAGCGACTACAAGAGCATGAAGAAAGGGGACATTCAAAATCTGACCGGGATGGACAAGATGTTCCGGAACGCCAACAGGAAAAACACCAATACTGAAAAGTTCTACAACGGTACGGTAGACCGTCCGACGACTATTCTCCCGATGGAGAATCCAATGGATGTTATCAAGCTGGCGGACGAGAAGAAAGTCATTAATGACTCGCGGAACATGACGCAAGGGGGCAAAGATCTTCAGGACGCTGTTCTGGGACCTGTAGACGAACGGATTAAGCTCCGGCAGGTGCCGGAGCGCTTTTTTTAATCGCCTGTTTCCGGTAGTTGATCACGCTCAACGGCATTGCTATGATTAGCTGAAGCACGATCATGCCCATGACAAAGAAATACATCGGGTTCATGGGCGTGTTCATCAGCAGCAAGAGCGTAGGGAAGAGGGTGATCAGCATGGCGATATCCAGGCCGGTGAGAATGAGCGCCATCTTAAGGTCGTGCAGCATGGCCACGACGAAGAAACACCCGACGATCAGCCACAGGCTCTGCACATAGGTGGTGAGCGACATGTCCGGTACTGCGTTGATTGGCACGTTAAACAGGTACATGAAGGCGATAATGACAAGGAGTAAAACAATACAGAGGATGTCCAGCATTACCGGTAGCAAGATGGCTGACAGCCCGCCGGGCAGCCCGTTGCCGGGTTTTTTACTCTTCACCTTGACCTTCTTTTGCTTTCCCGCCGGCTTTGCGGACGGCTTGCCGGCCAGGGGCGCTCCCTTCGGCGCAGGGGACACTGCAGGCATATCAGCCAGTGCATCAAGGTTCAGGTCGGGAATGTCAAGGCTAAGCGTGGGCTCTGGAAGCTCAAGATCCAGCGAAGGCATTTTCATGTCTAAGTCCGGTAATTCTCCCTCGTTGGCCATTTTAACACCTTTTCTCGGCAGGCACAGCATCCATCGGGCGACCGCCTGCTCAATTATCTTTTACGCCTGAATATATTAATAACCTTTTTGGTTAAGCCATATTTTCAGCTATTTAGCCACTTTATGAAAAAATTACTTACAATTTAGAAAAATGGGTTAAAAAATGACTGTATTCATCCGGAAAATGGAGATATCAGAGAATGCTAAGGCCGGAGCGTATCGCATGCGTTGGCCCGGGCCAGGTAGACCCTTGCCTCTTCGGTCCTGCCGAGATTGTGTAGCATGACCGCCTTGTTCATCAGTGCGTCTCCGTACCGCTTGTCGAGTTCGAGGGCTTTGTCAACGTACTTCATAGCCTCTTTCGTCTTTCCCAGCCCGTACAGTGCGATCGCCTTGTTGTTCAGCGCTTCCGAGTCGCCAGGGTTCACCTTCAGGATGGCGTTGAAGCACTCTATCGCCTTCTTCTGCTCCTGCATACCCATATACATGATGCCCTTGAAGTTCAGTGCGTTCCTGTTGCCGGGCTCGATGACCAGTATCTGGTCCAGCAGGCCGATGACACTGTTGTAGTCGAACGACTCGCTGGCATCGCCCGGGTCCTCCTTCATTATGGAATTCATCCGTTTGGAGACCTCTTTGAACAGCAGGCTGATACTGTCCTTGCTGCCGTCATCCTTCTTTACGGCCTTCCGTACCTTCGCAGCGGTCATGTTTTACCATAAGCCCCCATGTCCTATATACCTTGCTGGAGCCGGAAAAATATTATACCTGCAGGAGCATTACTCAAAGGGCAGGCTGCCGGAGGGGTCATTATGAAATGGGAGCGCGTTGCAATCGTTTTCATCGTCGCCATATCGATAGCCGTGTTTATCATCACCGCGTTCCACATGCCTGCCGTGCCGCAAATGCAGCCGATCACTATCGAGGCACCGCAGGCCGGTGCAGGCCTGGTCACCCAGGCCGGTTATATGATCATCTCGGGCCTGCTGGCCGGGTTCAGCCCGTTACTTTTCCTTGCGTCGCTGTTCCTGGGCACGCTGATGTTCGTCTACAACAAGAGTCGGGTTTCCCGGTATACGCGGTATTACGTCATCGGCGCCTTCGTGATCTTCTTCGCCTTCGAGTACCAGATGACACTCCCCGGCGGTGTCGACGACAGCCTCTTCGGGTTCCAGATGATGATGATCATGGCCGTCCTCTGCCTCCTGCTCGCACTGCTCGCGCTGGAGTTCTCTCCCGGGTTCGCCTCCAGGGCTGCCCGAAATGAAAACATCCGCGTCACCTATTTCATCTTCATTGGCGCACTGGTTGCGCTGGTGATCGTACTCTACGGCGGCGGCGCCGGCGTGCCGGCCATCGCCTATGCCGCATCCACCGGCCACGCGCTTACTGAGCTGTTGATCTATAACCTGTGTGCCATGGTGCCTTCGGTCGCATTATTCGCTGTGCTGAGTATGAACCGCATCGGCCTGCGCACCCGGCTGGCCAACAACCGGGAGAGCATCCTGCTCATCGGCACGATCATCCTGGTACTTTCACTGTTAGTCGTCGAAGTACTCTCGATTCTTTCTTGAGGGCTCTGAGGTTTCAAATTATGTAAAATGAGACAGGGTCAGGTGTCCTTTTCGCAGGGCAACGGCCTCGATGCCCAGCTTCTCCCGGATGTCGCGGGCCAGTTGTTTGTCGGAGCCATGGAAGGTGTAGACCATCTCCGGGCCTACGCGTCGTGTAAACTCCATCAGCTCGTCGTAGTCGGCGTGGTCGGATAGCGGGAAGGCCGTGTCCGTCCTGGCGGCGTACCTGTGGCCCTTATCGACGGCCCAGCCCGAGACTGAAGCGGTCCGGGCTCCGGAGGCGAGGAACTTTTTTACCTTAGGGTCATTGCGGCCGGCCGATGACGTCACTATGACCACAGGGCCCTCCGGCTCGTCCGGTACCGGCCGGGCGTCAAAGTTGTGCCCGAATTGCGCGAGGACAGTATTCATCTTGATGATCGGTACGGTAGCGTACAGGTCGAAGCCGCTCATCTCGGACAACACTTCCTGTGCCTTGCCGAAGGTATAAGCGTAGATGACCGAGTGGAGGTCTTTCGCCGCGTTGTCCTCGGCCCAGTCCCTCATGGACTTCACTACCTCTTCGGTCGGAGGAAACACGTATTTGTCCCGGCCGAATGTGGACTCGATGATCAGGGCGTCGGCTTTGACGGGCTGTGCGCCCGGAGAAAAGTACTTAGGCCTGGTGCACAGGTCCCCGGTATATAAAACTTTCCGCTCGCCCTCGATGAGGAACATAGTAGAGCCGGGCACGTGCCCCGAGTCGAGCAAGGCTACGTCAGTGCACTCCGCCACCGGGAGCCGCGAGCCGGTCCGCTCGCCTGCGATGGCCCCGGTGATCTCCGAACACACGATGCTGCCGTTGAACGATGACGGCACGTGATCGAAGTGGGCGTGCGAGACGAGGTTCACGGAGTCCTTCGCGCAGCGCCGCGGATCACAATGGTACTGCCTGCCGGAGAAGACGGATATGCCGTTGTCGAGGTAGATCATCAGGCTCCCGTTCACGCTCTTCCTTGAAATAGTTGTCCTGGCCGGTCTGACAGCGACGTTTCCCGGCAGGATGGAAAGCGACTCCTGCGGGATGTCCGGTTCAGCGGTGGCTTTTTTATGTATATGTAATTATAAGGGAGTTTTTTCTTCTTAGCTAAAGGTAATTAAAAGCGCTACAATGCCCTGTTAATCAAAAGCTTTATATCCAATCGTTTTTAAGTAACATATAGTCATTTATCAGGTATTTTTTCTCGAGGAGGTGTAAAAGCATGAAAGAACTTCCCGTCGCATCCGTGGACAGGATCATCAGGAACGCCGGCGCAGACAGGGTCAGTGAAGACGCCAAGGAGGCGCTCGCCGTGATCCTGGAGGAGTACGGCACCAAAGTATCGTCTGAAGCTATCAAGCTCTGCAAGCACGCCGGCCGCAAGACCGTCAAAGAAGAAGACATCAAGTTAGCTTCTCAGCGGCTTCATTAAGCTCCAGTGGCGGACGGCATGGCCGGCCGCCAATCATTCTGTTTTTTATCATGTTTTCAGGACTGCCTGATTACTTGAGCCCTGGCTCTTCATAGGTGACGACATAGCGGTCGCCTGAAAATTTGATCTCTTTGACTGCGGGCAGTTCGATGTCCGTTTCCTGCCCCGTCACGACCGGGAACCCGTAAGCTTTCGACCGGTAGGCCGGGGCCTTGCCGCCGTCACGCAGCCGGACATTGACAAACGCTTCATGTCTGGCCAGCCTTTCGCTGACCATGCCATGGCACAGCTCTTTCAGCCCTTCGACCCTCGACTCTATGGCTGGCCGGAGGCCGGGATCGACCTCGTATCCGGCAGAGTTCCTGCCTGCAGCTATCGCCGCAAACATCGTAGTGCCCGTGCCGAGGAACGGATCGAGCACGTGATCGCCCTGCACCGAGAACATGTTTATAAGGCGGTATGGCAGGTCGAACGGGTATGCCCCGGACCGTTCCCTGGCGCCGTTGAGGCGCTGCGACGTCCCCTTCAGGTCCTCCCAGACGTCGGAAAACCAGGCGTTGCGCTCCTCCCAGAAATATGCGCTCCTGTGCCTCGCCTGCCGGTCCTCCGGGGAAAATGCCCTCGTGCCGCCCTTGCGGAATACCCTGATATGCTCGTGCTCAAGCGTCACATAAGCGTTAGGGGGCAGCATGCCCGACCCCATGAACTTGTTAGGCTTATTGGTCTGCTTCCTCCACATGACGGGCGGCAGCTCGTCGTACCCGGCCTCGTGAAAAAAGCCGGATATTCTCGTATGGTTGGAGTACAGCCGGAACGCACCGCCGAGTGCCCGTGTCGCGTCGCCGACGTTGACGCACACGATGCCCGAAGGGGCAGTAGCCCGGTCCACCTCGCGCCAGACCCGGTCCAGCTCCCGGTGCATCAGCTCGTGAGCGAGTTTCCCGTCACCCGAATCCAGGGCTGCCTTTATTGACGGGTTCAGGGAGCAGAACAAGCTGTCCCACATCTCGATCATCGGGTAGGGTGGCGAGGTCACCGTCAGGTGGACGGAGCCCGGGGCCACGTCGCTCATCTGGCGGGCGTCTTTGAAGAACAGCCGGTGTTCGGTGATCATGCCTTCAGTGACCGTCCCTTTTCTCAATGCCTTTGACCAGCGCGGTGAGCGTATCGTTGACCGGGGTCGAATACCGTATCTGCGTCCCATCTCGCAGACTTTGCCGTTCAGCGCGTCGATCTCGGTGCGCCTGCCCCGGGAGACGTCCTGCAGCATCGACGACCGGTTGCCGGCCGTCTCCCGGATGACCCGGAAAGTTTGTTCCACAGGGTCGACACCAGTCTTTATTCCCGCGGCTACAGCGACCGCGGCTGCCTCAGAGACGGCAGAAGCGGCCAGCGATTTAAGCGCGCGCACCTCCAGCAGCATGCCGTTCGACAGGCCGGTGATGGCCGTTATGGCGTTGATGCCCACGTTGGCATACATCTTTTCCCACTGCGCCACCCGGATGTCCTCTGCTATACTTGCTTTCAGCCCTGCTTTTGTCAATGCGAGCAGTGGGAGATCCAGACGATCACGGGCGCCCTGGTCGACAGCCCCGAGAACTGTCTCGGTATATCCGGCCACTTGCACCTTCCCGGGCTCCAGGAACGTGACGCCGCTGTATGACACGCCCACGGCAACCCGGCATTTTCCCAGGACGGCCGACGCCGCCTCGTCAGGGCCAAGGCCGTTGTGAATGATCACTACGATCGTGCCGGGGTTCACCGGCAGGCCTTTTACCGCACTGGCAACATCGTACGATTTCACCGTGACAAAGACCACATCCGATAGTACCGGTACCGCGGAGATCGCCGGCCTGGCGCTGACCGCCATGACACCCTTAACGGAAATCCCATGCCGAAGCGCAGGGACGTCCTTTTCCCGGCAGACAAGAGTGACGTCCTGCCCGGACGCGGCCATCATGGCGCTATAGAAAGTCCCCAGCGCACCGGCCCCGATGACGCTGATCTTCATGATAGCCATGTAGTAAAGCCTTGTATATCTTGCTTTCCGAAACACAGAGGCCACAAAGGGCATTGAGGATACAGAGGGCAATCAAAATCAGATATATTTACTCTGCCTTGGGCTCCTCGATCTTGAAGACTTCCTTGAACCGGTCCTCGTTGAGCATGAGGCGTATCTTGGGTCTGCCGTAGGGCGCCCGGACATTTTCCTCGTAGATGACCCCGATGCCTTCCAGGTAGTCCTTGCGGCGCGAAAAGGTAGCCTTGGAGGCTAACTGCGTGTGCTCGCCCCAGGCGACTACGTCGAAGAAAAGCTCCTCGTTGATGGCCGCCGCCAGCAGCAGGACCGCGACGAGGTCAAGCGTATTCGGCTTCAGCACGGTATACCGGTTATCCGACAGCAGCTTGCTGAGCTTGATGAAATCCTGGATCGTGTTATGTCCCAGGAGCGCATGCGCGGCGTCGGAGTGTTCCATGGATAGTGCTATATTAAGTGGGGATATAACTAGCTTTTGCTTTATATTCAATCGATAAAAATGCCGCCGCCTATGCCTGATTTGATCCCTGTGCCGTGCACGCTGGCGGCATCCTGGAGAGGCGCTGCTCGAGCTTGCGCAGGACCGTCTCGCGGGCATCGATCGAAGCCCTGATGCACGGGTGTCCTCCGTCGTCTACGCCGTATTCCACGCCCCTGACGATCGCGGCCTCGTGCAGCCATGAAAGCAGTGAGATGCCCTCTTCCGTAGAGGGCAGCGTCACCACGGTACAGGCCCATTTAGGCAGGTACCGGGACATGAGCAGCTGCAGCTCGTCCAGCCCTTCGCAGGTCTTCGCGGAAATCATGACAGGGTTGGGCGCTAGATGGGCGATGGCGTCCTTTGTCCTCTGCAGCTCCGCAGGGTCAGCTTTGTCGCACTTGTTCAGCGCAGTGATCACTGGCACCGGCCCGATTTCCTCCCACATGGTGTCGTGGCAGGTGACCAGCTTGTCGAGTACGGCCTCCGCCGGCTCGCTCGCGTCCACGACGAGGATGATCAGGTCGGCCTGATAGATTTCCTCCAGCGTCGAGCGGAATGCTTCGACCATGAAGTGAGGCAGGCCCTTGATGAAGCCGACCGTGTCGGTCAGCAGCGTCCGGCGGCCGTCCAGCTCCAGCAGCCGCGTGGTCGGCACCAGCGTGGTGAACAGCTGGTCCTTCATGACGACAGCCTCGCCGGTCAGCGCGTTCATCAGGGTGCTCTTGCCCGCATTGGTATAGCCTGCGAGCGCGACCATGTCGAACCCGCGCTCCTTGCGCTGGCGCCGGGTCTGGCCCTGTCGTTTCCGGATCACTTCCAGGTCAGCCTGTATCTTCGCAATTTTCCCGGTGATCTCGCTCTCGTAGATGTCCGCCTGGTACCTGCCCAGGCCTTTGAAGCCAGGCTGCTCGCCCTTTTTTAGCCAGCGTGACTTTTATGCGTGCCTTCGGGCGCTCGTAGATCAGGCTGGCCAGCTCTACCTGCAGTTTCGCTTCGCGTGTGCGCGCCCGCTTTGCGAATATCTCCAGGATGAGGTTGAACCGGTCGATGACCTCGACCTTGCAGACTTTCGAGAGATTGTATATCTGCACGGCGCTGAGCCTGTCGTCGAAAATGAGCTTGTCGGGCTTTTCCTGCTCCACGAGGACGGCGATTTCCTCGACCTTGCCTTTGCCCACGTTGAAAGCCTTGTCGGGCGTGCGCACCTGCGACACGCGGTCAAGGATCTCGTAGCCGGCCGAATGCGCGAGCTCTTCAAGCTCGTCGAAGCTGGCGTCCTTATCCTTCGGGTCTATCCTCTTTACAAGTATTGCTGTCGACATCGATCTCCTGTAATAGCCGGTGCACCGCGAGTGAGACGTGATGCGCGACCTCTATGGCTCTACGCTCTCCAATGCTCTCCGCGTATTTGTACTTTCTACCGAGCAGGACCTCGACGCGCCATTCGGGATAGCCGTAAAACTCTCCGTACTCACTTACGATCACGCCGTCGAAACGCGCGGCAGCGGCACTGATCACGCCCGCCACCTCCTCAACCGAGACGTCCCCGGCGAAACGGCGGACGATCTTCATGTCGTCGATGTGCTGGATGTTGAGCGGCGACAGCTCTGCGGCGATGGCGACACAGACTAAAAGATAGCGCCCGTCGGGCATTTTATGCCGCCCGGAGATGTCGATGGCCACGACCTGCATTGTACCGCTCCTGTGTAATAAAGAGAAGCGAAGCGCGAAAAGCCTTGCGCTGTTGAGGTCACGGAGGTTCCAAGAGGGCACGGAGTTCTTACACAGCACAGAGGACACAGAGGTCACAGAGGTACGACACAGAGGACTTTATAAGAAAAAGGCTGATGCGATGAGAGCCCTGTTATTAAAATAAACCTCTGTGCATTCCTCTGTGTCCTTTGTGACCTCTGTGGCTGAGAGTCTCTGCTGACCTCCTGACAACCTCTGATGACCTCTAAAAGGGCGGCGAGGAGCCCCGGTAGCTGTACTTCTCCATTGAAGACGAGGTCGTCGAAATTTTTCCTGGGCCGGGAGTCCGGAGACTCGGCCGGGTACCCCATGGCCAGGCAGGCTACGACCTTCATGTCCTGCGGGATGTGGAGCAGCGATTTCAGGTGGTCTTCGTTATAGTAGCCAAGGTAGCAGGAGCCGATGCCGTTGTCCCAGGCCGTCAGGACCATATTCTCGAGGGCGATGGCCGCGTCGATCTGGTACCACTTATCCTGCGGGTCGCCGATGCTGACAATGAAAACGTCACAGCCAGCCACGTAGTCGCAATTGTTACACGCAATAGCGATAGACTTCTTCTTGTCCCGGTCCCGGACGACGATCACCGACCATGGCTGGCGGTTCGCTGCTGAAGGGGCCATGCGGCCGGCCTCCATTATTTTGCGTGCCAGATCGTCTGGAATGTGACGGTCCTCGTACTTCCGTATGCTCCTCCGGGTCTCGATGGCCTTGAAAACGTCCATGGGCTTACCTGATATTAATATAATTTTTATAATATAAAAAATATGCGTATCGAAAAACAGGCATCTATTCGCACCGGGATACGGAGATCAGTTATAATCCGCAGAGTTCGCAGAGGGGCGCAGAGAGCGCAGTTACACTTTTAGAGGGCGCTGTCGAAAATATAAAAAACCGCGTTCTCTGCGCCCCTCTGCGAACTCTGCGGCCTATAACTGATCTTTGCGTTCGGGATCGCACGCGCAAACACCGCAGGAGTCGGCCGTATCACCTGAGCAGCCGCATGCCGTTCAGGATGACAATGATCGCCGCGCCCGTGTCGGCGAACATGGCCATCCACAGGTTGGACAGCCCGATCAGTGTCAGGACAATGAAGGCGAGCTTGATGACCAGCGAGAACGTGACGTTCTGCCAGATCACACCCATAGTGCGCCTGCCGAGCCGGACCAGGTACTCCAGTCTGGTCAGGTCGTTGGACATCAGGGCGATGTCAGCTGTCTCGATGGCCGTATCCGAGCCGGTCGCGCCCATGGCGATCCCTATGCTCGCTTCCGCGAGCGCCGGGGCGTCGTTGACGCCGTCGCCTACCATGGCCACGTGGCCGTACTTCTGTTTCAGCTCCGTAATCCTGGCAACCTTGTCCTGGGGCAGCAGTGTGGCATAGTATTCGTCCACTCCTGTCCTGCCTGCAATTACCCGGGCCGTGCTCTCGCTGTCCCCGGTGAGCATCACGAGGTGAGGGATGTCTGCACTGTGAAGCCCTTTGACCGCTGCCTCGCTGTTACTGCGCACCCGGTCCATGATACCGAAGACGGCCATGACACCCTGCGGCCCGCTGAGCAGGACAGTGGTCATGCCCTCGTTCTCGAAATGTGCGACCTCCGCCTGCGCGGCGGCCGGCAGCGTCCTGAACATACGGGAGCCGCCGATCTCGTACCTGACGCCGTTCACCTGTGCGCTCACGCCCATGCCGGGCGTCGCCTCGAAGGATTCGACCCGCTGCAGGCTGAGCATGCCCCCACGGCCGTTCGCTCTCATGATAGCCGAGGCCAGCGGGTGTTCCGACCGCTGCTCGATCGCGGCGGCGATGCGGATGGCCTCCTCTTTCGTGCACCCGAAGGTGGCGATGTCGACGACTTCCGGCCTGCCTTCGGTCAGCGTGCCGGTCTTGTCGAACGCGATAGCCCGGATACGGCTGCATTCCTCAAGATAAGTGCCGCCTTTGATGAGCACGCCGTGGCGCGATGCGTTGCCGATGGCCGCAACGATCGAGACAGGCGTGGAGATGACCAGCGCGCAGGGGCAGGCGATGACCAGCAGCACCAGCGCCCGGTAGAACCACGGGTCGAACGGCTGGCCAAGCAATGGCGGCAGCACCGCGATGCACAGTGCGGTAACGAGGACGATCGGCGTGTAATACTTTGCGAACCGGTCCACGAACTCCTGCGTCGGCGCTTTACGGCCCTGCGCTTCCTCGACCATGTGCACGATCTTAGTGAGAGTGTTGTCTTCGTAGGTCGAGGTGACCCTGACCTCGAGTGTGCCATGTTCGTTCAGCGTGCCCGCGAAGACCTCGCTGCCCCGCATCTTCGCCTCTGGCAGTGATTCGCCGGTGATCGGGGCCTGGTTCACCGTGGATGTGCCAGCCACGACAACGCCGTCCATGGCGATGCGCTCCCCGGGCCGGATGACCATGACCTCGCCGGGCACGATATCCCTGGCAGGCTTCTTCATCTCGATGCCGTCCTTGAGCACGCTGGCGTCGCCTGGCGACAGGGACACGAGCGACTTGATCGAGTTGCGCGTCCGGTCGAGGGTATAAGCCTGCAGGGCGTAGCCCACGGCGAACAGGAAGATGACCGCGGCCGCTTCTTCCCACAGGTTGATCAGGATAGCGCCTGCCACGGCGATGGTCATCAGCAGGTTCATGTCGGGGGTGAGCGCTTTCACCGAATAGAGGGCGCTGCGGAACACATAAAAGCCCCCGAAGACGATGGCGAACGCAAAAGCGATGATCGGCACGTACCAGGGGAGGCCGAAGAACGACGCAGCCATGCCAGCGGCAAGTCCGACGCCGGCGAGTACGGCGGAGATGGCTCTCTGGTACTTTTTATAGAATGGCTCTTCCTTTTTGCCATTATTAAGCATCTTATACGCGTAGCCCATACCGGAGATCGCCTTGCCGATCTTCTCTGGACCTGCCGAGTGCTCTACGGAGAGAATTGCGGCGGCGAAGTTCATCCTCGCGCTGGAGACGCCGGGCATGCCTGCCACGTATTTCTCCAGCTTCACGGCGCAGTCATAGCAGTCCAGCCCATCGATCTCGAACTCGTCGACCCGGGCGCCTTCCAGCGTGGCCCGGTACCCCGCGTTGTCGATGGCTTTTAAAATGTTTTTCAGGTTGCCACAGTGCTCGACGGTCACGATCCCGGCGGCGAAGTTCATATCGACGTGCTCCACGCCTGGGATCGATTTCAGCGACGCTGCCAGCTTCTCCGCGCAGTCGGCGCAGTCCAGCCCGGCCATCCGTATCCGGTCTTTCCTGCAGCCCTTTCCGGCAACGGCTGACGTAAGCGGTTCCTGTGCTCCCTGGTTGCACTGGCAACTACTGTCCGTACATGTTTTTTCCTCTGTCATCCCTGTACCTCAACTGTGTCCGATATGTTCCATGCCCTGCTCGAACAGCTCTTTGACATGGGCGTCGTCGACGGAGTAGTATATCCATTTGCCTTCGCGGCGCGATTTGACCACCCTGTGGGCTTTGAGCGTGTGAAGCTGGTGTGAGATCGCCGACTGGGTCATGCCCAGGCGGCTGGCAATCTCCTGTACCCGCAGTTCTCCCCCGGAAAGCACGTCGAGAATGCGCAGCCGTGTGGCATCGCCCAGCACCTTGAACAGCTCGGAGGCCTGGACAAAGTCCTCGATGCTCAACTGCTTTTCCTTGTCCCCCAATGCATTAGAATGCTTGAACATATGAGTATGTATTCATATATAATCAAATTATTTATACTTTTCCCGAAACTCGAAAAAAATTACACAAAGGGCATGGAGGGCAACTGGTTTTTGGGGAGCTGTCAGGGGTTTTTGTTCTAAAAAAGACCCCTGGCTCGCGAAAACCAGCAGTCTCCGTGTAATCGATCGGAAATAAAATATATAAGTTATTATAAAATTAAGTAAGCAGCAGTACACAATGTTTATATGCAATTTGGCCGGATTATAATCCGGACAACATATCAATAATACGTACAAAATGCGAACAATAACCGTACAGTCGTACGTGCAATACTGATAAGAGAGAATATTATGGTACTCGACAACCTCGGTAACTCGCTAAAAGATGCGGTGAAAAAGCTGGCCAACGCCGGTAAGATCGACCGGCAGGTCATCGACGAAGTGGTCAAGGACATCCAGCGGGCGATGATCCAGGCCGACGTTAACGTCCGGCTGGTCATGCAGCTCTCGAACCAGATCAAGAACCGTGCCCTGACCGAGGCGCCTCCCGCAGGGATGGACTCCAGGGAGCACGTGCTGCGGATCGTGTACACCGAGCTTGTCAACATCGTCGGCAGGACTACCCAGATCGCTCTGGAGCCCCAGACCATCATGATGGTCGGCCTGCAGGGCTCCGGCAAGACGACTACGTCAGCCAAGATTGCGCGCTATTTCTCGCGCAAGGGCCTGAAGCCTGCAGTCATCTGCGCCGACACCTTCCGGCCAGGCGCCTACGACCAGTTAAGCCAGCTATGCGAGAAGCTGGGTGTGGCATTCTACGGCGAACCAGGCAACACTGACGCGGTAGCCATCGTGAGGAACGGCCTGAAGGAGATGGCGAAGTACGACGTGAAGATCGTCGACACGGCCGGCCGTCATGCGCTGGAGACCGAGCTCATCCAGGAAATGAAGGATATTTACTCGCTCGCCCCGTTTACCCATAAGCTCCTCGTGCTGGACGCGGCCATCGGCCAGCAGGCAAGCGAGCAGGCGAAAGCGTTCAACTCCGCCATCGGCGTCACGGGCGTCGTAATCACCAAGCTCGACGGTACCGCAAAGGGCGGCGGCGCGCTGTCCGCGGTCTCGGACACGAACACGTCCATCGCTTTCATCGGCGTGGGCGAGACTCCCGACGACCTGGAGCGGTTCGACCCGGACGGCTTCATATCAAGGCTGCTCGGCATGGGCGACCTGAAGGCCCTCGTGGAGCGGGCCAACGAGGTGCTCACCCGGGACAACGTGAACGTCGACAAGATGATGCAGGGCAAGTTCACGCTGAACGACATGTACGACCAGCTCGAGGCCATCAACAAGATGGGCCCGATCAAGCAGATCATGTCCATGCTGCCGCTGGGCGGCCTGGGCGGCAACATCACCGACGACATGTACCGCATGACCCAGGACAAGCTGAAAGGCTACAAGGTGATCATGGACTCGATGACGGCCACCGAGCGGGACGACCCGAAACTGATCGGCAGCAGCCGCATCACCCGCATCGCGATGGGCGCGGGCAAGCCGCCGGAGGACGTCCGGGAGCTGCTCAAGTACCACAAGATGATGCAGAAAGCCATGAAAGGCATGAAGGGCGGCGCCGGCAAGCAGAACATGCAAAAAATGATGAAGCAGATGGGCATGAAATAGCACTGCTTTCTATCGTTTGCCGCATAATGATAATCTGAACAGCCTATTTTTTTATGACCAGCGTGCCCGCGATCATGTCGTAGAGCCCCTGTTTTTTCGAGGAGAACGCTATGGCTATGTACCCGAGGTAAAAGACGATGTTCGTCAGTATCTTGGCCACGTACCGCAGGGTAGCCTTACTGAATGACAGCCTCTCGCCGTTCATGTCGGTCACTATCAGCCCTAGCAACATCTTACCCGGGGTGGCCATGTACTTCGAGCTCTCGAACCAGGCAAAGTAGAGCCATTGCCCCACGAGGGCAAAGATCATAATCAGGCAGTAGAGACAACAGAAGATCGTGCCTGCCGCAGCGCTGGCGTCGTCACTGGAGCCCATCGCGCCCATAATAAGGACCATCACCACGATCAGCGGTACGATGATGACCATCGCGATGGCACCCAGTACCAGGCTGTCAATGATGTTTGCGACCAACCTCAACCAGAAACCCGCATAATCGGGAGAGAATTGCCCGGAGCTTTCCGCATCGCTCGGAACTGGCGTACGGCTCATAGTGAATCACTATCCTCCAATCAGACCACCGGCTTTTATCTGGATGTATATAATATTAGTATTTATCCGTCTGTACGGCACGGGCAATATCTCTTAATGAGGATAATGGGCAATCGGATATATCGCATTCGGCCTGGTGTATCTCGGCAGCATGTGACGCGCAATGGTTAATACTATTGAGAATGATTTTCCTGCATGCGCAAGTTCGTCGTCGTAGGCCATAAAGCGGTGACCACCCCGAAGTTCAGTCTCAACGACCTTCCCGGAGGAGCCGGACGTATGGACATCGTCGCCCGATGCGTGAACGCGTCGCTTTTCCTCTCACATGACCTGCGGCGGGACGTGGAGATCTTTGCAGTCCTGCTCGGCGAGCCCAGCCCGCCGGTGACCATCCGTTTCAGCGGGGAGAAAGTCCGTTACCTTAGCCCGGACGAGCGGAGCCCGGCGGCGCTGATCAAGAAAGCCCTGGAAAAGGGCGTACCACCGGCCGGGGAAGAAGAGTCCACTCCCGGAATCTACATTTCGAAGCGATCGTTCGCCGACGTGATCGGCAGCCTGGAAAACATTGTTTACCTGCACGAGGACGGCGAGGACATCAGGACGGTGCAATTGTCCGGCGACGAGACCTTCGTCCTTAGCGATCACCAGAACCTGACGCCGGAAGAAGAGGAGATATTATCCGCAAAGGGCGCTCGCAGGGTCAGCCTGGGCAAAAAGCTGTACCATGCCGACCATTGCATCGTCATGGTCAACCACGAGCTGGACCGGCGCTTCGACTTTCAGGAAGACTCTAAGCTCTAAACATAGAGTGCGAAGTCCGGGTAAAAAATCCCGGATCAATAAACGTGCAAGGCTATTATCGCATGCCGAGCAGGACTCGCGCCCAAGCGTGTGACTATTTATCGGCATGCTATAAAGCTGCACATTGCCTTTACCGGGAACAATTTACTTTTAAAAAATTATTTACTCGGCCCGCAGCACGATGTGCTGCCGCCTTCGCCGCTGCCGCAGCAGCCGCCTTCGTCGCAGGTCTCGGGGCCGCCCGTGAGCGCCGCCTTGATCATCGCAGCCGCGCAGCCGACGCCGCTCTGCACCCGGACCGCCGCCACCGGGCAGTTCATCTGGCAGGCCCCGCACTCCATGCAGGCCTCTTTGTTGGCCAGGGACGCCACCAGCCGGGATGACATTAAGTTTGCCGGACTTGCGCTCGTCAATCGTGAAGACGGCGTGCGGGCAGACGTTTACGCACATGCCGCAGCCGATACACCGGGCCGGATAGAGTTCGAGTGTGTTTTGCCGGTAAGAGTTGAACATCATATCATCCCCATTATTTTCTGATTACAGTAAGTATAGCTGCCAGCAGGGCCCCGAGGACCAGCATTCCGGCAATGACGGGGATGTAGGTGAATATCTCCTTGCGGACACCCGTCCTGGACGGGAATGGCGTGGCTCCGGTGAAGTTCAGCGCGAGATAGGCCGTGATGGGCGGCATCGCCAGAAGGAACATAAGCGCGGACGCGTACGTCTGCCAGTCGCCAGACGGGCTGGTGACCACCTGGTAAGCCATGAACGGCAGCGACAGGATCAAGCCCAGCAACAGTCCCTTTCGAGCTGTAGTCCTTCGTCGGCAGGTAGGGCAACAGTACCGGGAAGAGCACGGTACCGCCCAGCACGGCGGTCACGAGCCCCAGTGCAGGGAGCCAGCCAAGCACGAAGAACGCCAGGACGGCGAGAATGACCGCCGGCAGGACGATAGCCCACGAGTTCCACAGGGATGAGCACGATGCGGTCCGGGAGCGGGAACCTGACCTTCTTCATATCGGGCGTGGCCTTCCCGGACTTCAGGTATGCCGTAAGGTCGTCCGCTTTTACCGGCCCGTACTCGACCCTGAAGCCGGTCCGCTTCGTCACCTCGAAGGCGCGTACGCCCGGGGCGCCGAGCTGCGGCAGGATCAGCTTTTTGTGCGATACGACTTCTGAGAGGCCGGTCGCCTCAATCTGGCGGACCAGCTCTTCGGTCCCGAAGGTGCCCTTGCCTGCGGCACACCAGACATTGATCCCGAACGTGTCCAGTATGAGCATGTAGCTGTCGATGCCTTTCAGCGCCGAGCGCAGGGCATCGAAGCTCAGCCGGTAGTTGGCCGTGACGAACACTGGCGAATCCTTACCAGGGTTTCCCATAGCGTAGAGGCCGGGCGCAACCCGGTGCTCCCCCCGCCGGTAGCCCCAGCGGATGAGGAAGTGTTCGACGCGGTCGTTAAAGGTGATGTCGCTGTTAGCGTGCATTATGTCCATGTGATTAACCTTCATTGTAAAGCGTTTCCAGAATACCGAGCACCCGCGGGTCGGCGAGGTAGTAGTACACCCATTTACCGAGCTTCCGGTCGGAGACGACGCCGGCGATCTTGAGTATCTTGCAGTGGTGGGACACCATGGTCTGGGGCATGCCCAGCCGGGCCATGATCTCGCAAACGCAGAGCTCGCCATCCCTCAATGCATAGATGATCCTGATCCTGGCCTGGTCCGAGATCGCCTTCAGGAACTCGGCCTGCATCCTGATCGCCTCTTCCGGCGGTATTGCGGCCTTCGCCTTTCTTTCAGGCTTCCCGCAGCAGTCCGGCAATATTTTCATCAGCTTTTTCTCCGATCTGTAATGGTATCCGGTATCCGATATAAATGATCTCAGAAGCCTCTCCTGAGTAAGCTTTCATACTCCGACAGCCGGGGCATTGTCTGGCGCAGCCACTCGACGGCCGACTCGTACTTTACCGGCTGGCGCTGGCCTGACTTTACAGGCTCTTCACGTGCCATCGATCTCCGCATATACCACAGCGCCCTGCTGGGCGTCAGCGAGTAGTACTTGTAGCCGTTGGCCGTGCGGCTCTCGATGGCGTTGAGGTCTTCCAGCATCCTGATGTCGTAGGATTCCCATGTCTGGGGTATGCCAATGGCCTCTTTCAGATCGCAGAGACATTTCTCGCCTTCGGCCAGCGCATTGAAGATGGCTGACGCGATCGGGTCTGTAGCAATTCCGTTCCTTGTCGCATTTACGTTGATGTTACCGCTCATGACATCACCGACAACATATACATAAGTCAACATATTTAAATATGTCGATATGTGCATATATGTGCCGGCAAAGATATAATTATCGTGAGCCGGGATTATACAGATGATATTTATGAGCAAAGCTGACGATGCCGTATCGTGCTTCGGCTGCGGGTTCAACTGCTCGCAGGCCGTGTTCTCCGCGTTCAGCGGAGACTATGGGATGAGCCGGGAAGATGCCCTGAAAGCGGCCAGCGCCTTCGGCGCAGGCATGGGAAGGATGGGGAGCACTTGCGGTGCCGTCACCGGCGCCTTCATGGTCCTGGGAATGAAGTACGGCAAGTACAAAGAGGGCGACGAAGCGCCGAAAGAGAAGACCTACGCGCTCGTCAACGAGTTCGCAAAGCGCTTTAAGGCCCGCAACGGCACTATCGTGTGCAAGGAGCTGCTGGGGATGCGAAATTGGCACACCCGAGGGCGCGAAGACGTTTAAGGAAAAAGGGTATCACGCAGCACGGTGCACGAAGTATGTCCGCGACGCGGCGGAGATACTGGAAGAAATGACGAAGTAAGGCCCTATCTATAAAAAATACTGCCGGACAGGGATGGTGTCCATGGTCGCCAGCCGGGCGGGTGCTCGCGCACGCGCGTATGACCGGCCCGGAGGAGTCCCTATCAATGGCCCGATAACGGCAAGCGACTGTTATGCGCTGATCGCAGTGAGCACATATTGCGCGAGCAGGTAGAGCCCGTAGACGATGAAACCTGCGCCCAGCGTTTTCCTAAGATAGGGCTCGAACTTGACGATCTTTGCTATGTATACCTTCGCGAACGAGGCGCTGATGCCCAGCAGCACGGCGAATACCAGCACAGGTATCCCCGTCCCGATGCCGAACAGGGCCATGAAGCTCATCCCTGCGGCGTTTGCCGTGAGCGCGAAGGGCATGAGCAGCCCGAAGAACATGACAGCGGTATAGGGACAGAATGCCAGCGCAAAAATCGCGCCCAGGCTGAAGGCGCCGAGTATCCCCTTTTCAGACAGCTTAAGCCCGTACTTCGCTTTCAGCCCGTCGCCGACGGAAATGTTCGGCTTCCAGAGCCCGAGCATGACGACCCCTGCCAGGACCAGGACAGGCGCGAGGATGATCTTGTCATAGTCCTGCAGCGAAGGCGCACTGTCCATCACCGCAGAGCCGAACATGAAGATCAGCAGGCCGATAATCGTATAAGTCAGTGCCCGCCCGGCCGTATACATGGCCCCGGCGATCACGGTGCTCCGGGAATCGGCCAGCTTTGACGAGACGTAAGCAATGGCGGCCACATTAGCGGAAAGCGGGCACGGCCCCAGGGCGGTGATGAGGCCGATGACGAACGCGTAGAGCAGCGGGAAGTCCTTCAGGGACGCGACAGCCGAGAGGTCCATCCTACGTCCCCATCTCTTTGTCGAGCACGCCTTTCAGGCAGCTTATGCAGGCTTCCTTGTCCCGGACCAGCGCCCAGACCTCGGGCACGTCCTTCACGGTCTGCTGGCCATTCTTTGTGGTGACCATCTTCAGGCCCTGCATGTTCACCTTGTACTGGTCGGCCATGGCCTTGTCCTTCTGGTAGTCGATGCTCTGCATGGTGATCTTTCCCGACTTCAGATCGTCGGCGAAATACCGGTCCAGCGTATCGCGAGCGTACTGCTCGGCGTTATTGCAGGACACACAGCGCTGCGTCCTGTGGAAGTACAGTAGCTGTATATTGTCAGCGCCCCCGTCGCCTGCAGCGCTGGCGCTTATGCTATAGACTGCAGGATAGCAGGTCGCGACGACCAGCAAAGCTATCGCTGTAGCAATGAATAATTTCCATCCCCTTTGGCTCATAGTACCACTGGTTAAAAATTTTTTTAAATATTAAAAAATCAGACCCTTCAAATTGTTGGAAGGCCGGAAAAAAAGCTAGATGATAAACGGATAATCCGGGCGGACGGTTAAGGCCCGCCATCGTACTTGAGAATGAGCTTCTGGAAGGACCGCCCCTTCGATGTCAGCTTGTATATCAGGTAGGTACCGTCCTTTTTCGAAGCGATCAGGCCGGCGTCCTTCAGCTGCTTCAGGTGGTAGGATAAGGCGGAGTACTGGAGCCCGGTCAGTTCGACCAGCACGCAGACGCACAGCTCCCGGTGCCCGAGCGCCTCGATGATTTTGACGCGCGCGGGGTCGGCGATCGCGTGGAATACGTCTGCTACGGCCTTGCTGTCTTTGGCCCGTATCAGGTCCAGCGCTTCGCTGACCTCTTTCGACAGAGGATAAGGGTTTGCACACAGCTCATTCATTACCGCACCGTTTTCTCGCAATCGAAGCACATCGTCTTGTCCTTGATGTCCGTGTAAAATTCCTTGCCGCACTTCGCGCAGATGATCTTCCGGAACCCGAGGTCTTTGTATGGCGTGCTCATCGCCAGGTCTGAGACGTTCAGCCCGCAAGCGCATTTCTCGCTCATTCTGTCGCTCCTCACATCTTTGCTTTGATCCACTTTTTGATCTCGTCGCCGGACGGTACCCGGCCCATCGACTTGACCTCGCCGTCCACGGCAAAGCCCGGCGTGGCCAGGATGCCTGCTTCGACGATGGCATTAATATCGCTGACTTTTACAACCTCGACATTGGCGCCGAGGTCTTTCACGGCTTCCTTCGCTGCCTTCTCCAGCATATTGCATTTAGCGCAGCCAGTACCGTATATCTGTACCTTCATCATTTCACCTTATCCTGTTTCATTTAATCGATATTTTAAATTATCGCCGCGAAGATTACACCGCACAGGATGGCCATCAGGATGACCAGCCCTATGTACGTGAGGCCCCTCTTCCGGCCCATGATGCTGATGATGACCAGCATGCTCGGCAGGCTCAATGCCGGCCCGGAAAGCAGCATGGCGAGCGCCGGGCCTTTGCCCATGCCCTGCCCCATCAGCAGCCCTACGATAGGCACTTCTGTGAGCGTCGAGAAGTACATGAACGCACCCGACACCGAGGCGACCGATATCGAAGGCAGGCTGTCGCCGCCCGACGAACATCTGGATGATGCTCGTGGGGATCAGGTAGAGGATGATCGAGCCGAAGAACACGCCCGCGATGAGCAGAGGGAATATTTTCTTCGTCAGGAACCAGGTCTCCCCCATCCAGGACTTGAGTTCCTCTTTGCTGTACCAGCGATACGAAGTATATACCGTAGCCGCAACCAGCGCCAGGAGTACCGGCCCCTTGATCAGCCAGTCAATAGACCAGCCCCCGAACACGAGGATGACCACGAGGATCAGGAACGTCAGCGGCGTGCGGTATTTATACCGCCCTTCGCCGCCGTCCTGGGAGGTCATCACGAATGGCATGGCTTTCTGGCTTTTGAGCTCCTCGCTCAACGACTTCTGGAAGAGGAATGCCATGATCGCCCCGATGACGATCGATAGCGTGACTGCGCCGATGGCCCTCGCTACGCCAATGTCATAGCCGAGCTGTTGCGCCGAGTACACGATGGCGAGCACGTTGATCGCGGGCGCCGAGAACAGGAACGCCGTAGCCGGGCCTATGCCTGCGCCGCGCTTGTAGATGCCTGTGAACAGCGGCAGCACCGTGCAGGAGCAGACCGCCAGCAGCACGCCGCTCACCGCGGCGACGCCGTAGGACATGAACTTATTGGCGTCCGGCCCCAGGAACTTCAGGACCGATTCTTTTGCGAACAGCGCGGCGATCGCGCCAGCGATGAAGAACGCCGGGATGAGACAGAACAACACATGCAGTGAGATGTACTCGAACACGGCCGTGATCCCCACATTGACCAGCGTTAACAGGAAATTAACGATGCCATCTACCATACAACCACACTTCAAATAACATTGAAATCATCAGGTATATAACCCTTTTCAAGTTTTTTTGAAATAGAAAATATTTTATACTGGCAATTGATAACCATTTATATGGGCATCAAATGCAGCCGATGAACGGCTAAGTCAAATAGACGATATCGAGGTTGTTTATGGACAACAAAGGTAAAGATATGACGGGCGTTTGCTCGTGCGAGTGCAGCAAAGCGCCTAAGATCATTTATGCTTGCTCTGGCTCTTCGGATGTCGGGGAGATCACGGACAGGGCGGCGAGACAATTATCTGCCGAAGGCGCGGGAAAAATGTCTTGCATAGCAGGCATAGGCGGCAGGGTCGGGGCGATGCTGGATATTGCGAATGCTGCGTCTTTCATATTGGCACTCGATGGCTGCCCCCAGAATTGCGCTAAAAAGACGCTCGAACTCGCGGGCTACCGGGACTTCGGGCACATCGGGTTGTACGACCTTGGCTTACCCAAAGGGAAGTCTCCGGCAACGGAGAAGAACATCTGGAAGGTAGTCGAAAAAGGAAGAGATCTGCTATCAAGCAAATAGGGTTCCTCCGATCATGAAGAAAATCACATTCAATAATGTACTGGCAATAGCCCTGATTGCGTTCGTATTGTTAAGCGTAGGGTATGTTGCCTTCAAATATATTGGTGAAAATGCCGCGGACAATGGTACCAATAAAACCGCTGCCAGGACTTCCGGACAGGATGAGTCGGATAAAGTCGTCGTGTACTACTTTTATTCCACGGCGCGCTGCGACTCATGCATGAAGATCGAGGCCTATACGAAGGAAGCCATCGACAGCGGCTTCCCGGAAGCGTTAAAGGAAGGGAAGCCTGGAATGGCGTCCGGTAAACGTCGATAAGCCGGAGAACCAGCACTTTATCGACGATTATGGGCTCTATACTCAGGACTGTCGTCGTATCCGACGTGAAAGGCGGCAACCAGACCGACTGGAAGAAGCTGGACGAGGTCTGGAACCTGCTCGGCGATAAGGACCGGTTCATGACATTCATCCAGGATAACGTTCGCGCGTACCTGGAGGACCAGTAATGGATGGTTTCCTGGTGGGCGCTGGCATGGCCCTGTGGCTGGGGATTCTGACATCTATCAGCCCGTGTCCGCTAACCACTAACATCGTAGCTATCTCCTACATAGGGAAGCGTGTGGACAATGTCAGCTATGTAGCGCTCTCCGGCCTTTCGTATGCACTTGGCAGGACTATCGTCTATGTCGCTATCGGCGCGATCCTGGTTGCCAGCATCCTGTCGGTACAGGAGATAGCAATATTTCTCCAGAGATACATGAACCAGATACTGGGGCCCGTGCTCATACTGGCAGGAATTTTTCTCCTTGACCTCGTCAAGCTGAATCTTGGAGGCGGTAACCCGTTCGAAAAGGTCCTGTCCGGCATAAAGCACGACAGCGCACTGGGCGCCGGGCTTTTAGGCATCATCTTTGCGCTGACTTTTTGTCCGATATCGGCTGCCCTGTTTTTCGGCGGGCTGATACCATTATCGCTTAAGGAGGGATCAAGCTTCGTTTTCCCGATGTTATACGGCATTGGGACGGCGTTGCCCGTCGTGTTATTCGCATTGCTGATTGCTTTCGGGGCAGGTTACGTAAGCAGGGCTTTCGATCGGATACGACAACTGGAGTCCCTGACCAGGCGAATCACCGGTGTCCTGTTCATAGTGGTCGGCATATACTTCTGTCTCGTTTACGTTTTCGGCATACTGTAGTAGAGGCAAGTGAACATTTCATAAATACGTTGAAATTATAACGGTAAGTATACCAGGTAAGTAAAAAGGATAAATCATTTTTCGGAGATAGTCTGATGAGTGATATAATCTATGACATTGCTATCATAGGCGCGGGGCCGGCAGGACTGACCAGCGCCATTTACTGTGGGAGGGCTAACCTCTCGACCATCGTATTGGGGAACATCTTTGACTCGCAGGTCGCAAAGGCCGGCGATATACAGAATTACCCGGGAATGAGCTCCGTCCAGGGAATCGAACTGATCGAAAAATTTCGGGAGCATGCGGAGAAATATGATATCACCATCATACCGTCTAACGTCACACGTTTGATCCCCGGCGAGATATTTACACTGTACACGGACACCGATGAATACAGGAGCAGGTCGATTATCATCGCCACCGGCTCGAAGCACAGGGAATTGAACATCCCCGGCGAGAAAGCGTATGTCTATAAAGGCGTGTCCTATTGCTCAATCTGCGACGGGATGTTGTACAAAGGCAAGAAAGTGGCAGTCGTAGGGCACGGGGAACAGGCGGCAAAAGCCACCCTGTACCTGGCGGGCTTATGTAGCGAGGTCGTCATGCTGACCGACAAGCCCGACATCGAATCCCCGACTTATGAAAAGCAGATACTATCGACCGGTAACCTGCGGGTCGTCACAAATGCAAAAGTATTGTCCATCGAAGGCAACGAATTCGTGTCGCGGATAATATACTCGGCAGGCAACGGCTCTGCAAAGACAGAGGACGTCGAAGGCGTGTTCATCGAGGGGGGAATGCCGAACTCGCTGATCGTGAAAGAGCTGGGCGTCGGGATAGGCCCGAAAGGCAACGTCGTCGTGAGCCGGCCCGATCAATCGACCAATGTCCCCGGAGTATTCGCTGCGGGCGACATCACCGATGGCATCCACCAGATATCCAAGGCCGTCGGCGAAGGCGCCAGCGCCGCCACGAGCGCTATGCTGTATCTCAAAAGCGCAGGAAAGAGGTCTCAAAAATAAGATCATTATGGCTGACAGGAAAGACGACGACGGCTACCGGGCCTGTAACCCCGGTATACCACTTGAAGGCGACATCTCCGACGAGGAGCGTAAAAAGCTCAAGAGTAAGCTGATCAAGACCTTGAACTGGATCGGCGTGAAAATGCCCGGGGAGATCGAGCTGAACGGCAAAAAGGTCCCGTTGAGCGAAGTGGTATGGAACCTCCTGAACAAAAAGGAATGCTTCACGGAGGAGGAAAAGAAGGTCATCGCAGACCTGGAGATGGCGCTGGAAAAGAAGCTCAAGGAAGACGTAAAGAAAATCGATAAAGACGAGCAAAAGACAGAGGCAATTAACCACTATTGCGAAGCACTTGGCCTGATGCGGGCGATTATTTCCCTGAAAGGCATGCTGGCCAGCGACAGGTGCGAGCGTATCCGGCTTACTAAAAGGATTAGCGACCGTCGCAAAGAAGAGACAGAGAACTGGCTGAACTTTTTAAAGGATTTAAAATCGCTGTAATGATGATCAATTCGGAGGAAGACAATATGAAGACACTGAAGATTAAATGGCAACGGCTTATATACGACGAGCAGACATGCCCGAGGTGCGGCTCGACTGAACAGGAAGTGGAAAAGGCGGTCTCTATCCTGAAAGAATCCCTCAAACCGGTAGGAATAAGGGTAGCCTTAGAGAAGAGGGAACTGACTGAAGCCGAATTTAAAAAAGACCCGTTACAGTCGAACAGAATCTGGATCAAGGACAGGCCGCTGGAGGACTGGATCGGCGGAAAAACCGGCCAGAGCCAGTGCTGTGATGTCTGCGGCACGGCGGAGTGCAGGACCATGGAGTAGGGGAGAAGTCCACGAAGCCATTCCTCCGACCTGATCATCAGAGCGGGACTCATCGCGGCTGCCGAGCTACTCGGTCCGGAGACGGCGAAGGGGAAAACTACAAAAAAGCCATCGCGTAGCTGCTGTTCAAAATAATATAGCATTAAGTAGAGGAAAAAAGACCCCTTTTTTTCTATATTTATAAATGTTTTACTCAATTTTTCGCTCGCCAGATCGATAGCTTCGTGAGTTGCCGGCGTATCCATAAATTCGTCTGGCATGATGAATCCATGGGCCATCCCGAGATATTGTACTCCGGTCGTGGGGACGCCCGCCTCTGCGAGCTTAAGGGCGTATGCTTCGCCTTCATCTCGCAGCACATCTTGTTCGGCGGTTATCACTAAGGCGGGAGGCAGGCCTTTCAACAGGTCCGGTGAAGCCTGCAGCGGTGAAGCCATCGGTTGCATTCGTGCTTCTTTATCGGGCAAATAGCTATCCCAGAACCTTTCCATCGTATCTCGGTCGAGTTCATATCCTGATGCAAACTTGTGATAAGAGTAAGTATCAAAATTAGCATCGGTTACCGGGTAAATTAGTACCTGGTATGCGATCTTCGGCCCGTTCCTTTGCTTTGCCATAATGGCCATAACTGCCGCCATGTTGCCGCCTGCGCTATCTCCGGCTACGGCCATTCTGGAAGAGTCGAGATTTAGTTGCTTGCCATTATTTGCGACGTATTCCATCGCATGATAAGCTTCCTCGATGGCGACGGGGTATCTTACTCCCGGAGAAAGAGAATATTCAACGAAAACCACTGCGGCATTCGTCTTATTAGCGACCTCACGGATCAGCCTGTCATAGATATATTTGTTGCCTGATGCCCAGCCTCCGCCATGAAAATACATAATTACAGGGGGAGAATCGGCAGATTCTATAGGCCGGATGATACGAATGTTGACATGCCCGGTCGGTCCTCCCGGTAAGCTCATGTCTTCAATGCTGGTCGTGTCCGACCTATAGACCTGCTCAATCATTGGCGACTGGAGGCGGATATAGCTGGTAAAAGCAAAATGAAACGATGTTAATAAAATTCCAAATAAAATTACTCGATACCAGCACTTTCTTTGTTAAGATCGCCCGCACAACATCCCCGATGTAACTAAGAAGAATCGTTTAAAATATCTATTCGCAAGTAGCTACGAAAAAACGCCCATAATATAAAATAAAATGATGACAGGGCCATAATGTTTATTTTCGAAGGCAATATTGCTCATCTATAGCACCACTATGACTAAAGCCGAATCCTTATGGTATTGTTTGCCTTTAATATTAGCCCATTGACGGATTTTGCTTTATTTTTGGTTAATTACCGATAAATCGAACATTCCATCGGTAAACTATAACGATTGTTATTTCAAATTATTTTTTAACATTGTTTCAACAGATCATTCGGGGGTTGGGAGTCTTGGAAAAAATTAACAGGTACGGCAATAATTTCGATTTTCTAAGGCTTGCAGGCGCAATATTTGTCATTTTTTTCACAGCATACGGAGTCCTGGGCGC
The DNA here is from genome assembly GCA_963792125.1 of uncultured Methanocellaceae archaeon. Taxonomy (GTDB): domain Archaea; phylum Halobacteriota; class Methanocellia; order Methanocellales; family Methanocellaceae; genus Methanocella_A. The sequence continues at coordinate 201,264 of CAWBVA010000013.1, forward strand.
GGGTCTGCAGGACCCTTTATCGCGGTTGACTAATGGCGGCATAAACACGGGCAGCCTTGGCGTAGCCATATTTTTTATCATCAGCGGCTATTTGATCACGCAGAGCTGGGATAAGAGGCGCAACGTCCAGCGGTTCCTGTGGGCACGATTCCTCCGGCTTGTGCCTGCGCTGGCAGGCGTAGCGCTATTCACAGTTTTTATCATAGGCCCGTTAACTACCCATCAAAGCCTGTGGGACTATTTTACCAGCGGTTTAACGTGGGGTTACTTCAGGATCGTATCGGTCTTTTTCCCCACGTACAGTTTACCCGGCGTTTTCACGCATAATTTTTCGGACAGGGTGAACGGAGCATTATGGACCCTGCCCATAGAATCCACCATGTACATCATCATCTTGATCGCCGGGATAGCGGGCGTATTGAATAAAAAGCGCCTGGCGACGCTCATGACCTTATCAGTACTCGGTTTTTACCTTTATATTAATATCCACATCGTCCATGTCATAATCCCACTGGCGCCGCACGATTTTATCGAGCTTTTGAGGTACTTTTTGTACAATTTATCGCCGTTTAATCCCCTGTGCTTCCTGATGGGGTCCGTTTTTTACCTCAACAGGGACAGGATAAAGTTCGACTTCCGCCTGGTCCTGCTGGCAGCGTTCTTTTGGGTGCTATCGGTATGGAGCTACGATCTTTTACTGCTGACATCGCTCATCTGTCTACCATATGTGGTACTTGGCATTGCGTTTAAAAGTATCCCGTTTTTAGGCGCGATCGGTAAAAGGGGCGATATAAGCTACGGGCTATACATTTACCACTACCCAGTACAGCAGACATTGGTGAATTTTTTCGGGTTCAGCCCGTTAAAGCTGTTCTTTGCTACTCTATTAATCACAGTACCGCTAGCATGGCTATCCTGGCACCTGATCGAACACAGAGCCTTAAGCCTAAAAAATATCGACCATAAAATATTCAAAGCAGACATACCGGGCGCTCTCGCAAGACCTATCAAAGCGCTCACAGGCAACAGCGATTCAAAGAGAGTCAAGTCAAGGACCGGGCCATCTAAAGTCATTGCTAAGGGCAAACTGACGTTACTACAGAAAGTATCAAGGGGCACCAATCATTTCTTTGCCTACCTGTACGAGATACGTGCGGCGATAGCGATAGTTGTGGTCCTCTATGTGGCTTTTTCCGCAGTAGGCTTTGCCATGGGCATAAATTATCAAAGCCCTACCAGCGCTGCAACCGCTTCATCGTCGAGCGGTACTTCGCCGTTCGGTAACATAATGCCGGCAGGTCTGGCCCTGGGCATTATTGTGAGCAACGTGATTAACTGCTTTGTGACCATGGTTATGGGAACGCTCCTCGGGATAATACCCCTCGTGTCAACTGTGACAAACGGGATGACACTGGGCTGGTTCGCAGGCGTTGCTTTACAAAAAAGCTGTTTATGTTACATTATGGCAGGAGGATTACCCCGCGGGTTATTCGAGATACCTGCAATATTGCTGTCATCGGCTATTGGCCTGAAGCTCGGATATAGCCTGATCATGTCATTGGCCGGTAAAAAAGGGCTCATCGATGAAATTAAAAAAAGCGTGAGGGCATTCGTTTTCTGGATTTTGCCGGGCATTATCATCGCGGCACTATTGGAGACGTTTTTCACGTTCCCGCTGCTGGCGTGCATCTCAAGCGGGATATGATCGACGGGAAGACATTTTTCTTTATTTATCGCCGTGCTTTAATGCGATCAACAACTCTATTACCCGTTGGTCTACCAGAGAATAATTAACCCATTTGCCGGATTTATGATCAGTGATGATCCCGGCTACCTTGAGTATTTTACAATGGTGGGATACCAGGGTCTGCGATGCGCCAATCAGCCCCATTATTTCACAAACACACAGGTCCCCGCCGGTTAATGCATAAAGGATTCTGATCCGGGTAGGGTCTGCGATGGCCTTAAGGAACTCGGCCTGTCCTTTTACGTCTTCATAAGACGGGATTTTTGCCTGAAGCCCTTCAACATGGTCTTTATTACTACTGCAACATTTGCCCAATCTCATGAATCCGCCCCGCTCATAATCCCTCGTATTGCAGCTTTTATCTTTCATTTATAAATAAGCTCTTGTGTTTCAATAAATTTTGAAGTTTGATAAATACGATCGAAACATATTTCTATATGGCAATATAGAAATATGTATGCATGGACCGCAATATAAAGTTTTTGAAGGCTATGGCTGACGATACTCGTATCAAAATTTTGCGATGTCTGTTGAACGGAGAGCAGTGTGCCTGCGCCATCGTACCTTGTATCGGGAAAGCCCAGCCTACGGTTTCTAAGCATCTCAAGATTCTGGAAGAGGCCGAGATCATAGGGTCCCGGAGAGACGGGATCAATATCTGGTACAAGATCAAGAGCGAAGAAGCGGTAAAAATCATGGACATCCTGGGCATCGAAAGGATCGAATACAAAGGAAGCCAGCAGTGCGCCCGGCCGGCAGGTCTTCAAAAAGCGGCACGTAATTTAACGAAATAATGCGGAGGTAGAGGATGAGCGAACAAAAGGCGGGACAGGGCATGGTAACTATTACTCTTCAAATCGAGAAGTTGAATTGTTCCTGTGAGGCAAACATGGTCGAGAAAAAACTTGGCGCCCTGGAAGGCGTCAAGAGCTACGATGTCAATGCCGTTTCCGGGCAGGTCCGTGTTACGTACGACTCATCACATGTCTCCGTTCAGGACATCATCCGGTCCGTAGTCAGAGACAGGACTGAATGCTTCGCTGGTGAAGGACAAGAAGCACCGCAGCTCATGGTGGAAGGAAAAACAGCAGCTTGCCCTGTACGGCTGTACCATCATCACGCTTATCGCGTTTATCGCCGGGTTCCTTGGCGCGCCGTCACTGTTTACTAACGCGCTTTTTGTATTGGCGGTGCTCGTAGGCGTCTTCTATCCGGCCCGTAAAGCATTGATCGCCCTTGCCAATCTTACCCCGACCATTCACCTGCTCATGCTCATAGGGTCTGGCGGAGCGATGTTGCTGGGCATGTGGTCGGAAGCCGCCATACTGATATTGGTCTATTCCCTGGGGGACGTGCTCGAATCTTACGCTGTGGACAAGGCCCGGGGAGCGATCAGGTCGCTTGTCGCACTTATGCCGAAAGAAGCGCTGGTACGCAAGAATGGCCGGGAAGTCGTGCTGCCGACAGAGGACATTAGTGTCGGAGACGTTGTCGTGGTCCGTCCGGGAGAGAGAATACCCGTAGACGGGGAAGTTATCCGGGGCTCTTCTTACGTGGACCAGGCTGCAGTCACCGGCGAGTCGATCCCGGTACACAAGAAGCCTGGTGTAGACGTCTTCGCCGGGACAATCAACCAGAACGGTGCGCTGGAAGTACGGGTTAGCAAGCCGGCATCGGAAACGATGCTCTCCAAAATCATCTGCTCGGTTGAAGAGGCGCAGGCTAAAAAGACATCGTACCAGCGATTCTCGGACAACTTCGCCAAGTATTACACGCCCGTCATGTTCGTCCTCGGCGTGCTGGTGGCCACCGTGCCGCCCCTGTTCTTCGGGGCTGAGTGGCAGACTTTCATCTACCGGGGCCTGGTCGTCTTCGTAGTATCATGCTCCTGTGGCCTGGCTTTATCAGTCCCTGTGGCGGTGGTCGCTGCCATGGCAAACGCGGCCCGGAACGGAACGGTCTTCAAGGGCGGGGCTTATCTGGAGGTCGTCGACAAGGTGAAGGCTATCGCCTTCGACAAGACCGGCACCCTCACCATTGGTAGACCTGAGGTCACGGATGTCCATACGTTCAACGGTGTAACGGAGAAGGAATTGCTTGACCTGGCGGGTGGCATCGAGTCGAGGTCCGGCCACCCGGTCGCTGCCGCGATCGTCAGGAAGGCCAGGGAAAGCGACGCTTTCTCGGGTTTGTCGGTGGATGACTTCCAGGAAACCTCGGGGCGCGGCGTTGCAGCCACTGTCCGCGGACAGCAATACATCGTAGGCAACGCAAGACTCCAGCAGGAACAGGGCGTCTCCCTCGAACAGGACAGGGATACGATCGCGCGCCTCGAAAACGAGGGTAAAACCATCGTCCTGGTGAGTGCATCCGGGCGCCTGATCGGCTTGCTGGCCATCGCCGACAAGGTGAGACCGGGGGCGAAGGAGGCGTTGCAAAGGCTTAAAGATGCTGGAATCAAGACGGTCATGCTCACCGGCGACAATGAGCGGAGCGCAAAGGCTATCGCCCTGCAGGCAGGGGTTGATGAGTACTACGCCCAGCTATTACCTACCGACAAGGTAGATGTGATCAAGAAGCTCAAGGAAAAGTACGGTTCCGTCGCAATGGTCGGCGATGGTATCAACGATGCCCCGGCGATGGCCGTATCCAACGTGGGCATCGCGATGGGCGCCGCCGGGTCTGACATCGCCATCGAAGCGGGCGACGTGGTGCTGATGTCAGATGATCTCTCCAGGATCGGCTACCTGCGAGAGCTCAGCAGCAAGACAGTGCGCAACATCAAGGTGAACATTGTTGTCTCCCTGGTTAACATCGCGTTTATGGTAATCGCGGCGCTCATTGGCCTGCTCGGGCTGGTCACAGGACTGCTATTGAACGAGGCAAGTGCGCTTATAGTAATTATCAACGCGCTTTTGTTGCTTAACTGGAGGAGCAAAGCGGAAACTGGTACCATGGCGACAGTGGAAGAAAAAGTCCCTGCCCCGGTCATCAGCATAAAGCCAGAAATGGGGCTGAATCTCCCGGTCATCAGCAAACGAGGGAGCATGCTGCTCCTGTGCAGGAGAGACGGCGGAAAAGACGGCACCGGTACTGACCGCTAATGAAACGAAAGCGTCAGGACTGATGCTCCCGGTAATCAAGGAAGCACCTTGTTGTCCCTCTGGAGAGGGGACGCCAGATAATCGGGCTTCTACCTCGATCACTGCCGAAAAGGTTCCGGGGATCGGGCTGAAACTGGCCGTTATAAAAGAGGAAGGATCGTGCTGCTCCTGTGAAGGGAAGGCAACCGAGAAGAGTCCTGCTCCGGTCATCGATGAAATAAAAGCAGAAGAGGGGCTTACAACTGCGACCTTCGCGATAGAAGGGCTAAGCTGTTCCTGCGAGGGAGAAATCATCGAGAAGCGGATGAAGTCCCTGAAGGGGATCAAGAAGTTCAGCCTGAACACCATAACTAAACAGATGATGCTTGCCTATGAACCGGGATCGTTATCAATCCCCGACATAGAAAAAGCCGCCTCAAAAGCCGGGGTGAAAGTGATACTATTGAAACAAAAATGATCTTCGTCAAGATGTATACCTGCATCTATTCACCAATAACACGATTCTCCATAGACATGCTATACATTGCCTGTGGAAAAATATTTGTATATTCGAATATAAGAATATGACGATATAGTATGGAAAATGAGGTAAAGCTGCTGAAAGCCATGGCGGATGAGACCAGGATCAAAATCCTCCTTTACCTGTTGAATGGCGAGCAGTGCGCCTGCACCATCGTCCCGTTTATCGGAAAGGCTCAGCCCACGGTCTCCCAGCATCTCAAGATACTGACAGAGGCAGGTATCCTGAACATGAGAAAAAACGGTATCCGCGTATTGTACCGGATAAAGGATGACCGGGCGGTTGGCATCATTAAAGTGCTTGAATTGCAGCGAATGAACATCGAGAAGCAGGAGTGATATGGCATGGAAAAGAAAGAACTGATCATTTTCGAAGGGCCTATGTGCTGCTCAACAGGCCTATGTGGGCCTTCGCCGGACAAAGAACTGATCGACATCAACGAGGCCCTGAAAAAGCTGGCGGAAGAGTACAAAGGCCTGAAAATCACCCGGGCCAGCATGTCGTTCAATCCGCAGCTATTCCTGCAGACTAAAGAGATTCGCGATCTGGTGAAAGAGAATGGGCCGGGGATTCTGCCGATCACAATGTTTAATGGCATGGTAGTTAAAAAACAAAAGTACCTGAAATATGCCGAACTGAAGAAGTTACTGGATGCGCAGGGGGAGTAAAAACGATACGCGAGATGATCGTCCCTGAGAAAAAAGGCGAGACGAAGTTCATCTTTTTCAGCGGCAAAGGCGGCGTCGGCAAGAGCACTATGAGCTGTGCCACGGCCATCTGGCTGGCGGAGAACGGCTACAAAACGCTTCTGGTCACTACGGACCCTGCGCCAAATCTGTCAGATATTTTCAACCAGAAGATCGGTAGCGCCGTGACGCCGATACGTGGCATCGATAACCTGTCTGCCATCGAGATAGACCCTGACGAGGCTTCTGAGGCTTACAGAGACAGAATCGTCGCGCCCATGAGAGAACTGCTGGACGAGAAGAGCCTGAAGACGATCAGGGAGCAGCTGAACAGCCCCTGCGTCGAGGAAGTCGCTGCTTTTGACAAGTTCATCGAGTTCATGTGCCAGCCCCAGTACGACGTGGTCATTTTCGACACCGCGCCTACAGGCCACACGATCAGGCTGCTGGAGTTGCCGGGCGGATGGAGCGACGAGATATCGAAGGGCGGAGGCACCTGTATCGGCCCCAGCAGCTCGCTGACCGGAGCAAAAGCAAAATACGACGAGGCGCTCGCTTACCTGCGAGATGGAAAGAAGACGTCTTTCATATTCGTCCTTAAACCCGAGCATCTCTCCATCGTAGAGACCAGAAGAAGCTCTGACGAGCTGGCAAAGCTGGGCATCCACACAAGCCTCCTTATAGTCAATGGAGTCCTGCCTGACGAAGCCGCCACAGACCTGTTTTTCAACAAAGTTAAGGCCCAACAGCAAATGGAACTGGGCCGCATTGATGCCGAGTTTCCGGACATCAAACGAGTCCGGTATCCATTGAAAGATGGCGAGGTTAAGGGTAAAAGATCGCTTGAGATAGTGGGAAAATACCTGTTCGAGGGTAAGAGGGAAGAGTTGACCCGGGAAAGGACCGGTGAAACCTCGCCGGACGGGTTACTACCTGTCAGCGAGGCTAAGAATATCTTTCCTCTGTTAACGCCGGTAAATGGCAGCACGAGATACGTCTTCTTCACCGGCAAGGGCGGCGTTGGCAAGAGCACTATAGCCTGCGCCGTAGCCGCGTACCTGGCAAACAAGAATCTCAAGACACTGATTGTCACGACAGACCCGGCCGCACACCTGCAGTACATCTTCGAACAGCCGGTCGGCAGCGAGCCGACGAAGATTAAGGGAGCGGGAAGTCTTTATGCGGCGAGGATAGACCAGAAGGACGCGCTTGCAGAGTACAAGCATCGGATTCTGGAGATTGTGAAAGATAAGGACGAGTCAACGAGGAAGTCGGTGGAAGAGGACCTGAACTCGCCCTGCGCCGAGGAGATGGCCGCCTTCGAGAAGTTCATGAGCTACTTCGGCCTGCCGGGCTACGACGTGATCGTGTTCGACACCGCGCCCACGGGCCACACGCTGCGGCTGCTGGAGCTTCCCGTAGACTGGAAGGGCTTCATCGACATCGGCACACTGACGAAGGAGTCGTCGCAGACGGCGAGCATGTACGATAATGTCATCGGGTCGATGCGCGACCGCGACAGGAGTTCCTTTATCTTCGTCCTGTACCCGGAGTACACGCCCATGATGGAAGCCATCAGGGCGTCAAGGGACCTGGAAAAGCAGGTAGGGATCAAGACCGCCGGGGTAGCGGTGAACTACATGCTGCCCGACAGCTACGGCAGGAACGCGTTCTTCGACAACAGGAGAAAGCAGCAGCAGAAGTACCTCCTGAAGATCCATGAGAAGTTCAAGACACCCCTGCTGCTGGTCCCGCTGCTGGACAAAGAGCCGGAAGGAGTAAAAAGCCTTGTAAAGCTGGGGGAAAAAATCTTTTCCGGCGAGTAGCCTGCTACCGGAAATTAATCGAAGTGGATAACCATGATACCTGCGGGAAATGACATACTGAAGACCTATGCCTTCGGGGATGACGGATCGCCGGTAGCGGTCCTCACGCTGGCCAGCGACTACGAGAAATTCGACCTGAAAGGATATGCGATCATCGGCAGTTGCTTTACCGAGAACCTGGGCGTTCAGATGGTCATAACGAACATGCTGAAGAGCCCGGCCATCCGTTACCTGATCATGTGCGGCCAGGAGAGCCAGCACCTTGCCGGCGACGCGTTCCGCTGCCTGCACGAGAACGGCATAGCTCAGATGGGCACTTACCGGAAAATAGTCGGGTGCAAGAGCCTGCTACCGTTCATCGACGACATCCCCGAGTGGGCTATAGACGCCTACATGGAAGATATTGTCCTCGTCGACATGACGGGCGTGGAGGACGAGACAGTCATCCAGGCGAAGATCGACGAGTGCATCGAAGAGTACGGGAAAAATCCCGTCAGACGGGAGCCTGCTGGATACCGGGATGCCCGCGGTTGACTCTTACACATGGAAACGATACGCGCCTATCATGGAAGCGGAGATGATGAAGCGGATAAGAGGATGGACGACCATGAGACTGTTATTAATTTCGGACCTGCACGGGAACATAGAAGCCCTGGGTGCCATTCTCAAGAATGTGAGCATGATCATCCTCTGTCTGGGCGATCTGGTCGACTATGGCCCCGACCCGCTGGCGATCATCGACTGGATGCGCATAACAAAATCCCGACGATCAGGGGTAACCATGATAACGCCGTAGCCCTGCACGTCGACTGTGGCTGCGGCTACAAGTACAAGCACCTGTCCGAGGCTACGAGGGAGTACACCTGGAGCCAGATCACTCGAAAAAGAAGAAGAGTTTCTCATGGCGCTGCCACGAGCCTGGACTTCACCTTCGACGCGCTGAAGGTCCGGGCGATACATGGCAGCCCGCAGTCGTTCTTCGACTACATGTACCCGGACACACCTGCTGATAAGGTCGAGCAGATGCTGGAAGGGGTGACTGTGACTATCTGCTTGCAGGCCACACCCATGTGCCGATGATAAGAAAGCTCCCGAGCTCACCATGCTGAACCCGGGCAGCGTAGGCCAGCCCCGGGACGGCGACTGGCGGGCCTCCTGCATGGTCCTGGACACGTCAACACAGAAGCCAGAAATCATCAGGCTCGAATATGACATTGAGAAGACCTGCGAAAAAATACGCGTAAGTCAATGCCGAAAGCAGACGAGCTAATCGCAATCTTAAAGAGAGGATATTAACGAGGTAATATTGTGACAGAACCAGCTATACCGAGACTTTCATTCCTGGACCGATACCTGACCTTATGGATATTCCTGGCAATGGCCATCGGCGTCGGGCTCGGGTATGTGTACCCGGCGTTCGCCGACTTCCTGAACAGCCTGTCCTGGGGCACGACATCGATTCCGATCGCCATCGGCCTCATCGTCATGATGTACCCGCCGCTGGCGCGGGTCAAGTACGAGGAGATCGGCAAGGTCTTCCGCAACGTCAAGGTCATGGCGCTGTCCCTCGTCCAGAACTGGATCATCGGCCCCATCCTGATGTTCGTCCTGGCGGCGGTGCTGCTGCGCGGCTACCCCGAATATGCTGCCGGGCTCATCATGATCGGCCTGGCGCGGTGCATCGCCATGGTCATCGTCTGGAACAAGCTCGCCTGCGGTGACGAAGAATATGCGGCTGCGCTGGTGGCGCTGAACTCGATATTCCAGGTGCTGTTCTACTCGATATACGCCTACGTCTTCATCACTCTGCTGCCGGGTCTGATCGGCATGCAGAGCATGGTAGTGGACATCACCATATCGAGGTCGCCAAGTCGGTGGCCATCTACCTGGGCATACCGTTCGTCGCCGGGTTCCTGACCAGGATTCTCGTCCGGCCGAGGATGGGCGCCGAGTGGTACGATAAGAAGTTCATCCCGGCGATCAGCCCGATCACGCTGCTGGCGCTGCTGTTCACCATCGTGGTCATGTTCTCGCTGAAGGGCCACTTCATCGTGACGAACCCGCTGGACGTGGTAAGGATCGCGATACCGCTGCTGATCTACTTCATGGTCATGTTCGTGGTCTCGTTCTTCATGTCGAAAAAGATGGACGTGGAGTACGGGCAGGCCTGCACACTGTCATTTACTGCGGCGAGCAACAACTTCGAGCTGGCCATCGCCGTGGCGGTCGGCGTGTTCGGCATCCAGTCCGGGCAGGCGTTCGCCGCCGTCATCGGGCCGCTCATCGAGGTGCCGGTGATGATCGCGCTGGTGAACGTGGCGCTGCGGTGGCGGCAGAGGCACTTTAAGCCGTGGGCAGGAGAAAAAAATAAGACCTGATCGAATGATCGGTCTGCGTTATCGGACGAAATCCTCGCCCTTGACAGGGGTTTGCAGCATTCTGGATTTTGTAGTGCTGCGGACGAGATGCTGTCCATTTCTTTTTACGATGAGCTTCCGCTTCCGGCAATTCCGGGCCGGCTCAGTAGTCCCGGACCACGCGCCTCCGCCACGATGCGGGCGCATTCCCGCAGCTCTTCTTCCGTGGTCTCGTCGGGACCGAACGGGTAGATCGTTATCGTAGTACATGTCGGCCTGCGCGATGACCGGCTCGAGACCGGGCAGGGCGCCTTTCATCATCCTCGAGGAGCAGAAGAGAAAACATCCTTCGATAGCAATTGCCGGTTTTGATCGCCTGACCAGGTCTCTTTGCCCCCCGTCCTTCGTAAAGGCGCCGCTCAGGCAGATGCGGACGTTATGTTCCCGGGCGAGATGGTATGCGACCAGGTTGGCGGCTCGCCGCGCGACCTCGCCTTTGGCACAGGCGCCATCGCAGGCCATGACGGCGATCTTCGGGGGATCGTTAGGTATGCTTTTTCGAGTATTCTTCGCATGCCGGGCAGGAGCCGGCGATCTGCTCAATTTTGATAGTCTCGTAATACCATGATAGTGCCTCCATTTATGGTTTGATCCGATTCATGGGCACGAAGTTTACATTAACCCCTGAAGTTAACTTTCAAAAATAATTTGAAGTCTGTACTATAATTACAAAGCTACATATGTACCAGAGCATAACGATGTACTAATATGGGATATGTCAGGTGCTGCCCCGCAGACTGTGCGGTGAGGAGCGACTGGAGGGATGAACTCCAGGACGGAGATAGTATTCTTTCATACGCCCGGGTTCAGGGAAGCCAGCACCATGCTGAAGGTCCTGAGCCACCCGTCGCGGCTGAAGATCGTGCTGATGCTACTGAACCGGGACCATCTGCGTCTGCGAGAGATCATTTACGAGCTGAAGGAGAAACAAAAACTGACTTCGTAGAACCTCGAGCTGCTGAAGCGTTACAGACTGATCGATTCGTAATACCGATGGAAACATAAGTTATATAAGCTGGACGAAAGCGCCGTGGACACAATAAGAATAATTAAGCAAAACCTGATCGACAGACGGCATGGATCGTAAAGCGCCAAGTGAACGTCCGGTCTTCCCGACAAAAAGGACCGGAGGTTTACGCCGGCCCGTGATATCAGTCGCCCCCACCGTCACGCAAGGAGACCACATCGGAGACATCGTGCGCCAGCAGGGATAGCCGCATCCTGAGCCATGGCAGTGAACCGCCTTTCGATCTCTTTCAGGTAGCCGGCTTGCAGCTTCGCCCGCGCGGCCAGGAACCGGTTGCCCTGGATGGCGGCTTCCGGGATGACCTGGTTCACGATCATGCCCTGCACGCCGATCCCCAGCTTGCCCAGCCCGTCGATGGCGCTTTGCGACTCCTCGATGGGCAGGCGCTCGGGCAGCAGCACCAGCGAAAAGACAGTGGACGCGCGGTCGCGCAGCACCTCCAGGGCGTGCTCGTATCGCCTGCGATCGGCCTCCAGCTCTGCAAACGAGTCGTTGCCGAGGTCCAACATCTCCGCGATCTTTTTGCCTTGCCGGATTTGCTTCTGCAGGAAGCCGGCCCATCGAAGGGCATGGCCAGCTCACGCAGCGTCTTACCCGTCGGAGCGGTATCGAACACGACCACTTCGCCCTCCGGACGCTCCAGGTAATTCACGAACTGGTCGAAGGACGCCATTTCGTCCATGCAGGGAGTCACGGCCATGTCTTCGCCGACAGTGCTGCCGATCCGGCCGGTCAGGCTGTTGAGCCGCCCCTGGAACACGCCTTTGGCATCCTTCGGGTTGATGTTCAGTGCCTGGAAGCGATGTACGTCCTGGACGGGTACGGCTTTTTCCTGCCGATCGGCTGGTCGAACACGGCGGACATGCTGACCGTCGGATCGGTCGAGATCAGGATCGTCCGGTAGCCATGATCGGCGAACCATACGGCTGTCGCCGCTGACATGGTCGTCTTGCCGACGCCACCTTTCCCGCCGAAGAACAGATACTTTGTCCGGCCGTTTGGCCTGACGACACTCTGAACTGCCCGTTATCACTGGCCATCCTGCACCACCTCGTCGTCCCCCGGCTCGTTCCGGAGTGCAGCCCGCAGGCGCTCGGGATCGGGAATGCCCATCGTGGCCACTGTCCCGTTCACCAGGACGGCCGGCAGGCCGAGGTCCCCGGTTTGTCTGAAATTGTCCATTAAGGACGCTACCGTCGCCCGGGGCAGGCCCCCGTAGTACGCCTCGGACATTGTCATCGTCCGGACGATGACGTCAGCGTGCTCCTCCGCGATCACCTTTTTCTACGATCTTCCGGGCCAGCTCCTCTATCGGGGCCATCTGGGGCATGCAGCATGATCCGTTTACGATCAGGACACTGGTATTCTTACTTTTACTGAACAGGTTCATATTTTCACAATCCTATTGCTGTTGTCGGATAGATCGAACGGGATGCGCAAATCATTTTACCCATACATGTATGGGCATATTTATATTACCAGTCAGCGCCATCCAGGGATTATGCGAAAGATGATCGTCCGCATCCCGAACTACCTGCTCGACTGTTGCGCCCCGTTCGCGGGCATCGCCGAGCGGTTCGAGATCATCGACGTTTTCAAGCTCACAGACCTGACCTTTACCGATGTCTGCCGGATCACGCTGAAGGACGGCACGTCCATCGAAGGGGTGCGTAACGAGTACGTCACCGACACCATCATCCTGTCCGGGGCGGGAAAGAGCTACACGCTGCTGATGAAGGGGCGGATTTCCGCGGAGATCGCCGACTTCACGGCCCGGTTCGAGCTCAGGATCGATTACCCCGTCGTCTTCAACGGCGGCACCTGTCAGTTCGGCGTCATCGGCACGACCGACGAGCTGCAGAACATCGTGAACGCGGCGAAGGAGCGGGAATGGGGCATGGAGATCCTCGCCGTCCATGACTACAACCCCCTGGTGAGCGGGCTGCTGGACGAGCTCACGGAGAAGCAGCGGGAAATTCTCAAGGCCGCTTACCGTTACGGCTATTTCGACCACCCGAGGAAAATCGATGCGGGAAAGCTGGCCGATAAGATGGGGGTCCACAAGACGACGCTGCTCGAGCACATGCATAAGGCGGAAAAGCGGCTCATCAGGCGAATCCTCGACGAGGAACACGGATAACCATCCCGGAAAGATGGCGCTGCGGTGGCGGGAGCGGCACTTCAAGGTCCCGGGCATAGACCCGCTATCCCAGCTTTTTCATCAGCTCTTCGGGCGTGTAGACTTCCTTCAGCCAGGTGAAATGCTTTTTATTATAGGTAATCAGCGGATGCTCATGAGCCGGCATACGCGCCGATAGCATAGTCTGTCGCATTGGCCGAAAAATCGTGCTTTACCAGCGCATTCGCTGCTGCCAGATGCGCAAGCTCGACGTCAAATGGCACGACTTCTATCCCATAGCCATCGATAACGCCGTCCAGAATCGTTGTACTGCCGTGCTTTTTCAGATGGTGATAGGCATAGCTCCATGTAAGCGACCGATGGCAGAAAGGTGTAAATGCTGTTTTCATAAACCCAGTTAAGAAATGTCTTACCGGCAGACATTGCATTAGAGTCTAAACATATCCCCATTGATGTCGACCTCCCTGAACCTGAAGCCTTTACGGAACTCGCGTTCGGTCTCCTCGAAGTCTTTCATGATCTCGGCCATCTCGTCGGCCAGATCATCAAGCTTCTTCAGCACATATTTTCATCTTCCTCGACGAATACGACCTTGTCTCCGGCTTTCAGCTTCATCTTCTCCCGCACCTTGCTCGGCAGGGTAATTTGATATTTACTCGATATGGTCACCAAAGCTATCACCATTTTGTAAAGCAATATATGAAAGGTAAAGGTATTAAATGTATCTTGAAAGAAGAAAAGTTTAAAACATGGAGACGCATCTGGAAAGACGAAGCTTATGACCATTCTCGACACCGCCCGGCGCATCCTCAAGGAAGGCCCGATCTGCGACCCGTGCATGGGCCGGCAGTTCGCCAAGCTCTCGACCGGGCTGACCAACGCCCAGCGAGGCAGCGCGATCAAGCTGGCGCTGTCCATGCAGGCCGCGGCCGACGACGATAAGGAGCTGCAGAAAGAGCTGGCGCCGACGCTGCCGCAGGCCCGCAAGCTGGTCGGCGGCGAGGAAGAGGAGTGCTGGCTGTGCCGGGGCCTGTTCCAGAAGCCGGAGCAAGCTCCAGGAATACGCCGACAAGTGCGTGGCGGCCGCCCAGGGCTACGAATATGACACGATCCTGGTAGGCACGAAGGTGCCGCCGCTGATGTCCGAGAAAGAAGAAGTGCTCCAGTCCGAATGCGGCATCACCAATGCCGAGCCCCTGAAGTCCGAGCTTAACCGCGAGGTCGGCAAGCTGGTATCACAAATGACCGGCAAGGACGTCGACTTCGGTCGCCCCGACGTGCTCTTCACCATAGAGCTCGCGGAAGAGAAAGTGGAGATGAAGGCCAATTCCCTGTTCATCTACGGCCGGTACAACAAATATGTCCGGGACATCCCCCAGACGCGCTGGCCGTGCCGGGAGTGCAGAGGCAAGGGCTGCGAACGGTGCAATAATACCGGCAAGATGTACCCGGTTTCCGTGGAAGAGCTAATCAACCATGCGGCTATCGAGGCGTTTAATGCGAAGGATGGCGTGATGCATGGCGCGGGAAGGGAAGACATCGACGCATTCATGCTCGGCGACGGCAGGCCGTTCGTCCTGGAGATGATCGGCCCGCGTGTCAGGCACGTCGACCTGCAGGCGGTGGAAGAGCGTATCAACGCCTACGCCATGCCGAAAGTAAAGGCCAGCGGCCTCGTCTACGTCGACAAAAGCGCCGTCGAGGAAGTCAAGAGCATGAAGGTCAGCAAGGTCTACAGGCTTAAAGTTATATACAATGAGGATATTTCAATAGAAACACTTAAATCTTCGTTAGCTGCTTTGACTGACGCTGAGATACTTCAGCGTACGCCTGAAAGGGTGGCTCACCGCCGCGCGGACCTGGAACGGAAAAGGCGCGTGTTCGGCACTGAGCTCGAGCAGGTGAACGAGGAAAATAAGTACTTCGTCATGACCGTCCGCTGCGAAGGCGGATTATACGTTAAAGAGCTTGTATCCGGGGACCATGGCAGGACAAAGCCGTCGCTGTCTGGAATGCTCGGTCAGGCGCTCAAGGTCCAGGAGCTGGACGTCATCAAGGTCGAAGGAGGAATATCATGGCAAGATCACACGGTGAAAGGAAGAAAACACGGCACAAGTTTAACAAGGACCTGAGGGCGAGAGGCTTCTCGCCTGTAAGCAAGGCTGTCCAGGAGTTCGACGTCGGGTCCAAAGTACATATTGACATTGACCCCAGCGTCCACAAGGGAATGCCCTACCGCAGGTTCCAGGGCCTGACGGCGACAGTAGTCGGCCAGCAGGGTCGCGCGTACCTCGTCGGCATCAAGGACGGCGGCATGGCGAAGACACTCATCGTGCGGCCTCAGCACCTGAAGCCGCAGAAGAACAGCGCATGAGTAAGGGATAAACGATGATCATCAAGAAGGTAATAAGCGAAGAACTGTTGACCCTCCCGGAGGTCAAGGAGACGCTCAACACGATCAGGGACGAGCGCGAGGCGGCCGGTGCCGAGCTCCGCTATGAGCAGCGGCGCGCGGTAGAGCACGCCAACACGTTCTCCAAGGTCAGCGGCAAGGCATCCAGGGACATGGTCAACGAGCTTCTTACCCTTGAGAAAATGAAGCTCGACATCGCGGTAAGGATTGCCAGCCTCTGTCCCAGAAGCAAGGACGAGCTGCGTTCGATTTATGCCAAGGAGCGGTTCACCCTGACCGATGCCGAGCTCAAGACCATCTTAGATATAGTGGCAAAATATATCTAAGCAATACTTTATTTTATATCAGGTAAATAAGTATCAATGATAGGGTGAACTATCGATGACGACAACCCACGCGCCCCACACAACGGACATAAAAGAGCAATACGCGTACATTCTCGACTACCTGCCCAACGGCTATTCGGAGGACACCAGGCCGATACACCTGCGCAAACCGCTGGCCCAGTCGCTCGGCGCCGACTACTTCATACTGCTGGAGCTGGGCATCAAGGAGGGAGAGCGGTTAGAGATCGAGAGCAAGGTATTCGTGGGGAAGGGCGAGCGTGACATCGTCAAGCATGTGGAGCGCCGGCTGAGGTACGAGGAGCTCACCCATACGGCGGTGATCGAGATGCCGCACGTCATCGAGACCATCGTGAAGGAGAACGAGGCGAAGTACATCGAGTTCTATAACAACGCGCAGCCCATCACCACGCGGCTCCATATGCTGGAGCTGTTGCCGGGCATCGGCAAGAAGATGATGTGGGCCATCATCGACGAGCGAAAGAAGGGCAAGTTCAAGAGCTTCCGCGAGATCGAGGAGCGCGTCAAGGGCCTGCACCACCCGGATAAGCTCATCGCCAAGCGCATCGAGGAAGAGATCAAGGACGAGACCATCAAGTACAGGTTGTTCGCTAAATAATGGATCTCTCTCCGGACAAGAGGAAGGACCAGCATTTTTTAGTCGACCGCGGCGTGCTTGAGCGCATCGTTGCGGCGGCCGATATTGACAAGGACGAGGTAGTGCTCGAGATCGGCGCCGGTCCCGGTAACCTGACACGGCTGCTGTCGAAGAATGCCCGACACGTCTACGCCATCGAGCTCGACCAGAGGTTCGTCGAAAAGCTGGAGGCCGACTTCCGGGGCTCGAACGTGACGGTGCTGAAAGGCAACGCGCTGAAGATTGATTTTCCCCGGTTCGACAAGGCGGTAGCCAATCTGCCCTACTCCATATCATCGGACGTCACCTTTAAACTGCTCCAGAGACCGTTCCGGTCAGCCATACTGATGTACCAGCGAGAGTTCGCGCTGCGCATGGTGGCTACCGTGGGCAGTGAGGATTATTCAAGGCTCTCGGTGACTGTACAGCACTATGCCGACGTACAAATTCTCTTCAACGTGTCGAGGCAGGCGTTCGTGCCGCCGCCGGAAGTGGAGTCGGCCGTCGTAAAGCTTACCCCGCGGCCGCCCCGCTATACTGTCAGGGACGAGGAACTGTTCATGCGGCTGGTCACCGCAGCGTTCGCCGGGCGACGCAAACGTCTGCGTAATGCTATTCTTAAAAACGCCCATATGATGAGCATTTCCGACCCGAAAGCGGTCGTGGCAATGCTGCCGCAGGACGTGCTTGAGAAGCGGGCAGAACAGGTCTCGCCGGAGGAATTCGCATTGCTGGCGAACGAGATATCGAAGGCGATGAGTCATGACGATCAGGATATACAGGGATAAGGAGTTCGAGCTGCTAGACGGCGTCTATGACCCGTCCGAAGACTCGTACATGCTGGTCGAGGCGGCTCTGGCCGAGGTGAAGGCCGGGGAGAAGGTGCTGGAAGTCGGCACTGGCTCCGGCATCGTTTCACTGTTCCTCAAGGACCGTGCGGACGTC
Source organism: uncultured Methanocellaceae archaeon (assembly GCA_963792125.1). GTDB lineage: Archaea > Halobacteriota > Methanocellia > Methanocellales > Methanocellaceae > Methanocella_A. Next base: position 219,070 of record CAWBVA010000013.1, read on the forward strand.
GTCGCTACGGACATCAGCCCCCTCGCCTGCAAGAACGCCAGGCGCAACGGCGTGGAAGTAGTCAGGGCCGACCTGTACCACGGCATCTGCGGGCCCTTCGACCTGGTCATCTTCAACCCGCCCTACCTGCCCACCGCCGACGAGGACCGGCTGGGCTCCTGGCTGGACCATGCCTTCGACGGCGGGCCGACAGGCAGGAAGGTCATCGGCAGGTTCCTGGAGGGCATCGGCTCAATACTCCCGCCCTGCGGCCGGGTGCTCACCGTGTTCTCGTCGCTCACAGGCATCGACGAGGTCGAAGAGATGTACCGCCGCCACGGCTTTTCCGTCGAGACGGTCAGCACTGAGAAGGTGCCGTTCGAGACACTCATCGTGCTAAAGTGCGTACGGCGGGCGTAACCTTAGCGATACCTGAAAAGATGCCATTTTATGAGCCGCCAGGGTGACAAAGCGGACAAAAACCGATCGTTTTTTAGCCGGAATCTGTGCCGGCACTAAAACATGGACATATGCCCTTTACCGCGATCAGGCTGTTGATGATAAACAATGAGATATGATCAAAGATTCGCGGGTAACCGGATGAAAAAACCGGGCCTGTTATTCAAAAACTGCAGGCTCGCGGTGTTGTTATACTCTGCCTTGCCGGATATGCGCCGGGCCATGGCCGGCCGGAGCCGGGCAGCCGGCAAAGAGACGGACGCCCGGAAGCAGGCGATGCTCCATCAGATACAATATAATGCGGAAGCACATGCGGCAGTCTCGGCCCAACGATTAATCCGCTAATCTTTTTTTCGCCGCATAGCCTGCCGGTCACTTCGTCGCCGCTCTTTCCAGGACATAGTCATCGCGCCATGTGCCGAAATGATAAACGCCGTAGACGAAAATCGGCAGCGCCTTCTCGAAAATGCCCTCGTCCTGCAGCGAATCCTGTAGTGCTTTAAGCTCCTTCGCCGTCCTGGTCCACACGTCGACGGTCACGTTGTTCGGTATCGTGCTGAAGGTCCGCATCTCCAGCATATTCGCCGAATATTTTTTACGGATGAGAACGGCTGCATCCTGTACGTTGACCCCGCTTCTGACGTACAGGTCCAGCAGAGTAAATAAGCCCCCGAGAGAAGCGTGGTCGAACACGACCCGGTAGTAGATCAGACCATTTTCTTCCATGCGTGCGATGCGCCGCTTGACCGTCCGGGCCGATACGCCGAGCCCGGCCGCTACGTCCACTGCCGGTTTCCGGCTGTCGTGCAGGAGCGAAGCGATGATCCGGTAGTCCAGGTTTGTCAGAGAAGCCCCGGGGGTTGCCCTGGGCCCCGGAAGATCGAGCAGCCTGACCGTTGGATCGCTGATCCCTGCTTCCCGGACGACAAAGTTCACGAACCGGTTGAGCCCTGATAAATCGTCCAGCACTCCCAGGACGTGGAGGCCGTTGCCGCTCGAGACGGCGACCATAGCCGTGTTCTTGTTTTTGCCCAGCCGCCCGACCGTGTCGTCTATCCGTCCGGTCTCGGACGTGCCGCAGACGCGGACGAAAATATGAGGTGAGGCAGCCTGGGAGAGATGGACGGTGAATTCCTTGATGATCCCGAGATCTAACAGCGACTGTACCCGCTTATGGACCGAGTTGACCGACATATCCAGCCGATCGGCAAGCTCGCGGTACGTGGCCCGGGGTTGCGGGATAAGCTCCTGTATGATCCGTATGTCGATCTCGTCCATTGCAAGTAACGCTCCGAGTCTATTTTCTAGCTTCTGTTATATAATTCCTTACAAAACCCGGGCTTTTTGGCTTAGAAGGGCTGCCAGTCAGCAGGCACACCACGCAGGGAATGTTTATGAAAAGCCGATAGTCCGGCGGCGTGACCGTGCGCGTGCCGGCAGGCCACTCCCGGCTCGGCAACTATTATTAAATTATACAGCGAATAATTTCATAGTCCGATCTGGAGTGTCACAGGTGAAAGAGTTCGTCACGATCGAGGAGATGAGTGCGCTGGAGGCGAATGCCGACTATTTCGGCGTCAGCTTCGGCGACCTCATGGAGAACGCCGGCAAGGCAGTGGCAGATGCCATCGTAGCCCGGTACCCGCCATGCCGCACGCTCGTCGTCTGCGGCAAGGGCAACAATGGCGGCGACGGCTTCGTCGTGGCCCGGCTGCTGGCGCTGAAGGGCTACACGGTCTCGGTGATGCTGCTCGGCCGCTCGGCGGAAGTGAAGAAAGGCCCGGCCAGCGAGAGCCTGTACAAGCTGCGCTTCACGCATATCGACGCTATGGAGATCGAGGACGCGGTCATGATACCGGCCGATATTTTCGCGACCTGTGACCTTATAGTGGACGCCATCCTGGGGACGGGCAGCAGAGGCGCGCCACGCGGCCTCGAGCGGAGGGCCATCGACCTGATCAACGGGAGCAAGGCGGCGAAAGTATCGGTCGACGTGCCGAGCGGCCTGGACTGCTACACGGGCGTATGCAGCGGCTGTGTGCTGCCTGACCTGGTGGTGACGTTCCATGCGCCTAAAAAAGGGCTGGAGATGTACAACTACATCGTTGCGGACATCGGCATCCCGGAGAAAGCGTCACTATATGTGGGCCCCGGCGACCTCATGAACATCAGGACGAGAGGCGACTGTGCTCACAAGGGCGAGTGCGGCCGGGTGCTCGTCGTGGGAGGAGGCCCTTATACAGGTGCGCCCGCCCTGGTGGCCATGGCGGCACTCCGCGCGGGCGCAGGCTGGGTCACGGTGGCAGCGCCGCAGCGGGCGGCCGACATCGTCGCATCCTTTTCCCCGGACCTCATTACGGTACCTTTAGTAGACAAAAATAAGATCGTCATGGCGGACGTATACAGGGTGGCGCCGCTGATAAAAAAGCATGACGTCGTGGTGATCGGCAACGGCGCGGGGCGGGACATGGAGTCGCTGGCCGCAATTTCAGATATCATCAAGCTGTGCGATAAGGTAGTCATAGATGCGGACGCGCTCCGGCCGGACATGCCATTGCATGGTATTATCACCCCGCATCCTGGCGAATTCTCCCGCATCAGCGGTTTCAATGCAACCGACTCGGACCCCCGGCAGGCGGTCGTGAAGTTTTCCGCGGAACATGGGGTGGTCACTCTTCTTAAGAGCAAGACGAACATTATCTCCGACGGCGAGCGCGTCCGGCTCAACGGCACGGGCAACCCCGGCATGGCGGTCGGAGGGACCGGCGACGTGCTGGCCGGCATCACGGGCGCCTTCTATTGCCGGAACGGCGCGTTCGAGGCGGCCGCCTCCGCGGCTTTCGTCGGAGGGGCGGCCGGCGACATGGCTTACGAGGACAAAGGCTTCTGGATGACGGCGACCGACATGATCGGACAGGTCCCGTATGTCATGAAAAAGTACAGGTTACGTTGAGGCCCCGGAACCTTAGAGACCTTTAAAGTACGATAAAAGATGATAAAGCTCAATTCACTGTAATGTATATATGGTAGCGAGACCAGGATTTATGGCGATGCCAATGTCACAGTCAAGGGATTTTACGCACGTGGACGGGGACCGGGTAAAGATGGTCGACGTAGGCGGGAAGCCGGAGATGCTGCGCACGGCGAAGGCGCGCGGGACCATCTGGCTGACTCCGGCGACAATGGAGCTGATTAAGACAGGCAGTGTGAAGAAGGGGAATGTCCTGGCCACTGCGAGGGTCGCAGGTATTACTGCGGTGAAGCGGACCTGGGACATGATACCGCTCTGCCACCAGATACCGGTCACCGGCGTGGAGATCGACTTCGAGGTGGGCGACGACCACATCGTCGCCACGGCCGTGGTGCGGTCCGCGGGAAAGACCGGCGTGGAGATGGAAGCGCTCTGCGGCGCCAGTCTCGCGCTGCTGACCATCTGGGACATGGTCAAGGCCGTGGAGAAGGACGAGACCGGCAACTACCCGTCTACCCGGATATCGGACATCGTCGTGGTGAGCAAGAAAAAGGAGAGCCTGAAAGACGTATGATAAAAGAAGAGTCTGACAGCGAGGTAGTCGAGGAAATCCTCGTCGACGGGAAGATGCTGAATGTCCGTATCATCCTGGTCGAGCCTGCCTCCGAAGGTAACGTGGGCTCTATCTGCCGGGCCATGAAGAATTTCGGCTTCAACGACCTGTGGCTGGTGCGGCCTTGCCGGTTAGGCGACTTCGCGAAGGCGATGGCCTCCCATGCGCAGGACATACTCGAAGAGGTCATCACAGTGAACTCGCTGGCAGACGCGCTGGAGGGAATCGACCTCGTGATAGGCACGACCGGCAAACCCGGAGAGTATAACAGGAATCATCTAAGGGTACCATACTTCATGCCGTCCGAGCTGCGGACGATGCTGGAGGATAAGTCCGGGAGAGCGGCCATCATTTTCGGGCGGGAAGACCACGGCCTGAACACCGAAGAGCTGGGGCGCTGCGACGTCGTGGTGAGCATCCCGACCTCGGACGATTACCCCGTCATGAACATCTCGCATGCCGCGGCCATCGTGCTCTACGAGCTGGCCGGCATGGAGGGCGGCGATTTCCCCCTGGCCAGCGGCGAGATGCTGGACCTGCTGTACCGGAACTTCGAGAGCCTGCTTACAGCGGTAAACCACCCTGAGCATAAGCGCGACAAGACGCTGCTGATGCTCCGCCGCATCATCGGCCGGGCCATGATCAACCAGCGTGAATACTATACCCTGATGGGCGTCCTCCGGGACATCGAGCTGGCCCTGGCACGGATGGAAGAGACGGATACCTCCTGGGTAGAGAATAATTGAGAATGCCTGCATTTTTTAAAAACCTTGGCGCCCTTGGCTACCTGGCGCCCTTGGCGAGCGCGACCGGGGTCACATAGCCAATGCAACAACAGAGACGCAAGCCTTGTTAATAACTATGCGCTCTCTGTCACGCTCGCCATGGGCCTAGGTAGCCAGTGTGCCAAGACTAATAATGGCTTTGCCGGTTGAAAATACGTATTCAGCTTGTGAATGTGCAGTTTGTTACGTTGTTTAGTAACGTTAGTTTTTTCTCAATGGAGAGAGATTAACAATTATGAGATTGCTCGCCGTCTGTGACTTTCACAACACGTTCGACCGGCTGCCGGATATACTGAAGAAAGCAGGCAAGGTGGACGGTACCCTGCTCGCGGGGGACCTCACCCAGTTCGGCCCGACGGAGAAGGCGAAGGTCGTCCTTGACGCGCTGCCGAAGCCGGTGCTGGCCGTGCCGGGCAACTGTGACAAGAAGGATATTGTCGAACTGCTGAAGGCCGAGGACTGCAACCTGCACGAGAACAAGTTCCGCATGGGCGACGTCACCTTTATCGGCATCGGCGGCTCCAACCCGACACCGTTCAACACGCCCTTCGAGCTGACGGAGGAGCAGATCGAGAGCACGCTTGAGCGGCTGCTCCACGGCGTGAAGGGACCGGCCGTGCTGGTATCGCACGCGCCGCCGAAGGGTCACCAGGACGAGATACCGGGCGGCATCCACGTCGGGAGCACGGCGGTAGCGAAGCTCGCGCCGAAGTTCGTAGCGGTGGTCTGCGGGCACATCCATGAGGCCCGTGGCATATCGCATATGGGGAAAACCGTGATCGTCAACCCGGGCCCGGCTTCCATCGGGAACGCCGCCATCCTGGAGATCGACGAGAAAGGACATGCTAAGGTCGATTTGATCTGAAGGATCCGAAAAGCGCTATCAACGGGATAAAGGCCGAGGTCATGCCCGGTTTTGCCGCCGGGCACATACAGCCGCATTCGAAATTGTTTTTACTTCTGTGCCAGGCCTGAACTTCTGCAGGCGCAGGCAAAACACAGCACGCTAAGCTTGCCCTTGACTACTAAATAGAATGGCAGGCTCGCATGCCTTTTGCACTTACAACATGTTTCCATTGTTTTTTATTGACTCCGGGCAGCTAAGTGGCATACCCTGACTTATATACTTATCCCTCGTATCAGAAGCAAATTATTAATTATCTTTTTAAAAGCTGGCGAGAGATGCATGAGGCTCGCGTACCATGCACCTCCCGCGCAGTGACAACGTTTATACAGGCGTTGCCTTATGGACCAGGCTTCTCAGCCGTAGAGCCAGGACGGCAATCATGATGCCGTAGACGATGGCAAAGATGCCGATCGTCTGAACGAGCGTGATGAGGCCGATCCCGGGCCGCATGATGAGCAGTACGCCGACAGCGATGGCCAGGATCCCGCTTACCAGCAGGAGCAGCTCGCCTTTGATCGCCTTGCGCAGCTCGATAGCTCCCAGTATCTGCAGCAGGCCTCCGGCTATCGCGTAGAAGGCAACGATGTACAGCAGGACGAGCAAAGTGAGCCCCGGCCACACGAAGACGGCGATGCCTATCGCGATGCTCAACACTCCCTGCAAGAGTCGTACCCACCAGTATGCCTCGTGCCGGCGGGTCGTGACCGATTGCAGCACCAGCAGCAGACCGTCGGCTATGGCGAACGCCCCGAACAGCAGGATGAACGCCGCGATGGTAATTCCTGGCATGAAGATGGCCAGCAGGCCGAATATAATTGCGATGAGGCCCCGCAGCAGCATGTCCTGCCACAGGCCGCCCCATACCCTTCTCAACGGATTCTCTCCCATAACAACACCAATTAATTATAATTTCATATGGATAAAAATACTCATCTGCCTGTATCCGGCGACATGTGATCGGGCAGATCAGCCATATATCCGCATGCCCGACAGCACGTAAGCAAGGCGATGAAGGCGTTTTTATTGTCTAGTGGTATGCATTTCCGGCACGATGATGCCGAAATAGTTCGTTGCCAGCACGAGCAGGATGGCCCCGAGGAACAGCCCCGGGATGCCGAAGACAACGGGGCCGACGATGTACGCGAGCATGAGCAGGCCCACGTCTACGTTACCATGGGAGACAAACGGCCGGAGCAGGTAATTGGGAAGGTTCTCGACCAGGATAGAGATCGAGATCGCCATGACCGCCAGGTACCACCAGTGATCGGAGAACGTCCCGGCCAGCAGCGACCGGGCGGCCACGTATAGCAAGATGGGCACGTCGATCATCCAGGGGCCGAGGATCGGCAGGAACGCGAACAGGCCGCAGAGTATACCCATGAGCAGCGGGTAAGGTATGTGGAACGAGGGGTCGGGGGCAAAAAAGTTTAGCGCCGAGTACACGATCGCCGCGATAATGGCGAAGAGGAACACACTGAGTACGTTGCCAAAGAAGATGGCCTCGAGGTCCGCATCGACGGCCGTGGCGAAGCGCAGGAGCGCTCCGTTACGTTCCTGCACCGCGCGAGGGAACGTCCTGTGAAACCATGCGGCAAGCCGGCGATCGCCCACGAGTAGCAGGAACGCAATGATGATCAGCAGAGAAAGCTTGAAGATGACATCGACAAGAACCAGCCCTGTGGACACAAGAACGTCCTTGATGCCCCGTATCGTGCCGGAATAATCATGCATCAGGCCATAAACGTCCGGGAGCGTGGTGGGGTTTTGCGGGTTGAAAAAGGGCCCGAGAGGCAGCGATGGTATGCCAAGGCCGGACAGCAGGCTGTCGATCTGGTCCACGGCCAGGAGCACCGTATAGCCCAGCAGGGCAAGCAGGGGCAACGCGATGACCAGCATGCACAACAGGGCTGCCAGCGCCTCGTTTTTTACGTATGGCTGCAGCCTCCGCTTGATAGGCCTGGCTATATAATAGATGAACAGGGCAAATATGATGGGCGTCACGAAGGGCAGGGCCATCCACAGGAGCCCTGCCACGATTAGCGTACCGATGAGCAGCCATTTAATCTCGTACGCTTTGCCCGATATGTCTGCCATATGGATAATTCTGTGGTGCAACTGCTATATATTTTACTATTTATATAATTTTGTGCCCGTACAGTCTGAGCCTGCACCGGACACGACCTACACGAAGTATAGTCATACCTGAATCTTTGTGTACAGGCTGGCCGGCATCCGACAAGAAGTAAACGACGTCAACGACGTTTTTGCCACGGACGACTGCATAAACCGATTAAGTACGTCGTTGACGTCGTGGGGGTGCCGGCTCAGCCTGTATAAAAGGTCACAGGAATGGCTACACATAATGTACATGACGTCAAATAATCAGGCTACGCTGGCCTGCGTGGCCTTTGTGTCCGATGCCTATTCGGCGTATACAATAATTCAGTGGCTGCAATCTGACTCCGGGACCCATGCAGGACAAGTCATAGTTTCGTGAGCCTGCTCGTCTTCCGCTCCTTTGCGATGGCCGGGTCCTTCCCGAACGGGTGGCCGCCGTACCCGTGCCGGAGCAAAGCGACGGCCCGGTTGCTGTCCAGGCCGCTGCCCCGGGACTGGAACAGGCTCATCACCGACATGGCGGTGATCGGCATCGCGATCTCTTTGTCGATGGCGGCCTGGAGGAGCCAGTTTACCTCGCCGGTATCTTCCACATAGGGCGGGATGCTGTCGAAGTCTTCCTCTCTCAACCCCTTCGCCATCAGCTCTACCAGCCAGCCCCGGATGACCGAGCCATGGGACCAGTTCTCGAAGACCTTTTCCATGTCGAGATCGAAGCCGCCGTGCAGCAGCATTTCGACGCCCTCGCCGATAGCATGGTTCATGCCGAACTCGATGCCGTTGTGTACCAGCTTGACGAAGTGGCCGCTCCCGGGCGCACCGGTATGCAGCAGGCCGCCGTCCACCGCAAGCTTCTTCAGCACCGGTTTCGCGATCGCGAAGCCCTCTTCTTTGCCGCCAACCATGAAGCAGGCGCCGTTTCGAGCCCCTTCGATGCCGCCGCTGGTACCGCAGTCGAGGAAGTATATGCCTTGCTTCCAGACCTCCCGTTCCCGCCGGATGGAGTCCTCGTAGAAAGAGTTGCCGCCGTCCATGATCACGTCGCCCCGGCGGAGAAGAGGCATCAGATCGCCGATGACCTCGTCTACCGTCGGGCCTGCCGGCAGCGACAGGTAGATTACTCTCGGCGGTTTCAGTGCTCCCACGAACGCCTCGTAGGTCGTCGCGATGCTGGACGCCCTGCGATGCCAGCGCGGGATGCCCGTGTTTAGAATGGCCTGTCACGTCGATGCCCCTGTCGACACACTGGAGCGCCAGGTCACCGCCCATCTTCCCGAGCCCAATAATACCAAGCTGCATACGTTCACCGACTATAATATAATTATATTTTTATAGTTTAATAATTGTCTCCGGGCACGTCAGCGCAAGATTTATAAACGAGCGGCGTGATCAAGAGATCAGTCAACGCAGTCTTTTCTACGTTATTACTGCAAAGCGTTTTAAAAACATTTCAAAAATGCCTGCGGCGTAACGGAGAAAGGATTATATATAAAAGACATATAATTACGAGTAACTAATTTTGTGTCTATTACCAGAGGAATTTTGATGGAAGACAAAATCTATAAAGGCACTACCACCATCGGGATAATCTGTAACAACGGAGTCGTACTGGCGACCGAACGTAGGGCCACCATGGGTAACTTCATCGCGAGCAGGGATGCCCAGAAGATTTACCGTATTACTGATAATGCCGCGATGACCATTGCCGGCTCAGTGGGTGACGGCCAGAGACTGGCGCGCGTACTTCAGGTCGAGGCCAAGCTTTTCGAGCTTCGTCGCCACGGGCTGATGACCATTAACGCGCTATCCATGTTATTATCCAACATCCTTGCGGAGAATAAGTACGTGCCATTCTATGTGCAGATCCTCATCGGCGGCGTCGATGCCAAAGGTCCGAAAGTTTACTCTCTGGACCCGCTCGGCGGCCGGATCGAGGAGGACAAGTTCGTATCCACAGGCTCAGGTTCTCCCATGGCCTATGGTGTTCTGGAAGACCGCTACAAGCCCGGCATAAGCACCGAGGAAGGCGTCGAGCTGGCTGTGAGGGCTCTGGAGTCTGCCATGAAGCGCGACTCTGCGTCCGGCAACGGCATGCAGTTCTGCGTGATCACCCCGGAGAAGGTTGAAGTCTTCGAGAGGGAGATAAGCAAACAGGTTTACAACTCCTGACCCTGTTGCTTTTTTTAAAAGGATTGAGGGGAAAAAACAGTGACTATTGACGACGTTTTAAACGATTTGCGTAACAAGATTTCCACAAAACTGCCCAAGGGCATCACCATCTCGGACCTCGAATTCGAGGGCCCGGAGCTGGTCATCTATACGACTGAGCCCAAGGCATTCGCGGACAACGGCGACATCATCCGCTCGCTGGCCAAGGACCTGCGAAAGCGGATCGTGGTCAGGCCGGACCCGAAGATGCTCCTGGACGCGGAACAGTCAATCGACAAGATCAAGCAGATCGTACCACAGGAATCGGGTTTATCGAATTTTTTCTTTGACATGGACACGGGTGAGGTCATCATTGAGGCGGAGAAGCCAGGGCTGGTCATCGGCCGGCACGGCTCGACGCTGCGCGAGATCACCAAACATATCGGCTGGACGCCTAAAGTCGTACGTACCCCGCCTATCGAGTCCAAGACCGTGAAAGACATCCGGCAGTATCTGCGCTCGGTAAAAGATGACAGGAAAGCAATCCTTAAGACAATCGGCCGTAAGATACACAGGCCGGTCTCGACCAAGGACCAGTGGATTCGGATTACCACGCTCGGAGGCTGCAAAGAGGTCGGTAGAAGCTCGTTCCTCCTCAGCACGCCGGAGACCAAGATCCTCATCGACTGCGGCGTGAGTACCGGGGCCGAGAGCAACGGGACGCCCTACTTATACGTGCCCGAGGTCAGCCCGCTGTCCAACATCGATGCGGTCGTGCTGACACACGCGCACCTGGACCACTGCGGCATGATACCATTGCTGTTCAAGTACGGCTACGAGGGCCCGGTCTACATGACTCCGCCGACTCGTGATTTGATGGGACTGCTGCAGCTGGACTACATCGAGGTGGCCAACCGCGAGGGCAAGCGGCCGCCATACGACTCGGCGATGATCCGCGAGACGCTGAAGCACACGATCACGCTTAACCATGGTGACGTCACTGACATTGCGCCGGACGTCCGGCTGACATTCTACAACTCGGGCCACATCCTCGGCTCGGCCTGCGCTCACTTCCACATCGGCGAAGGCCTCTATAACGTGGCGTTCACCGGCGACTTCAAGTACGAGAAGACCAGGCTCTTCGATGCGGCGATCAACCAGTTCCCGCGGGTCGAGACGGTGATCATGGAAGCCACCTACGGCGGCATGCACGACATGCAGCCCCAGCGCAAGGAAGCCGAGATCGAGCTGCAGCAGATCGCGAAGAACACGCTTTCCCGGGGCGGCAAGGTGCTCATACCGACGTTTGCCGTGGGCAGAAGCCAGGAAGTCATGATCGTGCTCGAGGAGGCCATCCGGAGAGGCTACATCCCCAACGTGCCCGTCTATCTCGACGGCATGATATGGGAGGCGACAGCCATCCACACTACGTACCCCGAGTACCTGAACGTGGAACTGCAGGACATGATCTTCCACAAAGGCCAGAACCCGTTCCTGTCTTCCTCGTTCGTGCAGGTCGATTCTCCCAAGAAGAGAGAGGAGATCCTGCAGAGCCCGGACCCATGCATCGTGCTGGCGACTTCGGGCATGATGAACGGCGGCCCGGTCATGGAGTACCTGAAGAACTACGGCGTGGACAAGCGCAACACGCTGGTCTTCGTCGGCTACCAGGCAGAGGGCACTCTCGGCAGACGAATCCAGAAGGGCTGGGGAGAGATCCCCATGACCGAGAACGGCAAGACCGCGATCATGAAGATAGCCCTGGAAGTTACCACGGTCGACGGCTTCTCAGGCCACTCGGACCGGCGGCAGCTCATGGAATACGTAAAGCGCATGGACCCCAGGCCGGAGCGGATCATCACCAACCACGGCGACGAGAACAAATGTCTCGACTTAGCCAGCTCCATCTACAAGAAGTACAAGATGGAGACCAAGTCGCCGATGAACTTAGAGACGATTCGTTTGATTTGAGATATGCCGGAGAGGTATCAGCCTCTCTGTCCCTTTTCTTTATTTTATTTATTTATGAGCGGGGGCTATCGACAGGAACGGCCCGGTTGCTCACGCGCGCGTACAAACGTAGGAGGTCAGGCAAAACCGATGTTCCGTCCGGCAGTTATACGACGATTGCCCGGTCCGTTCAGCCTATATGTTTAATCGGCATCAGAGTCACAGCGCAGCGCGCCACGGGTGGGCGGGTGGGGTCACGCAGATCATCCGCTGAATGCGGGATACTACGGGGGCTGGTACGCAAAGAAAATTCAGGGCTTGATAACATTTCTGCTTTTGACGGATCAAGAGGGGGCTTTACACACTCCCCCCGCCCCCTCTAGTCGCTCCGGCCTACGGGCCTCCGCTGGACTCCCCGGCTACACCGCTCCGCTTCGCTCCGCGGAAGATCAAAAAGCCAGCCTCTGACAAACGGCATCTGGCCATCTCTTCATCGTGCCCGATCTCCGATACCTTCATTATCGATCAATTATAATTATATTAATTGAATTTATAAAAATTGAGGCCACGATATGACATTCCTGCCGGAGCTGACAAGAGAGGAGATGCTGCGGATGCTCGAAAAGGAGCGCGTTGGCCGTATCGGGCTGAATGACGATCCGCACCCATACGTTGTGCCGACGGACTTCGCTTTCGAGGACGGCGCCATCTATATTCATACGCCGAACCTGGGCCTGAAGGCGAGGCTGGCGAGGTTAAACCCCAACGTGTGCTTCGAAGTCGACCGGTACAACGATACGGTCACCGACTTCCGGAGTGTGATCGTGAGAGGCCGGATATCTGAGGTCGCCGACCCCCCGGAGCGCGTCAGGGCGATGCAGTCGCTGGGACGGAAGGCCGCCGGCTCCGATCTCGCCGCGATCCATGGCGTCTCGCAGGATGGCGGCGGAAGGGAGATAGCTGTGCCGCCGATCACCATCTTCAAGATCGAGATCACGGACATGACCGGCGTCCGGTCGCCGGGCAACGGCCACTGAAGCCCTCGCCGGACGTGCCCGGTTAACGAATGACGACAAAAACTTTATCATGACAATCCGGGAAAATACTATCATATGGCCAATTCAATACTCGAAGACGATTTCATCTTCTGGCTATTGCTATTCCTGTTATGTGCCCCGCTGGCGATCATATTGCTCGCCTGGAACTATTACAATCGCGGGAAGCGGCCTGAGAGACCCGTACCTCAGGACTTCGAATTCTATAAATAATTATTTTGATATTGCGCCCGGGACGTTACAGTTAGCGCATTTTCTCTCTGTCTGGACGTACGAGAGGCAGTCGACGACGTAACCGGACAGCATGCCCTCGACCTTTTTCATAGCTTCCAGCACTTCCTCGTGGGAAAGCGCGCCCTTAGAGATGCCTGCCGCATAGTTGGTCACCACAGCGATGCCGGCGTAGCACATGCCCAGCTCCCGGGCCAGGACGACCTCGGGCACCAGGGTCATGCCCACGACATCGCCACCCATGGCCGAATATGCGCGTATCTCCGCAGGGGTCTCGAACCTCGGGCCTTCAGCGCAGACGTATGTGCCTTTTTCGTGTACTTTGACGCCGGCCGGCTTGGCGGCCAGGATGCATTTTCTCAAGTCAGGGCAGAACGGCTCGGTCATGTCCATGTGGACGACCTCATTTTCTTCGTAGAAGGTCGATGGCCGGCTTTTCGTGAAGTCGATGAACTGGTCGAGCAGCAGGAAATCGCCCGGCCGGAGAAAGGCACGCAGGCTCCCGACACTGGCGACAGCGATGATCCGCTCGACGCCGGCCTGCTTCAGCGCCATGACGTTAGCCCGGTAGTTGATCTTATGGGGCGGGCAGACGTGGCCCTCGCCATGCCGGGGTAAAAAAGCAAACTCGGTCCCGGCCTTATCGACGTATATGAAGACGGTCACGTCGCCGTACTTCGTCGATATCAGGCGCTTTTCCTTCAATGTGCAGCCGGGGACGCTGTAGAACCCGCTGCCCCCGATGATGGCCGTCCGTGGCATAATAAGCTGGAATATGCATGACGGAGAATAAAACCCTTCCGTACTCTGAGGTACAAGGTTACCAGAGGCATGCAGACTTACCACAGAGGACACAAAGGCACAGAGGACGACACAGAGGATTGTTTAACAACAAGGCTTTCCATCAGCCTTTTCTATAAATCCTCTGTGTCGTACCTCTGTGGCCTTTGTGTCCTCTGTGGTGAGCTCTGCGTGCCCTCGGAATCTCCGAACCTCTACTTGCGGCAGACAAATAAACCGTACCCGAAGTGCCCGACGTACTTGTACATGCTCCGGGTGGTATCGATGATCGCCTTCGCCTGGGGGTTCGTATAGTAGAGGTAGGCCACTTTCGCCATGGACAGTATAGCCCCGAAGCCGTCTTCTTTCTTAGCCATGGTCTCCTCTTTAGGGTCCGCGATGAAGTGGTCCGCTTCGACTTTCCGGAACTGCCCTTTGTAAATGTCCCGCCAGTCCTCGTAGGTCAGGATGCCCCGGTCTGTTTTCGAGGAGAATGCGGTAAAGATCGCCTCGAGGTCCTTGATGTCACCCTTTAGTTCTTCCGACGATTTCCGGGTGATGCAGACCTCGTTGTCACAGAGGGCTCCGCCTGGCTTGAGTACACGGTTGTATTCGCCGATGGCCTTTGCCACGTCCTCGACAAAGATTGTCACAGACTCCACGAGAACTGTGTCGAAAGACGCGTCCGGGAAGGGCAGCTTCCGCGCGTCGCCTTCCATGAAGGTAACTTTGTCAGTGATGCCTGCCTTTTTCGCTGTCACTTTCGCCTGTTCGACCATCTTAGGCATGATGTCGATGCCAGTCACATTACAGCCAAGCTCCGAGGCCAGCCTGCAGGCGGTCTTGCCCAGGCCGCAGCCCACGTCCAGCACCTTTGACCCTTTCTTGATGCCTGCCTTCTTGATCAGCCGGTCGGTGGCCACTTTACCGCCTATGTGCCGGGCGTAACCGATCTCCGCGAGCATATCGAGATATGAGAAATTACTATCACCGTTACCCATTACTGAACACCGAAAATAATAGGAATAATATAAATATAAGTCAATATAACCTAAAATGCGGTTTTTTGTTTTGTAAATTTTAAGGATTGAGACAATATAATATTATATACTATACGAGCGGCTTCTACAATCGTATCATGGCAATCGAGTTCAGTAGCTGATGATGGTGCTGACTGGGGTATGTGATCGGTCACTTAGTACCTGGTAATTAGGTCGCACCTATTTCTTTGATCGGCTGTGCATGGTCAGCCTTGAATTCATTCGTGTGGACGTGTATCGTATAGCGTATCCTTCCAGGTCATCCCTAGTACAATGGACAAGTTTTCATGGGGGTCTCCCATGTCTTACGGCGCGCTTATTGATGATAGCGGTCATATGGTTTTGATGCTGGCCCTGTATGGCCTATCTCTACCGCAGTCCAAAGGAAAGACTCTGGCGCAGGTCAAAGAGTTGGGTCCGATTCTCTGCAACGATTCCTTTCCCGGCTGATCGATAGCTGACGTTGACGAACAGGTGGCGTGACACGTCACCGGCACGATCACTTACATTTACAACAATGAACATTTAAAGCCTGCGGCTAGTTTCGACGACGAGCCGTACACCTGGTCTTTCGACCCGGTACCGGGCATGCAGGATATTGTAGTGGAAGACATGAAAGCTGCCGGGAAACCTGTCGGACTACTAAGAAGACAAGGAACGCCGGGGGATACCGAAGGGGATTATCCTGGCCATTATATTGCTGGCCGTCGTGTTACCGATCGTCATTATGCTCTCCGATGCTCATTTTAACGGCATGTCATCCTCGAGTACGGACACAATGAGAGCATCATTGGAACTCTACCAGGACCATATCCAGAAAGGCGAAAGCGAAGCGTGATTGCGGCCGGATATCATGACGCCGCCCTGATCAATTTCAGCCGCGGCCAGTACGACCTGGCCATCGATCAGATGACAATGGCAGCTGGCTACAGCCAGCGATCGATGAGCGAGTATGCGGCTGCGGTCAAGGATCTGTCAATGGATATCCAGGGCGCCGAATGGTCTCACCAGAGAAAGAGTCATACATTTATAAGGCCGAGGAAAAATACATCGAAGCGTTCAAAAGCTACAGGACATGGCGACCTGGACAATGCTACCAGGTACCAGGATGATGCAGGAATTACATTGAAGAATCGTCCAATTACCATGTCAAACGTTAATATAAGAAAATAAAAAGGCCATAGAGTGAAATATATTGCTCACACTGATGGCCTCTGTGCTATTAATAGACCAGCATCCGCTTGATGTTGCCTGCTACAATCCTTCCGTCGCCCTCTGCCACCGCGAGCTTCTTCAGCTTCTCGACATTGGTCTCGCCGTTGACGTTGATGACGAAGATCGCGCCCTTCTTTTTCGAGTAGATATCCTTGAAGTCGTATATCGTCCCCACGATCATGAGCTTGCCCGTATAGACCAGGTTCCTGATTGACGCATCGTTGAGCAGGTTCTCGATCTGCCGGTCGACGTTGGCCTCGGTGACCAGCGTCTCGAAGAATACATCGTCACTGATAGTGCTGGCAGACGCCGCCTTTGCCTCTTTAACGTAACCGGTCACCCCGCCCTTCCGGATCAGAAGCTTCTGGATATCGGCGACGGTCGGCTTGATGAAGTCGAGCGACTTGAGGATGCGCGCGTGCTCGTCCTTCAGCTCAAGAGTGGACGCATGGACTGCTCCGCAGCCGGTGTGGCCCATGATCATCAGCACGGGCGTATGAAGATGACCGACGCCATATTCTATACTGCCCAGGTTGGGCTCGACACGGTTGCCGATGTTCTTGATCGTGAAGATCTTGCCGATCTCGTCGTCCAGCGACCGCTCCCATACACGCGAGTCGGAGCATGTCACCAGCGTGACGTCCGGGTGCTGCCCGTCTAAAATGTCTTTGTACTTGCCGGAGCTTGTGGCCTCGGCCGAGTACTGTTTGTTATATGTTAGCTTGTCCGTTAGGGTTTCCAGTCCCTTTCCCTTAGTAACCGTACCTGACATGTTTTACCTCCCGATTTATAATGTTCAACCAGATATGCGATATTTTTAAATTACCCATATATAGGACAGTCATACCTGTTTACTTTTTCGATCGGCCTGTCGACTACTGGTATCACAGTGACATCCTGCCGCGGTTTTACCCGGTGAAGCCTCTCAAAGCGGTCGTGCGGAACACTTCCGGCCTGTCAGGTCACGCATCTTCCAGCCAGTACTGGTAACCACCGGTAATCCTGTATTCTGGATTACTTTTTTTTTAAAAAATAAAAAAGGAAAGGAGATCTTACTTGATCTCCTGTCCGATACGCTTTGCAGCCTCGTGGTATATCAGCGATAGGGGGATATCCACGGGGCAGCCGTCTTCGCACATGCCACAGTTGCAGCAGTCGCCGCCGATCTGGGCAGCCCTGGCAATGTGGTAGTTCATGGATGGCGGCAGGTCGCCCTTGCCCTCGTATGCACTCGCCTTGAGTTTCAAGTCGAAGGTAGCGGGGCAGTTGAGCGTGCAGCCCTGGCACTTGATGCACTTCTTGAACTGCGCTCCCCAGAACTCCGGGCTGGCGGCAGCCGCGAACTGCTTCTTCTGGTTCTTGAGGCCCATCTTGACCATGACGTCGTTAATCTTGGCCCGTGCCTCAATGCCCTTCGGGTCGGCGGGCTGGGTGGTGATGGCCTTGGCGTTGATTGCGCCGTCCATCAGCTTTGCGCCCTTCTCGCTGCAGACCTCTACGAAGGTGGCCTTGCCGGCCTGTGGCCCGATGACGCCCCAGTTGCCGCACGCCAGGTCCGCCATGGTGGGGATCTTGACGTCGCAGCGCTGGCAGTTCAGGCGACGACCGACTCCGTGCTCTTCAAGCTCGTCGATCGAGACTTCCTTGTGCTCGTGGTTCTTGGTCACGATGATGAACTTGCCCTTGGCGATCTCTTCCTTGATGACATCGTCCGGGCTGACACCATAGTACTTCTCGATCATTTCGCGGCCAACCATCGGGCGGACCGTGCCGCCGCAGTTGACGCCGATCATCAGCAGGTTGTCCTTGTTGACCTTGCCGCGCTTTGCCATGACGAGAATCGCCCGGGCGTCACACGGCTTGACCGGCAGCGCGATCTTCTTGTCCTTCGCGCCGTTCATGTACTGTACGACAAACTTGCCAATGGCGAGGGGCGCGCAGTGGAGCGAACCCGCGGACTTGATGATCTCCTTCGGGTCGGTGAAGACCGTCGGGACACCATCGTATACGTCGGTGCCCTTGGTGACTGCGACCACGGCGTCGACCATCTTGCTCTCAAGCGCGTAATTCAGCAGCGCGGTTACGGCGCCACCGCACTCGCCGACCTTGCAGATGTTCGCGTTACCTGCGCAGGCGTAGAGCATATCCTTGACTTTGACCATGTTAGTGACCTCCTACATTCGGCGCTACTTTCATAGGCTGCAACCGGCTTCTTGTCTTCCTTCGGGATCACGATGATCTTCGCGGCGCAGGCCTTGTACTCGGGCATCTTTGCGAACGGGTCCAGGGCCGGGTTGGTCAGCATGTTGGCTGCGCATTCGGCGAAGTGGAACGGGACGAAGATAATGCCCTTCATGATGTTCTTGGTGACCTTCGCGGCAATCTCGATCTCGCCCCTTCTGGACTTGACCTTGACCTTCTCGCCGTCCTTGACGCCGAGAGCCTTGGCATCCTGCCGGGTTGATCTCCACGAAGCCAGTCTTGACCTCTGCGTCAAGCGTGGCCGACCGGCGGGTCATGCTGCCCGTGTGGTAGTGGAAGAGCATACGGCCGGTGGTCAGGATGAACGGGTACTCCGCATCGGGTACCTCTGCGGGCGGCTTGAAGGATACTGGGAAGAATATGCCCAGGCCGTCCGGGTGGCTGAACTTCGCCATGTGCAGGATCGGGGTGCCGGGGTGATCGGCAGCCGGGCAGGGCCAGTGGAGTGCCTCGGGCTTGGACAGCCTGGCGTAGGTCATGCCTGCGTACTGCGGGGTGGTCTTCCGGACCTCCTCGAAGATCTCCTCCTGCGACTTGAAGTCGAACCCTGCGACGCCCATCTTCTTGGCGATCAGGCTGATGATCTCCCAGTCCGGCTTTGCCTGTCCGGGCGGCTTGACCGCGGGCTTCAGGAGCTGGACACGCCGTTCGGTGTTGGTGAACGTACCGTCCTTCTCCGCGAACGACGCCGCGGGCAGCACTACGGATGCCAGCTGGGCCGTCTCGGTCATGAAGATGTCCTGCACGACGAGGAATTCCAGGTGCTCGAGCGCGTGCTTGACGTGGTTGATGTCCGGGTCGGACACCATCGGGTTCTCGCCCATGATGTACAGCGACTTGACCTTGCCCTCGCGTCGATAGCGTTCATGACCTCGACGATGGTCAGGCCGACCTTGCCCGGGATGTCCTTGACGCCCCATACGGCGCAGACCTTGGCCCGGAGCTCCGGGTTGATGACTGCCTGGTAGCCCGAGACCACGTTCGGCAGCGCGCCCATGTCGCATGCGCCCTGCACGTTGTTCTGGCCACGCAGCGGGTTGACGCCGGAGCCTCTCTTGCCGATGTTGCCCGTGAGCATGGCGAGGTTGGACATGGAGAGCACGTTGTCCGTGCCGCAGGCGTGCTGGGTGATACCCATCGAGTAGATGATGGCCGACGGCTTGTTGGTCGCGTATATCCTGGCGACCTTCCTGATAGTCTCTGCGGGGACGCCGGTGATCGGCTCGGCCCACTCCGGGGTGCACTTCATGACTTCTTCCTTCAGCTTCTCGAAGTCCTTGGTCCGGTTCTTGATGAACTCCTTGTCTTCCAGGCCCTCGGTGATGATGACGTGCATCATCGCATTGACCAGCGCGACATCCGTGCCGCTCCTGAAGGGCGCGTATATGTCCGCCTGCTTGGCGGTCATAGTGAACCTCGGGTCGATGTTGATCATCGTGGCGCCGTTCTCCTTGGCTTGAAGAACGCGGCGGCCGATCAACGGGTGGTCCTCAAAGGTGTTGGACCCGAGGATGAAAATGGTCTTAGCTTCCTCTATGTCCTTGATCGAGTTCGTCATCGCGCCGCTGCCGAGCGACTTCGCCAGGCCTGCGACGGTCGTGCCGTGGCACAGCCTTGCGCAGTGGTCGATGTTTGCCGTCTCCAGCGCCACACGTGCGAACTTCTGCATGACATAGTTCTCTTCGTTGGTGACTCTTGCGGAAGAGAAGCACGCCATTGCTTCGGGGCTGTACTTTGCCTTGATCTCCTTGAACTTAGATGCGATCAGTGTCAGGGCCTCATCCCAGGTGGCCGGGACGAATTTCCCGTCCTTCTTGATGAGAGGCGTTGTCAGTCTGTCATCCCTGTGGATGAACTCGTGCGCAAAGTTGCCCTTGGGGCAGAGCTTGCCTTCGTTGACCGGATGGCGTTTCCAGGGCTCGACACCCACGACCTTCTCATCCTTGACAACGAGGTTCAGCCCGCAACCGCAACCACAGTACGGACAAATCGTTGATACAAACTTTATAGTCATATATTTCACCTGCAAAAGCTTATTTTTTATTTTACGTTTTTCAATCGTATTTTGAAAAAATACAATTAATATTTTTATTTTATATTTATCAGAATATATTACTAAATAAACAACAGTAAGAGGGGGAAAATCCCCCCAAAAAATTAAGTCTTACTATGTTTACTTAGCCGGGGCTGTTGCCGGCTTGGCCGGTGCAGCGACGCACAACGGGGACCTGATGTAGACCCACCAGTATATGCCCGCTACGAAGATTGCAGCGCCGAGTATGTTGCCGATGGTGACCGGTAACAGGTTGTTCACGATGAAGTGAACCCAGTCGGTGGTCAGGCTGCCGCTGAATGCTGCCGGGGCTGTGATTTTGTTGGCCGCTATGATGCCCGAGTCGTTGGCTATGGCGATGCCCAGCGGGATGAAGAACATGTTGGCGACGCTGTGCTCGAAGCCGATCGTGACGAAGGCCATGATCGGGAACCAGATGCCGAGTATCTTGCCGATGATCTCATCCGAGGAGATCGCCAGCCAGACAGCCAGGCATACGAGCCAGTTACAACCGATGCCACGCAGTAACGCGTCATCCCAGGACAGGAGTAGCTTGCCGTTTGCAATGGTCATAGCCCAGGAAGCCCAGGGCGTCGCATTGAACAGGCCGCTCCAGTATGCAAGGAAGTACACGACAAACAATGAACCAATAAAGTTGCCGATGTAGACAAGCGTCCAGTTGATGACGAAGCCCTTGATGGTAATCTTCTTATCGAGCCATGCTATCGGGGCAAACATGCAGTTCCCGGTGAACAGTTCCGAGCCTGCGATGACGACCAGCATCAGGCCCACGGGGAACAATGCGCCCGTGACGAACTTGATGATGCCGCTACCGTAAGCTACTTTCGTTATCAGTTCCGTCTGCAGCCGTTAACGTGCCGCCGACGAGGCCGCCGGCTACTATTTCCGCGAGAAGTGCTCCGAATGCGATATACGCACCTGCTAAAAATGCTAAAATCAATAACTTATCCCATGTCGTTGTACACTTGGTACATCCCGAGTTGATCGCAGCCTTTGCGATGTCTCCTGGGGCTTTGAAAGGCATAATGTATCCTCCTATACTCCTATATTACTCCAACACAGATATTATGTAATTAGCCGGCGGTTTTCCTCACAGGTTGTTGGAATCCAGTGGAGGGTATCTTACCGGCCAGTACACAAAAGAATATACTTTTACTCCTAAATAGTATATAATAATTTCGATTTGACAATCAAGGTAAAAAAACCGCTTTAAAATTAATATTGAGGATAATTTTCCCCGGAATTATAATGAAATTGCAGTTATTGGCGTTTTAAAGATTACAATTTCAATAATTCACTAACAAAAGTATGTTATCATTTCTTAATATAAAGGTTGCTATCAAGGTTGGGCTTAATATGTAAGCAGTTGCAAAAAACTGACAATTATTAAAGTGAGATTAAAGTGATGCAACGATATCCAGTATTGACAGATGTAACATATATTAGTATTGCGGGACTGGATTGCCTAAATCATACATGAATTCGCATTGTGGAAAAAGTCTCCACATAGTGAAGCTTAAAGTCCGGGAGAGTACTGGCCGGACACTATAAGGCCGATACAGTACGCCTTATTCTGCCGGGAAATACTAGTTTGTATCGATAAATGAAATAAATTTCATAATCTCATTTAGAATAAATATAAATAATGTTAATTTTATTCCTATAAGAGAAAACTTATATACTGTGTAGCGCGAAATGAATAGATAGAGGCGGTATATTTGAGTCAAACAGTAGTAGTATCACCGACAACTCGACATGAAGGACACGCAAAGCTCGTCCTTGAAGTTGATGACAACGGGATAGTCACACAGGGTAACTACCTGAGCACGACGCCCGTTAGAGGTTTTGAGAAATTTATTACCGGAAAGCCAATGGAGTTCGCCCCGGTCGCATCCTCGCGGTTCTGCGGCATCTGCCCTATTACCCACGCGAGCGCATCGACCGATTCGATCGACAGGGCCCTGGGCATAACCCCGCCGAAAGACGGTGTTGTCCTGAAGCACCTGTGCAACATGGGCAACAAGCTCCACAGCCACCCGCTCCACCAGCTGCTTATTCTGCCGGACTTCGTCAAGGACCCGAACGCGGCACTTGCGGCCACGGTCAGGATCCAGAAGATGAGGAAGATCGGGCAGAACATCGTGGACATCACTGGCGGAGAAGCGATTCACGCCCCGAACATCAGGATCGGCGGCATGAAGACACAACATCTCTGAGGCAGCCAAGAGAAAGATCCTCGAGAGCCTCAAGGCTTACGAGCCGATCATGAAGGAGAACAACGAGTTCCTCCTGAACACATTCCAGAGCTCAGACGTGCCCGCCAAGCTGGGCGTCCACAACAACGAGCTCATGGCCACGGACCTGCACTACGGCAACGCTGACCTGTTCGAGCAGGAGTACTTCTACAGGTTCACAGAGGTTACCCCGAGGTCCTTCTACCCGAAGGCCGAAGTAGGCGAGGAAGTCTGCGGCACAGCACCACTCATCGGCGGCAAGGCGGTCGAAGGCGGCCCGAAGGCAAGGATGGCCAGGTTCGCAGGGTTCGGCGCAAAGGACTGCGGCAAGTTCGACCCGAAGGGTGCCATGGCTATCAACATCGCCAGGGTAATGGAGATCCCCCTGACAGTTAGCGAAGGCAACGGAGCTCGCAACCCAGCTCGACACCACCAAACCGACCATGACCAAGCCACCTGAGTCGGGCGGCGACGGCCAGAGACTTGGTGTCGGCACCACAGGAAGCCCCGAGAGGCGTCAACGTCCACACCGCGAAGGTCAAGGACGGCAAGATCACCTATTACAACTGTCTTGTAGCGACGACCTGGAACATCCTCACCATCGGCAAGGCATGCGAGGGACAGAACTACAAGTGGGCGGAACACGTCGTCAGGGCATACGACCCCTGCGTCTCGTGCTCCACCCACCTGATTGTCGTCGATGAAGACGGCAAGGTAGTAGCTGAGGACACCATATGATGTTTGAAGGGGAAACCCTTGTAGTTGGCTGCGGAAATATATTATTCCAGGATGACGGATTCGGTCCGCGGGTAGCGCAGGATTTATCCGAGTATGAGTTACCGCCTGACGTGAGGGTAATAGATGGAGGCACGGGCGCGCCCCACCTCATCTTTACCCTTCTCGACGAGACCGTTAAGAAGATGATCATTCTGGATGCCATAGACTGGAAGGCGAAGCCCGGTACCCTCAGGAAGTTTACCGTGGACGAGCTGCCCAAAGGCAAATTCATCGATGCGCACAACTGGACCCTGTCCGAGCCGTTACACGCGACTGAAGGACAAGGTAGAGATTGTCGTCATTGGCTGTCAGCCAGCGAAGGTTTCCGACCCTGACATCGAGATATCGCTCACTGAAGAAGTGGAGAAAGCGATTCCCGAAGCCATCATGATGGTCTTCAACGAACTAGGGATTAACTATGAGCTTTCTAGACAAAGTAAAGGGAATGTTTGGCGGAGCGCCGGGCATCTCAGACTGAGATGAAAGCCCCGGCCCCTGCAACAACTAAATCGGAGGGAGTAAAAGTGGCAAAGCCAAAAATCGCATACGTTCATCTAAGCGGCTGTACCGGTTGTCTCGTATCTCTTGCGGACACCTACGAGAAGCTGCTTGATATTCTGGGCGCAGTGGACATGGTCTACAACCTGACCCTCGCTGACGCCCGGGACTTGCCCGAGGGTAAAATTGACATTTCGATCGTAGAAGGAGCTGTTTGTCTCCAGGACAAGCACAGCGTACACCTGATCAAGGAGGCCCGCGAAAAGTCCGGCCTCGTCATCGCGCTGGGCGGATGCTCCAGCACCGGCTGCGTGTGCAACTTCTCGCGCGGCGGCCAGGCAAACCAGCCCCAGCACGAGTCATTCGTGCCCATCAACAAGCTGGTAAAGGTCGACGCATACATCCCCGGATGCCCGCCGTCACCGGAAGTCATCTACAACTTCTGCATCGCGGCAGTCACCGGCGACACCCAGTACCTGGCGCCCTTCATGGCCCAGAACGTCGGCGGCTACCACTGCGGCTGCGACCTGCAGACCCAGGTCGTCCAGAACTCGCTGTGCATGGGCTGCGGCACCTGCGCCTCGTCGTGCCCCACCAGGGCTATCGACATGGAGTTCGGCAGGCCGAGCTTCAACAACATTCGCTGCGTAAAGTGCGGCGCCTGCTCGGCAGCATGCCCGAGGATGTTCCTGCCAGTGGCAGAGATACAGAAGAAACTGATGGTGTGAGGTGACACAAATGGCATTCGGAAAATACAAGGAAGTAATGGCTCTAAAGGCCAAAGATGCGAAGGTCACCGGCGTTGCCCAGGACGGCGGCGTAGTAACGACTGTACTGTGCTACGCGCTTGAGCAGGGCATCATCGATGGCGCCCTCCTGGCCGCAAAGAGCGAGACCCCATGGCTGCCCAAGCCGGTCGTCGCGACCACCAAGGAACAGATCATCGCGGCTGCGGGTACCAAGTACACGATCAGCCCGAACATGTCGGCAATCAAGCATGCCGCCCGTGAGCAGGCACTCGACAAGATCGCGATCGTGGGCACACCCGTGCCAGATCTACGCGGCACGCAAGATGCAGCTCTACCCGTTCGGCGCCCGCCACATCGCGGACAAGATCGCGCTGACCGTAGGCATCTTCTGCACGGAGAACTTCTCCTACGCAGGCCTGAAGACTGTCATCGAGGACCACTGCAAGGTACCTATCGAGCTCCGTCACCAAGATGGAGATCGGCAAGGGCAAGTTCTCGGTCAAGGGCGCGAAGGACGTGGCTATCCCCATTAAGGAGACCCACAAGTACGAGCAGGACGGCTGCCACGTATGCAGTGACCTGACCGCAGAGTTCGCGGACATCTCGACCGGCAGCATCGGCACCCCCGACGGCTGGTCCACCACCTTCACCAGGACAACCAAAGGCAGCGACCTCGTCAAGAAGGCACTCGCCGCTGGCCTGTTCGACAGGAAGGAAATGGCAGAGTTCGCGGCCCCGATGGGCCTTGCCATGCTCGAGAAGCTCGAGACCGGCAAGAAGGACAAGGCCAAGAAGCACGTCGAAGAGAGGACTGCTCTGGGCCTGTACACCACCCCGGGCATCGTATACTGATAGTATATACACACCTGCGTTTGCGAGCCGCAAGGCTCGCAACTCTTCTATTTTTTTACGTTAAAAAAATCTGGTAGCGTCAGCCACGCTTGTATATCCTCTTGACTGCCTTTTTGGCCGCTTCCCGCACAGACTTGTCGCGGTGCCGGAGGCTTTGCTGCAGCGGGTCCATCGCACGCAGGTCGCCGATCTCGGCCAGTGACCATATCGCGTTCAGGACCACTTTAGGGTTATTGTCGTCCAGGGCGCGAATCAATGGCTCTACGGCCCGGACATTGCCGGTAGTGCCGAGGTCCATGGCGGCCTTCCAGCGCATCGAGACGTTAGAGCTTTTCAGCCGGGCGATCGTGCTGCCGAGCGGGTCGGCATCCGCAGGCACGGCAGACGTCTTTGGCCGGGCCTTAGCCACGGTCTGCATGATTTTTTCGACTGCGGAAGGCTTGCCGGCGCCATCTGCCTGCAATATCTGACAGGACGGCCGGACGACCGGCGCGGCCACAGGAGGTATACTATTGAAGAACTGGCCCATCGCCCCGCGGATATCCCCGGGCTTAACCTCGATAAATTCGCCTGACTCCTCCGCAGGGAACCGGTGGAAATATCCGAGCTTGCCGTATCGATCGGAATACTGCCTCGTATACCTCTTATCTACCAGTACCATGACGCCGTAGTCCGTAGGAGACCTGATAACCCGCCCGCAGGCCTGGCGTATCTTTTTCACGGCTGGCTGCGAGACCACGTATTCCATGCCTTTTCCCGGGTAGAGGCTCTCATAGGCGTTGATGATCGCCTGGGAACGGTCGTCCCGGTAGTTCTGCAGCCCCACGCCCACGACGACTACCGTGCGGCAGCGATCGTACCTGTAATCGACGCCTTCGGTGAGGGTGCCCCACAGGTAAGCCATCATGACCGCTTTGCCCCCGGAGTCCCCTAAACCGAAGAACTGATTTTTGAGCTTTTCCGGCGACAGCCCTTTCTCGGGCACGAGGACCGGCACATCCGCTTTGACCAGCTGCGAATATTTTTTCGCCTCTTCCGCCGTCGGGAAGAAGAAGAGCACGTTGCCTGCAGACGCCGATATGATTTCCTCGAACAGGCCGGTCAGCGTCTTCTCGAGCTGCGAGTCGCCACGATTGCTGTACATGAGCGGCCCCACGTCGACAGCGAAGGTCTTCCTGCGCTCCTGCGGGAACGGGCTGCCGAAGGCGATCTCCATGGTTTCCCGCTTTATCTGAAGCACTTCCTTTAGCGTGTCGAAGGGCTGTAGCGTAGCGGACATGAGGACAACGCCGCCGGGGCCTTCGAGCAGAGGCCCGGAGATCTCACCGGGGATGCAGTTGCACAGTTCCAGCGTCGCATACAGCCGGCCATCCTGGCTTTTATGTACCGTCACGATGGGATAGTGAGCATTGTCCGATGAGTGCTGCACGTAATTGTCAAGAAATACGGCCACGTCGAGGAGCTTCGACCCTTCGAAAGCGCCCGCCCGGCCGTTCTTGAAGTCCTCTTCTGCGCGGCTGTAAACGATGGTGCCCATCATCTTTACCGTGTTTACCGCTTCTTCCAGCGGGAGGCCTGAGGACGAGAGCTTTTCCCGCAGGGCGATGCAGAAGTAATCGTCGCTTCCCGCGGGGTCCCGGACGCGGATGTCGATCCCTCTCATGGACATGCGCTCCGCCTGCCCGAACGTCAGCCGTTCCGCGTATGTCCGGCGGAGGGTGTCTCTCAGGGTGCCCAGCAGCATGAGCGCAGTCTGTCGCGCAATCCTGAGACTGGCCTCATCGTACCCGTCATTGTCCGCCCTGAGCCGGGTGACTTCTTTTTCGGCAGCGTCCAGGGCGATCTCATCGAGCGGCGGCAGGCCGCTGGAACGGGCCTGTTCCTCCAGGTTATGGGCTTCGTCGAAAATGATGATCAGGTCAGAGAGCTTGCGGCCCAGGACCGTCAGGAACCGTTCCCGGAACTCCGACTTGATCAGGTGATGATAATTACAGATGATCAGGTCGGCGTCTTTCAGGTTCTCCTTCAGCAGCTCATAGCCGCACTTGCCCTCTTCCTCCGACCGTTCCTTGACGTCCTCTGAAGAACGGACGCCATCGAACAGCCACTGCCTGAACTTATCGTTGACGCCGCGTATGGTCTCGTACAGGTATTCGCACGACTGGCCTTTCAGCCGGCGGAGTGCGTCCTCCTGCAGGACCAGGCTGCTGGTAAGGTCGTGCCGCTCGTCGGGCCGCATGCGTTTCCACTCGTCCGACTTCATCAGGTTCCGCAGCTTCGATACCTCTTTCTCGGCCTCAATCCGGGCCTCCGTAGCCAGCATAAGCGATCTGCAGGCGTGGACACTCTTTCCCGCCGGGACACATTTTCTCTTTGCCGATGAATGTGACGGCCTTGATTCCGGCCTTCGCCCGGACTTCCCGGGCCTCCTCGACGAACTGCACCATCTGCTGGTGCACCGGCGTCGCAATGATGACCTTTTTTCCCTTCTCTTTGCCGACCGCGAGAGCAGGGGCCAGCGCCGACAGCGTCTTTCCCGTGCCGCAGGCGCCTTCGAACAGCACCAGCTTGCCGCCTGCCAGTGCCTGGTAGATAGCCTCCATGGCGGTCTCCTGGTTCGGGTAAAAGGATGGCTTCGGGAAAAAGTTCAGGTAAGGCTTGCCGGTCATGTCTCGAATCTATCTTACATCACTATGCCCGGTTAACAACTTTACTATCGTGTCACAAATAGCGATCTCGGTAAACCGGAGCTCGCATGAACGCAACCTGGCCAGAGGACTTATCTACTATATGCCGGAGAGAATCGACGGCGCGCTTCTGATATGTCCGGTGATTGTGCCGGAGTCTTCGGAGAACGGTTCCAGAAGCACGGGTACCCGTTCTCGTTCGATGTCGATCAGATGCCGCCTTTTGACAGGCCGTTCCTGCTGTTCGCAGGACGTCAGGATGCCTCCGTAGGTTACCTGGACCACCTCAGGATAGTGCGGAACTTTCCCCGTGGCACCTTTGCCATACTGGACAGGGCGGGCCACAGCCTCCCGATCGAGCAGGAAAGGTCTTTAATAGTCTTGTAAACGAGTGATTGACGGGTAGAGGAAAACACAGGCCATAAATAGCCCGACATAATAAGAATTAAGCCATAATAACGGTGTATTGTCAATAAATCGCTAACGGAGCCGCAGATGTACAGGTTAAAAATTAATAAGTCCTGGTATACAACCATTGCACTGGCCTTCCTGATTGTCAGGCTGTGCTCGCTTGCGCCGGCTGGTCTCGCCCCCGTCACCCGGACATGGCACGCCCACGCCGGCCATCGTACCCACTCCGGTCGCTGGGGGCACCGGCGCAACGAATGGCACGATCGAAGTGCATTTCCTCGACGTAGGCCAGGGCGACTCCATCCTCGTCAGGAACGGCGACAGGTGCATGCTGGTGGATGGCGGGCCGATCGACGAGGGACAGACAGTGGCGTCATACCTGCAAGGCCAGGGGATTAATACCATCGACGTACTCGTTTCTACTCACCCGCACTCGGATCATATCGGAGGCCTGCTGACGGTCCTGAAGGAATTCCCGGTTAAGGTGGTCTATGACAGTGGCCAGCCCCATACGACACAGACCTATGAAGAATATCTCACGCTGATCGATCAAAAGAACATACGGTTTATGGTGCCGGTGCGAGGCGATACCATCGACCTCGGCCCGGGAGTGACGGTGCAGGTGATCTCTCCGCCTCCCGGCGGCATCGGCGACGACGACCTGAACGAGAACTCCGTCGTGCTGAAGATCACTCACGGCAGCGTCAGCTTCCTGCTGGCCAGCGACGCAGGGTTCGAAGCCGAGGACATCATGCTCGACTCTGGCTACGACCTGAAAAGCCAGGTTTTAAAGGTAGGGCATCATGGCAGTAAATCTTCGTCCGGCAATGCCTTCCTGAAAGCCGTAGACCCGCAGGTCAGCGTGATCGAGGTGGGCAGTGACAACCCCTATGGCCATCCGGCTCCAGCGACGCTGGCCAGGCTCGAAGCGGTCGGCTCGAAAGTGTACCGTACGGACAGGGACGGCAATGTGGTCGTGACGTCGGACGGCAAAGGCATCATGGTATCAGCACAGCGCTCTGCGCCAGCATAGATAAATCCGTGGAAAGACAAGCTATTAGAGAGGCTAACGATCATGAAGGTGACCATCGACAGGTTCGAGGACGGCTACGCCGTGCTCCTGATCAGAGGCGAGGAGCAGGTGCATATCGACTTCCCGGAGGAGTACCTGCCCGAAGGGTGTAAAGAAGGCGACATCCTGGACATCGAGATTTCCCGGGACATAGCCGGGACCGAAGAAGCCCGTAAAAGAGTATCGGACCTGATCGAGAAATTGAAGAAGAAAAAGTACGATTAGTCCATCTGGCCTGCGTTGTAGACCTCGGTCAGCATGCCTGCCTTGAAGTCCTCGATCACGTCCTGCAAGGTGCCTGCGGCACCTTTGAACACTCGGACGCCTTTGTCCAGCAGCACTGTCAGCATGTGTGGCCCTATGGAGCCGGCCAGCACCATTCTGACGTCGTTGTCGGCCAGGAACTGCCCGTTATTGATGGCGCCCTTTTTCGAGGGGTCGTTGCTGATGTACTTCAGGTCGCTGACCTCGCCGTTTTCGTACTCGAACACTGCGAAGTCATTTGCCATGCCGAAATGATCGCTTAGCTCCGACTGCATGCCTTCGGGCTCTATAACAGGGACTGCTACTTTGACCATATTAGCACCACATTTAGTGACAGCACGGGTTGCTGTCCGAGCGCTCCGTGAGCTTCTGGCCCATGAACGCCGTCACGACGTCCTGCACTGTCCCTTCTGCGCCTGTGAACACGCGCATGCCCATTCCCGTAATGGTCAGCCGCTCCACCTCTGCGATCTCCCTGACCAGCACGGCCTGTACGCCTTTGCCTGCCAGTACGAACGCGGTAGCCCCTCCGCCCGGGGAGAGCATGATCTCGATGCCACGGTTTCCGCCTATGTCCACGATAGTAAAGTACACGCAACCGTAAAAGCCAGGGCATACGGCGGCATTCAGGCCGGTGTTGCCCGCCGAGGGGATCGCTACCTTCATGCTAATCACATCAGCTATTTCCCTGATGGTTTATATTTCTATGGCAAAGCCGGGAAAAGATATATAGCGCACATCATATTATGGAAATGGGAACATGTCCTCCGGATATTCGATCGTGATCACGCGCCCCTGTACGGACGCTCCTAACAGGTACATAGCGGAGTCGTCATTCGGCCGCAGGCTGGACATGCCGGCTACTTGCGTCCTGACCAGAAACATACAGGGCTCGAAGTGCTCCGAAAGTCTCGGCGTGGCCAAGTTCGACTACGGGGAATGGACGATCATCCTGTACGAGAGTGGCAGGGTCGACCTGAGGAAAGTGAAGGACGAGGCTGACGCCAGGGCGGCGATGGCTGAGCTGGAACATATGTTCGCCGGCGCCTTCGAAGAAAAAAATCAATAAAGTGATGTTCATGAGGATCAGCATTATCGGCACAGGCTACGTGGGTACAGTCACAGGCACATGCTTTGCGCATTCAGGCAACGACGTTATTTGTGTGGACGTGGATTCCTCGCGAGTAGAGAGGATTAACGCAGGCGTGCCGCCCATCTACGAGGAAGGACTGGAACAGCTTCTTCACGAGCATGCCGGTAAAAATCTCAGGGCTACGCTGGACTACGACATGGCCATAGCGAACACGGACATCTCGTTCATCTGCGTCCCCACGCCGTGCGACGAGGACGGCAAGATCGACCTGCGCTTCATCCGGGAGGCCAGCCGGAGCATCGGACGGCGGCTGAAGGATAAAAAGTCGTACCACGTGGTCGTGGTCAAGAGCACGGTAGTGCCGGGCACGACAGAGAAAGTAGTCACGCCTATCCTTGAAGAGGAGTCGGGCAAAAAGGCCGGCAAGGGCTTCGGCGTGGGGATGAACCCGGAGTTCCTGCGAGAGGGCAAGGCCGTTCATGACTTCCGGCACCCGGACCGCATCGTCATCGGCGCGGACGACCCGAAGGCGGCAGGTATCATTAAAGAGCTTTATGCAGGCTATTCCTGCCCGGTGCTGGAGGCAGACACGAAGACGGCCGAGATGATCAAGTACGTCTCCAACGCTTTCCTGGCCACCAAGATCTCCTTCTCCAACGAGGTAGGCAACATCTGCAAACGCCTCGGCATCGACACTTACAAGGTCATGGAAGGCGTCGGCCTCGACGCGAGGATATCACCGCACTTCCTGCGGTCCGGCCTCGGGTTCGGCGGAAGCTGCTTCCCCAAGGATGTTAAAGCCCTGGTCAGCAAAGCATCCGAGGTGGACTACGAGCCTCTGCTGTTGAAGACAGTGCTGAAGGTCAACGACCGTCAGCCGGAGATCGCCATACGGATACTCAGGAAGCACGTGCCCGACCTGAAGGGTAAAAAGATCGCCGTGCTGGGTTTAGCCTTTAAAGACGACACCGATGACATCCGCGAATCGCGTGCGATACCCCTCATCGGCATGCTGCTGTCCGAGGGCGCGGTCGTGACTGCGTACGACCCCCTGGCCGCAGAGCACATGAAGAAGGTGTACCCGGGCATCGGCTATGCGAAGAACGCCGGCGATGCGCTTGACGGTGCGGATGCGTGCATGATAGCCACGGAATGGAGAGAATTCGGCCTGCTGGACGACGAGTTCTCCCGCATGAAGTCACGCGTCGTGATCGACGGCCGCAGGATGGTAGACCCGCACGGCAAAGATATCGTCTACGAGGGCCTCTGCTGGTAACACTAAGATCACAGGTGGCACGGAGGCCACGAAGGTCTGCCGTTTTATGCCCTTTGCCATTAAAAATTCAGTGAACTTTTTATTTTTTCATTTTAATCTCTTATCATGGAATCTGCGGGCATGTGTGCGGCGTGCGGCAAGCCGTCGAAGAGGCTTTATTCGTGCAAGACGTGCGGCAGGATCGCCTGCGGGCAGTGCATCCAGATGGACGTCTGCCGTTCATGCGAGGCAGGCCGCAAGATGGAGAAAAACATTCAGTAGCGCATAACCTTTTTTTACATGAAGGTCGTTTCTGGTGCTGTGTTCGACATAGCGAGCGTCATCGCCGGAGTAATCCTGGGCCTGTCGTTAGGCATACCACCCGGACCGGTGAACGCGGCCATCGCGGCGGAGTCGGCGAAGCGGTCCTACGTGGGTGGCATCAAGATAGGGCTGGGCGCAATGACGGCGGACTTCACCTACCTTGTGCTGACGGTGATAGGCGTCGCCGTGCTGCTGACGGGCAGCCTGGCGCGGGACGCGATCTCGTTGATCGGTGGCCTGATACTATTATACTTCGCTTACGCCACGCTGAAAAGCTATCGCAGGACTCCGGAAGCGTCTGGAATCGAAAAGGCGGGCAGCCCGTACTTCATGGGCCTGGTCATGGGCCTGACTAACCCCCTGGGCATACTCTGGTGGGTCACCGCTGGCGCGGCGTTCGTCGCCATGTTCAACGTGCTCGGCGTTGCCGGGTTCATGCTGGGGCTCCTGGCATGGATCAGCAGCTTTTCGGTATTCGTCCACTTCGCGGGAAAAAAGGTCGACCTCGTCTACCCGATCGTGATTGTGGGTAGCGGGCTGATGATGCTCTTCTTCGGACTGCTATTGCTGTACGGCGTGATCAGGCCTGCGCTGGGCTTCTGACGCTATCGTTCCCGGGGCGGGGGCAGCGATACGCCCCATTCGGCGACCGCCTTGAGCACGGGAAGGAAAGCCTTCCCGTGCCCGGTCAACGAATACTCTACTCTGGGAGGTACTTCGGGATAGATTCTCCTGTCGACGATGTGGAAATTTTCCAGGTCCCGCAGGTGCTTTGTTATCGTCTTCGAGTTCACGTCGCACATCTCTCGCTGGAGCTCGGTGAACCGTAGCGATCGCTCGCCGAGGTACCAGATGATGAGCAGGTTCCACCGGCTGCCGAGGATCTGGAACAGATCGCTCATATCACATTTACCGTTATTTTCGCTTTTCATGGCGATTTATCCATTACTTACTTTTTGGTTACTATGTTACTTAACTACTCCTGACGTATTTAAGTAATTATAGGATATTAACTTATCGTTAGAGCCATGACGGAAAATCATGGCAAAAAATCTATTGAGGCATAATGATGAGGTTAATGGCGATTAATGGAAGCCCGCGCAAGGAATGGAACACAGCCACGCTTTTAAAAAAGGCCCTGGAAGGTGCCGCCTCTCAGGGAGCGGAAACGGAAATGGTCCACCTCTACGACCTCGACTTCAAAGGCTGCAAGAGCTGTTTTGCCTGCCGGCTGAAGGGCGGTAAATCGTACGGCAAATGCGCTCAACTGGATGGGATTACCCCGGTTCTCGAGAGGATAGAGGATGCCGACGCCCTGGTCCTGGGGTCACCTATATACATGGGTATGATAACAGGCGAGATGAAATCCTTCTTCGAGCGGGCCACATATCCCTATCTCACCTACGAATCGCCGCAGGCATCGCTATTTCCGAAGAGGATGCCAGCCGGGTTTATTTATACTATGGGCACCAGCGAGAGTCACGTGGCCGACCTGCAAATCGACCGGCACATCATGGTCAACCAGTGGATCATGAACATGATTTTCGGCCCGGCGGAATCGCTAATAGTCACAGACACTTACCAGTTCGGCGATTATGCAAAATACGTCAACGCGCACGACGCGGAAGGCAAAGCGAAGCGACGCAAAGAGGTCTTCCCACAGGACTGCCAGAAAGCGTTCGACATGGGCGTACGGTTCGCAAGAAAATAGTTGAGCATTCGCGGAGCCGGGCAGCCGCTCGCGCGCGCGAGATCGCCGGCCAGGCTATTTTTTAACTGCTTCCGCGATGATCGGTGCGACCGACACCTTGCTCGTCGCCTTCTCCAGCGTGTCCGTGGACAGGATGGACCGCATGCCGCCGTTGTTCAGCCGCAGGACCGCGTTCCTGACCAGCACCGCGTGGACGCAGGCCACGTGGACCTCCCGGGCGCCCTCGACTTTAAGCAGCTTGATCGCCTCGGCGATGGTGCCGCCGGTGCTGACGATGTCATCCATCAGCACCACGTCCCGGCCCTTGATGTCGAGGTTCTTGGGCGCGATCTTTACCTCGTCGCCCGAGATGCGGGTCTTTTCCAGGTAGTCGTAGGGCAGGTTGTACTGCTCGGCCGCAGGCTTCACGATCTTCAGCGCCCCGTCGTCCGGGGCCAGCAGGACCGGCTCGTAAAGGCTCATGTTTACGATGTAATTGCCGATGACGCCGGATGCGTTCAGGTCGGTGGCCGGGCAGGGGAAGTACTGCAGGACGGACGGGTCGTGGATGTTGACGGTGAAGACACGATCGGCGTTGACGGTTTTCGCGAGCGCGCGGGCGCTGATCGGCTCGCCGGGATGGAATCGCTTGTCCTGGCGGGCGTAGCCCATGTACGGCATGACGACCGTCAGGCTCTTCGCCTCGTCGCAGGCGTCGATCAGCTCTAAAAGATAGATGTAATCGGCGGCCGTAGGAGTGCTCTGTATGATAACGATGTCCTGCCCGCTGATGTCCCCCATGACGCGGGTATAGACCTCGCCGTCCGGGAATTCCTTGTAGTCGGTCAGATCGACCTCGACGCCCAGCAACGATGCCGTCCGGGTCGCCAGAAGCTGGGAGGACGGCCCTGCCACGATCTTCATGCCCATGATCAACACGCCGTTATTGTTCAATGATTCTACCTTGAATGGCTACCTGAAGGAATATAAATGTATCCTGAAAGCGGGGGCGGATAAGCTTTAAAGCATATACATGACATTATATGAGTGCTTATGAAGGTCATTTCCGTCGTCGGCTACAAGAAAACGGGCAAGACAACGCTCGTCGAGCGGCTCGTCTCCGAGCTGAGCAAACATGGCACTGTCGGGACAGTCAAACACTCCCGGGAGGAAATCCTGCCCTATGGCGGCGACACCGATCGCCACCTGACCAGCGGCGCGACTGTCACGATCGGCGTGACGCCGACGCGGAGCGTTAAAATCATCAGGAGCACGGACGTGAAAGGGGCGCTGCGGGAACTGGCTTTCGATGGCGTCGACTTTGCGGTGGTCGAAGGCTTCAAGCAGAGCAGCCTGCCGAAGATAGCTATCGGAGACGTGGAGGCCGCAAACGTGGTGGCCCGCGTGAGCATCGATGCGACCGGCGAGCAGCTGGCCGCCATCGCCATGGCGCAGCCCGACCAGGTGACGCTGTTCGATCTCCTGGCGAAGGTGCACCGGAACCCGGAAATCAAGAAGGCAGGCGCTATCGGCACGTTTACGGGCATCGTCAGGGAGATCGCGAAGGGCGAGACGACGAAGGCCCTCGAGTTCGAGAGCTATGATGCGGTCGCGAAAGAGCGCATCGCGAAGATCGAGCGCGAGCTTAAGCAGAAAGACGGCATCGTCGACGTGATCATCCACCACAAGACCGGCCGCATCGAGGCCGGCGAAGACATTGTCTACATAGTGGTCGCAGCGGGCCACCGGCAGGAACTGTTCCCTGTGCTGCGGGACGCGATCGAGAGGATTAAAGGAAGAAGTGCCCATCTGGAAGAAGGAGCTTACGGTCTCCGGCGAGTACTGGGTACATGACGAGGAGAAATAACATGGCACTGTTCGGTACGAACGGGGTGAGGGGCGTCGCCAACGTGGAGATGACCCCGGAGATGGCGATGAGCCTGGCGAAGAGCATCGGGACGTTCAGGAACGGTAAGTTCGCAGTCGGCATGGACACGCGGCATTCGGGCGAAATGCTGAAGAACGCGGTGATCGCCGGCCTGCTGTCTACCGGATGCTCGGTCGTCGACCTGGGCATCGCGCCCACGCCCTGCGTCCAGTACTACGTGAAGCTACACGCGGACGCTGGCATGATTATCACTGCATCACACAACCCGCCCGAGTACAACGGCATCAAGGGCATCGCCGGTGACGGCACTGAGATGTCGCGACAGGACGAGGCTGCCGTGGAGAAAATCTACTTCTCATGCGCCTACAAGAACGCTAACTGGAGCGAGACCGGCAACATCTCCTGCGCCGACCCGAAACCGGAGTACATCGATGGCATAATAAACAAAGTCGATGCCGCAGCCATAAGGGAGAAACACTTCACCGTCGTCTCGGACACCGGCTGCGGAGCGGCAAGCGTCACCACGCCATTCCTGCTGCGCAAGCTTGGCTGCAAGGTGATCACCCTTAACGCGCAGGTGGACGGCACCTTCCCGGGCCGGAACCCGGAGCCCACGGGCAACGAGATCAACGACCTGAAGGCGGCTGTCAAAGCGGCAGGTGCCAACCTGGGCGTCGCCCACGATGCGGACGCCGACCGGGCCGTGTTCATCGACGACAAAGGCCGGTTCGTGAACGAGGACGTGCTCCTCGCGCTGATGACGCAGTACAAGCTGCAGCAAAAGCCCGGCAGCATCGTGGTCACGCCGGTCAGCTCGTCCTCGCTCATCGAGGACATCGCAAAGAGATACGACTCGAAGGTCATCTGGACCATGGTGGGCAGCATCCATGTGGCCCGGAAGATGATGGAAGTCGGCGCCGTCTTCGGCGGCGAGGGCAACGGCGGCTTAATCTTCCCCGAGTTCCAGTACTGCCGGGACGGCGGCATGTCCGCGGCCAGCATGCTGGAGATGCTCGCGAAGACCGGGAAAAAGCTCAGCGACATCGTGGACGCGCTGCCATCCTACAGCAGCGTGAAGGAGAAGATCAAGTGCAAGGATAAGGATGCCGTGCTGAAGAGCATCGAGAACGAGATCAGGAAGGAAAAGGCGAAAGCCGACCTCACCGACGGCATCAAGGTCTTCAGGCC
The DNA here is from genome assembly GCA_963792125.1 of uncultured Methanocellaceae archaeon. Classification (GTDB taxonomy): domain Archaea; phylum Halobacteriota; class Methanocellia; order Methanocellales; family Methanocellaceae; genus Methanocella_A. The sequence goes on from CAWBVA010000013.1 coordinate 256,639, forward strand.
CGAGGGCTGGGTGCTGATCAGGGCGTCGGGCACTGAGCCGATCATCCGGGTGTTCGCCGAGTCCCGCACGGACGCGGGCGCGCGGACGCTCGCCGATTATGGCGTCGGGCTGGTCAACAAGTTCAACAAGTGAGCGGCCTGCATTCTTTTTTTATCTCCGGTTCAACGATCGCGAGATAATTTATTTCTCTGAATAGCCCCATTTGTAAAATGCCTGCGTTTGTATCGAGGAATATGGCAATGGAAGAACTGGAACCTTTTGAGAAAATGCTTGAGCCTTACAGGGTTTACTTACTTATTGGAGAGTTCGTTGTCGTGCCGGTGGTGGCGATCCTGGCAGGCTATGCACTGGGCAATACAAGCTTAGGTATCCCCGTTGCCGCGAGTTACATCGGCGCGGACATCCTTGTAATGATTACCAGGCACAGGACACTCATGGGTATCCGGTTATCTGGAAACAAACCGTGAAAGCTGCGTGTCTGCATCGACATTAGCCATTCCAGTCGCAGTTCGGATACCTTCCGGTAAGCGATCGGCAATAAAAAATATTGATGGTGATAAACTGTTTTTAGCTGATCACAAAAACCCTTTCCGTTTAAGCCAGTCGACCTGCGGCTGGGTGTAGCGCCAGATGACGTCGGCCTTCTCGTCCTGGAACTCCCAGGGGACGACGATGACCACATCACCCTCGCGAATCCAGATCCTCTTTTTGATCTTGCCCGGTATCCGGCACATGCGGGTCACGCCGTCTGTGCACTGCACTACGACGTGGTTGGCGCCGAGCATGCTGGTCACGTGGCCTAATATCTCGCCTTCGTTCTTGTTCGGGGTCCGTACCCTGGTGATGGGCTCACCGGGTGTTTCTCCGGGTCTGTGGAACTTCCTCTCCAGTTTATCACCACATGTTTTCAATGCTGGCGTAATATATGAAATTGTATGTCGGCAGTCTTCTTACATACGCTGCCTGACCGATTCGAGGATCATGTTCATGTATTTTGCCGCCGCCTTTTTGAGGTCCATGGGGTGGACCTTCTTCGCGGCGAAGTCGTCCCGAAGCGAGTCGTAGCTCGTGTATTCGAGGTTGCCGCCGTGCTTCTCCGGCCGCTCGATCGTGATAGCCGGGTACTTCATGAAGATGTGGAACCGGAACAGGTCCAGCACCGGGTTGTCGGCGACCTGGCCCATAGGGCAGAACGCCTTCTCGATCTTCTTCGTCACTACATCGGCGGGGTCATCGACGCTGATGTTGTTGCCCTTGCTCGACGACATCTTGGTGCCGTCGAGGCCGAGCAGGATCGGCGTATGCAGGCAGATCGGGCTCTTGAAGCCCAGCGCCGGAAGCTCTTCCCGCGCAAGCATGTGGATCTTGCGCTGGTCGATGCCGCCCATGGCCACGTCGACGCCGAGGTAAGCGATGTCGAGGGCCTGCATGATCGGGTAGATCATCTGCGAGACCCGCGGGTCCTCCGCGTCCCGGGACACCTCGTCCATGCTCCGGCGGGCCCGGTTGAGTGTCGTATCGCATGCCATCCGCAGCACGTCGGTCTCGTAGGCAGGCGAGAGCTGATAGCTCGAGCCCAGCACGAACCGCGTGTTCTCCGGGCTCAACCCCAGCGCTATGAAGCACCGCTTGTTGTAGTCGGCGATCTTCGCGATCTCCTCCATGGTGCCCTTGCGGTTCAGGTACGCATGCAAGTCCGCTAACAGCACGGTCACCTCGAACCCGGCCTGCTGGAGGTCGATGAGCTTGTTGGCCGTGATCATGTGGCCCAGGTGGATGTTGCCGCTCGGCTCGTAGCCGACATATACGCGGGGATGAGGATTCGTATCCAACAAATTTTTCAGTTCGTCCATAGTGACGACCTCCTCCACGTTGCGGGTGACCAGCTCAAGCTTGTCCATTAACTCACCACTGCGTAATAGATGTCATATTGCCTATAAATTATTTATCGTTACAGCGTGAGGTCACGGAGGCCACGGAGGCCACGGAGGCCATGGGCATATATTCCCGTGTTCAGACGATATATCCGGCCCCCTCCGGGATGCCCACCGTCGGCGACCAGCTGACCCTCAGTGCAATCGTTAAATAGGAAAACGACAATTAAAAAAGCGGGGATGGAAAATTGAGCAATAAGCCACTTAATCGCGGTTCGCCTCTCGGCGGGCCGGCAGAGGGCAAACTATTCATCGGGCTCGTGATCGTATGCGTCATACTCGCCGCCGTGGCCTTCGCGCTGTTCGCAGCTAACCAGTCGCAGGACAAGTCGCTGAAAGATAAGGAGGCGGAGCTGGACGCCATCGAGGGCAATATGAGCCAGGCGACACAGGACCTTGCGATGCTCCGGGCTAACTACTCGTCCCTCAGCGGACAGCTCGCTACCGTAAAGGCGAACTACGAGGACGTCTCGTCCCGGTACCTCGCGCTACAGAACAAGAGCAGTACCGTCGATACCAGGCTGAACACATTCCTTGAGAATGCCACGACCATTGCATATACCTACGTGGTCACACCCGGGCAGCTCACGGAAAACCAGACGACTAAGGTGGTCACGGTCACAGCGTACAACCTGGGCAAGACTGATGCCAGTAGCATCACCATGATGTGCGTCGTTAAAGTGGGCAATGCGACAAACGTGTACAACCAGACGTTCTCATCTGTCATGTCGCTGGACAAGAGGGTACACAGCTGGGAGTTCGACAACGATACGACAATAGAGAGCGTATGGGCCGGACTGACCTGAAAAAGTCCCGGAGGTTGCGAGAGGTCAGTGACCTCGTGAACCTTCGCAACCTTGCCTATTTTTTGTCATAACAATTTAAACACAGCCACGTTTCTATCGTTTATGTACGGTTTCATGATCGTGGGGCACCGGGGCGCTGCGGGGTATGAGCCCGAGAACACGTTGCTCTCCTTCCAGAAGGCCATCGAGATCGGCGTGGACTGGATAGAGCTGGACGTGCACAGGTCGTCCGACGGCCATCTTATGGTCATCCACGATGATACGGTGGACCGTACGACCAGAGGGCACGGCAAGGTGAGCGAAATGACGCTGGCCGAGCTGAAGAAGCTCGACGCGGGGAAGGGGCAGAAGATACCCACCCTGCAGGAGGCCATCGATTTCATGAAAGGCAAGGTCCGTGTCATCATCGAGATCAAGCAGGAAGGCACTGAGGCAGACGTGGTCGACGCTGATCGAGCGCAACGACATCATGAATGCATCCATGGTGGCGTCGTTTTTCACCCGATTCGATCCGGCGGGTCAAAGAGATAAGCCCCAGGATCATGACGGCGGCCATCTTCAGCCGACTGCCGATCGACTTCAAGGCCCTTGCCCTCGACGTGAGAGCGGACTTCATTTTCATGCGGAAGGACATTGTCTCGCAGGCTATCATCGAGGAGGCCCACAAGAACGGGTTCACCGTCAACGTGTGGAACGAGGACAACCCGGAGGACATCCGGAAGTATGCCGCCATGGGCCCGGACATGATGAGCAGCAACTACCCGGACCGGCTGAAGCAGTTAGTACAATCCGCCCCCGCTGCCTGATCCATGGCTAAGCATCAAGCCGGAGCCCGGGCGTAAACAAGAGGACACCCCCGTGCCACAAAGATAACACAAGAGGCACCTCCGTGCCGATGAACAAGAGACACCTCCGTGCCGAAATACAAAGACACTCCGTGCCGCCACTCGTGACCATGCGGTCGATACTATCACTATATCACGCAGGCTTTTTCCGACGACCAGTCAAATCCAGATATTTTGCGTAACTATTTATTGACCATTCGACTAAGTAGAACCTGTTCACAGGATTGATGTTCCATGGCGATACACCCCATTGAGTTCAGGTATGGCACCCCGGAGATGAAAGCGGTCTGGACCGAGGAGGCCAAGCTGAAGAAGCTCCTGCAGGTCGAGGCAGCGCTGGCCCGGGCGGAGGCCGAGGTGGGCCTGATACCGAAGAAGGACGCAGAGACCATAGCCGCATGCATGAGCAAGGTCGACGTCGAGCGTGTCCGGCAGATCGAGGACGAGATCAGCCATGACATGATGGCCGTGGTGCTCGCCTATGCGGAGCAGTGCGGCGAGCCGGGCAAGTGGGTGCACTACGGTGCGACGTCCAACGACATCCTGGACACCGGGCTGGCCCTCCAGCTGAAGGACGCCATGGACATCCTCGCGGAAAAGCTGCATAAGCTCAAGTTCGCTCTGCTGGAGAAGGCGGATGCGACGAAGCACCTCGTTACCGCCGGCCGGACGCACGGCCAGCTTGCGGTGCCGACCACCTACGGGCTGCGTTTTGCCATATGGGCCATGGAAGTATCGCGCCACGAGGAACGCCTTACGCAGATGCGGACGCGCGTGGCGGTCGGCCAGATGAGCGGCGCAGTGGGAACACAGGCTGCGTTCGGCAAGCAGGGGATCAAGATCAAAGAGCTGACCATGGAATATCTCGACATCCCGGCCGTGACGGTGTCCAGCCAGATCATCCAGCGGGACCGCCATGCGGAGTACATGATGTTCCTCGCGGGCGTGGCAAGCACGCTGGACAAGATCTGTCTCGAGATCCGCCTGATGCAGCGCAGCGAGATCGGCGAGCTTGCCGAGGGCTTCGGCAAGAAGCAGGTCGGCTCGTCCACGATGCCGCACAAGCGGAACCCGATCAACGCCGAGCAGGTCTGCGGCCTGGCCCGGGTCGTACGCGCTTACGTCGAGCCCGCGCTGGAGAACAACGTGCTCTGGGACGAGCGCGACCTGACCAACTCGTCCTGCGAACGGGTGATCATCCCGGAGGCGTCTATCCTTCTGGATCACATCCTCAACAAGGCTACCCGTGTCGTCACCGGCCTCACCTTCTACCCGGAGAACATCAAGAGGAACCTCGATATCCTGCGAGGCGTGCAGATGAGCGAGGCGGTCATGATCGAGCTGGCGAAGCGCGGCTTCGGAAGACAGAAAGCCCATGAGATCGTCCGTGACGCATCGATGAAAGCGTTCGAGCAGAAGAAATCGCTGAAGGAGTCCCTCCTGGAGAACCCGGAGATAGCAGCGAAGCTGACCGCGGCCGAGGTGGACGAGATCACGAACCCGGAGAACTATATCGGCACGGCTGTGGAGCAGGTCGAGGAAGTCCTCCGCAAGGAAGGGTATATCCCGAAGAAGTGACTAAACTTTTCCATATGCCCCACGATCGCTTGCTGCTGCTTCCGACGCTTAACGAGGAAGCCGCACTGAAGGCGCTGGCCCCGGAGATACCGTCGGATTTCGACGTCCTGGTGGTGGACGGCGGCTCGACGGACGGCACCCGGCAGGTAGCGGAGTCGCTGGGGTACACTTTTATCCGGCAAAAGTTCGGCAAGGGCAAAGGCTGCGGCGTCCGCACGGGCATGGAGTGGTTCCTGGCCTCTGACTACAGCTATCTCTCTATGATCGACGCCGACTACACCAACGATCCCCGGGAAGTGGCCGGGATGATCGGGGTGCTGGACGAGGGCAGCGACATCGCGCTGGGCAGCCGGGACAAGCGGATGCAGATCGAGCATCTCGGCAGGTTCTCGCTGTTCGTCAACCTGTCGACGTCAGCCCTGACCAGCCTTGCCTATGGCCTGGACCTGCCGGACATCCAGACGGGCTACTGGGTGTTCAGCCGCAAGGCCGTGGAGACGCTGTACCCGAAGCTGAAGGCAAGCGGCTTCGAGATCGAGTACGACGTCGTCTATAACTCGTGGCGGGAAGGCCTGTGCATCGGCTACAGGCCCGTGACCTTCCGGCACAGGGTCGGCGAGTCGAAGTTTACGTATTACCTGCGGCTCAAGCAGATCTATTACGGGCTGACCTATGTCTATGAGAGCCTGGTGCTGATGTTGCGCCACAGGCTCAACGGCGGCCGGAAAATGGGTTAATAGCCGGGCGCAGCTCTGCTGCCCGGGTATTTCGCACTTTCGTTGTCTAATTTTTAAGGCTTGCAAGCTTGTCCGCTTTATTGCACCATGTCAGAGCACGCGCGCATGAAACGACACGCCGTCGCGGGCGTCCAGTGGACCGGCCTGTCGACACTTGTCACGTCGGCCTTCCAGTACGTCCAGGTGGCCGTACTGACCCGGTTCCTGAGCCCTGCCGACTTCGGGCTCATGGCCATGGCCATGGTAATCATAGGGATCGTACAGGCGTTCAATGACATGGGCATATCGAACGCGATCATACAGCGTCAGGACACGACACGCGACAGGCTTTCCAGCCTGTTCTGGCTGGAGATCGGGGCCGGGCTGGGTCTCTTCGTGATCACGATAGCCATCACGCCTTTGACTGTGAGCTTCTACAACGAGCCTGCGCTGCTTCCGGTAATGCTCTGGATCAGCACCATCTTCCTGATCACGCCGCCGGGGCAGCTTTACCTCGTCCTGCTGCAGCGGGACCTGAAGTTCAGGGACCTGGCGATCATCGAGATATCGGCCACCGTCATCAGCACGATCGCAATGTTTGCCGGGGCGTTTATCGGGCTCGGAGTCATGTCGCTCGTCATCGGCCAGATCATCTACTATGGCGTCCGGAGCCTGCAGCTTGTCGCTGCAGGCCTGCCGCACTGGCAGCCGCACCTGCATTTCCGGACTTCCGATCTGGCCGGGTATATCGGGTTCGGGATGTACCAGATGGGCGAGCGGACCGTGACGTATCTGGCCATTAATGCGATAAAACTGATCATCGGCAGGTACCTGGGGGCGAATACACTCGGGCTGTACTACGTCGCCTACCAGATCATCGTGTACCCGGTCCTCCGTATCAGCTCGGTCATCATGACGGTATCATTCCCTATTCTGGCAAAATTCCAGGACTCGAATGACCTGCTCCGGCGGGGCTACCTGCACATGTCACGCCTCATCTCCTTTTCGATGTTCCCGGTGCTCGTCGTGGTCTTCGTCACCGCCCCGGTCTTCGTGCCGCTGCTGATGGGGACAGGCTGGGAGGGTGTGACGCCCATCTTCCAGATATTATGTGTGGTGGCACTCTTCAAGGTGCTGGGGAGCACGACCGTGCCAACGTACCTCGCCCGGGGCAGGGCCGATCTCGGGTTCGTCTGGAACCTGATCGTCGCCATCGTGAACGGCGTAGTGTTCTATCTCCTGGCCGGGTACGGCATCATCGTGCTGACGCTGGCCTTCGCGGCCATCAGCCTGCTGCAGTTCGTTGTCATGCAGACGATCACCGGCATGATGATCGAGCTGAAGTGGAGAGCGTACCTCGGGGCGATGGCCCTGAATACCGGGAAGAGCATAATAATAGGCGTTCTTGCTTATGTGTCGTTTATGGCAGGAAGATCGCTGGGGCTGGGTGATATGGCTTTGCTGGCGATCATGGTTCTGGCCAGTGCCATCGCATACCTGGCTATGGCGGTGGCCTTCAACAGGGAGTATTTGCAGGAGCTATGGGGACTTCTTGTGCCGGGTGCAGAAACGTGACCGTAGCGATTACTTTTTTCCACGCATAAGAAAGGTTTATAACAGCGTGCCGGTAATTTCCATTCTACAATGTGCGGCATAGCGGGGTTCGCCGGAAACGGCGCGTGGCAACGGACTTGCGAGATGACCGAGCTGCTGCACCACCGCGGCCCGGACGGCTCCGCTATCTATGATGGTAAAGGAGCTTGCCTGGGCCATACCCACCTGAAGGTGACCGGCGACTACCCGCAGCCAGCCCTGACCAATGGCAGGGCGTTTGTCTTCAACGGCGAGGTCTATAACTACCGGGCGTTCGCCGACGTCACTTCCGATACGGAGGCGCTGGCCCGCATCCTGTCCGGCGGCATGGAAAGCCTCGTCAGTGCGGCACCGTCGATAGACGGCGACTATTCGCTGGGCCTGTGGGACGGCACGAAGCTCTCGCTCCTGCGGGACCCGGTCGGCGTCAAGCCGCTGTACTACGGCCGTTCCACAGACGGCTTTGGCTTTGCCTCGGAGCGAAAGGCACTGTGGCGAGCGGGTATCCGTGAGGTTAAGGCACTGTCGCCAGGCGCTATGCTGGCGGACGCCTCGGCGTCCGCCGACGGCGAGGAGCGCAGGGTAGTCGATCTACCGCCCTATGATCCAGTGATGGACGAGGAAGATGCGATCAGGACACTGGACGAGACGCTGGCAGCGGCCGTCCGCGCGCGCGTGCATGCCAGCGCAGCCATAACGTTCTCGGGCGGCATCGACAGTGCGCTAATAGGAGCGCTCGCCCCGGGTATGCCGCTGGTGACCGTTGGGCTGGAAGGCTCGCACGACGTCAGGGCCGCCCGGCAGGCGGCCCGGCTGATGGGCGTCGAGGACCGGCACATCGTCTATGAGATAGGCGAAAAGGACGTGGAGGATGCCGTGGCCGGCACCGTGTACGCGGTAGAGAGCGCCGACCCGGTGAAGGTATCCATCGCGCTGCCACTTTATATCCTTGCGCAGAAGGCACGAAACGACGGCTACAGGGTGTTATTGTCCGGGCAGGGAGCTGACGAGCTGTTCGCCGGCTACGCGCGATACGAGAAAGCCTTCGACGAGGGCAGGCTGGAAAAGGAACTGGACCACGACCTCAGGCACATAGCGGAAGTGAACCTGGAGCGGGACGACGCGGCCACAATGGCACACGGCGTCGAATTGAGAGTGCCGTTCCTGGACATGCGCGTCGTCGCAGCCGCGCGTCACATGGGCCCGTCCCTGAAGGTCCGTCATAACGGCAAGGATTATATACGCAAATATGTTCTAAGGAAAGTAGCGGAGAAATACCTCCCGCCTGAGGTCGCGTCCGCGCCGAAAAAAGCCATACAGTACGGCACCGGCGTGCAGAAAACGCTGGAAAAGCTGGCGCGAACGAGGAGCAGCACCCCCGCCGGCTACCTAGAATCGTTATACAGGAAAGTGTTCCGATGATCACCGAAAAAGACGTAGAGCATATTGGCTCCCTCGCCTGTGTCGATCTGACTGACCAGGAGACCGAGCTGTTCGCAAAGCAGTTCAACTCTATACTGGAGTACTTCAAAGAGCTTGACGGGGTCAATACGGAGAACGTCGAGCCGACCTATCACGTCATCGGCCTGAATAACGTGTTCCGCGAGGACGTAGCTGACGAGTCGCTGTCGCAGGAAGCAGCGCTGGCCAACACAGCGAAGAAGGAGAAGGGCTTCATCAAAGGGCCCAGGATCGTGTGATCATGTCGATGACTACGTCATACGCAGAATCGGCACAGCGGACCTATGAGCGCATCGAAAACAGCAAGCTCAACGCTTTTATCACACTCAACAAGCAGCAGGCACTGCAGACGGCAAAGGACGTAGACGATGGCAAGGTGACCGGCAGGCTGGCCGGCATGACCGTCGCGGTGAAGGACTGCATTACCACGAAAGGACTGCAGACGACCTGCGGCTCGAAAATACTGACAGGCTACGTGCCGCCCTTCGACGCGGAAGTCGTGGCCCGCCTCCGCAAGGAAGGCGCAGTAATAACCGGCAAGGCCAACATGGACGAGTTCGCTATGGGCACGTCCACCGAGTCCAGCTACTACGGCCCGACCAGGAATCCGTGGGACCTCACCAGGGTGCCCGGAGGCTCGTCTGGAGGCAGCGCGGCAGCCGTAGCAGGCCTTGAGAGCCGCATGGCGCTGGGCACGGACACAGGCGGCTCGGTACGGTGTCCCGCGGCGTTCTGTGGCGTGGTGGGCATCAAGCCTACATACGGCCTGGTCTCGCGGTACGGCGTGGTCGCCTATGCCAACTCGCTGGAGCAGGTAGGGCCCGTCGCCCGGAACGTGCCGGACGCGGCGCTGCTGCTCGACGTGATCGCCGGCGGCGACCCGAAGGATTCTACGTCGGTCGCTGAGGCGGATAAAGTCACCTATACCGATCATCTCGTAGACGATGTGAAGGGACTCACCATCGGCGTGCCGGAGGAGTTCTTCGGCGAAGGCCTGGACAAGCGCGTGGAGAAGGCTGTCTGGGACGGCATCATGAAGCTTAATTCGCTGGGCGCCGATTACAAGAAGGTCTCGCTGCCCCACACGAAATATTCACTTTCGGCTTACTACATTATCGCCATGTGCGAAGCCTCCTCGAACCTGGCGCGGTTCGACGGGCTGCGCTATGGCCTGCGCACCGGCAAGGACGAGAACTGGCACACCACGTTCTCCCGCATCCGGGCGGAAGGCTTCGGCACAGAGGTCAAGCGCCGCATCATGCTGGGCACCTATGCGCTGTCAGAAGGCTACTATGGCAAATATTACCTGAAGGCCCTGCAGGTCAGGACACTGATCAAGAACGACTTCGAAAAAGCCTTTAAAGACGTGGACGTCATGGCGGCGCCCACGATGCCAACACCCGCGTTCAAGATCGGCGAGAAGGTCGACGACCCGCTGTCCATGTACCTGGCGGACGTATACACACTGCCGGTCAACCTGGCGGGCATCCCGTCCATATCGGTGCCATGCGGCTTTGCCGGCCGACTGCCCATCGGAATGCAGCTGATGGGCAAATTCTTCGATGAGCCGCTCCTGGTACGGACAGCCTACACCTTCGAGTCGAATACCGACTTCCAGAAGCTTCCGGAGGGGTTCTGAATGGAAGATGAAGTCATTATAGGCCTTGAAATCCACTGCCAGCTGAACAAGCTGAACAGCAAGCTGTTCTGCGGCTGCTCCACGAAGCACCACGAGTCCGAGCCGAATACTCATACGTGTCCGGTGTGCCTGGGCCTGCCCGGCGCGCTGCCGGTCATCAACAAGAAGGCCGTCGAGTACACGATCATGGTGGGCCTGTCGCTGAACTGTACCATCGCGCAGCACACCCAGTTCTACCGCAAGAACTACTATTACCCGGACCTGCCGAGAGGCTTCCAGATCACCCAGTACGATTATCCCATCGCCGCCGAAGGCGTTATGACCGTCGACACCGACGGACAGGAGCGGACGATACGCATCCGCCGCGTCCACATGGAAGAGGACCCCGGCCGTCTGGTGCACCAGGGCTCCATCGAGACGAGCAAGTTCGTGCTGGTCGACTACAACCGGTCCGGCATGCCGCTCATCGAGGTCGTGACGGAGCCCGATCTTCGCTCGCCGAAAGAAGCGCGACGTTTTATCAACAAGCTGCGCAATATCCTTGAGTACCTCGACGTGTTCGACGGCTCGCTCCCCGGCGCCTTGAGGGTGGACGCGAACATTTCGCTCCGGGGCGGCGCACGTGCGGAGGTCAAGAACATATCCTCGTACAAGGGCGTCGAGCGGGCGCTGCTGTTCGAGATATCCCGGCAGCAGAACATGAAGAGGCGGGGCGTGAAGGTCACGCAGGAGACCCGGCACTACGACGACGAGCGCAACTGTACGATCACGCTGCGTTCCAAGGAGCAGGCCGAGGAATACCGCTACTTCCCGGAGCCGGACCTGGTGCCGCTGTCGGTCAGCGGCTGGCAGCACAAACTGAAGGAGAAGCTGCCGGAACTGCCCGACGCGAAGAGGGAGCGGTTCAGGCTGCAGTACGGCATCTCGGACAATCACGCGAAAGTGCTGACATCGGAGATACGCGTCGCCAACTACTACGAGTACGTGGCGGCGAAGGTCGACCCGGTGCTGGCGGCCACGTGGGTCGCCGACTACCTGAAGGGCGAACTGAACTACCGCGACCGTGACGTCCGGGACGCGTTCGGCCCCGACAAGATGGTGTACATCCTGCAGCAGTTCCGCAGCGGCGCTATTACCGACAAAGGCGCCGTCGAGATCATCCGGACGCTGCTCGACGAGGGCGGCGAGCCGCAGGACGTCATAAAGAACAAGAACCTCGCGAAAGTGGAATCAGACATTACCCGCACGGCCTGTGCGGAAGTATTAAAAGAGAACGTCACCGCCATTGAGGACTTCCGGTCCGGCAAGGCGCAGGCGTTGAATTATTTAGTGGGCATGGTCATGAAAAAGACCCGGGGCAGGGCTGATCCGACAGAGGTCAACCTGCTGTTGAGGGAGCTGCTCGAATGCACTTAATCGTTACGGAAAAAAACATCACGGCAAAGAAGATCGCCCAGATCCTGTTCGGGAATACATACAAGGAGGGCAAGGTCGAGGGCATCCCGGTCTACGCCAGCGATAATACGCAGATCGTCGGTCTGTCCGGTCACATAGTGAACATCGACTTCCCGGAGCAATACAATAACTGGTCGGTCACCCAGCCGAGGGAACTCATCCGTGCCGAGACAGAGGTCCGGTACACCCATAAGAAGATTGGCACCGCGCTCAAGAAGCTGTCAAAGGACGCCACCCTGGTCACCATAGCCACTGACTTTGACCGGGAGGGCGAGCTGATCGGCGTCGAGGCCTATCACATCATTCATGAATATAACAAGGGCGTGCCCTTTGACCGCGTCCGTTTCAGCGCGATCACGAAACAGGAGATCGAGCGGGCTTTCGGCAATCCGGTGCCGCTGGACTTCAACCTGGCGGCGGCCGGCGAGGCACGGCAGAAGATCGACCTCGTCTGGGGCGCTGCGCTGACTCGCTATATTTCGCTTACATGCGGCCGTCTCGGCAAGAGCTTTTTATCGGTGGGCCGGGTGCAGACACCGCTGCTTGCGCTGCTCGTCGACCGCGAGCTGGAGATACGCGCGTTCACGCCGACTCCCTACTGGGAACTATATGCCACGCTGAACAATGGCGAGGAGTTCACCGCGAAACACGAGTGCAACCGGTTCGAGGACAAGAAGGTCGCCGAGAAGATCAAGGAGAAGCTGGGCAGCACGGGCACTGTGGCCGAGTACCGGAAGGGGTCGCGGCCAGATACACCGCCTATACCGTTCTCGACCACCGAGTTCATTCGCGCCGCCGCCAGCATCGGCTTCAGCGCGGCCAACGGCATGCGGATTGCCGAGAACCTGTACGTGAACGGGTGGATATCCTATCCGAGGACGGACAACACCGTCTATCCCGCCAGCCTGAACCTGCGGGATATACTGACGACATTCTCATCGGGCGAGTTCGGGCAGTATGCCCGCAGGCTGCTCGAAGGCCCCATTACGCCTACCAGAGGCAAGAAAGAGACCACTGACCACCCGCCCATCTACCCGGTGTCTGTCGCCAGGAGGTCTGACATGCGTGACGACGAGTGGCGGGTATACGAGCTTGTCGTGCGGCGGTTCTTCGCCACTCTGGCGTCCGCCGCTACCTGGGAGACGCGCAACACGACCGTCGACATCTCCGGCGAGATGTTCAAGGCCAGCGGATCGAAGCTCACGTCGCCCGGGTGGCGACACTATTATCCCTACGGTATGCCGAAGGAGGAGCCCCTGCCCGAGCTACACGAGGGCGAAGTCCTCAAGGTGAAGAAGATCGACTTCCTTGAGAAAGTGACCACGCCCCCGACCAGGTATGGCCAGGGCCGTCTCGTCAAGATGATGGAAGACCTCGGCCTGGGCACCAAGTCGACACGGCATGAGACGATCCAGAAGCTCTACGCCCGCAACTATGTCCATGGCAATCCGCCCCAGCCGACCAACCTGGCTGTGCGCGTGGTCGAGGCGCTGGAGAAGTATGCCGACCTGATCACGAAGCCCGACATGACCAGCAAGCTCGAATATGACATGGACGAGATTGCCGAAGGCAAGATCAAGGAAGAGACCGTCGTCGACGAGTCCCAGGCCATGCTGGAGACCATCTTCAACGAGCTGGACCGGAAACACGACGAGATTCGCGGCGTGCTGTACGAGGGCCTGCGCGAGGACAAGATCATCGGCAAATGCCGGACCTGCGGCTCAGACCTGATGATAAGAAAGAGCAAAAAGGGCGGCCGGTTCATTGGCTGCACGGGCTACCCCGACTGCAAGTTCGCGCTGCCGCTGCCCCCGACGGGCAACATCGTGGCCACCAACAAGGTCTGCGAGAGGCACGGGCTTAACCATATAAAGATCATCACCGGCGGCAAAAAGCCCTGGGAGCTTGGCTGCCCGGAGTGCAACTTCGAGGAGTGGCAGAAGAAGAAAGAGGCCAAAGCCGCCGAGGCTGGCACGGCTGGCACCGCGACTGTGCCGGCAAAGAAGCCACGGGCCGCCCCGAAGAAGAAAAAGGCCGAAGAGAAGCCGCCTGCGGCGTAATCAATTTTTTTGCAGACCATGCATGCGGGGGCTTTCGCGCGTGCATAAGCCTGAGAACGGCACCGCATGCCAGACTGGTCACTGAATGGCCCCGGTTCTGTGACGCAGCTGACGTAATGCCGGGACTGTGCAGTAAAAATCAGAGGTAAGGCATGGTCTCTGTCTACATCGCCCCAGTACTGGTTGTACATGGCAGCGCCAGTATTGTACTGTGCCCTCGACGAGTTCAGGTAATCGGACATCTGCACCATGTTCGCAGAGACGTTAGCGTACTCCGTGCTGTCCGGCTGCAGATATCGAAGGTAAGCATTGCCAGAGGCAGTGGCATCATCTGTGAGTTCGGCCAGCCCGGTTATCATCGACCACTGCGTCTCGAGCGCCGACTCCAGCGACGGCTGGTCAAGCGTCTTACCGGCGGTCATATTCAGACTGTACGCGACATTCTGCTGATGGGCCAGCACCAGGTCATATTTTTCCCTGGAAGTCCGCGGAAGCCTTATCCTGCGGATTCTCAAGGGCGGTACAACCGGCTACCGAAAGCGCGATCATGACGGTCATAGTAAATATTAATAAGCGTTTTATAGACGACACGTTATCCTCCGGGCGGCTATCCGATCTCTTTACGCACGTCCATGAGCGTGCCCGCCGGGCAGTCGACCATCCCCAGTGCGGCGACCGCGCCGATGATGCCTCGCCTGCCGGTAATCTCGTGCACGTCGACTCGGGATTTTTTCGCGGCGGCCAGCGCTTCCTCGAGCGTCACTATCCCTGAGCGTGCCCGCTGCGTGAACCGCACCAGCTCAGGGCAGCGCCGGAGGCCTTTCTTGACAGCCATGCCGGTGTTGTCCGAGTGTGTCTGGGAGCGCAGGTACTCGATGGCCGTATCGACGATAGAGTCGGCCAGCTCACGCTTCACGCCCAGCTCGATGTAGCTGATGGCGTTCCCGGCAGTAATGTCCGGCACGCCAGGATACAGAAAGCCCACGTTGTGGGATATACGGTGCACGCCCTCGATGGACGAGAGCAGGTCGAGCATAGACAGCGCCAGCGCGAAGGTGGCGCCGTGCTCCGGGGTGTCCGTGTCATCCACGCTGATGACCAGGTGTGTCAGCGCCTCCGTAGCGATCACACCCTCGACGTAGCTGCCCTTGGACGAGTACTTGATGTCCAGTACGCCGTCCGCCTGCTCCATCATCTCCGTCAGCGAGTAGGCCGGCCCGCCAAATGTCCGGATGTACTGGTAGACCACGCCGTCCCTGCTCTCGACCTTCTCCAGGCATAGCGAAGCCCCGGCATCCACGCAGCGCATAGGGACCCCGGCCTTCACCCGCTGCCGCAGGATAAGCCCGTTCTTGCGAACATGGGGATTCCCTCTTGCGTACATGTACTCGCAAAACGAGATGCACCCCTCGCTCCGGCATTCGTGGAAAATTTCGACCGTATCATCGTCCGCCGTGGTAAAAATGCGCTTGCACGCAGAGGTTGGCAGGCTTCTTGTCCGCCGCCTCGCGTAGCGGGCCCGACGACGTCCCGCTCGTTCCTCTATGACCTCGACACAGCCCTCGTCCACGAACCGGTTGATCCAGTCCTGTAGAGTACTGCGCGGCAGGCCCGTGCGCTCTACCAGGTCCTGCACGTCGAAGTAGCCCTTCTCGTGAGTGATCTCCTCGATGAGGCTTATGAGCTCCTTGCGCTTTTCCATCAGCTTGAGCATCGAACGTCCGTCCCTGTGCTTTTATAGACTTTCGGCGGTACTCATTGAAATATTTATTGAAGCAGCTGGTTTTTGCGGTGCTGGTTTTTGCGGGGCTGTCGGGGGGCTTTGTTCCAAAAAAGCCCCCCTGACTCGCGACACCGGGCATCTATGCCGAAGGCAGAACTGCGATAGTTTTGGAAGGGGACAGGGGGAACCTTTTACAAAAGGTTCCCCTGCACGCTTTGAATAAATAACAATAATCGCACAATGCCAGGCATGCAATAAAACCTGATACCCACATGGCTGACCCTCATACCCTTGTTGGCGGTCTGGTGCACAGATGGCTGTCTGCTTGTTGCGTGCGCGCGCGAGGGGCTGCCGGGCGATACGAATATTTTGGCGGGTGATCAGACTAAAAATTGTTTAGGCATGTGTCAGGGGAACTTTTTGGTAAAAAGTTCCCCGTGCGCCCCTCAAAAACTATCGCGGTTTGTGCCTTCGGCACTTGTGTCTCGGTGTCGTGACGACGGGACGGCCTTTTTGGAAAAAGGTTTTCCCGTCACCCTTTCTAAAACTGCCGCGGGAGCCCCGCGAAAACCAGCTCCGTGTTTACGGATAATGCCAATATGTATTTATGGTATGTGTTGGTTCAATTTAATTAAAAGGGTAGCCGTATGAGTCCAATGGAGCCACCTGGAGAGAGCCTGCTCTCGAAGATCATGGTCGTGGGAGCGCTGGCCTTATTGCTGGTCATCATCGGCGCATGCGGATATGTGATTTATGGCTTTGTCAACCCGCCCCCTGATCCTGACGCGATAGCGATCACGGCGACGATAACGCCATCGCCGACCCTGTCACCCACGCCGACGCCTACGCCGGCTCTCACGCCTCAGCCTACGTTGCAGATTAACCCGACGCCTGAGGCTACCCCGATACCCGCCTACCAGGACGACTTCCGGATAACCAGGGGCATAAAGGTCGTCACGCCGGGCATATGGGACACTTTTGTCGTCTATGACGAGATCGTGGGGACAGACAACTACTCAGTCCACATATTTAATACGGTTTCCTACATCGACGACGTGATAGCGACGGGCAATGTACGCTCCTATGGCTGTATAGGCAGCGGTAAGGTAGGGCTGCTCTACGGGGACAGTAATAAGATCATGCTGTACGACCTGGAGAGCCACAAGCAGACGCTGGCGACGCCCGACAACAATATCCCGCGAGCTTACCCGAACATCTTCGCAAACAAGCTCATTTACACGGGTAACGACGGGGCGTACAACCCGGCGACAGGCTGGATAGACATCTTCAGCCTCTATGAGTTCGAGTTCGTGGACGGCAATCGCAACCTGTGGACCAACCCGAAGCTGGAGCCCAACGAGCCTCGTGGCTACGGCAGCTACGTGGTCTGGTGGCAGATCAACGGCAACGGCAGGGACATCATCCTGTTCAAGTATGATGCCCGGCCGTGCACTTCAAAGGTGATCAGCCCCGCAGGCACGGGCAGCGATCACCCGAGA
Source organism: uncultured Methanocellaceae archaeon (assembly GCA_963792125.1). GTDB lineage: Archaea > Halobacteriota > Methanocellia > Methanocellales > Methanocellaceae > Methanocella_A. The sequence goes on from CAWBVA010000013.1 coordinate 273,949, forward strand.
ATCTACGGCGACACCATCGTATACCACAGCATCGTCGGGGGAACTGACCACATATACTTCTACGACATCCCCGGCGGCTTCACGAAGAAAGTCACAGACATCGGCGAACAGTACTATGCAGACGTGTACGAGAACAGGATCGTCTATGACGACAACAGGGAAAACAACTGGAATATCTACGTGTACGACCGGTCGACGGACCAGGAACGGCAGCTCACCAGCGAGCCACACGACCAGATGATGCCCCAGTTCTACGGCAGCAACATCATTTACATGGATAACAGGAACTATGGCCCGGACAACCAGGGCTGGGACCTGTATATTTTACAAGTGTAAAACATTGGACACGGATGGCACTAAGGGCATGTGGTAAACAGCCTGATCTAAAATGGTAATATTTTGCACGTCGTGCCCTTTGCGGCATCCGTGCTCTCTGTGTCCGGTGTTCACTTATTGCGTGTGACGACGAAATCGGCCAGATCAATGAGCATGTCCTTTGCGTAGCTTTCCTTTATCGGCCTGAGGCAGCCTTTAGCCGTCTCCATGTACTCGCGGGCGATGACCCCGGCATGGTCCAGGTGCGGCGTCAGTTCCCGGAGGAGCTCTTCATGTTCCATAGACAGCATCATCTCGCGGGACAGTCCGCTCTCCCGGGCCAGGAGCAGCACCAGGGTCGGCCGGTCCATCTTCAGGTCGATGAGCGCGGGCTTTCCGGTGACCTCGCCGTCCTGCCTGAAGTCGAGCACGTCGTCCCGTATCTGGAAGGCCATGCCGATGTTGCGACCGTAATCTCGCAACGCGGCGACTTCTTCCTTGCTTCCGCCGCCTACGAGCCCGCCTACCTCGGCGGAGGCCCGGAACAATGATGCAGTCTTGTTGTCGGCGATCCTGTAGTAGTCCGCCGTGGTGAAGTCCTTCTGGATCAGTTCCATCGCCTCGCCTTCGGCGAGGTTGAGCAGTGAATCGGATGCACATTCGATGATCGACACCGACAGCTTCAGGTCAGTCTTGACGGCCTGCCGGATAGCCAGCGCAATCATCGCATCGCAGGCGAGGAGCGCCATGTCATTGCCCCAGCGGGAATTGATCGTCTTCCGGCCCCGCCGCATGTCTGAAGCATCGATGACGTCGTCCAGGATGAGCGACGTGTTGTGGACCATCTCTACCATGACAGCCGGTATAAGGGCCTTTGCAAGCGAGCCGCCGACGGCTTCGCTGGCTATCGTCAGCAACGAAGCGCGTACTTTTTTGCCGTGCTGCGACAGTGCGTATCTGACGACTTCCGCAAGCTCCGGAGGATCGATCCTGACGGACAGCAGGCTTATCTCCCGCTCGATCAGGGCGCCCCGGCTCTCCAACAGCTTCTCGATTTCGCCGAAGGTAGTGGTCATAGTTCAATCTGAATAAGAATCATGGGAAGGATATAATAGTTTGCTTTGGCGGTCATAACTCTATATTCTGTGGATTAAATATAAAGTAACGTATTTTTATACTACTTTTCGCGTTGAACCGGTGATAGTATGGAGCACAGGGCAATAACAGGGGTTTCAAAAAGGAAGAAGACGGAGGATAGCGTTCGGACTGCGGTATCTCTGGCAGGGGGACTGGGCTTCATCGGGCGCGGCTCGACCGTCCTCGTCAAGCCGAACGTGAACTCCGACGACCCGTGCCCTGCGACCACCAGCCCGGCCGTGGTATCGGCCGTCGTGACCATGCTCCGGGAACAGGGCGCCGGCAGGGTCATCGTCGGCGACCGCAGCGTATACTGGGGGAACACCATTGAGTACATGAAGGCGATCGGCATCTATGATGCGGCGAGACTGGCCGGCGCCGAGGTAGTCGATCTCGAAGAAACGGGCTGGGTAAAAGTACGTCCCCGTGGCGCCACGGGCTGGACCGGCGGGCTCAGCGTCTCGAAGCTCGCGAAAGAAGTGGACCATATCGTAAACGTGCCTGTGATCAAGTCGCACAAGATCGCCATCTATTCCATGGGGCTTAAGAACACGCTGGGCATGGTCAGGCCCGTGGACAGGCTGGACAAGCTGCACGAGAAGAACTACGAGGAACCGGCGTTCGGGAGCATGATCGCAGAGGCTAACCTGGCGCTCCGGCCGGACTTCGTGATTATGGACGGCACAAGTGTCATGGTCAGAGGCGGGCCGTTCATGGGCGAGACCTTCCAGCCGGGGCTCGTCGTTGCCTCACGCGACGTGGTCGCCAATGACGTCGTAGGGCTGTCTATTATGAAGGCACTGGGGACGAAGGCTGATATCCAGGAGAAAAGCCCCTGGGACCAGCCGCAGATCATGCGCGCCTGCGAGCTCGGCCTCGGCGCGAATGGGCCGCAGGACATTGAGCTGCATATCGACGGCCTGCCGGACATGGAAGAGAAGATCAAGGTTTTTTCCGGCATCATGCGCCTGGTGGCTCCTTGAGGTCTCAGCCCGCAGCGTGCCAGTATTCGTAAGACCTATTTTCGAGCAACAAAAATCGCATCGTAGCTCTCGCTTTCCACCAGCGGTGTCATGCGGAAGTCGCCATATGCCTCGATGTCCCTGAACCCGGCATCACGTAGCAAGGTATGCATCTTCTCGCAGGAGACCGGGTTGTACTCGACCACGTCGACGTTGAACCGGGGAACGCCGTTTTCCTCGATGATCGAGAGGATGTTGAACACCACCATGTCCTCGAAATAGTCGATGGCGAAGATGAACGCCTCGGCGCCATTCTTTTTCCGGGAGAACCGGGACGGTATGAACCGGTCGCCGTCGGCATACAGGCGGTCGTAGTTCTCGATGTGGACCACACACCGGCCGTCAGGCTTGAGTGTCTCGTGCATGCGCCGCAGGGAGCGGAGCAGGTTCTCGTCGCCGAACTCGTGGGGCAGCGAGTTGCCCATGGAGAGGACACAGTCGAACTGCCGGTCTATCCGCATCTCTTTAACGTCGCAAAGGTGCAGCGAGATATCGAGGTCCCTGGCCCTGAGGTTCTTCGATGCGACCTCCAGCATGTGCGGCGAGACGTCTACGCCTTCCACGTTGCAGCCCATTTCCGTGAGCATTGCGCAATGGAAGCCCGTGCCACAGTGGCAGTCGAGGAAGGTGCGCAGGCCCTGATCGATCAGCCGCCTGAAGAAGGGCTCTTCCCGGAACCGTCTCTTGTCCCAGTCCATCAGCCTGTCGAACCTGCCTGCGAAGCCCTCGTAGCAGTCCATAGGTATGATGATCGGATGACGAATACAAATAATCAAGTGCTAAAGAATGCGAAATCAAAACAGGTGAGCCCTGCCACGGGTTTCAGCCCGGACGGGCAATAGTGTCGCATGCCAGCCGTTGAGGCACTATATCGCCGGGCTATGGCACGCGTACGCGCGCGTGGGCGGGCGGGCTGGCAGGCTTCATGTAACCTACCGTGGAGGGGGTAAATTTTGTTATACCTGCAGGTGTACGGGGGACTTTTTGGAACAAGGCCTCTGGGGAGCACCGCGAAAACCAGCACCTTCGGCACATGTGTTTGAGTCGCGAGTCAGGAGGCTTTTAAAAAAGCATCTTTGAGCCCCCTTTAGTTGGTACACAGATTTTGTTTATAAAAGCGTACGGGGAACCTTTTGGAAAAGGTTCCCCTTGCACCTCTCCAAAACGTTATGGTGCCTTCGGCACATGTGTTTGGTGTCGAGACCCAGGGGGCTTTACAATTTGTCATTAGAGCCCCTTAACAAGTACATCAACTTTTTCAATAAAAGCGTACAGGGGAACCTTTTGGAAAAAGGTTCCCCTTGCACCTCTCCAAAACGATCTTTCTACTGGTGCCTTCGGCACATGTGTTTGGTGTCGAGACCCAGGGGAACTTTTTTAGAAAGTTCCCCGGGAGCCCTTCAAAAATCCTTAGCGCCGGAGAGGAGACTTGAACTCCTAAGGCCTTGCGACCGCTGGTTTTCGAGACCAGTCCCTTACCGTTAGAGTACCCCGGCATCACGAAAGGTTCTCTCATCCCTTTACATGCGGGGAGGTATTTAAAATTTATGGCAGCCACAAGTCCCTTTAAAGCCATCTTCATTCCCGCCGCAGGCCGCGTCCGCCATTCCATAAGTGTTTTATTCATTCCATGCGATATTGTCTATTAGTGATTTAGCATGTCTGGAAAGTTCAAGAAACGCGACATCGAGAGGAAGGGCTCGGAGAAGGAATATGAAAAAGACATGAAGATCCTCGACGAGAACGCGGAAGACCTCGCTCATCCAGAGAGGCTAAACCAGGATTACGAGAAGCAGACGGCGCCCGGAGAGCCGGGCGTGTCCTCGAAGCTGAAAAAGAGAGAGGGGATATAAGCTGCGGCTGCGGGTCAGGGTGTATTCCGGCCGGATGGAGGATAAAGAGGTCGATCTCCCGGAAGAGGGTAACTATTATGACCTGCTGGCCTCATTAAAGATCAACCCGGAAACAGTGGTCATTTTCCGGGACGGCGTGCCGGTGTCCTTCGACGCGAAGGTGGCAGTCGGCAGTGCCGCAATAGAGGTAATGAGAGTGGTGTCCGGGGGCTGACGCGCCCGGGCGTCCTGTTTTGAGGCAATATAAGATGTACGATGTCTACAAGGTTCGCGAGGACTTCCCCGTCCTCAAAGAGGTTACTTACCTGGACAGTGCCGCCACGACGCAGAAGCCGCTGCCGGTCGTGGCCGCAGTGAACGAATATTTCACGAAGTACTGCGGCAACTACGGGCGAGGCGCGCACCGGCTCTCCAGGATGACCACGGAGAAGTACGAGGACGCCAGGGAAGCAGTCGCCGGGTTCTTCAACGTGCCGTCGCGGGGCGTCGTCTTTACGCGGAATACCACGGAGAGCATCAACATGGTCGCCTGCGGGACGGAATGGCGCAAGGGCGACCACGTGATCACTACGGTGGTCGAGCACCACAGTAACCTGCTGCCATGGATACGGCTTCGGGAAAAGGGCGTCGATGTCACGGTGGTCGACTCGGACGACCGGGGCATTGTACCGCCGGACGCCATCGAGAAAGCGGTGACGGACCGGACGAAGCTAATCGCGATCAACCACATCTCCAACTTTTTCGGGTCCGTACAGGATATCCGGGCCGTGGCGAAGATCGCTAAGAAGCATAACGTTAAATTCCTTATCGATGCGGCCCAGTCAGCCGGCGAGATGCCGCTGGACCTGGCGGCGATCGGCTGTGACTTCGCCTGCATGCCGGGCCACAAAGGCCTGCTGGGGCCCCAGGGGACGGGCATTCTCTATATGAAAGAGCCGGAGCAGCTTCAGCCGGTCTTCGTCGGCGGGGGCACGGTGCATACGGTCACCACAGGCTCGTTCACCTTCGATGACATCCCCTCCCGGTTCGAGTACGGGACGCCCAACATACCGGGCGTCATCGGGCTGGGACGGGGCGTGGAGTACGTCAAAGCCCTCGGGGTGCGGGACATCGAGGCACACGTGAACGCCCTCACACACGAGTGCGCGCGCCGTCTCGCCGAGATACCACAGGTCGAGATCTACGGGCCGAAGGAGCGGGCTTCGCTGGTATCGTTCAACGTCGAGAACGTCAACCCACACGACGTGGCTATGATCCTTGACGAGACGAAAAAGATATGCGTCCGCAGCGGCCAGCACTGTGCCCAGACGGCATTAGCGAGGCTTTGCATCACCGGCTCGGCCAGGGCTTCCTTCGCGTGCTACAGCACCAGAGAAGAAGTCGACATGCTGGTCGATGCGGTTGAGCAGATCGCGAAATCGTTCTCCTGATAGCAAGAAAATAAAATGACAGGGCACATCGCCGCTGACCGGACAGTCGTCCGACGCGCGTGCGCGCGACCAGCCTGGAGGTGCCCTTTTTTAATTGCTACTGAAATCGCTTGGGTTTCCGCAGGTAGTACAGGTCTAGACGTTAAATGCGTGTTGTATGGGTGCGGGTGCAGCGACGGGGCTCTGCTGGCCGTGCATGGTGCTCTCTTCGGCCCAGATGTAGACCAGCGTGTAGTACGACGTCCGGATGAACAGGTTGAGGGTCGACACCAGGGATATCATCACGAAGGCCACGGGCAATGCCATCCCGAGCGCCCAGGTCCAGCCTATGGCCTGTTCGGCTACGAAGAAGATGCCGAGGGCTAACAGCACCGAGAGCAGGACGCCGAAGAAGCCGATAATGCCGGTCAGTATCCTGATGGCGACCTCGCCAGCCCCGATGATCACGAAGTTGTTCCGTACGATATCGAATGACTTCTTCATCGTGTCCATGTATCCGAGCCCGGCAATGACGGCCACCGGGACAAGCAGCCGTACTGCGATGTCCCAGCCTTCGCGGATGACGTCCCCGGCCAGCGAAGCAATGAGGCCGACAATGAGGCCGCCACGGCTCCGGTTGCCTGAGTTCTTCAGCATGTTGACGACCATCTGGATGACGGCTGCCGTCGCGGAGAGAAGCAGCAGCGTCACGATGCTGCCCAGCGCCCGGTTGAACGCCTCTCCGAGGGAGGACCTGCCGAACTTCACGTGCTGGTATACGGCGTGGGCCGAGGCACCCATGAAGAAGTAGCTGAACGCGAAGCTGATGAAGAGCGCGACCAGCGCGAATCCGCCGAATATGAAAAACCCGATCTTGCCTAACAGGCCCATGAAGATGAAGGGCACGATCACGATCAGGCTCATGAAGAAGCCGAAAACTACCGACAACAGCGAGGGAAGGAGCAGTTTGGGCTCTTCCGCTATCATCTTGAAGCATTCGGCCAGGAACTTTAAGGCTTTTCCAATATCGTCCAGGAACACGGGATTTTCCTCCGGCAGCCAGCCGATCGCTGGCTTCATTCCGGTATAATACGTATACTCCAGGTATTTAAGACAATACATTGCCATGTTATGGCATGCTGCGGATAGTGGCCTGTGTCCTGCGGGCGCACGGCAGGAGACATAAAGTATATTTCAAATCAACACTATGGATTCCATAATCATTAGCCTATGACCTGCCAACGAATCGCAGGCCAGCCAGGTGTCAACATGGAAAAGATCGAACAGCCCAGCGAAATCAAGCAGTGCCCCGTCCACGGATTTTTCAGGGGCGCCGAGTGCAGTTGCGGTAATCCGGGCAAGTTTGTCCTGTCGAGTTATAAGGCGGAGAAACTTGGCAAAATCATTTCCGGCGCACTACGGCACTTCCCGGGTGACCTTGGCATTGAGATGGACGAGCAGGGATGGGTAAGGCTGGATGACCTCATCAAGGTCATCGAGCGCAAGTACCCGTGGGCCCGGCCATATCACGTGGAGGCCATGTTCGACACGGACGATAAGGGCCGCTACGAGCGCGACGGTGAACTGGTCAGGGCAAGGTACGGCCACTCCGTCGAGATAGCCCTGGACTTCCCTGACGCCGACTACGACATGCTCTACTATGGCACCAGCGAAGAGGAAGCAGACCGCATACTCGAGATCGGCCTGAAGCCTGTAAACCAGCATTATGTGCACCTGAGCAAGAGTATCGAGGAAGCCGTAAAAGTCGCATGCATCCGTACCGAGCACCCGGTGATCATCTCGGTGAACGCGAGGAGAGCACAGGAAAACGGCATCCGTATACTGGACGCCGGGCCCGTCTGCCTTGCGCTGCAGGTGCCGCCGTCGTTCATACAGATCTGATGTAAACGACCCTGTTTTTTTCTACCGTGAAACGCCGGCCGGTCATTTTTTCCATTATCCACATGTTCGTCACTGCATGAGAGGTGACGCTGCCCGTCGTTATGACCGAAGGGCCTTCAGACAGCGCCATGAAGGTGATCAGCTGGTCGCACAGAAACGGGTCGACTGCCGCGCCCAACTCTATCTCGTTGGCGATGGATGTCGCCGCTTCGGCGCCGACCTTTTCAGCAGGCAGCCCCCGCTCGCCCAGCGCGCTGCCCCCGAGAAAGCCGCTGAACAGTGTGATACTGGAGCCGGTCGACCGGTCGCTCCGCACGTCCGTCATGATGCCTGAGACCTCGATGCCCACGCTGTCGAGATATTTTTTCGCGGCTTCCGCCTGTCTCCGCGCCACGTGGGGCGGCAGGCGGGATGAGGCGGATATGCCCCTGACCGATGGCGGTGTCGGGAATTCCGCAGAAATGCCATGCAGCCGGGACGGCTCGATCACTGTAGTTACCCTGCCGCCTCCGATGGGAAAAAAGCCCCGGTTTTCGAGGCGAAGCTCTCCCTTGAAGCCGAAGGAGCGGAGTGCGGGAAGGGTGACGTTCTGGAAGTAGTCGACCGTCGGCGACCACCGTACGTCCGTGCCCCCTGTGATTTGGAACGTGACAGTCGAAGGCGCGAAAGCCGCGATGGGCGTGACACTCTGCAGGACCAGCGAGATGCTGCCGGCCGTCCCCAGGTCCAGCGAATATTTTCCTCCCCGGATTTCGTCCGGGATGAAAGTGATCGACGTGGAACCCTGGGCAAGACCTTCAATGCGGGCGCCGGTCATCTGGCCTGCCAGCTCGATAGACTTGATGTGCTGGATGCCAAGCCCGGGGCGCGGCCGGTTCTTGCGTATGTTCCGGATGCTGACGCCTCGCCCGGTGATCGCCGAGACCGCGATGGCCGAGCGAAGAATCTGCCCGCCGCCCTCTCCATAAGAGCCGTCGATCTCGATCAGTTCCATTGACAGATAATAGCGTTGGTAACATTTAATAATTAGCGGCTGGCTCAGAACATGCTGAATATCTGGTTTAAGAAACTGCTGATAAGGTAGCCGATATATGTCAGGCTGAGACCGGGAGTAGCTACCATGTCGATCTCTTTAGTGATCGCTTCGCCAGGCACTATCTCGATGGTGCCGCTCTCGTTACGGAAGCCGTCACAGGCGACAGTATACGTGTGCTGGCCTGCCGGATATTTCGCCAGGCTCACCGGGCTGGTGCCTACGTATTCGCCGTCGATGTACACGAAGGAGCCTCCTGGCATGACGTTAAGGTACGTGCTGCCGGTGCTCGGCTTGAGCGTCCGGTTCAGCGTCACTGTCGCATCCGCCTGTAGCTGCACGGTGAAGTTGTCGTTATAGTACTCGTCCAGCGACAGGCAGATCGCGTGTGATCCGGCCCGCAGGCCTGTCAGGTTATATGGCGTGACATAGTGCGTATCAAAGCCGTCGATCATTATCATGGCGCCGGATGGCACAGACTGTAATGCCACACTGCCACTGTTTACAAAAGTCACGCTGACAGGCACGTTAATATCATGCGGCACGCCGAGGGTATTCGCATAATAGACCGTGAACACATCCGAGTCCTGGGTTTGAGTAGCGCCGTTAGCCTCGTAGGAGGCCCGGACCAGGTACTTTTCGGATACCGTGTCGACGCTTACGGTGTCGAAAACGTATTGCCCGATTTCACTGGCGGTGGTCGAAGAAACATATTCCTCTGTACTGCCGGAAACCCGGTAAAGGTCAACTCTCGCGCCGGCATAAGGAATCCCGTTATTCTGTATAATGGTCCCGCGGACAATGTTCTTCGCCTGCACAGGCTGAGAGTGATAGGCAACGGTATTGGTGCCCGAGATATAAACCGGCAAATAGATCGGCAAATAATTACGTTCGTCCGTAACTACGGTGACGTCATATCGTTGGGACGTATAGGTGATGTTGTTGATATTGGTCTCCGCCCAGACCACGTATTTCCCCTGCGGAAGCTTTTCGAAAGACCATGTATCGTACCGGCCGCCCGGATAAAGGAAATACATGCCATTGTCTACATATACGGTGGCTGGCTCGAAGGCGAGCATGTTTTGATCGCTTGATACGACGCCGTACAGGCAGCCGATGCCTGAAGATGGGTAGTCGTCAAAGCGAATGTCCTGGCTGGTGATATGCATAGCCATTACGTTGAAGAACGCGGTGAGTCCGGGCCAGTTTCTGCCGCCAGCATCCAGAGAGGCTTTGATCCGGTAGACATCATTTCCCAGAGGCACCGGTACCTGGCTAAAGATGTAAGAGCCATCCGAATCGGTCGTGGCAGTGGCGATGGTCTTGTAATCACCGTTCTGGAGCGATAATCTGACACCCGGTATCCCGTTTCCGTTCTTGTCAATGGCATGACCCTGTATGGTACCATATTGCTCGGCCATTGAAACGGGAAGCTGCGCTATGATGAAGATGAGAATGATTAAAATCAGGACTGATTTGATTGTTGTTTTTAACATTTTTATCACTAAAAATAAAAGATTAAGGGGATTGTTGAATCCCCTTAACGTTCTCTATATTTAGTGTTCCTTCCTCGCGATGAGGTATGCTACACCGAGTAATCCGGCAAGAGCGAATACCATCTCAAATCCCGGAGCCGGGGTTGGAGTTGGGGTTGCCGGGACCGGTGTTACGGTCACAGTCGGGGTCGCGGTCGGAGTCGGGGTGATTGTTGCCGGCTGCTGAGATGCGATCACGAGGTCCGGGATAGCTACGTTGTTGGTTGCGGTACCGACGGTCAGGTTGACGATGGCGAACCATATGTGGTTGTTGCCAGCGGCGTCAGCCTTCTCGGCAGTGACGTTGTAGATAGCCGAGGGTATCCTGTAGTATGTGTAGGTACCGATAGCCGCTACTTCAGCCCTGCTTACGGTCTGCTGCGGGTTCTCAGGCGACGAGTAGAGTTCTGTGTTGAAGACACCGCTGTCGTTAGCTATGGTCTTCCACAGTTTGACGGTCGCGTTGGGGACACCGTTCTTGTTCTTGTCGGTGACCATGCCTGAGATCGTACCCCAGCCAACTACGTTAACATCTGCGTAGCCGGTCAGGTTGCTGACGACGGTTACCTGGGCGAATGCCGTTACACGGACGACACCCTTGGTCATGTTCGAGGTCAGGAGTATCTGTGCGGCACCGTTGGTGTCAGACAGGTTGGTCTTGACTGCCGGCAGGTAGCCGATGGTGTCATTGCTGCCGTAGAAGGTGATCATTACACCAGATCTCTTGTACGGAGCGCCGTTCAGGTACAGCTGTGCGGTGATGATCGAGGTGTCGCCGCCGACCAGGATTGTGTCCGGGTTAGCAGTTACCTTGATGTCATCCGGCAGCGGGACATGCAGCACAATGAAGCCAGCGGAGGTCCTCGACTTGTTCAGCGAGTAGTTGTTGGAGGCACCGGTGATGATCACTCCATCCTGAATGGTTGCCTGTGCAGTCGCGTATGCGAACTCAGTCTTCCAGGTGGCGTTGTTGAACATAATGATGTTGTCGAACACATAGGAACCTGGGTATGGCTGGTCCGGAAGCGCGGTGGTGTTGATGGTGTAGATTTCACTGCCCGGGACGCCATTTAACGTACCCATGATGTGCAGAGTAACCTTGACGCCACCGTAAGGCTTGCCATAGGAGTCCATGACACTGCCGAACCATGATACGACGGTCGGCTGGAAGAAGATCTTCGTGGTGTCGTTGATGTTCCTGTCGCCCTGGTATGCAGCCATTAAGGTCGAGTTGTTGCCAGCGTTGTTCATGCCGCCGTCGTTGATCTCTGGCACAAAGCCGAAGGTCGCGTTAGCGTAGCCGCCGATAGTGCCTACAGAGCGGACCTGTCCAGACTGTTCCGACCAGCTGCCGTTGTAGCTTGCGTCGTAGATCTGCCCGTTGTTAATGATTAAGTCGATCATGGTGTTGTCTGCAACAGGGTTGTTCAGGGCGTCAGTTACGTAAGCCCATACCTTGACACTGTCGGAGCCATCAGCGACGATGTTGTTCCTCTCACTGTAGATCTTGATGTGAGCAGGCAGCGGGTTGATGATGACGTTTGCAGCTGCAGTGGAGTTAAACTCGACGATGAATGCGTTCGATAAACCCTCGCCGAACAGGCTGTGGTTAGCGTACATCTTGTAGTACTGCTGGTAGCTAGCTCCGTTCCAGGTGTTGTTAATGCCTGCAAACGTGAAGTAGCCCTGCGAGTCGGCCTGGCCGATGTAGAACGCCTGGCTGGTGTTGGTGGCATTGACAATCGCTACGAATGCGTTGGAAAGTCCAGTATTGTTAGGTGTAGTTACCCTGCCGGATACTCCACCGTAGAAACTGGTATCTGTGTCCATCGCCGGGGCCTTTCCCCATAACGTTGGTTTGATAGCAGAAGCTGAAGCAATAGCTATAATCGATATTATTACCATTGCCAGAAGCACTGCCTTAGTAGTGTTCTTCATTTATTCAACCTCCCATGGTTGTGTATCATTTCGCTGCAGATATCACGCCTTGATAAAACGCTCTTGTTTTATCATCCATATGCCGTATCTTCGACATATGCCGAACTTGACATCGCTATATGATTAATCCATAGATCATGGATTATTGGACTTACATTAGTCATTACCTTAATAAAAGTTTTTTGGTCTTACATATGCTAAAAATACGTATGCAAAGCATAGATATGTATATCCCGGCCATGCAGTTTGCCGATAATGACATGGCGGGCAAACACTCGATGGCCACTGCATGCCCCGATCGGCAGACCATAAGGCTATGACGTCGCAGAGTACGACAATTGACTAGTTTATGTCCTGCCATCGTTTACTATACTATATATTATGTATACTGTCCCGGAAAATATATTTGCCGCACCCGGAACAATAACATGTCTATCGATCTATAAATAAGGGTAATAACCGGTCAGCCAGTTCTGTTTCTACCACACTGGCAGGGATTGTATCAGGCCTGGACGCCTGCCCGCCATTATCGGGGCACCGCCTACCACTAAATATATTTCTATACAGCCTGTTTAGTGTGTAAACGGACCTGAATATCATGAAGTATGTTGTGGTTCTTGGCGACGGGATGGCCGACTATCCCATCGATGTGCTTTCCGGCCGGACGCCGCTGGCTGCTGCGAATAAGCCCTGCATGGATTTACTTGCGGACAGGGCCGCGCGCTACGGGCTGGCGCAGACGACGGTACGGCACCTTCCCGCTGGAAGCGACGTGGCGAACCTGTCGGTCATGGGTTACGACCCGGAACTGTACTATACTGGCAGGGGACCGCTGGAAGCCGCCAGCATGGGCGTGGAGCTCAAGCCTGACGACGTAGCATTCCGCTGCAACCTGATCACTGTAGACGACACGATCGTGGACTATAGCGCAGGCCATATTACTTCCGAAGAGGCAGGAGAGCTTATCAGGTTCCTTGACACCCGCCTTGGCAGAGAAGGTATGAGGTTTTATCCTGGCATCAGCTACCGTCACCTGCTGGTGATCAACCGCTGCCCGGAAGGCATCGTCTGCACCCCGCCCCACGACGTCGTCGGGCAGCCGGTGAAGGACCACCTGCCGAAAGGCGAAGCAAGCGACATGATCATCCGCCTGATTAAGGCATCACAGGAGCTGCTGCCGGAGCACCCGGTCAACAGGAAACGTGTGGCCGCAGGCAAACGGCCGGCCAACTCTATCTGGCCCTGGGGCCAGGGGCGCACGCCGTCCATGCCCACGTTCCGTGAAAAGTACGGGATCAGTGGCGCCGTCATATCAGCCGTGGACCTGATCAAAGGGCTCGGTGTCTTTGCAGGCCTGGAGGTGATAGACGTGCCCGGCGCCACCGGCTACCTGGACACGGACTATGGCGCGAAGGCCCGCTATGCACTTAAAGCGCTGGAGCGCAGCGACTTCATATTCATCCACGTGGAAGCGCCGGACGAAGCAGGCCACGGGGGCAAGCTGGAGGAGAAAATGCAGGCCATCGAGGACCTTGACTCGAAGCTCATAAAGCCCTTGTTCGACGGGCTGACGCATCTCGGGGACTTCCGGCTGATGGTCCTGCCCGATCATCCGACGCCGCTCTCGACTAAAACTCATGCCTATGACCCGGTACCGTATGTTATATATGATTCAAGATATAATAATAAAAATAATAAGAAGTACGATGAGGCGTCCATGGCGGACGGAAAATTTGTCCCGCACGGACACGATCTGATGACCACGTTCATCAAAGGCTGAACCATACAGGTGCATCGAAATGGAGTCCATCACGGTAAAGGCATCGGCGACCTCTGCCAATCTCGGCGCGGGGTTCGACGTACTCGGCCTGGCGCTCGACAGTCCCTCGGACATCATCGAGGTTGAAAAAGCCGACGAGATATCGATTCTCGTCCGCGGGCGCGGCTCAGGCGAAATCCCTGTAGAGCCGGAGAAAAATACGGCAGGGCTGGTCGCGCTGGCGATGGACCGCAAGGTCAGGATCACCATCCGCAGCGGCATCCGCCCCGGCAGCGGCCTGGGAAGCAGTGCAGCGCCAGCGGCCGGCACAGCCGTGGCCATTAACGAGCTGTTCTCGCTCGGATACTCGAAAGAGGAGCTGGTCTGGATCGCCGCGAAGGGAGAAGTGGCGGCCGCCGGCATCATGCACGCCGACAATGTGGCGCCCTGCATCATGGGCGACCTGGCCATTGTCTGCGATAAGCACGTAGAGCATGTGGAGATGCCACCTGTGAGCGTGGTCGCCATCCTGCCGGAGATCGTGGTCAGCACCCGTGAGGCTCGCGCTATTCTCCCGCAGCAGGTGCCGGTCCGCGAGATGGTGCAGAACGTCGGCAAGGCGTCGATGCTCATGGCCGGCGTGATCAAGAGAGACCCCGTGATCATCGGGCGCTCGCTCACGGATACGTTCAACGAGCGCTACCGTTCGCCCCTCATCAAGGGCTACGATGCGGTCCGGGACGCGGCGATAAATGCTGGCGCCTACGGCGTGGCGATCAGCGGCTCCGGGCCGACAATGATCGCCCTGTGCCCCGAAAAGATGTCTTTCGACATCGCCGCAGCCATGCGGAAGAGCTTCAGTGCCGCCGGCGTGGACTCGGAGTCGTTTATAGCCGGCATAGGCAAAGGCGTCCGGATTACAAGGAGAGACCAGTCGTGAATGTAAGAAAAGTGTTGATACCATCGACCTGCGTGCTAATTGTAATAGCGATGTCTGTCGCAGGGTGTGTCTGCGGCAATACGGGAGTGACACCGACAGGCGTGCCCACCGTGACTGCCACACCCGTGGTAACGCCTTCGCCAACCCCGACCCCGCTATTTAAAGCAGAGCTGTCGGACTGGGCTACGGATAAGGACACATATGCCCGGGGCGATAATGCGACCGGATGGGTCTATGTCAGGAATACCGGGGACGTGCCTATCGACGGGATAGACTTCACCCTCGTCATCCACCGTTCAGTCCCCATTATTGGCGATTACCAGATTGCTTACAATTATAACATGACAGGCCTCGACATAAAGCCCGGCAAGAGCGAAAAAGTGCAGTTCACCCAGAAGATACCGGCCGAGTACAGCGGGATTTCTACAGCCGGAAACTACAAGTTCGAGGTAACCGCATTTCTCGCAGGGAAAGCCGCCGGTAACTTTTCTAAAGATATCAAAGTAGTATAGACACCCCTTTTCTATTTTAGCCCCGTATATTGCCGCATTAAGCCTGATGTGCTGTAAACGCGGATTAAAATAATCACTGCAGGATAAAACCTTGATACGGTGAGAGATGTGAAACTCAGGAACCTTAGCCTTATAGTGATCGCGGTCCTGGCTGTCATCGGAGTTGCGGCCTGCCTGTGGGCATCTGCAGCACTGGCGCAGCCAGTCCCTTCGGTCACGGTCGGTCCGACCGCGTACTTGCCGGGCGCATCCCCGACGGCAGCACCGGGAATGTCCGTGGAGACACGGAATGTATCGACGCCGACGCCAGGTGCCACTGCGGTGCCGGTACCATCGGTCACAGTCACGGCGATGCCTGCCGCTGCAGGCGGAGGCGCGACGTCAGCGAAGATCGTCAACTATGGCACGGACAGTGACACGTTCAAGCGCGGCGAACGTGCGACCGGCTTCATGACTATTCAGAACACCGGCAGCACGCCCATCAACGACATCACGGCCAGCGTATCGGCCAAAGCGCAGCTCCCGGTCATCGGCTCGACCGGCGTAGGAAGCAAAGACTACACGTTCAACAACCTGAACATCCAGCCGGGCGAGACAAAGCGTGTCGAGTTCACGGTGGACATCCCGTCGGAGTACAAGGGCGTTTCGACCGCAGGGACATACAACCTGGACGTGAACGTGAAGACAGGCAGCACGAACATCGGCAGCTTCAGCAAGTCAGTGAAAGTGACCTGAAGGCCACGAAGACACGAAGGGGACAAAGACACAAAGACAAAAGGGCTATTGTGACGCCATTTTAATCTTTGTGTCTTTTATCCCTTAGTGCCTTTGTAGCCCAAAAATGCCCGTTATAATTTGATAATTATTATAAATTCATTTCCTGATGTTATATGGGTGATCATTTTGGGCACTATAACGATAGCGCCAACTACGCGTAACGAGGGCCACGGGAAATTCGTATTAGAGGTGGACGACGGGGGCATAGTGACTAAAGGATTTTTCATGAGTCTCGTGCTGGTGAGAGGCTTCGAAAAGTTCCTGGTGGGAAGGGCTATGGAATTTGCGCCGGTAGCGACCAGCCGTTTCTGCGGCCTGTGCCCGCCTACCCACGCGACCGCTTCGTCCGAGGCCATTGAGCACTCGCTGGGCGTATCCCCGCCACTGACAGGCCTGCGGCTGCGTGAGTTGTGCAACATCGGCAATCACCTGCATGATCACCCGCTCCAGCAGGTGCTGATCCTGCCGGACTTCGTCAAGGACCCGGCTGAGCAGACCGGTGCGATCGCCCGCATCCAGAAGCTGCGGAGGATCGGGCAGCATATCTGTGACGTGGTCGGGGGTGAGGCCATCCATTCGCCGTACATCAGGATCGGCGGCATGGCACGGAACATCAGCGAGGCGGCACGCCGGAAGCTGCTGGAGGAGCTGGCCGAGTTCGGCCGGATATGGGAAGAGCAGCGCACGTTCATGGAGTACGCGTTCGACCAGTCTGATGTCCCTCCCGGCCTCGGATCGCATGACCTGCCCATGATGGCGACAGATCTGATCTACGGACGCTCCAGCGTGTTCACGGACGACTACCTGCCAGGCTTCTCGGAAGTGTTGCCGCTCAACTACTATGGGGAGGGGATTGGCGTAGAGGCCTGCACGGTCATCCCCATGCTCAACGGGAGCCCGGTAGAGGTCGGGCCCGTTGCCCGGCTACGCAAATACAGGAAGCTCAAGGACATGGGCACGATGGCACTGGACCGGGCCAGGCTCGTCGAAATATCCCTCCGTCGGGACCGCGGGGAGCAGATATTGAAAGAGCTGGACACGAAAGCCCGGACGATCAACACGCCGGTGACGAGGGGATCAGGCAAGCTTGGCATAGGCGTGAACGAGGCGCCGCGCGGCACGAATGTCCATATGACCCGGGTGGATGACGGCCGCATCACATGGTACAAGGCAATGCCGGCGACCATGTGGAATATACCCGTGATCGGAAAAGCGACCGAGGGCTTCCACCATAAATGGGCCCAGTGGGTGATGCGGGCCTACGACCCATGCATCTCCTGTGCTACACACGTCATAGTGATGCATGAGGGAGAAGTCATCGAACAACGCAATATCGAGCCAGCGGGAGGGTATTATGGATAAGCCGACGGATAAGCCGAAGGATAAGCCGTCGTTCGCTTACGTACACTTCGCCGCCTGCTCGGGCTGCGAAATATCGTTCCTGGACAACTTCGAGCGAGTGCTGGAGATGATGGGCATGGTGGACATCGCCTACATGACACTCATCAACGACAACACCGAGTTCCCGAAGGCAGACATCGTCTTCGTAGACGGCCCCCCATGCCTGCAGGACAGGGAAAGCATCGAGCTCCTGCTCAAGGCGAGGGAGAATTCGGGCTACCTGGTCGCCTGGGGCGGCTGCTCGACGACGGCGTGCATCACTAATTTTTCCCGGGGCGGCCAGGCGCCGCAGCCGCAGCACGAGTCGTTCCCGCCGATTAAAAGGCTAGTCAAGGTGGACGCTTCCGTTCCCGGTTCCCCGCCTGGGCCGGAGATGGCCTACAACGTTATCAAGGCGTTCGTGAAGGGCGACACGGACTACCTGAAATACCTCTCGACCTACAGCATCGGCGGGTTTGCATGCGGGTGCGACCTGATGAAAGACATCATCGAGAACGCGCTCTGCATCGGCTGCGGCGCCTGCGCCTTTGCCTGCCCCACCCGGGCGATCACCATGGTGCTGGGACGGCCGAGCATTAACTGGGAGCGATGTGTCAAATGCGGGGCCTGCTACGCACAGTGCCCGCGCAGCTTCCAGCCGGTGCCTCTCATGGACCGGATGATGGAGGAGCTATGACTGACGGATACCAGGGCTTCGGGAAGTACAGGACTGTCGTCTCCGCCAGGGCGGCGGATGAGGACATCAGGAGCGTCGCACAGGACGGCGGCACAGTGACCGCACTATTGTGCTTCGCGCTGGAGACAGGAGACATCGATGGCGCTGTGCTCACCCGGAAGGAGGATGAACAGTGGACGCCCGGGCAGCTTGTCGCCACTACTACGCAGGACATCCGCGAGTCGGCCGGCAGCATATATGCGCTGTCGCCCAGCGTCTTCCAGCTAAAGGAGGCGACCCGCGAGTTGGCGCTGGATAAAGTCGCTTACGTGGGCTTGCCGTGCCAGGTGGTAGCCGTGCGGAAGATGCAGCTATACCCATTCGGCGGACGCGGCGTAGGAGAGAAAGTGAAATACGTCATCGGCATCTTCTGCAGCGAGAACTTCCCGCAGGAGAGCCTGCGGAACATCGTGGAAGGCTATACAGGCACGCCCATCGAGAGCATGAAAAAGATGTACCTGGCGAAGGGCAAGTTCAACGTCGTCAGCGAGGAAGAGACCCGGCAGGTTTCGGTGAAAAAGGCCTCGCACTTCGCCCAGGACGGCGATCACGTATGCCCGGACCTTGTCGCTGAGTACGCCGACATATCCGTAGGCTCGATCGGCTCGGAGCCCGGGTGGAACACGGTCTTCCTGCGGACCCGCAGAGGAGAAGATCTCTTCAATCGTGCTATTGCCGAGGGACGCATCGAGACCAGAGACATCGAGACCGTGCAGCCCGGCCTGAAGACGCTGGAGAAGCTGGCGACCGCTAAGAAGGCAATGGCGAAGGAGACCATCGAGAAAAGGGAACAGATGGGGCTGTTCGTGACACGGGATATGTATTACTAAGAAATTATATAGCCATGTACTGGCTATGTGTGACAGAACGTCTGGAACAGTTATAATGCCGCAGAGGACGCAGAGGGGCGCAGGGAACGCAGCTTCTTAGAGGTTTTATGGTTAGCTGTGTTTAAAAGGGAACTGCGTTTCTCTCTGCGAACTCTGCGGCCTTTCAACCCATTTCCCGGCTGCTCTCGCGCGCACGCGTGCCCGGCATCCGCATAGGTACCGGTTCTCATTGTTAACACATGTTAAATCCTTAGGCCGCAAAAACCAGTTTTTCAAATTCATTTATGTTTATCGCTGGCATGATAAAAGCGTGTCGGTCATGCCTTTATTTTCCTGAAACAACAGGTTTATATGGCTTAAGCCCCTATATGTTAATTGCTAACATACTGTGAATAGCTATCGAATGCGGTATAGCAGAAGAACGCTAAATAGCAGTGAAATGTTGAGGTGTTCGGGAAAGCAGACCACTGTGAATCAGTCAAGCTGTTGAACACGAAACAACCGGTTGAATTCGGAACAGACAAAGAATACGGGCTCGCGGCGGGCCTTAAATCGCCGCACTATATCCTGTTTTATACATTTTACCAGTCCGGGGTCTGACAGGCCATGTGGACCTATTCTATCCGTCTGTTAAGATAATAAGCCTGCGAGTGTAACCTTATTTAGACAGAGTATGGCATCGGCGGGACCCCACATCGAGCTCAGAGACGTGTACAGGACAGTGACACGTAAGCCGGGCAGGGAGAGCGACACGGTCTGAAGGTTTTGAGAGGCGTAGACCTTACAGTGTACCGGGGCGAGCTGATCACGATCATGGGGCCGTCAGGGGCGGGCAAGTCGACGCTGCTGCGGCTGATCAACCGTCTTTCCGAGGCAGACTCGGGCACCATACTGGTTGACTCCCTGGACATCAGGACAATCGACCCGAGGGAGCTTCGGAGACGGGTGGGCATGGTCTTCCAGATACCCGTCGTCTTCAAGGGCAGCGTGAGAGACAATATCGCCTTCGGGAAAGAGCTCTGGGGCACGGATGCAGATGTCAATGCGCTGGCCGTCCGAAGCCGCCATTCCCGATGAGCTGATGGATGCGGACGCAGCCAACCTTTCCGTCGGCGAGAAACAACGAGTATGTATCGCGAGGGCGCTGGCGAACAAGCCCGAGGCACTGCTGCTGGACGAGCCGACGTCGTCATTGGACAGGGCCGCCGCGGAGAAGGTAGAAAGCCTGCTCCTGCGGCTGCAGTCGGAGCACGGCCTCACGATGCTGTGGGTGACGCATGAGACAGCGCAGGCCCGGCGCATCTCCCGGCACAATTACGTCCTGGAGGACGGGAAGCTGAGGGAGGAGCATGGCTGACGTCATCTTGCTGGCGCTCGTCCTGACGGTCGCCCTGCTCGCGCTGGCCGCCATCCTCGCCGCAAGGTACGGCATATGGAAGGAGGTATCGGTATCCGGCGCCAGAGGCGTGATACAAATCCTGATCCTGTCGTCCGTGATCATCCTGATGTTCAATCTGCCGTTATACTGGAGCGTCCTCGTCATACTGGTCATGGCGGCTGTCGCAGGCCACACGACGTTTACCCGCTCGGGCAGGCTGGACAGAATGTTCCAGGCGTCCGCGGCCTCCATCGCCGTAACGTCGCTGGCCCTGCTCTTGCCGTTTTTTATCCTGGGCATCTTCCCGCTGGAGCCCAGGTACTTAATCCCGACGGGCAGCATCCTGATCGGTAACGCCATGAACGTCAGTTCGCTGGCCATCGACCGATACCGCGGAGAGCTGCGGAACCGGCGGGCGGAAGTTGAATCCTATCTTGCGCTGGGCACGACGCCCCGCATGGCATCGGAGCACTGCATGAAACAGGGAATACTGTCAGCGCTCATACCGTCCATCGATAACATGAAAAACCTGGGCCTGGTGTGGATTCCCGGCGTGATGACCGGCATGCTTCTTAGTGGCTCCGACCCGGTACAGGCAGCGTCGATTCAGGTGAGCATCTTCATTGCCATCTTCCTGGCGGGGATGATAGCGTCCAACCTGCTGCTGTACTATGCCACGTCAGCCTTTTTTACGCCGGCAATGCAGCTTAAAGACGAGGCGCTTTAAACCATCATAATAACAGCTGTGACATACACGCATGCGCGTGTGAGTCGCCGCTGCGTTAGCGACAGACTAACAGCCCGGAACGGCAAGTATACCAGCCGACCAGTGGTATATTAAAAATTACTTTTTCATCAGCGCATCGGCCTTCTCCGAGGCGACCTTGACGGCCTCGTCGACGGTCCGCTGATCGATCTCTTCGCCACGATCGGTGATGAGACGGATGTCTATAGAAATTTCCTTGTTTTCGAGCCCGACGGAAATATCCAGATCGTCAATCCGTTTGGCAGGCACGACAGAATAAATGTAGTCGACGGCGGCATCGTATACCGCCGTGATGACTTCTTCGTCTTTCATTGAAATTACTCGGCACGGGGACCGCTGCCGGCGCCCTGGCCCTGCATCTTGCCCAGTGCCTGCTTGAGCTGGTCCTGGAGCTGGGTGAACCGCTGCTGCACCCGCTCTTCCTGGCGGGAGAGCGACTTCAGCCGGACGTCGAAGTTGTCCTTCTTCTCGTCGAGGTCTTTCAGCACGTCTTCGCGCTTGGCCTTGATCAGCAGCTCGCCTGCGGCGCGGTATACCTCGGCGTCCTCGGGACTCTTCTTGAGTTCCTCGAGCGCGCGCTCCGTCTCATGGAGCAGCATTTCGACCTGCCCCTTCTGCTGGAGTAGCGCCTGCGCCTGCTGCTGCACCTGCTGCAGCTGCTGCAGCTGATTCTGTATCTGCGGTGGTAATTCGTTCATGATATCACCTTTGTGTTAAGCATGTCCTCGGAGATCCTGATCAGGCGGAGCCACGTGTTGATCGCAGCCCGCATGGACACGATGTCCTCGGCCGCGATGAACATGCGCAGCGTTCCCCCGGACTGCTCGATCGTTATTTTCGAGCGCTCCGACGGGATCTCCTGCAGCTCTGGCACCAGCGTCTCGTAGACCGGCCGCGCATGCGGCCCCAGGTCGAGCTCGACGGACAGCGTATGCATATGAGTATGCTGACGCATCTGCGGATGCGTCTACTGTGCCGGCACGCGCTTGATGTTCGTGGGCCGTTCCTTCACGAGGATCCGGTGCCCGCAGAACGGGCAGCGAATACCCTGGAGGTCCTTGTCTATCTCCACGATCTGCTTGCAGTGAGCACACTTGTAGACCATTTACTCGCTCCCCTCGATGGCCTTACGGATGGTACGTGCCATCGTCTTGCCACTCGGTGTCTGGGGTAAATAGGTGCCGCCGGTGTATGTGTACTTGCACTTGGTACATGACCAGATACCGGTTCCCTCTCTCCAGACGGACATGCGCCCGCACTTGGGGCACTTGTGCGCCTGCTTCATGTTCTCTTCGATGTCGGCGACCAGCATACGAGCCTTGCGGCCGTACCTGCAGCCGAACCGGCCCGCACTGCGGGTCTTCCTTCCTTTTGCGCTTCCGACAGCCATTACTGTAATCCCTCCAATTTTTCTCTAAGCACCATCGCCTTTTCCTTGGCCAGGTGAACGATATATTTAATCTGATCGGGCGTCAGCGTGCCGACGCCACTCTTCTGCATGCCTGACAGCGCGCCTTCCTTGTTGGTGATGACGGTCAGCTTGCACGGCGCCACGCTGCCTTCGTCCAGGCTAGGATCGAGCAGGACCGCGTTGCCGATATTGATAGCGGTGACCGCCACCGGAACGTCGTTCAGGGGCAGCGGGGCATCCTCGCCCATGCCAAACTTGGCGTTCGGCACCTTTGTGTTCATGAGCGCGGCGATCGCGCCGAGCGAGGCTGCGTCCATCAGGTTGCCATCGTGGTCCAGTACATGGACATCGATGAAGACCATCCAGACTTTCTGTCCACTTTCAATACACAACTTAGATAAATCAATTGCGCCTGATTCGCGGACTCCTCTGTCCGTCACGCGCGCGAGCTCGATGGCGTCCTCCCTCGGGGGACCGCTCTCGAACGTGGGCGACGCAAGCGGGACCAGCTCCAGGTTGGTGATGATGACGCCGGTGTCCGGCGTGTCCGGGAACGGCTCGCCGGGCTGCATCTTCACGCCGACGATGACCTGGGTGTTGCCAATCTTGACACGGGCTGAGCCCTCGGCCTTGTCTATGACGCCGACCTCGACCGAGATCGGTCGGTACTCGTCGAACTTGCGGCCGTCGGCCCTGTCGCCCTGGGCGGCGAGGCTGAATATGTAGTCTCTCTTGATCTCTGCTATGACGTCTTCACTCATTGGCTTCGCCTCCTTCCGCTTTCTCCGGGACGGCCTCGGGCGTGATGTCCTGGCCGTACTTATCGATGAGCGCCTGCTTCTGCAGCTCGTGTATCTTCTTGCAGCCTTCGACCGCCATGTCCATCGCACGGCCGAACTCCTCTTCCGTGAGGTGGCCGTCCATCTGGCAGAGGGTGATCTCGCCGAACTGGTTCATCGCGATGGGCAGGTCTGCCTGTCCGTAGTTGTCCTCGTCCTTGTTCAGGTCGAGCACTACCTCGCCGTCGATCTTGCCGACGGCGACGGCCGAGACCAGGCACTTCATGGGGATGCCGGCGTCCGCCAGCGCGACCGAGGCCGCATTGATGCCGGCCACACGGCTGCCTGCGTCCGCCTGAAGGATCTCGACGAAAACGTCTATGGCCGACCGCGGGTACAGCTCTTCCATGACCACGCCTTCCAGCGCTTCGCGGCTGACCTTGGATATCTCGATGCTGCGCCTGTCCGGTCCGGGGCGCTTCCGCTCCTCGACCGAGAACGAGGCCATGTTATACCTGTAGCGCACGATTGCTCTCGACGCATTCTGCATGTGTCTTGGGTGAACTTCACGCGGGCCGTAGACAGCGGCCATGACTTTGTTGCCCCCGAACTCGAGGTAGCATGAGCCGTCGGCTCTCTTGAGAACGCCGGCCGTGAACTTGATGGAACGCATGTCAAAGGGCCCTCTTCCGTCCAGCCTCTTTCCATCAACGATTAATTTTTCTGGCTTACTCATTTCTGATTCCTCACCATTTCCAGCTCGTTTTTAAGGTACTCCTTGATCTTATCGGTCAGTCCCGACGTGTGCGCCTCGCGCTCAATCTTGAAGATCGTCCGTATGGCCAGATCCACCATCTTCTCGTCTCCCCTGAGCCATATGCGGCCGTTCTGCCCCACGAATATGCTGCAGTCCAGCTCCTTCTTTAGCATCGAGATCATCGAGCCGTTGCGCCCGATGACCCGCGGTATCTTCACGTGCGAGATGTCTATTACCCGGCCTTGCCGCAGTATGCGGAGGTGCTCCTCGCGCAGCGTCAGTTCCACTTTCATCGACGGGTCCACGTCCGCGACCTTGGCAATGATCAGCTCGCCCACATGGAGGTATTTGCCCATGTTGTCCTGGTCTACGCGCTCCGGGAATTCGGAGACGTGCAGCAGGCCCTCGTAGGGCGAGTTAATGTCGACGATCCAGTTGGAGCGGGTCACATCGTTGACCTTGCCTATGACGAGATCGCCTCTTACGGGTATGTATCTGCCCGATAACGGGATGACTTTGATGTTACTCCGACGGTCGACCAGACCGTAATTAGCCGAATAGACCTTGCCGTCCTGCACGTACGTGCCATGGCTGGCAAGCTTCGGGTCTTCGCCCAGTAAATCGCCGGGTACTACCACTTCTCTCTCTACCATCGTTACCACCCTAGCGGAGCAGCTTGGTCTCGGCCTCACCCTTGGTTACTTTATTGACGAGGTCGTAGAACTCGGGCTGCATGCCCGCCGGTATCTGTATGACGCCGATCCAGGACCCGTTGTTCTGCCACTCGTCCCGGACCAGTTTGCCGAACGCCGCTATCTCGCCGAATGCCTTCGGCGCATAGTTCGACGGCACCTTGACCGCGATCTTGACCTCCTCGAACCGGATGGGGATGATAGGCCTGATCGCCTTCATCGCTATGTTGACATTCTCCTCGACCGTCTTGGTCAGGTCGATGTGGACGCCGCCCTCCTCCATGGCGCGCTCTATGCGCGCAGGGGGGTGGGGCGTCATGGTCTGTGGGTTGATCGCGTTCCGCGAGATGAAGCTGACCACCTGGCGGCGCTTTTCCTCCAGTAGGCGGTGGCGCTGCTCGGCGGTGAGATTGATCTCGCCTTCCATTATGATCTTGCGGGCGATGTCGATGACGTTCGTAGTGCCGAAAGCCTTTATCAGGTCCTCTTCGGGCACCCGGTCGCCGCGCGACGCGTTCTCGAACACGTCCTCGACCGCAAGGATATCCTCGATCTTCACGCCCGCGCCGTGCTTCATGTCGTAGGCTCCGTCGGGGTCCACTAAGACTTCGAAGTGCTCCCCGTGGGTCTTCAGCCTGGCCACGACGGCAGTATCGAGCGTTACCATATCGATCACTCTTCTCGCTCGGGCCTCTTCGCCGCTTCTGCTTCCGGCTTCTTAATGTCGGCCTTCGCTATAAACTCTTTGACCTCGGCCTCGCTCAGCTTCTTGAACTTGCGGGTCGCCGCGTCGATGAAGCATATCTCGATAGTCGGCGCCTCACCCTTGGCCTCCATGGACTTGTACAGCGCACGGATGCCCAGGACAGTGGCCTCCTCGAGGCTCATGTCAGGCCGGTACTGGTTCTCCAGCATCTCCATGACCGTGTTGCGGTTTGCGCCTATTGACACGGCCTTGTACTCGTACAGCGCCCCGGACGGGTCAGTCTCGAAGAGACGCTGGCCCGTTTCGTCGACGCCTGCGATGAGCAGCGCGCTGCCATAGGGCCGCATGCCGCCGTACTGGGTAAGCTGCTGGATGTGATCGGAAATTTTCTTCGCCAGGACCTCGATGGCGATTGGCTCGCCATACGTTACATGGTTGATCTGCGCCTCCACGCGGGACCTGTCGACGAGCGCACGGCCGTCGGCCACCAGGCCGGACGCCACGGCGCCGATGTGATCGTCAATCTTGAAGATCTTCTCGATGGACTCGGCCTCCAGCAGTTTGGTCGATATCCGCTTGTCGACGATCAGGACAATGCCGTCTTTCGACTTAAGTCCCATGACCGTCGCGCCACGGCGTACCGCCTCCTGCGCGTAGTGAACCTGGAAAAGCCGGCCGTCGGGGCTGAATACGGTGATCGCCCGGTCGTAGCCCATCATCTGTGGTGTCATCTGCTGCATCTTGCTTTTCACTCCTGTTGTCGATTAATTACTGTGTGTCAGAAGAGGTCAGCCCGAGAAAACGCGTGTTGCCGCGTTTGAGCGCCTCCCTGTCATCCGGAACAATGTCGATTTCATCTCCCTTCTCCCTCACTGCGATTCCGGATGCGATTCCGCTGCTAATTTGCATAGAAAGGATATTAGTGGAAGGTATATCCTCCGACGCAATATATTTTTCTGTTGCCGCTCTTATAGTCCCCGATACACCGGTTACTGTGATCACGGCACGCTGGCCTTTTACCGTGTACACGGTCGCCAGCGCGGCCCGCGCCCGCTCGACGGTGCCCAGGCTGACCCTGAGGACGCCCCGACGGCCGTCGAAATCCATGAGCCGGTAGCCGATCTCGCTGCTCCCGGCGTCTCCCAGCAGCGACTGTGTGGCGTAATAGACCTCGTCGAGGAGGAGCCTGCGGTCGATCACCTCACCGGTCTCGGTCGTGACCGAGAAGGCGAGGTAGCGCTTTTTTTCCCGCAGCGAAGACGGGAGTATTTTCATACGAACAGCATCAACCCCGTAGATATATCAATGTACGTCAACCTGATCTCGTATCTTCCAGCACTTCCACGCCCTCTGCGACGTAGCCAGGTGAGCTGCGCCGGAGGATGTCTGCGGGATAGTCGGATAGTCCCCGTAGCGCGTCGGACTCGTTCATGCCGAAGAGCTGTGCGATCGCGACGGCGCTTCTCACGTCCCTCAGGTCGTAGGAAGACATGGCGCCGGACGTGATGACATAAGGCGTGCCGTACTTCCGTACCAGCGCGAACGTCGTACGATAGGCGGAGAGCGCCCGCACCCGCGAGCCGCCGCGGTTATGGATGACCGGGAACAGGCTGAACTCGATGGCGACCCGGTGGTCGGCGGCCAGCCTGGCGATGATATGGTTGATGCCCCCGGACTTGCTCCCTTCCTGCGGGTGGGACAGCACGTCTATCCGCCCGTCCTCGCAGGCGGCGCGGTTGATCGCCTCGTCGCCTCCGTGCACCGCGAGCACGACCACACGGCCCCGGAAACGGTCGATACCGCGGCGAAGCTCGTTCGCGTTTGCGGCGATGATCTCGGCGCCACGGATTACGCCTTCCGGCAGCTTCTCCTGTCCCCGGAAAAATTCCTGGTGAGAGGAGGCACAGATGCCGGCATAGCCCAGCTTACGGGCTTCCAGCAGCATGCGTGACGGCGAGCTCGAGCCCTCCGGGTAAGGGTGGGTGCTTAAGTCGTAGAAAAGGGACTTCATCCTTCATTGAAGTATTCCGTGATATTGTCTGATGCAGGTTTCCTGCTTCGCGGGGTATGCCTCCAGCTTCGCGCGGAGGCTGATAGCGTCCTCGGCATAGGTAAGTCCTGACATCGCCGAGATATGCATCCTGCTTCGAGAGTCGCAGGTAAAAGAAACAGCCCTCGTCGACGCGCTCCGGCAATTCGGAGATCATCGCTTTCAGGTCTGGCTCCGGCATTTTCTGCCGCAGGAAGCCGAGATACCGCTCTGCCGCCTTCTTTTCCAGGCGTGCGGTGAGTATGGTGATCGGGTTGCCGAAATATCCCTCGGTCTCGAGGGCGTCGACGGGCGTTTCTTCCGGGAGAACATGTGCGAGGGCCTCGCGGACCCTCGCAACGTCCTCGGTTGCGTGTGACTGCGTCCTGAACAGGATGTAGTGGATCATTTGCCCCTGCGGCCGTGGCTCTCGATGGATGGCCGGCATTTCTCGGTGCCCATCCCTCTCTTGCCCATGCCGCGGCCCTTGCGGCCCGCGCTGGTCAGGCCTCTCTCGGCCCTGCCACGGTGTGTGCCCTTGGTGATCCATTTCAGGTTCTTGTCGCTGGCGATTGCCGGGTGATGCGGGTCTACCAGGATGATCTCATACCACTTGTGCTTGCCGTCCTCGCCTACCCAGTAGGAGTTCAGCACTTCCATGTTGGGGAACCGCTTGCTCGTCCTCTCCTCGGCTATGCGCTGGATGGACTTGCGCCTGGTCAGCGTCCTGAGGCCCATGTGCTTGGACTTGCGGCCCCTGACGTACCTGGACTTGCGGCTGCCGCCCCTGCGCACGTGCGTGCGGGCGACGATGATGCCCTGCTTGGCCTTGTAGCCGAGCGCCCGTGCCCTGTCGAGCCGGGTGGGCCTTACGATCTTCACTACGGTGGGCTCCCGTCTCCAGACCTGAAGCCTCTCCCAGAATAAGTCGCCGACATAGGACTTGCTTGGGTTCTTCCAGGCGTCGCCAATGTGGCTGTACATCGATTTTACCATTAGTTTCGTGTCTCCTTTGTACAGTGTTTCGTGGTTCAACCGCTCTATCAAGAGCGGCCACATCCCGGCGGGACGGATCCGCGAACGAAACCGTGGGTACAATAAACAGGTTCTATAATATAAATATTTCTAAGTGCCCGGTGAAATTGAGAGGTCTAAAGGTTTCGGGAGGTCACGGAGATTTTCACCGCAGGGGACACAGAGGCCACAGAGGAATGCACAGAGGATTTTTTAAGAAAAGGGCTATCAGATGAGCCTTTTTGTATAAAATCCTCTGTGGTCCTCTGTGCCCTCTGTGTCCCCTGTGGTGAAAACTCTCCGTGCCCTCTTGAAACCTCGGGACCTCAAAGATTAATAAAAGAGAAAATGATGGCCTCGCGGCCGATATGTAAATAAAATGCGAAGAAATTATTTCTTCTTGGGCGCCGCCTTCTTTGCCGGAGCCTTCTTCGCTGCCGGCTTAGCCACGGTCTTCTTAGCCGGGGCCTTTGCCGCTGCCTTTACTGCGGGCTTGGCTACCGTCTTCACGGGTGCCTTCTTCGCTACGGGCTTAGCTACCGTCTTCTTAGCCGGGGCCTTCGCCGCCGCCTTTACTGCGGGCTTTGCCGCTGCCTTTACTACGGGCTTTGCCGCTGCCTTTACTGCGGGCTTTGCCACAGTCTTCTTAGGCTTCGTTGCCGCGCCACCGCAGCCACATCCACAACCTGCCATCCATCTCACCTCACTTATAGCTTTTAAATATAATTACAGCTTCTCGTACTTAAACTTTCTACTGTAGAAGCATGTCTGCAAGCGCATCGACGCCTGTTCCTTTGCGCAGGTTCGTCTTCAGGATTTTGATATTGGAGTTGTGGCGCTTCATGTCTTTTTCCATGCGCTCCACGCTTGCGCCGACCGCTTCGGCCAGATCAACCTTGTTGATGATGCCGATCTCGCACTCGCGGAACATGGCCGGGTGCTTGTTGACCACGTCGTCGCCCTCGGTGACGGAGACAATCACGATTCGCTTGTGGCTGCCGACCGGGAAATCAGTCGGACAGACCATGTTGCCGACGTTCTCGACCAGCAGGATGTCGATGTTGTCCAGCGGCAGGTGATGCAGCGCATGGTGTACCATGTTCGCGTCGAGGTGACATTCGGTGCCGGTGTTGAGGTTTTCCGTCGGGATGTCCAGCGCGTGTATCCGCTGGTAGTCGTCGTCCCCATAGCAGTCACCCACGATCGCGCCGACCTTGTGGCCCCTGTTCTTCAGAACAGGCGTCAGCTTCTCGATGAGCATGGTCTTCCCGGAGCCTACGGCGCCGAGGATATCGATGGCCCGGATGCCGTGCTCGTCGAGGTGCTCGCGGTTCTCGTCCGCCTGCCGGCGGTTCGCCTCGGTCACGCTCGTGCCCACGTTTACCTCTATCTTGTGCAAAATATCACCTTAAGAATCACATTAATGAAAGCCTGATGGGTAAAATATTTGTCGCCGCGGGCGATATCCCGACAGTGGTGCAAGCACCTTGTCGATGTGTAATTAGCTTTCTGTTAGATTTCGTTTATTAGATGCCCGGTCATTAGGTAATATGCCGGGCGACACGCCTTGTTCGTCAGGCTATTGCGCGGATGGTCTGATGCTGGAAAACGTCGACTTCAATAAGCTGGAGAAATACCGGGCGCCCGTTTTGTTTCTGCTGATAGCGGCCTCCATTGCCATCGGCGCTTTCAGGGATGTCTTCAGCTTAGGCATCATCAGCTACGTGCACATTTTCTACGTGCCGGCCATCATCGCAGGCCTGTGGTACGGCCGTCGGTCGCTATGGATAGTTGTGCCGCTGGGCATCATCGAGATCCTGCTGAACTTCACGAGCGCCGGGCAACTGACCCCGGCGGTCTTCCTCGATAGCTTCATGCTCGTCGTGGTCGCCGCTATCGTGGGAGTCCTCTCCGAATACAAGAACCAGCTGAACGAGCGGCTTTCTGAATCGCTGGCCGGCTATCAGGCGATCTTCGATTCGGCCAGCGACGGCATGGTCGTGCAGGACGCGGCCACGGGACAGGTGCTCGACTCCAACGAGGCCTGGACGAGGCTCTCCGGTTTCAGCCGGGAGGAGTCCAGGTTCCTGACAGTGTCGCAGCTTGGCACAGGGGAGCCCGGGTACTCAGAGGCGGACGTGCGGGAACACATCCGGAAGGCCGTGGAAGAAGGCCCGCAGCTCTTCGAGTGGCAGATCATGCGCAAGGACGGCGGCAGGACGTGGGCAGAGGTGAACCTGAAGAAGGTCACCATCGAAGGCGATGGCAGGGTCATGGCCATTGTCAGGGACATCGCCGAGCGCAAGATGGCACAGGACATGCTGCGGCTGGAGGAACAGCGTCTTGAGGCACTGCTCCAGCTGAGCCAGATGACAGAGGCCGACCTGCAGGAGATCACGGACTTCGCCATGGAGGGAGGCGTCCGCCTTACCAGCAGCAGGATTGGCTACCTGGCGTTCATGAACGAGGACGAGACGATGCTGATCATGCACTCGTGGTCGAAGTCTGCCATGGAGGAATGCGCGGTCTCCGACCGGACGAAAAACTATCCGATCGCTTCGACCGGGCTGTGGGGCGAGGCCGTGCGGCAGCGCCGTCCGATCATTACTAATGACTATGCAGCACCCGGGGGCTTGAAGAAGGGTTGCCCTCAGGGTCACGTTCAGATCCGCCGGCATATGAATATCCCCGTGTTCGATGGCGACCGCATTGTGGCAGTCGCCGGAGTGGGCAACAAGGACGGAGACTATAACGAATCGGACGTACGCCAGCTGACGCTGCTCATGCAGGGCATGTGGCGCCTGATACAGCGCAAGCGCGACCTGGCAGCGCTCCGCGAAAGCGAGACCAGGTTCCGCGTGCTGGCGGAGACTACCCCGACGATCATCCTGATCATGCAAAGGGGAAAAGTCGTGTATGCCAATTCAGCTGCAGAGAATGCTACGGGATACTCGAAGGATGATCTCATGAGTATGAGCCTGGCGGAATCCGCGGCTGTGATCTCCGGCGGGTACCACGAGGCCGGTGACCGGAAAGTCATGATGTCGGAGATGCGTCCGGGCGAGACTGTGCGGTACGAGATGAAAGTGAAAACCCGGTCGGGCGAGGAACGCTGGCTGGACGTGGCGGCAGGCATACTGCAGTTCCATGAAGACAGCGCTGTACTGGTAACAGGCTTCGACATCACCGATCGCAGGATGGCCGACGAGCGTCTAAAGGCGTCGCTGCACGAGAAAGAGGTGCTCCTGAAAGAAATCCACCACAGAGTGAAGAACAACCTGCAGGTCGTCTCCAGCATGCTGAACCTCCAGTCGATGAACATCGAGGACCCCTGGCTGAACGGGGTATTCCGGGAGAGCCAGGACAGGGTACGGTCTATGGCACTGATACACGAGAAGCTCTACCAGTCCGGCGACCTGTCCCGCATAGACTTCAACGAGTACGTGCAGAACCTGACCGCTTACCTGCTGCGGTCTTACGGCAGCGGCGGCACCATAAAGCTTAACACAGATGTCGGCGACATTCTCCTATGCGTCGATCTGGCCATCCCCTGTGGTCTGATCATCAACGAGCTGGTCACCAACTCGCTCAAGTACGCGTTCCCGGAAGGCCGGGCAGGCACGATCACCATATCGATGCGCAGGGAAGACAGGGAATACACGCTGGTCATAGGGGATGACGGCATAGGGATGCCCGATGACCTCGACTGCCGGAAGTCCGGCTCGCTCGGCCTGCAGCTCGTGGACACGCTGAACGAGCAGCTCGAGGGCAGCATCGGCATGAGCCAGGCGAATGGGACCTGGTTCAAGATCAAGTTTATGGACAAGAAATGACAGAGTGAGCACCAATGGCCAACGCACGGTTACTTGTTGTGGAGGACGAGAGCATTGTCGCCAAGGACATCCAGAACAGGCTCCGTAACCTCGGCTATGATGTGCCAGAGGTGGTCGCCTACGGCGACAGGGCCATCGAGAAGGTCGCCGAGCTTCACCCCGACCTGGTCCTGATGGACATTTTTCTCAAGGGCGACATGGACGGCATCCAGGCCGCCGAGCAGATACGGACGAAGTACGACATCCCGGTCATCTTCCTCACCGCGTTCGCCGACCCGAAGACACTGCAGCGTGCCAAGGTCACTGAGCCGTTCGGCTACATCCTGAAGCCGTTCGAAGAGCGGGAACTGCTCACGGCCATTGAGATGGCGCTCTACAAGCACGGGATGGAGAAGAAGCTCAAGGACAGCGAACGCTGGCTGTCGACCACCCTGAAGAGCATCGACGACGCGATCATCGCGACCGATACGGCAGGGAAGATCATGCTCATGAACCCGGTGGCGGAAGCGCTCACCGGGTGGAAGGAGGCGGAATCCCTCGGCAGGGACATCTCCGGCGTCTTCTGCATCGTGGACGAGAAGACCGGCAACCCGCTGCCCGGCCCTCTCGGGCAGCAGAGCCAGGCCACGCTGGTCGCAAGGAACGGTGTCAGGCTGGTAGTCGAGTGCAGCGCCGCCCCTATTCGCGACGATAAGAGCAACGTGACAGGGTCCGTGCTCGTGTTCCGGGACATCACCGAGCGTCGCCTGACCGAGGAAGCGCTGCGGTTCACCCAGTTCTCCGTCGACAAGGCTGGCGACGAGGCGTACTGGATAGCCAGAGACGGGCGCTTCCACTACGTGAACGAAGCTGCCTGCCGGGCGCTCGGATACAGCCGGGAGGACCTGCTGCGGCTGAAAGTATACGACATCAACCCGCTGGAGACGCCCCAGGTCTGGCCGGGAAAATGGGGGACGTGTAACGAGCGCAGTACCTCGACCTTCGAGTCGGTCCACAGGACTAAGTCCGGACGGCGGTACCCTGTGGAGATCGTCGTGAACTACATCAGCTACAACAACAAGGAACTCCAGTGCGCCTTCGCCCGGGACATCACCGAGCGTAAAGCGGCCGAAATGGCACTTAAGGCGAACAACCGCCATCTCGAGATCATCAGTTCCATAACCTCCACGATCAATCGTTCGGACAACACACGGGACATGCTCGACCATGTGCTGCGAGACATCCTCGACCTGCTGGAGATCGACTCGGGCGCGATCTACCTGTCCGACTCGGAGGACACGTCGGAGATGCGGCTCCGGGCTGCAGTGACCCGGTTCGAGAAGGGCAGGATGGTCAGGTACCGGCAGTCCATGCCGGCGATCACCACCCTCGACCCCGGCAAGATCTATTTTAACGACATCTCCCAGTTCCTGCATGACGACGCCGGCACGGGCACGATCATGACCGTGCCTGTCAATGTGAAGGACAGAGTCATCGGCGTCATCGCGCTTTCATCGGGCGGCGGCTTCGAGCGGGACGACTCGCGCGAGCTGCTGGGCGTCGGCTCCCAGCTCGGCATCGCCATCGAGAATCACCGACTGTTCAAGAAGATCCAGGACACGAGCAACTACCTGGCAAGCATCATCAATGAGTCGCCGGACGCGATGCTGACCACCGACCCGGACGGCCTGATCGCCTCATTCAACCGCAGCGCCTCGCGGCTGCTGGCCTACACGGCGGATGAGGTTGTCGGCCAGCCCATCAACACGCTGCTGCCTGCAGGGAGCACGCTGGGGCTGGGCGATAGCAAGAGCTACGTGCGCGAGTTCAAGTGCAAGGACGGATCGCTGGTCACGCTGAACATCTCGACGTCGAAACTCTACCGTGATGGGGTCCGCAGCGGGTACATCATCACGCTGAAGGACCTGTCGGAGATCAGCGGCCTGCGCGTGGTGCCGGTCACCGAGAACTATTCCATCGAGACGAAGTCGGCATACAACTTCGAGCCCGGTCTGATCTACCTGTGCGACAAGCGCAATCGGCAGGACTTCATGGAGATCTTCGCCGACCAGGTGAAGCACAACATCCAGGGCTTATGTGTTACAAGGCAGCACCCCAAGAAGATCCGGGAGCAGTACGGGCTGGAGAAGACGCCCATCATCTGGCTCAACAGCGGCGACACGGCCGGTGAGAGCGTGATCAAGCCCGACAACATGACCGGCCTGGCGGCGACCGTCTACAAGTTCATGTCAGAGGCCAAGGACGGCCTCATACTGCTGGACGGCATGGAGTACCTGATGATGCGGAGCAGCTACGAGACGCTGCTGAAGTTCGTGCATTACCTGAACGACCGGATCATGCAGAGCAACAGCCGGGTCATCTTCTGCATCGACACCCAGACCATCGACGACCGCCAGCTTCACATCCTCATGAGCGAGATGGCGGACTTCGAGAAGGTACGGCTGCCGCCTATTGCAGCGGAGCCGGAGAAGAGCGGGTAATATCGCCAGCCAGGCGGTCGCTTCGCGCGCGTGCGCGGCAGACAGCAGTTCCCGGGCAACCGCATTTTCTGGCCTGTTTTCTTAAGCCCCTTAGCCATGATGACGCACAGGCAACGTCGCGTTTCCGGCACAAAAAGTAAATAGTCCATGAGGCGAACTATTAGCCGATGCAGAAAGAAGAGATGCGGGAGAATAAGCAGATTATCATATGGCCCGTCTACCTCGACGCCGCGAAGGCGAGGAACGAGGGCAGACTTGCGCCGGTGGAGTGCTCGGTGAAAACGCCGAAGGTCTCCGAGATTTTCCGGGCCGCCGAGAAGCTGGGGCTGCACCCGGAGATCGTCAAGGACAAGGCCCATCCGGCCGCCTGGGCGGACAAGAGCGGCATGGTCGTCGTGGACAACAAGGGCCCGAAGTCAGAGATCATCCGGAAGATAGGCACCGAGATCATCAGGCTGCGTGGCGGTAAACAGTAAAATCACAACGCCTTATCACAGGCCGAGGCTATCGCCGTCCGCCCGGCCATGCGCACGCGCGCGGGACCGATAGAATGCTACACTTTCTGTATTTACTATGACAATGTCGCAAAATATTAAAAATAATCGGCAGACAGGAGTTTTTTATATTTTAAAGCCATGAAAGAGCCCGTTTTAGATATCGGAGCATAAATTATCGCCGGTATTGTAGTGCAACCGTTAGTTTCTCATATTAATTTAAACGTACATCAATCGCATGCTAGTTTTACGTCAGGACGTTAATAATACTTAATTTCATTTCTGAAACAACCCTTTGTGCCCCATGTATCCAATTGTGCACTCTGTATCTCTGTATCTTTATTATACTGGCAGGTGTCAGGGGAACTTTTTACCGAAAAGTTCCCCGTGCACCCGAAAAACTATCGCAATTCGTGCCTACGACGCATACGTCCGGTGTCGTGACCCGGGGAGCTTTTACAAAAGGTCCCCCGGAGCCCCGCAAAACCAGCATGATTCGAAAAACATTAATATCACAGTAGCTTACTCTCATTGATGATCGACCTCCACACGCATACGATTTTCAGTGACGGCGAGCTGCTGCCCAGCGAGCAGGTACGACGGGCGAAAGTGCTCGGCTACGAGGCCATAGCGATCACCGATCATGCCGATTACACCAACCTGGAGACGCTTCTGGCGGCCGCGAAGAAGGCCCGTTACCTGGAGCAACCCTGTGGGATCACAGTCATCCCCGGCGTGGAGCTTACCCACGTGCCGCCGGAGCACATCGGGCCGCTGGCGAAAATTGCGAAGCAGCTGGGTGCTGAGATCGTGGTCGTCCACGGCGAGACGCCTGCCGAGCCGGTCGCCCCCGGGACCAATGCGGCGGCGGTAGCCTGTAAGGACGTGGACGTGCTGGCCCATCCCGGGTTTATCACTCTGGAGGAAGCCCGGACTGCCGCGGCTAACGATATTCTACTGGAGATCACCGCACGTAAGGGCCACAATATGACAAACGGGCATGTCGCGAGGGTCGCCGGGGAGGCAGGCGCCATGATGGTCGTTGACACGGATGCCCATGCCCCGGAAGACCTGATTACAGGTCAGCGGGCAAGAGAAGTGGCGCTGGGAGCCGGATTGAGCGCAGCCGGGGCCGATGCGGCACTTGAGAACTCCCGCGCTTTCGTGAGAAGGGTTCTTAAAGACAGGCGGTAAGCCGCTGCCGTCGTCGAAATGCACATGATTACGGTTAGTGTCGCCATTTTTCTATCACTGGATATACGTTCGGATGCAAGGGCGATGGAAGCTTAGAGATGATGGCATAGCTGGTAAGGGATTTCGAAAGTTTTATTACCTCCGCGGTCGACATGATAATTCAGGACAGATTCCTGAAATGCGCCTATAGCGCTCGTGCCAGCAATCATAGCGTCGCTTATTAAGTATTGCGTAAAGTTTATATACAAATACGCAAGTCTATATATAGTTTTGGAAGTGACATTTTTTGAAGAGACTTGGCACGGTTTTGCATTTATCGCCGCACGGGCACCTGATTGTCAGACTTGAAGAACCGTCGCTTCCGAGAATGAACGCGAAGGTTGTAACCAAAAAAATGGATAAGATAGGTACTGTTTATGATATCTTCGGACCGGAGACATCCCCGTACGTTTCGGTCAAGATCGACAGGAAGATGGCCAGGGCCGGCGTCCAGGCCCTGATAAACGAGAGACTATACGTAGCTTAGAAGGTGTAATCGTGGCAGAGATAGAAAAAGTAAGAGAGATAGAAAGAAAGGAAGTTACCAGGGAGAAGGCCCTCGAGCGGACTAAAAAGGAGACAGAGAAGCCAGAGGGTGAAGAGCGGGTCGTCGAGTGCCCCGAGTGCGGCTCGCGCCAGCTTGTCCACGACTACGAGAGAGCCGAACTCGTCTGTAACGAGTGCGGCCTGGTCGTCGATGAGGACTTCATCGACATGGGCCCCGAGTGGCGGGCCTTCGACCACGACCAGCGCATGAAGCGGTCGCGTGTCGGCGCACCAATGACGTTCACCATTCACGACAAGGGATTGTCGACCATGATCGACTGGAGGAACCGGGACTCCTACGGCAAGTCCATCTCCTCCAAGAACAGGGCCCAGCTGTATCGTCTGCGAAAATGGCAGAGGCGCATCAGGGTCTCGAACGCGACGGAGCGTAACCTCGCTTTCGCGCTGTCGGAACTGGACAGGATGGCGTCTGCGCTGGGCCTGCCGAGGAATATCGGGAGACGTCTGCGGTCGTGTACCGTAAGGCAGTGTCCAAGAACCTGATCCGCGGCAGGAGCATCGAAGGCGTCGCCGCTGCGGCGCTGTACGCTGCGTGCCGCCAGAACGGCGTGCCCAGGACACTCGACGAGATCGCCGAAGTGTCGAGAGTCAGCAGGAAGGAGATCGGCAGGACCTACCGGTTCATATCCCGTGAGCTCGGCCTCAAGCTCATGCCCACGTCGC
This sequence comes from uncultured Methanocellaceae archaeon, assembly GCA_963792125.1. Lineage (GTDB taxonomy): Archaea > Halobacteriota > Methanocellia > Methanocellales > Methanocellaceae > Methanocella_A. Next base: position 311,829 of record CAWBVA010000013.1, read on the forward strand.
CCATCGACTACGTCCCGAGGTTCTGCTCGGGCCTGTCGCTGAAAGGCGAGGTGCAGAGCAAGGCCGTGGAAATCCTGCGACAGGCAGCCGAGAAGGAGCTGACCAGCGGCAGAGGCCCGACGGGCGTGGCCGCAGCAGCGATCTACATCTCGTCCATCCTGTGCGGCGAGCGCAGGACCCAGCGTGAGGTCGCCAACGTCGCGGGCGTGACAGAAGTCACTATCCGTAACAGGTACAAGGAGCTCGCAGAGGAACTCGACATCGAGATCATCCTGTAAGCCGCTAAGACACAGAAGGAGATAAAGACACAAAGGCCGGTTGACGGTCTTTTGTGTCATTTCATTTTAAAGGCTGCAACTACAGCATTGATCAATTATATCAGGATAAAAGAAGCATCAGGGCTTATTTGCCCAGGCGATTGCCTTTCGTTCCATTTCTTTTATAAAGGCGTCTTTTCCGTCGCAGTACCTGTCGATATCATTCTCGCATGTCCCGGCCAGCGTTTTCTTTAGCTCCCCGTACTTTTTCGCGTCTTCCGGATGGGCGATCATGTAGTCGCGGAAGTACAGGTGCCTCTTAAAGCCAGTGTCGTCGGCCTGGAAAATATGGACGTTATGAGTCCTTTTAGGGATTCCTTTAGTAAAAAATCGACGCCCGGGTATGCCATATTCGCCCCTCGCCTCGTAGCCTGCCTAGGATCGATATCGTCATTGTACCGGTCGACGTCTTCGATCTTCCTGACCCCGATGAGGATGTCGATGACAGGCTTGGCGGGAAGACCGGGGATAGAGGTGCTGCCGATGTGGTGGATTTCTACGATCTCATTGCCCAGAATCTCACACAGTTTCCGCGCTTCCCTCTGGTACTTGTCTTCCCATGAGGGATCATGAGGCACGACTTCTACCGTCGTGACAGATTTCCATTGATCAGCCATGATACCCGGATTATGCCCGGCAAAGACATAATATTTTCTAAGCCTCGCATACATGTAAAATCCAACCAAAAATAAGCTCGAACCATATCGAAGGCTCAACAATTATTACCTGTTGTTCATATAACTATGGCGTTTACATATGCTGGAACCCGTCGATATCATCATGTTCCTGATAACCGGCTTCGTAGCCGGGGCTTTCGGCGGTCTGCTCGGCCTCGGCGGGGCGACCATTCTCGTGCCTGCGCTGTCGCTCGGCTTCGGGCTGCCCATCCATATGGCCATCGCGGTCTCGCTGGTGTCCAACATTTTCGTGTCCATTACGGGAGCGGTTGTCTACGGCCGGAAGGGGCTGATACATCGCAGGACCGTCATGATCATGAACATCGGCTCTATAGCAGGCATCGTCATCGGTACCATCATCGCCACGCGTAGCCCTGCCGACTTGATCAAGGTGCTGTTCGGGCTCTTTCTCCTGTTCATAATCGCAGAAGCAATATTGCGAGTGGTTGCCGGCAAGCACAAGGAAAAGCCGTCTCCGGGCCCGGACCGGATGGCGGAGCCCGAGGATGTCAACAAGCTGGGCTTCTCTGCGCTCGGGTTCACGATGGGCATCCTCGGCGCACTGATCGGGATAGGGGGCGGCACAGTTGCGGTTCCAGTACAGAATGTGCTGTTCAAAATCCCGCTGAAGAACGCCATCGCCAACTCGCTGGCGACCATCGTCGTGTCAGCATCCGTTGGCGCGGTCCTGTATTTCATCATGGGCTCGGGACACCTGTTCTCGGGCTACGACGCGTTGATCACCGCAGCGGCCATTGTGCCGGGCTCGGTCATCGGTGCGCGATCGGCCACGGCGATGGCTGACCGGGTGCCTGCGCAATACATAAAATTTATTTTTTACACTGTGCTACTGTACATAGCGTATAATATGTTAAAGAGTGGCCTGGGGTGGTAACGTTGATCGTTCTGAAGATCGGGGGAAGCCTCTTCGATTCCTCGAAGGCGCTGTTAAGGAGGGTAGCCGCTGAAGGCCTGGATGTCCTGGTCGTGCCCGGAGGTGGCGCTTTTGCGGACGTCGTCCGGGACGTCTACGGCAAATGCGACCTCTCGGATGACGCCGCCCACTGGATGGCGCTGCTGGCCATGGACCAGTACGGCTACTACCTGTCGGACGGAACCGGCGTTCCCCTGTCAGGCAAAATCGGCGGGAAAGGCACCCGGATCGCGCTGGCTTACGAGATTTTACGGAAAGACGATGCGCTGCCCCATTCCTGGGATGTTACGTCAGATACCATAGCCGCCTGGATGGCGTGGAAGTCGGGCGCGAAGCTGATTAAGGCAACGGACGTGGACGGCGTGTTAAGGGACGGCCAGCTATTGACATCGGTCAGTGCCAGTGCGCTCCTGTCCATGGAAGAGACATGCGTCGATAAAGCTATGCCAGGCTTCCTGATTGAACACGGGATGGACGCATTCGTGGTCAACGGGACGTGCATTCCCCGGGTGCTGAGCGCGATAAGGGGAGGAAAGACGACAGGCACGGCTATTATTGGTAAATAGTCCTGCGATGCGTGATGGAACGCCAGTACAGTTAAAGGCCGCAGAGATCGCAGAGGGGCGCAGAGAACACAGTTTCCCTTTTAAAGATGGCCATGCGTAAAACCTGAAAGATACTGCGTTCTCTGCGCCCCTCTGCGATCTCTGCGGCTTTTTAACCGTGCCCTGTGTTCGCAACACATAGCCAGAAAACAGCCTTAACCCGGTTAGACAACGTTTTTATGAAAACCAGAAAGAAAAAAGGAGCGGATGATCGACTCTGATTAGTCGTCTCCGTCGTCTGCATCTTCCGAGAGGTCGATGCCACCCGCGAGTACGGAGATGATAGAGTCCAGCCCGTCGACTCCTTCGGCTACGAAGCTTTCCGGCGGTATCTGTTCGAACACCTTTTCGCTGTCGAACTTCTTGCCGGCCAGCACCAGCGCGCCTGCCTTGCCCATGAGCTCAAACGCCTTGTCCATGTCTTCTTTCGCTTCCGCTTTCGAAGCCTCAAGGACGGTCTTCGCGACGTCAGCCTTCTGGTCGAAATCGCCCTGGATGAAAAACTCCGCCGCGCCGAACACGGCGACGAGTGCCCGCTGCACAGACTCGATCATCTCGTCCTTGTCAGCTTCGATGGGCTCCACCTGTGCCAGGACAATCGCCTTCATGTCCTCCAGGTGCGCTGCCGCGTCTTCCTTCGGCACCATGCCCTTCTGCAGCTTGCCAGTGATCTTGCAGATGGCCAGGATGACGTCCTCTTCCATGTCAAGGAAGACGATGCCTTCTCTGCCCAGCCCTTCTGCCGTCGGGTCGATCTTGAACTTGCTCTCCTTGACCTGGTTTATCCAGTTATTCCATCTTTCCGGGGTGTAGAATGTGATCATCCGTTATCTCCTATAATCACTACATGAACCGTCTCTATCAAAAGATTTTCGCTCCCTGACATCTGCGACACAGGCGTATTTATGCTTTTCCGTTGATCTGCTCGCCTATCTTACTGTCCAGCAACGCGAGGAACTCCTGCTCTCTGCCGGCCGGTATGGTGGCGCCCGCGGCGATGTCGTGACCCCCTCCGGCACCGCCGACAGCAGAGGCGGCTTCAGATAGAGCCCTTGCGAGGTTCAGCCCCCGTACGATAAGGTCATGGTTGCCCCGCGCAGAGACCTTTATTCCCTGCTCCGAGGTAGCCAGACCGATGATCGGCACTTCCCGCGTCACGCAGTCGAGGCTGGTGCTCATGCCTGCGATGATGCCGACGATGGTCTCCCGGATCTCGCTCTTGGCGTCGAAATACTGCATGTTGGCCAGGCGGATGACACCACGGTCGCTCACGTAGTTCAGGCCGCTGACCAGGTTGCGCCGGTGGACATCGAGCAAGTCCCTCGCCGTGTGGTAGGCTTCGTCCCTGTCGCCCATGCATACGGCAAGGCCTATGTCAGAGTACCCGTAGCGTGCCGTGGCGTTGAGCAGCGTGGAAAATTCAGAGGCGTCTCGCAGCTCGGTGCCGGGCTGCTCAGCCAGGAGCGTATAAGTCTCCCCGATGAGGCGCTGTACCTTTTTCGCCGGCATGCCCCGGGACAGGCAATGCCGGAACAGCCGGGAGATGACCATGGTTTTCTCCTCGCGGCTCAGGTCTGTCCAGCGACGCCAGTTCTCGGCCTTGACCTGCACGCCTGCCTGTTCGAGAAATGCTATGCATGCGCCCTCGCTGCCACTCATGCCGGGGATGTACGGGTCAGAGCTGTACTGCAGCAGCTTGTATATCGGCCGGGTCTGCCTGCCGAACAGCCGGAGGTCTTTCTCGTATGCAATGAACCCTTTGGCTACGCCGAGCTCGAGGATTTTGCGGTTGACGCCGACCAGCGCGTTGGTACGCATGTCCTGCAGGTCACCCACCGCGCCGACGATGGCCAGCGCCGACAGGTCCTCGTTCGGGCCAAGCTTCATCGACAGCAGGAACGCGACTCCTGCGCCGCTGATATCGGTGGCGCCGTTCAGGCCGGCGAGGTGCGGGTTCATGTGGTACTCGTAGTCGTCGGACTTCGTAGCGAAGTCCGCCTTCGGCTGGTGGTGATCGGTGACGATGGCGTCGATGCCCAGCTCTTTGATTTTGTCGATGGCGCCGCTCCCCAGGTCGGTGAAGATGACCAGCCGCCGGCCGGCCTTCCGGGCGATGTCATCCAGCGTGGCATCGTCCAGCTTCTTGAGGAAGCGCACGTCATAGGACTTCCCCATCCGCTTGAGGGCAAGACAGATGATCCCGGCCGCAGTCAGCCCGTCAGCATCGATGTGAGAGACCACCAGGCACTCGTCGCTATGGCGTATCCGGTCCGCGCACTTCTCCGCCGCCCTGTCGAATCGTTCCATCGATAGCTACATGACCCTTGTCCTTTAAGGCTCTTGCGATACCAGAGTGAAAGTATTATTTTCAATATTTTGAATATTAGTCGTATCGATAGGGCATTTGGCTTAAAAGGTAGATAGTCGGCGATTATACGATATAGACATAAGCTATAAATTTACCGGGACTTATGGATAATTCAACAATGAAAGCGAGAATCAAAAAAATTGAGGACTTTGCCTTTTTTATTGGAATCAGCACATGTATTTTATTAAGCGGATGTGTCAACTTAAGCACGAATTCAAGCACAGTACCACCTGTCGCCAGTGGCTATGTTTACCTTGACGGAAATGTCGTCAGCGGTGCCACCGTCGAGGCGATATCCGTCGATGGAACGGATCACCAATCCAACATTACGGATGACAGGGGCGCTTATGTCTTGAACATAACACCTGCCAAAATGTATAACATTACGGCCACTTACCAGGGGCTTCGACATACTGTCTGGCCGGTGTATTTAGATAACAAAACAGATACGTACAATATCAGTCTGACAACAACGCCAAGATCGACGATCGAGGGCACTGGATACGCAGTGCACGAGGGTAAGCCGTTTCCAATTGATCATATTAGTAACACCATAGTGGTCAATTTAGTGCCTACGGCAAAGAACCATACCACGTGTTCCCGGGAGGTGGATAGAGATGGCAGCTATTCTGTGGAAGTAGAACCCAATGTCCAATATAAGATGAGTAGTAATATAAGCGCTTTTTTCTATTATCACAACGATCCGGCATGGGTGTGCGACCACCAGATTACGATTGGCCCCGATGAAACGGCCCTGGTAGACTTCGATTTAATTTTACCTTAGAAGAATGGCATCTTCTCACTTATAATAAGAGAAGACGTAATTTTTTAAAACCTCACAGCCCGGCAATCAGGGGCACGAGGAACACGACCAGCAGCGACAGTATCACGCCACTTACCAGCGACAGTATGCCCATTTCGCTGCCCGCGTACTTGACGACGAACGGCAGCGTCGTGTCCATAGTGGTCGCACCGCCAGGCGCCACGGCAGCGGTCTTCCCCAGGTACCGGACCACGAACGGGAGCATGACGATCGACAGCATCTCCCGCAATACGTTGGCCAGCAGCGCCATGATGCCGATCTCGCCTAAATTTATAGGGGCCAGCAATACGCTGGACAGGCTGTACCAGCCGAAGCCGGCGCCGATGGCCATGCCATACTGGGGCGTCAGCCCGATGAGTAAGCTGATCACGAGCGCACCGGCGATGCTGCCTGCCGCGATCAGCAGCGGGACGAGCAGCAGCCGTAGACCCATGCGCTTTATTTCTGCGACAAGGTTGCTGTTCTGGCTAAGATCGATGCCGATGACGAACAGCAGCAGACACAGGACTGCGGTGAGCAGCGTATCCAGGTTCGCCGACAGCGCGTCCGGGGCCAGGCCTGAGACGCCGATGATAACGCCGATGGCCAGCGCCAGAAGGATTTGCCAGATCACTTCGGCACGCCCCTGAGGAACAGGCGATCGAAGATGACGACGAAGACCAGGCTGCCGGCGATGGCTCCGAGCGCCAGGAGCAGCGCGTTCAGGCCGTAGCTGCCCAGGTTATCCATGACGCTCCGGTTCAGGCCCGTCTTGAGGCCCATGAAAAAGATCAGGACGAATACCAGCCCGGTCATTGCCAGGGACACGGCCTTCTTCTGCCCGGCGAAAAAATTTTTCTTCCAGAGCCCTGAGAGCAGCCCGGCGAGCAGCGAAGCAATGATAAGCCCCATGTAGATGATCGTCTCGGCGTCCATAACGGAATTGATCATGGGGCGAGGTATTATTTAATATTTGGCTTACCGCAGTGCTGTTATATGGTCAGGGTAGCCGTTAAGGACCGGGCGCCATGATCTAAAACGAGGAATAAAAACGATTCTTAAATAATGTATCAACGTTAACAACTGTAGTGAGGTGTGTAAATGATCGAAAAGATGACACACGTAATGCTATTCGTCAAGGACTATGACGAGGCGCTGGACTTTTATACGAAAAAGCTTGGCTTTGAAAAAGTCACGGACGTCAGCCCCGGAGAGGGGTGGCGCTTTTTGACCGTCGCCCCGAAAGGTCAGGGTACGGAAATTATTCTCCATGTGCCAGACGCCGCAATGCATGGCGAAGCCGAAGCAAAGCGGATGGCCGGACTAATAGGTAAAACCCCTGCGTTAATGTTTAAGGTCGATGATTGCAGGAAGACGTGCGACGAGCTTAGATCGAAGGGCGTAATAATCGTAAAGGAGCCGGGAAAGGCGCCATTCGGCATCCAGGCGCTCATTGCAGACCTGTACGGGAACGGGCTGTGGCTCATTGAGCATCCCCGGTGAAAAAACATACGATAAATTTTTTTCCGAACCCTTACCACATGCCCTATCGCCTGTACTGCAACCCTGACTGACGTATGCCCCGGCCGTTTTCCCCGTGATGGCGAAGCTGCAGCGACGCATGAAAAGGGCCGACATATACCGATTTTATAAAAACATCTCCGGTAAATTATTTATAGAAGTACATTCCTATTATGCTGCATAATACGTAATGTTTTGGAGTGATAGATTTGGCCAACCAACAGCCTAGTAATCAGCCAGTATACATTCTCAGGGAAGGAAGCACCCGTTCCCGGGGCAGAGAAGCTCAGTCTTACAATATCATGGCCGCGATGGCAGTCGCTGCGGCGGTCCGGTCAACGCTCGGGCCGAAGGGCATGGACAAGATGCTGGTCGACCCGACGGGCAACGTAACCGTCACCAACGACGGCGCGACGATCCTGCGGGAAGTCGACATCGAGCACCCGGCGGCCAAGATGGTCGTCGAGGTTGCGAAGACCCAGGACGACGAGGTGGGCGACGGAACCACGACAGCGGTCGTGTTCGCAGGCGAGCTGCTTAAGAGCGCGTCTGAGCTCATCGACATGGAAATTCACCCCACGGTGATCGCCTCAGGCTACAGGCTTGCCGCTATCAAGGCGAAAGAGATCCTGAACACCATAGCAGTGCCGGTCACTAAGACGGATAAGGCGCTGCTGAAGAAGATCGCGTTCACCGCGATGACCGGCAAGGCCGCAGAGGCCATTGGCGAAATGCTGTCGGAACTCGCTGTCAACGCAGTGCTTGCGGTAGAAGAGAACGGCAAGGTGGACATAGACAATGTCAAGGTCGAGAAGAAGGTCGGCCCCGGCATCATGGCCTCCGAGATGATCAAGGGCATCGCCATCAGCAAGTCCAGGGCCAGCGAGAGCATGCCTAAATCGGTCAGCAAGGCGAAAATCCTGCTGATCAACGTGCCGCTCGAGGTCAGAAAGATCGGCGCGGACACGTCGATCAAGATCCGCAATCCGTCCCAGATGAAGTCGTTCCTGGACCAGGAGGACGAGCAGCTGCGGAAGAAGGCCGACGCCATACGGAAGTGCGGCGCTAACGTAGTGATCTGCCAGAAGGGCATCGACAAACTCGAAGCCAGCTACCTTGGAAAGGACGGCATTCTCGCGATCAGTAGTGTGTCCGAGTCGGACATGAACAAGATCGCCAAGGCGACCGGCGGCCGCATCGTGACCAAGACCGAGGAGATCGACCCGAAGGACCTCGGATACGCGGGCCTCGTGGAAGAGCGCAGGGTCACCGGAGAAGAATCGCTGCTGTTCATCGAGAACTGCAAGAACCCGAAGGCTATTACCATCCTGCTGCGCGGCGGCACTGACACAGTGATCGACGAGCTTGAGCGCGCTATGCACGATGCGCTTCGCGTCGTCGGCGTTGCCGTCGAGGACGGGAAGATCGTACCGGGCGGCGGAGCCCCGGAAGTCGAGGTCGGCCTCAGGCTTCGTGCCTTCGCCTCTACCGTGGGCGGCAGAGAGCAGATGGCCGTGGAAGCGTTCGCGAGCTCGCTGGACATTATCCCGCGTACCCTGGCAGAGAACGCAGGCCTGGACCCCATCGACATGCTGGTCGCGCTGCGCAGCAAGCACGAGAAGAAGGACGGCAAGAACTTCGGCCTCAACGTCTATGAGGGCAAGCCGGAGGACATGCTCAAGCAGGGTGTCATCGAGCCGCTGCGCGTCAAGACGCAGGTCATCAACTCGGCGACCGAAGCTGCGGTCATGATCCTGCGCATCGACGACGTCATCGCGTCGGGCGGCCCCAGCGAGCAGGAAGTAGCGGCAGCACAGGCACAGGCCCGGCAGTCGCTGGCCCACATGGGCCGTGGCGGCCCCGGTGCTATGGGCGGCATGGGCGGCATGGGCGGCTTCTAAGCCTGCCCCCCTCTTCTTTTTTCTCTTTTCTTTTCCCCAAAATATTTAGGACATCAGCAGATAGGTATTCTGTCACTCTTTAAAAAAGGTAAGCTCATGTTGAAATACGACCTCCACCTCCACTCGCGCTATTCGCCTGACGGCACGCTGGACGTCAGGGACATCTTCCGCATCGCCAGAAAACGGGGCCTGGACGGCATTGCGATCACGGACCACGACACGATCCGGGGAGGCCTCGAAGCGCTGCAGCTGAAGCCGGAAGGGCTGGACGTCATCTGTGGCTGCGAGGTGAATACAGACAGAGGAGACGTGATCGGACTCTTCCTGACAGAGGAAATACGGTCGAAAGACCACATGTCTGTCATCGAGGAGATACATGCGCAGGGCGGCGTGGCAGTGGTGCCTCATCCCTTCGACAGCATCAGGGGGTCGGCATTCTGGCTCACGGACCGGGACGCCCCGTTGATCGACGGCGTCGAGGTAGTTAACGCGCGGTGCGTCTTCCGCCGGTCAAATATCGCCGCCGACCTCTATGCCGGCAGGTTCGACCGGGCGAAGACAGGGGGCAGCGACGCGCATTTCGGCGGGGAGATCGGCAACGCCTGCACGCTGATCGAGGAGGGCGACGACCTGCGGGAGGCCATATTCGGGCGCCGCACAAGACCTTTCGGCCAGCTCTCGTCGCCCATGTTCCACCTCCGGACGAAAGCGCTGCTCATGGAGCGGCGCGTTATAAAGCGCAGGGATTGAGCCCGGCCGTTGTGGCCGGGATGTAGCTTTTTATCGGTACAGCCGTAATGAATTGATCATGCTCCGGGAAGATATGCTGGGCGGCTACGTCGGTGAATTTTCCTTCAAAGGCTCGACAATCGCCTATAACGTGGAGGGCAGCGGGAGCCCGGTACTCATTGCCCGGGGGCTGTCAGCCGAACGAGGCTCCTATGACTGGCGTTACATTTTCGACTGCCTCGCCGGCGCGTTCCTCGTCTATGCGTTTGACGTCACAGGCCCCGGCGAACGCTCTGAGTTCGGCCGGTCACACTACACAAACATGATCGAGACTTTTTTACGCGAGGTCATAGGGAAGAGGACTTCCATCATCGCCAGCCCTGTCGAGGCGCCTTTCGTGCTGATGGCAGCGTTCGAGGCGCCGCGGCTGGTCGACCGGGTCATGCTGGCGTACCCGGATGGCACGGTGAAGATACGGACGCACGGCACTATTTCACGTGAAGCAGTACAGCATAAACTCGGCATACCGTCCATCGACGAGGTGACCGGCGGACGGCCCTGGAGACTTGTCGGCAGTGGCGCTTCGCTCCGCCGGTTTGCGACCGGCAGGCTGACGGGTAATAATGGCTACACGGCCTTTTTCCGCAGGTCGGGCAGTCCGCCCGGCGGCATAGACCCGCTGCGATTCTGTGATGAGGCGATGCGGTTTCTCGGGTAGTCCCCGCCCTTTATGCAGCCTGCTTTTAGAAAAATACATATAGGTAAAACGGTATCTCTTGATCGGCTTTACTCGATCGCGGCTATGGTCTAGTGGCTATGACATGAGCTTCCCAAGCTCGAAGTCCGGGTTCAATTCCCGGTAGCCGCACTCGGTTTCTTTTGTCGCAAAACGTCGTCTAAATAATATCTTAATATTATTTTTAACTGGCGACAATAGTATGTCCTTCTGGATTTCAGCCTGTGACAGCGGCAGTTGATGCTTATTATTTTGAAAGTAGCATTAATATATTTGGTAATAAATTTAACGCTTACGAAGAAAAGGTTAAATACTTCCATGCCATAATACGCATAGGGTAAATAGGTAAGGTAGGGATGTATTAATGGATTTCGTAGTGAGTGAGATTACCAAACGTCTGGAAGTGTATCTGAAGACCGATGCCAAGGGCATCCGAAGAGTCGTGCTTCATGCGTTCGTCAAGCTCAAGAAGCTGACCGCGGACACCCTTCACAGGATTTTAGTAGAACGCAACTTCGCCATAACTCTGAAGCAGGTGACGGCGATGCTGGGCGTGATACACTCAAAGCTCGGTATCCTGCATGCTCACAAGAACTCGTACGACTCAAAGTACGAGTACAGCATCAAGGAAAAATACGCCGACATGGTCCAGTGGTCGCTGTCTAATACGCGAATGGACTTCTAAACGGGCGGGTCGCAGGTTCTGGCCGTAACAAATGACGATTAGCTATGTCTATGTCATCGCATTCAGGGACGACGAGTTCCTGATGGTGCGCCACGCACGCCGTGCCTGGGAGATGCCGGGCGGGAAGATCAATCCCGGCGAGGAACCCGAAGCAGCCGCAGTCAGGGAATTCCGCGAGGAGACCGGCCGCGACGTGACCGGGCTCCGCATCATCGAGCGGGAGCCGGGCGGACTGGTGTACATCGGCGACGTAGGCCGGAAACTCACCATGCAGCCGGACAAGAAAGAGATCGCTGCATCGGCATTCTTTAAAAGCCTCCCGGATGACCTGTCTTTCCCGCTGGTGGAGTATGAGCGCATGCTTGATGCCGCCAGGAAAGCAAGACAGCGCTAAAGACCGTTAAATATTATCCAATATGCCATCGGCATGGAAGCGCCAAACGTAACAGACATAACCCCCTGAAAACGTCCCGCAGGCGCTTCCGTGCCATTTTGTTTTACACGGATGCCACGGAGGGCACGGAGATTTTCACCGCGATCTCGCCTAACGTATAACATCAGCGGTGAGAAACCTGTATCACAAATACAGCGGAGACGTTTTAATTATGTACCACCCGGAGGGCGTTTACCCGGCTATGCCAACGCCGTTCAAGCGTAACGGCGACCTCGATACTGGCCTGATAAGAGAGCTTGTCGCCTATTTCGAGGGCACCGGCGTGAACGGCCTGCTTGTCATGGGCACTGCGGGCGAGTTCGCCATGATGAGTGAGGCCGAGCGGCGTATGGTCGTAGATATTGCTATGACCTCGGCGCGAAAGCTCGAAATGATATTTAACGCAGGATGGGCCTCCACACGGGAGACGGTCGCGCTGGCGAAATACGTGAAAGACTCCGGGGCCGTCGCCGTCATCGCCGTCGAGCCGTACTTTTTCCACCCGACGCCAGAGGGCATGGCACGTCACTATCTCGACATTGCAGAGGCCACGGACTTTCCGGTCATCGCCTATAACATACCTTCGTTCGCCGGTAACCTGCTGACGCCGGACATCATGGATGATTTCGCCAGGGACAGCCGTATTGTAGGCCTGAAGGATAGCGGGGGCGATGCGGCGGCGCTATCGGACTTCATTTTGCGGGCGCCGGAGAGCTTTTCGGTCATGGTGGGCATGGACAGCCTGGTCAGCACGGGCTTGGCGCTGGGAGCGAAAGGCATGGCTATAGGCAGCGCATCCATTGCTCCGGAACTCTGCGTCGAAATGTACCGGGCTATGAAAGACGGCAACCATTGCAAGGCTTTCGAGCTGCAGCGGTCACTGGACCACGCGATCCGGGCCATGCAGATCGGCACATTCCCTGCGGCGATCAAGTATGCGATGACCTACTTCGGGCATCCCGCAGGCTACGTCCGGGCGCCGCTGCAGGAGCTGAATGAAGCGCAGCGGCATGAGGTGGAGATGCACCTGAAAAATATTCGCATCATGAAGGAGCAATTGCTATGAAGGGACTCTGTGGAAGACTGCTGAGGGTAAACCTGACCGATCACAGCTACGAGGTTGAGCAAATCCCGGAGGACGTTGCCAGAAAATGCCTGGGGGGCAAGGCACTGGCCGCGCATTACGCCATCCGTGAGATCAAGAAGGGCACGGACCCTCTGTCCCCGGAAAACGTGCTGTACCTGTTCACAGGCGTGCTCACAGGGACACCGGCACCGACCGGCAATCGTACGGTGGCCGCGACCAGATCGCCGCTGACGGGCACGTTTACCGACTCCTACATGGGCGGCTACTGGGGCCCTGAGTTGAAGTTTGCAGGCTACGATGGTATCATCCTCGAAGGCCGGTCGCAGGCACCGCTGCGCATTCACATCAATGATAGCCAGATCACTTTTACGGATGCCACTGACATGTGGATGGCAGATACCTGGGAAACCGAAGCCCGTATCAAAGAGCTGCAAGGCAAGACCGCTCACCCCATCAAGGTGATGAGCATTGGCCCGTCTGGAGCCCGTATGGACCGGCTGGCTGCGATCATCGCCGATGCCCGGGCCGCAGCCCGCGGCGGCGTGGGAGCGGTCATGGGCTCCAAGAACCTGAAGGCGATATCCGTCTATGGCAGCGGGAGACCCGAGCTTGCCGATAAGCAGACGTTCATGGCGCTGGTCCGGGAACAGAATAAGCGGCTCAATCAAAATCCTGCGACCAGCGATGCGCTCCGGTACAGGGGTACCCCTAACATCCTGACCGGCGTGAACGCGGCCGGGGCGCTGCCCACGAGGAACTTCCAGGTCGGCCAGTTCGAGGGCGCGGACCGGATCAGTGGCGAAGCCATGCAGAAGGAGCTCTGGAACGACGGCAGGAACTGGCATCCCTGCTGGAACTGTATCATAAAGTGCACCCATTTCCACGTGCTCGACCAGCCGGGCTACGAGGGCAAGATCGACGACGGCCCCGAGTACGAGACGACAGCGCTCATCGGCTCCAACTGCGGCATCGACGATCTCCGGGCCATATCGCTGGCCGATTACATCATCGACGGCTACGGCCTGGATACTATCGGGCTGGGAGGCACCATCTCGTTCCTTATGGAATGCTACGAGCGTGGCATCATCGGCAAGGACAGGACGAACGGCATTGACCTCAGGTTCGGCAACAAGGAGGCATGGCTGGCCGCCATACACGCCGCCGGCAGAGGCGAAGGAGAGCTGGGCAGGCTGGTTGCCAACGGCTCGATGAGGGCGGCGGCGGAGATAGGGCAGGGCAGCTGCGGACTTCGCCGCGAACGTCAAGGGCCAGGAGATACCGGCATATGATCCACGGAGTGGCCAGGGCACGGCTCTTTCCTATGCCCGGTGCGAGCGTGGAGCTGATCACCTGAAGCCATGGGTATTCAACAAGGAGTGGCTCTCATCCGGGGAACGGACGGACCCGTTCAGCACCGAAGGCAAGCCAGCCCTGATCAAGAGAGAGAACGAGGGCTCGGCTATCTTTGACATCGTATGTGTCTGCCGGTTTGTCGGTAACGAGCTTACCGCAAAAGGCGATTTGCTGGAGCTGGCTAACGCGGCCACAGGGTTCGGCTATTCGTGGCCGGAGTTCATCGAGATCGGTGAGCGTGGCGTAAACCTGGCCCGGGCGTTCGGCGCTCGTGAAGGGTTCGGCAGGAAAGATGACCGGCTGCCTGTCCGGTTTACCACCGTGCCGCTGCCGTCCGGGCTGGCGAAGGGCAATGTGGCTCACGTAGATGAGATGCTCGGCCCGTACTACGAGCTGTGTGGCTGGGACGAGGACGGCAGGCCCACGCCTGACAAGCTGCGTGCGCTGGGCCTGGACTTTGTCGTGGACATCCTGTATGGTGAAGGCGGCGCCAGGGAAGAAGCCAGGGCTGCGTGAGAGGCCTCAGAGGTTCCTGGAGACCACGGAGTCTTTCACCACAGGGGACACGGAGGCCACAGAGGACGACACAGAGGACTTTAAAGATAAAGGCTGTGTGCTAAGCCCTGTTGTTAAAAAGTCCTCTGTGTAATACCTCTGTGCCCTCTGTGTCCCCTGTGGTGAAAGCTCTAGTGCCCTCCCGAAACCTCCGTGACCTCAAGGAGTGTAAATGGAAGGCAGGATCAGGGTGAACGTGATCGGCTCGGCCGCGGCAGTTTTCGATCGCAAGTCCTGTGAGGCCGACGCCCGGCCTGGCATGAAGCTGCGGGACCTGCTCGCCGAACTCTCGGAAAGCGCCGGACCGGACTATAAAGAGAAGGTTTATGACCGTGACACCGGCAAAATGAACGAGCACCTGGCCGTCTTTATAAACGCCCGGGAAGCGCGATCGCTGCAGGGCCCGGATACGGTGCTGAAGGCAGGCGACGTGGTCACCATCATGCCGCCCATGGCCGGCGGCTGTGCATTCGCTCGACGGTGAGGCGTTGTTAAAAAGGTGGACGCCTGTAACCATTGACGTTTTTAACGTTGATCAGGTTTAAAAAAGCCCGGGACTAATGAGTTTTGGTCGATATCATGAAAATAGCTGTTATGCACTGGGCGTTTCCCCCGGTAGTCGGAGGTGTCGAGTCACACCTTGTCTATCTGTACCAAGAGCTGGCAAGGAGAGGCCATGAGATCTCGCTTTTAACCGCCCCGCACCCGGCGCGTAACGATAAAGATTACAGCTGGATAAAGATCACGTCTGACAATTACATGAACATGGAGTACCTGCAGAGGACAGCCCCGGTCTCCGGGCGGTACGAGATAGTGTACGACATGATGGAGCGGTTCATCCAGCAGGAGAACCCGGATGTCATCCACGCGCACAACTTCCACTACTTCATACCGGACCACGCAGAGTGCCTGGACGAACTGTCCCGCAAGTACAGCATTCCGATCGTGCTGACCATCCACAACTACTGGGAGGAGGACCTGTGCAGGCACCTGATGCGCGATATCAAATGGGATAAGATCGTCGCGGTCAGCTACCACATGAAGAACCCGTGTATCTTCGACTCCAAGCTCTCGCCCGATCGTGTGGAAGTACACTACCACGGCATCGACCTGGGCAGATACCACCCGCCTGCGGACATCGAGGCGGTCAGGGAGAAGTACGGCCTCACGGGCAAGAAGGTCATCTTCCACCCGGCCAGGGCATGCAAATCCAAGGGCACGCTGCACAGCATCGAGGCAGTTGCGAAGCTCATGGAAAAGTACCCGGATGCATGCCTGATCATCAGTGGCAACGGGGACTCGGTGGACTTCGAGAACGAGCGGCCGGCCTTCCGGGCCTGCATCCGGTCGCTGATCCAGGACCTGAAGGTCGGCGATAACATCCTGTTCATCGCACCGGACAATGACGAGATGGCCCATTATATGCAGGCATCGGACATCATCCTGTACCCGACTATCCAGCCGTCGGGCGAAGCCTTCGGCATCGCCCCGGTGGAGGGCATGGCCTGCGGCAAGCCAGTCATTGTGACACGCAGCGGCGGGCTGGTGGAAAGCACCCAGCATGGCATCAACGGCATCGTGCTCGAGCCGGATACTGAGCGCCTCACCGATCAGCTGGCCGAGCATATCGACAAGCTGCTGTGCAATGCAGAGCTTTCGGAATATTTCGGCAGCAACGGCAGGGAGCTGGCGCTGGAGCGGTTCGACTCGAAGAAAATGGCGCTGAAAATGGAGGACCTTTATAACAGGCTGGCCAACGCTAGTATTGTGGAGCGAGTCGACCGGATGGACTCGGTGATCAAGCCGAAGTCCGGCGGGACCGTCAGGGCGAACAGCGCGGACCAGTCCAAGATATAGGGCAGCACGGGCCCATGCCGCCTCCGGAGACCATAGTCTATGAATGAGACGATCGTCATTAACGAAGGCACGACCTTCATGGTCACGGACAGCATGGGTAACGTGCCCAGAGGGTCCCCGCTGGGCCTGTTCAGGTCCGACACGCGCTACCTGAACAAGTACGTGCTCCGCATTAACACGCAGGAGATGATCCCGCTAAGCTTCACGAGGCGGGGGTACATCGCCAACATTTCGCTGACCAACCCGGAGCTGCGGGGGCAGGACGGCAAAGGGATACCGGAGGGCACGCTGCACATCCTCCGGACCATGTTCATCAGCACCAATTTTTACGAGAAGCTGTTCGTGAAGAACACCAACAGCTTTCCCGTGCAGCTCAGACTGGCGCTGTCATACGACACTGACTTCAGGGACATCTTCGAGGTCAAGGGCGCTCCTGCGACACGACGTGGCCTCCGTGCCATCATCGAAGGCGAGGACGGACAGAACATCATCCTGCGCTACGAAGGCCTTGACAACGTGATACGAAGGACCGAGTTCTACTTCAAGCCCGTGCCGGACATTTACTGGGACACCGCGGTATTCAACGTAGAGGTGGCGCCTTACGAGACCAGGGAGATCGACATAGAAGTGGTCATGACGCTGGGCGGCGTCCCGGTGATGCGGCAGGAGTACGGCGTTGCCAAGAAAGAGATCGAGCAGTCCTACGACCAGTGGATGAAAGGGCTGACCCAGATATCCACGGACAACGACGTCATGAACAGCGTGATAGAGACGTGCATCCTCGACCTCAGGTCCCTGATCATCAATACGAAGAAAGGGCTGCTGGTGCCGGCCGCGGGCATCCCCTGGTACGACACGATCTTCGGCCGGGACAGCCTCATCACGAGCCTGCAGACACTGATGCTGAACCCCACGCTGTCGCAGTCGACGCTGCGGTTCCTGACGATCTACCAGGGCAACAAGGTCGATACCTGGACGGACGAGCAGCCGGGAAAGATACTGCACGAGATACGGGAAGGAGAACTGGCCAACCTGCACCACATCCCGCACACACCGTACTACGGGACCATCGACGCCACGCTGCTGTACCTCATCCTCATGTCTGAGTCGAACCGCTGGCTGGGAGACTCGAAGTTCCTGTCCGACATGCGGACAGGCGCGGAAGGCGCAGCCCGGTGGATAGACGACTACGGTGACCTCGACAAGGACGGCTTCGTCGAGTACATCCGCCTGTCGGAGAAGCTGGGCCTGGTCAACCAGGGCTGGAAAGACTCGCACGACTCTATAGTGTTCAGCGACGGCCGTCTCGCCCAGCCGCCCATCGCGCTCTCCGAGGTGCAGGGCTATACCTACGATGCCCGGCTGCGCTTCGCGGAACTCTACCCGGACAGCGACCTGTCCGGGCGCATGAAGGAAAAGGCTTCGATCGCGAAGTCGAAGTTCAACCAGGACTTCTGGATGGATAATAAAGGCTTCTTCGCAGAGGCGCTGGACAAGGATAAACAGCTCGTGGACTCCGTCACCACGAACCCGGGACACTGTCTCTGGTCAGGTCTGGTCGATAAGGGCAAGGCTGAAAAAGTAGCAAAACGCATGATGGAGCCGGACATGTACTCCGGCTGGGGCATCCGTACACTCGCGTCGAGCGAGAAGGCGTACGACCCCCAGAGCTATCACGACGGCTCCATCTGGCCGCATGATAATTCACTTGTCGCATGGGGCCTGAAAAATTACGGGTTCGCCGAGGAGGCAAACAAGGTCATCACGTCGCTGATCGAAGCGAGCAAGCATTTCGACTACCGGCTGCCCGAGCTGTTCTGCGGGTACCCGAAGGAGGACAACAAGCCGCCGGTCATCTACCATTCGACCTGCAGCCCGCAGGCATGGGCTTCGGGGAGCATCATCCTGTTCATCCAGACGATGCTCGGACTCTACCCCGACGCGATGAACAATACGCTGTACGTCAACCCGACGCTGCCCGACTGGCTGAAGTACGTGACCGTGAAGAACCTGCGCATCGGCAGCCAGAGCATCAACCTGGAGTTCCGCAGGGTCGGGGATAAGACGACTTTTGACGTGATCGGCAGCCGCGGCGGCATTAAGGTCGAAGGACTATAAGTTCGCTTCCGGAAGCGCGGCAGCTCGCGCGCGCACGCGTGTCCGGGCATCGGCTATGCGATCCCGAACGCCGGGAATTGTTAACCGCGCCCTGCCTTGTGGCTGTCGATACCCGGGCTTTTTACGGTAAACGGATATAAACCGGCGCATCAAACCCTGATAACGGGTAGCAATAGAGGAGGGTAAATCGATGAGGGTACTTGAGCTTTTGCCGTTTTTCACGCTGGCAGCCATCGTCGCGGTCCTGTCATCCACGGCGTTGGTATCGGCAGGCTTCACATTTCCGGACTTGTTGGGTGACCAGTTTTTCTTCGGCAGCATGTCCCCGGCATACCCGCCGGGCACGACGACGACCGTGCAGAAGGCGTATATGCCGTTCAGCGACCTTTCAGTGCAGTCGGGCATAGAGATGCCGTTCGGAGGGTTCGACATGTTCCGTTCGCCAGCCACGTCCGAGAGTTCCTGCAAGCGGACGATAATGACACCCGACGGGCCGCGCACCCAGATCATGGACCAGGCTTATGACGGTCTCACGGGTGAGCGTGTCACCACAGTAACGAACATTTAGGCATCGCACTAAGGAGGCCCCGGAAGGCATCATAGTTTTCACCACAGGGGCACACAGAGGTATTCACAGAGGATTTTTAAGAAAAAGGCTGATGCGAGAAAGCCTTGTTATAAAAAGTCCTCTGTGTCGTCCTCTGTGGCCCCTGTGGTGAAAGTAGTCTCCGTGCCCTCTGGAAACCTCCGAGACCTCGATGTCCAATGCTTTTGATCTGCTGAGCGTTAGCTGTAGCCGCCGTCATCGGCTTTTCTTGCGGATTTTTCCCGTCCGGTGTTCCGGCAATACATGTCACAAAAAATCATATTCTGGCTATACATATCTCGAAAATTCATATTCCGCAGGCACACGTTTCGATAAAATATATCCCTCAGGCTCATAAAGGGGAAAGAACGTTCACAGGCATACTGCGAAAGCCTGTCGGACGATCAGCGGCAAAGATGACCCTGCGGCAATAAAATATAATGGTAAAATATAAAAATGTCTGCGCTAATGTACTTCTTGCAGGGATGGGATTGGTTGTGCAGTGGAGCGTGATGCTGCGCGTGAGCCCTTTCAGGGCCGCCGGCCTCACCTTCATGCTCATGACCTGACCCTCACCTTATCCATTACCCTCCCCATCACCCGCGTGGTGATGGCTACTAATGCGGCGGCGTCTTACCCGCGCCGTCGCACTACCCTCAAAAGCGAATCACGATCGACAAAGTACTACCCTCAACAAGTACTACCCTCGATAAACCATCACTCCAGAGAAAAACGCAACCCTCTTCAAGCAAAAACGGCCCTTTTTTATCTTTTTATGACACTAAGACACGTAGTAGCTATGAAATCTGACATTTCGGACGAGGACAGCGTGAAAGCCCTGGCGGAGAAGGCGGGGATAGCTTTTGGCAAAGTCGATATCCTGGTGAATAACGCCGTCACCATCGCCATCGGATCAGTGCTTGAGTTGCCCCCGGGCGCATGGGACCGGGCATTCGCCGTGAACCTGAAGGGCCCGGTTTTGCTGATCAAGGCGTTTTTGCCGCAAATGCTGGACCGTAAAGACGGGGTCATTGTCAACGTGCTGTCGAGCGAAGGCCTCGCATACCTGGCACCTTATGCAGCCTCGAAGTCGGCCATGCAGTCCCTGACGTCCTCGCTGGTAGCGGAGATGGGAGAATGCATCGGCGTCTCCGTATTCAACTTTGCACCGGGCATGATCGACACGCCGACGTTTAACGCTGCTGCAGAGCAGGTGGCCCCGCGCATGGGCCTGACACCGGAGCAGTTCAAGCATCTCGGCGTGAACCCGGGCTACGAGGGCCTCATGCCTGCGGGAGACTGCATGTCACTACGCCAGGCTGGATAAGCTGGAGGCCTATTTCCGCGCCCAGGCAGAGAATGCAAAAGGCTACTTCAAGGACCCGGGCAGAGAGATATCGCGCTGGCCGAGCTGGCCCGCCGGGAAAACGTAACTGCAGTGATGTAAAAGCTATAACCGAATTGCGCACATAACTGTTGAACGACATGTCACGAGAGCTTTCCGATTACGACCGGGAGATCCTGAAAAAGCTGGCCCCGGAGCTGTGCGAAGACGGCACTTGCATCTCATCGGGCCGTAAATACCGTTCGATACTGCCGCCTATTTCCATGCATTATGCGAAGTCTAAAGAGGACTTCAGGCAGCGCATAGAGAAGCTGTCCGACGAGGAGATCGACTACCTCATCTGCCTTGCGGAGAAGGGCGAGGAAAGCCTGACATGCATCCGGCCGGAGCACAAGGACGAGTTCATCGACATGGTGGGGAAGCGCGTGTCGCCCGAGCGCGCGAAGAAGCTGCAGAAGTTCATCGACTTCCTCGAGTCAATGGGCTAAGGCACCAAGGCTCTAAGAAGAGGCTCCAACACTATTAAGAGACGTAAGACGCCAAGCTTTTTTTAGATTTAAGACGCCAAGGTACGAAGAGCTATTGATCACTATCATGTGACAACTACTTTGAAACTTGGCGACTTGAATTTTAAAATGGCTTGGCGTCTTGAAACCTTCGGTTACTAAAAATGGCGCCTTGGCGTCCTCTTTTAGAGCCTTGGTGACTTATTCACTGTCGCTTTCCGGATTGTATTTAAAAGCTGTACCGCATCCTCGGCCTTCAGGTTGACCGGCCGGTCGCGGATGTACTCCAGCAGTCCTGCTGCCTTTTCATGAGAAATGATGTCTGCCTTTACCGCTCGCCCGACAATGTACGTGTAGGTGCGGTCGGGATAAAAGAATCTCCCCGCCAGCTCGATGATCTCATGACGTTCTTTCGACGTAAGAATGCCGTCGGTCTCGGCCGCTTTTAGCTGGTACCGCACGTTGACCAGCGGCTCGGTCATCTGCTCGCCGGTCACAGGGCTGAATGTCACGGCGACCTCGTCATCATTCGTAATACGGCCGGAGCGGTAGCAATCGTATATCCGGCCCACGCCAATCATGCCGAACTCGGCCAGCTCGGCGGCGCGCAGCGCGCCCATGCTGGAGCTTCCGTAGACTTTGATCCCGTTCTTCATGACGGCGATGATCTCTTTATGGGCAATAGCGGTCTCGTTGTAGAACACGCCGTCGATGATGCCCACGGCTACGGTCTTCTTCGGGAGCTTCGCCAGGTCGCCCCTGACGATCGGGGGCCGGTAGTCGGCGTCGGGGAAGATGGCCTTAGCCTTTTCAACAGAAAAGCTGGGGCCGGTGTAGATGACGATCATTTCCCGGTCCTGCGCGGCAACGGCGATGGCGCTGCGGCTACCCTGCGGGCGGATGCGCCCTTGCACCGGGGCCCGATGCGCTCGCGGTCGATGGCGTACATCTCGAGGCCGGGGACGGTGACCCGAACCACCGGGACGTCGATCTTCCTCGTCAGGTCGGAGACGATGACGCGGTCGGTGATCTTCTTCGCCTTGAGCTGTCTGATCGACTTCTCGATGTCGCCCTTGTGAGATTTCGTCGACAGATCCGGCAGGTCCTTCACGGCTACGGTGCTATCCGCGTCCGCATACCAGTGCCGGTTGAGCCGTTTCATGCGCTCGTAGCCGATAGTACGTGTAACCCGCTCCCGGTCCGTATCCTCGCGTCCGCCATGTATCTGGGTAGCACGACTCTGCGCCACCTCCGTAAGCGCGCGCAGCACTGCAATCCGGGCATCCAGGTGCGTGCCCACGCCGATGACCAGCAGCGCAGGGTCCTGCAGCTCCCGGTCATCGGCGGCTGCCAGCACGGTGGGAATGCCCGTGTCCGTGGGCAGGTACCAGAGCTTCACGTCTACGTTTGCATCGCCGAACTTGCGGTACATGTCATAGACCAGGCCGTCGTCCTCGCTTACCATTATCGCCTGGCCGGTGTTCCTCGTGACCTCGGCCAGCGACAGCGCATCGCGCTCCACGACCTCCATAAGCCCGTGGAAGATTGCTTCTTCAAGGGTGTTGCCTGAAGCCAGGCCGTTGGTGTTGCTACGGAACAACCTGCCCGCTGTGGACGAATAGGGGTGGAACACCGCGTTACATGGCAGCTTGACCTCGTCTTTGCCCATCAGGTCGTAGCCATCGTACCAGTCGAGCTTGACGCCCGGCAGCAGCACGCCTGGCAGGATCAGGCTCTGCGGCGGCACTGCGCTGAACTCCACGGCGATCTCCTCGTACGTGCCCACGGCGACCTTCTTTTTGTCCCCCTTCTGCATCTCGGACGAGTACCGCTCGATGGACTCCATGATCACAGAGACCTTAGCTTCCACCGGAGTAGCGCCCTTACCGGCGTAGACAGAGATGGCGCCCTGCTGCGAGCCCGGCCGGATAGCCGAGTACACAGGTATGCCGATCCTGTCGAGGCCCGATATCTCCGCCACCCGCGTGACCCCGATGTCCGGCAGCAGCTTCTCCACGCGTTTCAGCGTCTCCTCCGGCGGGACAACACGGTGAGTGTCTTTCGTGTAGAGCTTGGGCGTCTCTTTCAGAGTTATTTTCATCTCATCACCTGCGACCGTAGGCTAAAACAAGGTCACCATTACCTAATCTTATAAGCCGGTCTACCTTTAAAATGTTGTCGCGGATGGTCGTGCAGAGGCTCGGAGGTTTCATTTCAGGAGGTCACGGAGACGCTCACCACAGAGGACACAGAGGCACAGAGGACGACACAGAGGACTTTTAACAAAAATGGCTGATGGGAAAGCCTGTTATCTTAAACAAACCTCTGTGAATACCTCTGTGACCTTTGTGACCTCTGGTGAGCTCTGCGACCTCACGGAGACCTCCGTGCCCTCCAGAACCTCCCGGAGGACCTCAAATGAGATCAAGTTTATTATCTCTCAGGATGATTTTTCACACGGAGACAATTATGGAGGCAAGCGAACCGATCGTCGCGAGCGATCTCTACGGGCATCCGATCAAAGTGGGCACCATGGTCCGGTACATCACCACCCGCACGCTGGGCAAGGTCACTGACCTGAAGGTCGAGGAAGGCAAGACGTGGGCCCTGGTCGACAGTACACAGCTCTACTACGATACGCACTATCTCACAGTCACCGATGAGCGGGCCTCATCCGCGGAGGACGAGGAAAGCGTGAAGATCGACCTGGCGGACGTGGAGAAGAAGATCAGGGACATGGAAGACGCGCTGAAGATCCAGGACGTACAGAACGACAGCAGTTGTGAGGGCGGGGGATAAATCTTCGTATTAAAAAGAAGAGAGGGGCTTTACTTCGCCCACTCCTTTAACCGCTTAGTCATGATCTTTTCCAGCTTTCTTACCGTCTTCTCGTCGCCCCTGAAGCACAGCAGTTCCCTCGGGATGTCGCTGACGCCTATGGGCACGTAGCAGTCGTTCCGCATGGCGATCTCAATGTTGTACTCCTTAGCCATGTCGACGATGAGCCTGCGGGGCGTGCCCGGGGGGATGATGAGGTCGAACTTGCCCGGGATGAGCGGGTTGTGCTTCGTGTCCAGGTTCTTGAGGCCAAGGGCTTCCTCGACGGACTTCAGGTCGATGTCTCGCTTTTCGATGAAGCTCTCGATAGAATCGCCGCCATCTTTGGGAACTGCTTTCCTGGCAGGCTTCTTCACGGCAGCCGTCTTCGTGACGGGCTTCTTCACGGCAGGCTTCTTTACAACGGCCTTTACAACCTTCTTCGTCGCGGCCGCGGGCTTTGACACGGCCTTCGCAGCCGGCGCTTTCCGGGTAGTCGTTGATTTCTTTGTAGCGGGTATCGTAACACATCCTGTGATTGGTTAAACGTCGTATGCTCTTTTATGAGATGCAGCGCCGGACATCCCGGAAATCATTATTACCGGGTCCGGCCGAGAATCTTGCTCAGGGTGCCGCGGCCTTTCCGTTTGCCAGTGACGGCGGCAGCGTCGGCAGTGCCGCCGACAGGCTCATGCAGCTTCTTTTCGGTCAGCTCACGGGAATAGCTTTCCCTGACCCGCACCACTTCGTCCGGCACGCCTTTGATGCGTATGATCAGGGCGCCCATGCCGGAATCGTAGTAGGGGAAGACGATGTTTTCGTTATTGTCTTCGACGGCAACGGTTATGTAGTCTTTGCCCAGCGGCTTCAGGCCCAGCACCTTGAAATCGGGCTCGCAGTAGAGCGTCTCCGGGAACTTTTCCCGGATATAGCTCTCGCATTCCTTGAAAGTCCTGAAGTGCGACAGTATGTCGTAGTTGAAGTTCCGGAGCGATACGTCCATCGGGACAGGTGATCGCGGCGGCTTCGCGCTTTTTGCCCGAGGCGTCCGTGTAGCGCCCCAGGGTGAGCGACTTCGAGTAGCTTGACCGGATGCGTTTGACCTCGTCGGGCACACCTCCGAAGCGCAGCACGAAAGTGCCCATGCAGGGCTTCGTGTAGGGAAAGACCAGCGTGTCGTCGGAGTCTGCTTCGACAGCTACCGGCACAGCCGTGTCGCCGAGGATGCGCAGCCCCAGCACCCGGTAGCCGGGCTCGAAATAGTAGACCTCCCAGTACTTCTCGCGGATGAAGTCTTCTGCCTGGGCGTAGGTGATGTGCTGCAGTAGCACTTCGTAGTCGTAATCGTTAAGGCAGGGCATTTTTTATTGTCCTCACTTGTTCTGTAGCTTGATGCGCTGGCCCATGATGCACTTGCCGCCCCGGACACCGCCCAGCGGGATTTTCGGAGTGCCGAAAGAGTTCATGCACCGTGCCATGACAGCTGCACCCCGGGCAAGGCCGTCGTCGCAGAACATTACGTTGTTTACTGCGCCATTCTTGTATATGCCCATTTTGTCGATCTTCTCGATGATCAGGTAGGGCTTGTTGCCCGTAATGCCTGCCCTGCCGGTGATACCTATCGCGGTCTTATCGGTAATGATCTTGTGTTCGAGCGCGCACAGGATCATGCGTTCGGCAATCCTCGCGCTCACCTCGTCCAGAGTGGCCAGCATGGTCTTGACGCCGTGTTTCTTATATACCTCGGCGCCAACCTCGTGCAGTTTCGGCAGGTCCTTGCCGTTCTCGCCAACCTCGCAGCCGACCAGCATGACACCGTTGTTCTTCGCCGCAGCCGGGTTGACTGGCACGCTGCCATACCATTTGCGGCCGTCGGGTACGACCTCGATCTGGACCATCTCGTGAGCCCACTTTGCATATTGATCGATGGCCTTGTCCTTCAGGGACTTCAGTCAGCATGCCCGGCTTGATTTTCGCAGTGACGTCGAGCACGTTGCCGTAATTTTGGTCCACCAGCGGCGAGCCGCGCACAATCGCGTCGGACACAGCCCCTGCGAGGCCACAGAAGCTGCCGACAGTCCTGGCGTACGGAAGCTGGTCATTGGTGACCCGCCCTTTCAGCGTAGTCCCGAAGTCAATGCTCAGGCACGGGTTGCGGAAGTCGACGCCAGCCCACTTCGACGCTTCCTTGATGCCTGCAGTGGCAAGCTCGGCCTCCATCTCGTTTGCGACGATCTCCACGCCGGTACTGCCGATAGGTGGCAGCGTGCTTGCGACTGCACCGTCGAAGATGACTTTGTCAAGGTACGAGTACGGCCGGATGCGCTGCGGGATGTTTTCTTTCGTCATGGCGGGACACATGTTCTTGGGCGGCACGCCGGCGTTGATGCAGCCGTCGGCCAGTGCCAGGATGAACTCGCCTATATCGTCGGGGCTGGCGAAGCCGGCCACGACGCCCGTGGAGCGGACCACGAAGTTGAGGTCCTCCTTCACGGTCAGGCCGACTGCCTCATGTGCCTCAAGCAGACATTGTTCCACCAGCTCGGCGACGGAATTCCGCGTGAGCCTGGCGCCGTCAAGCGTTTTGCCGAACACGGCTTCGCCCGGCTTCGGCGGCCTGACGTCACGGGACATCTTGACTGTCTTGTTGAGCAGGTACGTCTTGCCGGTCTCCAGGTTGGTTGCCGTGAGGATGCACTTGGTCGTGGTGTTGCCCATTTCGGCCGACGCGACAATGTAATAGTTCGTCCTGTTGATGTCGACCTTGACATGCATGCCCGGGGAGCTCGTCGTCGGGAGAAGCGACAGGTACGGGCTTTCCGCTATATGGGGTTTCGGGCCAATCATACGTAATATAGGCTTAAGCTGCATCCATTATCACCGAGATGTAATTATCGAACTTTTTTACCCTGATACGATATATTTTGTGCTTTCACAACGGGCACGGCGAACGCTGCAGACACGCCATGGGACCGGTCGACAGGGCTACGATATCCTGCGATATCGTACAATATCTCTACTATATGCCTCGATATGGCTTAAATAGTACGGCTAAAGAACCAATAATAGCCCGTAGTTATACATGTTAAAAAAGTGGCCCACAGCATTTAGATGAATCATTATGATGAGGCTGACCCGCACCACGCTGCGCTTGCTTTACGATCATCGATTATTCAAACCTTCACCACGCTGCGCTTGCGGCCACAAAGACACAAAGGATAGAAGGGAACAAAGAAACGAAACGGAAGACACAAAGACGATTAAGACACAAAGGATATTAAAACAACTCTTTGTGTCTTTCAAAATCTTCGTGTCTTAACCAATTTTAAAAAACCTTTGTTCCCTTCGTACCTTAGTGTCTTTGTGGCCGCAAGCGCAGCGTAGTGAGAGGTTTGAACAAAAATAAATTATACTGATGCATGCGCAGCGTAGTGAAGGTTTGAACAATAAATTATACTGATGCAAGCACAGCATGGGTACGTGCGGACAATATTATCTTAAAAACGCAGAAGTACTAAAAAAAAGGAAGAACTGGCAGTTGCCTGCCAGTTGTTTCGACTTATACGAGCTTCTTGAGCGGGTGGACGTCCACCGTGGTGGTGCCCAGGTCCCTTGCAGCCTCGGCCATGATAATGTCGTTCATGGCGACTGCGGGGAAGACCTCGATCGAGTGCTCGATAGGGCCGTACAGACAGAAGTTGCAGCCGAGGGTGATGGCCACAAGGTTGCTGCCGATGTCCGACGGCATGTATGCGCCTTCCTTGCCGGGCTGCTTCTTGAACTTCTTCAGCCATGCCCAGGCGGACGGGATGTTGTGGTAACCGCCGCCCACAGGCTCTCCGAGCTGGGACTTTACAGCAAAGATGGACCGGTAGGTTGCACCGGAACCGCTGCCCAGCGGGGTAGCCGCTACGTCGAGGAGAGGCCTGGTGATGCCTTTCTCGGTAGCGAGCGTGAGCATGCCCTTAGCCTGTCCTCCTCCACCCTTGGTGAACATCTGCATGCGGCCCTTGACCGACATGTCCTGTGCGTTGAAACCCAGCACGATGCACGACGTGAACTTGAGGGGCTTGATGGCATCGATTTCCGCCTGCTGTGCGGCCATGTTGATCGAGTTGTAGATCACACGGTCCGAGACGCCGATCTCGTCGGCCTTCTTGGCGCCGTCGATCCTGGACTGGGCGACGGTGGAATCGATGAGGAATGCGCTCTTGCCTGCGTCTGCATACCAGGCGATGTACTTCTGGATTGCTTCGCTGGTGTCTGCGACGATCTGGAGCCAGATCGGGTTGCCGGTGATGTCCGACATCTCTTCCTGCTGCCTGACCAGCGCCTCTGCGCCTTCCTTGTTGAACTCGCCCTTCTTGCCGTCAATAAGGATTTTTTCCTTGTTGTAGAAAATCGAGCCAGCCAGTACCGTGGGGTACTCGCCCGGCTGTCCGCCTACCTTACACTTTGGGAACTCGTAGACTTTCTGTGCGTTTGTATACTTAAACATATGATTCTCCTCCCTTAAATCAAACCTAACTGGATAAATATGCTGTACGCGATGTAAATTAACACTCCGAAGAGTATGCCGTACAGTATTCCGACTTCTCTGCCTAGATGCTTTCCTTCCGACTGCTGGATCTCGGACGCGACGAACTCCACCTTCTCTTCGATGGCGTCGACGCGCTTGATCGCAGCCGCATAGTCCTTGGGGTCAATGATCGGCCCGATCGGTCCTAAGTTGGACTTCGCCTGTCCGCCGGCGGGGCCGGCCTCGGGCTCGACCTTGCCGGTCTCGATGCCGTAGGACAGCTTGAATTCTGGTAACAGCTTGACGTAGTTAACCATTTACAATCCCTCCTATCCTCCTCCATTACACTAAGCCTAACTGGATGAAGATGCTGTACGCGACGTAAACTAACACTCCGAAGAGCATGCCGTACATGATTCCGACTTCTCTGCCCAGATGCTTTCCTTCCGACTGCTGTATCTCAGAGGCGACGAACTCCGTCTTCTCTTCGATGCCGTCGACGTGCTTGATCGCTGCCGAATAGTCCTTGGGGTCAATGACTGACATTTAAATACCGCCCAACAGAAACACCGGTATCACGATCAACGCGAAGATGAACACTGCGCCGATAACGAATCCGAGGACCTTGGTCGCACCTACTGCTGTCGTGAGCTTCTGATTCCTTGAGATCAGTTGCGTGCGGTAGCAGATGTCTTCGGTCAGAGGGGCTATTTCCCGGTCCGGCTTCGCGGCAGCAACAGTGAATGTGCCGGCTCCGCCTTCTGCGGCTGCGATTTCCTCTTCGGTGCCGATCTCCTTTTCCTTGATAGTGAGCAGCATCGGCTCGCCCGCGAACGCGCCGGGGTCCTTAGCTATACAGTCCTTAATAGCCGCAGTGATCTTGGCCTCGTCCTCCACATCAATCATGTAGATGGTCTGGACCTGCTCCTGGAACCTCTTGACAGCCTTGTCATCCAGGTTCTCGATAAAGGGAATCGCACCCTTCGCATTAATGATCCTGCCTTCCTTCAGACCGTACTTGTGCAGACACTCGAGCGCATCGCCCGCAATGTGACCCTTAACCTCCGAACCGCAAATAATCACGAACCGGATGTTCGGGTTAGAGATGACGTTAGCCACAATCTTCTCGATACCCAGGTTCTCAGTCTTGAACGGGCCCGAGATAGCGGCACCAGCCTTAATAGGGAACAGGTTGAAGTGAGACCCCGCCGTCGCCACTGCTACGCAGCTCTTAGCGTCACCCACATCGAACTCGCCCTTAATCACTGGCCAACCCGCTGCTGGCTCCTTCTTAGTAACCATATCAAATCACCTCACTTTATCCTCAGAGCGGATAAGTCCAGACCGCCCGGGAAGAGCAGCGCAAGAAGTATGATCGATATGACGATGCCGATCATGACGCCTTCCATCTTACCTGCATACCATCCCATGGTGAACTTGTTCATGTAGCCGATACTCTTGATGTCGCCCTTGATGAGCCTGAGCCTGGTCTGGATCATCATGATCTCAGAGGCCATGCCGCTCACGACACCGCCTGTCATTGGGACGCCGGCTCCGCCTTCTGCGGCTGCGATCTCCTCTTCGGTGCCGATCTGCTTTTCCTTGATAGTGAGCAGCATCGGCTCGCCCGCGAACGCTCCCGGGTCCTTAGCTATACAGTCCTTAATAGCCGCAGTGATCTTGGCCTCGTCCTCCACATCAATCATGTAGATGGTCTGGACCTGCTCCTGGAACCTCTTGACAGCCTTGTCATCCAGGTTCTCGATAAAGGGAATCGCACCCTTAGCATTAATGATCCTGCCTTCCTTCAGACCATACTTGTGCAGACACTCGAGCGCATCGCCCGCAATGTGACCCTTAACCTCCGAACCGCAAATAATCACGAACCGGATGTTCGGGTTAGAGATGACGTTAGCCACAATCTTCTCGATACCCAGGTTCTCAGTCTTGAACGGGCCCGAGATAGCGGCACCAGCCTTAATAGGGAACAGGTTGAAGTGAGACCCCGCCGTCGCCACTGCTACGCAGCTCTTAGCGTCACCCACATCGAACTCGCCCTTAATCACTGGCCATCCTGCTGCTGGCTCCTTCTTAGTAACCATATCAAATCACCCCTGCCTCTAACAGCATAACTAACTATGAACGCAGCTATGCCGCCGACGATGAACCCGTAGAATATATTGGTCCATATGCTGGCGTAGTAGATCGACTTGGTCCTTCCGGGCCATGAATCCAGGAAGGCGCCGGTCGGTGCCAGCGAGTTCATCAGGTCGTCTGCGTACTTGTCGAGCTTGTCGAGGTTCTCGTTGATCGGCTTGAAGTTGTACTTCATTACGCCGCCTGCGGCGCCTGCCTCTGGCTCGACCTTGCCGGCCTCGATGTTATAGGCTAAGCCGAATTCCGGTAATAGCTTTATGTAGGTCATTTACTGTCCCTCCTCTTTCTTCGGTAAGAGACCAGTGGCCAGGATCGTCGTGCCGCTCTCCTTGACCTTCTGCCAGTATGCCATGTAAGCATATAACCAGGCGAGCAGGCCGAGGACGATGGTTATGGCGGAAACCGCAACGTCGTCCTTGAAGACATATAACGACAGGATGCCGAAGATGACTGTGCTCATCAGCGCGGATTCAACGCCGAGAATAAGAGTCCTCCTCTGGTTCTCATCGGGGCCGAGGCACGCGTTGAACGGGTGCAGCATCGGGAGCGCTCCTACGATGAACAATGGCGCAATGAAGCCAGTGTTGATGACGCTGGCGACCATCGGGCCGAAGGCGAAGTCACCGGTAATCGTGACCGTGTAGCCCATGTAAATCAAGCTTGCTGCGCCTGAGATCATGGTCATGCCGATCTGCATGGTCGGGATCTTCATCTTCAGGATGTTCTGGGCGATGAAGCCGATGATGTAGCCCTGTACAAGAGACAGTACCAGCGCGGCAATCGGGCCGACGAGGATACCGAGCTTGATGTTATCGATAACGGTAGTGGTCAGGTATTTTGCCGCCAGCCAGTCGCCGACCTTAAGGCCGAGCAGCGTGCACAGCAGACCCATGCCGAACGCGAGCATGCCGATAGACGGGACGCCCGTGCCGATACCGTATTTGCATATCTTCCTGACGGCGTCCGCGCCCCATACGGTGGCGAGGATTGCGCCCACAGCGCCCAGGAAGACAAAATAGCTGACCCCCAGGGCTGCGTTCAGTAAGACTGCGGCATAGATGCATATGAGGCCGCCGATGATGCCTGCACCGGCGAGCGTGTACCAGTCAATATCTTTAACTTCGCTCATTTAGAATACCCCCGCCTGCAGGGCAACGATTCCGGCAGCCCATAAGCCGAGTACGAACGAAGCAACCAGACAGGCGATGAACGCCCTTGGCCACCTCTTGAACTTGGGGTCGTGGAAGCCTTCGATCGTACCTGTGATGTTGTACGAGGCCAGCACGGAGTTCACGAAGAAGATGCCGACTGCGCCGAACGCTGCGGTAGCGATCGACAGTTGGCCGCCCAGCAGTGCAAGGTAGATAAGTGCGCCGCCTGCGCCGCCGAACAGTCCGCCGAACAGTGAGCTTATTACAGCTACAGTCGGGGTGCCGTGTCCCTCTGTACCCCTGGTCACGTAGAGATCCTGCCTGTCGCCGGTGATCGGGTCAACCTTGACCTTGGCCGATACCAGTGGCACGCCGATGCCGAACGCGTAGAGGATGTTCGCCATTACTGCCAGGATGACCATCATCAGCATTGCGCCGACGATGCCTGCCACGACGATGATAGCGATACCCATGAGAATGTTGGTGTCGCTAAGCTTGTCCATCGTGAAGATCGTACCAGTGGTTACCGCATCCGCGAAGCCAGGGTACGATATTTTTCCGGACATAATTTCTGCTGTCACCAGCCCGGCGCTGATCAGGCCGAGGAAGCCCGAGGAAGCCGCCAGCATGGTGGTGCCGGTTCCGATACCGGTCGCCTGCGCCATCGCAGCCGGGGCACCGCCCACGGGCACGAAGTGAACGCCGAGGCCGACGAGCAGACCGCCGAGGGCGATGAGCGCCACGATAAAGATTAATGTTATCGGGTCCATTCTTAAGCAGCCTCCTTCTTGTACGGGCCATAGGTCTTACGAGCCCAGATCTCCATGATCCTGTTGCCGATCACCCATACGACGACGATCAGCAGGCCGGCGACCATTGCGCCCCACCCGTTCAGGTATTCGATGAAGATGATGTGCCTCCACAGGTCGACGAAGACCGTCAGGCCAAGGCCGAGTCCCGTGAGCGGGCCGCCGTGCTTTACACAGTAGCCTGCGATGTCGATGCTGTTCCTGAGACCAACCTCGCCCTTCTGGACGATCTTGCCCGACTGTGCGGCAGGGAGACCCATGCCGAAGGGCTTATACTGGTACTGCCTCTCGGCACCGTAGTGAACGTCGCCGACTGCAGAGCCCATGCCGCCCGTCATGACGCCCCAGAGAAGAGCAAGGATCGGGAACGGGAATGGCTGTCCGATAATGACATTCAAAAGATACGAGAAAGTTGCGATACCCATCGTTGCAATAAAAGCGTGTGCAATAATCGGTGGTGTGGTTGTCAATAATACATCGATATATATCGGCTGACCGAATCTCTTCTGACCGGTAAGCCTGCCCATATAGGCGGTAGTGGCGTAAACGCCATACATCAATGCCGCAGTCGCAGCACCTAATGCTAAAGCTATGACGATATTGATACTGAATGCTACGTTCAGAGCTAGAGCAATTGCCGCGCCGGAAGCACTTAATAGTCCATAGGCTACAGGCTCACCGCAAATAGCTTTGTTGTAAATGCGGTGAAGATAGCCCACCTGTGGAGCCAGCTGGACTTGTGAGTTTGCGTTAGACTGAGAACCGAAGTCAGACTCCAGGTCCTCGGCCGCGCCGGCAATAGTAGCGCACGCACCCATAAGTGCCAGTGTTCCAAGGCTTTCTGCCAATGTTACTTCCATGTGTTATCCTCCTTTTAGTTCATAATTATGGACAAGCATTGGGGCAAAAATCCATAATCTGGCTATAAGTATCATTAAAAAGAGGGCTTGGAGAATAATAAAACTTTCGAGAGCGTAATTTGAAAATAGGCATAATGTAAGCCGTTTTGCTAATATAAAATTAATCAGATATATCCTGATCGATTCGCGTTAACGGTTGTGGCCCGAAAGTTATATCTATTGGTGGTTACAGACCAGGCCGTTTTGCATACGGTCATACGTCACGCCCCATCAGGACCCGAAGGTTCCGCGGCATGATATCCAGTGATTCCTGCAAGTCACAGGCCTTTATCTTCTCCGCCAGCGGCGCCGGCAACAGGTCGAACGAAGTCCCGGCCAGGAGCAGCTCAGTCTCCTCCCCGGAAAAAACGGCTGCTTCGGTGATACACGCCCGGTTATCCCTGTTCTCGGGACAGGCACGCTGGCAGAGCAGGCACCCGACCAGGCAGTTGTGCCACGCAGGGTCCATCCATTCCGGGAAAGGGACGCTGGCAGGCTTTTCATTGTGGAACACGATACACCGCTCCGCATGCAGCTGGAACCGGTCTGCGCCGATCGCGCCTGTCGGACATAAGGTGCTGCACGCGCGGCAGCTGTCGCACCGCCCGAGCATCTTCGGCTCGTGCCACTCGTCGCTATCGCAGGGCATATCGGAGAAGAATGCGGCAAGCCGGTGGAAGCTTCCCATGCCTGCGACATAGGTAATGTTGTTCCGGCCGTATGCGGCCAGGCCGCTATGTACCGCAAGGAGTTTCTTCGGCACCACGGCAGGGACCACCCGGTAGCCGGACGGCGCCAGCAGGCCGGACAGAACATCGCTCATTTTCCGGTCGGTCTCCTTCGCATGCAGGTACGTGGGCGGCACCATGACTGCCATGCGCTCCCCGTTCCGGCAGAAGGTAAATCTCACCTGCGGCTGCCTCGCCGCCATGACGATGAGCGACCGTGCCTCCGGGAGACTGTCGGGCGGACCGGAGACAAAGCCGCTGAGGTATTCCTTGTAGAGATCCCGGTCGATCAGGCCTTTACGATATGCCTGCTTCGATACTCTCCTTCAGGTCTTTTGCACGGCTGGCCGGCACAACCCGCCCGGCATATCCTCGCTGTTCCAGACACTGCAGCAGATTTGCTATCATCGGTAAAGCCCCGATCAGGTATGGCAGATGCACAGATAAAGCTTTCACAGGCGGTTGCACGGAAAAAATGACGGCTACTGTATCGTCACATGCACGTCCGAGCTTTCAAGTACCTTCGAGAATGCTTCCGCTTCGATCAGCGCTTTCAGCTTGGAGAACGGGACCTGGAGGCCATGGCCGGCCAATCAGCCGGAAGCCGGCAGCATGATGACAAACCGGCTGCCTTTAGTATGATCTCCGGTCACCCTGTCCTCTACACAAACCTCGCCGCCATAGCTCTCTACCAGATTCTTCACCAGGTACAGTCCGAGCCCCTTGCCGCTGGCCTTCGTGTTGCCCCGCTGGAACCGGGCGAACAGCTTCGGTTTCAGGTCGTCCGGTATGCCCGGGCCATTGTCTTCAATGGACACCTTGCAATAAGTTTTGTTTTTGATCGTTATTTCCTCTGACGCCATCCCAACGTTGACCGGACCCGTGGAGTGTTTGATCGCGTTGCCCACGATGTTGGAAAAGACATCCTTCAAAAGGTCATTGGCCATAGCTTTGCAATGGCTGCCGCATGCGAGGTCTATCCGGACGTCTCTGTTCTTGACCCCCGAGAACTCTGTCCCCACCTCGTCTAACATCTGGCATATATCTACGGGGGCCAGTCTGCCTGCCGAGACCCTCATTTCCTGCAGCTTTCTCACGTTGTGTATGAGCCGGGAACTATTCCGGAGCGCCTCGATCGGCTTTTCAAGCAGTTCCCGGGTCTTGCTGTCCAGTCTCGGGGCACTGAGGGCAAGCTCCAGGTAACCCAGTCCGATCTGGTTCATGTTGTTGATGTCGTGGCTGAGGAGGTCGTTGTACATTTCTGCCTGGGCCTTTGCCTCCTGCAGCTCACTCTCGATCCGCTTATTTTCGGTAATGTCCCTGGCGATGGTAGAGATCCCGATGATATCCCCCGTGTTATTTACAGTAGGTGATATCGTCAGAGATACGTCGATTAGCGTCCCGTCCTTTCTTCGCCGCATCGTCTCGTGGTGCTCGAATCTCCCGCCAGACCTGACCCGATCGAGGACCGCAGGTATCCCGTCTTTGGCGTCAGGAGGGGCAAGCATAGATACGGGATGCCCGATGGCTTCTTTTGCAGTATAGCCGTAGATTCGCTCTGCGCCAGCGTTCCACGAGGTGATGATGCCATCAAGTGTTTTGCCGGTGATGGCGTCTTCCGAGGACTCGACGATGGCGGCCAGCTGCGAGCGGGCTTCCTCTGCCTGCTTGCGCATTGTGATGTCGCTGAAGGCCACGACGGAGCCAATGATCGTTTCGTCGCTGACGATGGGGTACGAAGAGAATTCTACCGGGAACGAGGTGCCATCCTTACGCCAGAAAATATCGTCGAGAACGCGGCAACCGGCCCCGGTGTCCCGTGACCGGGCGACGCAGCATTCCTCCTGAGAACAAGGGGTACCGTTAGGCCTGGTGTGGTGGATGAGCTGGTGCATCTTGCGGCCGGAAAGCTCGTCCGTACCGTACCCCAGCATGCGTGCGCCGGCTACGTTGATCAGCGTGCAACGGCCCTCGATGTCCGTCGTATATATGCCTTCGTCGGTGGACCCGAGGACGAGCTGCAGGTCTTTTGCCACCCTGCGGAACGCCCTTTCGGTCTGTAGTTCCTTGTTATGGAACCGTTCCCGGGCACTGGCCAGCGAACTGACGACACCGGCGACGATCAGGAATATCAGGAATCGCAGGATTGAATCCGGGTCGATTATGCCATTATGTAACGAAGAGGCGATGACATAAGTCAGGCCCAGCCCGAGTGCCACGTATATCGCTTTCCTGCGGTACCATATGCCTGCGAGGATAATTGGTACATAGAATATATGAGTATACACCTTGTCAATGCCAATGTAAAAATTAGCATAGATAGTGATGATCAGACAGACTAATACGGTCAGCGTAAGCAGAATGACCCTTAATCGGTCCGGAATATTTTCAAATGCATCTTTAAACATGGCCAGCTATTTTTGCCGTTATGCGCCTTAATATAAATATTTTCATATGCCTTAGGGGGCAAGCGAAAACAACGTCTGAAGTCGGTTAATATTAGTCTCTCATGGCCAGGTGGCTTTACTAAAAAGTTATATATACTACATCGCATATGTGTAATTTGATGGTGAGGAAAGTCAAACGCAGGGTATCATGCCTCCCTAAGGCCACTTATTTCAAGCCCAGGGAGATCCCGCTCTGCGATCTCGAGATTATCAACTTATCCATTGAAGAGCTGGAGTCAATCCGGCTTTGCGACCTCCTTCAGGTAGATCAGAACGACGCCGCTGACAGGATGGGCATCTCGCGCAAGACCTTCTGGAACGACCTGCAACAGGCCCGGCAGAAGGTGGCGGATGCCCTCGTCAACGGCAAGGCGATCGAGATCTCCGGGGGCAACTACGTCAATAGCGGCGAGTGTGAGGTCGAGTTCCTCTGCAGGGGATGCGAATATCAATGGGAGTCCCCTTGCAATATCGGACGTCCTGATCGCTGCCCGAAGTGCGGCTCCATCAGCATCTTCAGGGTCGGCGGCGACGGAATGGGAAAAAGATTTATTGAGAATGGCTATCGCTGCCCCCGGCTTTCCCGGGATACACCGGCAGACGACAGCAGCGAAGGTGACAAAAATGACTAAAATAGCGATACCATCGATGAGCAATGACGGACTGGAATCGGACGTATGTGCCCACTTCGGCTCATGCGAATATTTCACGATAGTGGACATCAAGGACAAAGCTGTCGCAGAGGTCACTGCAGTCGACAATGGCACTCATGAAGGCGAGCACAACTGCGCCGCCCCTGGCAATCCTCCTGCATTCACACGGCATTGACGCCGTACTCGTTTCCGGCATCGGCGGACGGCCGCTGATGTCGCTGACGGAGAAGAAGATCAGAGTATTCGCCGGCGCGGTAGGCAAAGTGACCGACGCTGTACAGGACTACAACGAGGGACTGTTACAGGAGCTGTCCACGAGGGGCACCTGCAACTGCTCGCACCATTAGAGGGATACGAATGAGCGATACCGGAGCAGAACAGTGCGCCCCTTGCCAAAGCAAGGGGTCTTCATGCGAGAGCAAGGGCTCGAGCACGTGCGATACCTGCAGCTCGAAAGCCGGATCCGGCCAGAACGAGCAGCAGGCCAGGATCGATAAAAACCTGGGCAAAATTAAGAACCGTATAGCCATCGTCAGTGGAAAAGGCGGCGTGGGCAAGAGTACAGTCACTGCCGGCATCGCGTACAACCTGGCCAGGAAAGGCTACAAGGTAGGCATACTGGATGCGGACGTCAGCGGCCCCAATATCCCGCACCTGATGGACGTAGAGTACAAGAAGATGACCGGCACGAAGGACGGCCTGATCCCGGTCATTGCGGCCGGCGGGATCAAGATCGCCTCGGTCGAGTCCCTGATAGATGCGTGCGATTCCCCGATCATATGGAGAGGCCCGATGCGCAGCTCGCTGATCAACCAGTTCCTCGCGGACGTGCAGTGGGGCGAGCTGGATTTCCTGCTCGTTGATCTTCCGCCCGGAACCGGCGATGAGCCCCTGAGTGTCATGCAGATAATACCGCTGACAGGTCTCATCATCGTGAGCACACCCTCGAAGCTCTCCATCCTCGACGTCAGCAAGATCATCAATATGTCGAAAGCCATGAACATCAAGGTGCTGGGCATCGTAGAGAACATGGCTTACTTCGAATGCCCCGGGTGTCACGAGAAGGTGTTCCCCTTCGGAGAGGGAACCGTCGATACGCTGGCAAAGAGGTATGGGCTGTCGCTGATCGGACAGCTTCCCCTTGACCCGCTCAACAGCGGCAAGGACGTCATCACATCGGGCGACTCGCCCGCCGCCAGGATGACGGTAAAAGTGACGGACAAAATACTGGACGATATATCGCGGTGAAAAGCATGAGCGTGCTGGTAGAAGTCAAAGACCTGACCGTCAGGTACAACGGGAAGAAGGTACTGGACGGTGTGAACCTCAACGTAGAAGAGGGCGAAACGATCGGCATCATCGGGCGCAGCGGGTGCGGTAAGACCGTCCTGCTCAACGTGCTCCGGGGATTGGACGACGAGATCCCGGCGACGGGGCAGGTCATCTTTCACACGGCACGTTGCGATAGTTGTGGCCGCGTGGAGCCACCGTCGATGAGCGGTAAAAAATGCGCGAAGTGCGGCGGCAGCCTGCAGCCCTTTTCTTATGACATGAACGACCGGTCGGATGACCGGATAATCCGGGACATCGCAGGGCGTACGGCTATCATGATCCAGCGCACGTTCGGCATATATGGCGACGACAGCGTGATCGAGAACGTGTTCAAGGCGCTGGACAGCGTGGAGTTTAACGGGAATCGAATTGAGAGAGCGGCCGAGCTCATCGATCGTGTCCGGCTGTCTCACCGGATGATGCATATTGCCAGGGACCTCTCGGGCGGCGAGAAGCAGCGGGTCGTGCTTGCCCGGCAGCTTGCGAAAGAGCCCATGATGCTGCTGGCCGACGAGCCTACGGGCACCCTCGACCCGAAGACCGCCGTAGTGGTCCATGATTGCATTAAATCCATGTCGAAGGAGCTCGGCATTACTATTCTTATTACTTCCCACTTCCCTGAGGTCATCCAGGAGCTGGCGACCAGGGCTATCCTGCTGGAAGACGGCAGGATCGTGAAGAACGGTTCGCCGTCGGAGGTAATCGCAGAGCTCTTGAAGGGCAGGGAGTCGGTCGAGAAACGTCAGGTAGCCGCAGGAGAGCCCGTTATCCGCGTGCAGGACCTGACCAAGAAGTACTTCTCCGTCGACCGGGGCGTCATCAATGCGGTCAACGGTGTGTCCTTCGAAGTGAAGGAAGGGGAGATCTTCGGCATCGTGGGAGTCAGCGGCGCCGGCAAGACTTCGCTCATGAGCATCATGACAGGCAACCTGGAGCCGACCTCCGGCATCGTCGAGATGCGCGTCGGCGAGGACTGGGTGAACATGGCCGAGCCCGGGTATTATGCCAGGGGCCGCGCCAAGCCTTACATCGGGCTGCTGTACCAGGAATATGACCTCTACCCGCACCATACGGTGATCGAGAACCTGACGGAATCGATCGGGCTCGACTTCCCGGCCGAGCTGGCCGAGAAAAAGGCGATCAGCACACTGCAGATCGCCGGGTTCAGCGAGGCGAGAAGCCGGGAGATCATGGACAGGTACCCGGGGGAGCTTTCGGAGGGCGAGAGGCACCGGGTATCCTTCGCCCGTGCGCTCATCAAAGAGCCGCACCTCATAGTGCTCGACGAGCCCACCGGCACGATGGACCCGATCACCAAGCAGTCCGTGATCAGCTCGATTTTCACCGCCAGAGAAGAGGCTGGCGAGACCTTCGTCATCGTCTCCCACGACATGGAGTTCGTGGACAAGATCTGCGACAGAGTCGCCTTCATGAAGGGCGGGAAAATCATCGCCATGGGCAAGCCCGAAGAGGTCCTGCCAGGCATAAAAGCGAGTGTAAAATGAGAACCACTGTCCAGTTTGGCCCGCAGCATGCCCGTTGATCGCTTCGCTGGCGGGAGCGGACATTACGCTCATCGCCATCGAGCCTACTGTGTCCGGCTTCAATGACTTCAAGCGGGTACTCACAGTTGCCCGACAGTTTAAGACAGCGTCGTGCGTCTATATCAATAAGATTGACCTGAACAGGCCTGTGCGAGCTCCATAGCGGATTATCTGTGCTGATTCCATGCCAATCACAGGACAGATTCCCTATGACAGGGAAGTGTTCGACTGCGTGCGCCGGAGCATGATACCCGTGTCATGCGCGGGAAACAGTGTAAAAAGCAGCTATAAACAATTGTTTGACAGTTTAAGCCAGATCATCGATAAAAAAGAGAGGAAACAATGAAAATTTGTATACCGATGGAAGGCGAGTCAGTATCACAGCATTTCGAGCACACGCC
Source organism: uncultured Methanocellaceae archaeon (assembly GCA_963792125.1). Classification (GTDB taxonomy): domain Archaea; phylum Halobacteriota; class Methanocellia; order Methanocellales; family Methanocellaceae; genus Methanocella_A. Next base: position 352,401 of record CAWBVA010000013.1, read on the forward strand.
CAGGTTCCTGATCGTCTTATTAGAGAACGGAAAGATCGTTTCCCGGCAAATATTCAACAGCCCCGGCCATGAGCCCGGGCTTCTGCCGAAGATCATGTCAGAACTCAATGTCACCCACGTTATTGCCGGTGGCATAGGAAGAAAGGCACGGGATATGTTTGAAGAGAAAAACATCACCGTGATCTGCGGCGTCACAGGGAACATTTACGACGCTATTCAGGCGCTCATAGATGGAAAGCTCGTTTCCAGAGAGAACCTGTGCGATCACTGAATTGCCGATAGTATATTCATGAAGGAACGGATACGCCGATCGTGGACAGCGCTCGTTTTCCGATATTATATTACCCGGCAATTTAATGAATAGAGTTTATTTTTCATGTGATATATGATGAAATGAAGAACATAATGAGGGGAAATATGACACCACGAAGGACACCACGGCATCAACGTCGGCAGGCGTGACTTGCACCCGGCGGATTCGAGCATCTACGACGGACGAATGCGCAGGGTATAAATGCCACAGAAGATAGCACGGAACTGAGAGCCAGAGAACGAAGATATCTGAAGTGATTATTAGTCTAGTGTTTTTTACATGGTGATTTCTTGAAAGATGATAAACGAGATTTTGATAAAGCCGCGGCCTCATGGGATACGCCCATGCGGGTTAAACTGGCAACAGATGTGGCCGGCGCCGTATCAGAAGAGGTCAGGCTGGCTGCCGATATGGATGTTTTAGACTTCGGATGCGGTACCGGCTTGCTGGCACTGCAGCTACAGCCGTATGTCCGTTCGATTACCGGCGTCGACTCCTCGCAGGGGATGCTCGATGTCCTCGGATCGAAGATCGACAGGCTGAACCTGGATAACGTGAAGGCACGGCTACCTGGACCTCGATAAAGGCGACGAGGTGACCGGCAGCTATCACCTGATTACCAGCAGCATGACGCTACATCATATCAGGGAAATCCAGCCCCTGTTAAACCGGTTCTACAAGATCACGGCGCCTTCGGGGCATCTGTGTATCGCCGACCTCGACCCCGACGACGGCCAGTTCCACGGCGGCGATGACACAGGCGTATTCCATAACGGGTTCGACCGGGCTGCCATGCGACGCGCTTTCGAAAAGGCAGGATACGGGACGTCCACGACCGTACTGCCGCCAGCATGACAAAACCGGTCAAGGGTGGGGGAACCCGGGAATTTTCCATTTTCCTCATGACCGGGCAAAAGCCAGAGTGATAAGACTTTTTTAACCTTTTTTAGTCCTGGCGCTCTATGGCTACTGGCGCTCTTGGCGAGCGTGACCGGGGTACGCATAGCCTGTGCAACAAGTACGCGACGACTAACTCGTATTAGGAAGATGCGACTGCCCATGTCACGAAAGTCGCTGCGAACGATGCGTCAGGTGAGCCAACGAGCGCCAAGACATGATACAAGTTTAAAGAACTCTAGAAAACCGTTGAGAAAAAAAGGAAAAAAGATTGGAGCGGCAAAGCTCCAATCGGATTTGTACGCTTACTTGGCCGGGATGATGAGGCTGCGCTCGCCTGCGGGCATGAACTCGCGGATTGCGCCGCGGGCAAACTCCTTCCTGGGCTCCGTGAAGTCGAAGGCCAGGTTCTTGTCTGCGAAGCATACCTTGATAAGCGGGCTCGATACCCACGCATCGCCGCGGGCGAAGTGAGCTGCACCGGCGATACCGGCGTAGCCACCCTGGTGGCCCACGTTCATTGCGTAGTTCGGGTAGTTCGGGCCTCTCAGCTCGTCGATTGCGCCCTCGTCGGACCGGCACGAGAATACGTTGGTCGCGCCGCACTGGTCCTGAAGGTCGTAGCCGAAGAATCCGAGTCTGCCCCATGCTTCCTTGTGCAGGTACATGGACAGGTACCAGGCAGACAGGCCCGCGTTTGCGTTGCCGGTCGCCATGGCGGTGCACGAGCCCGCAGCTGCGGACAGCACCGTCGCCCTCTGCGAGCCACCGAAGTGGTCCTCGAGGGTGGTCGGGTACTTCTCGTACTGCTCGATGCCGTACAGGGTGACTTCAGTGCCGATGTCGTTGACTACGTCCATGGTGCACTTCGCCTTTGCGACGCCGTACTTGCCCTTGATATAGTCGTAGCCGTAGTAGACGAAGTCATCCAGGATGTCGTCGGTGTATGCCGCAGTTGCGTACTGGGTGAAACCGACACCGCCGGACATGTAGCTGCCGAGCCAGATCTGGTCGTACAGCATGCAGCCCGATGCGACTACCTCGAGGGTAGACTTGCACGGGTCGTCCGGGTACTTTCTGTGGGTCTGGACAATGTCTGCCAGGAAGCCGAAGGACAGTCCACCGGGCTCGTTGGGGCCACGGGCACGCCTTGCGGGCAGCAGGTTGGCCATCTCGACCAGGGCCGCGTGCTTTGCGGCGAATGCGAGGTCGGCGACGGCCGCTTCACCGGCGCACATCTTGTATGCGTCGATGAACGACATGCCGATCTGCATGGCGGACCATCTGGAGGACGTGCCGCCGTCGCAAGTCCTGACCACGGTGGTCGGGATGTGGACGGCCTGCCACAGGGACTTGCCGATTGCCTTCTTGAGGGCTGCGGCCTGGTCCTTGGGGAACGCCTTGTTGATGTCTACGACGTACTGCTTGTCAATGGAGTCGGCGAGCTCGTCGTCGCCGGTGAATACCTTGACGTAACAGTCATCGGTCAGGTTCGGGTTAGTCTCGACCATGTGTTCCTGAACGACCGCTGCACCGGGCATGGCGTGGTTGAGCACTGCCAGGTAGTTGCTGATCGTTTCGGGAGTCACGGCCTTGCCGAGACGCTTCTCCAGGGTCTGGTGAGCGACATCGAGACCGACGATGACGGTCCTGCGTATGTCGTCCCAGAACTGCTGCATAGCAGCGTTGTTGACGAAGTGGAGGTCGTCGCCTTCTACTGCGATGTCGGTGCCGCTGACTACGTAGTTCATCAGCTGCCTCTGACCGAGAGGGATACCGCCCATGTGGACCATGGGGTTGTATGCGGAGATGCCCCTCTTCTTCGCGATTGCGTCGCCTGCCTTCTTGAACTCGACCTTTCTCTTGGACTGGGTGTAACCTTCGTACTTGTACTTGGTCACGTGGGAAGTCGGGTCCTCGGCGAACTTCTTCTTCATTGCCTTTAAGAATCTCTTCTGGGTTTCCTTAACTGCCATATTGTTCACCTCTCCTTACATCTTCGGGCTGAAGCCGAACTTCGTCCTCAGGGTGAAGACTCTCTGCACCCAGCCGACTACTTCTTCGTCCGACCGGAACGCTACGCCGTCAACACGGTAGATGGTGGTCCTCTTCTTGAGCTCTGCCTCAGACATGGGCTTGCCGAGATCGACTTTCCTGTCGAGCGGGTCGCCGACCTGGTCCTTGACCTGGAAGACTTTGCCGCTCTTGTCGAGGACGGACCTCTGGAGCATGTCGAACATCATGCCGTTCTCGTTCAGCCTGAGCGAGTGGCCGTGCACGGTGCAGCCCCTGATGCCTTCCTTGGCGGGGTCGAACTGCTCGGTTTCCATGATCTCCTTGGTGATCCTCTCGAGGTCCCTTTCACGGGTCTCGATGATCTGCCTGCCGGAGAGGGTTCCCGGGTCTACTCCCCTGTACCTGGTTGCGGCCATCCATGACCTCAGGTAGGGGACCATCGGGGCGAAGTACATGGAGTCAGTGTACTGGTTGTACCTGATCCTGTCGCCAGTCTTTGCGCCGGGGATGGGTTCCACGATCTTGCGGATCGGGTCGTCCGGCTCATTCGCCTCGGTTAAGGGCGGGTGGATGGTCTTGTATGCGGAACCCGGGGCGCGGTGTCCCAGCATAAGGACGACATCGTCGTCGGAGAGGCTCCTGAGCTTCTCCATCTTGTATGAGGGGTCCATGAACTTCTTTCTGTTCACGGCCACAGAAGTTTTACCTGGGTAGAACTGTGGTTTGTATACCATTTCATTCAACTCCTACTGTGTAGCGAGTTTTTGCGGGTTGATTTCGATGATGCGTTTCACGATCTCGTTCAGCTTGTCTCTTGCGCAAGTCTGACCTCTCGTGATACCGGTAACGATTTCGACTATGGTGCCTGCCGTTTCGACCTTGTCCGGAGGCGGATGGACCACGCGGGTCTTGACGCCTATCCTGGCAAAGTCCTCGAAGTCGACGGGGGTCTGACAGACGACGATTGCGGGGATGTCCACGAACCTGAGGATGTCCCTCGCCTTGTATATCACGTGAGATTTCACGTTGCCCAGATGTATCAGCGCCAGCTTGTGGCGGCGGATCTGCTCGATCTCCCTCTCGGTCAGGCCGAACTTCGGCCCGTGCCCGATGGCCGCGTCTTTCGCGTCCGACGGGACGCCGCCTCCGGAGTATAGCACCAGGACTGATACCTGGATGCCCTCCTTCCGCAGCCCGTGGGTAATCTCGCACACCGGCTTGGTGATGTGCCGCCTTCCGGGGGACATTGCAATGGCGACCACGTCGGGTCGGCCCGTCTCGGACAAAGTGCCTCTCTGGGCGAGGCCTCCGCCCTTGTCCAGGCCCATGCTATCTCTGCAATCCACTACCTGTGTCTCACGGTCTATTGGCATTCTGAATCATCTCACGTTTTTCATTCGTCTGCATGTTTGTCCGATTTCGGCGAGCAGCACGAGGTTTTCGGCTGTGCCTTGGGGTCGAACATCCCCACGCTTATATCGTCGACTTTCCCGCCCTTCCGCACGTAGTCCGTAATCGTCTTTTGCGTACGGATGTATATGCCTTCGTTGATTTCGAATGGAAATGGAAGGGTATTGCGACATGCTTCTTTGATCTTCTCTATGATGCCCGGATCGTCCATCTCGACGAATATCCGGCCAACCTGGACGGTCAGCTCAATCTTTTCACCCAGGATTTCCAGATATTTTGGTTCCCGGATGTTGTGCTTCCCGGCCAGGAGGTTCTCCGGATCTTCTTTCGGGAGGCGAGGGCCGTAGACTACCATGCGGGTGATCCCGCTGATCCTGTTCAGCTCGTTTAACAGAGCCTGTGCAGTCTCGAGGTTTAGCAGTCTGTCAGGAAAGATTTCCACCTGCATGAGGCGTCCTTTCCTGGCTACCGGCGCTGCCATTTCTATTATTCAACTCCGCAAATTCTGTCTACTTGTCTATACCTTGTCCTTGATTTCCTTGGCTCCCTTCGCAACAGCCTTCAGGGGCTCCCTGAACTCGTCGATCTCGCTGAACACAGCGACGCCAGCAGAGGTCTGCTCCGGTGCGAACATCTGCGTGCCCGCATCGAGCGAGCAGGCGACTGATACGCAGGGGATTGCAAAGCCCTTAGAGTGCCTCGTCACGACGTGGTTGCCGTTGAATACACCCGGGCCGCCGCCGCCGTAGATCGAGTGGCTGAAGAACGAGAAGCCGACGGCAGTACCCTGAACCTTACCGAAGTCGCAGCCGGGCAGGCCGGTCTCTCTTTCAATCAGGTCCTGAGTGTACAGCAGGGTCGACGAAACAGCCTGGGCGCCTCTTAATGCACCGCAGTTGACCATCGTGGCAGCCATCGTGGCGACCGCCGTGTACGCGTTCCACATCGGGACATCGTTCGTCGAGTATAACTTGTATCCGGATGGTAGGGTCTTCTCGACTTTAATAACTTTGTCATCGAGAGCCTTGCCGACCACGGATGCGACTACCGAGCCGATAGTGCCGTTCTTGCCGTTCTCCTTGACCGTGCTGTAGAGCATGTTGTTAGCGTTCAGGCCCTGGTATGCAAAGCCGAGCAGCTGGTACCGCTCCCACGGTCCGATCGCGTCGCCCATTTCCCAGACGCCGGCCTGCTCGAAGATCGAGGACAGTGCACAGCAGTTCATGGTGTTTCTCTTGGTGATGACGACGTTGTGGTTACAGAGAATGTTCCTCAGCGCGTAGCCGACACCCTCGTCCTTCTGGGGGACTTCGAGAATCGACTTGACGTTGCCGCCTTCCAGGTCGATAGTCTGCGGGTACATGCCCCAGACTGCCGACTTGACGTAGCAGCCGTCGAACATGTCAACCTTGTACATGTCCAGGATGGTCTCGACAACCGCGGTTGCGGTCGAGCTGATGCCTGCGACGAACTCTGCGCCGGCCTCGATCCTCTGGGTCGGGACCTGGACGAGCAGGCTCTTGCCGCCGCCGACGACCTTTACGTTGGTGTCGTCGCCCTTGCTTACACGGACGAGCTCAGCGATGTTCTTGGCGATCTTGTCAGCATCCTTGACTAAGGAAAGGTCCATGCTCTTGCCGAGGACCTGTCTGCCCTTGCCTCCGACCTTGCCGGTCTTCAGCGCGGACTCGATGCCCTCGAGGCTGACTGCAACTGACCTCTTGGTCAGGTTGACAATCTTCTTGATACCCGGGTTAACAATCGGGCTGATTGCCTCAATAGGTACATCCTTCTCTAAGAGCTTTCCCTTATCGTCGTATAGGTCTATCTTATCCTTGTATTTTGGCATTTTCTCCCTCCTCCCGTAGGATTTTAAAACACATCAAGCGGTTACGTCGCCGGGGGTTATGGGTCCCGGTTTCAAAGAGGCTGCCACGCCGGCTCGCTTATGCAAGATTCGTCCGGCAGGGGCGCTTTATCGGCGCAATTCATTAAAATACAGTGCTCGATATACCTCTCCATAACCACTTAGACAATTACTTTATGGCTTTTCACCAATATTAACTTTATGTCTGGTGGGGATATCGTTTCATCTACAATATATAAATGTTGTTACATAAATGTAAATTCCTATAAAAAATATGGAATTAAATCAAAGCTTTAATAATATTGACTTGTTTCTAAAACAGGAAAATAACCTAAAACAATTAAAGTAAAAATATTATTTATTAATATTTATAATTAGTAAAAACCCTTTAAACGTAATATGTTTACTTTGCTATCTATAAATAGATTACCGTTATTTAAAAGATGCCAAATATAATATGGATTTACTATTAAAGGCAAGAAATCTATCAATATATTAAAAGATTATAACAATTAGATTAAAATGTCTTTATGCGTTAAATTTGCATGGTTAAAAACAGTACCAATTGAAAATTTACCCCGGAGACACAGGATACGATAGCCCTCAGCCGGGCAGGCCATTTCTCCATGAGTATATAAATTAGCGCACGTACGCTCACGGTTGTCGCTTACCGATCATATAGGTCGTGCCGGAACCGGTGATTTCCACACTGACGACAGTCCCCAATGGCAGGTCTTCGGGAATGACGACCATATTATAGGAATCGTCGCGGGCGACAACCGTCCCCGGCTTGCCGTTTTCCGTCACCAGTACCTGCCGTACGCCGCCTGCGGCTGCGCGCATGTACGCCGAAGTGATCTCGTGGTGGAGCGCCGTAAGCGCCCGGGACCGCTCCCTTTTAACCGGTCCGGGCACCTCAGGCATGGTCGCCGCAGGGGTGCCGGGGCGTGCGGAAAAACGGGTTATGTTAACCTTTAGCGGACGACAAAGCCTCAGGTTTTCCATGGTAAGCCGGAAGTCCGAATCAGTCTCGGTCGGGAACCCCACGATATAGTCCGTCGAAAATGTCATATCCGGAATACCGTCTCGCAGCCTGCCGATCAACGCAGCATATTCCTGCCCGGTGTAGTGCCGGTTCATGAGGCCGAGGATGCGGTCCGAGCCCGACTGCACCGGGATGTGGGCGAACCGGTATATGCGGGGCAGCCGGAGGACGTCGATCATCTCCGGTACGATATCAGCGACAGAGAACGGGTTCATCATGCCGATACGCACCTTGAAATCGCCCGGGACGTCGTTTACCTGCGCGATGAGTCCCGGGAGACGCTCGCCGATATCCAGACCATAGGCGCCCGTGTCCTGCGCGGTGAGAAATATCTCGGCGGCGCCCGCCCGTACGGCCCTGCGGACGGCGGCTACGATCTCTCCCGGCGGGCGACTGTGCAGGTCGCCCCTGGCACGCCTGACGATGCAGTACGAGCACTGGCCGCAGCATCCTTCGGCGATCTTGATGATCGCCGTCCGGCCGGACATCGTCAACGGTATCCTGTCGCCGCCTGTAAGCCCCAGCAGACTGAGCACGGGTCCGGCGCCGGGCGCTTCCGCCCGCTCGCAGCCATGGAGCATATCGGCCTGCGCCGCTGCCATACAGCCGGCCACGATCACGCGCTTTCCCTCGTGGCGGCCGATGGCCTTGAGCATCGCGCGGGACGTATGCTGTGTCACTGCACAGGTATTGACGATGACAGCGTCAGCATCTGCCGGGCTGTCCACGATTACGCCGCCGGATACGATGATCGCCTCGCGCATCGCCGATGAGTCCGCCTCGTTGGCCGTGCACCCGTAGGTCTCGATGTACACCTTCATCTTAGCCCGGATATATGGACGCGACCCTGTTAAAAAGCTTTTGAACACGGGAACAATTTATAAGCCATTGTGGGGCAACGTTCCATCGATGGAAGCGATGGAGAAGATCATCGAGGACGCCACGGTGGAGCTTATCCGGCGGGCTGTGACCGTGCTGCCGCCGGACGTCGTCGCGGCGCTGGAGACGGCCCGTGCGTCGGAGACAGAGACGATGGCCCGGCGGGAGCTCGGCATCATGATCGAGAACGTCCGTGAGGCGGGAAGGTGTACGCTGCCTATGTGCCAGGACACCGGCATACCGGTCTTTTTCGTCAGGATGGGCCGGCTGCACGTGGCCGGGCTGGAAGGCGCGCTCGCCGGTGCCGTGCGGCGGGCAACTGAGGCAGTGCCGCTCCGGAGAAACGTGGTCGACCCGCTGACGCGTGCCAACACAGGCGATAACACGGGAATGAGAATGCCTTACATTTCGTATTCGTTCGGCGATGCCGATTACCTGGAGATCGATTACATGCCCAAGGGCGCAGGCTCGGAAAACATGAGCGCGCTGGCCATGCTCAACCCGTCGGACGGCGTGGCAGGCATTAAAAAGTTCGTCGTGGACGCTGATCGTCCGGGCAGAGGGAAAACCCTGCCCGCCGGTCATCGTAGGCGTGGGCATCGGCGGCAGTGCGGACGCGTGCATGGCGCTGGCTAAAAAAGCCCTGATGAGGCCTGCAGGCTCAAAAAATCCGGCTCCTGCATATGCCAGCCTGGAGGCGGAGCTGCTGGAGCAGATCAACGCTACCGGCATCGGACCAATGGGCCTGGGCGGCAGGACGACGGCACTGGCCGTGCACATCGAGCGGGCGGACTGTCATACCGCGAGCCTGCCGGTCGGCATCAACCTGCAGTGCTATGCGGCACGCAGGGCTTCCATGCGGGTCTTCAGAGATGGTCGCGTAAAGTACGGAGGCGAGTGAATGGAATATGACCTGCATACGCCCGTCTCGAAAAGCGACGCGGAGAAGCTGAAGGCCGGTGACATCGTTTACCTGACCGGCACGCTCATCACTGCCAGGGACAAAGCGCACATCCGCATGGCCGAATATTTTTCGTCCGGGAAGCCGCTGCCGTTTTGCCTCGAAGGCGCAGCCATTTTCCACGGGGCGCCCATAGTCCGGGAAACGGATGGCGGATGGGAGATCGTCGCCATCGGGCCGACCACCAGCGCCCGGATGAACAGCCTGGAGCCTGCGGTCATCGGGCACGGCGCCAGGCTGATCATCGGCAAGGGCGGCATGAGTGCGGACGTCCTGAAAGCCCTGCATGACCATGGCTGCGCCTACCTGTCGATGACCGGGGGCGCAGCCGTACTGGGCGCCCGCATGGTCCGTAAGGTCCTTGGCGCCGAATGGAAAGACCTGGGGCTGGCTGAGGCGGTCTGGGTCCTCGACGTAGAGCGTTTCGGGCCGCTGACCGTGACCATGGACGCGCACGGAGACGATCTGTACGCCGGGGTCAGGTCGAGGGTCTCGGAAAATATTAAAGCGATGCGATCCAACTAATGATCAGGTAACCGGAGGTGAGGCGCGATGTGTAGCGCCGGAGGCATCAATCTCGATGTAGACCTCGAAGGGGTCAAGTTTAAAAGGTACAAGTGCAAGGACTGCGACACCACATTCAAAGGCGCGGGCAAACATCCGACCTGCCCGTCCTGCGGCTGTGAGGACGTCGAGCTGGTAGAGTGAGCCAGACATACGCTCTCAAGCCCGGCGAAATCATCTTTATTTCTGACGGCAGCCACACGGTAGGGGCTGCCAGAGCCGGCGCAACCCGGCACGTTTTTATCGAGACTTCGTCTGAAGAGCTGGTACAGTTCCTGGAAGAGGACGACCTGATAGCAGCGTCCGCGTTCTACGGCGGCGAGGAGGCGAAACAGGCGATCTCCTGCATGATCTACCTCGTCTCGGAGGGACATATGCCGCTGCTGGTGCTCCCGAAAGACCACCCTGCCACGCGGCGCCTGCCAATCGTCATCTCGGCGGGGAAGGAAATCCGACTGACTTCCTGCATAGTCCCCGGCACCCATCCCGAGCAGGACGTGCTCTGTGGCCGCGGGGGACTGGATGGACTGACGCTACGGGGAATCCCGGGCGCGATCGCCATCGAGGGCGACGACAGTGGCGTCACCGTAGAAACAAGGGCTTGCCTATTTTACACAAATATAAAACAAAAATTAGATGAAAATTAGTATAAAATAGGATGTATTCAGGGGATACCGAAATACTCTCTCAGCTTCAGATCGTTGAGCTTGAGCCTGATCTTCGGCCTTCCGAACGGTGTTTTTACGCTTTCTTCCGTCACGACACTAAGGTTGACAAGGAAGTCTTTCCTGCGGGAGAATGTCGCTTTGGAGGCTACGCCGGTGTCTTCGCCCCACTGGACGACGTCATAGAAAAGCTCACCGTTTTTCGCCGCCGCTAACAATGCGATGGAAACCTTATCAATAGCCTTGGTCTTCAGGACAGAGTACCGGGTATCGTCGAAGGCCTTGGTATAAGTGATAAAGTCAACTATCGTCTGCTCGGACATGTATCCCGACATCGAAGCGACTATATCGTTTAATTTCATAATTTTAATGTTTGCATTACCGGTAATAAAGTTTGTGTTACACTGAGGCCACGGAGGGCACGAAGGGCATGAAGGGTATACCCATACGCTGCAACACCCGGATAAAAAGTAGCGGGCAACGGTGTGTCTGCCGTGCCCTCTCTGGCCTATGATGCCTTAATATTATCAGATAAGGCCAACGAGCTCTTTGAGGAGGCCGGGGTTACGGGTGACAATCTCCTTCACAAGCCTCGGGATGCTCACGTTCTCCAGCTCGACGCCCTTCAGGGAGTGCGCCACTGCGTTCATGGTGGTGTCATTGACCCGAGTCACGACTTCCTTGATCTTGTAGTTCTTGTCGAGCGACTTGCCCAGTTCTTCGCGGACAAGCTTATCATACTTCACCAGCGCTTTCGCCGATACGTCGCCGCCCTTGATGGATTCGGCTATGACGTTGCCTGCAATGCGTCCGCTGGCCATGGCGTTGATGATGCCGCCGCCGGTGATCGGGTCCGACACGTGGCCGGCGTCGCCTATCAGGACCAGGCCGCCGGTGGAGAGCTTCGGAAGCATGCCGCTGACCGGCACTGCGCCCACCACGGTCTCGATGATCTTGCCCTCCGGGAACTTCCATTCGACGAAGTCGCGTATGTACTGGATGGGGTGCTTGCCCTTGTAGTGGGATCCCAGCATGCCCATGCCGACGTTAGCCTCACGCTTGCCCTTCGGGAACACCCAGACGTAGCCGCCAGGTGCGTATTTGCTGCCCAGGTAGAAGTCGCACGACGTCGGGAGAATATCGATGTCGGTCATCAGGAACTGAGCGCAGGTCTCTACGTCCTTGAGCTTCAGTGTGGTGTTGATGCCAGCCCATCGGCCGACCTTCGACTCGACGCCGTCTGCCGCTACTACGACTTTTGCCCGCGCCTCGAAGTCATTGCCCCGCTGCTTGCCCTTGATGCCGACGATATTGCCGTTCTCAGTGATCAGGCCGGTCGCCTGTGTCTTGACCTGGACCTCGGCGCCCGCTCTGGCCGCAGTCTTAGCCACGGCCCGGTCGAAGATCTTCCGCTCCAGCACGTAGCCGACCTCGTTGCCCGCCATCTTCTCGGTGAGCTCGATGCAGGTGCCGTCGGGAGAGTATATCCGGGCCTCTTTAATGTCGGCGCAAATCCACTTCGGGTCCGGGTCCATGAACTCGGCCAGGCCGACCTTGCCCACGCCTTCCGCGCAACGGATTGGGTCGCCGATCTCCTGGCGCTTCTCGATAAGCAGCACGTCCAGTCCCTGCTGTGCCGCCGTCCTCGCGGCCAGCGAGCCCGCAGGGCCGCCGCCGACCACGATCACGTCGTACTCACTCTTCATCCTTCACCAGCTCCAGCGCGCCCATCGGGCAGACCTTGGTGCAGATGCTGCAGTTGTTGCAGTTCCTGTCGATCTCGATGAACGTCTCGATCAGGTCTATGGCGTTCTGCGGGCACGCGCCCACGCACGCGCCGCAGTACCCGCACCTGTAGCGATTAACGGTTATCATGTCTTTTCCTCCAGCGGGACTTCCAGCAGTCTCTTCAGGTATGACTCCAGATCCCTGAGCTCGTGCTCGTAGTTCTGAATGTTCTCGATATGCTCGCGCAGGCCCGGCATCGGGACCATATTCGTGTTGACCTTCTTCACGAGGCTCAGCTGACCGAGCACCACGGCCACGTAGTCGTCATGGACGGTCCTGAGCACCATCCTGAAGATCTCGTCGAGGTCCGCGCGGCTCGAATAATAATATTTACGGCTGTCCTGCCGCCTGCGCTTGTTGACCAGGCCTACCCTGACCAGCTCGTCCAGCGCCGAGCTGACCGCCGGGACCGAGTAGCCGGTGAATTCGCTGATCTCGTCCTGTGTCATCTCGTCGACAGACAGGAGGATCGAGCCGAACACCCGGCCGTGGACGTCGCCCATCCCCCGTATCTTGAACAGTGCCTCAAAGGTCCCGAGGATCTTCTCCCTCTCCTTAAGGATGTCAGGGTATGTTTTGGCCATCAAGCACATAGAGTATCCCCATATATTTATAGTTTTTTGAGTTTTCAGAAAATACAAAAATAACCATGCGCAAGTACAGTGTAATGAAAATAAGCGTAGTCCCGCCTCATATTTGCCGGTTTAAAAAGCCAGCCCTATATGAGGCAGGCACTGACCGACGCTCACACGCGCATGACAAAAATGCTTCAGTTTTCCAGAAGCCCGAACTCCTGTAGCGCCGTTTCGGCCTCCTGCCGGGCTGACTCCTTCGAGGGAAGAGCCAGCGCGCAGGGCGAGTCGACAAACTCCGGCTCCACGAGATTGAGTAATGGCGCCGGGGGGAAACGTCCGGCAAGCTTCAGCAGGACGTCATAGCCATCCGTGTCGAAGCTCACGAAAGTAAAACCTCTCGCGGCCACACTGACCCTGCGGACGTCGTTTGAGGAGCGAAGTACCCGTAGCATCATCACTGCGTAGTCTCGTTCGATGTTCTCAGAAAACAGCTCCTGTCCCTCCAGGCAGACAGCGGCACCGGAATAGCCTTCGGCCATCCTCAACCTGTCGACGATAGCCTTAACGGTCATCCGGTTCACCGGCCATCTTAAATGCGAAGAGCAGCCACGCTGATGATGCGAATGCGGCACAGCCAGCCAGCAATATGCCGATATCTGCTAAAGCCTGCGTCGACAGGCCTGCTATCCAGGGCATGGATGCCATCAGGGAAATGGCGATTGCAGAGGAGCACAGTAGCCCGAAGATGAAAAACCATGTGCCCGATTTCTTACTGATATGGTATTGAACGGCGACCATGATCATGGCCATGACTACCGCGACAATCTGGATAGCTTCAGGCGGCACGGCCATAGAACCTCACCCACTGGGCGCCGGAGACGACAGATACGACACAATATGCCATTATTGCTGCACCCATGTTCACCGGCCGGAACGCAGATAATGCCTCGGTCAGGCCTGGCCCTGACAGTGCCATTGCAGCCACGTAGGCGGCCCTGGACGGGGCGATGCCGCCGGAACGAAGGAACGTCCTGCCAATGACTGCAGTCAGGCTCAGAGAGCCTGTAATCGCTGCCAGGCCGCTTAAAATCTTCACAACTGCCGGATACTCGCCGACTGCTGTCGCTGTGACCGGGCATATGCAGGCTATGATAATGATGGCTGCCACGATGATCACCCCGGTAAACCGCAGCGCGAATGAAGGCATATGCAGGTATATGTCGGCAAGCATCTTATATGTTTTCATATTTTTGCATATAAGTCTACAGCACCCCGGTGGGTTTATTATGTATAGGGCTAATGAACAGTCGATGAGCGACCGCGGGCATGATAAAAGAGGCTGCCTGATCAGCATCGAGGGCATCGACGGGGCAGGCAAGTCCACGCAGATCAAAATGCTTGGCGACTGGCTCCGGGCTAACGATATCGATGCGATTATACTGAAGGAGCCGACAGAAGGTCGGTATGGTCGTGAGATCAGGAGCAGCGCGGCTGCCCACAAGCCGGTCAGTCCGCAGGAAGAGATGAGACTGTTCATGATGGACCGCAGGGAAGACGTGGCAAAGAACATCCTCCCGGCGCTGAAAGCCGGCAAGGTGGTCGTCATGGACCGCTACTACCAGTCCAACATGGCATACCAGGGGGCCCGCGGTCTGGACCCGTGGCAGATCGAAGCGGAGAACGAACAGTTCTCGCCTGTGCCTGACCTTGTGATCGTGCTGGACATTGACCCGGCGAGCGGGCTGACACGAATCACCAGCACCCGGAAGACGGCGCTGGACTCTTTTGAGAAGGAAGATTACCTGCGGAAGGTGCGGGAGATCTTCCTGGCCATCGGCAGGAAGCCTAACGGTATTATTATCAACGCAGAGCGGCCGCCGGAAGCCGTACATGAGTCTATTGTAAGGGCGATAAAAGAACGACTTCCCGGGATATTTTGTTAGCGACCTGATATTACAGGCGGACTTGTCGTCGCAGGCTGGCAGCCGCCGCGCGTGCGCGTGGCAATCTTTCGTTATAGCAGGAATGATGAGACCAGCACAATCCCTGTCGACAGGATACCTATAATTGCCAGTACCTTTACCAGTGGCCGCTCGATATACTTCAACGCCGCATAACACAGGGCCAGGTATGGTACGAGCGTGGCGATCACCGACATGCTGGCCAGTGACGAGAAGTCCCTGGTGACGAACAGCAGGATCACGGTGGCGACTGTGCATATGATGACAGTAAAGACGGGAATGCCCTTGCGCTCGAAGGTCAGCGGCTTCCAGTATTTTGCGGAGAAGCTCTCAAGGACTATCGACGTGCCGAGCAGGTACGCGTTGAGTGCCGACAGCATCGAGACAATGGCTACGAAGGCGACGACCACGCCCCAGCCGCTGAAGAAATGATCGACGACGTAGGAGATTGGTGTCATCGTAGACGCCAGCGCATCGGTGCCCGTGCTACCGATGAGCGCGAAGTTAAGCGCCAGGTAGATGATTGTCACCGCGACGAACACATATATCAGCGAGCGGGGCACCGTATGCTCCGGGTCGCGCACCGCCCGGGACGGGATGGCGGACAGCTCGAAGCCGGTGAAGCACCAGTAGATGACCACGGCGCTCTTCAGGAAGTCCAGGCCGTGGGTGCTCATGGGCAGGAAGTTGTCGGGGCTGATGAACGGGAACAGCAATACCGGGATGATGAGCAGCGGCAGTATCTTGAGCACAGTGAGGAAGTCCTCGATCCTGGCGGCCAGTGCGATGCCGATCAGGTTCAGCAGCCCGAACCCGACGACCAGCCCGGCCTCGAGGGCGATGGGCGGGACGCCGTCTATTATCACGATATCGCCGATCGCTGCCGCAATGGTGGCGACACCCAGTACGCCGGAGATAATGTATAGCGCGATGGTCGCCGTGGCTACCGGTGCGCTGAACGACTTCTCGAAGATCGAGTAGAACGCTCCGGTCACCGCGTACTTGCGGGCCAGCACCGTCAGGCAGCCCAGCACTGCGCCGAAGGAGATCGCGCACAAGAGCCACGCGAAAAGCGAGCTTGGCCCGGTCATGCCCGCCGCTATGGCCGGGACCACGAAGATGCCCGAGCCTATGGTGCCTCCGACGCCGAGGCCTACCAGGTCGACGATGCCCAGCGGCTTATCTTTCTTCTTCCGGAGGAATAATCGCTTCACTCCGTTGCCTCCTGCATCATCCGGACCGCTTCCTCGGTGTAGTAGCCGTAGAAGGCTGTGGCAGGCAACGTGAGCAGCAGCGTGGCCACGAAGCCCAGGAAAGCCAGCACCGCAACCGCAACCAGCCCGATGTAAGGTGTCGACCCTGTCTCGACATGGCCCACTATTGAATTCGTGACGTATATCATCAGGTACATCGCCATCAGGAGCGCCGGCAGATAGAATGACAGCGCCAGTGTCGACAGTGAAAAGTCAACGGCCAGCTTGATGGACATGTACCCTATCGTTAGATCGCCCCGGGACCGCATCAGAGACAGGTATGCCTGTAACGCCTGTCGGAACGTCAGCTTGCGCTCATGCCGGATAGCGAATACCGCATCCATCCCCGACTGTATGACCATACCCACGATCGAAGCAGTGACAAAGGTGATGGCATAGGCGATCAGGATAAGCGTGAAAGTGTCAGGGTCGACCATGAGCACAGAAAAAGGCAGTACGAAGGCCGTCGCAATGAGCAGGAACCCCGCCGCAGTCAGCAGCCTGGTGCCGCGGTAGTATGGCCGGATTCGCTGCAGCTCGACGATCAGCGGATCGGTGCTGTAACTTCCAGTGATCTGGGCGACGTAGACAGCCAGCCACCGTCGTGGACGGAAAGGAAAAAGCAGGTGACGCATGCGTCCCCATGCATTTTTCGCCGCAAGCCCGGCCGAGGGTTCTGGCATAGGTTGTGAGATGGTGCTGGGGAGTAAAATACATGCCGGTCATTCGGAGGACGCGGAGGTTACGAGAGGGCACAGAGGACTTTCACTACAGGGCGACATCAGAGTGGTGAAAGAAATTCAGCGACCATCCAGAGAACCTTCATTTCCCGCAGGTGCAGGGATTAGCACCGCATCGCGGGCATTTCAGAGGATACTTAGCCAGGCATGCATCCTCGACGTCGATATCCAGCATGTTGGCGATAGAGACCATCCAGGCGAACACATCGGCCATCTCGTGGGCGATCTGCTTCTTGTCCTGCTGGCGGAGTGCTTCAGCCAGCTCGCCGGTCTCCTCGAAGAACCAGAGGTAGGTCTTCTCGGTGCCACGGGCGTCGTCGTTCTGGCCGTAGATATCCTTCATCAGCCGCTGGAACTCGCGTATCTCCATGTCAGGGCCTCACGGGGATGCCTTTCGAGCGCAGGTACGCCTTTGCCTGCCCGATGGTGTACTCGCCGAAGTGGAAGATGCTGGCCGCGAGGGCCGCGTCGGCGTCGGCGCGGGCGAACGCTTCGTACATGTGCTCGATGGTGCCGGCCCCGCCGGAGGCGATCACCGGTATCCGCACCGCTTCGCATACGGCCTTCGTGATATAGAGGTCGTAGCCGTCCTTCGTGCCGTCGGTGTCCATGCTGGTGAGCATGATCTCGCCGCTGCCCAGCGCTTCGACCTGTTTCGCCCACTCGATGGCGTCAATACCAGTCGGCTTCCGGCCGCCGTAGATGACCACTTCGTACCAGGCAGGGGTGCCGTCCTTCTTTTTAATGATGTTACGGGCGTTCGGGTCGTCCAGGTCCGTGTTGCTCCGGCAGTCGATGGCCGTCACGATGCACTGGGAGCCGAAGATGTCGGACGCTTCCTTGATAAAAGAGGGGTTCTTGACCGCCGACGTGTTCACCGTGATCTTGTCGGCGCCGGCCCGGAGTATGGTCCGGATGTCGTCGATGCTCTTGATGCCGCCGCCCACGGTCATCGGGATGAAGACCTCGTTGGCGGTCCGCTCGATCACGTCGATCATGGTCGCCCGGCCTTCGTGGGATGCGGTAATATCCAGAAAGACCAGCTCGTCGGCGCCCTGCTCATTGTATGCACGCGCCAGCTCCACGGGGTCTCCCGCCCGGCGCAGGTTCACAAATTCCACGCCCTTGACCACGCGGCCGCCGTCAGGCCCGATGGTCACGTCGAGACAGGGGATGATCCTTTTGGTGAGCATGTTAACCACGAGGGTTTTAAGTGATGATGATCTATATATTTAATGGTGAGACCATGCTGGGCGGTTTATTCGGCTCCAAGGTCTGCGCGAACTGTGGCAGATCGCTTCAAGGCAAAGCTGTGAAGTACGGTGGTAAGAGCTTCTGCTCCCAGCGTTGCGCTGACATTTACAAGCATAAAGAACTCGGTAAAATGGAGAAGTAATTCTATAAAGGCCGTATAGCAGTTGCGGCTGTCGTAGCAAATGCTTTTTATCACGTAATAAAAAATTGAAACTCATATCAGCCCGATGCTCGTATAATTGCGCCTTTTATGTACAGTCATTCGTGAATTGTTGTATACGCTGAGAAGGCACCCGACACAAAGGCCACGATGGCCACGAGGTACACAAAGTACGTTTAAAGAAAGGGTCGCAGTAGCCCCTTCTGATCAAAGACTTCGTGTACTTTGTGGCCATTGTGGCCATCGTGTCTGATGCCTCCTCAGCCTATATAAAAAGTTACAGGAACGATTATACTTTATGGCCTCTGTGTACTCTGTCAGGTGCCGGCTCAGCGTAGAAAAGTTTTTAGGAAAAATATTTTGAGTCTTTTGTGTTACCCGAACCGGCCGGTGTAAACGACGGCAGACGGGTCCATGGACTTCAGGAAGTCCAGCGAGTAGTAGCGGTAGTACACGCTGACCGGCAGCGAGATGACAGCCGTTACTATGATCAGCAGCAGTATGCCGATAAGGATGGCCAGCGCGAAAGGCACTGCGAGCAGTATGCTTATTTTTGCCGCCTCGACCGCCGCGAGGACCATGACGACCCCGATGGCGAAGAAGATAGCGAAGAAGAACAGGAAGACTATGCCCATTACCAGTGAGACGCCTATCTCCAGTACCCAGCGTACGATGACGTACACGAGGAATTCCAGCGGGTCCTTTTTGACCATCCCGTAGACACTACGGATGGCCTGCCGCAGGCCCATGCCCTTGAAATACATGAGAGGCACGCCGAAGTCGTAGAAGAAGCCGATGATAAGGCCCATAAGGATGCTGAACCCGACCATGAATATGATCCCGATAAATATGACAAGGATAATCGCAAGAAGGCCTGCCGTCGACAGCGAAGAGAAGTTTCCGGTGCCGATCGCCCACAACAGCGCCAGCACCAGGACCGCAATGATACCGCCGATAACGGCCAGCGAGATGATGCTTGCCGCGACGTTGAACAGGAAGACCTTGAAGCCCCGGCGCATGTTGTCCTTGAAGGGCTGGACTATCCTCACATTGCCCGTGGTCAGGGCATCGACAAGGACGAACGAGAAGACGCCGCGCAGGTAGGAAAATAATAGCGTCAGCGCCACCAGGACCAGGACGAGCAGCAGGATAGCGACGACGAGCGTGGTGTCGGAAAGTATCTGGTTGAAATCGTATGACGGGAGGTTGCTAAGGTCCGCCCGGTTCATGCTGTACTGCAGCGTGTTCCCGGGATTGGAAATCCCGGATCCGCTGCCCACGAAGAACGTGATGATGACGAGCTTTATCCACAGACCGATGTCGAAAGGCTCCAGCAGGAGTTTTTTAGTTTTCCCGAAAGCCGTGGTCACCGGCCCGAACGCATGCAGCTCAGTCATATGACCAAAATAGCGCATTACAAATATAAAACGGACACGGTATGATTTACCATTCTTTATATCTTTCTATTAGAGTCAGCATGGACCATGCCACTGTAATTTCAGGAATATAAAAAATGTGAAAAGCCTCATTTATTGAAAAATAGAAGATAGGCCATGATCAGGTAGCCGAGCTACCATCATCCCCATGGCGATGTACCAGCAGACGATCATGGCTTTTGCCTGGTTTTCACGATTATTGGCGAGCGCTTTAAGCTCTTCGGTCGTCGGCAGTCTCATGCTTTGATCTTCTTGAGGCGGAACGTCTCTTCGCGCTCCATTTCCTCGAGCCTGAGCTTGATGAACTGTTCCGCATCCTTTAGCTCTGGTATGACCTTGAACTCGAGCGCGTTGACGCGGCGTTTTGTCTTCTCGATGTCGTCGAGCAGCTTTTTCATGGCCGACTCGATCTCGGCGGAGACGATGATCTGCTCGACGAGGCGCTCATAGGATTCGGCTGCCTCGTCGATGCGCGACGAAGTGCCGATGATGCCGTAGCCACGCTCGTGGACCTGCTTCTGGATGCCGGACGATTCAATCTTCGGCACGACAACGCCCATGACGTTCTTGCTCTCGAGGTTGATCTCCGGCTGCTCCTTGAGGGCAAAAGAGGCGGACATGACCGCCACGTTGCCTTCAACGGCCCTGGCAATGGCTATCTTCTGGGCAGCATCGCCGTAGGACTTCATGAGCTCTGCCCGGGCATTCCTGGCCTTGTCCATGATCTCGAAGAATTCCATGATCAGGCCGTCACGCTTCATTTTCAGGAGCTTGTGGCCGGACTGCGAGAGCACGATCTTCTTCTTCAGCTCGAGGAGCTCGGACCGGGTTGGCTTGATGTTATCCTTAATAGCCATTGTCGCACCTTATGCCGCTTTCTTCTTCTTCGACGGGTGGTACTTGTCGATGTACTTGTTGTCGATCTTGTTCAGCGCGTTGATCGGCAGCGCAGCCAGCAGTTCCCACGAGAGGTCCAGCGTCTGCTCGATGCTCCGGTCCTCTTCCTTGCCCTGACGGACGAACTTGTCCTCGAAGGCGTCGGCGAAGTCCAGGAACATGCGGTCACGTTCGGACAGCGCGTCCTTTCCTACGATGGCCACGAGGCCACGCAGGTCCTTACCCTCGGCGTATGCCGAGTAGCACTGGTCGGACACCGCCTTGTGGTCTTCCCTGGTCTTGCCGGGGCCGATGCCCAGGTTCATGAGCCGGGAGAGAGACGGCGACACGTTGATGGGCGGGTAAATGCCCTTGCGGTGCAGGTCTCTCGCGACCACGATCTGGCCTTCGGTGATGTAGCCGGTCAGGTCCGGGATCGGGTGGGTGATGTCGTCGCCGGGCATGGTGAGGATGGGAAGCTGGGTAATCGAGCCCTTCTTGCCCTCGATGATGCCTGCGCGCTCATAGTTCATGGCCAGGTCGGTGTACATGTAACCGGGGTAGCCACGACGGCCGGGCACTTCTTCACGGGCCGCGCCGATCTGACGCAGCGCCTCGCAGTAGTTGGTCATGTCTGTGTAGATGACCAGCACGTGCATGTTGTGCTCGAACGCCAGATACTCGGCGGTCGTCAGTGCCAGCCTCGGGGTAATGATACGCTCGATGGCCGGGTCGTCGGCGAGGTTCAGGAACACTACGGACCGCTCAAGGGCGCCTGTCCTCTCGAAGTCCTTCATGAACGTCTGCGCCTCTTCGGCAGTTATGCCCATGGCGCAGAACACGACTGCGAACGGCTCGGTGCTGCCGACCACTTTGGACTGACGGGCGATCTGCAGCGCGATCTCGTTGTGCGGCAGGCCGGAGCCCGAGAAGATCGGGAGCTTCTGGCCACGCACCAGGGTGTTCATGCCGTCGATGGTCGAGATGCCGGTCTGGATGAAGTCCTTGGGCTGCTTGCGGGCGTACGGGTTGATGGCCGCGCCCACGATGTCCAGTTTCTTCTCCGGGATAATGGCGGGGCCGCCGTCAAGCGGGTCGCCTGCACCGGACAGGATCCTGCCGAGCATGTCTTTGCTGACAGGCATTTTGATGGTCTCGCCGAGGAAGCGTACGCCGCTTTCCCTGCTGATGCCTGCAGTGCCCTCGAAGACCTGGACGACGACGACCTCATTGGACGTGTCCAGCACCTGGCCACGCTTTATGCTGCCATCTCCGAGCTGGATGTTCACCAGCTCCTGGTAGCTGACGGGCTCCGTCTTCCGGACAAAGACCAGCGGGCCGGCGATTTCCGATATTGTCTTGTACTCCTTCATTTAAGCCGCCTCCATCGCCTTGAACTCTGCCTGCATTTCCTTGTCTACGGCTGCCAGGAACTTCTCGAAGTCGGCCTCGAACTTGACCTTGGCCATGGTGTCCTTCGACTTGGATGCCAGTATCCTGTTCATCGGCACGCCTGCGGCCAGAGCCTTCTTTGCGTAGTCGCCCCAGACCATGATCGACTGGAGCATCATGAACTGTTTCTTCATGCTGCAGAACGTGTCGACCTCGTGGTAGGCGTTCTGCTGCAGGAAGTATTCACGGATCATGCGTGCGATCTCGAGCGTAAGCTGCTGGTCTTCGGGCAGCGCGTCGGAACCGACCAGCTGCACGATCTCCTGCAGCTCGGATTCCCGCTGCAGCAGCTCCATCGACCGCACCTTGAGCTTGTTCCAGTCCGGCGAGACGTTGTTGTCATACCAGTTCTTCAGCGAGTCCTGGTACAGCGAGTAGCTGTTCAGCCAGTTGATAGCGGGGAAGTGCCTGCGCTGGGCCAGCTTGGCGTCCAGCGCCCAGAAGACCTTCACGATACGGAGGGTGTTTTGCGTGACCGGCTCGGAGAAGTCTCCGCCCGGCGGGCTCACTGCGCCGATGACTGTGACGCTGCCCTGGTCGCCTCTCTCGGTAATGACACGGCCGGCTCTCTCGTAGAACTCGGACAGCCTTGCCGCGAGGTAAGCGGGATAGCCCTCTTCGCCAGGCATCTCTTCGAGACGCGAGGAGATTTCTCTCATGGCCTCGGCCCACCGCGAGGTGGAGTCTGCCATCAGCGAGACGCCATAGCCCATGTCACGGTAGTATTCCGCGATGGTGATGCCCGTGTACACGGAGGCTTCACGAGCGGCGACGGGCATGTTGGACGTGTTGGCGATCAGCACGGTCCGGTCCATGAGCGGGTTGCCGGTCTTCGGGTCGGTCAGGTGCGGGAACTCGGACAGCACTTCGGTCATCTCGTTGCCGCGCTCACCGCAGCCGATGTAGACGACGATCTCGGCGTCAGACCACTTGGCCAGCTGCTGCTGGGTGACGGTCTTGCCGCTGCCGAAGGGGCCGGGGATAGCCGCCGTGCCGCCCTTGGCGATCGGGAACAGGCCGTCGAGAATCCTCTGTCCGGTGATCAGCGGGATGTCCGGCATGAGCTTTTCCTTGTACGGCCTTGGCCGCCTGACGGGCCACTTGTGCATCAGCTTCAGTTCAGTGCCGTTGGCGAGATGTCCGATGACATCCTCTACGGTATACTCGCCGGCAGTGAGGTCCTTGATGGTCGTCTCAGGCGTGCCGGGCGGCACCATGATCTTTTGTACAATGGTCTTGGTTTCCTGGACGGTACCGATGATGGAACCGCCGGAGACTTTGTCGCCCGCCTTTGCGGTAGCGACGAAGTTCCACTTGTTGGTCCTGGACAGGCCGGGAGCCGTGACACCCCTCGTGATGAAGTTGCCCATGCTCTTCATCAGCACGGGAAGCGGCCTCTGGATGCCGTCGTAGATGGATGTCAGCAGGCCGGGCCCGAGCTCGACCGATAATGCTGCGCCGGTGTTCTCCACCGGCTCGCCGGGCCTGATGCCGGAGGTATCCTCGTAAACCTGGATGATGGCCTTCTCGTTGTCGATCTCGATGACCTCACCCATGAGTCCCTCCTTGCCGACCTTCACCACGTCGTACATACGAGCGTTAAGGCCGACTGCGGTCACCACCGGACCGGCAACGCGAAATATTGTTCCTTCTTGACTCATGATTAACACCTTTGATGATATTCGATTACAGTTATTCCGGGGTCACTTCCACAGGTCGACACCTATGGCGCGACGGATTTTCTCCCGCAGCCCGGACTCTTCCGTGCCACCTATGGCGATGAACGTGGGCTCGACCGACTCGTCGACGGTCCTCTGCATGCCCGTGGACAACTTTTTAAGATCGCCCGCGTGCAGCACGATGATGCCGATATTCTTATCGTCCAGACACTGCCTGATGCGCTCCTCGAGCTCTTTGTCGTCATTTACGTCGAACGTCTTCCGGATCCCGGCCAGCCTGAAGCCCACGATGAAATCGCTTTTGCCTATGATTGCTATGTCCATCAGATCACCAGCTGGCTTTTTATCACGTCATCGCTCAGCGACATTTCCTTGCCGCGGGCGATCGTGCGGATATTGTTGACTTCCGCGTTCTTCCTGATCGCGTAGCCCAGAATCGGGCATATCGATAGCGGGTACAGGTGAGATATCTTTTCTGCGAAGGCGATCTGCTCCTTGTACAGCGCGATCTCGACCGCGTTGAGGGAGCCGGTCTTCCGGTAGTATTCGACCGAGTCAGAGATCTCGGTCCAGTAAGAATATTCCCTCATCATGTTCACGAAATCGTCGAAGCCCGGCGCCTGCGCCAGCTTACGAAGCTCGTCCATGCTAAGGCGGGCTCCTCCCGGTATGAGCATGCTCATGATCTTATCCTGTTCCAGTCCGGCCCTCTTGAGCCGGAAAAGCGTGCGGAGGTTCGTGAAGTCGATCTCCCTGCGGATGAAGCTGATGAACAGCTCGTCGGCCTTCGTGCCCGGCAGATCAATGGACAGCAGGTTTTCGTAGTAGACCAGGTCGAGCGTGTTCTCCATCGTCGAGAGGGTCTTCGTCTTATTAAAGTCGTCCAGCGCGTTGACCAGCGGCTTATGGAAAATCGTGCCTGAAAGCCCTTCGACTACGTCCGGTATACTGCCCTTTTTGAGCAACTCGTTGAAGGTCTGCATGCTGATCGAGCCCGCGGGAACAAAGGTCTCCCTTATGTCCTCCTCGGTGGCGTTGTAGTATTTGCCCCTGAGAAGTGACTTGATGTTCCAGACGTCCCACCGCATGAGGTAAGCCCACATGATCACCCGCAGCTCGCCCTGGCAGAATCCCAGTATGTCGTTCATTTCCCGGGCCAGGTTCAGGTTCAGCGCGTACTCGACCAGGTCGATACCGTTGTACCGGGTAGCCAGCTCGTCGATCTCCTGTTTGTACTTGCTCTCCTCGATGAACCGGTTGATCTCCGGAACGCTCATCTGAAGTAGCTTCATATACGTTTCCCGGGGGAACAGGAACGATTTACGGGCCTTGACCCTCGTAGTTGCGTATGCGTAATTGCCTGCCGTTGCGCTTCGCCCAAACATTACGTTCACCTGCTGACAAACAGGATATCTGAGATCTGCTTCATCGACGACGTCCACACGTCCTCGAGGATCGAGTCAAAAGTGTAGTCGAGGTTGATGCTGCCGTCCTCACTGGTGACCAGTATCCCGCCGATGCACTTAATATTCCCGCCGTAGGCGTACCCGGAGTTTTTCACCAGGTCCGCATCCGCTGCGTTCGTGTAGATCTTGCCCGTGGAGATGTCCTTTTTCGCGAGCCCGATTAGCTTACGGGTCAGGTCAGCCTTCTTATCGCCGGGGAGGGCAGAAAGCTGCTTGACATAGCTCGCGTGGACTTCTTCCAGCACGTCCTTCTCCGCGTTGAGCCTGGACTTCTTGATGTCAAGCTTGGCGCTGGAGAGCTCCCTTTGCCTCATCCGGGAGACCGTCTGCTCGGCCTTCGCCATTTCGGCGGCGTTGATCTGCAGGGCTTCGGCTTCGGCTGCCTTCTTGATCCCGGCAGCCTCTGTCGATGCCTTCGCAGCCACGGCCCTGCAATCCGACTCGGTCTTCTCCGAGATGTCCTTTACAACTTTGTCCAGTCCCATCTTAGGTCCACCTTAACAAAGCCGTTTACAGGAACATCAGCAGGATAGCAATGACCAGGTCCGAAGATGACGATAGTCTCCGGAAGGACAGTGAAGATGAGCGCCTGGCCGAACATCTTGGGGTTCTCCGCGATAGCGCCCACGGCTGCCGCACCAATGTCCTTCTCTGCCAGACCCGAGCCGATGCCCGCAAGTCCGACAGCGATTCCTGCACCAATTGCTACTAAACCATCAACCATGTTGTTATTCCTCCGTGTATTTTCTTAAGTATCCGAATGGATCGTAAATTCTGCCCCCGCCCTTGTAGAATTTCTGGAAAAACTCTACGTAATGCAACCTGAGCGCGTGCAGCCCGGGGGCGATTATGCCGAGCGCCAGGTTTACCGTGTGTCCGATAATGAACACAACAATCGCGCCGACGACGCCGATTGCGCCGGCCTCTGCCAGCATGCCCACGATCGTGTTGATCGCGAAGGCGATGCCGACCGAGGACAGGCCTACGGCAAGCAGACGCGTATATGATAGAGTATTGCTCATCAGACCGGGGATCTCGAGTATTCCGATAGGTCCCTCGCCCATGAGAAGAAGGATGAGGCCGAATACCAGCATCGCTGCGCCCGCCAGGAACAGCGGGTCTGTGACGCTTATCGCGCCGATCGTGCCAGCCATCATCAACGGGAATACGTACCATACCATGGCAACGCCTCCGAGGAGGAGAAGCAGCCAGCATCCCTTGTGCATAATAGCGGTCTTCAGGCCGTGCTGTACAGCTTCGTTCCTCATGCCCAGCAGGTAGCCGAGGGTCATGTGGACGACGCCTATGATACAGGTGAGCACCAGCAGATCTTTGATGCCGAAGACGTAAGTCGAGAGGCCCTCGAAATGGCCTTCGTGGAAAGTCTCGAACCCGCCCGGCAGCAGCCGTTCTACCGGCAGCTTGAAGGGCCCCATCGGGCCCAGGGTCACCATCTCTGGATAGAGGCCGTGCACGTACTGGGGTATGGCATAGCCCATGAACTCTCCGAACAATACGCCGAAAATGATAGATGATGCGGCGCAGAGCAGGAGCGTCTTGGTCAGTATCTGGAAGCCCGGGGAATGCTTGAGCACGCGCATCAGCACGACGCCCAGGATAAGTAATAACAGGCCATAGCCTATGTCGCCAAGGATGAACCCGTAGAAGAGCGGGAACCCGATGTAGAACAGTACGGTCGGGTCGATCTCGTCGTACCTTGGCCGCGAATACAGGTCGATGAATCCCTGCAGCGGTTGCATGAACTTAGGATTGTTAAACTTGACCGGCGCGTCGATCTCGTGGTGGACGACATGCTTGTCGGTATCAGCCACGTGCTCGCGCTCGTACGGCTCCGGGTCGGGCTCGATCTTCGTTACATAGACCCGATCGCCGGTAGCCTTCGCAAGGCTTTCCTTGAGCTTCTCGAAGTCCGACACCGGCAGCCAGCCGTCCACGACGAAAGTGTTGTCGGACGTCGCAAACCGCAGCGGCGCCTCTGCCTTCTGCGTATCGATCGACAGAAGCTCCTCCGAAGACAGGATGAAATGAGAAAATTCGCTGTCCAGGTTCTGCAGCTCTTTGTCTATGGCGTCGATTCGCGTCCTGATACCGGCTTTCCGGTCCTCGATGCTCTTTACGACGGCGGAGGGTTCGCCTGTCTCCCTGGCAGGCTCTATCTCCGTGAAGTCGCTCTTGAGCAGGGCCTCGGCGACTTTCGCGCTCATAGCCTTCGGGACGAAGACTGCGATGACCTGGCCCTTATCGTACGGTGCGGAGAACAGCTCGTAATCAGGGGTAACCGCTTTGACATCCGCCTCAACATCGCCGGGTGCGATGCCTGTGAAGACGGCCACGTTCTCGAAGCCGCTCAGTAGCTCGAGACGCAGTGCCGAGTGCCACGTATGGCTGGAGAAGCTCCTCGCGGCGGCTAAGTTCCTTGAGCTCTGATTCGAGAGTGCTGCGCTCTGCGGTCTTTTTAGAGACTGAAGCTTCGAGGTCCGTAAGGTACTTGTCCACGTCCTTAATGATCTTCTCCCGCGGCTCCATAATACCGGGCCGGTCCTTAGTGCCCAGGTAGCTCTTGATCGACCGCAGCTTCAGAAGCTTTTCAGACAGCGAAGTAACGGTATTCAGGGGTTTTCCGATCTTGAAATACTCGCCTTCCTCGACGTAGTCCTCGAGGTGCACCAGGTCCATGTCGTGGAGCGCGTTGATCGTAGGTTCCATCACGTCTTTTGATCCGACGATCAGGACCCTATCCATTCTTTGAGGCTCTAGCATCAACGTACCTCTCGAACTCTTTGATCAGGTAATCGGTCGCGCTGCCTACATTCTTCATGGCTGTCGCCTTCATTGACGACGCGCTCTTCTCGCCATCCGCACGCAGGGCGTTAGCCTCGGCCGTGACCGCAGCCGTAGCCGTGTCCACCTTTGCCCGTGCATCCGTTGCAGCTTTGTTCCTGGCGCTCTCAGTGATTGCCGAGGCATCCTTCCGGGCGGCGGCGACGGTCTGCCTGGCATCATCTTCGGCCTTCGCACGTCGCTGTTTCGCCTGCTCCTCGGCTGATTTCAACTGCGTTAAAATTTCTGCCTTGGACATACAATTCCCCTGAATAGAATCATCGTGTAGATTGTCGACATAACATATACTGCATCATTCTTAAAGCTTTTTATTCGAATAAAATATTATGCAATTGTTAATATATTATACGAAAAAAATTTCCTTTGCTGACGCTACGGCAGGTCATGCATGGCAGCAGGCCCTTGGTGTACCGGGGCTATTTAATATTATTACAGAAATATTAAAAAAATATAGCGATAAATTATCGATAAATTAGAGCATGTATCGTATCTGGCTCACATGCCAACTACGTCGGAGGTATTGCCTTTGTACCGCCCGCCGCCGCACGGTCTCGGGCTATCATGCCTGCTATTAAGCGAATCTATGGTCCTCATCAGCTCCTGCAGGCTTGCCGGCTTCTTCAGGAATACCGCGCCCATGCCGGTCGCCTCTTCCCTGACGCTGGCGTCCGCACTCAGGAAGATAAACTTAGCGTCGCAGTCCATCGCAATGATGGCCTTCATGGCGTCGAGGCCGTTCATCAGGGGCATACGGTTGTCCATGATCACGATGTCTGGCTTCACCTGTGACTGCCGGTAGGAGTTAACGGCTTCGACACCGTTGCCTGCGACGAAACATACGGTAATCTTCTTCAGCCGGAACAGCCGCGTGTAAACGTCGACCAGGTCCTTCTCGTCGTCGACAATGGCAATGCTTGGGGAAAGCCTCGCTTTACTCATGTCCTTCACCGTGGACGCGAAAAATTTAACAAGCAACTAATGTTGATCGAACTTTATAAAAGCTTTACTATGCGCGGCGGCATGCGATTGCATGCTGGCGCAGGCTCCGCAGGATTCATGATATGGAAAAATCACGGTAAATACATGTCAGGCCCCACAAGTGGGGCCGTCCTTACGGTTAAAAGAATTGTCGTTTTACTTCTTTGCCTTGGTCTTCACGCCGAGCACGTTCTTCTTTGTCCTTGCGGAAACGCGGCTCACGAAGCCCCTTGCATCATAGCGTTGACTGGGTCCCGGCTTGTTTGCCTGAGAATCGCCCTTCGGCACGAGTCTCATCTGGCCCTTCCTGCCCCGGATCTGGACCCATTCTATGCTTCCTGTCTTTCCCATGCGGAATCACCGCCTTGCAAATAGTGTCTACTCATATTAATATGTTTTGGAACCACAAAGACACGAAGGTAACGAAGGCACAAAGAAAAATGCGTATGTACAGGCCGAATACTATGCCATGTCTGTGCTTGCGACCACGTAACACAAGGAACCGTTTAAGGCCGCAAACGCAGCGTGGTGCGGGGCTATTTGGCTAGGGCAGCGGTCACGGCCTCGTCGAGGTCTTTCAGGAAGTACTTCAGCCGGGATGCCGGGACACGGCCGCCTGCAGCCAGGGGGTGTCCGCCACCGCTGCCGCCGTACCTGGCCGTGGTCGTGCTCAGGATCAGGTTCAGGTTCAGGTTGCCGACGGCCCGCAGGCTGAAATCGTAGGCGTCCCGGTGGTCGCGGTACTCGGCCGACAGGCCGACGGGCGTGTGCCCGTATACACGGGCGTAGATCGCCGCCTTGGACATGCAGGCGTTCTGGTCCATGACGTAGGAGACGTTGCGCAGGCTGACCACGTCCCGGGCCACCCGCTTCCGCAGCTCGTTCTCCTGCCGGGAGGCGACAATGGCGTTCTTCGCCAGGATGTCGATGTCCGAGGGCTGGACGTTTTTAGAAAGCTGCGTGACCAGCCATCGCTTGAACTCGTAGTCACGCCGGCCGATCTCGATGCCCTGTGACAGCGTGCCTGCCTGGTAGTAGAGGCTCCGCTTGTCCCAGTCCTGCACCATCTCGTGGATGCTCTCCGAGTTGTCCCGGTAGTCGCCGATGGCGCCGTACAGCGCTACCCGGCTCATGTCCGCGGGCAGGTCATTGCGGAAATAGCGGTAGGTCATCTCCGAAGCGCTGGAGGTGAGGTCGCTGGTCAGCCATTTAGCCTCGAAGCCTTCCGGCAGCGGGTGGTGATCAATGTAGATGACCTCGGAGTTCCTCGCCAGGTCGTCGACCGTCGCCTTTAGCCGGGCGGACGTCGGGATGTTGATCGCGATGTCGCAGACTACCACACGGTCGAATCCCTTTGCCTGGTCAAGGTCGGGCAGCACGCTGACCGCGTTCGTGAAGAAGAGCGGCGAACCCGGGTTAGCCGCGAGCGCGACCGCGCCGGCACACAGGCCGTCGCTGTCCGCGTGGGTAAGAATAATCGTCCTCATCTGATCACAGCATTACAGGTATGAAAGGATTTTAGATAAACTCTCTGTTCTCTCATCCCTTAATCGAACCGTCGCCGTCGTCAAACCCGCTGTCGATGTGGTTGCCGTCGCAGAACGGCTTGTTCCCCGACTGGCCGCAGCGGCATAGTGTGACACGGTTCCTGGTTTCGTATTTCCTCCCGTCCGCGGACTCGAGCGGTATGCCGCCTTTGAGCCATATCCCTCCGCTGACGCCCTTCTCGGGGTCCTCTATCAGGCTGATCGGAGGGGTCGAAATGAGGCTCGATCGGGCACTTCTTTCTTCTTATCCCAGATGACCAGTCGTCCCGGAAGGGCACTGGCCCGCGATCTTTTCTGCCCTGTTCCCGGGTCGCTTCGTCCTTCTGGTTGTACACCAGCTCCCAGACGCCGCCTGCCTGGTGACAGAAACGGGCGCGGGCGCATAGATGTTTGACATCGAGTAGCGCGATATCCTTGCCGCCGATGGCATCCGCCTCGTCAAGGAACTTTAGCCGGCTGACTGCCTCGGTACCGTCGAACCCGACTTTCGAATGCATGCCGTCACAGAACGGCTTATGCTTCGACTCGCCGCAGCGGCAGAGCGCATATGTCTCCCGGTCTCAGGGTACTTCTCGCCCGGCGCCCAATCCGTCGGGCATCCCTGGGCAGGATCAAAGACAATGATCTCCTTTGCCAGCGGCAGGCTCCCCGTAACGAGGTACGGCCCGTCCTTAGAGACAGTGACTTTACGAGCGGGCGCTTCCTTTCCGGATCTGTCCAGGCATAACACCTTGCACGATCAATGGACGAGCGCGGCCATATAGTTTCCCGGACGATCGTTAAGTGACGGAAAACAGTCTGACTGCCGTCGCATGCAGGCCGGTCGTGTGCACACACGACAGCTGACCGGCTTCTCCAGACGGATAACATTTTTTAGGACCCGGGGCAACTGGACGTGGAGCAAGTACAGAGCTCGTTTTGCGATAAAAGGCTTATCCGAACCTTTTCCGGCACTATCTGGACAGAATATTTTATATTTAAGGACAGCCCCGGAGTATATATCAGGTTCAAAACTTCCTAAATGTACTTATATGAGAAGTGATACTAAATCGTCTGAACATCGCGAACGGAGTAATATATAGTCATTATTCATTCAGCCTGAATGTTATTTTATCCGGAGGATAGCAAATTTGTCACAACCTGTCGTTAACATCGGTATGGTGGGCCACGTCGACCACGGCAAGACCACCCTGGTGAGCGCGCTGTCGGGCGTATGGACGGACACCCACAGCGAGGAGCTCAAGAGGGGCATCTCGATAAGGCTCGGCTATGCCGACTGTACTTTTTATAAATGCAAGAACTGCAATGAGCCGGAGTGTTACTGCTCTGTGCCCAAGTGCCCTGCCTGCGGAGCCGGCGTGGAAGAACTGAGAACCGTCTCTTTCGTAGACTCGCCAGGCCATGAAACGCTGATGGCCACGATGCTGTCGGGCGCGGCGATCATGGACGGCGCGGTGCTGGTCATCGCGGCCAACGAGCCCTGTCCCCAGCCCCAGACGAAAGAACACCTGATGGCGCTGGACATCATCGGCATCAAGAATGTCGTCATCGCGCAGAACAAGATCGACATCGTCTCCCGCGAGGAGGCGATCAAGCACTATAACCAGATCAAGGCCTTCGTGAAGGGAACGGTGGCGGAGAACGCCCCGATCGTCCCTATCTCGGCCCAGCAGAACATCAACATCGACGTGCTGATCAAGACCATCGAGGAGACCATCCCGACGCCGAAGCACGACCTCGATAAGCCGCCCCTCATGTACGTGGCACGGTCCTTCGACGTCAACCGCCCGGGAACGCTCCCGGCAAAGCTGAACGGAGGCGTCCTCGGAGGAACCATATCACAGGGCAGGCTTACCGTCAAGGACGACATCGAAATCCGGCCCGGCCGGAAGGTCGAGTACGAGGGCAAGACCAGCTGGCTGCCTATCCACACACAGATCACCCGCCTCGTCTATGGCGGAGACTCTGTCGACGTCGCAACGCCCGGCGGCCTGCTGGCCGTGGGCACGAAGCTGGACCCGGCCATGACCAAGAGCGACGCCATGGCAGGCCAGGTCGCCGGCAAGCCCGGCACGCTGCCACCGGTGTGGCACATGTTCGTCATGAAGACCCAGCTGCTGGAGCGGGTGGTCGGCGTCTCGGAGGAAGCAATGGCCGTGAAGCCCATCGCCACCAGCGAGCCGCTGATGCTCAGCGTGGGCACGTCCACGACCATCGGCGTAGTCTCTTCCGCCCGGACGAACGAGGCGGAGGTCAGGCTCAAGCGGCCGGTGTGCGCCGAGATCGGCTCGCACATCGCCATCAGCCGCAGGGTCGGCGCCAGGTGGCGTCTCATTGGCATAGGAGTCCTGAAGGAGTGAAGGTCCTCGTCGACACCAACGGGCTCATGGTCCCGGCGCAGCACGGCATCGACGTGTTCGAGGAGCTGCGGGCGCTGGGCTATGACGAATGCGTGATCCCGTCCGCGGTGAGCGACGAGCTGGAATCGCTTAAGAAAAAGGTAAAAGGCAGCGACAGGGTGGCACTGGCCGTGGCCCGGGAGCTGTCGAAGCGGTGCGAGATCGTGGAGGCGCCAGGATTCGCCGACGATGTGATCGCCCGCCTTGCGAAAGAGATGGGCGCGCCCGTTTTCACCAACGACGCGGCGCTCCGGAAACGGCTGAAGAAAGAGGGCGTGAAGACTATCTTCATGAGGGGCCTGCACACGCTGGCCGTCGAGTGACGACTCGACGTCACTCGATATGAATGACAATCATTCGATCGCTGACTGGATGGATATTGTATGTATAGAAAAGTGAGGCTTGTAGATATCATCAGGATACCGCCGCAGAGGCTGGAAGAGGACCTTGAGAAAGTGATCGCGGAGACGCTCCGCGAGAAGCTCGAGGGCCGGATTGACAAGACGCTTGGCTCGATCGTAGCCGTTACGGAAGTCGCAGACATAGGCGAGGGCCACATCCTCGTAGGCGACGGCGCCGTCTACTACGAAGTCGCTTTCGACGCCATCTCGTACAAGCCCGAGCTGCAGGAGATCATCGAAGGCACCGTAGTCGAAATCGTCAACTTCGGCGCGTTCGTTGCCGTGGGCCCGGTCGACTGCCTCGTGCACGTCAGCCAGATCGCTGACGAGTTCATGACCTACGACGAGAAGAATGCCCGGCTGGTAAGCCGTGACAGCAACCGGTCGCTCAACGAGGGCGACAAAGTACGTGCCCGCGTCGTGGCGGTCAGCCTGAACGAGCATGACCCGAGGGAGAGCAAGATCGGCCTGACCATGCGGCAGGTGGCGCTCGGCAGACTGGAGTGGATCGAGGAAGACCAGAAGAGGAAGGGCGAGAAGCCGGCCGCAAAGGCCTCTTCGTAAACCTCTTCTCTTCTTTACTATTTCTTATTTCCATGTTTTTTCTGCCTGGCATATCGAAGACCGGACAGGACCTCGTAACAGCCGCATGCGAACGTCTCGGAAAGGATTATCCTGCGCTCACGGGACATGCCATCGTCGTAAGCGTCCCGCTGCCGAAAGCGCTGCACTGGCTCGACGACAGGTTTTCCGGCGGACAGCTTCACGGCTATGCTATGTGCCTGAACCACTGGCTGCGTTTTCTCAGCATTCCGGTCGTCCTGATCAACGCCGAATGGCTCATGGACTGCGACAGACTCCGGCAGCGCTACCGGTATGACGTCGCGACGAATTACCACCCGGAGTGCGGATGCCCGGTCAGGTACATCGTCGCCCACGAGATCGCCCACTTCGTGTATGTGCGGATGGGCAGGGAGAAGCAGGAAGAGTGGAAGCGTTCCTTCGAGCCGGGAAAGCCGTCGGGCTATTCGGGGACGCCGGAGGAAGGCTTCTGCGAGGCCTTCGCGGGTCATGTCGCAGGCCTGCAGGGCGTTCATTTCGAGAGGGCGGCCTTGCAGACTCTGTCGCTTGCAACGGGCCTGATAGTTAACTATGACCAGGCGTCCGTCGGCTTGCGTCCTGTGTCCTTCATCTTAGCGCACGCGCGCGAGCGCCTGCCCGGCCTGATGCTAATATTATCCATGATCATACCGGGGTCGCCATACCGGAAGCCAAACTAGGTGACGTCGATGAGCAAGGCAAGGCCTCGCAGATAAGTTTATGCTGGAAGATACGGGAGTCTATGGCTGCTGCAGGGAGTGACATGAAGCGGGTACACATTTCAGGGGATACGTATTACGTCCCCGGCATCACCAACGTATGCCTTTACAGGGACTACATGATCGACCCCAGCAACAACGAGAACGTGGACTGGGACCACCCGCCGGAGGTAAAGTACGCCCTGGTCTCGCACCTGCACACCGATCATTTCTGGAACGGCGCGAAGATGCGCGCGGCCGGAGCAAAGGTATACGCGCCGCGCTGCGAGCGCTCTGCCATCGAGAACACGGACATCAACGTGAACGGCAACTTCTGCTGGGCCGTGCCCCCGGAGGGCATGCGGCCCTGGTATTTCACCAGCGTGTCCTGCCCGGTGGACGGTGCGATCGACGAGCTGGACATGCCCCTGAAGGTTGTGCCGTTACCAGGCCACACCCAGTGGCAGGTCGGCTTCCTGACCCCGGACAACGTGCTGGCCGCCGCCGACGCCATCGTGACTAAAAAGGTCTGGGATACCAAGAGGATCGTCTATTACACCAGCCCCGATGACGCGAGACGCTCGCTGGAATACATCCGCGACTGTGGCGCCGATTACGTCATCCCGTCCCACTGCAGTCTCCTGTCGAAGGACGAGGCGGCAGAGCTGGCGGAAGTAAACCTGAAAGGCATCGACATGCTGGAAGAGGCCGTCCTCAAGGTGCTCGGCCGGGAAGAGCGGACCACTGAGGAAATGGTGAGCGGGACCGGCTGTGCGTTGAAGATCAGGGACGACTTCACAATGAACATCGTAGTGGAGACCACGGTCAGGGCATTCCTGTTCATGTTGAGCAGGCAGAACAGAGTGCGCTATCAGCTACGCCAACATAAGGTTTACTGGCAGGCTGTGTCGTGAACCGGGCGGTCTTCGCGCGCGCGTGGCTGCCAGCAGGAATCATTTCTCGCTTGCGATGAGCGCCGCTCCCAGCGCCCCGGTGATCTGCGGCTGGTCAGGCACGAACAGCTTCACGCCCAGTTCCCGTTCCAGTGCCGCCCTGATTCCCTCATTCTTGGCCACCCCGCCGACCAGCGCCACGTGTTCCTTCAGCCCCATAGGCCTCGCCATGGCGGCCACACGCCGGGCGATGCTGTCGACCAGCCCGGCGGCGATGTCCTCTTTCGAGCGCCCCTGGGCCCGGAGCGAGATGACCTCGGACTCGGCGAACACGGTGCACATGCTGCTGATGCTCGCCGGGCCTGCGATGCTATGGCGAGGCGTCCCAGCTCGTCGACGGAGACTTCCAGCGCCCGGGCCGTATGCTCCAGGAACCGGCCGGTGCCTGCCGCACACTTGTCGTTCATCTGGAAGTCCGTCACCCGCCCGTCCTCGATGACGATGACCTTACTGTCCTGACCGCCGATGTCGATGATACCCGCGGACCTCGGGGTACAGGAAATGCACGCCCTTCGCATGGGCAGTGATCTCGCTGACTGCCTTTCGGGCAAACGCGATGCTGTGCCGCCCGTATCCGGTGGCGACCACATTATCCGCCTGCTGTACGCCAGCATCTGCGAGGGCATCTCTGTATACCATTTCAGCCGCCTTCTGGAAATCGAAGCCTGCCGGTACAATCCTGTAAGCGGCGATCCGGCGACCGTCAACGACGACAGCCTTGGTCGTCGCGGAGCCCGCGTCTATACCTGCAGAGATCAGGAGATCATCTCCAGGAACGCGTCTACCCGCAGGCCGATTTGTCCTGCGTCTGACGAAGAGTAGTCAGTCTCGATGGCCAGCATGGGTATCTTCGCCTGCTTCAGCGCCTGCTGGACGCGGTACTTTTCTATGTTGTAGCCATGGCAGCCCTGCAGCGAATAGTACACGACGCCGTCGGCCCGGTACTCCCGCGCGAGCGCCACCATGCTCATCGATCCGTCGGTCGTTAGGCGTCATGCAGGCGCAGGGTATCTTCAGGTAACGTTCGGCGATAGCCTGCATGGGCGGCTTCGTCTCGTCCACCAGGTGCTCGAACGACCGGGTGCCGGTGCAGCTTTCCTCGACCACGATGATGCCGCCGTGGCCTTCAATGATCTCCGGGACCTTGGTGTTGCCCGAGGCCATAGGGCAGCCGGCGATCATGATCCGGGGCTTCGGCTTGCCAGCGGGCGATTCTGTGCGCTCGATCTCCTCGCACAGCGCCCGGACATGGCTCCGGAAGACGGCAGGTGACAGGAAGTACTGCTTCTGCATGACTTTCAGCGTTTCCAGCCCGGTCAGCGGTGGTACATCGCGCTTTCGATAGTCGAACAGCCTCTTTAACAGGAGCCGTGTCTCGTTGGCAGACCTGATCTCCGCTGCCAGGCGATCATCGGTAGTACGGATGCCGGTCAGTCCTTCCAGGTAGTCCCTGAACCGCTCCAGCTCGCCGGTGAAATACCGGAGTGCGCCGGGGCTGTCGGGCATCTGTGGCAGGTCGATCACATATGTCGGCATACGCTGGCCGAGCAGCTCGTACATCTTTTTCTTGCCGTCGCAGGTCGCTTCTGCTACGATGGCGTCGACCAGCCCGAAGTGCGGGCAGGCCTCACCAGTCCCGCAGGTGCCGCCAGCCCGGCTGGCGCCGCTGACGACAGCGCCGAACGAAGACTTGATCAGCGGGCAGACGCTCCGGGGCAGGTACTCTTCCGCGAGGGGAATGGTGTCGCTTTTGCCTCCGCAGAGGACTACGCGATCAGCCCCTGCCGCAAAAATGATCTCGTCCGGCACGTAGAGGCAGAAGGTGCCGATAATTTTCCTGCCATCTGTGCGCTCCCTGCCAAGCTCGTTGATCCGGTTGCCATAGGAGTTAACAAAATTTTCAAGACTGTCCAGCCGCCCCATAGAATACCCTGTCCTACTACACTAAAAACGCCGTGCTTATATCGTTTCCTGTCCGGTGCTCAAACCCCGGGCTGCCGGGATATAAGCTCCGTGTCCTCGTGCGAGTACGGCGGGGAACAAATGCATAGAATGCGGACGCCATTTCCGCCGGCCCTGACGTTGTGAGGCGTTCCCGGGGGTATCAGGACAGCATCGCCTTTCTTTACGTCAAAACGCCTATCGCCCAGCCTCATCGATCCCGAGCCTTCGGCGATATAATAAATCTCCTGCGACCTTTTGTGGACATGGGCCTCAGTCTCGTCGCCGGCCTTCACGTACGCCTCGGCGACGCTCACACCTTTTACAGGCGAGGAGCCAGGGTGGTACAGCTCCCATATGACCGATTTATCCTTCGTGACGTACGATTCTGC
Source organism: uncultured Methanocellaceae archaeon (assembly GCA_963792125.1). GTDB lineage: Archaea > Halobacteriota > Methanocellia > Methanocellales > Methanocellaceae > Methanocella_A. The sequence continues at coordinate 390,429 of CAWBVA010000013.1, forward strand.
GTTCTCACGGTTCCTGATCAACGACATGCCCCCGCGCGCTGGTAATGTTTATCACTGTTGAGTCGCTATCAACCAGATGTATTATCGGAATACCCGGTAATAAAGTGATGCATATGGCGGACTGCAAACAGGTGGCCCCCGTCAAGGTGGCCGGCAACTCCTATTATCTGCCGGCCATGAGCAATGCGGGGCTTTTCAAGGGATACGTGATCGACCCGGGATGTGTGGATTTCGCCGAGTCTGTCGGAACGACGTCGGGAGGAACGACGTACACACGGTACTCATCACCCACGGGCACAACGATCACTTCCGGCACGCCCACGAGTTCAGGGAGAAGGGCGCCAAGGTCATCGCGTCCCGTGACGATGCGCTGCTGGTGCGCTGCCCGGAAGTCAACGTGCGTGGCCTGTTCAGCTGGGCAAAGCCGCCAATCGAGATGATCACGCCCTACTTCCAGGGCAACGCCTGTGAGGTCGACCTTTACATCGAGGAATGGCGGGACTCGTCCGTCAGTTCTGTGCCCCTGCCCGGCCACACGCTGGGTCAGTTCGGCTTCATCACCGAGGACGGCGTGTTCTATAGCGGTGATGCGGTGTACGGGAAAGAGGTCTGGTCGAAGTACAAGCTGCCATACAGCATCGACCCCGACCTGTGCCGGAATTCACTGGAGAAAATGAAGGAGCTGGACTACGACTACGTGGTGCCCGGGGCAGGACATGTCATGGGCAGGGCGGAAGCGCTGTCGGCGGCCGACAATCATATCGAGCAGCTGAACCACGTCGACGAGATCATCCTGAAGCTGATAAAGGAGCCCGTGTCGACCGAGGGCCTCGTCACCATGCTATCGCAGGAGCTCAGCCTCTACAAGAGCCTGAACAACTACTGGCTGACCGCTGGTGATGCTGAAGGGGCATCTTAGCAGTCTGATTAATCGGGGCAAGGCGGCCTACCGGCTGGAGAACTATTGCATGTACTGGTACCGTGTAGCCTGAAAAAGAGAGCGCAACGGGACTGTTTTGCGGGTACTGGAAAATATATAAATAGCCGGCCCTCAATTGAGCGTTGTACCGGGTGAACGTGTGGCGCGATCGGGCAGGAAGAGGAAACAATCGGCTGGCGCCGGGAAGGGGCCTGCCGGCAGACAGGCGGACGAGAAGGCTGCGCAGGCTAATGAGAGACCTGTGAAGGCAACGTCGGACAGTGTCAGGACGGAGGAAAAGACTGAAAGAAAGTCTTTTGACCCGGGAGCCTGGCTCCGTTCCGGCATGTGGGTCTACCCTGTCGTCCTTCTTTTGTTAATGGCCCTGATGGCCTGGATACGCATCGTGCCAGCCTACGACTACGTATTCCCCTCGTGGGGCGGCGGCTACGTGAATGTAGCCCAGGACGACGCCGTGTACCAGATGCGCCTGGTGCACAACACACTCGCCCACTTCCCGACGCGTATCATGTTCGACCCGTTCACCCACTTCCCTTACGGTAGCGCAATACACTTCGGGCCGCTCTTCACCATCATCATAGCAGGGGCCGCACTGGTCGTCGGGCTCGGGAACCCCGCGCCGGCACTCGTCGACGCGGTCGGGGCTTACATGCCCGTGCTGATGGGAGTGCTCTGCATCCTCCCGGTCTATTTCATCGGCAAGAAGCTGTTCGGCCGGAACGCAGGCATCATAGCTGCCGCGACCCTGTCGCTGATCCCCGGGCAGTTTTTGGCCCGGTCTGTGATCGGCTTTACTGACCATCATATCGCTGAGGTGCTGTTCTCGGTCGCCACGGTGGCGTTCCTCGTGTTCGCTCTGGAAGCGGCGAAGAAAGCCAGTCTCAGCCTTGAAAAGATCATGAGCAGGGATAGTGAGTCGTGGAAGGCCCTCGCGTACTCGGCACTGGCCGGCGTCGCCTTCGGCTGCTACATGCTCAACTGGCCCGGCGCGCTACTCCTCGGCTTCATGCTCTTCGTCTACTTCGCGGCACAGTCGGTCACCGATTATTTCCGGGGCCAGCCGCTCGACTACCTTGTCATCGTGGCGGCGATCATGTATCTGGTCCCGGCGGTCATGGTGCTGCCGTACTCGCTGCAGGACATGAGCCTCCAGCTCATGTTCTACTCCGTGACACAGCCGGTCTTCCTCTGCCTGGCGTTCGCAGGCATCGGGATCATCTATATAGTGTCCGTACTCCTCCGGCGGAACAAGATGGAAAGCTGGACGTTCCCGGTGGTGCTGGTATCTATCGCCGTTATTGGCCTGCTGGTATCCTACATAGTCATGCCGGAGCTGTTCGCGCTGACCATGGCGGGCTTTAAAGTATTTACGCCCGGCGGCGGCATGCTCACCGTCGCAGAGGCCAGATCTACGATCTTCAATACTGCAGGGGACTTCACGGTCAGCCTCCTGTGGGCCAGTTTCTTCTGGACCCTGCCCATATCGATCGCGGCCATCGTCATGCTCGCGTTCCGGGTGATGAAGGACAACAGACCGGCCGAGCTGTTATTCCTGGTCTGGAACCTGGTCATGTTCTGGGCCATGATCAGCCAGATCCGTTTCACCTACTACTTCGCGATAAACGCGGCGCTGCTGACCGGCTACTTCGCGGTCTCGATCTTCAGGGCGTTTGACTCGGACTCGTTCGCGGAGATGTTCAGGTCCGGGGTCAAAGGGATAAAAGACCTGGGGCCGTTCGTGTCGAAAAACACAGGCTATGCCATGCTGATGGCACTGATAAGCGTCATGTTCCTGCTGATCATCGTCTACCCGGCGACGTCGTTCTCGACGGGCGGAGGCAGCCTGTTTCCAGGGGGCTACACCATGGCCTTTGCCAGCGGCAACCAGGGCATGGACAGCGAGTGGTTCAACTCGCTGACATGGCTGCGCGACCACACGCCCGACCCGCAGGGCAAGGTAGTGCAGCCCGGCTTTGACTATGCCAATGGCACGTATACTAAAACGCTCAACCCCGATGGCACTTACCAGTATCAGGATGGCGCCTACGGCGTGATGAGCTGGTGGGACTACGGGCATGTTATCAACTACGTCGCCCACCGCATCCCCAATGCCAACCCGTTCCAGGCAGGCATCCTTGAGAATAACGGGACGGAGGGCAGCGCGAGGTTCTTCCTGGCCACCAGCGAGAGCGACGGGTACCGGAACCTGCAGGACATGGGCAGCAGATACGTGATGATAGACAACTCCATGGCCACCGGCAAGTTCTACGCGATCACCGTATGGGCGAAGGATACGGACGGCTGGTACACGACGTTCCCCCTCCAGGTATCACAGGGCGTCAACGTCAACATCGTGCGCGACAGCGACAAGTACAAGAGCTCCATGATGAGCCGCCTGTACTACGACGACTGCAACGGCATGAGCCACTTCCGGCTGATCTACGAGGGTACGGGAGGATACTATGTGTCCACGAAGGTAGGCGATCTCAACCAGTACCGGCAGGGCGACCCTTACGTGCCGTTCACGGACCAGACCTTAACGCCCTCGGACAACTACACAGAGATGTACAACCGGTATAAAGACAGCATCAAGCCGGTGCCGCTGAACCAGGACAACTCCCGGTTCTTACACGACAGCCGGCCGCCAGTGAAGTTCGTGAAGACCTATGAGGTAGTGAAGGGCGCCACGATCAAAGGCAGCGCGCCGGCGGGCAGCAACGTCACCGCATCGGTAGACCTGGGCGTCGGCAACCATAACTTCACTTACACGCAGACTGCCGTGGCGGGTCCAGACGGCACTTACTCGATGATCGTGCCATACCCGACAGACGCCATGAAGGGCGACGGCTACTCCTATGATGTGACGCCGCTGTCGGAATACTCGATAAAGTACGGGGATACCACGAAGACCGTGGCCGTGCCGGAGCAGGCGGTCATGAACGGCGGATCAGTGGACGTCGTCTGATAAAATACCGGAGCCCCGTGCCGCTCGCGCGTGCGACCCACCGCCCGGCCCACAGGTGATCATGACTACCATTTTTTCCAGTATTTTTTAGCCCTGCCCCGAGCTATTATTATCGCTTAGGGTATAAAATTAATGAATATTATCATATTTGGTAACACGAATGTAAAATTTTTTATACTTTCAAGAGAAGTTACTATTCATGAGTCCGGCTTGCTAATGCTTGCCGGCACATGGGAGTAATGAGTATGGAGTCTGAACAATTCGGCCTTCTGGTCGTAGGGCACGGCAGCTCGATGCCGTACAACAAGCAGCTAATCGAGGAGATCGCAGCCAAGATCGGCAGGAAAATGCCTAATGCCGTGACCAGGACCGGCTTCATGAACATCAACCGCCCGACGATCAAGGACGGCATCGACAGCTTCAAGGGCACGGGCGTCAGGAAGATCGTCGTTTTCCCGCTGTTCCTGGCGCGAGGGGTGCACACCACCGAAGACGTCCCTCGTCTCATCGGGCTCAAGGACGGCCAGAAGAGGATCAGCTACGACGGGTACGACATCATATACGCCGACCCGCTGGGGTCTGACGACATGATCGCTGAGATTTCCTGCCGGCGCATCGAGCAGGCGTTCAAAGCCCACGACAACTAAGGTCGTGCCATGGACCTGCAGGCGTCCCGGGTGGCCGTCGCCGACGTGAACCACGGCGGGCTGGCCCTTGCGAAAGAGCTGCTAGCGCTGGGATACGATGCCTTCGCCGTGGACGTTTACGGCACGCGAAAGCTGCACGACGAAGCTGTGGAGATCGTCATGCCCGGGGATGCCGGACATTTTGACGCGCTGGTCGCGCCGGTGCACCTGCCCCCATGCCCGCTCATGAGCCATGCGCAGCAGAACGGCATACCAGTCTTCACCCACCACCGCATGACCGGGATGATCGCCGGAGAGACGATGCGACTGCGCGGCATACGATCGGTGGAGATCACCGGCACCTACGGGAAGACCACCACGGCGTTCGTCCTCTCCGGCCTGCTGGCGGCCGCAGGCGAACGCGTCCTGCTGCACACCAGCCATGGCCTGTACTTCGACGGGGCCTCGCTGGGAAAAAGGCTTAGCGTCACTCCGGCGAGCCTCATCATGGCGCTGGACGAGGCACGGGACGCAGGGTTACAGCCCACGGTATTTATTGCCGAAGTCTCGCTGGGCGGGTGCGGCACTGCCGACGTAGGCGTGATCACCACGCTGAAGAACGACTATCCGGTCGCCGGCGGTACCTCCCGGGCCTCGATCGCCAAGATGCAGATGATCGAGTATGCTCCGGCTGGCAGCACGATTGTGCACGACGCCTCATATACCGCAGTCGCAGCCCAGGAGCAGGTGTCGTTCGGCCCGGGTGGCGATGTACGCTATAATAATGATTCGATCGAGAGCCGCCTGTCCCCGGGCATGACGATCGATGCCCGGATGAAGGGAAGCCTTGACCGGGCATCCTACCGGGAACCGGTCCTCTGTGCGGTCGCGACTGCGATGGCGCTGGGAGTAAAGCCGGATGCGATCGGGCGGGGGCTGGAAGGGTTCGAAGGCGTCACGGGAAGGATGAAGTACGGGACGCTGGAAGGGCGGGTGCTGCTGGACAATTCCAGCTCGGGCCTGACCGCCGCCCGGGTTCTGCGTGCACTGGCCGCCAGCAATCGGCATGCCGGCAGACGTGTGCTCGTGCTCGGGGAAGAGAAATACAATGTCTGCGAAGGGCTGGACCCGGAACAGGCACTTAAGATCGCCGCAGAAGCCTGCGTGGACGGCATCATCGTCGTCGGGGAACGGCTGCGTGCCGCCGGGACTGGCAGGGGATATGCCTGCGCATCTGATCTCGACGGAGGGCTTGCGGCCGCACTTTCTAAGACTGCGCCCGGTGACATGATCATATCGTGCGTAAAGACCTGGAGGTAGAGAAGATGGGAGAATCCGACCGCATCGCCCAACCGATGCGCATCATCCAGCCGAGGCCGAGCGCCATCGTGGCGGCGCTCTATACGCTAGGGACCTGGACATCGACGTGGCCATACTGCACGGACCGCCGGGGTGCTGCTTCAAGCACTCGCGGCTGCTTGAAGAGGACGGGATCAGGGTGATCACCACCGCCATGTGTGACTCTGACTATGTGTTCGGAGGGCACGCGCTGCTCGTGTCGGTGCTGAAGAAGGCAGTGGACATGTTCCAGCCTGAAAGCATAGCTATCGTCGGAACTTGCGCAAGCATGATCATCGGCGAGAACTTCCATCGCGCCGTAGAGGAGGCACAGCCAGGCGTGCCGGTGGTCGAGGTGGAAATCCACGCGGGGTTCGGCGACAACACGCACGGCGCTATTGTCACGCTGGAAGCCGCCTGTTCCGCCGGGCTGCTGGATGCCACGGAAGTAGAGCGGCAGAAGAAGATGCTGCTGATGGCCACGGAACTCGAAAAACGCGCGGGCGCGGCCAGCGCAGGCTACATCGAGCCTTCGCGCGGCGACCTGAAGTACAAAGCGGCAGAACGACTCGCCGGGCTCATGAGGCAGGGCAAAAAGGGCGTCTCGATACTCAATGCCAAGAAAGAGACCGCCTACATGTTCGCCGACGACAACCTCGCGGTCAGCGAGGCGGCGAAGGCGCTGGGCGCACCGCTGCCCGTTACCATCGCCAACCTCGACACAGGCGTAGGCCTGCCGAGAATACGGAAGTATGCCCGGACGATCACGGAAGCGTTCGACGGCAAAGGCTTTGCCATCGACCACATCACCGGCGGCCTGGACGAGTACCCGGCGGCTGGAGAGGCCGCGGCAGAGATAATAAAGGAACATTATGCAGACTACGATTATGCGGTGATCTCGGGAGTGCCGCACGGCGTGCCTGCGGAAGCGCTGAAAGGCATGGAGATATTCTCGATCACCAACGGGCCCCGGACTGTGGCGCCGCTGAAGAAGGCCGGACACCATCACGTCATGGTGGAGGTCGACCTGCACCCGAAGACGCTGGGCGTGAAAGGCATCGTGGAGTCGGAGTTCGGCGAGACGCTGAGGAGCATGTTATGAACATGCTGCGGAGCATGCTATGACACAGAAACAGATCGCCATCTACGGCAAGGGAGGCATCGGCAAGTCGTCCACTGCATCGAACGTCGCTGCCGCACTGGGCGAGATGGGCAGGAAGGTCATGCTCATCGGCTGCGACCCGAAGAGCGACTCGTCGATCACGCTGCTGGGCGGCCGGCGGATACCCACGATCATGGACATCGTGCGAAAGCTGGGCAACCCTGACAGTGTCAAAGAAGACGAAATCGTCTTCGAGGGCTTTAACGGCGTGAAATGCGCCGAGGTCGGCGGCCCGGAGCCTGGCGTAGGCTGCGCCGGGAGAGGCATCATCATAGCCATACAGTTGCTGCAGAAGATTTCGCCGTCCATCAAAGAGGCGGACGTGCTCATGTTCGACGTCCCCGGAGACATCGTCTGCGGCGGCTTCGCGGTGCCGATCACGAAGAAGATGGTCAGGGAGACGTATATTATTACGTCCGGCGAGTACATGCCAGTCTATGCGGCCAACAACATATGCCGGGGCCTGAACACGCTGAAGACGCCGCTGGGCGGCATCATCTGCAACGAGCGCGAGGCCGCCAACGAGCGGGAGATCGTGGGCCGCTTCGCCGATGCCCTGGGCGTGCCGCTGCTCGCATGCATACCCCGCAGCAGGATCGTACAGCAGTGCGAGCGTGATGGTAAAAGCGTACTGGAAGGCGCCGCTTCCTCAGACATAGCTGATATCTATCGGCAACTGGCAGCGAAAGTTTTAACTGAAAAGGACAATAAGGTTCCAGAAGCGTTAGACGACGGATACCTGAGGGATCTTACACGCCTATGATAAAAATACCGAGGATCATCCTGGCCGGCGATCGCAGCTCGGCGGGCAAGACGACCATATCGGTCGGCATCATGGCGCTCCTGCGGGAGAAGGGCAGGAACGTGCAGCCGTACAAGGTGGGCCTCGACTACATCGACCCGAGCTACCACTCCATGATCACCGGCAAGCAGGGCGAGAACCTCGACGGGTTCCTGATGTCTGACAAAGCGGTCACGGAAGCGTTCGTGCACTCGGCCCAGGGGGCAGACATCGCCGTCATCGAGGGCGTGCGCGGGCTCTACGAGGGGCTGGAGAGCCTGTCGGACGTGGGCTCCACGGCACAGATCGCCAAAATTCTCAAGTCGCCTGTCATCCTGATCGTCGACGCGCAGAGCATCACCCGGAGTGCGGCGGCCATCGTCAAAGGCTACAAGGAGTTCGACCGGAGCGTCAACATCCGGGGCGTCATCCTCAACAAGATCGGGAGCGAGCGACATGCCGAGAAGGCGCGCATGGCCATCGAGAAGTACACGGGCATCGAGGTGCTGGGCGCCATTCCCCGGACGAACGCGATGAAGCTGACCATGCGGCACCTGGGGCTCATCCCGGCCCGGGAGGGCGCGTCGCGGGTGGACGGCTTCGAGGCGAAGCTGGAAAAGATCGAGGAGACGATCAGCGAGAACCTGAACATCGACCGCATAGCAGCCATAGCGGCCGAAGCCCCGCCGATCAAGACGACCAGGCCGGGCATCTTTATCAAGGGCAATGACGCCGGGGTAAAGATCGGCGTCGCCATGGACGAGTCCTTCAACTTTTACTACAAAGACAACCTGGACCTGCTGGAGCTGAAAGGAGCAGAGCTCGTCTATTTCAGCCCCGTGCACGACCGCAAGCTTCCCGAAGTCGACGGTCTGGTCATCGGCGGGGGATACCCGGAAATATTCGCCGCCGAGCTGGCAGCGAACGAAGGCATGAGGACATCGATCCGCGAAGCGTCGGCGCAGGGCATGCCCATTTACGCCGAGTGCGGCGGCCTCATGTACCTGATGAAGCAGCTCGAGACCGAGGACGGACGGCGCCACGACATGGCAGGCGTCTTCGAAGGCGTCGCGGCCATGAAGCACGTGCGTACGATAGGCTACATCGCCGGCCGGTTTGCCATGGACACGCCCATCGGCCAGGAGGACGGGATGTTCAAAGGCCATGAGTTCCACCACTCGCTGATCACGGACGTCCCGTACAACGCCCGGTTCGCCTACAGGCTGGACCGGGGCACCGGCATCAGCAACGGGCTGGACGGGATGATCAAGGACAACACCCTCGGGTCCTACACCCACCTGCACGCAGCCTCATATGTGCCCTTCGCGGCGAAGCTCGTGGAGTCCTGCGCCGTTTTCAAAGAGAAAGGCCTCTGAGGTTTCGGGAGGGCACGGAGTCTCTCACCACAGAGGGCACAGAGGACCACAGAGGTTTGCACAGAGGACTTTTTAACAATAAGGCTCCTCACATCAGCCTTTTTCTATAAAGTCCTCTGTGTCATCCTCTGTGTCCCCTGTGCCCTCTGTGGTGAGAGACTCCGTGCCCTCTATCAGCCTCCGTGGCCTCAAACAGAAGAAATTTTTTATCGTACAGACCCCTGCTTTCGAAAAGATATTTATTTCCTTATAACCGAAAATTAACCAGTAAAAGACACAAAAAATTATTAATGATCACCACCAAGTAGAGCGAAAGCAGAGTTGCTGTTCAAAGAACAAAGTATATATCGATGGATTTTTGAATATAATCGATATCTTATATAGCGAAAAAATAAAGGTTGGGATTTTGAATGGGTTTATTTGACAGGAAACCTAAGAAAGAGGATGCGAAAGCGCAAAAGTCGAGGGAAGAAGAGGAAAGAATGAAAAAGGAGCTCGAAACGCTCCAGTCCATCCTCGAGAAGAGCGACTTTAACAAAGGCGAGGCCGCCAGGCCGGAGCCGGTCGCGAAGGCGCCGGAGAAGCTGGCCGAGAAGGTACAGCCGGCGAAGCCCGCGAAGGTAACGGAAAAAGTGCCCGAGAGGCCAGGCCCGGCTGCCGTAAAGGTCCCTGTGCCCAGGCCCCAGGCCCCGAAGACCCCTGTGGAAAAGCCCGCAGAGAAGCCGGAAAAAGTGCAGATGGCCAGACCCCAGGTCAAGCCGCCGGTGCCCCCCGTCCAGAAACCCATTTTAAAGCCCAGCATTTTACATCCGTCTCACCTGAAGCCTGAACCGCAGCCCGTCCCAACCCGGGCTCCCGAGAAGGCCGAGGTCAAAGAGATGCCAAAACAGCCGGAGCCCGTCATTGCCGAGCCCATGCCGGAGCCAAGGCCGGAGCCTGTTAAAGCAGAGGCAAAGCCGGAACCGATAGTCGAGACAAAGCCGGAACCTGTTAAAGCAGAGACAAAGCCCGAACCCGTGTCAGTACAGCCTGCCGTGGACATTCAGGCATTCAATCTGCTTAAAGCCCAGCTCGAGAAGCAGATTGCCGAGCAGGAGAAGCAGCGGAAGGAGATCGACGAGTACCACGGACTCCTGAAGCAGCAGGACAACCTGGCGAGCCTCGTCATGGTCCTGCAAGCGAAGCTGGACCGGATGGAGGCCGAGCGCATGGCCACGCCAGCGCCACAGCCCGTTATCATGCCGGATACGAACCGGCTGGAGGAACAGATCCGCGAGAACAGGACGATGATCGATGCCCAGAAGCTGACCGTCGAGGTACAGAAGGACACGATCGCCCGCCTGGAGGACGACCTCGATAAGATCAAGGCGTTCGACTTAGAGGACTTTTCGACGCAGGAGAAGCAAATCCTGCAGAAGATCGCCGTGGAGCTCAAGGGTCTCAAGACCACGGTCGTCGAGTACGATAACCGCTTCAACGAAATCTCCGGGAAGATCGGTGCTATCGGCGTTGAGCTCAGCGCCACTAAGGACCGCACCGAGAATATAGAGCAGGACGCCTTCGCCGCGAGAAGGGCCATGGAGGAGAACACGAAGACACTGGAGTCCTTCAAGACGAACATCGCCGAGCAGACGGCCGGTGTCGAGCAGATGAAGAACTCGGTCTCTATCCTCGACAGCAAAGTGAACTCGTTGCGGGACAGTGTCGTGACCGGCCCGGCCGAGAAGACTACGGAAGAGATGGAAGCCCTCAAGGCACAGATGAGCGGCTGGGGCGACGAGATCAGGTCGCTGCGCGAGTCGGTTGACTCGGTCAGCGGCAGGATCGAGAACATCCCGGTGACAGGCGCCGTCGAGATCGAGACAGTGAAAGAATCGCTGACCAGCGAAATATCCGCGCTGCGCGACTCGGTAGCCACCGACATCGCCGCAGTGAAGGAGGCAATGGCCTCGGATATCACGGCTGTGAAGGAGACTGTTGCCACGGAAATTGCGCCAGTCAAAGAGTCAGTGACATCGATAGCTTCGGAAGTTGCCAGCGTAAAAGAATCGAGTGCTGCCGGGATAGACAGCGTCAGAGAAGCCGTCGCTTCAGATATTGCCAGTGTCAGAGAAGCCGTCGCTTCGGAAATTGCGCCAGTCAAAGAGTCAGTGACATCGGTAGCTTCGGAAGTTGCCAGCATCAGGGAAGCCATAGCCACGGACGTCAACACCATCAAGTACGACCTGGCGACTATCAGGGACTCTTCGGCGCCTGTGGCCGAAATCAGCGCGACGAGGCAGTCGCTGTACTCTGACATCACCTCGCTGAAGGACACTATCGGCTCGCTGGAAGAGAAGATGTACGCCGTCGAGGTAAAGATGGGCGCGATCGGCGAGACGCTCGAAACCAGCAAGGAATCGCTATCATCGGACATCAGCCGCATCAGGAGCAACTTCGCGTCCAGAGGCGACGTCGAGGAAATCCGCGAGGCTGCAATCTCCGGCATAGGGGAGATCAGGAAGGAGGTCTCCAGTGTCAGGGACTACGTAGCCTCGGACATGACAGCCTACAAGGAGTCAATCCAGGCGGACCTGAAGTCGGTCACCATCGTACCGTGACGACCTCATACGGCTTCGCGGGAGCCTGGAGCAGGTCGGCCAGCTCTCCAAGGCAGTCACTGACTACCGCAGCGAGCTGAAGTCGGTCAAGAGCATGATGGACCGCTTCAACGAGGACGTGAAGAACGCCCGCGAGCTGACGAAGGGCAAGGAAGAGATCCAGCGTATCAGGGAAGACCTGCATCTCTACACCAATGACCTGAAGGCCATGCGCGAGATCGCCGGCGACAACAAAGACCAGGTCGAGGCGGTCAAGAAGGCGCTGGAAGGCCTCAAGGGCGACTCCGAGCGCGTGACGCCGCAGGAGGCCAAGCTGATCAAGACCGGCCAGTACCTGAAGGCGCAGGTCGACCAGGTCAGCAAGACGTTCTCCGATCTCGACGAGCGGCTGGCTGCAATCCGCAAGGAGTTCATCAACCTCAATAATATAGAGTACCGCTACCGGGCGCTGGAGGATAACCTCAACGCCATGGAGCGCAACCTCGAGAACAAGATCGAGGTCGAGATGATCACCCGGGTACGGGAAGCGGAGAGCGAGCTGGTGTCTCGCATCGCTGAGGTCGAGGCCAGCATCACAGAGTCGAGCCGCAGCGCCAAGGACCTGCTCAACCAGCTTGATGAGACCCGCGGACAGGTCACCAAAGAGCTCGAGGAGATACGCACGGACGTCACCAAAGAGCTGGAGGATACCCGCAGCAGCGTAACCCACGAGCTGGAAGAGACCCGCACCGTGGTCGCCCGCGAGGTCGAGGACATCAGGACGACCGCCACGAAGGAGCTGGAGGGCACTCGCACAGAGGTAAGCACGGAAGTGGAAGAAATCCGGAACAACGCCACCAGGGAACTGGACGTTGCCCGTAACAAGGTTACCAGCGAACTGCAGGAAGCGAAGATCGAGGTCACCAGGGAGCTGGACGACGCCCGCAATACGGTCACACGTGAGCTTACCGCAGCCCGTACTGAAGTAGCCAAAGAGCTGGAGGGCATACGCACCGACGTAGTGCGGTCGGTCTCCACGCTTAAGTCCGACACGATAAAGACTATCAGGGACACCACCAGTCGAAGCTGTAAAGAGCACGGAGGAAGCCAGGGATTCGCTGCTTGCCACCCGCAACGATCTCGTGAGTGAAGTGAATACGGTCAGGAGCTCGGCGCTGAAGGATATGAACGAGACAAAAGAGTCGGTGCTCCAGGAAGTGAACACTATCAGCAACTCGGCGCTGAAAGATCTGAACGAGACGAAAGAGTCGGTGCTCCGCGAAGTGAATTGGCGAGACCCGAGAGTCTGCTCTCAGGGAAATGATCGACAACAAGAGTCGGTGCTCCAGGAAATGATGGATACTAAAAAGTCTGTGCTCGGCGACATGGACGATGCCCGGGAATCCGCGATCCGGGATATGAGCGCCACTAAAGAGACCGTGCTCCGCGAGGTAGGCTCCACGAAGGAAGCCGTTCTCCGGGACATCGGCACTACGAAGGAAGCCGCGTTCAGGGACATGAGCGCGGTCCGGGAGGAGACCCAGAAGGTCAGCGGCGACCTGGGCATGGCAGCCAAGCGCGCCCGCGAGGAAGTCTCCAATATCATCAGCAGCGTGCACGACGAGACCGAAGCTACGGTCAGCAGGGCAAAGTCCGAGATCATCACCATGGCGAAGGAGGAAAAAGACGGCCTGCACGGGATCGTGGACTCTCAGCGGAAGGAGACCATCGACAGCATGACCAAGGTCCGCGACGACCTGCTTGTGGCGCTACGGCAGACAGAGTCCATTGTGCTCTCGTCTACGGAGAACGCCCGCATCGTCGCCGAGAAGTCGATGGCTAAGACCCGTGACGAAATCCTGGAGAACATCAGGAGCACCCGCGAAGAGACGATCAAGAAACTGCTCGACACCCGGGACGTGGTGATCTCTGCGGCGAACAACTCCAAGGAAACGGCTTTAGAGTCGATGTTCAAGTCCCGCGACGAGGTAATCGCCTCGGTGAACACCAGCAAGACCGCGATGCTGTCGGTCCGGGACGAGTCCATGACCCAGCTGCGAAAGACGCAGAAGGACGTCGAGGACTCCATCAACAAGAAGCTCGATTCCGACAAGGAGAACGCCGAGCGGATCAAGCAGATCATGAAGACGATGAACGAACTGATCAGGGCGTAAAAGCATGGACTTCGAAAGCTACATCGGCAAAGAGCGCCAGCTTCTGGGCAGGATCGAGAAGGAGCGGACTGAGCTGAACTCCCACGAGCCCAACGCGTGGGAGGGCAACTACAGGCTTGCTGCCGATGAGATCAAGCTCCTGAAGGCCGGCGACTACGTTTACAGTGCATCCGAAATGGCCGCCGACGCCGTCGTGGCGCTGGACGAGCGGATGTCACAGCTGAGACAGCTCGAGGGCGACGCCAGCGCCAGGAACGAGGCGTTCCTGAAGCGCGTGTCCGATTGGGAGACGAAGTTCGACGCCCGCTACTCGGAGGTAATGGCTGCGATGGCACGGGAGATGGCCGCGCTTGAGGCCCGCAATACAGGGCTGACGAAACGTATCGAGACCGCCGAGCGCAACCTCATCGATATCAGCGGCAAGTCCGAGAAAAGCCTTAAAGACATCAGCAGCAGGTCGGAGAAGAGCATCCGCGAGTTGGGCGAGCAGGCCGAATTGAACCTGCGACAGGCCACCGAACGCGCCGAGGGCAGCATCAAAGAAATGAGCGAGATCACCGAGGCAAACCTCAAGGACACCAGCAAAGCGACCACCGCGGACGTCGACCGGCTCGTCGGCTCGCTCAAGAGCGCCCAGGCCGAATTCGAGGCGTCGGTGAACGAGAAGCTGGAGCAGGACCGGCAGACCCTGGAACGGATCAAGTACATGATCACTGCCATGAACGAGATCATCAAGACGTAAGCCCGGCCAGAGAGAACGGGCGTCTTTTTATTATATTAATGCCTCTGCGTATCATAAGCTTTATATGGCACTAAGACATTTAATTCCCGCAACTACATGCTCATAGTTTAATGGAGATTTGATCATGGCGAGAAAACCAGGAAGAATGTACAAAAATTTCTCGGGCCCGTCGTATACCAGGAGAGAATACATGGGTGGTGTACCGGGCGTCAAGGTGGCTCAGTTCGACATGGGCAACCTGACGGACGAGTTACCCGTAGCAATCACATTAGTCGTCAACGAGACCTGCCAGGTCAGGCACGATGCCCTTGAGGCAGCCCGTATTTCGGCTAACAGGTATCTGATGAACGATGTCGGCAGGACGAACTACCGGTTCAAGGTAAGGGTATACCCGCACCAGGTGCTCCGGGAGAACAAGCAGGCCACCGGCGCAGGCGCAGACCGTGTGTCTGATGGCATGCGCAGGGCTTTCGGCAAGGCGATCGGCACAGCCGCACGCGTCTACCAGGGCCAGGGCATCTTCACCATCTGGACGACACCCCAGTACTTCGAAATGGCAAAGGAAGCCCTGCGTCGCGCAGGCCACAAGCTTCCCACGCCGCACCGGCTGGTCGTCGAGAAGGGCGCGGAACTGGTCAAGTAAGCCAGTCCGGTCTTAATCTTTTTCTCTTTTCTATCGTCATTTCCGGATAGCGGATGCTACAAGGCGGCAGGTGTCATACGCCCTGTATCCTAAGCGTAGTGCGGGACTTTAAAGCAGCCTATTAAACGCCTTTTTAAACCAAAATCTTTTTAAATGACCTGTCTATAGTGTATCTAACTCAAGATGTGTGATAATGGAAGGATACGACTCATTACTCAACCGGGCGATTGCAAAGTCGCCCACCATGGAAACAAGCGGCGAGCGTTTCGTTGTGCCGCGACCTAAGACATTTATCGAGGGCCGCACCACGGTCTGGGAAAACTTCAACGAGATACGCGAGAAGCTCAACCGCGACTCGGACCATTTCGTAAAGCACCTGCTGAGGGAAATGGGCACGGCGGGCAAGGTAGAAGGCAACCGCCTTGTACTGCAGGGCCGCTTCACGTCCGACACGATCGCGGCGCTGGTTGACGACTACGTCAGCGAGTACGTCCGCTGCGCGGAATGCGGCAGGCCGGACACCAAGCTGGTCAAGTACGACCGCGTCACCACGCTGAAATGCGACGCCTGCGGGGCACAGCGCTCCATCCAGAAGCGCAGGCAGATGTCCACCAAGACAGCCCAGGTCGCCTCCATCGAGGAAGGCAAGATCTACGAGATGAAGATCGAGACCCAGGGCAAGAAAGGCGACGGCATCGCAAGGATCGACAAGTTCACGATCTTCGTGCCCAACGCGCGCACCGGCGAGATCGTCAAGGCCAAGATCAACAAGATCGACGGCAACCTGGCGTTCGCGTCAAAGCAGTAATCGGATTTCTCCGGTTACTTTTCTCATTTTATTATCTGTAATACGACACATTAGCCGGGGCTGTGACATGAAGCAGAGCGGCCGGTCGCCTTCGCGCGCGCATGATTTTTCATAATTTGCCATTACAATAACAGGACAGAATAGTAAAAACCTTGGCGCTCTTGGCTACTTGGCGCCCTTGGCGAGCGTGACAGGGTCGCATACCAGCGTTGATGCTCGTCGGCCTGCACCCCTCGCGCTATCTGTAATGCGACACATTAGCTGGGGCTGTGACATGAAGCGAGCGGCCGCTCGCCTTCGCGCGCGTATGCCATTAGAATCCCTTGCGCCCTTGGCGGGCCTGACCGTGGGCGCATGCCGATACAACAACGGCGACTCATACCATGCCAGCGCTATGCTCCCCTGTCACGCCCGCCAAGGGCGCCAGACCAGGGCGCCGTTTATTGACATTAAAGCTCGATTTTTATGCCGTAGCACTTCTCGGGATTTTCCTTGTGAATCTTAAAAAAGATCTCTTCCGGTACGCCATTGCGTATAGCCTCTTTCGTCTTCCGGGGCACGGTCTTAGGCCCCAGGACGGCGCCAGGCCGTTTGGGTCGTCGCAGTAGTCGGTCTCCAGCATGAACCGCGTACCCTGCGACAGCGCCTCTTCCAGGGCCCCTTTTGAGGCGATGACCGACGGGAATACGTTCAGCGATTCGCACTCTCTGACAGCCGGCGGCGAAAAGTGCTTGATCGTATGCCATGCCGGAAGATGCTGTTCACTGGCAATGGCAGATATCGACTCGAACGTCCCGGGCTCACTCTCGGTATGTAATTGTAGCGCGCAGTCCTCATCCACGCAAAGGTCCATGGCATAGCGCATAAGCGCGTTGGAGCGTTCCCACAGCTCCGGGGAGACGGGATAATGTGGACGGCCGGACTTGATGGCGATTGCCTTGCCTTCGGCCACGTACTTCGCTGCGATCTCCAGGCCCTCGCGGACGACCTGGTAAGCAGTCTCGATACCCATAGACTCAGCCAGGCCGATGAATTCGGCCGGGTGGACGCCGACCACGGCATAAGCATGGACATATTCGTTTGCCTGCCGGACAGTATCGACGGTAAGATCGTATAACGCGTGGTAGTCCTGTCCCGAGCGGATGGTCATGCCATACTCATCTGGCGGGCAGCGATACGATAAGCACGTGTGTGCCGCCGGCGTTGCGGAACTCCTTGATGGCCTCGATCCCCCGGCCCCGGCCGGGATTCAGGTGCATGTGGTCGTCGGTGATCGGCAACTTGCTGTCGTTCATCAGATACACTGACGCATGGATACAGGTTATATTTTATTCCCGCCATCCGGGATCAATCGGCCCTTCGCCCTGCGGTAAGTTTTTACAAGGTTTACATATGCCGTTTTTAATAAAAAGAAAAGATATATACGGTATGTTTGCCATATTAGCAACAAACTTTCAGTTTACAAGGATGATTGATATTAATGCCCCAGCCTAACCCGAGCCTGACCGTATTGAAGGGCAAGCTCGCTTTTCTCGTATCGTTCGACACCGGCGGCGAGGTCGACAAGGCCACGCTGTCCAGCATCTTCAAAGTGCAGACGGTAATGGAGTACAGCAAGCCCGTGGAAGTAGCGCTGGGCACCGGGCTGACCGGCCTGATCGTGGCCGAGGAGCTGAACAAGATCACTAAAGTGCAGGCCTTTGCCGACGTGTACGGCATGGGCGTGGGCATCATCCGGCTCGAGTTCGATGTGCCAGAGGGCATGACCGTCAACGATGCGATCACTGCCATGCACGTCAACGGCATCTTCGTCGACGGCCTGGACCTGAACACGTACATATCAAGGAAGATGAGCGAGATACGCGAGCAGATACGCCCCGGCATCACCAAGACCAGGTCCTACTTCCCTAACACCAAGAAGTTCAGCATGCTCAAGCTGGACAAATACGAGCCGGCCGTTGACCAGGGCGGGCTGAAGAGCCAGTTTGGCGCCGAGATCACCCGGTTCCTGTCAGGCGAGTCCTCCCGGAGGACATTGCACGGAAAGGAGATCGCCGACAAGCTGTCCCACGACATCTCGTACTATGACGAAGACCTGTTCCTGGTCTCCTACGAGGCGGCGTTCGTGAAGGGGTGCGACGACTACTTCAACGATCTCCGGCTGTACCTGGAGCTGGCACTGGCGCTGTCGTTTTTATATCATATTTACGACTGGAAGATCGACGGCGAGATATCCCAGGCGTTCAAGGCGATTAAAACGGCCCAGAAGTCCACGATCTTCACCCAGGCGCCCAGACGCCTCGAACGGTCGCTGCTCAAGGTGAGCGAGTTCAAGCTTGACATCCTGGACAACATCGAAGACCTGATGAACCCGCTCAAAGTGACCGCGGACTGGTACTACCAGGGTGCTTTCGAGCACATGCTGAAACTGCTCAAGGTCAAGGACTACGAGAGCATCGTCACCCATAAGATCGACGCGCTGGAGGACCTGTATTCGACGGCACAGGAAATCTCCTACAGCAAGGTCGCGCTGATCACTGAAATCATTATTATCCTGCTCATCGCGTTCGAAGTGATCGCGATACTGCCGCATGGGCTCTAGCGGAAGAACCGCTCCATCTTTTCCAGCGCACTCTGCAGAGCATGGGCTTGTTCTTCCGGAACGCTGCGCTGGTAGGTTTTCAGGCTCTCCAGCACGGGCTCCATGTCTTCCCGCTCGATGAGTATCTCTTCATCAGGCTTGAACAGGGTGACCAGCTTGACGGTCATCTCGGACTCATTCGCCTTTTTCACCTGCTGTGCGTACTGCTCGATGCTGGTGCCGGCAGCGTCGTCCATCAGGTCGTGCTCTCTCGTGGAGACTGATTCGCAGGCTATACGTATTACCCTTAGCTCATGTGCGTCGAAGGACACCCGGCCATAGCGTGTGCCTGCGGCCATGTCGAATAGCGACATGTTTCATATGTCGCGGAACAGACGGATAAAAGCTCGACAAATAAAGCTCGACATGTATGACTTCAGGATTGGCACAGGATGCAGGAAGTAACGAATTATCGGGCCCGGTCAGGTGCAGGAGTTCTGGCACGAATACGCGCGCGAGCGGCCGGTAAACTCGTAAAAGCGTTAACGTTATTTGTTTATCTCTTCCATCACGAGATCAATGACTTCTGCCATGGCCGCCTCGACCTCGGGCGTCAGCTTGTCGTCGAACTGTGCGACGCGCTTCACTTCCACGCCGAAGATGACGATCTCGTCCGGCATCTTCTGGACGACGCGCCCGATGTTGATGGTATCGACGAGGTTGAGGTCGTGGAGCGACAGCCCGAACATGTCCGAGGGCGGCAGCTCCTTGTCGGTAAACCGGTAGACCGTGCCCGGCGGCTCATTGTTGGTCTGCACCGAGTCAATGATCACTACCTTGTCTGCGTCCTCGATCCAGCTGAGGATGGCCATCCCACCGACGCCGGCGTCGATCAGCTCGACGTTAGACGGTATGTCGCGCTTCTCCAGCGCTTCGACGATGCGGGGGCCGAACCCGTCATCGCCCATGAGGCGGTTGCCCACGCCTAAAACGACGATCTTTTTCATAGGGTCACTTGATCAGCGTGCCGATGTGCTCGCCGCTGACTGCTTTGAGAAGGTTGTCGGGATGTGCGCCACCGAGGACGATCATAGGTATCTTCGAGCGCTTCACGATCTGGGCGCCCAGCGGGTCGAAGATGTTGTTTGCGCCGGCAGTCATCTCGATCCTGGTCACCATGTGGACCAGATCCTCTGGCGTCATGTGGTCGATCTTCTTCGCGTTCCTGTCTATCTTCGGGTCTGCCGTGTAGACGCCGTCGACAGACGTCGTCCGCAGCAGCATGTCCGCGTGCACGTACTCCGCCAGTATGGCGGCGACCGCGTCCGTCGTCTGGCCGGGCACCACGCCGCCCATGACGACCACCTTGCCGGTGTACATGGCGAGCCCCGCCTCCTCGTAGTCATAGGGCGGCTGCGGGTATGCGATGTCCCCCAGCGCGGAGATGAGCAGCCGGGCGTTCAGCCGTGGACACGCCGATGCCGATATAGTCGAGGATCGAGTTGTTGGCCCCGAGCTCCTTCGACACGTTGATGTAGTCCCTTGCCGGGCTGCCGCCGCCGATGACGATGAGGACCGTGTGGTCTTTCGCCAGCTTCTTGATCACGTCGGCGTACTCCCTGAAGCGGCGGGCATCCAGCCCCTGTGCGATGGCCGAGCCGCCGACCTTGACGACGATCTTCATAGTAATCCTGTCCCTCGAATGCGCTCCATGAGAACGACGTCCCGGTATGAGACTTCGTATACACTGAGGCGCGCTGATACAAAATAGCGATGACAGTATATAAATGTGAGGTTTTTTCATTTATTTGAGATATAAAGGGCTTAAAATCGCCAGATACCGGATAAGCTTTATATCCTCGTAAAGCAATAAGCGGAAATTTAGTAAATGCTGGAGATATAATGCCTGGCAAATATATACTGGCTATCATAACGATCGCGGTCCTGTTCCTTGCCGTTACACCGGCAGCAGCAGCGGCGCCTGCGGAGCCGGGCGTGCATATCACGAAGTTGATCGTCGAGCCCGACGGCCCCGACTTCAACATCAGCGTGAACTACACTACAAGCTTCATGACCAGAATTTTCTCGCTGTTGTTCGGCGCGAAGGTTGTACAGCCTGCCATCGTCGACCAGGTCTCGGTACTGGGTGAGGTAAAGCTCGTCAGCATAGACACCTCGGCCCAGACGGCAAAGCTCGTCGCAAAGGACCAGGGACAGCTGTCCGGCGGAATGTACATTTACAACAAAAACGCAACGTTCCAGGTGCCTGTCGATAAGCTGGAGATAAAGGGCATGGCCGTGGACAGGCCGATCACGCAGAATAACACCGACAGTATCCCGACGTTCTTCTATCGTCCGTAACACATGGGACACAAAGGCGTCCCGGATAGACACTATCCGCCCTGCGATTTTTTATCGGTCCTGGCGCTGGCGGATGACCGGGGTCATGGTCAGGTATAAGATGATGAAAACTCGTACCCGGGCCGATGTCGGGGCACGCGTGCGCGCGTGAACTGCCGTTTACATTAAAGACTATGCTCTGTGCCGGGTACCGGCTGAGCGTATAAAAAGTTAAGTGAATAACTATACTTAGTGACCTTTGTGCCCTTTGCGCTTCTTTTTCTCCGGCTTGAGCACGGAGTTGAGGTCCACCATGTAGTTGCCCTCTTCCCGGGACATGACAAGCTCCTTGCGGCTGAGCAGCAGTGGCAGGTTGATATCGTATGTACCGTTCTCGACTATCCTGATACTCTCGATGCGCTCGCCCTTGAAGCTATCGTCTCCGGGGGCCGGCTTCGCCTTTGCTGCGGGCTTTTGCTCCGGCGCCTTTACGGGCGTGGCTTCGACACGGGTATAGTCTTTTGAGACCTCCTTCGGCTTCCGGCCGGGAATGCGTGAGATAGGCGAGTCTCTGGCCTCGATCTGCGGCTCCCGGAGCGCTGCCCGGGACACATACTCGGAGACCGTCTGGTGCCGCTCATCGGGCTGCGGCCTCGGGCGAATGTACTGGAACTTCTTGCCCCCGCATATGGGGCATCCCGTCTGGAGATCGATGGTGCCGCTCTCGATGAGATTATTACAGTCCAGGCATTTGTGCGGCATCGTTTCAACCTTCAGGTAATCGTCGCTGTAATCAGGTCCTGTTCCCGGCACAGGGTTTTCATCCGATCGGCGGGGCCGATGACGGTCATGCGCCGCTTGTTGCCGCCGAGCAGCTTTGCCAGCAGAGGGCGCTTTTGCTCATGCGGATAGCTCTGGATCTCAATGCCGGAGAAATCGTCGTCCACCCGGGTCATCGTGGTCTCGATCAGCCGGGCCTCCTCGAAGGGGTCCAGGCCGTACTCGAGGATGACAACCTTGCCGTGCATGACATCTTCCAGGATCATCGTCACTTTTTCCATGGTAGAGAGCGATTTAAGCTTGCGCTCGGAGATCATGTTAATCTGTACTTCATCGGCCACAGGATCACCCGAACCTGTGTGCGATGGTCTCGTAGAGCAGTTCCATGTTGGTGCCGTTCAGCGCGGAGATGGGCACGACCGTGTGCTGGGGGAACGCGCCCTTGATGCGGTCCACCGATGCGCCTTCCAGGTCCATCTTGTTGGCCACGATCAGGATGGGCAGGTGCCTCGCTTCCATATTGCCCACGACAGTGACGTTGACCTGTGTGTAAGGGTCTTCAATCGCGTCCATTACCAGCAGGACGCCGTCGAGGTTGTCCATCCACTTGATAGCCTCGATCACGCCTTCAGTAGCTTCCTTGGCCCGGCGCCGTGCCTCGTCCTCCGGGATGCCCATCTGCATGAAGTCGTGGAAATCGATGCGTGTCGCCAGTCCCGGCGTGTCTACGATGTCGAGTGTAATTGATGCACCGTTCCCTCGTATGACGACGCCTTCCCGCTTCTTGACGCGACGCGTTTCGTGCGGGATGTGCGAGGCTACGCCCAGCGTCTCCCCGGTGAAGTCTGTCACGATGCGGTTGGCCAGTGTGGTCTTGCCTGCGTTCGGCGGCCCATAGATGCCGATCCTGGCTTTCTTTTGCCGGATGAATAGTGCCTTGATATGTGATAAGCTACCCTTGAGCCTCTTGATAAATGTCATCCATCTCCCCTGCCAGTGTTCCATTATGCCTTTTTAACTATATTAAGCATATGCTGCTGTGAACTACGCAGGCTGGCACAGCGGAGGCCGGGCATGGTCCCTGCACCATAAGCAGACCTATTCACGTTCCCTGTACAATCGTTGCCCGAGGGGGCACTGCTCCACAAAAAAATTGGTGAGCCTTGATATAGTGAGCCCGACATCGATTATTATAAGATAATATTTTAATGTTGCATATCATATTAAAGTATGAAAATAAAGAAAACAGGTGCAGTCCATATGGAGACAGATATGTCAGTAAGCGACGTCATGTCGCGCAGGCTCATCACCGCGGACGTGTCAGAGACTGCGGACAGGCTGGCCGGCAGGATGGCCACAGGCAAGGTCGGGTGTATAATCATCACAAACGATACCCATCCGGTAGGCATCGTGACGGAGCGGGACATAGTTGTCAAGGTCGTCTCCAGGAACATCCAGCCGTCGACCGCGAAAGCGGAGGAACTGATGTCCCGGCCGCTGATCACCATCGGCCCGGAGAAAAGCGTGGAGCTTGCATCCAGGGAAATGATAAGGCACCGGATACGGCGGCTGCCTGTCGTGCAGGGCAAGAAGCTCGTCGGCCTGGTGACCGATTCTGATCTGCTGGTCATCTCATCGGAGCTGAGTGAAATCCTGCGGGACCTCATCAGGCAGAACAATCCGCAGGGCGACTTCGCCGATCGGGATGTCTCGGGCAGCCGCCCGGAGGAATTCAGGCAGGGCATCTGCGAAGTCTGCAACAACTTCCAGGAGTCGCTCGTCAACGTCGACGGCACGTACGTGTGCAACCGCTGCCGTGACGAGTTGCCTTTCTACCAGTAGCGTGGTCGTGATATCGTGAAAGTCGAAGATGTTATGTCCATTAATCCTCTCACTGTAGACGTCGACGAGTTCGTCACTCATGCGCGCGAGATCATGCGAGACAACAACATCCAGAGCCTGCCGGCCGTCAAAGGAGGCAAGTACCAGGGCATGGTGACGATGCAGGACATCATCAACGTGACCTCGACCAAGTCGGACGTCACCCTGAACGGCTACGTACGCTGGGAAGCGTCGACTGTGACCGGGTCCACGAGCCTGGCTAAAGCCGCCAGGGAAATCCTGAGCACAGACGAAGGCCGGATGCCCGTGCTGGACGGGGACGGCCATGTCACCGGCATACTGAGCATGGTCGACATTTTCAAGGGCATCGAGGAGCTGGACCTGCCTGACGTGCCGGTCAGGGACATCATGACGCGCAAGGTAATCGTCTGTGAGCCGCACGATGACATTTCCCGGGTATGGAGGAACATGACAGAGTTCGGCATCTCCGGATTCCCGGTAGTAAAGCCTGACCAGGAGGTCATCGGCATGATCACCAGGGAAGACATAACCCGGAGGGGCTACGTAAGGTTCGAGCGGGAAAACGAGTTCAGTCAAAAAGCCGTCCAGTACCGTGCAGATGATTATGTCCACGCCGGCTATCACGGTCGCAGAGACGGACGGCTCCAGGAAAGCCGCCCGCATCTTCATGGAGCGCCAGATCGGACGGCTGCCGGTCCTGAAGGATGGAAAGCTGTCGGGCATCGTCGACCGATACGACATTCTTTCGCTATGCAGGAGGCTGGTCTCCGTTGAGTAAGCACGGCAATGACCCGGTAGGCGAGTTCGGGGAAAACCGCAAGAGCCGGGCCTATAACTCGGGACGCTTCGAGAGCGACCTGCAGCGCGGCCAGGTCACCCGGGACCTGAACTTCAAGCAGCGCCCGGCGAAGCACGAGAGCGGCATCATGGCCGCCTGTCACAGGGAGGTAGTCACCGTGCCGCCCACGACCACGATCATGGGCGCGGCCCGCACCATGGTAGGCTACGGCTACCGTCGGCTCCCCGTTGCCGATCCAGGCACGAAGCGCATCGAGGGGATATGCACGGTGCTGGACATCATCAATTTCCTGGGCGGGGGCGACAAGAGCAAGATCATCAGCCGCAAGTACGACGGCAACATGATCCTTGCCATCAACGCCCCGATCACCGAGATCATGGAGGAGTCGGTGATCACCGTCCCGGACGACGCTTCGCTGGAACAGGCCGTTTCAATCATGATCGAGAAGTCGGTAGGCGGCCTGCCGGTTGTGGACGAGGACGGGCGCATCGAGGGGATCATCACGGAGAGAGATATCATGTACCTGATGAGCGAGACGGTCACGGGAATGAAGGTCAGCGACAGCATGAGCAACCGCGTCACTACCGCGCCGCCCGGCACCACCATCGAGGCAGCCGCGAAGACAATGATCGCCAGCGGCTTCCGGAGACTGCCAGTGGTCACCGAGGCGTTCGTCTGCGGCATCATCACCGCGACGGACATCATGCGGTACCTCGGCAGCGGCGACGCTTTTAAAAAGCTGGTCACCGGCAATATCCGTGAGGCGGTAAGCGCGCCGATCAGCACGATCATGAAGACAGACATCATCACGGTAAAGCCAGACCATGACCTGAGCGACGTCGCTCTGCTCATGTCGAGGAACCGTATCGGCTGCCTGCCGGTCATCGGAGACAGCGGGCTGGCCGGCATAGTCACGGAGCGGGATATTCTCCTGTCGCTCAGGAGGGCAAAATGACCCCCGTGTCTTCTACGGTCGCCCAGCAGGGCAGGATGACCACGCTTGGTGATATCATGTCGACGCCGGTATATGCCATTTCGGCGCACGACAACCTGGCCAGGGCGCGGCACCTGATGCTGCGCAACGGCATCTCGCGGCTCGTCGTGATGGACGGCGACGACATCAAGGGCATCGTCGCCCGGAAAGACCTGGGCATGCGGCTTAACCAGGCCGGGCCGCAGTGGCGCCGGCGCCCGCTTGACCAGATACCCATACACCTGATCATGACTCCGGACCCGGTCACTGTCGGGCCGGACGAGACAGTGCAGAACGCGGCGCAGACGATGCTCGACCGGGACATCTCCGGCCTGCTGGTGTACAACGATAAGGACGGCGTGCTGGGCATCGTGACCAAGCACGACCTGGTCAAGTACTTCACGCTGGTCGGCTGCTCTCTGCGAGTGGGCGACATGATGTCAGGGCCTCCGCCGACGGTGAGCCGACTGAACACGATCAACAGCGTGATTGAGATCATGTCGGAGCATGGCGTCGACCGGGTGGTCGTCCGGGACGCGGACAACGAAAAAGTCTGCGCCGGCATCGTGACGCTGGACGACTTAGGCTTCGTCGAGATCAACCCGCGAGGCCTCGAGGACGTGAAGGAGAGCCGGCGGGAGGTGCCGGCGGGAAAGAAACGGCTGCGGAAGATCGTGGAGCTGCCTGCCGTCGCCGAGGACCTGATGGCGACGCCGCTCATCTCGGTGCAGCGGAAGACCATGGCGGAGGAAGCGGCAAAGATCATGGTCGACAACAACTTTGACATGCTGCCCGTCATCGACGAAACGCTGGTCGGGCAGTTCAACTTCGAGAATATACTGCAATGGCTGACGGAGGCCCCGGAATGAAAGTGAAGGACGTCATGTCGAAGCCTGTGACGATCGACAAGTCGGACCGCGTCTCGGAAGCGCTGGACCTGATGGACAAGCAGCACGTGCGCCGGCTGATCGTCAGGCACAATGGTATCGTAATGGGCATTATTTCGCTGCGCAGCATCTGCGGGTCGCTGGGCTCGCGCCGGAAGCACAATCACCCGCCCTCGTTGTTCCACGTGGCCGACGCGGTCAGCAACAGCTTCGCGGTCCTGGGCCCGGAGGACGACGCGCAGCAGGCCATCGAGGCGCTCAAGCAGGTCGACTCGGTGGTCGTAGAGGACGGCGCTATCCTCGGGGCTGTCTGCACCTCGGACGTCATCCGGCACGTCACTCCCGACGGCACCGTGGACACGATCATGCGCATGCCGGAGATCGCGCCCCCCGACGCCCGGGTCTCATTCATCAGGAAGCTGATGATAGACAAGGGGATCAGCCGCGTGCCGATCATGGACGGTGCCACGCTCGTGGGCATCGTCTCGGAGACGGACATCGCCGCGGCCTTCCGGGGAGTCAAACGCCGCTCCTCGCAGAACCACCAGGACAACAACGTAGAGCGGATGCTTGCCCTTGATGTCATGCGGGCCGACGTGGTCACCGTCACGAAGGGCACCAGCATCAGGGACGCCGCAAAGCTGATGATCGAACGCGGTATCGGCGCCCTGCCCGTGCTCAACGACCAGCGCCATCTGGTCGGCATTGTCACACGCCGGGACATCGTCCGCGCCATTTGAGGCCACGGAGGTTTCGAGAGGGCACGAGAGTTTTCAGCCACGAGAGGCGACACAAAGGCACAGAGGTATGCACAGAGGACGTTTTAGATAGATGCTTCCGATCAGCCTTTTCTTAAATAAACCTCTGTGCCGTCCTCTGTGGCCTCTGTGACCTCTGTGGTGAACGTCTCTGTGACCTCCAGATGCCTCTGAGACCTCAAGCGAAGAGAATAAAAGTTTAAATACAGTCAGCGCACTTTTTCTCTCGATGCAGGAGATCGGCAATGCCCCCAGTCCGCTGCCAGGGGCGGAATCGGTGAACATCGATCCGCTGGCAAACGCAGTACAGAATTTCATCGCGGCACACACGGGCCTCGGCGTTTTTTATGCGGACATGATAACGGCAGTGCTGGTCCTGATCGTGTTCCTGGCCCTGTCGGAGGCGGCCCGGTACTTCGTCATTTACGTGGCGCCAAGGCTGGTCACTAATACGAAGTCCTCGCTGGACGACGAGGTTCTGAAAGCCATACGCGGCCCCATACGATTGCTCATCATCATTATCGGCCTGTATCTCGCGCTGAAGACGCTGGACAACCTGTCTCTGGGCATTATCGGGTCGCTCGACATGCTGGCCACGATCATACTGATCCTTGTCGCGGCATACTTCGTGAGCAACCTGGTCAAAGCCGGGCTGCACTGGTATTCGCGGGACGTGGCCCCGCACACCGGCTCAGACCTCGACGACCACCTGATCCCGTTCCTGGAGAAGCTGCTCACAGCTATCATCTACATCATGGGGCTGCTGATGATACTCGGACGCTTCGGCATCCAGATCACGGCGCTGGTGGCGAGCCTGGGCGTAGCGGGCATCGCTGTCGCCCTCGCGGCACAGGAGACGCTCTCGAACGTGTTCGGCGCCTTCGCTATCCTCACCGACCGGCCATATAAGGTGGGCGACCGGCTGCTCATCCAGGGCATCGGCCAGGGCGACGTCACGGATATCGGGCTGCGCAGCACCCGCATCATGACTCGCAATAACGAGGTGCTGGTGATACCGAACCAGCAGATGGCCGGGTCTGAAGATCATTAACCTGTCCATGCCTGACGCGCAGATGCGGCTGCAGATCAAGGCGGGCATCAGCTACAAGTCCGACGTCGATAAGGCCTGTGCCATCATGGAAGAGATCGCCAGGAACTGCCCGTCTGTGGCAAAGGAGCCGGCGCCTGCCGCCTACGTGAACGAGCTCGGAGACTTCGCCATCGGCATCACCATGCTGGTCTGGATTACCGAGTACAGACAGGACTACAACGTGCCGGATCACATTTACCGTCAGATACTCGTGCGGTTCAAAGAGGAGAACATCGACATCACCTACCCGGTGATGACGGTTATCCCGAAGGTCGCCACGTAAATCTATTCCTTTTCCGGAAGAGCTTCGCATGACTGACGTGCGGCCGCACGCGCGCGAGGGCACGCGGCTGACCTGAAAGGGTATCTTTTAATGGGGAGAACTTGCGACCCTTACCGGCAAAGGCTTCAATGTCGTTTTATTGCCCGTTATAATGCGTATGTATGATAACAGGAGACACCGACGGCCCGTCCTCGTATTCGATGGCTACCTGTCCCATGTCCGGGTGCACGAAGCCGGTTAGATTCAACGGCACGTCGACCCCTCCTTCGGCTTTACAGATGACGTCGCCGAAGGTCACGTCGCCGGGCAGGTCGACATCGTAGCGGACCAGGTCGGTCCCTTCCAGGACGCCGCTGAACACAGACAGGTCCTGGTTAGTGTCCACTGCACCGCCATAGTCGAGGAGGTATGCCATGCTTTGCTGCGTCAGGTCAGAAATGGCAATATACCACACCATCCGGCCAGGATTATCGGGGTCGGTAATGTAGCGCAGGTCAGCCCTGATGCGATCGCCGGGGTAGGCATTTAGCCGCTGGCCGACCTCGTATGTGTTATCCCTTTTGTTGACAATCCAGCAGGCTATCGTCCAGTACTTGCCGGTGTCGTCGTGGTCCCATTCGAGGACCGGCTGGATCAGCCCGAGGTTCCCCTGCTGGAGCCCGCACCACAGGAACAGCGTATGCTTGATGTACTCGTCGTAGGCAGGGCGTTCGGGCACGGTCCAGTACGCGGTATATACGACGATATCACTGACATTTGGCTGTGAAGCATAGGCGATGTGCTTTGCTATCCTGCCCATGCCGTAGCCCGGAGCCGTGTCTATGGTAGTGTCCGGCGTCTCGTTCGCAGATGGCACGGTGTCGGGAATGCTGGCGTTAACCATAGAGCTGGTATTGTCTGGCGGAGCACCGACGTCCCCGGCTGCACTGCCGGGCAGGGGCGTGACTATATTGATAAATGCCATGACGGCAACGATCCCGGCGGCAAGAACCGCAAGTGAAACGCCCATCCTGATGAAGCCAGATTTTTCTCCTATCGGACACGATTTCATGTCAATCCCCGCGGTACCCTGCGATTACAGACATGTCAGCAGGGACAGGTTGTCTATCCATGCATGCCTATAAATACGTTATCTTAAGATCGCTAAACTCTCCCGTTAACGGGACATCCGGGCATAAAAATTAGTTATGTTTATGCGTGCAGCGGCCAATACTGGATTGAGAAAAATGCGCGAGGACCATTAATGATGGAGTCTACCAGTTACGACCTGACGAAGTACAGGGGCCGGATCATCAGGGACGCAGTGAATACGTTCGAGACGGCGGGCTATTTCCAGGGCAAAGGCAGGCCTGCCAGGGACATCGTGAATGCGGTGAGCGAAGGGCTGCTGGACCTGCTGGAAGAGGGACAATCGAGGGACTACGATACCGTGCGGATGTACGCCGAGTGGCTGTACAACCTGATCCGCAAGGAAGGCAAGAAGATCGACACGACCATGGACTTCCTGGACCGGTTCGAGCAGATCGTCACCCGGCACCTGTCGAACAAGGAAGATGTGGATGTGGACGTGTTCTTCGAGATGTGCCGGGAGATCGTGGAGAGCAGGCACAACGAGCTGATCCGCTAGAGCAAATACAGTACTTTTTTATGGACGCCTGAAAGCCATTGTCCTGATCAATTGCGAGGCTACGGGCTGTCCTGTTGCCCGTCATAGTGCGTATATATGGTGACGGGCGTGCCCCACTCACGGTCCTCGTACTCGACGGCGACCTGCGGGAAGGAGGGGTCCACGTAGCCCGTCAGGTACACAGGTATCTCAGCGCCGTTCTGGTCCCGGTAAGTAATGTCATCGAAGGTCACATCGTCGGGCAGGTCGATACCGTCGAAGACGTAGCCGATGCCTTCGAGGACGCCGCTGAACACCGTGACGTTCCTGTTGGTGTTGACCGCATAGCTGCTGTCGATCAGATCGGTCATGCGATAGTGTGTTTCGTCCGTCAGGTAGATGTGCCACACTTTCGCGCCAGGGTACGCAGTATCGTCTTCATAGCGCATCTCCGCCCTGATCCGGTCGCCGGGGTAGACATCGTAAATGCGGGGGCTCACCTGGTAGGACTGGTCTCTCTTGTTGACGATCCAGCAGGCCAGCGTCCAGTATCTGCCGGTGTTGTCGTGGTCCCACTCGAGCACCGCCTGGATCAGCCCGACATTGCCCTGCTGGATGCCGGTCCACAGGAAGATCGTGTGGTTCTGGATGCCGTTGTAATCCGGCCTCTGTGGCACAGTCCAGTACGCGGTGAAGTCGACGATGCCGTCGACGCCGGGCTGGTAGGCATACGCGATGTGCCTGGCCGCTTTACCGTCGATCTGCGAAACGTCGGTGTCAGAACCAGGGGCTGATCCGCCGGGGACCGGGGTTACATCCGCACCTGAAACAATGCGTGGCATGTGGGGGGTGGGAGTTGGCGTCGGCGTGATTTCAGTAGCGTTGGTCACGTTAGTCGTGTCTGGCACATTTGTCGCACCGCTGACGCCAGTATCGTTATCCGGGATAACGACAGATGGCACTTCTTCCGGGCTGGTAAAAGTGGCGATCGCCAGGGCCGTAACAACGATGACCGGGATAGCGGCCAGGGTCAGCAGAACGGTCATTTTGATAATATCCGGATACCTCAACTTCTGCCGTAATGTCACTATGAGCCCTCATGCCTGTCCCCTGGAGATCTGCCGGAAAGGCTTGTTGAAAATCGTTACAGGCGTATAAAAAGGTTATCTCATGATCGGTTAAAAAGCGACAAACCCGCCTGGTGTGACCGGCGGGATGTGTGATTAGCCCCGGTATAAGCGTCGCTTGCCTGCGGGATAATCATGACACGGCGCAGACAGGCAGGCGCCCGCGCGCGTACGGCCGTAGCACAGGCTTTTAAATATCGTTGGCGCTGCCATCCCGTATCACGGCTAAAAGTTTTTTATCGATCGACGCCTTTTATCACTCTCTGGCAGTTGATATCATGTTCACGAAAATCAAGGACGTGCTCGCCGGAAAGTATCCCGACGGCAGCGAGGTGCAGCTGGGCGGCTGGGTGGTCAAGACCCGGTCCAGCGGCAAGATTGTCTTTACTATCATCCGGGACTCTTCCGGGGAAATCCAGGTCACGACGAAGAAGGGCAACGTGTGCGACGAGGCGCTGAAGGCCGCCGACGCGCTCACGCTGGAGTGCTCGGTTATTATCACTGGCAAGGTGCGCACCGACCCGAGGGCCCCGGGCGGCAGAGAGATCGTCGCCACCGACCTGAAGCTGATCGGCGCGTCGCCGGACTACCCGATCTTCGGCGAGGGACACAACCCTGAAGTCCTCCTGGACCTCCGGCACCTGCACATCCGCAGCAGGGAGCTGGTCGCGGCCATGAAGGTGAAGGACGCAGTGCTCTACGCCTGCCGGGAGTGGTTCCGGAGCCACAGCTTCTACGAGGTCACGCCGCCGATCATCATGTCCAGCTCCTGCGAGGGCGGGTCGACGTTGTTCGAGCTGAAGTACTTCGAGGAGAAGGCGTACCTGTCCCAGAGCGCACAGCTCTACCTCGAATCGCTCATCTTCGGGCTGGAGAACGTATACTCGATCACCCCGTCGTTCCGGGCGGAGAAGTCCCGCACGACGCGGCACCTGGCCGAGTACTGGCACATCGAGGGCGAGATGGCCTGGATGGGCCTCTACGAGATGATCGACATGCTGGAGCAGCTGGTCTCCTTCGTCTGTAACAAGGCTGCGGAGCAATGTGCTCCGGAGATAAAGATGCTGGGCGGCGACCCCGACTACTTCCTCAACCTGAAGCCCCCGTTCCCCCGTATCACCTACGACGAGGCGGTCAAAATACTGCAGGCCGACAATTTCGAGTTCAGGTGGGGAGACGACTTCGGCACCCACGAGGAACGACAGATATCCATGCACTATGACAAGCCGTTGTTTATTACCGAGTACCCGCTGGAGGTCAAGGCGTTCTACATGAAGGCAGGCAAGCCGGACATGGCCCGTTCCGAGGGCGAGAAGGTCCTGAACGTCGATATGATCGCCCCGAAAGGCTTCGGCGAGATCATCGGCGGCAGCGAAAGGGAGACCGACCTGAAGCTCCTTGAGGAGCGCATCAGGAAGCAGGGTGAAGACCCGGCCAAATACGGGTGGTACCTTGACCTGCGGCGCTATGGCTCCGTGCCCCACTCGGGCTTCGGCATGGGCGCAGAGCGGCTCGTCAGGTGGATATGCAACCTGGAGCACATCAGGGACACGATACCCTACCCGAGGACGATCAGCAGGTTCAATCCCTGACATCAGCTTCAACCCCTGCCTGCGCAGCAATAAAAATTCAGAAGGCAGCGGCATCGGACTGTTACTGATTAATGCGCTTGTCAGGAGCTACGGCGAACATGTCCAGGCAGAGGACCGCGAGCCAGGAGACAGGTTCTTGGTCCTGCTGCCGGCAGTCGAAATTAAAGACCCGCAGAAATAACATGCAGGGACTTGTTGAAATGGCAGGGGTTTTTGTTAGGTTCATGCTTCCATCCCTGTCGATTGGGATGCAGCCGTATCTAATTGGTACTTTGTGCCTTCTTAGCCGGAGTTAACCGGGCATGGCATCGCTGGATTGCCTGCGTACAGGATAGTTTTGCACATTTTTATGCGAATAATATATTTAATCCATGATAAAAAATAGTCAATGATGAAAATTTGCACTGTCTCACAGTCATTCTACCCCTACATCGGCGGCGTGACCAGATACCTGCAGGCGCTCGGCAGGCGGATGATCGACCGGGGGGACGAGATGATTGTCGTGCACCTCAAGACCCCTGAGATGCCCGACTTCGAGGTAGTCGACGGCATCAGGGTTTACCGCATGGCCGAGACGGAGAGCCTGCGGGAGTCTATGGAAGGGTACCTGAAGTTCAAGGAGCTGATCATCGACACTACCCATGGCAGCAAGGCTATGCCAGTAAGCGTAGAGGACCGGTTCAGCCACGGGTACTATGACTACCTGGGCTTCAACGTAAGCATGTACGAAAAAGTGAAAGAGGTCTACAAGGCAGAAAAGTTCGACGTGCTCCATGTCCACGACTTCCAGGTGATGCCGCTGGCATTCCTGCTTAAGGACGAGATAGACGTACCCATGGTCTTCACCTGGCACGTGCCATTCACCACGGTCATGCCAGCCGACTGGCGGGAATTCCTCGTCCGCTACATGCACTACTACGACCAGATCATCTTCTCCACGGACGAATACGTGCGCACGGCCGTAGAGAGCGGGCTTAGTCCCGAGCGTGTCACCAAGATCAATCCGTTCATCGAGACAGCCGAGTATAAGCTCGCAGACGAAAACCGGTTCCGGGAGAAGTTCGGCATCCCGGAGAAGGACCGCATCGTCCTGTGTATCTCGAGGATGGACCCGCGCAAAGGACAGGAGTTCCTCATCAAGGCCATGGCGAGCGTCCGCCAGAAATACGACGATGTCACCTGCGTCTTCATCGGCAACGGCTCGCTGTCTAAAAAGCTCATAGGCGGAGGCCGCTCCGACAGGCTGGAGGACCTGAAAAAGCTCACGGAAAGCCTCGGGCTGAAGGAGAAAGTGCATTTCCTGGGCAAGGTGAGCCAGGAAGACCTGATGCAGGCCTATGACTCCTGTGACATGGTCGTGCTGCCCTCAGTCAACGAGGGGTTCGGGCTGGTGCTATCCGAGGCCATGTGCTTCGGCAAACCGTTGATCGGCTCCAACATCGGGGGCATACCCGAACAGATCATCGACGGCGTGAACGGCTACCTGTTCCGGCCGACCGACCACGAGGAGCTGGCCCAGTACGTCCTCTCGCTGGTCGAGCACCCGGAGATCGGCAAACAGATGGGCGCCATCGGCAAAGAGCTGGTCCATATGAGGTTCTGCGTGGAGCGCGGGTTCAAGGACCACTGTGAGATCTACGACAACATCTTCCTGCAGAAGCGGGTCAAGGACAGCGCGAGCGCCGAGAGCTCCATGCTCACCGAGTGACGACGCCAGCCAAGGCCAAGCACGCCAAGGTTTCATTCAAGGCCTTAGATATGGCGGCCCTATAAGACGGCGCCTTACTATACTTGGCACCTGAACCTGTCGGCGTGGCCCCTTTAGCTTGCTCATTCTTTCCCGAGCAGGAACTGGATCGATTTCACGAACTCTTCGTGGGAAAAGGACTGCGGGATATTACCCACGAGCCGCTGGTAGTACATGTCGTACTCTTCCGCGAACAGGCCCAGATCACTCGACGCGTACCTTGCTGCGCGGTTGATGATGTCCAGCGCGCTCACGGCTTTACCCCGCTTCATCATCACCTGCGCCAGCCACAGGGACGACAGCATGAAAGCATGCGGCTCTTCCTCGAACCGCTTCAGCAGGCCTCCTGTGCCAAGGTGATCAGTGATGCTCTTGACGGACGTCCGCACTTTCGGGTCGTCGACAGGCAGCATGTTCATCAGCGGCACGGCGAGCACCGAGGCGTCGTAGGCGTCGTCCTGGTAGGACCGCTTGAAGCACTTTTTGCGCTCAGACCAGCCGTTGGTCACCACGTCGTCCCGGACGATGGAGGCTTCCTCGCGCCAGTCCGAGGCCCGGTCGGCGTGCCCGAGCCGGTCGGCGATCTTCGCGCCGTACTCCAGTGCCGCCCAGCACATGGTCTTGCTGTGCACGTAGTCCATGTACTCCCGCCGGAACTCCCAGATGCCCGCGTCCTTCTCCCGCCAGTGGCCCTGAACATAGTCGACTATCCGGGCAATCCTGTCGAAGTGGCCCTGCGCGTATTTTGTGTCGCCCGAATACTTATCGTACAGGTAAATGGCATGCACGACCTCTCCCTCCAGGTCGTTCTGCCGCTGGTCCACCGCCTTGTTGCCGATGCGCACCGGCCGGCTGTTGCCGAACCCGGCCAGCGTATCGATGAGCACCTCGTCGGTGCCCTCCAGCGTGCCGTCGACCGAGACCAGAGGGTAGGGGTACGGCTTGCCGTCGCTCGATGCTATGCCCAGAAGGAAGTCGAGCAGCTTGCGTGAGTCGTCGCGCATGCCGGCCAGCGCCAGCGCCTCGGCACAGTAGGCTCCGTCCCGCACCCAGCAGAACCGGTAGTCCCAGTTAGCGTCCCGGCCCACGATCTCCGGGAAGGAGGTCGTCGGCGCCGCGAGGATGGCGCCGGTCTTATCGTAAATGAGCAGCTTCAGGATAAGCAGCGAGCGCATGTAATAATAGTGCAGGCGAGGGCTCAGCTCGAACACGGGATTGGCCCTGGCCGCCCAGCGGCGCCATCCTTCCACCTGCATGCGATAGTCCTTTACGAAGTCCTGGCTCTCTGCCGCTTTCAGGCAATCGTCCGGGGTCTCGCCGTATGTCAGCAGCAACGGTATAGTCCGGGGCGGCTCGACGTCGAAGGTGATGCGCCTCTTTTTTATCGTGGCAGGCTCCATGGAGGAGATGAACAGCGCCTGGCCGGGGCCGGTGATAAGGACACCGTTTTCCTTCACGTCGATCTCGGGGCTGGACCGGTTGTAGTCCGGCCGGGGGTCGATGTCGAAGGTCAGCCGGAACCGCTGCGGCCCGGAAATCCCCAGGATACGCCACAGGCGTCGCTCGCCGAAGGGCATGAAGTCGACCGTCCGCACGATGTCGTCGCCCACCCCCGTAGACGTCTCCAGCACGTTCGTATCCTCGACGTACGTCTGTTTACCCGTCTCGAAGGGCAGGATGCTGCCGCCCGTCTCGTACCAGAGGGTGACCGAGCCTCCTCGCTCGCTGTCCAGCGCCCGGGCGAACATAGTGGGAGAATCGAACCGGGGCAGACAGAGCCAGTCGAGCGAGTCAAAGATGCTTATAAAGGCGCAGGTCTCTCCGTTGCCGATTATCCCGTACATACAATAAGGTATTGGCTTTTATTATAAATTATATTCCATAATTTTATTCGCCTGTTCCGGGTAACAGGATGATAAACAAGGGGCGGGATTACCGTCGCCTCCGGGTCGGGCAGGCACACGCGCGCAGACCTGGCGGCCCCGTCACCGGGAAATTTCAACAGGTCCGGCTTCCTGAAGCCTTTCGATGTGTTCCAGGAACTCCAGGAGCCCTGCCCCGAAGCTCCCCTTGCAGACGTAGTCCGATTCACTCTTTACGGCAGGCAACGCATTGGAGACTGCACCCATGAGCCTGCAGAGCCCCCTCATCTCGATATCGTTCTCAGCATCCCCTATGCAGGCCATCTGGCCGGTGTCGAGGCAGTAGACGTCCATGAGCCAGCGGATGCCGGTCGCCTTGGAAGCGCCCTGCGGCAGCAGCATTAGCGAATCGACATTCTGTATCATATGGTATGCCGGAAAAAGCTTGAGCACCTCTTCGACCTCAGGCAGGTACCTGCGGTGGACGGAGATGACTACGTCGCCGGCATCGTAGTCGATGGAGCCGTCCTCCAGGGCATGCAGCAGCCCGTCCCGGCCCCTTACCTCGGAGATGACCTGCCGGCAGCCGTTGGCATAGCCTACGCAGCCGTTCTCGGCGATGAAGGAGTCGACAAGGCCGTCCAGTGCCCGGTATAAGTCGATCATGAAGGAGTACTTACGGCCCGAGACAATGGAAAAAAGCACGCCTCTGTCCCGCAGGCGCTGGATAGCTTCCGCCAGGCCGGGTGCCACGCGCAATGTCTCGTCCGTGAAAGTCCGGTCGTAATCGCTTAGCACGAGCCTGATGGAGTTCATCGCTCTTCATTTATGGATTACGCTGACTAATATCTTTCTCGCGGCTTTTGCCGGCATCGATCGCAAGAGCCATGATCACGGCGGCCGCAGGTATGGCGGCGACTGGCAGAACAATCGTGCCATAAGCCGGTTTATTTCGCGGCCACGGGAGTAAAGACCTTAACATCCATTGATTTTATATATCATGATCATCAATGTATGATTTACATTGCCTGGTGTAAGCCTATGGACGGATTATTGTTATTATCGCTGACCGTGCTGGTGCCGGTTTTGTTCGGCATCATCAGCTACCTGGTGCCAGGCTATAATCTGAAAAAATACTCCGTCATATTATGCGCGCTGGTACTATCGGTAGCATCATTGTTTGTTCTGTACAACGGTCCGCAGAACCTGACCGTTGAGTCGATCAATATTGGCATGTCTCTGCCAGTTTCAACTATCATTGTCGCTCTGGATTTCCTGTTAATGCTCGTATTCCTGTACTATGGCTACAAGGACCGGGATTACAAGATCCTGGGGCTGGCGGTGCTGCAGCTCGCGCTGCTCACCTATCTGGAGTTCTTCGCGGCGACAGGAGAGGCGGCTGGATTCACGTTCGTGATAGACGACCTGTCGATCGTGATGTGCCTCATCGTCTCGCTGATTGGCTCGCTGATCCTGATCTACTCCATCGGCTACATGAAGGGAGACAAGAACGTCTCGTCCTTCTTCCTGATCATGATGGTCTTCCTCGGCGACATGAACGCGCTCATCTTCGCCAACGACCTGACCTGGCTGTTCTTCTTCTGGGAGGGCACCACGCTCTGCTCGTTCCTGCTCATCCGGCACTACCGCGACACACAGTCCATCAAAGCGTCCGACAAGGCCCTGTGGATGAACCTGCTGGGCGGCGTTGCGCTGGTCTGCGGCATCATCCTGGTGGAGGCGATGTTCGGCACGCGGTTCCTGTCGGACTTGCTCAGTGCCAGGGCTACGATGCCAGGCTGGCTGTCGTTCCTGCCCGCGGGGGCCATCGTGCTGCCGTTCGCTTTCATGGCCTTCGGCGCGTTCACCAAGTCGGCGCTCATGCCCTTCAACTCGTGGCTGACCGGCGCCATGGTCGCGCCCACGCCGGTATCCGCGTTGCTCCACTCGTCTACAATGGTCAATGCGGGAGTCTACATGCTCATCCGCATCGCCCCGCTGATATTCATCTTCGAGGGCGGGATGCTGTCGACCATTATCACGATAGCAGGCGGGTTCTCGTTCATGTTCTGCGCGCTCCTGGCACTGTCCCAGACGGATACCAAGCGGATACTGGCCTATTCGACGATCAGCTACCTGGGCCTCATCGCCATGTGTACGGGCATCAACACCTGGCTGGCGATCACCGCAGCCGTGGCGCTGCTGGTGTTCCACGCAGTGTCCAAAGGCCTGTTGTTCCTCTGCGTGGGCGAGATATCCCACATCACCGGCTCGCGCAACATCGACGACATGCAGGGACTGATCGCGAAGGCGCCCCTGGTAGCCATGATCACGGTCATAGGCCTGATCTCGCTGATGGCTCCGCCCTTCGGCATCTTCGTGGGCAAGTGGCTGGCCTTCCAGTCCGCGTCCACATTCACCCAGATCGGGTGGTCGCTGCTCGCCATATTCTTCATCATCTTCGGCAGCATCTTCTCGGTCTTCTACTACTCGAGGTGGGCGGGGAAGCTGCTGGCCACAAAGCCAGCAGAGGAGGCCCCGCACGCACACCACGACTGGTACATGGAAGTGCCGCTGCTGGTCCTGACGGCAGGCATATTCGTATCCGTGGCGCTGACTACGGTGTTCTTCACACAGCTGATCAACCTGCCGGACATCTACGGCCAGGAGCCGGGAGGGCTGGTGGTCGGAGAGGTGCTCCGGAGCGCCATCGGCGGGTTCTCGCCGCTGATGTTCCTGATCATCTTCCTGGTGATCCTGCTCATCCCGATCCTGCTGATCAAGGTGCCCAAAGCGTCGCTGACGCCCACGTACTCGTGCGGCACGGGCAATGAGCCCGATATCGGCGGCGGCTACTTCGACACACTGATAGGCGAAGGCAAGCTGCTGAAGTACCTTTACCCCGTCGGCATATTGCTGCTGGCATTCCTGTTCCTGGCGGTGTTATTATGATTACAATGGACGACCCGATCGTCTGGCAGATCGCCATACCGGTCGTGCTGCTCATCCTGGCGCCGTTCATCGGCGGCCTGCTCACGGGCATAGACCGAAAGCTGACCGCACGTCTCCAGAACCGCACCGGCCCGCCAATCACGCAGCCGTTCTACGACGTGCTGAAGCTGTTCGGCAAGGAGGACAAGATCGTCAACAAGACGTACCTCGTCTTCGCGGTCGCATACCTGCTGACGGTTGTGCTGTCAACGGCGCTGCTGCTGTTCCACTACGACCTGCTGGTCATCACGTTCATCTTCGGCCTGTCTTTCATCTTCCTGGTGCTGGCCGGGTACAGCGTGCGGTCGCAGTTCAGCTTTGTGGGGTCGAACCGCGAATTGCTCCAGATGCTCACCTATGAGCCCATCCTGCTGCTGGTCGTATTCCTGGACCGGCTGGTGACAGGAAGCTTCCAGATCGACGCGATCTGGAGCTTCACGGAGCCCGCGAAGACCCAGCCGCTGCTGTACACGCTGCCGCTGGCGCTGATGGCGCTCTTCCTCATCCTGCCCATCCAGTTCAGGAAGTCGCCCTACGACATCGCCGAAGCGCACCAGGAGATCGCGCAGGGCCCGGTGACCGAGTATACCGGGAAGTTCCTGGGGCTGATTACCATCGCCCACTTCTTCGAGATCTTCTTCGTACTCTGGTTCATCGGCCTGTACTTCGTGCAGAACTGGGCCGTGCGGCTGGGGCTGATGGCACTGGCATTCCTGTTCTCGATCGTCGTGGACAATGTGACGGCCAGGCTGCGCGTGGACCAGATGATCAAACAAGTATACATAATCGGGCTCCTACTCATCATTGTGAACCTCGCATACATCCTGATCACCGGGAGGTGGATTGCATGAGCCTGACTGAGCTTTCACGAAAGAAATCGCCCTGGGTCATTCACGTAGGCACCGGAGGCTGTAACGGCTGCGACCTCGAGATCCTGGCGTGTCTCACGCCGCAGGTTCGACGTGAGCAGGTTCGGCGTCATGAGCACGGGCAATCCCAAGCACGCCGACGTCATGCTCGTGGTCGGCCCGGTGACGCTGAAGTACAGGGAGATCATCACGAACCTGTACAACCAGATGCCTGACCCGAAGATCGTCATCGCAGTCGGGTACCTGCGCCAGCACAGGCGGTATCTACCAGGGCTGTTATGGCCACGGCGGGTCGCTGGACAAGGTCATACCCGTGGACGTATACATTCCCGGATGCAACGTGAGGCCCGAGGCGGTCATCGACGGCCTTGTGCTCGGCCTGGACATACTTAACGAGAAGGAACGGAAAATTCTTGAGGATAAGAAAAAGTCGAAGGGGGGAGCGTAAATGGACGTGAAGACAGTCACCCAGCAGGAGATGCAGGACGTGGCCCGGCGCCTGAAGGCGGCCGGCACCCGGCTCATCACTATCGTGGGCTACGATGCCGGCGATGCCATACAGGTATCGTACTTCTTCCAGCAGTTCCCGACAGGAACTGCCGAAGTCTACCGCGTCGTGGTGCCCAAGCACGGCGGCAACGAGGAAGTGGACAGCATCACGCCCATATTCCCTGCGGCGTACATAGCGGAGAACGAGGCCGCGGAGATGTTCGGCATCAAGATCAAAGACATCCCGGGCAGGTTCTTCCTGCCCGATAGCATTACATCGCCCCTGAGGAGGAAAGCGCCATGAAGACCACCATACAGTTCGGCCCACAGCACCCCGTGTGGATAGAGCCGATACGGCTGAAGCTCACCATGGACGGCGAGATCGTCAAGGACTGCCAGCTTGAGGCAGGCTACGTCCACCGCGGCCTGGA
The DNA here is from genome assembly GCA_963792125.1 of uncultured Methanocellaceae archaeon. GTDB lineage: Archaea > Halobacteriota > Methanocellia > Methanocellales > Methanocellaceae > Methanocella_A. The sequence continues at coordinate 431,631 of CAWBVA010000013.1, forward strand.
GAAGAAGTTCGAATGGGACTACAACAAGGGCGCATACCTCTCGGAGCGCGTCTGCGGCATCTGCACCCAGCACCACTCCACCTGTTATTGTCTCGCCGTCGAGGGCACTATGAACCTCGAGATCCCGCGCAGGGCGGCCGTCATCCGCACGATTATGCTGGAGCTGGAAAGGCTGCACAGCCACCTTCTGGCCATCGGCCTGACGCTTGAGTCCATCGGCTTCGAGAACCTGTTCATGCTCTGCTTCCGGGACCGTGAGATAGTGCTGGACATGTTCGAGCGTACCACCGGCAACCGGGTGCTCCACGGCATCAACATCGTGGGAGGCGTCATCCGCAACGTCGGCCCGGAGATGGCGAAGGAGCTCAGCGACTTCTGCGACCTCATGGAGAAGAAATGCCTGGACCTGAAGGACATGATCCTGAAGAGCTACACGATTAAGGAACGCATGCAGGGCGTCGGCATCATGAGCGAGGCGCTCGCGAAAGACCTCTGCGTGGTCGGCCCTGTGGCGAGAGGCAGCAATGTGCCCTACGACGTCAGGACGGTCGCTCCGTACCTGTTGTACGGCGAGCTGAAGATGAAGCCAGTCGTGGAGACGTCCGGCGACTGCTGGGCCCGCTCCGTGGTCCGCGTCCGGGAACTGTTCCAGTCAATTGACCTGATACGGCAGCTTATTCCCATGCTGGCGGAAGCCGGCGAGGACATCTTCGCCAAGTCCAAGACACTGCCGGAGACCGAGGCCTTCGCGCGTGTGGAGCCGCCGAGAGGCGAATTGTTCTACTACGCGAAGGGCAAGAAGTCCAAGGAGATGGACCGGGTCAAGATACGCACGTCTACCTACGCCAACGGGCCGGGCATCGTCCCGCTGATCAAGGGCGCGCACCTGGCGGACGTCGGGCTGATCACGATCACGTTCGACCCGTGCATCGGGTGCTTTGACAGGTGATACCATGCTGAAGATACTTGAGAACATCGGTAAAAACCTGTTGAGCAAACCGTACACCTCGAACTACCCGTTCACGCCCTACCAGCACTTCCCGGGCGTGCGGGCCGACGTGACCTTCGACGGCACCAAGTGCATCCTGTGCGGGCTGTGCCAGCGGTCCTGCCCTGCGGATTGCATCCTCATCCACAAGGAAGAGGAGCAGGTAGAGTACCTCAATACGCAGTGCATCCGCTGCGGCTATTGCGTGCGTGTCTGCCCGACCAACGCCATCTCGCAGAACGAGGTATACACGAAGCCGTCCAGGCAGCGGCTGACCGTATACACAAAGGTCACCAACGAGAACGCGCCCGTGATCAAGAAGCGCAAGGCTGCCGAGGCCGCGAAGAAGGCGACGGCGGAGAAGCCTGCCACGACCGAGACCGGACCGGCGAAGCCCGCGGGCGAGGAAAAGAAGACGGGCGCGTAAGCCTGTCTTCTCATCTATTTTAGTCATTCTGTATTTTTATACTGGCCGATAAGGCATTCAATACAGATGTACAGCAGAGTCCACAGGGTACATGAGTCGTTATGTCAGGTCCACCGCATACGTCATCCATACTGTGAACTCTGTGTCGGATACCTTATCCGTATACAACATTTCCAATGCATAATTTCGGACCGGCAGCCGCTCGCGCGCGTACAATGTAGGGTTCGGCTTCCGGTTGTCATGATCGGCTGTCATAAAAAGCGCAGACAGGCCTTACAGGTTCCTGACCGGTTAAATATGCCTGCGAATGCATTTTTTCGGCACTTTTCTTTTCCTAACGATTATTATGGTACGGGCCTTAATCTCTCTTAGATACCGGGATGGATGATCGGATTGCTCAATTAGCGAGACTCATCCATGGCCAATCGTATAGCGATCAATTGACAGGTGATGGAAATGGCATTATTCAGGAGAGCAAGGAGAGAAGACCTGGCCAGCAGGCTGGAGCGTAAAGGCAGCGAGCTGTCCCAGACGGCTGCGGAGAAGGGCGCGGAGACGAGCCGCAGGGTTTCGGACATCCTCCGGCGGGCGTCGGAAGATATCCGGTCCATGGAAGTGGGCGACTACCGGGAACGCGTCATGGGTGCGGTGGACATCGGCCCGCGAAAAGGTGGACGACACCGCCGATATGGCCAGGGACAACATCCGCTCCCACCCGCTGGCCAGCGTCGCAATGGCCGCGGGCATGGGCATGCTCCATGGGCCGCAATCAGCCTGATGGGCAGCTACGGGCGGCCAGTAAATACAGGGAATACCGAGTATTGACGCAGGAGCCCTTCGGGGCTCCTCGCCGATTTTTTTACGGGCACTGAAATTTATAAGTATATTAACGTGCATATTCTATTAGCTTACAGTGCAGGGATAGCTAGCCATGGACCCGGGAAAAAAGCGCATTCTGGTCACCGACGACGAACGTGACATAGTCGATATCATTACAGGCATGCTGCAGCGATCGGGCTACGCCACGCTCAAAGCGTATAGCGGCGAAGAGTGCATCCGCCAGGCGATCGCCGATAAGCCCGACCTCATTTTCCTGGATATCATGATGGAGACTATGGACGGCTGGGAAGTGGCGTCGTACATCAAGGGCGACCCTGCCACCAAAGACATACCCATCATCATGGTCACCTCGAAGCCGCTCACCCTGGAGGACGTCCAGGAGCGGAGTGTGCTCATCGAGAACTACATCATGAAGCCGGTGAACTCCGCCACGCTGCGAGACGCCATCGACGAGGTCTTCACCGCCCACACCCGTATCGAGCGCACCCTGGAGATGGCCCGCAAGTCCGGCGTGGCCGACGAGATCATAGAGAAGTACAAAGGCAAGTACGCAGCCCTCAGCGACCAGTACCGCCGGCAGCAGAAGCTGATGACCATGCTGCCGCAGATATACACCCAGAAGAAGGTCAGCAATAACCCGGCCTACGGTAATATGATGGCAAGCATGCGCAAGGGGCTGGAGCTGCAGGAAAAAGAGCTGAAGCGGCTCGAGAAGATCCTGACCACGCCCGCAAGCGATAAATAACTGGCTCCCAAGATTAAAAAGATGTTTTTGATCATCCAGCGAAGCAGCTTACTATACTATGCGACCCCTGTCACGCTCGCCAAGGGCGCCAAGAAGCCAAGGCGCCAAGTTTTGTAAGATTATGCATCCTAATCATTTTTATCGGCGTAATTGCGGCTGCTCACATGTGCGAAAGCCTGTCGCTAACAAAATTCGGGGTCTGCGGTTATATTAAAATCGTCTTGGCGCTCTTGGCTACTTGGCGCCCTTGGCGAGCGTGACAGGGGTCGCAAACTAATGAAACAGCATGCTACGCCTTCCGATCAATACAATAGAAAGGATTTACAATATCTTCTTGCCCGCGTCCGGCCCGCCCTTGACCATGAACACATCGGTGACCTTGATCACGACCGCCGACTTGGGGTTCAGCTTGGGTGAGAAGCTGTGTACCCAGGCGACGTCGTCCTCGAAGACTTTGTCGCCCTTGTGGACCGCGGCCGTGCCCTTGATCTGGTAGCCGCCCTTCTCGCCCCAGTACGAGATGGCGACGTGCGGGTTCTCCTCCAGGTTCTTCAGCGTCTTGCCGAAGTACTGGTCCGAGACGAGGATGGTCTCGTCGTCCAGCACCTTCAATGCCTTGATCGGCACCGCGTTGGGTACGCCTGCCTTCGAGCTCGTAGCGAAGAAGTAGACGGTGCCCATCGATATCGTATCTTTGATCTCCTGTGTCAGTTTGACCATGTGATTTCCTCCCGTACGATCGTTTGTATGCGCCGGACTATTAATGTTTTTATTCTCTTGACCGATTTTTAGTCGTTAATTGGAAAAATTACGCCCGAAAGTTCCGCTTTGGTCGAGCCTTCGCGAATGATCGACAGCCATAATACCAATCGTCGCCATATTTCACCTCATGGACCGGATCATCATCAACGTCGTAGACAAGAAGACAGAGTTCGTGAAACGCATCGTACTGGAGATCAGCGCAAAGCTGTCGAACTGCGACTTCATCACCATCGGCGAAGACATCATGTTCGACAAGGACACGGACTTCCTGACGTTCGGCATCGACGTGACCGGCCACACGAACCAGCTTGCGGTAGTTACCGGCGAAGGCCACGAGCAGCAGGGACAGGCGCTCTACGACGCTATCCTCGTGGAGTTGAAGGGTAAGTTCGACGTCGTCAACGAGGACGAGGTGCAGATCTGGCTCCGGGAGAAAGGCCTCTAGGTTCAGAGGGCACGGAGACTACTCTCCCACAGGGGACACAGAGGCCACAGAGGACTTTTAACAGGGCTCTCTCACATCAGCCATTTTCGATAAAATCCTCTGTGCCAGTCCTCTGTGTCCCCTGTGGTGAATCTCCGTGCCCTCCCAAACCTAGACCTCCTGTTAACATGCAATGCAATCGATAATAATGAAAGGACTTTTATATCATAGGCATGCATATTATTAGCGATGTCTGAGATCACGTTCCTCGGCACAGCCGGGGGCAGGATGGTCGTCACCAGCCAGCTCCGCAAGAGCGGCGGCATGTGGCTGGAACTGAACGGCAAGGACATCCTGCTCGACCCGGGGCCAGGGTGCCTGATGAGGTCGGTGGATCTTGGCTTCCACCCGGGCAAGCTTGACTGTATTGTCCTGTCTCACAAACATATCGATCACAGCAACGACATCAACATCATGATCGAGGCCATGTCCGGCGGCAGCTTTCGCCCGCGCGGCGTGCTTATAGTGCCCAGAGACGCCCTGGAAGGCGACGACCCGGTAGTCCTGAAGTATGTGCGAAGCTACATCCGCAACAACATAAAAGTGCTGGGCCCGGAGTTCAAATGGTCGCTGGACGGAGTGCAGATCGAGGCGGCGACGACCATGACGCACGCGGACGTGGAAGCCTACGGGCTCAAGTTCATGTTCAGCGGCAAGACCCTCGGCTACATCACGGATACCAAGTTCTTCACCGGGCTGCCTGACGCTTTCAAGGGCTGTGACTGCCTGATCGTCAACATGGTACGCATTACCCACGACGCCCGCTTCGAGCACCTTATCCCGGAGGACGTGATCAAGGTGCTGCGTGTCGCAAAGCCTAAAGTCGCGCTGCTCAACCATTTCGGCATGCAGGTCGTCAAGGCCGGACCGGACGCGGTAGCACAGCGTATCGAGGCGGCGACCGGTATCCGCACCATAGCGGCAGCCGACGGGATGAAGTTCAATTTCGACTCCGGCAAGGCTATAAAAGAGCCGGCTATCAACAATTTTGTTTGATTTTATTAGAGGTCTCAGAGGTTTCTGAGAGGGCACGGAGACTACTTTCACCACAGGGGCCACAGAGGCACAGAGGTATTCACAGAGGACTGTTTTAATAACAGGGCTTTCTCGCATCAGCCTTTTTCTTTAAAATCCTCTGTGCCGTCCTCTGTGACCTCTGTGTCCTCTGTGGTGAAAGCTCTGCTACCTCACGAAACCTCCGGGACCTCTAAAAAAGATAGAACTCTGATACCTCTGAGACCTCTATGACCTCAACGGGTATGCACCACGATCGTCCCTGCAACTTGATGGGACGCGAGCTGTTTCGTGATCGAAAAAGAGCAGCATGAGCAGCAGGACGAAGAAGCGGAGTGATGAGGTAAATGAGCACGTTGACGAGGCCCGACGCCGATCTCGGGCCGTCCTCCCGCAGGACCTTCAGCCCCATGAGATACTTGGCGACGGTGCGGCCGAAGTAGCCTTCGAGCAGGATAGTATAGCATATGACATAGCTGAACGCCGTGACGAAGTAGGTCAGCAGGATCAGGATCATGACAGCCACGATCCAGCCGGTGACGGTATCGCCCGGCATCTGGACATCGTAGTTCGTGCCGTTCGTGTTCGAGTCGAAGGGGACGCCGATCGCCATGAGGAAAAGCATGGTAGGCACTATGAGCAACACAATACCCGCACCTATGATCAGGGCATCGATCAAATAAGCGATCGTCCTGGACAGTATCCCGGCTCTGTGAAGGTTACAGGCGTAAGACTTCATGTAGCATGTGGCGATCTGGTCGGAGTGCCCTCGGCGGCTAGCATCCGGATGACGTCCGCGAGCGTGACCTTCGTGTCGCCCCGCTCTGCTGCCTGGCTCGGAGCTCTCGTAAGAGCACGACCGCAGCTCCTTCTCCACTTCAGTCCGGTCCTTGCCGGACAGGCTCGTGCGCCCGATGACCGTCCGGATCGGTCTTCGATAGCAACCTTCGCTTCTTCCTTGAATTCCATATCGATCGCCTCCTACCGGAACGCCCAGACCTTTTCCATTGCCTGGCCGTGCCGCTTCCACTCGTTTTTCATCTCATCGAGGAACACTTTCCCTGACGGCGTAATGCTGTAGTACTTGCGCGGCGGCATGCCGGGCTCCGACTCTTTCCAGTAGCTCACGATCAGGCCGTCCTCTTCGAGGATATGCAGCGCGGGATAGGCATTGCTCTCCTTGAGAGAGAACACGCCGTCTGTCAGGCGATTCATCTCTCGCGTCAACTCATAGCCATACATGTCCCGCACCTGGAGCAACGATAGCATAGCCAGCCTGGTGCTCCCCTTACGGAGCTCCTTGATCCACTTTTCAAGTTCCGACTGCATGATTCCCGCTCTCATTAGTGTACCTATTAATAATATGTAGGTATTAGTATCACATAGGATGTTGTAATATATATAGGTTAGTACAGCTGCATAGACGGTCGTTTTACTTTTTGTACAGGCTGATAAGGCATCTGACACGAAGGCCGCAATGGCCACAAAGTACAGAACGTTTAAGCAGAAAATTCTGTATGTAGATGCGGTTGAACGAGAGCAGGATGGACCACAGTATGCACTGCAGGACCGCGATGAACTCCATGGCGGCGAGCTTGGCGCCGATCATCGTTTCAGGGAGACCGGCGTAGACAGCAGCGTATCCAGTGTCTTGTTCTCGAACTCCTCGGAGAGGGTGTCGATCATGATGCTGCCCGCGATAAATGCCGGGAACAGCATGAGCATCGGGTACGATGAAGGAGTAGAGGAACTCATAGGTCGTGCTCGACCGGCTTCTCATGTCCTGGTACTTGACTTCAATGCCGTTCAGCCCGCGGAGGTAGTTCTCGTACTTCTTCAGCGGGGTCTGGAGCACCATGAGGACCACGGTCGACTTCGAGTCAGACTGCGGCAGGAAGAGCTTCATCTCGGTGACGCCCGCGGCGGCTGACGGGATGTACACTACGGCATCCACGCTGCCGTTGAGGAAGTCGGCCTGTGCCGCGTCGGCGTTATCGTAGAGCAGCGTCGTGATGTGGGAGCGCTGCATGTAGTCGACCAGCGGGCTGTCTTCGTCACCTACCACGCCGACCTTGATGGGGACGGCGGTGTTCTGGCCGATGGTCGTCGGGTCGTAGAAGGACATCAGGCCGAACAGGATGACCGATGACAGCGAGGCGATGATCAGCTGGATGACAATGGCAAGGATGATGGTCCGCTCTTTGGCGATGGACCGGATCTCTTTGTTGACGATGGCCATGAACGCGCCCATCAGAACGCCCCCATGGCACGCATGTTATAGACGTTATAGAGCACGTGGACTAACGTCCCGGTCAGCAGCGCGACGATGTAGTATTTGGTGCCAAGCTTCAGGGTGCCCAGGCACACGATGGCCGAGAACACGAAGTGGCCGGCCAGCGGCAGGAGCAGCAGGAAGATCAGCATCAGCGGCGACGAAGCCGTCCCGGAGGCGCCGTTCAGGGCGTCGAGCACGGCCGAGGACGGCATGAACCCGATGGACACGACCAGCAGAAGCTTTTCGCCGCCCCAGAAAGCCAGCGCCGAAACGAACGACAGTGCAAGCACACGCTTTATGGTCACGGCCTTGCCGTACTCGACCAGCGCGACGATGCCTGCGGACTTGGCGATCTCTTCCACGAGGGCACAGAAGAACAGCAGCACGATCAGCATCACGTATATCTGCTGGATGTTGGTCACGAGCGCAAGGATGATCAGCTCGACGATGAACACGACAGGAATGAGCAGCAGGCTAAGCAGGCCCACGGAAACGTACTGGATGACTTTTGTTAAACGAAAGATAGATGGCGTCGCCGAGCTTCTGGTGCAGCCGGCCGTAGCCCATCAGGTATTCCTCGTTGAAGATGCGCACGCCGACAAACATGGCCAGGACGAAGACGAGGTAAAGCGGCCCGGCAGATAAGACGTATGCAAACATCTCTGTCGACCCGAAAGGCACGTTGCGGTACATCTCCACGGCCAGCGTCAGTGGCGAGATGTAGCTGAGGTTGCTCGTGCCGGTAAACAGGGCCGGGAAGACAAGATAGCCGGTCACGAAAGTGATGGCCGCCATCGAGAAGAACGTCTGGTCCTTGTAGGTCCGGTAGAACAGCGCCACCATGAGATAGATGGCGAAGATGAAAAGCGTCACAGGGGTGAAGATGGCGATCGCCAGCAGCAGGTTCCCGCCCAGGTACAGCGTCACGCCGACGATCACGACCAGCGAGAAGGCCAGGTACGGGAGCATCTTGCCCATGATGATGTCGAAGGCCGACACCGGCGTGGACATGAGGATGTTCAGCTTGCGGTTCGTCTTCTCGTCCATGAAGCTGCTGGTGAAGAACACGCTGATGAAGAACATGGGCACGATGTACAGGAACGCCAGGATGACCTGCGGCAATGGCGCCGACGGCTGGTATAGCGAGGGTATCAGCGTCTCGTTGTCCGTGAGCATCTCGGCTTTGAACCGTCCGGCAGAGCCGTTCTTCGCCGCCTCGAGCTGCTCGCGTACGGCGGAGTCGGTCGAGGTATCGGACGGCGTCACAGGGGGGGTACCCGGGACAGGCGTGGGCACAGGCTCGCCCGTGTAGTCGGGCTCGAACACCGGCGTGGGCCCTATAATGCCGGCCATCGACCCGGAAGCCTCCGGCTGGCTGGCGTTCACGACCAGGTAGTGGGTCTCGATTCGTAGCGGAAAGCCCCGGTCGATGTCGTACTGCTCGATGATCCGGTTCAGCTCCTGGTTGTCCAGGTACTGCTTCAGTGCGCCCATGGCATATTGCGATCGCGAATTGGACCGGCCGATCACCTGGTCCCCGTTGACGTAAGCGTCGATGGCATACGAGTTGAGCTGATCGTAGCCCGGCGTCCGGGCTGAGGACGATGACATTGAAACGGCTGTCGTCGATCTGCGGCCCGTCTGGCGAAACGCCGACAGTGTACATCCCGCGGCTGAGCGTGAAGCCGCTCTGCATCACAAAATAGGATACGGCCAGGGCCAGGAGCAACACGAGGACGACCACGGGCCTTGAGCCGCCGCTAAACCGCGTACGGAATCGTGTGACCTCTCGTTTTGCAATAACAAGAACGTTCCACATAACGCCCTGATGCCCGAAAGAATTTATATTTATTAATCTTAAGGGAAGTTAATGATTAAGCTGACAGGGGTTACTAAATTATATAAACATTTTGCAGCTGTCAGCGATCTGGATCTCGAGGTAAGGGACGGGGAAATCCTGGGCATCATCGGGCACAACGGCGCCGGCAAGAGCACGACGCTGAAGATGATGGTAGGCCTGACTGCCCCGACGAAAGGCACCGTCGAGATCATGGGCATGGACATGGCGAGGGACAGCACCGCCGTGAAGCGGCATATCGGTTATTTACCCGAGGAGAGCCCGCTGTACGAGAACATGACCGTGACCGAGTACCTCCTGTTTTTCTCGCAGCTGTACGGCATGCCTGCAGGCAAGGCAAAAGAGCGTATCGACCTCCTGCTGGGCTCCCTGAAGCTGCCGGAGAAGCAAAAGCTGACCGGAGAGCTTTCCAAGGGCATGAAGCGTAAGGTGTCCATTGCAAGGTCGCTGCTGCATGACCCGAAGCTGCTCATCCTCGACGAGCCCAACTCGGGCCTGGACCCGCTGACGTCGTTCTTCATCATCGACTACCTGAAGTCGCTGCGCAGCGAGGGCAAGACTATCGTCCTGAGTGCCCACAACCTGTTCCACATCGAGTATATCTGCGACAGAGTGGCCATCCTCAAGAACGGCAAAATGCTGGTCTGCGACGACATGAACTCGATACGGAAGTCCCTGGGCAGCCGGGAGTACCAGGTGATCTTCAAGTCGGACGAAAAGCTGGACTTCGAGCGGAGCGAGGGCAACTACGTGTTCCGCACCTCGGACGTAGGCGAGATCGCGGGCCTGCTGCGGCGGATATCCGATAGCAACTGGGCGCTGGCCGACCTGTCGATCAAGCAGTCGGCGCTGGAAGACATCTACGTGAAGCTCATGACACAATAATCACAAAGGGTCATAAGGCACAAAGTGCGAAACATGTGCTTCACTAGTGCTTGTCCATGACCATGTGACCCTTTGTGTCCTTTGTGTCTGTGCCTTACATCGGGTAGATGGAACTTGTGACGTCCTTATCCACGACACACTCTTTTACGTCCCTTTGACACCCGGGACATTCCCGGTCACTTTCCATCTTAATCTCAGCACCACAGTGCTGGCATGTCTGGCACGATACCGACTCTTTCATCATTTCCACCTCGGTCTTACCTTAGAATACGGCTATAAAATCATAGGGGCAGATTATAGCGCTGCATGGCGTTCATATGTGCTGCATAAGCTCGGAACGACGGACAACGGAAATGATAAAGTTTTTATATATATGTACTATTCAAATAAAAATAACAGGGGTACCTTTTTGCGTTGCGCCGATCCGGATGATTCTCACAGGCCTGTCGAGGAACTTGTCAGCGAGCTGAATGAGCTTCGCCGCAAGGTTGCCAGCCGTGAGAATGAATCGGACAGCCTCAGACACGTAAAGGACTCGATCCACAACGACGCCAGTTTTTTAAACATGGTTTTCAACTGCATCCAGGACGGCATAAGCATCCTGGACAAAGACCTCAACGTCCTCATGGTAAACCGGACCATGGAAGAGTGGTACCACAACATGATGCCCATTACTGGCAAAAAGTGCTACCTTGCGTACCACTGCAGGGATAAGCCCTGTGAGGTCTGTCCCAGCAAGCGAGCTATGGAACTAAAAACAGTCCAGAGCGATATACACCCGCTGCGCGGAGATGATAACAGGCCGAAGAAATGGCTCGAGATCTTTTCCTTCCCGCTCATCGACGATCAGGGCAATGTCACAGGGGTCATTGAGCACGTGCGGGATATCACCCGACGAAAGGAAGCCCAGGACGCCCTGCGGGACAGCGAGGAGAAGTACCGCAGCCTGGTCGAGAACATCAACGACATGGTCTGGGAGATAGACGAGGACTACCGGGTCACCTACGTCAGCGCCCGGGCCACAGACTTCCTGGGCTACGAGGTGGAAGAGATCATCGGCAAACGGCCCTTCGACTTCATCCTGCCGGAAGACCTCGAGAGGTTTGGATCGTTCATAGACAGGACGCTCCGGGCCCGGGCGCCGATGGAGCTCCTGGGATACCGGGCCCGGCGGAAGGACGGCCGGATCATTTACATCGAGACCAACGGATTGCCGATCTTCAGCGAAGACGGCAGCTTCAGGGGCTACCGCGGCATCAACCGGGATATCACTGAGCGCATGAAAGCGGAAGAAGCGCTTAGCCTCATGCAGTGCATGATCGACAACACGCTCGACGAAGCATCCCTTGCCACACCGGACGGCAGGTTCTATTATGTTAACGACGCCAAGTGCAGGTCCCTCGGCTATACCCGGGAAGAGCTCCTGTCGATGAACGTCTGGGATGTCGACCCGGATATGACACCGGAGCAATGGCCAGCAATATTTCAGAACCTGAAAGAGAAGGGCTTCCTGAAAGTCGAAACGATGCACCGGGGAAAGGACGGCAGCACGTTCCCGACCGAGGTCTGGACGACGTACCTGAACTTCCACGGCAGTGAGTACGTCTGCGCGTTCGTGAGAGACATCACCGAGCGCAAGCAGGTCGAAAAATCACTCAAGCTGACACAGTTCACCATGGACCGGGCGGGCGAGATGATCTTGTGGGTGGCCCCTGATGCCAGGTACATCTACGTCAACCAGTCCGCCTGCGAGACCTTCGGCTACACGCGGGACGAGATGATCGCGATGACCACCTTCGACACCTGCCCGTCCTGGACGGAACAGAGCTGGGCCGAGCACTGGAAGGAAATCAAAGAGCGAGGTTCGTTTACCCTCGAGCGCTCGCTCCGTAAAAAGGACGGCAGCTACTTCCCGGCCGAAATCTCGGTGAATTATCTGGTCTACGACGGCAAAGAGTATAATTGCTCGTTTATCCGGGACATCACGGAGCGGAAGCATGCAGATGACGCACTCAAGGCGGCAAGCGCCTACAACCGGAGCTTGATCGAGGCCAGTGTGGACCCGCTGGTGACCATCGCGCCGGACGGCCGGATTACTGACGTCAATGTGGCGACAGAAGCCGTAACGGGATTCCCGCGGAAGATGCTCGTAGGGACGGACTTCTCGGACTACTTTACTGACCCGGGTAAGGCCAGGGAAGGGTATTTGACGGTGTTCAAGGAGGGCTCAGTCAGGGACTATCCGCTGGAAATCCGGCACCGTGACGGGCATGTGACGCCTGTCATCTACAATGCGTCGGTGTACAGGGACGAATCGGGGGAGGTCACCGGCGTGTTCGCGGCCGCCCGCGACATTACGGAGCGCAAGCAGGCCCAGGAAGCGCTGATGGAGAGCGAGCGGAAGTTCCGCGCGCTGGCGGAATCGACAAAAGCGGGCATCGTCCTGTACCGGGATAAGAAGTTCATCTACGTGAACCCCATGCTGGAGAAGATCACGGGATACACGAAGGACGAGCTCATATCCATGGACTTCTGGGATACGGTGCACCCCGAGCATCGTGAACTGGTTAGAGGGCGCGGGATGGCGCGGCAGCGCGGCAAGGACGTGCCATCGACCTACGAGTTCAAGCTATTGACAAAGGACGGCGAGACGAAGTGGGTGGAACTTTCTGCCACACCCATTGAGTATGAGGGCAGGCCGACCATCCTGTGCACGGTGTTCGACATCACCGACCGCAAGCGTTCCGAGGCTGAGCTGCAGGAAGCGAAAGGCCAGGCGGAACTCTACCTCGACCTCATGGGCCACGACATCAACAACCTGAACCAGATCGGCATCGGCTTCCTGGAGATGGCGCTTGGTACCATTAATTTGAGCAGGGAAGAAAAGGAGCTGATCGCCAGGCCGCTGGACGCGCTGGAGGCCAGCACCCGGCTGATCGCCAACGTGCGGAAACTGCAGAAGGTCAGGGAAGGCGGGCTCAAGTTCCACGACATCAATCTCAGGAAGATGATCCGGGATATCGTGCCCCGGTACATGGATGTGCCCGGCCGGGAGATCAGGATCAATTGTACCGCAGGCTGCGACTGCATCGTGAGGGCCAATGACCTGCTGGACGACGTGTTCTCCAACATCATCGGCAACGCCATCAAGCACTCTCGTGGCGCCCTTAACATTGACGTGTTCGTGAGTAACGCAGAGATAGGCGACCGGAAATATTGCCTGGTCGCCATCGAAGACACCGGCCCTGGCATACCGGACGGGCTGAAGGAGCGACTATTCACGCGGTTCGAGCAGGGCGGCAAAAAAGGGGACAGGAAGGGGATAGGGATGTACCTGGTCAATGCGCTGGTCCGGGACTTCCACGGCAAAGTATGGGTGGAAGACCGCGTGCGGGGCGATCACACGATGGGCGCCCGGTTCGTGATCATGCTGCCGGCAGTCGAGCCTTAAATCTAATAGATAAAAACAGGTAGAGCTATCGGCGCACGCCCGGTGTCAGGCAAGCGCCCGCGCGCGGATGCCCGCGGAGACTGATGCCTGGCTGATCATAGGTTACGCTGTCATTTTCTTTGCGCCTTATTTTTCTTCGCGGCCTTGAAGGCGGCCTTCTGTTCCGGGGCCATTTTCTCGGTCGCATACTGGTAGATGAGCCGCGGGAGACGTGTCCTTGTACTCCATGAGGAACGCCTCGACGGGCTCCGGGAACTTCTTCCAGGCCTCGCGGAGGAACCATCCCGTGCCCTGGTGGACCACTCGCTCTTTGTCGCCCATGAGCGGACGCACGATCTCCAGCAGCGGCTCGATGCTCGCAGCCTTCTTTGCCACGGGTATCAGCGTGACCGGCACCGCCCTGCGCTTCCATCGCGACGGTGAGGCTGTCCAGGGCTTCAGGCTCTCCGGGCCGACGATCCCCTTGAGCAGGAAATGCGACAGGAGATCGCCGGACAGGACATCCGTGTGTCCCCAGTTGCAGATGCCAGTGTCCAGCCATGCGCCCAGCGCTTCGAATGTGGATGGCTCGAACTGTTTCCGGTATCGTCTTGCCAGACGGATAGCGACGGACGCCTCCTCGTATTTGCCGCTGGCCAGCAGCAGGTGTCCCAGCGCCAGGACGTCTTTGAGTCTCAGCGCGTCGCCGTATTTTGCCACGAGGGCATCTTCAAGCTCGCCCATCTTGTCGTTGTCGAGCCCGTAAGCGTCATAACCCTCTTTGAAATACCGGGAATATTTTTTCACGACATCTGCGTCTGCGTTGGCTGTACAAAAATCCCGGACATCGGCGACGATGGCCGCATAGCGATCACTGTTACCTTCGATGGCTGTCATGATAACCCTGAAACAGATGAGCACCAGACTATAAGTCGATTGTCGTAGAGTACGGCGAAAGTACCCGGGCAGTCACCCGCCGGCGATGGGAGGAAAGATGGCCAGGACGTCGCCGTCTTCCAGGACCGTGCCCATGTCGCCGATAAAAAATACGTTGCGGCCGTTTTTAAGGACGTTGACGTATGGCTTTAGCTGCCCGGGGCTGTCGAAGAGCTCCTCGTACAGCCCCGGGTACTGTCCGCAAAGCCGCTCGAGCACCATAGATACGGTCGTGCCGCCGGCTACGTCAACGTCTTCTTCCCGGGGCATGAAGTCCCGGAGCCCGGCGAATACCTTGACTTTTACGTTCATGCCCTGGCTGCTGATCCTCACTTCGCGGGAGGCAACGGAGCCATCGCCACGAGCCCGAGCTCTGCGAGCTTTGCCTGCGTAGGCCTGCCTGCGATGTCCCAGCCGCGTACCTTGTAGTACTCGTTGAGCAGCGGCGTGCGGTTCCAGACACGGCCTTTGGGCCCGCCTTCCGTCAGCGGCACTTCGAGAAGGCGCTTCGGGAGGGTGTCGTCCGCCCGGGTGAAGCCGAGCTTCATGTTGATCAGCTTCTGCAGGTTCCAGATGCGCTCGCCTGTCGTCAGGACTTCTTTATCGTCGATGGCGAACCCTGTGACTGCCGACAGCGCGGCAGCATAGTCTGGCGACCCCCATCGCGAAGGATGTGAACAGGCAGATGCCCGCGGCGTCGATGGTGGCCGTCAGGTCCTGGAAGGTCTTCGTCCAGAAAGCCTTGTCAGTGTCCACGTACGGGTCCAGTTTCTGCGGGGAGCCAAGGACTTCGGGCGATACCATGTACCCGTAGACGTGGCACCCGCCCCGGACGGAGGTCGCATACTCCAGGCCGTGCCCCTGCAGCCCGCGGGGATCGTAAGCGGGCATCTCCTGCTTCTTGACACTCATGGACAGCTCAGGATGACCGTACTTCTCGGCAAACCTGTAGGACCCGTCCGCCATCTCGTCGCCGATGCCCTCGCGGTATCCCATCTTGCGCACGAGCTCGACGACGGCGGCAGCGTCGCCGAAACTGATCTTGTCCTTGATGTACCCTCTCTGGGACATCTCCATGGCGCACGCGATCGTGGACCCTGTACCGATGGTATCGATGCCAAGCTCGTTGCAAAGGTCGTTCGCCTTCTTCACGGCACCCAGGTCGAACACGCCGCAGTCCGGGCCGAGGGACCAGGCGGTCTCGTACTCCGGGACCTTCGCTCTCTACGCCGTTCACCACAGTGGCCCGGCCGCACATGATCGTGCAGGAGTAGCATCCTTTCGGCCTTTTGAGGATGGTCTTCGCCAGGGTCTCGCCCGACACTTGATCGGCCAGCGGGGAATGTGCGCTCTGGAAATTATTGATCGGAAGAATGTAGTTCTCGTTGATGATGTTGACCAGTACGGCAGTACCGTAATCGCGCAGGGCTTTGGCGATCCCGTTTTCCGCGTGTCTGGCCGTGAACTGTTTCTGCAGCTCTTTGACCCGGGCAGGGTCGGCGACCTCGATCTTCGCATCGCCTGTGGCCACGATGGCTTTGAGGTTCTTGGAGCCCATGACGGCGCCTACGCCGCCCTGCCGGCCGCACGGAAGTTGTCGTTCATGACGCAGGCGAGGCGGCTCAGCTTTTCTCCCCCCGGGCCGATGCAGGCGACCCTGGCAGTGCTGTCGCCTGTATCGGCCAGGATAGCTGCCGTGGTCTCCGTGGTGGTCTTACCCCAGAGAGATGGACGGCGTTGCGGAGTTCCGCCACACCGTTGTTCAGGTACAGGTATACCGGGGCTTTAGCCTTCCCGGTGATGACTACCGCGTCGAACCCGGCTTTCTTCATCTTCGGCCCGAAGGTCCCGCCGCTGTCGGCGCTCGTCGCCGTGCCGGTCAGCGGCGACTTCGTGATCACGCTGTACCGGGCGCCCAGGGGAATGCCGCTGCCCGTCAGCGGCCCGGTAGCGAAGACAAGCACGTTGCTCTCGTCCAGCGGGTCCCCGATGGAGTCAAGGGCGTCTGCCAGTATTTTTATGCCGAGGCCCCTGCCCCCGAGATAGGAACGCTTCCACTCTGCCGGGAAAGGCCGGATATCAAGAAGATTTTTACTGAGATTGACGTATAATATTCTGTCTGCGTAGCCGTTCATTCTATCACTAGAGAAGGCTAAAATTTAAGCGATTATATAACTGATTACTAATAATTAATAGTGATAGTCATGAGATTCAATCATTAATAATTACATTTCTATAATAAATCATTACATATGATTGCAATGACCAAATTTATTATCTTTCGCCGTGAGAGAAAGGGGAGGCATGTCGTAGGCACCGGGACCAAACCTGCCGGTTAATAAACAAAGTATTTAAAAAATCGAATTAACCTTATTAGCTACAATTTTCTTGCGCGCGGGGTCGTATTACGGGGGCAGCCCTTCGTCGATCAGCCGGCTGCAATACTGGTTCAGCGGCGAAAACTTATGCCTCATACGTCGTCTTATTCTCAAGGCCAGCGACCGGTAGTCGTAGCCGGGCACCATCTCGCTGACGCCCCGGAACGGCGGCGGCTCGTTGAACGTCGCCCCTTCCGCTTTGTAGCGGGGGATGAGGTGTACGTGCAGGTGCATGTTCTGGTTCATGAAGATCGAGTAGTTCATGCGGTCCGGCTGGCAGGCCCCGTTTATCGCGTCGACCACCGCGGAGATGTCCTCCCAGAAGGCGATGAACAGCATCTGCTTGGTCTTCATGAAAAAGTCCATGTCCGTCTCGTGGTCACGCAGGATGACCACCGAGCGGCCGGGCCAGGTCTGATCGTAGCTCAGCGCCGCGACACTCACAGGCATGCGCTTGATGAAGGTCGGCTCCGGGTGCTCGAACTCCTCGTTGACGCGGTATATCTGCCGGTTCTTGCGGCAGAAGCTGCACTCCACGTCGAAGCTGACCTTGAACGGCGGCTTCAAGGCGAGGCTGTGCTCGAGGACCGAGGACGCGATGATCGAGCCGATGTCCTCAGGGAAGCCGTTCTTCAGGTCGTGGTTCATGTCCGCTCCAGCCATTCTAACCTGATCATATATCGTACTGTCATGATTTAGCCATTACGTCAGGAAATGTTGTCTGCATATATGCCACGACACACATCGACGGTAAAATCCGGGCGAAAAATTTAGAAACAAATCAAAATATTTGACAATACAGTGAAATAGTTAAATATTTAGTATGACAAACCTAGTTATTAATAACCATGCTAAAGGAGTGAAATTACTTGAACACTAATATTGACGAAAAAAAGCGAGAACTGTTGGCCATCTGCACGATGGTGGCTCTGGGGGGTGTTCTGGTGGCAGTGGTCGGGGAGGCGGCGAAATACATCATGCCCCACGAAGCGCTGTATTTCCTTTTAGTCAACAAGGTCTACATCCTGGCGGCGGCCGTCTTTTTGCTGCTGCTGGGCATCAACCGCATCAACTCGGGCAACGTACGTAACCTGATCGCAGTGTTTGTGCTGACGCTGATCGGCCTCGTAGTCCTGTGGCAACTGGACGGGATCGTCAGCGGCATCCTGTGGAACGGCATGTACCCGACGGTGTACGGCCGCATCTCGGAGCGGGCGGTGAGCCTGTTCCTCCAGTCTCTGGATGTCATAGGGCTCGTCATCGGTGCGCTGGGCGCATTCCTGGTGCTGCTGAAAGCACTGGACCTGGCCAGGGATAAACTGGCAGGGACCAGCAAGCAAAATTGATTAAAAATCGGGAAGCAGCCCTACAAACTTGAGGGCTGCTATTTTGCTTTCCGTCATCACCGTTAGACGGGCAACCGGACGGTAGGTTTTTTTAACACCTCTGTCCCGGCATCTTTTCCGCGATATTTGCGATCAGCGGCATCCTGAACTCCCTGCCGGCAGCCACGGTCACCGCGCCGTAAAGCAGGTAAGCAATGATCACGAATAGCCATACCAGCCTTACATCTGGTGTTATGTAACCCAGGACATGGGTAACGGCCCCTGCCACTACGAAGCTCCAGACGATCGACTGCCAGGCATGGAACTTCACGAAGCGATCTTCGTCGGCCTTCAGCAGTACGGGAATTGCCGTGAAGAACCCCAGCGTGTATGCCAGGGCTGCTTTTCTCTTTGTTTCCATTCACGACACCTCTTTTGACTGCACGAGCAGCGCCTGCGCCCATTCACGCTTTTTCCAGATGGCACACCCGCCGTCCGCTTCCAGCAGTTCCCCGCTGTTTTCCCGGATGCGGCGCAGGAACTCGGACTGAAGCGCCTCCTTCAGCGACACGTGCAGGAGGCTGGCATCCGAGTAGGGCGCGAAAGGACAGGGCTCCAGGTCACCGGAGGCGCTGACGTGAATGAAGCCGCGCCCGGCTGACAGGCACCCGCCGAACTTCTTCTCGTCGCCCGGGAAGGACAGGAAGACTGCCGGGTATTTCGACCTGAAAGGCTCCATGTCCAGCCCGACGCGCTGCTCGTGCGTGGGCACCATGCTCTCGGTGTCAGGCCGCACCGGGCTGTACTCCACGTAGAAGAATGCCCGGCAGCCACTGTCGAGCAGCCGGCGGACGAACGCTTCGCCTGTGACGGTCTCGTAGTTGAGCCGGGTGACGGTGATGGAGACGCCGAAGAATACCCCGGCGGCATGCAGGCGCTCGATGGCCTTACACACGTGGGCGTATGTTCCGGCGCCCCGGCGCAAATCCGTTTCCGTCTCGAAGCCTTCCATGCTGAGCATCGGGATCACATGACGCTGCCCCTTCAGGCGTGCGATGATCGCGTCGTCCAGCAGGTAGCCGTTCGTCAGCAGCGGGAAGATGATCTTCGGGTACTTTGCCGTGACGTCCAGCAGCCCCGGCTTCATCAGCGGCTCGCCGCCGGCCAGCAGGACGATCGACAGGCCCAGCTCTGACGCCTCGCCAAAGAGCCGTT
Source organism: uncultured Methanocellaceae archaeon (assembly GCA_963792125.1). Taxonomy (GTDB): domain Archaea; phylum Halobacteriota; class Methanocellia; order Methanocellales; family Methanocellaceae; genus Methanocella_A. The sequence goes on from CAWBVA010000013.1 coordinate 451,193, forward strand.
CCATCCGCTCCGGGCTCATCTCCGGCTTCGGCACGCTGCGGAGACTCTGCGAGTAGCAGCCCGCACAGTGGAGATTGCATCTCTCGGTCACACTCAGGATCATCAGGGGCGGCACGTGTACGCCTTTCGCCTCCCATTGCTGCCGCAGCGCTGCCGCCTTCTTCTGCGTCTTCAGCGTGCCCAGGAAAAACCCGGCGAGCCGGGGCTCCTTGACGGCAGCCCTCAGCGCGTCCCGGAACGTCAGCCGTACCAGGCCGTCGAGCATTTCGTTGAACGTCTCATCCATGTCAGGCCGCTCCTGCGTTTAGCGTTTTCGTTCCAGTCTCCGATCACACCTGCGATAAGGGCGGCCACTCCACCGATAATATAAAGGCCCTGATAGGCGGTATCGACTGTGTCGGTATCGGTTATGGCACTCATGAGGAACGCTCTCCTTCCGGCTTGAACATGTCCGCGAATTGATCCGATCTGCGGCCATCGTCGTCTTTTCGATGCGGTCGAAGTCCCGCTCGCCATAGTTGAGGATGAAGGTCTGGAAGTACCAGCTGACCATGTACGAGATGAACAATGTCGCCACCGCCCGGGGGTCGCAGGGTCGGATTTTTCCCTGCTCCACGAGCTTCCTGAAAGGACTTCCGTCTCGTCGATCGGCCTTTCGATGAGCTCCCTGCGGAAGTAGTTCCCGATTTTCTCGTTGTGGTACAGCTCGATGAGCATGATGCGGGTGATTTTGGCCAGATGCGGGTCGGCCATCATGAATCGGGGCACGCTCTCGAGTATTTCCCGGAAGGAAAGGGCCTCGACTATGGCGTCCGATGCTGCCCTCGGGGGCCTGCAGGATAGATCCGGCCTTCGATGTACGCGAAGATCGATTCGAGTATCTCGTCTTTACTGGAGTAGTGCTTGTAGACCGCGCCCTCCGTCAGGCCGACGGCCCGGGCGATGTCCCGGACGGACACGCGGTCGTAGCCGTTTTCCGCGAACAGGTCGACGGCCGCGTCGAAGATCTTCTCCTTCGTGCCCTTCTCGCCCGGCACCTTCGTCGGCCTGCCGGTCTTTCTCGCCACACGTTTCACGCTCATACCCGACATTCCTCAAATGATAGCCGTATTCCCGGCCTCGCCTATACAATCATTTCGGTTAGTGCCGTTACGCATTCTTTACCAGTCCCGCGGAGGCGGCTGCCAGCCGCAGGCTGTCGCATGCGAACCCTGCCAGGTAAGCCAGCAGCATGAACCCGAAGGCGCAGAGGATGAACACCGGGACCGCCGGGCTTACGTTGTCCGTTCCGAAGAATCTGCGCCAGGATGATAGAGCCGGGTAACAGCAACAGCCAGGAGGCCACGCATGCGGCGTAAAGCCACGGGAATGACTGTCCGGGGATACGCCTTGCGTTCGCCGGACGTGCACGCCACCAGGTTAACGGGGCATTTATTCTGGTTGCCGTGAGGCCGACGATGAGTCCCAGCAATGCGGACCCGAAGCCCGCGCCCACCAGCAGCATGACGATGGACAGCAGTATCATGGCCAGGCCGCTGTGCTTCCTCTCTGCCAGCATTGTAGCCCAAAGGATGTAAATCAGGGAGACAAGGATGGCGAGGATTCCCGTAACCAGGAGGCTGGGGACGATCGTCATGGCCGGCTCTCCGCCCAGGACCGAAATAGCTCTGACCCGGGCCAGGCTATGATCGCCAGTCCCTCGGGAGCGACATTGCCCTGCAGTATTTCGCCGATGCCATGCTCGACGCCCGCCAGCCCGGCCAGGGTGCCGAGCGTGGCAACCATTACTTTAGTAGCACTTTTCACGTTCATTCCTCCTCAATACTGCACAGCTGGCCGTGCCTTCGCTGCCAGGCCGTTCGCCCAGGCACGGATCGCTGCCCAGTCCCGCTGGTCGATCGGCTTGCTGGTATCGATACCCTTCTTCTCCAGGTCTTTCTTCACGGCGCCGAAGAACCGGTCGATGCGGCTCTTGCTGCTGAAGTCGAGGTACCCGCCGAAGTATGCCAGACCAACGGGCATGATCGCCGGGAACTTCGAGGCCACCTTCGTAATGCTCTGGCTGGCATAGTCGGCCGTTGCCGGGTCGCCGCCGGCCAGGCCTGAAGAGAACAGCGCCACCTTCTTTCCCGCCAGGACTTTCGCGTTGCGCTTCAGGAACGCTGTTGCCTGCCGCTTCCAGAATGTCATGATTACTGAGCTGCCGACCACGATCAGGTCGAATGCATTCACGTCAATGCCTTTTGACCTCCGCGCATCCGCAACGGTGACGGCGAACCCCTGCTCGCTGAATACTTTTCCCATCTCCTCGGCGATCTCCTTCGTCGCGCCGCCCCTGGAGCCGTAAACGATTAACGCTTTCATGCGATTACTTCCCTGTCTCTGATTTTACCGGACAATCATAATGTCAAATTATGTAAGTAAACACTTACTTACTTGTACAAACCACTAAATACATGCTAACTATATAAAGTTAACGTTTACTTACTTTTGTCCCTTGCCAGTAAGCGCCGGGCGCGATGATCAGTCGGGTAAAAAATTATTTTGCCAGCCGCTTTTCCACGAAGCCGGCGATCAGTGGCATCCGGAAATCCCTGCCTGTTGCCACGGTTACCACGCCATAGAGCAGGTATGCGATGACGATGACCAGCCATAGCAGCCGGAGGTCCGGGGCCAGCCAGCCCATGGCCTGGACGACGACACCGGCCACGACCACGCTCCACAGGATCGACTGCCAGGCATGGAACCTGACGAAACGATCGTCGCCTGCTTTCAACAATAACGGTACAGCCGTGAAGAACCCGAGCACGTATGCCAGGGCTGCCCGGTATTTCCCGTTTTCTCCGGACATTGTTATTTTTGCCATAAGATCACTCCCTTAATTCAGACATTACTGGTTTCGGCGTCTGTCAGGCCGTGCTCCCGTCTACCTGCACTTCACCGGCCACGTCTGTCTTTGCCGGGGCCTTTTTCTTCGCGTCGGCGAACAGCGTCCTCCCGAGGTAGAGCATGATCGATGCGACCGCTATCCGTGCGATCGCCTTTTTCACCGGGCTAATCTTCGCGTCCGTGTAGTAATACCTGCGCCGGTCGGTCCAGCCTTTCTCTTTCCAGTACGCGAAGTCGGCCGGGTAAATCCCGTTATACATCTCCCCCAGCCCGTTGCACATAGCCTGTATGGACCTGAACCCGATCACGTCATTAAGGCCTGGTGTAGCCGGGCCTTTGTCCCTGACAGCCTGGTAAAGCTTCCGGGAGGCGGCATCGATCGCCCGGGTATTCTTATCAGCATATTTCTGCGGCACCTTGAAGGGCGGCGTCATTAAGCCCAGCGTGCCTGCCGTACGGAACCCGAAGTGGGAGATGGGCCCCTCCATGGCCGCCAGGCATTGTTTCATTCCCCCGGGGCCGGCACTTGTGGTCACGTAGAGCGCATACTGCCCGTAGAACCTGGGGCGGTGGCCCGCGTAGGCAAACCGGTCGATGAATGTCTTCATGAGACCGCTGACGTTGCTGGCGTAGTTGGGCGATGCGAAGATCACGCCATCGGCTTCCAGCATCCGCCGCTCGATCTCCTCGCGCCCGTCTTTGTTGGGGCAGCGCTGTTCGCCCTTCAGGAAGCAGACCGTACAGCCTTTGCACTCGGCCAGGCCGGCGTCCTTCAGCCACAGGTATTCGAACTCTACGCTCGCCCATGGCCTTCATGTTCTCTTCGATGCGCCTGACGGCGCGGTATGTATTGCCCTTTCTCGGGCTTCCCATGATCGTCAGTATCTTCATATTAATTCGCCTCCGGCTTGAGCATCTCCATGAACAGCTCCATCTGGGCCCGGGACTTCCGTTCGATGCGCTCCAGATCCAGCCCTTCCTCGTAGCGCAGGATGAAAGTCTCGAAGTGCATGTAGACGGAGAAAGCGAAGTACGCCATAGCCAGCGACCTCGGGTCCAGCTTCCGTATCTTACCCTGGTCCATCAGCCTCCGGAACATGAGCTCGTTTTCGTTCACAGGCCGCTCGAACATCTCGTTGAGGAAAAACTCCCGGATTTTTGCGTTGTGATGCAGCTCGATGGTGATGATGCGCACGATCCGGACCATGTACGGGTCCGATGCCATGCCTTTGAGGGATGCGAACCCCATCTCCAGCACCTGCTCGAAGGACAGCCGGTCCAGCAGCGCGTCCATGTTCATTCCCTGTGCGGGCGGGGCATAAAGCCGGGATTTCAGGTAGTCGAAGATCGCATCCAGGATCGCATCCTTGCTCTCATAGTGTTTGTACACGGAGCTTTCCCGTATGCCTACGGCCTTAGCGATGTCCCGGATGGAGACTCCATTGTAGCCGCGCTCTGCAAACAGGTCGACTGCAGCGTCGAATATTTTCTCTTTCGTCCCCTTCTCGCCCGGCACTTTTGCAGGCCTGCCCGATTTCCTTTTTACAGCCATACTCATCACCTTAAGCTAACATGTGTTAGCTTTGCGAACCATACAATACACTTAAAGTATATAAAGATAACGTATGTTAGCTTAATGAGATATGCTTCCCTACTGATCGCCGGCGATGCCGATGAGCAATTTACGGCGGCGCGGCCCGTCGAACTCGCAGAAATAGATGCCCTGCCATGTGCCCAGCGCGAGCCGTCCGTCGACGACCGGCACCATGCAGGAAAAGCCCATGAGGGAAGCTTTGATGTGGGCGTCGGAGTTGCCTTCAGCATGGCGATAGCCTCCCGCCGCAGGCACGATCTTTTCAAGTCCGTTGATAATGTCGGTGACCACGTCCGGGTCGGCGTTCTCGTTGATGGTGATGCCCGCAGTGGTGTGCGGCACATACAAATAGCACATGCCGTTTCTCACCTTACCCCCGGCCAGCGCTTCGGAAGCGTGCCGGGTGACGTCTACAAGCTGGACCCGCGAGCCGGTCGGGACCGTTACTTCTTTCCAGGCGATCAAGGTAATTTCCTCACATTCAAATGAAGGCATTTCAGCCTTTAAACACTTCATGCCTGAAACTCGATCCCGGAATTGTTCACTATCGGCGTCACGATTTCGATGAATTTGATAGCGCCGGGGGTAGGGGCATTTTTGAAGACGACGTTGATAGCGAACTTCTTTCCCCTCAGCTCTTCGTGCCCTTCGTATACCTCGCCGCTTTTCAGGAAACGGAGATAGACGTTGAGCTTGTCCTGCAGCTTCAGCAGGTGCCCGTTCTCGTCATCCCATTCCAGGTGATCGGTAATGTCCAGGATGATCTTCTCGTGGGCGATGTCATGCCGGATGATGTCGATGCAATCGGTCTCTTCGACGGACATGCCGTTTCTCCGGGCCCGCTCACTTTGCCTTCGCCGCCACATCGGCGGCCCACTTGCGGATGGCGTCCCAGTCCCGGTGGTCGACCGGCTTGCTGGTATCGATGCCCTTCTTCTCGAAGTCCTTCTTCATCATGTTAGCCATGAACCGGGCCATGAAATTGGGGCTGTCGAAGTTGACGCAGCCGCCGAAGTAGGCGAGCGCCAGGGGTTTGATCTCCGGGAACTTCGCGGCCACCTTGGCGATGCTCTGGTTGGCGAAGTCCATCTGTGCCGGGTCGTCGCCGGCCAGCCCGGACGAGAACAACGCGACCTTTTTGCCTGCCAGCACTTTCCGGTTCCGCTTCAGGAACGCGGTTGCCTGCCGCGCCCATTTGGTAGCCCAGACCGAGCTGCCCACGACTACCAGATCGAACGAACCGACATCGATGCCTCTCGATTCCTTCGCGTCCCGGACGGTCGCTGCTATGCCAGTCTCGCCGAATACTTTACCGATCTCGTCAGCGATCTGCCTGGTGGCGCCGCCACGGGTGCCGTATACAATTAATGCTTTCATGTTATTGACTCCTCAAAGCCATTTGATCAATACTTTTTTCCTGTATGCCTCGTACTGCTTGCCGAACTTTTTCCGCATGTACTCGTCTTCCCTGTGGATGAACCGCCGCTGGCAGATGTACATGACGATCGATGTCGCCAGGACCAGCCAGAAGTTAAGCAGCAGCGCGATGGCCGGCACAATAAAGACAATCCAGCTGCTGTAGACCGGATTCGGCATTATCGCGTAGGGGCCGCCGGTGGCCATCTCGTCCTTCTGGTAGGCGAGGAAGAACGTCACCACGGACCACAGCCACAGCGGTATTCCAAGCAGGAGCAGCAGGCCGCCAAGCGCAAGCGTTACTTCGCGAGGCAGGAAGCTGAAATCGAAAGTCGGCCGGTACAGGTAGCTGATCTCTATGGTCAGCGCCAGCATGATGATCATGGGGATGATGATCATGGGGCCAACGCCCTCGACGCCCATCTCCTTTTTTCCGCCTCTGACACCTTTTGTCTTGCTCATTGTCACACCTTCTCTTCTCGGGGTGGCCACCTGACGTTGCCCGGGCCCATGTCCCGCATGATGAAGAACACGAAGCGCAGCATCACTGCGGCAGCCAGCTTGATCAGCGGGCTGACCGGGGCGTCGTAGTAATAGGCTTTCCCCTTGTAGAACTCGTAGTCTGCCGGCAGCCACTCTTTACACTCGATACTGATGCGCTGCTGGGCTGCGAACCGCACGTAGTCGTTGAAGCCCGGTTTCGGCAGCGCCGTGTCCAGACATGCGCGGTACAGCTTTTGCGCCGCCTCGCCGATTGCACGGTCGTTTTTGGCTGCCACCTTCTCCGTCACAGGCCAGGGAGGTGTCCCGACGCCGAGCTCATATACCGTATGAGTGCCCGCGAGCGCGATGCGCATGGGCGCTATCGTCTCTTTCAGGCCGGCGCCGCCAGAGTTAGCGACGAGCAGCACTTTCTGCCGGTGGAAGATCGGGCGGTGATTGGCGTAGGCGAACCGGTCGATGAAGTTCTTCATCAGTCCGCTTACGTTCTGCACATAGCCGGGTGACGACAGGATGACCCCGTCGCTGGCGAGTATCATCTGCTCGATCTTCTCCCGGTCGTCCTTGAGCGGGCATTTGCCCTCGCCCTTCGTAACGCAGGTGAAGCAGCCTTTGCACGGTTGCAGGTTCGCATCCTTCAGGAAGAGGTACTCGAACTCGACCTCGCCCATCGCCTTCATCCGTTTTTCTATCAGCTGTACGACCCGGTATCCGCTGCCCTTTCCCTTCGGGCTGCCCATGATTGCCAGTATCTTCACCGCAATGCCTCCGTTTTATGATCGTGCCGTTACTATTTTACTGTTCTCTATATAGCCAGGCGTCAGCCCGAAAGCCCCTTCCATCAGCTCGGTCAGCCTCACCACGAACCTGGCCACCGGGCCCCCGTCGATGATGTCGTGGTCGAAGACGAGGGTCATGCTCAGGAACTCCCGTACCTCGACGCGCCCGTCCACGAAGGCCGGACGGCGGGCGATGCCGCCGATCGCCACGTTCAGCGGCGAAATGCCGAAGGGGATGGCCCAGGACCCGCCGCTGCCCATCCGGCCGTACATGCCGACAGAGGTGATGCCAACAGTGCCCATCATTTCCTTGACGAAGAACGGATCGGTCTTCAGGCGGTTCCATACCAGCGCATTACGTGCAAAGCGAGGAAGCGAGAGGAAGAGACGCAGTGCCCGTGGCGGCAGCCGCAGGCGTTGGTCCGGCGCAATGACCTGTTCGCCCGGCGCCAGCGGATACGCCTGTGCAGCCCGGATTTCGGCGTGGATTTGCTCCACCGTCTTTTCATTCGCTTTACGTATCACGAAAGGGACAGGCAGGGTCTCACCCGGGGGAGCCCCGGTCACCTGGCGTTCGATGGGCATGTTCACATCCACATCGTCGAAAATGACCGTCTGCCTGTGCCCCTTCCGCAGTGCGTGAATGCGCTTGTGTTCACTGACCGCCTGCGCCAGGCATTTTACGATCCAGCCCGTGAACGAGACGCCTTCGCCTGTCGTCGCCTTATGGCAACGTATCGCCTTGCGGGCCGTGGTGACGTCAATCTCGACGAACAATGGGACGTGGTTTTTCTCCTTCCCCATAGTCACGAAGTCGATCCCGGCCATCCGATAGACCGGAAATGACTGGACGTCGAAGGAGCCGATGATTCCGTGCCCCTGAACGCTCATTCCGCCACCTTCGCGACCGCGCACGGCCTGTCCGCTGGAAGAAGGCTCAGGCCTAGCACGTTTCTTAGCTGTCCCATGTTGATGTCGGTCGCGATGCCCTGGTCGTGCCAGTGCTTCCGACACCCGCAGTGATCGAGGAGAACACATTGCGGCGGCAGGCCGAGGCCCTTTGCCTTCCAGCCGCCGGAGATGAGGTTGGACACGCAGGCCACGCCTACGATGCCTGCGCCTTCCCCGATGAGCGTGCGGCCGGCGTCGCCCGAGAACACGGACGACTCGTGAGGCACCAGGAACACCCCGAACCCGAACTTCCGGCCCATCTTCGTGAGCTGGTTCACCCGGCACTGCGGGGTGCACTCGGCGCACTCGCAGGACAGGCCGTTGGAGTGGGCCTTGCACTGTGGCTTCGGGTAGTATCTCATGCATGCCGGCAGAATGACTGCTTTCCGCTTCGTCTTCATGAAGTCGTCGCGGAACGCCCGGTTCATGATCTCGGCGCCCACCATGTTCAGGTGGTACTCGACACGTGGTCTCGCCGAGAAGATGACGTCCTCCTTCCACAGGTGAGATGGTTGCCGTTCGCGCAGGAACCGCTCGACGTTCGGGGTGTATCTGCCCAGCCCCTCGAGGCTCCGGCCTTCGAACCATGCGGCAAAGCCGATCGCAATGTCGATCTGGCTGGAGACGGCCTTCGCCGGCTGGCCCGCCCAGTAGTCCCGCCAGTGGTGCAGGCGGCGGACCTCCTGCACATAGTCGCCGGTGGCTTCCATCCACCGGAGGAGCCGGTCGAGGTGCTCCAGCGTCGCCCTCGGGTGCCAGTCGTGATCTGTCGGCTTGAGGAAGAGCGTGGCCAGGATGCCCCGGGCCGCGTCGGCCGCCCCCTTGATCACGCCGCCCTGCTGTCGCAGCCGGGCGAGGCCGGACAGAATGCCCGTCCACCCGCTGGAGACATCGTGGGCGTCGTCGGCGTAGGCACGCCAGAGCGTGCCCAGCATGAGCAGCTCGAAGACGTACTCGTCATGCGACCGGACCTGCTCGATGCCTTTCTCGCGCAGGTAAGCCTGGAACTGCTCGACTATCGGGCTCATCACCCTTGCCTGGCCCAGGACGATGTCGGTAAAGGCCATGACGTCGCGATAGTACCGGTCGGACGTGCCCTCGCCGCCCTTGAGCGAATAGGTGACGACGTCCATCACGGGGCCTCCTTTACCTTTATGGCATCGAACATGAACTTGATGTGGCCCGACAGGTTGTCCATGATGCCGTCGACAAAAGTGATTTGTCCTGACTCTTCGTAGTTAAGGAAGAAATGTTCGAAGTACAGGTACAGGACGTAGTAGGTGAACTCATTGGCCAGCAGCCGGGCATCGCACTCCCGGATGTAACCCAGGTCCATCATCTTCCTGAACGTTTGCTCCCAGGCCTGGAGGGTGAACCCCACCATCGTCGTTTTGAAGAAGTCGCGGACCTTCGTGTTACGGTAGAGCTCGATAGACATGAGCCTCCAGATCTTTTCTATGCGAGGGTCATTTATGCGCTCCATGAAGGCCCGGCCGCCGACGTTCATGAACCCTTCGGGGCCGTACTTCTCCAGCATGACCTCCATCGGCACATCATTAGGGTCGGGCTTCGAAAGCTCGGCGATGAAGTACTCGAAAATCGAGTCCATGATGGCCTCTTTGCCCTTGTAATGGTTATAGATCGAGCTTTCCCGGATGCCCACCGCACGCGCGATGTCCCGGATGGACACCGCATCGTACCCCTTCTGCGAGAAGAGATCGATGGCTGCGTCCAGGATTTGTTCCTTCGTGCCCTTTTCTGCCGATGCATTGTTCTTCATACTTCTTCCTTCGTTACTAACGAACGAACGTTAGTTTAACCCCATTATATGCTCTGAGTATTTATAGTTAACGAACGAACGTTAGTTTCAACCCCCCTGACAGAGTGCCTGGTCTGTATCGCAATGATTATTTACAAGGGGGCGCATAACCGGGTTAGGGTCATTTCATGGTGGATTTACTGGCATTGTTCAGCATTGTCATTGCTGTTATCATAGGCGTGCCTACCGCTCTTCTCATCCTGGGAAGGGTCATCGGGTTCCTTGCATACTATAACGCGACGGAAGCGGTTACGGAAAAACCGAAGACTGAACAGAAAGGCAAAGCGCTGATCGTCTACGAGCCCGGCGCGACGAAACACACTAAAAAGATCGGGGAAGAGTTCGGAGACCTGCTGCTGGAACAGGGATATGAGGTCACCCTTGCAGGGATCAAGTCTGAAGCTGCAAAAGACACATCAGGCTACAATCTGGTGGTGCTCGGGACTCCGACGTATGTCGGCAGGCCGACAGGCGTTGTCAAGAAGTACGTGAAAAATTTACACATTGCCAGCAGCCAGACTTTCGGCATATATCTCATCGGCACGAAAGGCGCGCCTATGGTAGGCTTTGCCCCCAAAGTGTTCCTGGACTCCATGAAAAAGCCCCTTGCGGAAAGCGATACGACCGTCAAGGAGATGGCTTTCATCGGATACAGGCCGTTCGATTACTCCGACTTCGTATCCACCCTGCTTTCCTGATTTTTTTATGAGCTCTGATGGCAGGCGGAGAGCAGAAAGGAAGACTATCGGCGTCAACGTCAGGATACGCAGTACCCCGGTCGTACTGACGCCGGACCTGGCGCAGGAGCTTATCGATGGCGCGGCCTATATCTCGCTGGCGCGCGGGTGCCCTTGCCGGGAAGAGCGCAAATGCCAGGATTTCCCTGTCGATTTCGGATGCCTGTACCTTGGCGAAGGCGCCCGGGGCATCGTAGCAAAGGGCAACGCCCTGCAAATCGGCCGTCAGGAGGCCCGGGAACACATTCGCCGTGCGGGCGACCTGGGCCTGGTACACATGGTCCTCTGGACGAGCGAAGAGCTACGGTCGCTGGGAGCCGACGCGAAGAAGGCCCTGGAGCTGTGCTCATGCTGCCCCTGCTGCTGCCTGAACCGCCGCACTGGCGACGGCATGAAAGCATACATCGACGGCATCACTGGCATGGGCATCGCCAGGGCAGAGGGCGAGTGCAACGCCTGCGGCGAATGTGAAGGGGCATGCATTTTTAAGGCTATTACCATTGCGGAGGACGGCCCGGAGATCAATCCGGACCGGTGCAAGGGGTGCGGACGGTGCGTAAAAGCATGCAGGCAGGGCGTGCTCAATGTGTATTCTCTGGAAGAGGTCCCCTCTTTTTCGGAAGGCTGGGACATGATTCCGGCGTCGGCCTTCGTTGACGAGATCTCAAGGACGATAAAATAGCGGCACGCTGCGATCGACCGAACCCGGAAATGACATAACTACCAATAAATGAGCCTGAGAATAAATAATTTAAGAACAGAGCCCTCGAAGCCCCGGGGCGTACGGTTACACAGGGCAATAAAACCGCAAGTAGCTCCTGCTCTGCCTTATATTTGACATATCTAATGTCTGGTGAGCACAACTCCCTGCAGCTGTCGCTCGATCTGCCGGCTCATGTCCCGCGCATCGTCGTTGAGCGGAATGACCTCCACCTGGTCGGGCCCCGTTGCGCCGAGGCCGAGCTCGCCTGCGCGCGCGATCTGCTCCAGCCCGAATATGCTGCCCCGCGAGATCTCGGGCGTGGTGCCGTAAGTGCGCAGTATAGCTATGCCGCAGGCATCCAGTGCCACGCGGTCGGCGCTGGCAAGGAGGAGGCCAGGCTCGATGAGCGTACCTCGCTCCGGCCCGCCATGGGAGAATCCCTTGATGGCATCCATGACGACAAAGGCAGGCGAGTAGGCAGTGTTAATTTCGGCGATCATCTGCCGCTGGTGAGGGGAACTGTGCAGCTCCTGCATGTAATTGTAGCCGCTTTCCGGGTCGACGGCCGCGACCATCCCCACGCTGTCCTTCAGGGACATGGTGATGTGGCCGCCGAACCGGTGCGTTTTCAGGCAGCATGTAGTCACTATCGCGTCGGCCTCGCTGAAAATTTTAGGGAACAGGTACCCGTTGGCCCAGTGATAGCCCTCGATCTGGCCCTGCCGGTCCCATTCGCACATGTCGCCCAGGTCGTCCAGCACGATGCAGTCGAACCCCTGCGCAGCAGCCAGGGCATCTACGCCCAGGTCATGGAGCACTTCTGCAGTTTCCCCCATGCCACTGCGCTCTGCCAGGGTGACCCCGCCGACGTTGTTATCCTCCAGCATATCGACGATGGCGGACAGCATATCGATGTGGGTGGAGGCCGGGTACGGGTCGGAGCTGTTGAAGTTCGCCTTGATCGCCACCTTCAGGCCCTTGAGATCGCTGATCGGAAACCGCTCCAGCAGCCGCTTGACTCCTGCAGCTCTGTCCGTCGTTTTCAACACGTAGACTGAAGATTTGTTGAGACTCATGCAATGACACCTCGTACACGCGTTTACCGGTCCGTTTATAGAGAAATTCGACATGGGACGGAAAAAGATTACCGGCAATTAAACGCGAGGCCAGCTCGCTATCCCTCGTGGCAGGAGGACAAGGTTAATAAATTTGGGGCCTGTCATAGGCAAATGACATGGGCAAAAAACTGATGGACATCCTGAAGGGCGCAGGTGTCATGGGCCTCTTCGCAGGCCTGTACGCGCTCACCGGCCATGACCTGGACCCGCAGAGCATCGTGGTCAGCGTGGCAGACCTGGTCGTTGGCTCGATGAGCGGCAGGACTGGCGCGGAAATGGGACAGCTGTGGGACCAGGCTAAGGTGGGGCTGCTGATCTACGGCCTCATCGGCACGCTGCTCTTTGTCTTCTCGGTCATGTACTGCGGCAAACGGGGCATCATCACCGCAGTGTGCGGCTACTTCGGCGTGCTGCTGCTGATCACCGGGCTCGGGCACGGGGTCACGGCGCTGTACCTGCCTGTAGCGCTGCTGGCCATCGGCTACGCCGTTGCGAAGCTCATGTCCGACCGGGGCAACCTGAAATTGCCTAAATGATCGTGCAGCCGGCGTGCAGGCCCGCGACTAAGCCAGTATCAATAGCATAAAAAATTTAAAAACGTGGCAGAGCCATGCCCCGGCTAACCATGCGAGTCTTAATGGCACTGCCTGCAGGATTACTTCTTTTCCTCTTCTTCGCCCTTCTTGACCAGCTCGCGGACCTTCTCTCCGCCCTTGTGGCCGATTTTCGAGTAGAACTCGGGACCATGGGTCTCGGCAGTCTTCTCGCCGCCAATATGGCCCCCTTCTCCCCGATCTTCTCGTAGAATTCCTTGCCATGGGTCTTGGCCGTCTTCTCGCCGCCCTTGTGACCTATTTCCTCGTAGAATTCCTTGCCATGGGTCTTAGCCGTCTTCTCGCCGCCCTTGTGGCCGGCTTCCTCCACAGTCATTTCGCCCTTCTTCTCAGCCATAATATCACCTGGATGTCCAATCCATAAGATCGAAACATTACATGGGTATTAAAAAAGAGGATATGAAATCGCAATAACTCATGGACTGATGAAGTTGATGAGCAGGACAGGTCAGGGTCCGGTCCCGATTCGGGATGACCGGGCCTACATCAGCCGATTAATGCATGTCCAGCCTCGCAGCGAGCTTCTCCAGCTTACGCCGCTTTAAATCCTCGAACGCCCTGACAGCCTCCGGTGACTGCCCGCAGTAAATCAGCTTCGCCTGGCCGAGGGCGATCTCCATGTCCACGATCTCCTCGACGACAGTGTCCAGCCGTTTTCCCGTGAACTCGCCCTGCGTGGCAGCGCGCTTGTGCTTGCAGATGGCGAAGATAAGCTCGGCGGCTTCCTCGATAATCGCGTCGGCCTGGGACTCCCACCCGAGCTGATCGATAGCGCGCCGGTACAGGGCATTGACGCCTTCCGGGTCGGAAAGGTTGAGCGGTTCGGTCATGTGTACCACATCATAGAGTACGTTTCTATCGGCTATTTATTATCGTACCGGCATGTCGTACGAGCCAGAGGATATTCTATTCCGGCTTCCTTAGTATGATGACCTCTTCCGTGCCCATGCGCCGCTCGATCAGTGTCGCACCGTTCGAGAAGGGCATCATCCGCCGGTCCCGGTCCAGCGACCGATGCAGGATGCCAGCCACCTCGAAACCTGCGTCATGCTCCGCGATGTCTGCGAGGCAGTATGGCGTCTTCACGTCCAGGCCCCGCATGGTCGACGTGCCAACGACGACAATCGCATAATGCCCGGGCAGGAGAACGCGATGCATTTCACGGATGGCGTCCCGCATCTCGATATAGTACTTCCTCAATACCGCCTCTTTACGCCGGTCCAGAGCACACAGGCTGCGAGGAGGTCTTCTGTGTAACGGGGCAGTTGCCCGGGGGCGGTGTCCCGGGTAGTCTCGCTTCCGATGTACTTGCTGCGGAGCCTGCCGAGGTCGGCGACCGGCGTGCCCAGCCAGGCGAGTGAGAACTTGTTGGCCCGCATATAGTCGATCGCGTTGGCATATGGCGGCGAAGTGACGATGAGGTGAACGGAATCGCCTTTGACGGCAAGCTTTCGTGCGCTGCACTGCACGACTCCGGCGTGAGGCGCATGGTCCGGCAGTGAGGAGATGACCGGAGCGAATTTTGCAAGTCGCTGCTCGAAGGACTTGATGGCGCTCTTGCGCTTACGGTCCGGGTCGATGTGCGGCCGGGAGTGGGCGAGGTCCCGCGCGCGCGAGACGCCGCCGCTTTTCGTGACGATGATGCCGGAGAAGACGACTTCCAGCAGCTCTCGTACAGGAGAGCCCTGAGGGTAGTCTTCCATGGCAAGGAGCAAGGCCATCAGCTCTTTTGTCGTTTCCGGGAAGAACCAGTAGTCGATGAACTGCCGGGTCTTTGCATCGAACCGGGCGTCGAGGGCTTTCCGGATAGCCGCGTCGTCTTCGAGCATGCGACGGGCGTTTTTCATGAAGGCGCCCACGAGCCGGGGAGCGTCGATTTGCACAGGCGTGGCTTTGACACGGGCGATCCTGACGGCCAGCGGGTCGATGTCGCAGCCGATGGCCCGCCGGTTGCGAAGGTAAGCTTCCAGCGTGGTGGTGCCCGAGCCGTTCATGGGGTCGAGGACTGTATCGCCAGGCTTCGTAAGACGATCGATGAAAATGCCGGGGAGCTGCGGGGGGAACTTGGCGGCGAACGCGTGGAGGCCGTGGGAAGAATAGGTGCTCGTCTCCTCGTGGAAGTCGAGGTCGAGTTTCAGCAGGTCGCGCCTAATAATGAATAACCCCTTCAGGTGGTATTGTCCTTTATCAATTAAAAAGGCATGTTCCAACAAGCGGCCCTTAAGCCTCAGAGGAAAAACGGTATCAGCCGCTTCTGACCGATGCCCCGGATTTTTGCAGGCGGCAAGGGAATCACTCATATATTTATTCCCACTATAACTAAACCATAAAAATCAATCAATGGGTCAGGTGAGTTTTCATGGTCAAGGGTACGCTAAGCTTTCCGAAGGTTCTGTCTTCGGTCGCACTCATATTTATCACTTTAATTATGCTCTGCATAGCCTGCCAGCCAGCATTATCGGCAACAGGTAATCCAGGGACTACACAGGCCTTGGCTGCCACTTTGAGCCCGGGCCTGTCACCGGGCATACTGCCGGTCGCCACGGTGGACCCGTCGGTCATCAATAAAGCGCTCAACTCCTACCATACCAGCTCGCCGCTGCTGTACGTGGTGAGCAATAACACCATCTCCGTCATCGAGGTCAATACTAACAAGGTCGTCGATATCATCTACTTCAAGCCGGAAATCGTGCCGGAGGACGTCACGGTGAACGGTGACTACACGAAGCTGTACGTCCTGTACTACAACATCACAGAATGGGAACAGGACGATGACTACTACTATAACGGAGAAAACCAGGAGCACTACATCGATACTATCGACCTGTCCACCAAACAGATCGTCGCCTCGACTAGACAGCCGGGGAACGGCCGGTATGCGCTCCAGGGCAAGCCGGTGAAGATGCTGGCGTCTGAAGACGGCAAGTACCTGTACTTGATGTTCGTCAGATACGGGCTTGGTCACAGCTACAGCACGCTCTACCGGTACGATACGGCTGCTAACGCATATACAGCCTCATTGCGCGACCTCAATGAAGATAGTAGTCTCTACTGGGTCACTGACATGACTCTCGGCGATGACGGGTACCTGTACATTGCGGACCGGGCGGGACATACCGTCTATCGTATTACCGTGCCGGCCCTTGACAAATTTTACCGGTACTTCCTCTGGGACTATCACGCCCAGGAGAAGCTACTGTGGGGCATTGATGTTAACACGAAGACGGGACGCATCTTCATCGCGGACACAGACAATGACCATAAGACCCTGAAGTCCGTTACCACAGTCGATATGGCCGGATATAACTGGTACAACTGGACCGGTATCGCATCCTTCGAGACGTCGAGCTCCCCGAGCCTGATAACGCTGTCACCCGGAGGAGGCGTGCTTTACGCGCTGGAGCCGACCGCGAAAACGGTTGAGGCATTCTCCGCGCCTACCTACAAGAGTGCTGCGAGCTACAGCACCGGCAGCTTCCCTGCCGACATCGCGCTGAGCCCGGACGGCGCCCGTCTGTATGTGTCCAATGCCGGCGATGACACGGTAACGGCCATCGATTTGACGACAGGCACCCCGTTTACCGGATCGCCGATCAAGGTCGGGAACCTCCCGGGCCGGCTGGTCATGGGCACGAAGCCACAGGGCAACATCAGCATCAACAACTCTGAGCTGCACTCCCGTATCAGGGAAAACCTCAAGGTCAGCGTCCGGCCATTCCCGGGGCTGCCCGACATCACCGGCAGTAGCAGTAGCAACAATAGCAGTCTCGGCGGCGGTCTGGTACTTATTGACCCGAACCTCGGGACGTTCACCCGGATTAACATGACCGATATGACGCCTCCGGGCAGCGCTCCTGCCAACGTAACTGCACCTACTGTAACCCCGGCACCGGGCGACAATACGCAGGCCGGCAACACGACCGGACAGGGAGGCCAGCAGCAGGCGAGCCCCGCAGCGACGGCAGCGACGCCGACAGGACAGGCGACGGCAACGGCAACGGCCGCGGGAGCATCGGCGACGCCAGGGTTCGAATGGATTGTGGCGTTATCGAGTATTGCTACGGTACTGACGCTGATCAGCCTGAGAAGAAGGTAAAATCCCTGCAGTATGGAAAAGCCGCCTTCCGAGCAGGCTTTTCCATACCGGAAATTTTTATATTTCTATACAGTTTCTATGACAGCCCGGATCCTCTCGTCGACGGGCGCAGCAGCCTCTGCCGGCACCTTGTTAAAGCGGCCCTGCAGTATTTCCAGCGCCACCTTTTCGCGCATTATCTCGTCTGCCGTACGTACTCCGAGCCGGCGGAACACGGGCACCGGTGGGCACCAGCCCTGTATGACGTGCTGAAAAAGGAAACCTGCGACCATCAGAGGCAAGAGGAGCCACCTTCGTCTGCTGAATATGCCCAGTATCAGGCCGATTAGCGATATAGATGCTGCGTTGGCCTCCAGCGTCCGTTCGATATCCCATTCCCTGTCAAGCTCATTCAGACGACCCGGTATCAGCTCCGGCCGTCTCCCATAGTACTCGATGGACGCATCGGTCTTTTGACGGATACGCTCGTTCACATGGGGCGCGGTATGCTCCCGGACCCTGCTTTCCCTGAAAATTATACTCATCTGGCATCCCCTTCCGGTTTTATTTAACGGGTGGATTTTATATAAATAAAACTCGCGGTAATGCCAGCTATCATGATTCGCTAATACCAATCAGTTCTTTCATTTTGGTATTAAAGTCAGCAGCTACCGTCATTACTTCGTTTGCTGTGTTCTCATCGAACTTAAGACCGTAATCGGCGTCCCACCGCGATTCAATGGCGCCTTTGTACCCGATGGCAAACCGGGTATCGAACTCGCCGGTTCTGGCGCACTTCTCCAGGAACAGGTAAGTGCACTTATGATCGGTGATAATAAATCCTTTAAACCTTACGAATGCTTTTGCCATATGCAGCATTGAATAATACGCCTTGACTGTCGCCCACTTATAATCCTTGTTACCCAGGTCGCTCCTGGCGCTTTTCATATCGTAGTCCGAAGCGATGATCTCATTCTGTATGATTTCCGGGTTCCTGGACTTATCAAAAGTCGAGGTGATCTCCTTTTTCAGCCGGTCTCTTTCGCATTCGAATAAGTCTCTGGCCATTATAGCACCCTGATCTTATACCGTTCGATCGACTCGTAGAAAGCTTTCTCTTTATTGTATAAATTGGCATACCCTGTATGGGTATAGACAACAGGACTGACTTCCCGTTCCAGGTTGTTTTTTAAATGGTTTATCAGATCGTTAACCGTCTTCTTATCGGTATCAGCCAGGATCAAAAGATCGATATCGCTGTTTTCCGTGTCTTCGCCTTTTGCAGCAGAGCCGAATACAAAAATTTCTACGTTTTTATCGGCAAAGCCCCGGGTTAAATCGAAAAGCCCCGATACGGTTATAAGTATCTTCAGTTGCTTCAGTACCGGGTTCCCTTCTTCCACGCGGTAAAACCTGCTGCCTGCTTTTTCCGTCTCGATCAATATGCCATGGCCGGTTAAAAAATTAAGCAGTTTGAGCGCTTTGTTTAGTGGTACGCCTGTTTTTTTGATAACCTCAGACTGGTACATCTCTATCCCCGGCTTGTACAGGAATGGTTCAAGTAACTGGATACAGCCGTTTGAAGCAACGATATTAATCAGGTCTATATCGTTTGTAGATTTACTGACCATAACAAACGATATCTTATCTGTTAGTCCTCCTATAAAATGCTTTTTAAAAATTAAAAGATACATTTTAATTTTTAAAAGATTTCTTTTAATTTTTAAAATTTGTGAAGATAAAGACTTAAGCAAAAATGACATCACGGCCAGTCGAGCGCCTGGCACCGGTATCGGGGACATGCCTTTTTTACCGGGCATGCCCCGCAGTCAGGGACCGTCTTGCAGACTGCGTTTCCGAGATGTACGATCTGCGCGTGGAAGTCGTTGTATAAAGCAACGTCTTCGGGCAGGTTCTTCGTGAAGAAGACCTGGATGTCATCGTACTTGTCGTCCGGGCCGACCAGGCCGTACCTGACGAAAATCCTCTTCGTGTATGTATCCACGACGAACACCGGCTTGTCGCAGGCATAGCACAGGATGGAGTCGACCGTCTCTTTTCCCAGGCCCTTCACGCCCAGTAGCTTCTTCCGCAGCACGCCGGGCTCTTCCCGGGACATGGCAGCCATGTCAAGGTTGTACTCGTCCTTGAAGAACTGCATGAAATTTTTGATCTTGACTGCCTTCATGTTATAGAACCGCGACGACCTGATCAGCGGGGCGATGTCCTCGGTCCGGGCAGCGTATAGCTTTTCCGGGTCCATCAGGCCGGCGGCTTTCAGGCTGTCGACGGCCTTCTTCGCGTTGCGCCAGGCGACGTTCTGGGTAAGGATGGCGCCGATGACGACCTCGAACGGCCCTTCCGCGGCAGGCCACCAGCCACGGTGTCCGAAGTGAGCGAGGAGGGTGTCATAGATTTCGAGAAGCTCTTTCCGCTGTTTCATGTACAGTACGGCGATCTGATATTGATGGAATAATTAGTTTCTCGTGATTCCTGACCCGGCTGCTGAAACGGCTGACTGACCAGTCAGTCGGTACATACAAGAGCATGAACAGCAAAACTCAAAACGTCCTCACGTGCGTTGCCGCCCGAATCGTCCCAGATCCAATCGCCTACCTTGCCTTTCATACAATAGCTCTTGTTAACACACCGGAATCCCGGGAGGACCGGCTTACTATGCCCCTGGACGGCGACACACCCCAGTGCGACATAGCCCCTGGGTGGCACCGGGATCCAGGAGGTTAAGGAGTGCCCGGAGACTAAGGAGAAGAGGTAAGGGAGACAAAGGAGGCGAGATTTTTTAGACAGCAGGAGGACTAATGTGATCCCCGAACTCCATTACCTCGTCTCCTTAGTCTCCGGGCACTCCGTAACCTCAAGGAACGGTGGCGTTTCCGATTCTGGCATGAATAAAAACACCTATGTATCGAACGTCATGGTCTTGGCGACCTCGGAGGCGAAATTATCACCGTAGACGATGCATTCGATCTGCGACGTTTCTCCGCGAGGAACTCGAATTATGGCTTCGGCCCAGGCGGTCCCGCCTTCGCGGATATCGCCTATCGCAATGGTATGATCAGGGGGCCAGACCTTATCAGTGCCTTGAGTCAGAGCCATGGCTGCCATATAGACGTTAACGTTTTCCGCAACGCCGGTACCGATGTTGCTGATGTCGCAATGGACCTTATAGTAAACATAATTGAAGTCCGAAGAATCGTAAGTAGTCGTAAAGCTGATATCAAAATATGGGAGCTGTTGCATCGGATAGATTTTAGCCGTGGTCTGCGCGTATTCAGGGGGAATTTGCCCGATGTCATAGCCTTCGCCGGTTGTCTCGACGTAGAAATATTTCGACCCCTCGTACGTCCAGTAGGTACCATAGACATTGTCGCCGCCTTTTATGCCGACCGCCATGTGGCCAGGGGGACTGAGGAGGACGACACCGTAGCCCATTTCATTAAGGAGCGCGGCGGTCAGTATGGATGTGTCCTCGCAATCTCCGCCGTCGTCTACCAGGGTTTCAATGGGATAACGCGGATACTCGTCATATCCGGTCGTCACGCTATCGGAGGTATAAGGTAATGATTGCACGAATGCTATTACCATCTTTACCGAGTCATACTCCGAAAACCCGTCCCGTTCCGAGGCTTCATTCAGCTTGTCTACCAGGCCCCGGAGGTACGTCCGGTCGTAGTCGGACATGGCATACATCGCATAATTGGACTGCCGGTTGTGCGGCCTGCTCTGGTAAAAATCATAGGAATCCTTCGAGATAGTCAACGCCCAGGTATACTGATGATTTTCAAACGACCACTTATATGTACGTGTATAGTAATCGCCAGATTGCACGGGTGTCTGGGTTGCTGCAGGCGAGGGATAATACAACGGGCTCTGTGTCGCCGTAGTTGTCGGCATCGTGGTCGGTGTAGTAGTCGGTGTAGTTGTGGAACCGGTATACAACACGGAGTTACAATCGGGGAACTCGCCATAAAGGGTAATAGTACTGCCTGTTTTAATCGAATAATAAGCCGATGAGCCAACCTGCGAGGTCAGCTTGCCGGAAACTGGTGTCAGATAGCGATTGCCGGAATTGACCCATATCTCCAGCAGAGACGAGACATCTGATCCGCCTGCGTTTGTTATGGACAGAGTATTTGCATCAACCTGTTCGAACCTGAAGTCGACGTCCATATCGTAATACGGCTTTTCGACAGGCGGGTAAGGCTTCGGAGTCGCAGTAACTGTCGGCGGGGATGGTGATGCAGGCGTAGCAGAAGGAAAAATTTGAGCTCCGAGGCATCCGCTAAGCGATAAAGCGACAAGTATTATGCACAGGGCGAATATGGCGCGCTTCTTCGGCAAGATATTCAGGAATAAGCGACTGGATATATTTATATTTGGGGTAGTCAGGCCATGATATCGTGACCTGCCCGGGCGAGAGTGTCACCTGTGACCGGACCTATCCTTACGATGAAGTGATAAAAAAGAAATAGTGGTGATCGTCGGCAATAAACATTTTTTAATATTTCATTGAGTTATCAGTTCAATTTAACAGCAATATTCCATTATGTCGCAAAAGAAAAATTTACGGCAAGGGCTAAAATGCAGAAATCTTGGATGGCACCCCCTCGGCGCGAAACAATCCCGGGTCGGGCATGCAGCGCGACGCCAGTGCTGGGCGATTGTGGAAAGGGGGCTGGGCTGTTACGCGCTGCACATTTAGCTATTACCCTGGTATATACTTTGCATATGGTAGCCGCCTTATCACATAGTGGCTGATGGCGAACGACAGTATGACGCCCAGGGCTCCAACGATGACGAACTTGATGAGCGAGTCTATCGATACTCCAATCAGCAAATACTGTAAGAAGATGACTATCGGAAGGTGTATCAGATAGACTGTGAATGAATTATTCGCCAGCGCCTTCGCAATAGGGCTTTGAGAGTTGAACCTGTTCTTGAAGAATGCTAGCAAAGCGATGCACATGCTCACGCACATGAAAGCTTCCCAGAACGAGCCGAGAAGGGACGCGAGCGTTAAGCCCCCGGAAAATTCCTCACTGTTAGTCACTGCGCCAACGACCAGTAACAATATTACCATTAGAATTGCAACCCTCGACCATAACTTTGCTGCGGCTTTAGGAATTGCGTCAATCCATCCTTCCCTGTATGCTATAATACCTGCGGCAAAGAGCATAACGTACTGGGTAATATGGAAAGGCTCGAACAGACCGAGTGGCACCCATTGGTTCTCCGGCGCCCCTATCCTCACGACAAAAGATACGAGGGCCATGGCCACGGTGAAGGCCACGATGGCCGCAGTACCCGGGAAGGTTCGCTTTGCCTTCGAAGAAGGCCTTTTTACCAGCCAGCAGGCAGCGTATACCGCCGAGAATACCAGCAGCACTTCGAGGAACCACAGGTGTCCAAGGCTAATGTCGGGCTGGCCTTTTAGTAGATAGCCCATCACCGGGAAGACAGCGAACATGAATATCAGTATCGGCACGCCCAGCTTTACTAATCTATCTTTCACGAACCTGGCGGCGCCTTTTCTCTCTAATGATGACGGCACGAAGTATGCCGAAATCATTAAGAACAAGCCCATGAAGAAGGACGCGTTCACGGCCATGAAGATGCCGAGAACGACATAGTCGATAATACTATAGGGTTCCGAAGCTATCCACCAGCCTCCACCCGGGCCATAGGGCTGGGCTGCATGATGGAACACGACCAGGGCGGTAAGGAACACTTTGAGGTTATCCAAAAAATAAACCCTGGACGCCGAGGCAATCTTCGACACGGCCTTGACTCCGGCACCTGGCTTATTAACCTCCATGTCCACCGGCACACCCATAACAAGACACATAAATGCATATGTTATTTAGCCTTTCTGTGCCCGTCAAGTCTTCAGCAGTTGCGGTGAAAGCATCTACTCTACAGGCCCCATGAATTGTTACTGATAGCGTTTATCCCAGGTTCTGTAAAGTCTGCGGGGGCTGAAGGGTAATAAAACGATTGTAAAAAGTCGGGGGCTGAAAAGGTTCAGGCGACTTAGCCGGGGATTAGATATGCCTTAATGATACCATCCTAAAGCCATTTATTCTATGATAACACGATGAATGCTAATTATGCCTTTATTTCCTGCAAGCTTTGAAGCAACTCTATTCTCGTCAGTAGCTTTGCTCTGGATTTTGTCTGAGGCTATAGGCGGCGGTATCCTCCCAATGCTACGACGTAGTGGTGGGGATATAAAGAAAAAAGATAATGGTTCAGCCTTATTAATACGTGTGCTGATGTACGTTTCAGTTTTAATTGCAATCATGCTCGCTGTAAAAAACATAGCCATGCTGCCAGACTGGTTCTTCTATCCCGGCATCTTTCTAATGGTTATTGGCATTCTTGTGCGGCAATGGGCTATTTTTGTTCTCGGACGTTTCTTCACTTTGACAGTAAGTGTGCAAAAGAACCAGAAGGTAGTGGATTACGGCCCATATCGATTCATTCGCCATCCATCATATTTGGGACTGTTCATTATCATTATTGGAATAGGATTAGCGCTAGGTTCATGGGGCGGAATCCTCGTATTATTAGTAATGAATGGCTTAGCTTTCGGATACCGTATACATATCGAGGAAAAGTTCCTGGTATCAGAACTCGGCGACAATTATACCCAGTACATGAAGAGGACGAAGAGACTGATACC